>NZ_QMEW01000001.1 GCF_003284965.1 Mycolicibacterium sp. GF69
AGGGCGACCGGAATCACGCACAAATCGCCACTAGGTGACTTCGGTAGGGGCGTCGGCGAGCTTGATCAGTTGCACCTGCGGTCGGTCGGGCACCGCGTCGGCGAGGAACCAGCGGAACGCCAGGTTGCCGCGCGGATAGTCCGCGGTGCTGACGGAATTCGGGTGAGCGGTGGTGCCACGCGAGATCACCGCGGTGATCGAACCGTCGGAGTTCGGCACCGCGCTGAAACCGTTGATCGACGTCTTGACGTCGGTGACGCCGGCCATGAACTGATTCCACACCACGAGATTCCAGAACCGGCATGCCGGCGGCCGGTGCGTGACGACCAGCGCCTCGTCGTTCTCGAGCGCGAAGCTGCCGTAGGAGTAACAGGCGTCGCGGGCCGACCAGCCGAAGTTCGCGTCCGGCACCTGGTAGGGATCGGCGAATTGGTTTGCCACCTGCGATATCTCGTGTCCCAGCGTGTGGGTGTCGTCGACGCGGTAGCCCACCGCCAGCGGCACGATCGCGAACATCGTGCGCAGCCACGCGGCGCTGGCCCGCAGCGCGGCGGCCGTCTCGGCGTCACCGTGGCGAATCGGGTCGGGCTCGTCGAGCGCCTCGATGTTCCAGGCAACGGGCCGGCCCGTCAGCGGATCGGCCTGGTAGTCGCGCGTCACCAGCACCACGCCGCCGTCGGTGGGACCGAGGTCGAACGAGAAGTTGCCCTCAGCATCAATGTCGAGTTCGTCGTCACGCACGAGCGCCACGATCCGGTCCGACCACGCACCCGGCGACGGCTCGTTGTAGGCGGTCACCGAGAAGTAGACGCTGTCCCCCTTGTTCCCGCTGATGCGGTACCGACGCTCGGGATCGACCGGACACATGAGGTAGTAGGCGTCGGTGTTGTCACCGCCCCAGCGCCGGTCGCGGCGAAACGGCGTGTTGAGTTCGATCCACACCGGCCGGCTCGGTTCGGCGAACAGATAGGTGTCGAACGCCACCCCGAGCGTGGTCGCGAGCATGCGGTAGCCGTCGGCGAGGTGCCGGTCGTCGGTCACCGCGCGGTCCCCTTCCAGGAACGACCGGTCCAGTCCGCCCAAGGTATCGAGCAGTTCTCGCCAGGCTGTTGTTGATTCGCGGCTCGCCGCGGTGGCTGATTCGCGGCTCGCCGCGGTGGCTGATTCGTGCGTCATGCCCTGAGTCCCTTCGTGATGAATTCGGCGGTTCGGTCCACCCACGCGTCGTCGAGACCGTCCGCGCGGGTGATCAAGGCCAGAAACGTCATGCCGGCCATCGCCTCGACGACGTCGGCGGCCGACACTGCTGGGCGCACCTCACCGCGGGCGACGGCCGCAGCCAACCGCTCGCTCAGCCCGCGCGAGAGCACATCGGAGAAGCGCTCGAGCAGCGCGGCATGCAGCGCCCGGTCCGCGGCCATCTCCGCCACGAGCCCGGGCAGCGCCGCGCGGGCGGCCGGGGTGGTCAGCACCGCGACCGTTCGGCGCACCATCTCGCGCACGTCGCCCGCCAGCGACCCGGTGTCGGGCAGTTCGGTGGCGGCGCCGGCCGGAAACACCGCCTCGTGGACGACGTGCGCCTTGCCCGGCCAACGGCGATAGATGGCCGGCTTGCTCGTGCCCGCGCGCCGGGCTATGGCGTCGACGGTCAGGTCCGCGTAGCCGGTCTCGGCCAGCAGGTCCACCGTCGCACGCAGCACCGCCACGTCGATGCGTCCGTCACGGGGCCGCCCGATTTCCGCCGTCATTACGAAACTGACAGTAACATAACTGGCTGTGACCGACACCTCACCTGCACCCGTCGTCCTGGATGATCTCGCCGAGCCGCGCTTCCCGGCTGCGATCGAACCGATCCGCGACATGATGGCGGCGATGGCGCCGGACTGTCCGCTCGACGCCGATGCGCTACACGCCAAGGCCCGAGCCGAAACGGGGCTCGACGACTTCGGCCCCGACGACTACCGCGAGCGCATGGACGTGTATCTCACTGCGCTGAAAGAGATTCCGCATTTGAGCGACGCCGGCGTGGTGAACTTCCACGCGCAGCTGGTGCAGTGGCTGAAGAACCGGTTGCTGCTCACCGACCTGCTGGCCCGGCATCCCGAGATCCACGACATCGAACTGGTGCCGCCGGTCGTGATCGCCGGCTTGCCGCGCACGGGCACCACACACCTGCACAACCTGCTCGCCTCGGGCCCGACGTTTCGCACCCTGCCGTACTGGGAGAGCAACGAGCCGTTCCCGCTGCCGTCGGAACTCGGGGTCGACCCGGACCCGCGGCGTGCCCGGATGGATGCCGCGGTGGAGTTCATGAACGCGGTGATGCCGCACTTCGCGCTGATGCACGAGATGACGACCGACCACGTGCACGAAGAGATCCAACTGCTGGCCAACGACTTCTCGTCGATGCTGTTCGAGACGCTGGCTCACGTGCCGCGGTGGCGCGACTACTACCTGTCGCACGACCAGACGCCCCACTATGAGCATCTGGCCGTCCAGCTCAAGGCGCTCCAGTTCCTGCGCGGCGGCAGGCGTTGGCTGCTCAAGTCGCCGCAGCACCTCGAACAGCTACCCGTGCTCGACCGCGTCTTTCCAGGTGTGACGGTGATCGCGACCCACCGCGACCCCGTGCCCGTGGTCTTGTCGATGCTCGCGATGCTCACCTACTCCGCGCGCATGCACTGCACCCCCGTGCCGGTCGCCGACATCGCCGCGTGCTGGATCGACCGGCTCGAGCTGATGCTCAACGCGCTGATCCGCGACCGCGACGCCATCGCGCCGGAACGGTCGATCGACGTGCGGTTCGATGATTTCATGGCTGACGAGATGGCCACCGCGGCAGCGATATTCGCGCTTGCCGACGAACCGATGACCGATGACGCGCGCGCCGCGATGGCCGAGTACCTCGCGGGTCACCAGCGCGGCCGCCTCGGCCGGGTGGCCACCTCGCCGGAGATGTTCGGCCTCGACGAACGTGACCTGCAGGCCCGGTTCGCGCCGTACGCCGCACGGTTCCTGTCGTAGCGCGGGCCTGCTGGCCTCCTCGCCCGATCGGCGGTGTGTGAATACCCTGGCCGGGGTATCCGCATCCGGCAGCCGGAGACGAGAGGCACCCATGACCGCAGCACCACACCGGGCCGACGCCGCACGCAGAGGTCTCGACCAGCGCGCTCTCACCGAGGCGCAGCGCGTCGTCGCCGCGGTCTCCGGCGCGTTCTCGGCCAAGGTGGTGGGCCAGGAGAACCTTCGCGAGTCGCTGCTGATCGGCCTGCTCGCCGGCGGGCACATCCTCATCGAGAGCGTGCCCGGGCTGGCGAAGACGACGGCCGCGCGCGTCGTCGCCGACGCCGTCGACGGCGGCTTTCGGCGCATCCAGTGCACACCCGACCTGCTGCCCAGCGACATCATCGGCACCCAGGTGTACGAGTCGGCGACCAACTCGTTCGTCACGCAACTGGGGCCGGTGCACACCAACATCGTGCTGCTCGACGAGATCAACCGGTCCAGCGCCAAGACGCAGAGCGCGATGCTCGAGGCGATGGAGGAACGCCAGACCACGATCGCGGGCACCGAGTACCCGATCCCCGAACCGTTCCTGGTCATCGCGACGCAGAACCCCGTCGACCAGGAAGGCACGTATCCGCTGTCGGAGGCGCAGACCGACCGGTTCATGCTCAAGGACGTCGTGCACTACCCCTCCCCCGAGCAGGAGGTGGAGATGATGGCCCGGATGGATGCCGGCCTGTACGACAGGAATCACCGCAGCCACCCGGTCGCGGGACTCGACGACATCCGCCGGCTACAGGCCGTCGTCCGCCAAGTGCACATGGACCGTGCGTTGATGCACTACGCCAGCCAACTGGTCAACGTCACCCGCGAACCCGACCAGCACCTGCCGCGCCAGCTCGCCCGGCTGATCGAGTACGGGGCCAGCCCCCGCGCCACCATCGCGTTCTGCAACGCGGCCCGCGCGCTGGCCCTGCTCTCCGATCGCGGCCACGTTATTCCAGGCGACATCGCCAAACTCGCCCACCGGGTGTTGCGACACCGGCTGATCCTTGGGTTCGAGGCGGCCAGCGCCAACGTGACTCCCGAGGTGATCATCGACGCTGTCCTGCAAGCGGTTCGAGTTCCGTAAGACCGTAATGGGCAAATACCTCACCGCGGCGAGGACACACTTCGGCACCGACACCCGTGGAATGCTCGAAGGCGGTCGCTACGCGCTACTGCACACCCGCAGCCTGGAATTCGACGACCTGCGGCCCTACGTACCCGGCGACGACGTGCGCGATATCGACTGGAAGGCCTCGGCACGGTCGGGTCACGTGCTGATCAAACGGTTCGTCTCCGAAAAACACCACAAGGTGCTGCTCGTTGCCGATGCGGGCCGCAACATGACCGCGCTGACGCCCAGCGGCGAAGTCAAACACGATGTGGCCGTGAACATTCTCGGCGCATTCGGGCTCATAACGCTCGGACGTTCCGATCAGATCGGAATGGTGTTCGGCGACGTCCGCGGCTGCGTGAACATCCGCCAGCGGCGCGGCGAAACCCACATCGAGAGCCTGCTGCACAGGTATTACGGTCACACCGCGAACGCACCGGGCCGCAGCGATATCGTCTGCCAATTGGATTACGTGGCAACACATTACCGACATCCGATGCTGACCGTGGTGGTGTCTGACGAGCCGGACGTCGACGACCGGCTGACCGACGCCGTCACGCGGCTGACCGCTCGCCACGACGTGCTATGGGTGACGGTCTCCGACATGCCGGCCGTGGGCGGCCCCGACGACGGCCGTGCCGGCTTCGACGTCGCATCGGGGCGCTTCGTTCTCGACACCGCCACGCTGGGCCCTCGGGTGGTCGCCGCGTACCGTCGGGCCGAGCAGCTGCGGGCGCACCGCCTCGACGAGTTCATGACCGCCCGCGCTGTTCCGCACACCAGGATCGGTGCGAACGGCGAGATCCGCTCCCGGCTTGTCGCGTTGACCGAGGTGTTCGCCCGTGCCGGATGACCTGTTGCGGTTCGTCGGCGGACCGATGCCGTACTCGGCGGGTTGGCTGTGGCTCGGCCTACTGCTGACGGTGCTGCTGATCTGTTGGTACGTCAGTGTTTTCGTGTGGACACTGCCGTCACACCGGCTGCGGCGCCTGCCCGTCGTGCGCTCGCTGCACGCCGTGCTGCTGCGTCGCCGGTTCGCGCGCACCGTCGAGCGCGTCACCGCCCGTCACCGCGACGGTGACCTCACCACCGCCGAAGCGGGTGCCGCGTTGAGCCGCACCCTGCGCAGCTTCCTGCACCAGGCGACCGGCACACGGGCGCAGTACCTACACCTCGACGACATCGCGTCAGGTCCGTTGGCGCCTGCCGCGCCGACGCTGGCCGCACTCGACGACGCGCAGTTCAACACCGACTCCGGGGTCCGTGTCGGTGAGGTGGGCGTCACGACCGAGGAGCTGATCCGCTCGTGGCCCTGACCTGGTGGCCGATCGCCGTCATCGGATTCGCTTGTCTAGCAGGTGCTGTCGCGCTGGCGCTGCTCGCACCGATCAAGCAGGTACAGCGACGGTTGCGGCCGCTGGCCAACACCACGCGCCTGACCGGTCTGCCGGAGTACGCGCGGGTCGCGCGGGCTCGGACCGTGTCGATGATCGTCACGATCGTGTTGCTCATGCTGTTGTTCGGAACAGCGGTGCTGGCCAGCGCCCGCCCCAGCGGCCTGTGGTGGTCGCTGCAGACCTCCGAGGTGCCCGAGGAAATCATGTTGTGTGTCGGCGAACCGGTCACCGCTGCCGACACCGCCGGCTTCCTGTCGTATTTCGCCGAGCAGGCCAGGTCTTTCGGTACTGAACGGATCGGGTTGACCTCCACCAACCGCCGGGTGATCCCGTTGACCCGCGACCATCAGTTCGCGATCGAAACGCTCAGTGAAGCAGCCGGTCTCGCGGGACTTCCGGATGACGGTGCCCTCACACCCGCGCAGCTGGCCAGAAAGCGCGATTCGGTCGCGGCGTTCGCCGCGCCGGTGACCTATATCGACTACGCACCCAGCGCCGCCGACATCCTCGCGCTGTGTGTGGCCGGATTCCCGGCCGACGAGCAGCCCGACCAGCGTCGTCGTTCGATCATCTATCTCGGTCCCGGCGAGCTACGCGTTCCCGACGAAGGCCGCCCCTCGTTGTTCACCGAACAGCAGGTCGGCGACATGGCGCGCGAGCGGGGAATCCAGGTCAATGCGCTGGTGTCGTCGCCGGGTCCGCTGCGGTCCGTCGTGTCGGCCACAAACGGTCGATTCGCACCGGTCGGACCCGACTTGGCGGCCCAGCTGGACGGGATCCGGGCCCATCCTCCCGACGTCGACCAGTCCGCCACAGTGGCTGGGTTTCGCGGCGACACTCCGACCGTTCCGTTGGCGGTCGCCGTCGCGGTCTCGGCGCTGCTGTGCCTGTCGTTGGCGGTGCTCCGACGATGACGTTCTCGCCTGTCGTACCGCCGGTGTTTTTGATCGCGATCGCCGCGGCAGCGATCGTGCTGCGGCTCATCACCATGCGGCAGCTGGCACACAGCGCAAGCCAGCGGTGGGCGACTGTTTGGCGCTGGTCGGCGCTGACGCTGGCGGTGATGCTGATGTTGATCGCTGCGGCTCGGCCGGCCATCGGCGGCGATGGGTCAGAAACGGCGCAGACCACCCCGACCGACGACGCGACGGCCAACGTGTTCCTGATCGTCGATCGCTCCAGCGACTCCGCCGTCACCGATCATGGTCCCGGTCAACCGCGTATCGCCGGTATCCGCGACGACATCACCGCGCTCATCGACCGTTACCCGCAGGCCCGCTTCGCGCTGATCACGTTCGCGGCGCGGTCGTCACTGGAATGGCCGTTGTCGAAGGACAACTGGAGCCTCAAACCGGTCGTCGCGGCGGTGAACCCGTACCCCGACACCGCCGTGGGCGAGGTGAACGCGGCCGCCGCGGCGAACATTCTGCGCTACCAGTTGATCGCCGCGGGCCAACGCGATCCGGACGCGCAGAACCTGGTGTTCTACTTCGGGTCGGGTGCACCCGCGTCGCAGGCACCGCAGGGCGAGTTCGACCCGGTGACCGGTTCGGTGGACGGCGGGGCCGTGTTCGGATACGGCGCGACGCGCAACGACCAAGGCCTGCAACGCATCGCCGATCAGCTCGGGGTGCCCTTCGTAGGTCGGGACACCGCGCAGCCGGTGACGGACGCTGCACCCGATGTGGGCGCCGGCTCGTCGGCGCAGTCGGCCGCCGCCACCCCCGAACGCACGGATCTGTACTGGGTCTTCAGCCTTGTCGCAGCCGTGCTGTTGCTGTTCGAGATCTACCTCACGCTGCGCGAGGTCCGGACCAGCCGCGCCGCCCGACGCGAGGAGGTGCTCTGATGCGGACCCGCCCCGCCAGGCTGCGGCTGCGCCGCCGGCTGCTGGTGTTCTCGGCTCCGGTGGCCGTCGTGGCGCTGGTTCTTGCGGTGAAGCTCATCTCCGTTGTGGTGGCCGGTGATTCGGCGGTGTCACATTTCGCGCAGCGCGATGCCGACGCCCTGCGCGGCGACGTGTCGGTGATGAGCACGCTCAACATCGTCGAGCCGGCGAAAGCACCGTTCGCGGCGGGCACCCTCGCGGTGCTCGATGACCGCCTCGCCGACGCCGACGCGCATTTCGTCGATGCGCTCGGTCGAACTCCCCGCGAGCAGTCGTGTCCCGTACTGGTCAACCTGGAACTGGTCCGGGAGCGACAGGGCGACGTGGACGCCTGGGAGAACCGGCCCGATGCCGCGCGGGACCGGTACCTCAGCGCGCTGGCACTCGTGGAGACCGCGCCGGAGAGCTGCTTTGCGGACAACGCCGATCCCGATCCCGATCGACGTGCCGTCCGCAGGGACGCAGCGCCCAGGCTGAAGGCCAAGCTGGCCGGTTTGACCGCACCACCCCCGCCGCCCGTGCCGCAGCCGGCTCCACCGCCGGTGCCCGAGGCGCCCGCGCCCGTGCCGGTCACCCCTGATCCCGAGGTGCTGCGCGACGCGCTGCGGCTGGACCCCGGCGCGGGCAACCCGCTCGACAAGCTTGCGCAGGTACTGCGGGACGCCGCCGGTTAACCGGTGCTGGTGCCCGTCCAGTACTCGGCGAAGCGTCCGTCCGCGAGCCGCAGGATGTCGTTACCGGTGAACCGCTTCGGGCCGTCCTCGGCCGCGCCCGTGCCGATCCATCTGGCCGCCAGCATCTCGCCGGTCCAGAACGGCGCCACTTCGATCACGAATTTCAGGTCGGTGAACATCCGGTGGGTCTCCCCGACGACCGCCTGCAGCTCCTCCGGCCCGCGGACCACCCGTCCGGGCCAATGTCCGACGAAGTCCTCGGTCACCAACTCGTGCGCAACGGGATTGCCCGCCCACAGTTCGGTGATCCAGCGTCCGTACAGCTCTTCAGGCGAAACCATGCTCGTGTACTTACCCGGCGAGACGGCAAACCGCAATCCGCTCGGCGGACGAAGACGCCGTTACGGTGCCGGCGGTGGGTCTTCGCCGCGCAGCCGGGCCTGGAGTTGCTCCCGGTCGCGGCGTCGGCCCTCGTCGAATGCCGCAATGCTTTCGTTGGCCCGGCGACGTAACGGGGCGAACAGCCAGATGCCCAGCGGCAGCGCGATCACCACCGCGAAGAGCACGGCAACGATGAGCGGAAAGTCGCGGAGCCCGAGCAGATGTCCGACGCCGAGGATGAGTCCGGTCAGGAGCGCGACGAGCAGCAGCCGCGCCACCACATAGGCCAGCACGTCCAGCACGAGACGAGTTCGGGGTCGACCGTCAGACACGAACCGAGCCTACCGACGACGCGTATATTCGAACCAAGGAGGTTTAGTTCTCGTGGCGTATCTGCTCCTGATACTCGTGTTGGGCACACTGGCATATGTCGGTTGGCGGCTGATGCGAGTCTCTTCGAGCCGTCCGCGGCCCCGGGTGATCGGGCCCGACGACGATCCTGAGTTCCTGCGCCGGCTCGGGCAAGAGGACAATCCGCGGTCCTGACCGCGTCCGGTCCTAGCGTTGTGCGCCGGGGAATCCGGCCGCGACAACAGCGGCGAGTTCGAGCAGTGCCTCCCTGGTTTCCGGCTTGAGCCTCTCGAGGCTGATCTCGGCGCCTTCCTCCAGGTGCGGATCGAACGGCACTTCGAGCACCGCGCGGCAACGCCGGTTGAAGTGGTCGACGACCTTCTTCATGTCGACCTTCCCCGATCGCGGCCGCACCGCGTTGATCACCGCGATGGAGTTGGCGACCATGTCCTGATGCCCGTGGGCGTCCAGCCAGTCCAGCGTCGCCGAGGCACTGCGCGCACCGTCGACCGAGCCGGAACTGATCACCACCAGCGTGTCGGCCTTTGCCAGCACGGCCGCCATGGCCGAGTGCATCAGACCCGTGCCGCAGTCGGTGAGCACCAGACTGTAGAACCGCTCGAGAACCTCGAGCGTGCGGCGGTAGTCCTCGGAGCTGAACGCCTCCGACACCGCGGGGTCGGTCTCGGAAGCCAGCACCTCCAGCCGGCTCGGACCCTGTGAGGTGTAGCGGCGCACGTCGCTGTAAGCCTGAATCCCTTCGGCGTCGCGCAGCAGGTGGCGCACCGTGGCCGGCGTCTCCAGCGGCACCTTCTGGCTCAGCGTGCCGCGGTCGGGGTTCGCGTCGACGGCTATCACCCGGTCCCCCCGGATCGAGGCGAACGTCGCACCCAGCGTCGCGGTGATCGTGGTCTTACCGACCCCGCCCTTGAGCGACAACACCGCGATGCGGTGGCAATCCCGCAGAGGGCGCGCGGCCTGCGCAGTCAGCGTCTGGCGGCGCACCGCCTTGGGCCCGTCGCCGAGGTTGATCAACCGCAACGAGGCGAAGTACAGCCACCTGCGCCAGCCCTCGGAAGGTGCGCGTTTGGGTTGACCCAGCAACGCGACCGTCGACAGGTCGAGATACGGCGCAGCATCTTGTTCCTGGGGCGCGTCGAGCACCGGCAACCCGTGGGGCGGTGTGGGCGCCGTCCACTCCGGCGGCGGTTCGGCCGCGGGATCGCTGAACCGGCTCTGCGCACGGAATCCACCTGGCGCGTAGGCATTCTCGGGAATCACCGCCGCTGAAGCCACCTCGTCGCCGTGACGGTCCTGGACGCGGCGTACCGGATGTTCAGACACGCTGACGGTCCCCCATGGCTTCGCAGGCTTTTCGTGGCCGATCTTAGCGAAGCGGACTGCTGCGGCTCAGCCGACTCCGGCGTAGGAGTGCAGCCCGACGGTGACCAGGTTGATGAAGAACAGGTTGAACACCATCGCGACGAAACCGACGACGTTGATCCACGCGGCCTTCTTGTCGCGCCAACCCGCGGTCGAGCGGGCGTGCAGGTACGCGGCGTAGACGACCCAGGCGATGAACGACACCGTCTCCTTGGGGTCCCAGCCCCAGTAGCGGCCCCACGCCTCTTCGGCCCAGATCGCGCCGAAGATGACGCCGAACCCGAATACCGGGAAAGCGAAAATCGTCGTGCGATAGGCGATCCGGTCGAGAGTCTGCGGGTCGGGGAGCCGGTCGACGACACGGGCGAGCACACCGTCGGCGCCCGGATCGCCGAACCGCGACATCTTCAACAGAAAAAGGATGCTGGCGACGCCGGCCACCAGGAACACCCCCGAGCCGAGGCTGACGACCGAGACGTGAATCGGCAGCCAGTACGACTGCAGGGCGGGCATCACCGGGGCGGCGTTGGTGTAGAGCCAGCGGCCCGAGACCGTCAGCAGGATCAGCACCGGGACGAGGACGAACACCCACAGCGCCCGGTACTGGCGGCGGCGCAGCACCACCGCCGCCGCGAGCAGCCCGCAGAAGCTTGTCAGGTTGATGAACTCGTACATGTTGCCCCACGGCACCCGCGAGGTGGCCAGCCCGCGCAGCACGATGCAGGCCAACAGCAGACCGATACCGAGGTAGGTCAACGCGAGCCCGGCGCCGCCGATCCGTTCGTCGACCGGCCGCTTGGGTGAATCGGCCACGACGCCGGGCGCGGCGCCATCGGCGCGGACCCCCGACGCGGCTCCCCTGCCCGATGTCGCCGCCCCGACCAGCTCCCGGGACTCCACCTTGCGGCTGCGGTTGTAAGCCAACTCGATCGCGAGCAGCAACAGCGCACCCACCAGGACCAGTACCGATGAGGTGAACGCCCAGTCCGAGTAACGCGCCAAGCCGATGTCGATCTGCCCGTTCATCTGTCCTTCTCTCCTGCCGGGTGTGCCGACGTCGCATCGGGAAGGAGGCGTTGCGTCAGCCGCTCGAACTCGTCGCCCCATCCGGAGTTGTCGGTGCGCGCCAGCCCGCCCAGTTCGACGGTTACGGTACTCGGACCTGCGGGTCTGATCCGAATCCAGACGCGGCGGCGACGCACCACCAGCGATACCAGCAGCCCGGCCATCATGGTCAACGCGAACACCAGCACCCACACCTGCGCCGGATCGTGGGAGACCTGCAGGTTGATGAATGGCACCGCACCGTCGAACCGCACCACGGTGCCGTCGTCGAGGCGCGTCGACTCGCCCGCTCCGAGGTTCACCCGCGCCTTCTTGGTCAGCCGGTCCTGTTCGATCAAGCGCGGGTCGAGATTGAACAGCGACTGCGGGCGGCCGGTGTCCAGACCGGTGTCGCCACGGTAGATGTCGATGGCGACGGCGGGATCGTTGAGCGCCGGGAAGCTCGACGACAGCAGCGTGCCGTGCAGCAGCTCCGTGGGCGCGAACAGGCCCTGGATCGCGAGCTGGTTCTTGCGGCGCTCGTCGGCGTCGGGGTAGGTGCCCGCGGGCGGGTCGAACCGCATCGCTCCCGAGGACAAAAGCGTGGTCTGGTCATCGGGCCGGAACTGCAATGTCTGGGTGCGCGTCTGCCCGTCGGGGAAGATGACGGTGAATGTCGGTGCGTAGCCGTGACCCTGCAGGTAAACCCGGTCGCCGCCGACCCGCAGCGGATGGTTGACCTTGAGGTGGTACGGCCGCCACGTACCCGAATCCAGGTCGTCGCCGGCCTGGTACTCGATGTCGGCGGCGAACGACGTCGCCTGCCCCGTCGGCAGATAGTCAGCCGCAAAGTCGTTGACCCGTACACAGATCGGGTACAGCGATGTGCCGTCGACGGTGTTACCGGCACGGAACGAATCGAACGCGGCAGGCGACGCCGAACAGAAGCCCGGACCGCCGTCGGCGACCACGATGACGTGACCCTCGTAGCCGAACAGCTTGCCCGCCGCCACCGCGACGAGCAGACCCAGCAACGAGAAGTGGAAGACGATATTGCCGAATTCGCGCAAATACCCTTTCTCCGCAGAAATTTCGGTCACCTCGCCGTCGTGGCGGGTGACCTTGCGCCAACCGCGCAACCGCTCGGGTACCGACGCCGCCAAGCTCTTCGGGTCGGCTATCACCTCGGCTGTGTGGTTCTTGGGCAGCCGGCTCAGGTTTCGCGGGGCCGGCACAGGCGTGGCGCGCATGCTGCGGAAGTGTTCGATCATCCGCGGTGTGAGGCAGCCCACCAGCGAAACGAACAGCAGCGCATAGATCGCGGTGAACCAGAAGCTGGAGAACACGTCGAAGGCCTGCAGCCGGTCCAGCCACGGGCCGATCGTGGGATGCTCGGCGATGTACTGGTCGACCTTGGACTCGTTGAGGCTGCGCTGCGGCAGCAGCGCCCCGGGGATCGCCCCGAGCGCCAGCAGGAACAGCAGCACCAGCGCGGTGCCCATCGACGTCAGCGTCCGCCAGGTGTTCCGCACCAGCGCGAACAGACGTGAACCTGCGCCCTTTTCGCGGTCCTCGGGCAGTTTTGCGTCTTTCCCCTGCTCGCGCGCGGGCCCCGTAGAGGTGGTGCTCATATCGGCAGGGTCACATCGCTGACGAACGCATCGCGCACCCACGAGACGAAGTCGTTCCAGATTCCGGTCACCAGCGCCACACCCACCACGATCAGCAGCACGCCGCCGAAGACCTGAATCGTGCGGGTGTGCCTGCGCAGCCACGCCAACCCCTGCATGGCGCGTGCGGATCCGAACGCCAACAGCACGAACGGAATTCCCAGTCCCAGGCAGTAGGCGATCACCAGCGCCACACCGCGAGCCACGTTGGCGCCGTCGGTCGCCGAGGCCACCGCGATGACGCCGGTGAGGGTGGGGCCGAGGCACGGCGTCCAACCGAGCGCGAAGACCGCACCCAGAAGCGGAGCGCCGCCCAGTGTGGAGATCTGACGAGGGGTGAAGCGGGCCTCACGCTGCAGCGCGGGGATGAACCCGATGAACGCGAGCCCCATCACGATGGTGATCACACCGCCGATACGTTGCAATAGAAGCTGATTGGTGATCAGCGATGTCGTCATGCCGAGCACCGCGACGGTGCCGAGCACGAACACCACGGTGAACCCCGCCACGAACAGCGCCGCCGCGCCAGCCACCCGTAGCCGCGTGGTCCTCGCCGAGACCGACGTTTTGGTCGATTCTTCCCGCGATTCTCCGCCAGAACGTCGGTCTCGGCGTTCCGGGCCGGCGGCATCGTCGTCGACGCCGACGACCGCGGCCAGATACGACAGGTATCCCGGCACCAGCGGCACCACACACGGCGAAGCGAAGGACACCAACCCGGCGAGCGCGCTGACCAGGAATGCCAGCAGAACCGGACCGCTGGCCATCAACTGCTCCACCTGGTCGAGGCTCATGCCCCGTCCTTGTCGCCGGGCGGCGCGTCGTCATTCTCTCGCGCAACGCGTTCCACGACCGGCTGGAGGTCTTCGGCCAGCAGTTCCCGCAAGAACACCGCCGCGACCCGGTGCTCGCGATCCAGCACCACCGTGGACGGGATCACCGTCGTGGGATACCGGCCCCCGAACGCGATCATGGTCCGCATCGGTGGGTCGTAGATCGAGGGGAAGGTGACGCCTCGGTCGACGATGAAGTCGCGTGCCGCATCGCGGTTGTGGTCGCGTACGTCGATCCCGAGGAACGCCACACCTTGGTCCTTGGTGGCGTCGTAGACCTGCTGAAGCTCGGTGATCTCGGTCCGGCACGGGCCGCACCACTGCCCCCACACGTTGAGCACGACCACCTTGCCCGCGAAATCGTCGAGCGAGATGGTCTTGGCCGGGTCCATCAGATCGGGACCGCGCACCGGGCCCGGCCGACCGCGATCCTGAGGCGGGTCATAGAAGATGTCGGTCTGCCCGCCGGGTGCGACGAACTCGAAGGTGCCGCCCTGCGCGACCGCGTCGTCACCGGTGGAGCATCCGGTGAGCGCGACGATCGCCGCGCCCACCAGCACCACCCAGCGTTTCACTGTCCGGCCAACTCCGCATAACCCCAGCCGACGTAGGTGTCGCCGTCGAAGTAGAACGAGGTCAGCGACGCCAGGTTGCACAGCCGCCGGGTCGGGAAATGGTGCAGCGGCTGACCGGTCATGGCCCGCCGCAGCGTCTCGACGGGCAGTTGATGGCTGACGCACACCGCCTCGTGGCCCGCCGCCTTGACCCTGGCGCGATGCACGGCGGCGGTCATCCGCTCGGCGATCTCATGGTAAGGCTCACCCCATGACGGAGTGCGCGGATTACGTAGGTGCCACCAGTTGCGCGGGTCACGCAGGGCGCCGTCGCCCGGCGAGACCCGTTGGCCCTGAAAGATGTTCAGCGATTCGATGAGTGCATCGTCGGTGTCGACGGACAACCCGAGGCCCGTTGCGATCGGTGCGGCGGTCTCCTGGGCCCGCTCCAGCGGCGAGGCGACCACGTAGACGATGTCACGGGTCGCCATCCAGTCGGCGACCGCCTCAGCCTGCGCGCGGCCCCGCTCGGAAAGGTGGTAGTCGGGCAGGCGGCCGTAGAGGATCTTGTCCGGGTTGTGCACCTCACCGTGCCGCATCACATGCACGATCGTCTTGTCGGTCATGCGGGTTCGACCGCCTCCGCCGCCGCCCGGGCGGCCCCCGGCAGTGCGGCCGCGATTCGCTCGAACGCTTCGTCATCCAGAGCCGTTGACACGAACCAGGTCTCAAAGGCGCTCGGCGGCGGGTACACACCCGCGTCGAGCAGCGCGTGGAAGAATGCAGGGAAACGCCACGTCTGCGAAGCCCGCGCCGAGGCAAAATCCGTCACCGGCTCGTCGCTGAAGAACACGCTGAACATATTCCCGGCACGCGGAATCGTGTGCGCGACACCGGCTTCGGTCAGGGCCTGGCCCAGCAGCGCGGTCAGCCGGTCGGCGTTGGCGTCGAGCGTGGCGTAGACGGTCTCGTCGGCTGCCCGCAGCGTCGCCAGGCCCGCCGCCATCGCCACCGGGTTCCCGGACAGGGTGCCGGCCTGGTACACCGGCCCCAGCGGGGCCAATCGGTCCATCACCTCGACCCGGCCCCCGAACGCGGCGGCGGGCAGGCCGCCGCTCATCACCTTGCCGAAGGTGAACAGGTCGGCGTCGACGGGATCGACGCCGTACCAACCGGATCGGCTGACGCGGAACCCGGTCATGACCTCGTCGACGATCAGCAGTGCGCCGTGGTCGGCAGTGATCCGGCGCAGCGTCGCGTTGAACCCGGGCAGCGGCGGAACGGTACCCATGTTGCCGGGGCTGGCTTCGGTTATCACGCAGGCGATCTCGTCGCCGAAACGGGCGAAGACCTCCTCGACCGCGGCGACGTTGTTGTAGGGCAGCACGATCGTGTCGGCGGCGGCGGCACCAGTCACACCCGGAGACGACGGCAGTCCGAGCGTGGCCACCCCGGAGCCCGCGTCGGCCAACAGTGCGTCGCTGTGGCCGTGGTAACAACCGGAGAACTTCACGATCTTGGCGCGGCCCGTGTAGCCGCGGGCCAACCGGATGGCGCTCATCGTGGATTCGGTGCCGGAGTTCACCAGCCGCAGTCGCTCAACCGGTGCGACCCGACCGATGATCTCGGCGGCCAGTTCCGACTCCGAGGGGGTGGGCGCGCCGAACGACAGGCCGTCGGTCACCACCCGCTGCACCGCGGCGACCACGTCCGGATGCGCATGCCCCAGGATCATCGGTCCCCACGAGCAGACCAGGTCGACGTAGCGGTTGCCGTCGGCGTCGGTCAGCCAGTAGCCATTGGCCGACGTGATGAACCGCGGGGTTCCGCCGACCGAGGTGAATGCCCGCACCGGGGAGTTCACCCCGCCTGGGATGAGGGCCGACGCCTCGGCGAACAGCCGCGCCGACACCTCGGTGGTGATGTGGTCAGCACGCATGGCCACCAGTGTCCCAGCCGGGCCGGGACCGTCAACTACAGGGTGTAATAGTCGGGGGCTTGAGCTGTGCGCGATCGCTGAGTTGGATGGGCTCATGCAGCTCCCGCAATGGCTCGCGCGGTTCAACCGCCACGTCACCAACCCGGTCCAGCGGCTGTGGGCGGGATGGGCCCCGTCGATGGGCATCCTCGAACATGTCGGCAGAAAGTCGGGTAAGCCGTACCGCACCCCGCTTACGGTGTTCCCCACCCGTGACGGGGTGGCCATCTTGCTCACCTATGGGCCGGACCGCGACTGGTTGAAGAACATCACCGCGGCAGGTGGCGGCCGAATGACGCGATACGGCAAAACGTTCGGAGTGCACGACCCGCGCGTCCTGCCCAAGGCCGACGCGGCGCCGTCCGTCACCGGGTGGATGCGCCCGCTTTTTCGCCTGCTGCCGTTCGAGCAGGCGGTGCTGTTGACACGGGGCTGACGGTCCTCGAAGACAGGCCTTCGAAAGGCTGACGGCAGGTCGCTGCGCAGCCGAGTTGCGGCAGCATACGGATACGCCGTCAACAGACTGGATTTTATTTTTTTCTCGGGTATGGTCGCGCTTTGGTAGCGGATGCTAGCGAAAGGGAGACAATGGCTAGTAAGTCGCAAAGTCGCGAACTCAAAAAACCAGCAATGACGCTCAAGGAACGGCGTACCGCGAAGCGGGAAAAGGCGGCCGAGGAGACCATCCCTCGCCGCAAACAACCTGCTCGTTAGGCCGCGAGGGGTCGGTCGGAACGAATACCGCACTAATTGGCGGCCGCTTTTATAAATAGGTCGGCCGAATTCTCCGGCCGCTTTAAATTCCGCATCGGCGAACCACGGACAAATGGCGTTTGACTGAGCGCGGCGATTTTCGGCGCATTCGATGAAGGGGCAGTGTCGTGTGTGTGGACGGTGAGTATCGACATGCATGTCCGCGTGATGAGTGATATGGACGTGAGGCGCGGTCACCGGCAGCAGGCTGTTGCAGCGCCAGAGCCTCGAACCGGCGACAGGTATGCGGACACGGCGACGGTGGAGCCGGTGTTGGTGCGGCTCCTCGACGCCCTGGCTGACGCGTCCGCCCCGGCGGACCGGAATGACTCCTACCGCAAGGGTTACAGCAGGGGCATTCGCCTCGCGCGCATCTGTGTTCTCGACGAAATCGCCGCGAAGTCAGGCAGTTTCGCCAGAGTCTCGCGTAGTGCTGAGAGCTGGCAGGGCCGCGAAGAAGCGCGGACCCGTGCGGCACTTCGGCGGATCGCTGCGCGGCTTTCCGGCGAGTTCGCGAGCGGCAGTGACGACCACGCCGCCGGCTACCGAGACGCCGCTGCCGTCGTCGGCCACGCGTTGAGCGATTGTGCTGGAGCAATGGGAGCAGCCGGGGAGACCCCGGCGAACAGATAGTGAGGTTGGTGTGGCAGTCACGAAATCCGGCGCTTCGCCGCTGATGCTTGTCGGGCCGCCTTCGGGTCTGTCCGAACCGATCGCCGCGGCATACCGGAGCCGTGGCATCGCGGTGAATCATCGCACCGGACCAGGCGGTACATACTGGATCGACGCGGCCGGGGCGACGCCCCCGTCCGCCGATCCCGGCGGCAACTCGCTCGAGTCGGCAATTCTGATCGTGGATGCGGACCGCGTCCTATCCCTGTTCGGTGAGCGCCATTCCCGCGTGTCGCGCCGGCGGCTGCGCGAGTGCGCGAACGCCATCTGCGAGTCGGCGGTGACGGCTGCACTCGGCATCGGCGTGCGCCGTGTCCTGGTGATCTGCGATGTGCGCTGGCTGTCCTTCGGTCAGGGCCTGCGCGCCGAGCAGTGGATCCGGGATCTGACGCACCGAATCGGCTATGAAGGTTCGATCAACGGCCTGACCGGCCTGGTGATGTCTTACGCCGTCGTCGACACCGACCAGCATGTACAGCCGATCGCTGACGCCGTCGTCGATTGGCACTGTGGTGCGGCCGTGGGCGATACGCGGCGACGCCTCACTTTCGCGGGCGCACGCGCGCCCGAATCGGGCCCTTAGCCACAGTGGTGAACGGCACGTCGCACTCGAAAGCGGTGTCGAGCGACTCGATCTCGATGGCACGCACGATCGTTGCCAGCGCCAACGTCGTCTCCAGCCGCGCGAAGTGCTCGCCGATACACGGCCGTCCGCCCGCGAGGAACGGCAGAAACTGCCACCGGTCGCGGGTTTTGGTGTTCTCGGGGCTGAACCGGTCGGGATCGAACACCATCGGGTTCGGCCACAGCGCCGGATCATGGTGCAGGCCATAGAGTCCCACGGCCACCAGCGTGCCCGCCTCGATACGGTATCCGTCGACCGCGATGTCGCGGGTCGCCAGCCGCGCCACTCCCGCAGCGGGCGGACACAACCGGATCGCCTCGTGCAGCACCTGAACGGTGTACTCCAGTCGAGGCACGTCCTCGGGTGTGAGCTCCCGATCGCCGATCGCGGCGGCCTCCGCGGCCACGCGGTCTTGAATGTGGGGATGACGTCCCAGCACCCACAACGAGTAGGTGAGCGCCGTCGAGGTGGTGTCGTGCCCGGCGAGCATGAAGATCAACAGGTCGTTCGAGATGTCGTCGTCCGAGATCGGCAGCCCGGTTTCTGGGTCGGTGGCCGCCATCAGCGCCCGTACCAGCGGGGCGTCCAGCGTCGGGTCATTGCGACACGACTGCACCATCCCGTCGGTGATCGCCCGCATCTCGGCGACCGCCCTGCGTGCGCGCCGGCGGGCGGGCGTCGGCAGCCAGCGCGGTGCGCGCACCGGTCGCAGTGCGCGGTCGGCCGTATATGACGACGCGACGTGCATGCAACGGGCGATCGTGTCGGCGCGCTCGTTGAGGTCGATGCCGAGCACCGAATGTCCCAACGACTGCATTGCGACGCGGCGGGATTCGACGTCGAGGTCGACCTGCCGACCAGCCGAGCAGCGGTCGACGAACGCCTGCGCGGCCGCTGACATGAACCCGCCGAAGTTGCGGACGTTGTGCTTGGTGAACACCGGTTGCAAGGCGCGTTTGCGGGGCCGCCACAGGTCGTTGGGCAGTACGAACAGGCTGTCGCCCGCCATATTGCGGACTTCGTCGTGATAGATGCATCGGTCCGATGAGGCCTCGGAGCGTGCGAGCACGTCGCGCATGCCGGTGGGCGACATCACGGCCACGATCGGTGGATGCAACTTCTTCGGCCCGAACTGGATGCGGGTGACGGGGCCGCCGGCGGCGCGTATCACTTCCTGTCCGGTGTCGAGCCTGCGCACCAACTTCAACAGCTGCCAGATCGGTAGCGGGTTCTTGGGCGCCAGTGGTAACGCCCGGACGTCGGGCGCGGTGGTCATACCAAGATCATCGCCCAGACCGGATCGACCCGGCTACACCGGCACGGGTTCACGAAGACCACGTCTGCGGTGCCCCTTCACCTTTCGTCATCACGGTGCCGGGCATGACTCGGATCCGGTAGGGGCTGAGCCGCAGCACCGCGAACTGGTCGGACGTCGGTCCGCCCTCCCACATCGGGATGATTCGGGGGTCGTAGCCCACCGGCGCGGGCCCGGTGGCGAACTTGTCCCACACCGCCGTTCGGGTCTCGTCGTCGACGTACCACTCGACCAGGCACTCGGCGCTGCAGGTGTCGTGGTTGGTGGTCCAGTAGCTGACCGATACCTCGGGGTGCACGGCGAGATGGTTTCTCTTCACCGGCGTCGGCACGGTGGCGATCCACCCGAACAGGTCTGTGCCGTCCCACTCCCAGATGGGGTGCAGGATGCGGGTACGCGGGCGGCTGTTGGCGTCGACGGTGGCGACCGAGGCCCACACGATCGAATGGGCCATCTCAATGAAAGCGGGCGCGATCTGCTCCAGCGGAGTCACGCCGGCACTCTACGCGGGGTTGGCAGCCTCGTCGCTCGATGCGTCACCGGACGTGTCGCTGTACTTTGGGTTGCCGTCGTCATCGACCCAGTCGTTGACGGCTGTGCCCGCGACCGCGCCGCCGGTGCCCGGCATTTTGGTCGTCGGCCGATCTTCCTCGTAGGCCTTGTGCATCTCGGTGGCCTTTTCCCGATGCTCGTCGGTGACCTCGGGCTTTTCGGTCGGTTGCGGCTGCTCCGGCTCGCTGGTGACCTGATGGTGTTCGTCCGTTTCCGGTTCGGCTTTCCGCTGCTCGTCGGTGAGCCGATCGTCGTCCTGCTGCCTGTCGTCGGTGCTCATGGGTTATATCTGCCCGAAGCCTTGTACTACGAAACAGAGACGGACTAAGAAGTCGGCACCGCCCGCAACGCGGCGGGCAGGCTCGGCAGGAAGTGCGCACGGGCGAACGCGCGGATGTCGTCGGCCGAATCCAGCGGTCGCGCGCTCGGCAGCAGCAGCACCATGGCCGCATAGCGCAGGATGGTGTCGGCCAGCTCTGCGACGGCCGGCTCGCCGATCCGCTCGGCGAAACCGGGCGGGAAGATGATGTGCAGTGCCGCGGCCATCCGGGCGATGGCCGCGGCGTAGTGCCTGCGGGCCAATTCGAGCACCAGCGCCGGTTCGTCGGTCAGCATCCGGTACAGCACGCGATGGCGCCGAAACTTCAGGATCGACAGGGTGAATGCCTCGACGTAGTAATTCGACTGTGGCCCAGCCCGTTTGACCTCTTCGGCGATATCGGCGAACAACGCGATGTTCTCACGTTCGATCACCGCGGCGACGAGTTCGTCGCGGTTGGCGAACCGGCGGTAGATGGTGGTCCGGCTGACACCGGCGCGACGGGCCACGTCGTCGAGTGCGACCCGGCGGAAGCCGCGGCGCTCGAACTCGATGACGGCGGCATCGAGGATGGCACCCGTCGCGGGCGACGAATCAAACCCCGTCGCGGGCGACGAATCAGAGCCCGTTACCGGGTCAGGCTCGGGCATAGCCCTTTTGGGCGTAGCCGTTGTAGCGCACCCGCATCGGCAGGCGATCCCAGACCCAGTTGACCGGTCGCGACCGCCAGAGCGCCGCGAAGCGCTGGTACCGCCGCTCCTGTCGGTCGCTCCACGGCAGCGCCAGCAGATCGCGCGCGCGGGGCGGCAGACCGCCGGTGGTCAGGAACGCAGCGAGCGGATTGAACAGCGGCGCGATCAGCTTCCACGCCCACCCGGGCACCCCCTTGGGGCACGGGAAACCCTTCGTCACGTAACCGACGCCGTATTTGGCGGTCTGGTGTGCGACGACGATCTCGTCGAGCATGCGGTCCCAATACCGTTCGAATTCCTCGTAGGTGGCAGGCATCGGGCGGTCGCTCACGCCGTAGCGGCGATACCACGTCTTCGACTCGAGGTAGATCTGTTCCTTCTCTTCGCGGCTGAGCCGCTTGACGAAGGTGTCGGCGAAGTAGAGCACCTGTTCGACGAACGTCGCATGCGCCCAGAAGTAGGTCTCCGGGTCCAATGCGTGGTAGCGCCGTCCGTCAGGCATCTCCCCCTTGATATCGGTGTGAAAGTCGCGCACCTGGGCGCCGGGGTGGTCGTCGTCGAGACCGTAGACCGTGTTGAAGATCGGCGGTAGCGAGCGCTTGACCCGCGCCGCGGTGTCGTCGAAGAACACCGAATGGTCGAGCACGCCCTGGCCGAGTTCGGCGAGCATGTTCTGCAGCACCGCGGGCCGCGGCCCGATCAGGTACATGCGGTTGTCCCCGAAATAGCGCCACACCAGCGACTGCGGTCCCAGCGGCAGGGCGTCGTCGAGAGGACTGTTCGTCTCCGCCAACTCGGTCATTGGCACAGTGTTACAAATTTTGCACTTTGTACCAAGTGGCTGTGAGCGGTCTCTCACTTCCCGCGAGCGGCCTCGTTTGTACGGCGGCGCAGATGCGTGACGCCCAGCACGGCCAGCACACCCGCCGTCGTCGCCAACACCAGCGCGAGCCCCAGCAGGGGCGCGCTGTACTGCAACGAGGTCGTTCGCGGTTCGCCCTCGAGCACCGGCGCCACCATGACCGTCGTGCGGGCCGACAACCAGCTCAGCACGCTGCCAACCGCCGCGGCGACGGCGAGCACCAGCTCGAGCGTTGCCCTGATGGTCATGCCGGCGGGATGCGCTCTTCGACCAGCTGGGTCAGCGTCTGCCGAAGCTGTTGGTGTTTGCGCGCCCAGGCCTGCGCGGTGCGGTCGTTGGTCATCTTCACCCCGATGCCGGTCCGGCCGCGCGGAACGCCCGTGAGCTCTCCGAGCGCGCGCGCAGACTGCCATTTCGGCGCCTCCGAACCGGTCGCTTCGGGGTAGATGCGGACGATCTCGTCGGTGCGGATGCGTTCGGTGCCCTGGCGCAGGGTTTCCGGCGTCAACTCGACCGAGGTGTGGATGCGGGCGGCCTTGACCTGAATCGCGAGGAAGCCGCTGACAAGCACCAGGAAGACGCCGGGCACCAGAAGTTGAACCCCGTAACCGGCCGAGGCCTGGATCAACCCCATGGCGATCGCCGATGCCGGGCCGGCGGCCACCCACCACCAGCTGGCGCCTTGCTCGTAGAACAGCACCTGCGGGGGTGCGGTCTTGTCGGTCATGTCGCTTCCTCTGGCTTTGCTGCGCCGGGCCGGGTGATCAGGATCGCCCCTGCGATCAACGGAACCACCGCGACAAGCGTCGCGAGGTGCACGACGCCGCGCACGGACAGTAATGCGACGAGCACGACGATGGTCAGCGACAGCGCGACGCCGGCCCTGCGGAACCGGACATCACCGGTTCGGATCCGGCCCGCGAAGAACGCCACGCCTGCGCCTGCCGCAACGGTGAGCATTCCCGCGCCGCGGAACACCGGCGGCAGATCGACCGAGGCGGCGATCATTCCGCCCAGCATCAACATCACCGACGCGACGATCCAGCACCAGAAGGCGGCGGTGACGACGCGGGCTCGCGACGCAGGAGCGGTCATGGTCGGGTCAGCCTAACGCCTCACCGCGTGAAGTATTCGTTGGCGTCTTTGCGATGCAGCAGATAGATACCGCCGACGATGAGCACCGAGCCGAGGATCGCGGTGACCGCGTAGGTGACCGCAACGGCGGGCGGACGTTCGGTGTTGAACAGGCTGGTCGCGACGTAGACCACGGCCGCGCCGCCGGCACCGGTCAGGACCGTGCGAGTCCACCGGTAGCCGTGCCGCATCAGGATCTGGAAGGTCAGCACGACGGCGGCGAGAATCACGATGAACACCACCGAGAGCGCCAGCACCGGAGCCGGTAAGTCGCGCGCGCGGTCGCTGACCAGAAGATCGACGATGTGTCCCACCACCATCAGGGGAAGTGCGGTCAGCCAGAGCCAGAATCCGGTGTCGACGTCCACGGGGCGAGCGTCCGAGTCGGTCGGCTGTTCCTGCGCCGGGTCCCGCCGGTGTGGTGACTCCGGATTCACGCGAGCCAGCCGGCGACCTCGGCCGCCCAGTACGTCAGCACGATGTCGGCCCCCGCGCGCCGGATGCTCGTCAGCGTCTCCAGGGCGACCGTCTGCAGATCGATCCAACCATTGGCGGCGGCGGCGCTGATCATCGCGTACTCACCGGAGACCTGATAGGCGGCCACCGGGACCGGCGAGAGATCGGCGGCCGCACGCACGACGTCGAGGTATCCCATCGCGGGCTTGACCATCACGATGTCGGCACCCTCGTCGATGTCGAGTCGCACCTCGTGTAGCGCCTCCCGGGCGTTGGCCGGATCCTGTTGATAGGTACGACGATCGCCGCACAGGCTCGACCCCACCGCCTCCCGGAACGGGCCGTAGAAACCTGAGGCGAACTTCGCGGCGTAGGCCAGAATCACGGTGTCGGTGTGTCCGGCGGCGTCCAGTCCGTCGCGGATCGCGGCGACCTGACCGTCCATCATGCCGCTGGGCCCCACCACGTGCGCTCCTGAATCAGCCTGTGCCACAGCGAGTTCGACGTACCTCTTATTGGTCAGGTCGTTGTCGACCCGACCGGCGGAGTCCAGCACCCCGCAGTGACCGTGGTCGGTGAACTCGTCGAGACAGGTGTCGGCCATCAGCACGGTGTCGTTTCCGAGGTCGCCGGCCAGATCGCGCAGGGCGGCGTTGAGGATGCCGTCCTCGGACACGCCGATCGTCCCGGTGGGATCCTTGTCCCCGTCGCGCGGGACGCCGAACAGCATCAGACCGCCGACACCCGCCGATACGGCGTCGGAGGCGGCGCGACGCAGCGAGTCACGGGTGTGTTGTACGACCCCGGGCATCGACGAGATCGCGCGGGGTTCGTCGATGCCGTCGGCGACGAAGATCGGCAACACCAGTTGCCTTGGCTCCAGCGTGGTTTCGGCAACGAGTCGGCGCATCGCCGGTGTCGAGCGCAGCCTACGAGGGCGATGCCTAGGAAAACTCATGCCCGGCCTCCTCGCGAATCAGCGGCGGCGGCTCTTCTTACGCGGCGGGGGCAATGCGCCCTCGGCGCGCAACCGGGCGGCATGCTCGGCGAGCGCCTCCACCAGCGGTCCGACGGCCGCGACCTCCGGCTGCACATCCACGCGCAGACCGAATTCGGCTGCCGTCTCGGCGGTCTTGGGGCCGATGCACGCGACGATGGTCCGCGCGTGCGGCTTGCCCGCGATCCCGACCAGGTTGCGCACCGTTGAGCTCGAGGTGAAACAGACCGCGTCGAAGCCGCCGGTCTTGATCATCTCGCGGGTGTGCGCCGGCGGCGGTGCCGCCCGCACCGTGCGGTACGCGGTGACGTCCTCGATCTCCCACCCACGCTCACGCAGGCCTTCGGCCAGCGTCTCGGTGGCGATATCGGCGCGCGGCAGCAGCACCCGGTTCACCGGGTCGAAAACGTCGTCGTAGGGCGGGAATTCGTCGAGCAAGCCGAGCGAGGACTGCTCGCCGGCGGGCACCAGCTCGGGGTTGATGCCGAAGGCGCGCACCCGGTCGGCGGTGGCCTGTCCGACGCAGGCGATCTTCACACCCGAGAAGGCTCGGGCGTCGAGACCGAACTCGTTGAACTTCTCCCAGACCGCGCGCACCGCGTTCGTGGAGGTGAACACGACCCACTGGAACCGTCCGTCGACGAGCCCCTTGACCGCGCGCTCCATCTGCGCCGGACTGCGCGGCGGCTCGACGGCGATGGTGGGCACCTCGCTGGGCAGCGCGCCATGGCCCACCAGCTTCTCGCTCATCTCGCCGGCCTGATCCTTGGTGCGCGGCACCAGCACGGTCCAGCCGTACAGTGCACGGCTTTCCCACCAGTTCAGCTTGGCCCGGTTGGCGACGGTCTTGCCGATTGTCACCACGAGGGGACCGGACAACGGGCCCGCCGGCAGGCCCGCGGAATCCGCGCCCGCCAGGGTGGCCTTGTCGAGCAGACCGGCCAGCGTCGTCTCCACCGACCGTTGTTGGCACGTCGTTCCGTTGGCGGTCACCACCAGCGGCGTGGTGTCGGTCAGCCCGAACTCGATCAACGTGCGCGCCGCATCGGGCAGGTGCGACGCGGTCGCGTGCAGGATCAGCGGCCCGGGCGCAGCCGCCAGCGCCGCCCAGTCGACGTCGGGATCGCGGACATCGGCCACGGTGTGCGTCGAGCCCAGCGGCAGACCCGCGTAGGTCGGCACCGCGGTGGTGTCCGGCAGTCCGGGCACGATCTCGAAGTTCAGGTGCGATTTCGCCAAAGCCGACACCTCGGTGATCACCGCGTCCACCGACAACGGATCCCCGGCCACCAGCCGAATTACGTCGACACCGGTGCGGGCCTCGGTGATCAGCGCCTTGGCCACCTCGGCCGGATCGCCGACGGCCGACCGGATGTCCGGCCCGCCTCCGACGATGCCCGGCGCCTGGCTCTGCGCGCTCTCCCCGTCTGTCGGGGCGGCGGCTTCAGCCGGTTCGGGCCCCGAGGGGGGCGGCAACGCGCATCCCACCAGGGTCAGCACCGCTTCGGGGACGTCGGGATCGGTGAACACCAGGGCGGCGTTGGCGAGCACGGCGTGGGCCCGCGTCGTCAACAGCCCGGGGTCCCCCGGACCCGAACCGACGAACGTGATGCGGCCCGGCTTCGGCTTGCGCCCCCGCCCGCTGGTCTGGCCTGTCATCTCAGTCACTCATCTCTCTGCTCTTCGCTCAACGCTCATCGCAGCTCTACTGCTTCAGTTGGCGTCCGCCATGAGTTCGCGCGCCCCGAGGTCGAACAACTCCTCGGCCACTGAGAGCCCCAGCTCCCCGGCCCGGTCTAGAGTGCCGACACCGGACGCGCGGATCACGTCGGATCCGTTCAGCGCCGCTACGCATCCGCGCAGCGACACCTCTTCGAAGACGTTGCCGTCCTCATCGATGGACTCGACCACCTCGGCGATCGCGCCCACCGGTGCGGAACAACCCGCCTCCAGTCGGGCGAGCAGGGCCCGTTCAGCGGTGACTGCGGCGCGCGTGTCGGCGTCGTCCAACTCCGCCAGCAGCGCGGCGAGCCCGGTGTCGTCTGCGCGGCACTCGACCGCGAGCGCACCTTGAGCCGGCGCTGGCAACATCTGCACCGGCTCGAGAGTCTCGGTGACATCGGCCAGTCGCCCGATGCGGGCCAGTCCCGCCCGTGCGACTACGATGCCGTCGAGATCACCGTTGCTAACCCTGTTCAACCTGGTATCCAGGTTGCCTCTTAGGGGGCGAATTTCCAAACCGAGACCCAGTGCTCTAAGCTGCGCGGCCCGTCGCGGGCTCGATGTGCCGATCAGCGAGCCCGCTGGCAACTCGCCGAGCACCAGCCCGTCACGCGCCACCAGCGCATCCCGCGCGTCTTCGCGTGGGGGACTCGCGGCGACGACGAAGCGGGGATCGGCGGCGGTCGGCAAATCTTTGAACGAGTGGACGGCGGCGTCGACCCGGCCGTCGTGGATGGCCTCCCGCAGGGCGGCGGTGAACACACCCACGCCGATGTCGGCGATGGGCCCCTGGTTGCGGTCGCCCTCGGTGGAGATGAGCACGAGTTCTGCGGCGTGCCCCTTGGCGATGAGCGCGTCTCTGACCGTACCGGCCTGGGTGGTCGCCAGAAGGCTGGCGCGAGTGCCTATTCGGATTGCAGTCAAGCGTTACTCGGCCTTGTCGAGATCCGGTGCGATCAACGGTAATTCAGGTCCGGCGACGGCGTCGACGGCCTGCTGGTCGAGTTCGAACAATTCGCGTAACGCCTCGGCGTAGCTGTCGCCGCCCGGCGCGCTGGCCAATTGCTTGACTCGCACCGTGGGCGCGTGCAACAGCTTGTCGACCACCCGCCGGACGGTCTTGGCGACCTCGTCGCGGTGGGTGGCGTCCAGACCCGGCAGCCGGTTGTCGAGCCTCAGCAACTCCGCCTCGACCACGTCGGCGGCGCGCTGGCGCAATGCGGTGACGGTCGGGGTGACCTCGGCCATCCGCTGGCCGGCCAGATAATTCGCGACCTCGGCGGCGACGATCGAGCGGGCGGCCTCGGCGTCGGATGCGGCCGCGCGGGCCGATGGCTCGCGCTGGATACGCTCCATGTCGACGACGTAGACGCCGGGCAGTCCCGCGACGGCGGGATCGACGTCGCGCGGCATCCCGAGGTCGCAGATGACCAGCTGTTTGGGCTCTTGACCGTGCGCCAGGCCGCGGTGCACGTCGGCCAGCGAGACGACCGGCCGTACCGCACCGGTGCAGCAGATGACCACGTCAGCGTCGGTGAGCAGGGGCGGCAGGTGGTCGAAGGGGTAGGCGTGCGCCTCGACGCCCAGTTCGCGAATGTTGGCCGCCAGCCGTTTGGCCCGCGGCTGGCTGCGGTTCACGACGTGGATGCGGTTGACGCCGGCGCGGGTCAAGTGCTTGGCGGCCAACGAGCCCATCGAACCCGCGCCGATCACCACCGCGGTACGGCCGGCCAGCGAGCCGAGCTTGGATTCGGCCGTGTTCAGCGCGACGGACACCACCGAGGCGCCCGCGGCGTCGATGCCGGTTTCGCAGTGCACGCGCTTTCCGACGGCCAATGCGCGCTGCGACAGCTCGTGCAGGGTGCGTCCGACGGTGTGGTTGGCCTCGGCGGCGGCATACGCGCGGCGGACCTGACCGAGCACCTGCTGTTCGCCGATGACCGCCGAGTCCAGGCCGGACGTCACCGCGAACAGATGCTCGACAGCCGCTTCGGCATAGCGCACGTACGCGTATTTGGTCAGGTCGCCCAGGCTCATCCCGGAGTGCTCGGAGAGCACCTGGCCGATGACCGACAAGCCGCCGTGAAACGCCTCGACGACGGCGTAGATCTCGACGCGGTTGCATGTGGACAGCACCATCGCCTCGGTGACGAGCGACGATTGCAGCACCTGGTCGATGATCTTGGCCTGATCGGACTCATCGGTGCTCAACTGCTCGAGCACCGACACCGGCGCGCTGCGGTGCGAAACCCCGAAAAGCAACACGCTCACGGCTTGGTCACCAGATCTCTCCCCGTCGCTTCGCTCGCCCCAGGAACGTCATCCAAGGTAGTCGGTGAACAGTTAGCTGACCAAATTCCCGGTGCTTTTCGCCGAAACTGTATTCCGGCAGCGATATCGCGAGTACCGGCCTGCTGGAATACCGTTTCGCGGCGAACGCCGCGGTCACTTCCCCAGATCGGCGCGCAGTCGCGGCTCGTCGACTTCCCAGAAGCTGTGCTCTGCCCCGTCGAGCAGCACCACCGGTAGTCGGTCGCCGAACTCCACGCGCAGCGCCGCGTCGCCGGCGGCGTAGGCGGCGTCGACGTCGGTGACGGCCAGCGTGAAGCCGAGTTCGTCGGCCAGGGCCGCCAGTCGTTCCGCCGCCGCGGTGCAGATCGTGCAGCCGTCACGCGTCAGCAACTCCACCCGGTGCTCCACCTCGCCAGTATCACTGCACGCGTGACTTAGGGTTGACTCGTGTCTCGAACCGGCGACCTCGAAGCTGCTGAACAGCAAGTTGCCGGAGAGGCCAGCGCCGAGGCGGCCGTCACCGATCTGACGGCCGAGGCCGCCGCGGCACCGCCTGCACCGCCACCGGATCTGACCGCCGCGGCGTTCTTCGACGTCGACAACACGCTGGTGCACGGCTCTTCGCTGCTCCACTTCGCCCGCGGCCTGGCCGCGCGGAAATACTTCACCTACGGCGATATCGCGAAATTCTTCTACGCGCAGGCCAAGTTCCAGTTCACCGGCCGCGAGAACAGCGAGGACGTGGCCGCCGGGCGGCGCAAGGCCCTGGCGTTCATCGAGGGCCGCTCGACGGCCGAGCTGATGGCCGTCGGCGAGGAGATCTACGACGAGATCATCGCCGACAAGATCTGGCCCGGGACCCGCTCGCTGGCACAGATGCATCTGGACGCCGGCCAGCAGGTGTGGCTGGTCACCGCGACGCCGTACGAACTCGCCGCGACGATCGCCAAGCGGCTCGGCCTCACCGGCGCGTTGGGCACGGTCGCGGAGTCGGTGGACGGGGTGTTCACCGGACGTCTGGTCGGCGACATCCTGCACGGCACCGGCAAGGCGCACGCGGTGCGCTCACTGGCCATCCGGGAAGGTCTGAACCTGCGGCGCTGCACGGCCTACTCCGACAGCTTCAACGACGTACCGATGTTGTCGCTGGTCGGCACTGCGGTCGCGATCAATCCCGATTCCGACCTGCGCGACCTGGCCCGCGAGCGGGGCTGGGAGATCCGCGACTTTCGTACCGCACGCAAGGCGGCGCGCATCGGCGTGCCGTCTGCGCTGGCGCTCGGCGCGGCGGGAGGAGCGCTGGCGGCGGTGGTTTCGCGTCGCCGGGAGGGCCGCTGACGGGCTGTGCGGGGCCGGGCGGGTGGCCCCCGCGCGCTGATAAGCTCGCGCCGCTGACTTCGACCGAGGAGACCGCAGCCCGCGCAGGCGAGGAGCAGGACACGGATGGCAATCGCTGAGAACATCATCGGAACGCACTACCGCTATCCCGATCACTTCGAGGTGGGCCGGGAGAAGATCCGGGAGTTCGCGCGGGCGGTCAAAGACGATCACCCGGCGCATTTCAGCGAGGCGAGCGCCCAGGAATGCGGCTATGACGAGTTGATCGCCCCGCTGACATTCCTCGCGGTCGCCGGCCGCCGGGTCCAGTTGGAGATCTTCAACCAGTTCGACGTGCCGATCAACATGGAGCGCGTGCTGCACCGCGACCAGAAGATCACCTTCCATCGCCCGATCGTGGCCGGCGACAAGCTGTTCTTCGATTCCTACCTCGACTCGGTGACCGAGTCGCACGGCGCCGTCGTGACCGAAGTCCGCGGCGAGGTCAGCGACGCCGAGGGCAACCCCGTGTTGACGAGCATCGTGACGGTGATGGGCGAGGCGCAGTCAGACACCGAGGCCGACGAGGTGAGCCAGCGCATCGCCGTCGCACGCGACGAGGCGATCGCGAAAATGATTGCCAAGCAAACTAGTTCGGAGAGCTAGCGGGATTCGCTCAGCCGAGGAACATGTTCCGGCGCTGGGTGAGCAGCTGGTACAGCGTCTGCTGGATGGTCTCCCGCACCTGGTCGGTGAGCTCGAAGGTGACCATCGGATCGTCGGCGACCGACTCGTCGTAGTCGGCGGTCTCGATCGGCTCGCCGAACTGGATGTGCCATTTCGACGGCAGCGGAATCATCCCCGCCGGACCGGCCAGCGGGAAGAACGGCGTGATCGGGAAGTACGGCAGCCCCAACAGCCGGGCGAGCAGTTTGACATCGGCGATCATCGGATAGATCTCCTCGGACCCGACGATCGAGCACGGCACGATGGGCGCCTTGGTCCGGAGCGCGGCCGAGACGAAGCCGCCGCGGCCGAAGCGCTGCAGCTTGTAGCGGTCCTTGAAGTGCTTGCCCAGGCCCTTGTAGCCCTCGGGGAACACCGCCGTCAGCTCGCCCGCGGCCAGCAGCCGGTGCGCATCGGCGGTACAGGCCATCGTGTGGCCGGCCTTGCGGGCCGCCTGACCGAGCACCGGCATGTCAAAGACCATGTCGGCGGCCAGCAGGCGCAGTACCCGGTGCGCCGGGTGGTGGTCGTGCACCGCCACCGACGCCATCAACCCGTCGAACGGCAACACCCCGGCGTGGTTGGCGACCACGAGCGCCGCACCCGTTTCCGGGAGGTGCTCGATACCGCTGACCTCCACGCGGAACCACGACTTGAAGAACACGCGCAGCAAAGGCAAAAAGATTGCGTCGTTGAGGTGGGCATCGAAGCCGAACTCATCGACGGTGTAATCGCCGGACATCCGCTTGCCGACGAACTCGGCTACCGCGGCGATGCGCTTGGCGAGTTCGGTAGGCGTCTCCTCGGCGACCGGTGCGCCACCGGCGGCGCCGGCCCTGCGCTCGTCGATCTCGCGGACGACGGCGGCGATCTCCTCGGCCGAGGCGCCCGCAACCGGATCCGAGAACTGCGAGGGATGTCGGCGCGAGCCCTGCGCGCGAGCAGCGTTACGCCGCTGAGCCGCTGCACGACCCGAATTCGCATGCAGCGGAATGACTTTCGCCTTGGACTCACCCGCCACAGTCGTCACCTTCTCCCCACCCGATCAGTTTCTGCGCCTAACGCCCCCACCGTTGCGCCGCAGCAACGGCGCGACTCTCCATTGAGCGTACCCATCGCGGGTCGACGATCGGAGTCAATCCACGACCGCGGACGTAATCGTCGAAGGCTTCCGCGGTGGTCCACTTCGGGTTGTAGCCGAGTTCGTTTCGCATTCGCGATGTGTCCATGACACGGCCATAACTCAGGTAGTCCAGTTGCTCGCGATCCAGTTCAGTGTAGCGAGTCGCACGCCACAGCGAATCCGCAGCCCACAGCGCCGGTCGCGGCACGGGCAAGGCGATTCGGCCGGCCCGCCGGATCGCCTGGCTCATCATGATGACCCCCGACGCCCCGACGTTGTAGGTGCCCGACTTACCCGCCATCGTCGCTCGCTCGAGAGCGCCCAGCGCATCCTGCTCGTGCAGTAGCTGAAGTCGCGCGTCGTGGCCGATGACCGTCGGAACCACCGGCCCGGCGAGGTAGCGCGACAGCGCGGTGTCCATCGCTGGGCCGATCATGTTGGCCAGCCGCAAGATGGTGACCGCGATATCGGGCCTACGCCGCCCCAGGCCACGCACATAGCCCTCGATGTCGATGCTGTCGCGGGCGAACCCTTCCCCGGGCGGCCGGCGCGCGCTGGTGTCCTCGGTGAACAGCACCGGGTCGTGGGCGCTCGAACCGTACACCTCCGAGGTGGACTTGAGCACGACGCGCTGCACCGACGGCGCCTTCTGGCAGGCTGCGAACAACTGGATCGCGCCCATCACGTTGAGTTCCTTGAGCGTCGCGCGGCCACCTGAGCGGGGCGCATAGGACGCCGCGGCCGCGTGCACCACGGTGTCGACATCGCCGTTTCGAATGACCTTGGCGATGAAGGGGTTCCGGATGTCGGCGCGGACGAATTCCGCGCGGCCCATCCGCCGCAGAAGGTTCTTGCTCGGCGTGATCGCGTCGACGGCGATCACATGGTTGATCAACGGGTTCTGTGCCAGCCTGGCGGTCAGATATCCGCCGAGGAACCGGCACGCCCCGGTGACCAGGACGACCTTCGGATAGTGCACGGCGTCGCGCGAGTCAGACCCGTCGACGTGCCCGCGGCCCTCGGAGTCCATGACCGGTCAGCCTAACGACCGCGCGCGACGATTACTTGCCCAGTTTTCTGCGCTGGACCCGGGTCCGACGAAGCAGCTTGCGGTGCTTCTTCTTCGACATGCGCTTACGCCGCTTCTTGATGACTGAACCCATGAACTCCGCTACCTGTGGCTACTCGGATCTACCAAGCATCGTTGACTGACCAGGCCACTTTACCGGGCAGCGCAGGCAACCGCGAAACGCGCCCGACGGGCAAGCGCTGGCGGATAGGGATCAGCCTGCGTCGAAGTACGAGCTCTCCAACATGTCGTGCACGGCTTTCGCGTGGACGCGGAACGAGCGGCCGACGCGGACGGCAGGCAGCTCCCCGTTGTGCACCAGCCGGTACACCGTCATCTTGCTTACCCGCATCAAGCTCGCCACCTCGGCGACCGTGAGAAATTGCGCCCGTGGCTGTTGCCCGTCGGATCCGGAGTCCCGCGCCGACTTCCCACTGGCCGAATCCCGCGCGGATGGCCCGTTCATAGACGTCATCGCAACCCAATCATTCAGGCACGGGCAGTTCCAGCGGCTTCCCCACCGCTGGCACCCGACCCGTGCTTACACGAGGAGAATAGCGTGGCAGATGGTGTTACTGCGACGGGTGTGGGTAATTAAATGAATTACTCCGACGTAATTCCGAGCTGCTCAGACCGTGTTTTGGCGGCCTCGACCGCCCTGGCAACCGCGGACCGCAAACCACTGCGCTCGAGTTCCCGCAGACCAGCCGCGGTGGTACCGCCGGGCGAGGTGACGGTCGCACGCAGCTGAGCTGGCGTGGTGTCCATCGCGATGCCCGACGAAGCCCCCGCCGCACCGCCGGCCGCCGACGCCTGATCGAGCCGATCCAGCAACATCGCGGCCGAACCCGCCATCGTCTGCGCGACCAGATCGGTGGCCACCGAACGTGACAGTCCGGCGTCCACGCCCGCGTCGACGAGCGCCTCGACCATCAAGAAGAAGTAGGCCGGACCGGAGCCCGAGATCGCCGTGACCGCGTCGAGTTGGGCCTCCGGGACGGTCAGCACCCCGCCGACCGCGTCGAAGATCGCGGAGACCTCCTTCATCTGCTCTCCGGTGGCGAACCGGCCCGGCGCCAGCGCGCTGACTCCCCCGCCGACGACCATGGGCGCGTTGGGCATCACGCGAATGACCGGCGATCCGGCCGGCAGCTTGTTCTCGTAGTAGGCGGTCGTGACACCGGCGGCGACGGTCACGAAAACCTGCTCGGCCGTGTCGCTTTCGGCTTTGGTGGCGGCATCGACGATCTCGTCGACGAGGCCCGCGACGTCGGCGGGTTTGACGGCCACGATCACGTAGGCGGCGTGATCCACCGCGTTGGCCACCGTCGTCACCAGCACCGAGTACGTGTCGGCCAGGTACGTCGCCCGGTCCGGATCCTTCTCCGCGACGGCCAGGTCCTTGACCTGTCGTCCGGCGCGCAGCAGCCCGGACAGGAGGGCCTCACCGATACTTCCACCGCCGACGATCGCGATTCTGGCCATGCCGGCAAGCATGGCAGACGAGCGGCAAGCGACGCGTCCGGACACCCGCCGACGGACAGTCGTCGCTCAGGCCTGCGGTACCAGCGCCAGTTGACGGCTCTGCACCACGATGTGGCCCTCGCAATCGACAACGATGTGGTCCTCGTCGAACCAGTCCTGGCCGATCTGCACCGTCGTGCAGAGCACCCGCAGCCATCCGTCGGCGGGCAGGGTGCGCAGATACGCGGTCAGTTGGACGGTGGGCGCCCAGCCGAACCGCTTGACGCCGAACGTCACCGGCGCGGAGACGTCGCCACACAGCAGCGCGAACAGCACGTCGGGCGCCACGCCCTTGGGACGCACCCAGTACTCGATCACCGGGGGCCCGCCGTCGGACCGCGGCTCCATCGTGGTCAGCGAGGGCCGGATGTCGCAGCCGCGCGCGAGATGGACGATGTCGGCCATCGGATGGCCCTCCCCGATCGGCTCCAGGCCGGGCGGCGGGTCCGGCTGCATCAACGGGATCACGGGGTTGACGGACAGCAAGGGTGCTACGTGGTGCTCCGGGTCGCCGAGCGTGATCGCGGCCCGCACGGCCGTCCGCCCGCCTTGTCTGAGCTCGACGTCGATCAGGCTGACGCGGCGTCCGCGCTTGCGCACCGTGGTGACGACCTGCATCGGGCCGGGGTCGGGCGCCCACAGGAAGTTCCCGGACACGGCGATGGGCTGGGCGTCGCCGCTGGGCTGATCCCCCGAGTCGTCCCCTGCCGTGCGCGCGTGGGCCCCGTGTTCGATGCGTGCGGCGTTCGCGCACAGCGCCAACATCGCACCGCCGTGCACCTTCGGTCCGATCGTCCAATTTTCGTTCAGCACACCGTGATACACGCCGTCACCGGCGTCGGTGAGTGCCATCGCGTCGGTAAACAGGGTGGAGCCGGCCATCTGCAGAGTCCTTCTGGGATGAGGTCAGCGCAACAGGTGCGCGCGGGCGAATAGCAACGACTCGACCAGCAACGCTTCGCGTTCTGCGGCGGTGCGTGCGCCGGACGTGGTCACTTCCAGGATCACATGTCCGCTGAAGTCGCTGGCCGCCAGCATCTCGCAGATTTCCACGGTCGGCTGGGTACCGCGGCCGGGCACGAGGTGTTCGTCGGTAGATGCGCCGCTGCCGTCGCACAGATGCAGATGAACTAGACCCTCGCCCATCCGGCGCGCCATCTCGAGCGCATCCGAGCCCGCGGTCGCGGTGTGTGACAGGTCGAGGGTGTAGTGCGCATGGTCGCCGTCGAGCGGATCGTAGGACGGCGCGAACGCCGAAAGGCCCGGTCCCGGTTTGCCGCCGCGTTTGCGCATCCGCTCGATCGAGGTCTGACCGGCGCCGAAAAACCGGTCGGCACGGAACGGGAACATGTTCTCGACGGCGACCAAGACGTCGCTGGACTCTTCCAGCTCGGCCACCTGCGCGGAGAAGCCCTCGGCGTAGCGGCGCTGCCACCGGAACGGCGGATGCACGACGACGGTCTGGGCGCCCAGCTCCTCGGCGGCGCGCACGCTGCGCGCCAGTTTGGGGATCGGGTTGGCACCCCACACCCGCTGCGTGATGAGCAGACACGGCGCGTGCACCGACAGCACCGGCACGTTGTACTTATCGGACAACCGCGCGACGGCCTCGACGTCCTGGCTGACGGTCTCGGCCCAGACCATCAGCTCGACGCCGTCATAGCCGAGCTTGGCCGCGTATTCGAAGGCCGCCTCGGTTCTCAGCGGATAGACGGAGGCCGTCGACAGACCGACCTTGATGGCTGGGCGCACGGGTTATTGGGCGCCTCAACCCGCCTGCATCAGCGCCAGCGGCCCGAAGGTGACCAACGCCCCGACCGCGACGGCGATCAGCGTGCTGCCGATGTCCTCGGTCTTGCGGACCACACGCACACCGACCACCAGGCCGAGGATCACCAGGACGCCGAGCACCAACGCCACGATGCTGTTCCACTTCCACAGCTGATCGAACGCGATGAACAGTCCTGCGCCGAACGCCACCGCGACCACGCACTGACCGACAACCAGGGCTCCGCGCAAAATCGACGAGAACACTCCCGATCGCGCGGAGTCGGAGTCCTCCTCCAGATCGAGGTCGTCCGGATGCGCTCCGGTGCCGCGCACCACCACGTCGTCGGCAATGTCGTGGCCGCCGAACAGCGCATCGTCGGGGGACCGCAGGTACGACGGCAGGTCCTCGCGCTCGTCGTCGGCAGGCTCGGCCAGAGCGTCGGCTGCGTCGGCAGCCTCTTCGTCGGCCTGCGGATCGGCCCATTCAAGTGGGTCGGGGCTCATCTGCTCGGCGCCCACACCAGTGTCGACGTCCTCTGCTACCGCGGTGCGCTCGGCGGTGTCCTCCGCCGCGGTGCGCTCGGCGGTGTCCTCCGCCGCGGTGCGCTCGGCGGTGTCCTCTGCCGCGGTGCGCTCGGTGGTCGCGCCGCGCTCGGTGGTCGCGCCGCGCTCGGCTTTCGCGCCGCTACGCCGCCCGCCCATACCGAGGCGCCGCGCGAAGCTCGAGCGCCGCGGCGGGGCGAAGAAGTCCAGGTCCTCGTCGGCGTCGCGCTGTTCGATGTGGCTCTGGTAGTCGGCGACGGCAACGGCGTAGTCGTCGTCTTGCTCCTCGGCGGCGGGCTCCGAAGCCGCGATCTCGGTGTCCGTCCCGGTGTCGTCGCCACCCGGCTCGTCGACCTCGGATTCGTAGACCTCGGGCTCTGCGTCGGGTTCCTCGACCTCGGGTTCTGCCTCGCCGACCTCGGGGTCTGCCTCCTCGACCTCGGGTTCTGCCTCATCGACGTGGTCGACGGCACCGTTCGTGGCGGCGGACTCCGGCTCGGCGGGGGCGACAGGTTCGGCTTCGGCGGGCGGTTCGACCACTGCGGCCGACGACCGGCCCGTATCCGGCGCATCGTCGCCATGGTCACGAATGACCGGGATCTCGCCGGTCAGTTCGGCGACGGTGACCGAGTCGGTGGCCCCACGTCGACGACGGCGCCGCCCACCGATCGGCGGGGCACCGATCGTGCCGTTGCGCGCCAGCAACTCCGCGACCGAGATCGGCCGCGTATTGCTGTGGTCGTCTTCAGTTCCTGTCATCTTTGTTTGCCTTCGGGCCTCGTCACCTATCGTCCAGCATTGCGCACAAACGTCTGTACTGAGGCTGGATTGTCGGCACCGCCGACGAGTCCGCTGCCGTCTGCTTCGCTGTCGAGTCTCCGCAGAATCAGCCCCTCCCGCAACGCCCAGGGGCAGATGTCGACGGTCTCGACGCCGAGGACCTTCATACTCGCCTCAGCGACAAGCGCTCCGGCCACGATCTGTGGCGCCCGATCGGCACTCACCCCTTCCAGTTCGGCACGGTCAGCCGCGGTCATCCTAGAGATGAAAGCTATGAGCTGCCTTAAGCCGGTCGCCGTCAGCGTCCGTTTGACCCGCGGGCCCGCCCCGGACGGCGCCGCGCCGGTCAGCCGGGCCAGCGAACGAAACGTCTTCGACGACGCCACCGCCAGGTCCGGAGCGCCGGCCTTGAGCATCTCGGTGCCGGCGTCGGCCAGTTCGGTGGTCAACCAGTCGCGCAACATCGCGACCCGCCGCCTGCCCGGCGGATCGGCGGACAGCCATTCGCGGGTGAGCCGGCCCGCGCCGAGCGGCAGCGACAGCGCCACCTCCGGCTCCTCGTCGACGCCGTTGCACAGCTCCAGCGATCCGCCCCCGATGTCGATGTTGATGATGCGTCCGGCGCTCCACCCGTACCAGCGGCGGACGGCCAAGAACGTCAGCCGCGACTCGTCGACGCCGGCGAGCACGCGCAGCGCAACCCCGGTCTCGGCGAGCACGCGGGCGAGCAACTCCTCGGAGTTCTTGGCGTCGCGCACCGCGGAGGTGGCGAAGGCCATCAGTTCCGAACACCCGGAACTGGTGGCGATTCTGGCGAATTCGTCGATGGTGCCGATGAGTTTGTCGGCACCCCGACGGGTCAGCTTGCCGGAGTCGTCGATGGCCTCGGCGAGCCGCAGCGAGGCCTTGGTCGAGCTCATCGGCGTCGGGTGACCACCACGTCGAGCGTCCACCACCAAAAGGTGAACTGTGTTGCTGCCGACGTCGAGCACGCCTAATCGCACTCGTTCAACTTAATGGGTCTACCGTGGGAAATTGTGAGCGCACCGCATCGTGGCGAGGTTGAACTCGATTTCGCCCGTGAGTGGGTCGAGTTCTACGACCCCGACAATGCAGAGCACCTGATCGCCGCCGACATGACGTGGCTGCTATCCCGGTGGACCTGTGTATTCGGCACTCCGGCCTGCCAGGGCACGGTGGCCGGCCGTCCGGACGACGGCTGCTGTTCGCACGGCGCGTTCATGTCCGACAAGGACGACATCGCCAGTCTGGACGACGCGGTCAAGACGCTGACGGACGAGGACTGGCAGTTCCGCGAGAAGGGGCTCGGTAAGAAGGGCTACCTCGAGATGGACTCCTACGACGATAAACCCAACTTGCGCACGCGAAAGTACAAGGGCGCCTGCATCTTCCTCAACCGGCCCGGTTTCGCCGGCGGCATCGGCTGCGCACTGCACAGCAAGGCCCTCAAGCTGGGCGTCGAACCGCTGACCATGAAGCCCGAGGTCTGCTGGCAACTGCCGATCCGGCGCACCCAGGAGTGGGTGGAGCGGGCCGACGGGTCAGAGATCCTCAAGACGTGGATCACCGAGTACGACCGTCGCGGCTGGGGTGAAGGCGGCGCCGATCTGCATTGGTACTGCACTGGCGACCCGAATGCGCACGTCGGCAGCAAGCCCGTGTGGGAGTCCTACGCACCCGAGCTGACCGAACTTCTCGGCGAGAAGGCATACGCGGAACTCGCGGCGATGTGCAAGCGGCGCAGTGCATTAGGTCTAATCGCCGTACATCCCGCGACCCGCCTGGCCGAATGAAGCTCTTCCTGTTCCGGCTCATACCACCACGGGCCGACTTCGCCCAGACCATGACCACGGGCGAGCAACAGGCGATGGCTGCGCATCAGGAATATTGGCAGCAACTGCGTGCCGACGGACGCGTGGTGGTCTACGGCCCGGTCGCCGATCCTGAAGGCGTTTGGGGACTAGGCGTGCTACGGGCGACCGACCGCGCCGAGGTACTCACACTCGCTGAGCTCGACCCCTCAGTGACCGCCGGTGTCAACACGTTTGACGTATTCGAGATCATGGGCGGCACCACTGGCTGAGTGGTGATTTGGGTGTAGTTAGATGCGCTGACCGCAACCATCTACACCGAAATCGCTAGCCTTCGAGCTTGTAGCCGAGGCCGCGGACGGTGACCAGGTGCACCGGGTTGGCGGGGTCTGCCTCGATCTTCGATCGCAATCGCTTCACATGCACGTCAAGGGTTTTGGTGTCACCTACGTAGTCCGCGCCCCACACGCGATCGATGAGCTGGCCGCGAGTAAGCACTCTGCCGCTATTGCGCATCAGGTACTCGAGTAGGTCGAACTCCTTGAGCGGCAGCGTGACCGGCTCACCGTTCACCGACACCACATGACGCTCGACGTCCATCCGGACCGGACCGGATTCCAGCACGCCGTCGCTGAGACCGACGTCGTCGTTGTCGGCACCGCGCCGCAGCACCGCGCGGATGCGGGCGATCAGCTCACGCGCAGAGTAAGGCTTCGTGACGTAATCGTCGGCACCGAGTTCGAGCCCGACGACCTTGTCGACCTCGCTGTCGCGCGCGGTCACCATGATCACCGGAACGCTTGAGCGCGAACGCAACTGCTTGCACACGTCCGTCCCGCTCATCCCGGGCAACATCAAGTCGAGCAGCACGATGTCGGCGCCGGCCCGCTCGAACTCGGCCAGGGCCGAGGGTCCGTCGGTGACGACGGTTGCCTCGAAGCCCTCCTTGCGAAGCAGAAAGGCCAGGGGATCGGCCAAGGACTCCTCGTCCTCCACGATCAGCACACTGGTCATTGGTCTCGCTGGTCCTCTCGTTCGACGTGCTCATCCTGATCATCATCATTTTTGGGATACGCCGGAATCGACAGGGTGAACGTCGATCCGGTTCCCGGCTGACTCCACAGCCGGATGCTTCCGTTGTGGTTGGCCGCCACATGCTTGACGATGGCCAACCCCAGCCCGGTGCCGCCGGTGGCCCGGGAGCGCGCCTTGTCGACGCGGAAGAAACGCTCGAACACCCGCTCCTGGTCCTCGCGAGCGATGCCGATACCGCGGTCGGTGACCGCGATCTCGATGTTGTCACCGCGCCGCCTGCGGCTGACCGACACCGACGACCCGTGCGGCGAGTATGCGATCGCATTGGAGACCAGGTTGGCGATCGCGGTGACCAGCAGCGGTTGGTCGCCGAGGGCGCGGAAACCGGTCGGCGCGTCGGTGGTGATCCTGATGTCGGCATTGTCGGCGGGCACCTTGTGCCGGGACAGCGCTTCGGCCACCACGGTGTCGACGTCGACGGCCGTCAGGTCGGGCAGCCGTTCGGCGCCCTGCAGCCGGGACAGCTCGATCAGCTCGCCGATCATGTTGGCCAGCCGGTTGGATTCGGCGACCATCTTCTCGGCGAAGCGGCGCACCGTCTCGGGATCGTCCGCCGACGCCAGCAGCGCCTCGGCCAGTAACCCCATGGCGCCGACGGGTGTCTTGAGCTCGTGGCTGACGTTGGCGACGAAATCCCTGCGGGTCGCTTCCATGCGGGCGTGTTCGGACTGATCGTCGACGTAGACGACCGCGAATCGACGATCCTGTTCGGTCAGCAATTGAACGTGCCCACGTACTGAAAGCCCGGATCGGCCCGGATTGGCCCGTTTGTGCGCGGCGAGGTCGACCTCTGCGGGCTCGCCGGTGGCCAGCGTGCGCTCGGCGGCCCGCCAGGCCCGCTCGTCGAGCAGCCGGTCCCGAACCAGCCCCAGCTCACGGGCCCGGTCGTTGGCGTACACCACATCGCGGAAGTGGTCGACCACCACGATTCCCGTGGGCGCCCGCGACGCGATGTGGGAGAGCATCTGAGAAACGGTGATACCCGTCTGGGCGACGGAGCGATGTTGCTTGCGGGCCTTCAACCGGGCCCTCAAACCCGCCCCGAGCGCCACACCGGCACCCAGAGCGAGCAGTGCGACCACCGCTGCGAGCAGCAGTGTCGAAACGACACTCACGCGGAAATCGTACGCATCCGGTGAACGTCATCCCAGCAGCGTGCGACCAAACCGGGACAAGTCACATACGGAAAGACACAAATTCGGACTCCGGTCCCCCGCTGTTCACCGTCCGTTCGCCTCCGAACGGACGACGGCTACTTGGCGCCTTGCGAGGCGACCGCGGCGGCGCCCGCGGCCGCGGCCTCCGGATCCAGGTAGGTGCCGCCGATGACCGTCGGCTTCAGGTCGGAGTCCAGGTCGTAGCGCAGCGGGATACCGGTCGGGATGTTGAGCCCGACGACCTCCTCGTCGGACATCCCGTCGAGGTGTTTGACCAGCGCGCGCAGCGAGTTGCCGTGTGCGGCGATGAGCACGGTCTTACCCGACCGCAGGTCCGGTTCGATCGTTTCGGTGTAGTACGGCACGAACCGCTCAACCACGTCCTTGAGGCATTCGGTGCGCGGCGGGCCACCGGGAACGTCGGCGTAGCGCGGGTCGTCGTCCTGGCTGTAGGTGCTGCCCAGCTCAATCGGCGGCGGCGGCGTGTCGTAGCTGCGCCGCCACGCCATGAACTGCTCCTCGCCGTACTTCTCCTTGGTCTCAGCCTTGTTCAGGCCCTGCAGCGCACCGTAGTGACGTTCGTTGAGCCGCCAGTCACGGTGCACCGGGATCCAGTGCCGGTCGGCCTTGTCCAACGCCAGGTTCGCGGTCGTGATCGCGCGGCGCAGCAGCGAGGTGTAGAGCACGTCGGGTTGGCGGTCGAGTTCCTTGATCAGTTCGCCGGCGCGCACCGCTTCGGCGCGGCCCTTTTCGGTGAGGTCGACGTCGACCCACCCGGTGAACAGGTTCTTCGCGTTCCAGTCGCTCTCGCCGTGACGGAGCAGGATCAAAGTGCAGTCACCCATGCCGGCGAGCCTATCCCGAGTCGGAGTCGTCCTCGTCGTCGTCGATCAGGTGGGCGAAAGCCTGCAGGTTCTTCAGCGATTCGCCGCGCGAGACCCGCCACTCCCACTCTTTTTGGATCGACGAACGAAATCCCAACTCCAGCAACGTATTGAAGTCATTGTCGACGGCTTCGAGAACCTGGCCCAGAATGCGGTCGACCTCTTCGGAGGTGACCGACTCCAACGACATCCGGCCGACCAGATAGATGTCGCCGACGTTGTCGAGCGTGTAGGCGACCCCGTAGAGCCGGCGGTTGCGCTTGAGCAGGAACCGGTACACACCCTCGTGGTCCTCGTCGGGTTTACGGCAGACGAAGGCCTCGATGCGCACCGAATGTTCGCCGATCGACAGGATCGTGTTGGTCTTCAGCCGTCGCTCACCGGGCAGTTCGACGATGATGCCCGGCAGTCCGCCGTGCGCGCCTTCGTGGCGGGTGCAGACCAGCCCGTTCTCCCTGCAGGCCTCCTCGATGACCTTCGCGGCCCGACTCATGCGCGGACCCCCCGACGGCGCGAGAACCGCCGGCCGGTGCGGCGTGCGCCCCCGTCGCGTGGCTGGTGGCGCACCCGGTAATCGGCGATCGCGCGGCCGTAGCTCGCCAGCAACGCGTCGACGGTGCGGTCCCAGGAGAACGTCGCGGCGTGGGCCGCCGCGGCCGGTCGCAGGCCGTCGGCGCGCTGCAGTAGATCCCCGATGGCCTGCGCCCAGTCGTCGTCGTGGTGGCCGTCGACCAGCGTCCCGGTGACCCCGTCGCGCACGGCGACGGGCAAGCCGCCGACCTTCGCGGCCACCACCGGCGTTCCGCACGCCTGGGCTTCGACCGCGACCAAACCGAAAGACTCCGAATAGCTGGGCACCGTTACCAGGTCGGCGGCCCGATACACGTTGACCAGCTCTTCGCGCGATTGCGGCGGCAAGAACGTCACCCGGTCGGCGATACCCAGATCGGCGGCGAGCGCAACCAAACCGTCGGGGGCCTGCAGTCCGCTGCCCGACGGTCCACCCGCCACCAGCACGCGTACGCCCGGCAGTTTGGCGGCCGCGCGCAGTGCGACGTCGGGTGCCTTCAGCGGCTGGATGCGTCCCACGAACGCAACGACCTGCTCGTCGGCGGCCAGCCCCAGGGCGGCGCGCGCCTTGTTCCGATCCCCCGGCGTGAACGTCTCGAGATCGACGCCCGGGTGCACGACGTCGATCCGCACGGGATCCGCATTGTGCACCGAAACCAGTTGCTGCCCTTCGTGTTCGGTGTTGACGATCAACCGGTCCGCTTCGTCGACGACCTGCTGCTCACCGACCGCGCGCAGCGGGGGCTCCGGTGAGTCGCCGTCGGCGAGCGCGGCGTTCTTGACCGCGGCCAACGTATGCGCGGTGTGCACCAGCGGCACTGCCCACCGGTCGCGGGCCAGCCAGCCGACCTGACCGGAAAGCCAGTAGTGCGAATGGACGATGTCGTAGTAGCCCGGTTCGTGCGTCGCTTCCGCGCGCAGCACCCCCGCGGTGAACGCGCACAGCTGAGTGGGCAGGTCGTATTTGTCGAGCCCCTCGAACGGCCCGGCCACCACGTTGCGCACGAGCACACCCGGGGCGACATGCACAGTCGGCGCGTCGGCCGACGAGGTCGCGCGGGTGAAGATCTCCACCTCGACGCCCCGGCGAGCCATCTGCAGGGCCGTTTGCAGCACGTAGACGTTCATGCCGCCGGCGTCGCCCATACCAGGTTGGGCCAGGGGGGACGTGTGCACCGACAGCACGGCGACGCGGCGGGGCACATCCGTGGCTAGGCGCACAAAGACATGTCTACACCGCGATAACCCGACGCTTCCAAGTGCGGTGGGCCCGCCGACCGGTTGAACACGCGTATGCGTGATCTTCCGCACGTTGATGCTAATATTGGCCCATGCGAACGACAGTGGAGTTCGACCAGGACACCGCCAAGGCTGTCGAGCAGCTGCGTCAAGAACTCGGGATCGGTGTCAGTCAAGCAGTGAACGAACTGATTCGTCGCGGCCTGCTGCCTCGACCCGACGCTCCGCCATACCGGCAACGCACCCGGGCCTCCGGTATCCGAATCGATGTCTCCAATGTGGCTGCGGCGCTGGAGGAACTCGAAGGCGTCGAGGCGCGCTGAGTGCTCGTCGACGCCAACGTGCTGCTGTACGCGCATGACACCGAGAGCCCCTTCCACGAACCGGCACGCGACTGGCTTGAGACCGCATTGAACGGCACCCGCCGGGTCGGTCTGCCATGGCTGTCACTGACGGCCTTCGTCCGCGTCGGCACCCATCCCCGGGCGCTCCGAAACCCGATGACGCCCGGTGAGGCGTGGTCTTTTGTCGAGGACTGGCTCGACGCGCCGACCACATGGACCCCCGAGCCCGGACGAGCGCATCGGAAGATCCTCGGTCGGCTGGTGCGTGACCTGGACCTGCGAGGCAACCTCGTGTCCGACGCCATGCTGGCGGCACTGTGCATCGAGCACGGCCTCACAATGATCAGCGCGGACAGCGACTTCGCCCGCTTCACGGAGATCAGCTGGGTGAACCCGGTCGCGCGCTGATGACGGTCATGTCCACAACATGACCCCGGCGTTTGCAATGTCGGAATGGGTCGACCAAGCCGCCGTGGTGACCCGCCAGTTTCGCATCGAGAGCAACTTTCGTGACACCACCGCCAAACTGACCGGCGAAATGCAGGCACTCAAAAGTGCCTGCCGGCAAGGCTGATCGCGGTCAGGCCGTGGCGTCGGTGCGACTGGCTCTCCGCATGGCGCCGATCGGGTCCGCGTACAGCCCGCCGAGCGAGACCACGCCCGCACCGCCCTCCTGAACGCGGTTGCCGAACGCGGTCAAGCGGATCTCCCGGGCGGGCATCACCGAACGCTGCGCGAACGCAGTTTCCACGGCGGCCATGCCCTCGGGGTACTCGGTGAAGGCCTGGCCGCCGACGACCAGATCGTCGGGGTTGAGCATGTCGCGCAGCAGTGCCACGGCCTCGCCCAGCACCCGTGCGCGCTCGGCCAGCAGCTCCTGGGCAGGACGACCGCCCTGGCGCGCGGCCTCGAGCAGGGCCTGCATCGTCGAGCCGGGACCCTCGGGCGGAATGATGCGCGCCTTGCGTGCGGCGGTCAACACCGCTTCGTCGCTGACCGTGGACTCCAATTGGCCGGAGCCGCCGAGTAATTCGGATTGTGCGGGCAGGGCGGCGATGGTGCCGGGCCCGCTGGCCGGTGAGTGCACCCGACCGCCGATGGACAGCGCGTACCCGACGGTTTCGCGGGTGTAGACATACAGGCTCGTCGATCCGGGTGACGGTTGCCTGCGCACGCCGAGCAGGAGTTCGGCACCGGCCATCGCGTCGACGTGCGAGGCGACGGAGACCGGTAGGCCGAGCGTCTCGGCGAGCACGGGACCGACCGGCGCGTTCGACCACCCGAGCCGCGGGTGGTCCAGATGGCCGGTTGCACCGTCGACGACGCCACCGGCGGCGATGCCCACCCACAGTGGGCGGCGACGATGCCAGCGACTCAGATACCGGCGGGCGCTGCCCGCAAGCGACGCCAATGCAGCGCTCTGGGCGCCGCGCGGCGTCGGTGTCTCGACCACGTCGAGGGTGCGCCCGAACAGGTCGGTGGCCACGATGCTGGTGGTGCGGGCGCCGATGTGGATACCCAGCGTGAGGAACGGTTCGTGGTTCACCTCGACGGGAACCCGCGGCCTGCCGATCGCGCCGGACACCGCGAGGTCAGCGCGTTCACGCAGCACACCGACCGCGAGCAGCGCCGTGACCTGGCGGTTGACGGTCGCGATGCTCAGTCCGGTGACCTGGGCGATCACGTCGCGGGCGATGGGACCGCGCAGGCGCGCCGCACTGAACACCGATCCGGCTGCGGCGTCGGCCACCTTCAGTGACGGCGCGACGACGCGGGTGCGGGTCTGGGCGTATCGCCCAGCCGCGGGCGCCAGCGCACGTGTGGCGTGCTGGGTGCTGCGGACCGGGGACTTGGCGGCAAGGGTGGTGACGGGTGTACGCATGTGTCTGTCCTTCGGGGAAGTGGGCCAGCGGATCTTCGGGCCACACCTGGCGACTCAGCCGGACAGCGATGTCGTCTGGAAACAGTCAGGCGCGGCGGGGTGCGCGACAACAACACGCACGCCGCGAACAGGCCTGACCGGACAACACACGGTGAACTTAGCACGCCAACTAATGTTGGGCAGATGACGACTTCCCAGACCGACAGCCGGGTCGCGGTGGTCACCGGCGCCAGCGCCGGGATCGGTGAGGCAACGGCGAGAACCCTTGCAGCCCTGGGCTTTCACGTTGTCTGTGTGGCTCGTCGCGAGGCCCCGATCAAGGCGCTGGCCGCCGAGATCGGGGGCACCGCAATTGTGGCGGACGTCACATCCGAGGCTGCGGTGTCGGCGCTGGCGGACGCGCTGGATCGGGTAGACGTCCTGGTCAATAACGCCGGCGGCGCGCGCGGACTGGATCCGGTCGCCGAGGCGGACGTCGAACACTGGCGCTGGATGTGGGAGTCGAACGTGCTCGGCACGCTGTTGGTGACCCGAGCGCTGCTGCCGAAGCTGATCGCGTCCGGCGACGGGTTGATCGTCACGGTCACTTCGATTGCGGCGGTCGAGATCTACGACAACGGCGGCGGGTACACCTCCGCCAAACACGCCCAGGGCGTGCTGCACCGCACACTGCGCAGCGAACTGTTCGGAAAACCGGTGCGGCTCACCGAAGTTGCGCCAGGCATGGTGAAGACGGACTTCTCACTGAACCGGTTCGAGGGCAACGAAGAACGCGCCGCCAAGGTCTACGAAGGCGTCACCCCGCTGCTGGCCGAGGACATCGCCGAGGTGATCGGTTTCGTCGCGAGTCGACCGTCGCACGTCGACCTGGATCTCATCGTGATCCGGCCGCGCGATCAGGTCAGCGGCGCGAGCGGATCCCGGTTCAACCGCCAGACCTAACGCCGAGTGTGGGCTCGTGTCACGCCCAACGGCAGAAACCTGTGCGGGTAACCCACGTTCGGCGGGGAAGGGTCAGCGGCCCGGGCGGCCGTCGACCGGCTGCGGCGCACCGGACGGCGTCGCGGGCGCGGTGCTCGGAATGTCCGGGGCGCTCTGCTCCGACAACGCCGACATCGCCTTCCACTCGTCCCACGGCACGGCCCAGTCCCAGATATCGCCGTCGGCGTAGGACAGCTGAATACGGGTGCCGGTGACTTCGACGGGGTCGCCGTAGATCGCGCTGTTGAAGTACTGCTGGGCGTCGGACTCCGACAGGTTGATACACCCGTTGGTGACGTTGCTGTTGCCCTGCGAACCCAGGCTCGCCGGGTTGGCGTGGATGAACTCGCCGTTGTTGGAGATCCGCACCGCGAACCGCTCCCGGATGTTGGCGTAACCGGCCGCCGGGTTGGTCATGTAGAAGTCCTCGTACTTCTCGGTGACGACGTGGATTCCGCTGCGGGTGACGTTGCGGTCCAGGTCGCCCTCGCCGTAGCTGCACGGGAAGTCCATGACCACCGCGCCGTTGCCGTCGAGGACCTGGATCCGATGCGACGACGCCTCGGCCTTGACGAGCTGACGGCGCCCGATCTCGAACGTCAGCGTGGCGTCCTGGGCGCCGTAGGCATCCTCGCCGAACGGCACGCCGTAGAGCTTGGCGTCGACGTGCACCTTGGTGCCCGCCGGGTAATACTCGCGGGTGCGCCAGTGCACGCGTGACCCGCCGACCTCGTCGGGCAGCCACGCCCAGCTGCCCTCCACCTGCGGATCGGTCGTGACCTTGAGCGCTTTCTCGACCGACGCCTTGTCGGCGATCGACGCGTCGAACTGGATGATGATCGGCGCCGCAACCCCCACGACCTGGCCGTCGGCCAGCTGAAACCGGCCGCTCACCTGGGCACTGGGGTCGAGTGTGGAGAACGAGCCCTCGACCGGTGCGGCCTTGCCGTCGCGGCCGACCACCGAGCCCTTCCACGTGTACTCCACGCCGTAGCCGAGCGGTTCGGTGATCGTGAATTCGGTGCGGTCGCGGTTGAGCGCGCCGGCGACCACCTTGCCGTCGGGATTGGTCAGCGTGACCCGTTGGAACCAGCCGTCGGTGACCTCAACGCCGACGGGCTCGGTCGGCGTGACATCGGTCGCGTCGTTGGCAGGCTTGAAGTTCAGCGAGGGCGCGTCGGGCGCCCCTTCGCCCGAGCCGGAGGAGCTCTCGTTATTGGTCATGCACGCGGCCAGCGCCCCTGGCGCGACAACACCGACCGCCAGTGCGGCCAGGGCGCGCCGCCGGTTGAACTCCGGCGGCAGGAGTTCCGCGGTACTCACGTGGACCCAGCGTACCTACAGCGAACACCCGATCAGGACAGGCTCGGCTGTGAGGTCGACCCCGAATCTTGTTCGAACCCCGTCGCGTACCGTCCTGGCCAGCGCGATCACGTCGGCGGTGGTGGCGCCGCCGCGGTTGGTCAATGCCAGCGCGTGCTTGGTCGACAGCCGCACGGCGACGTCGTCACCCGGATAGCCCTTGCCGAATCCGGCCTGCTCGACGAGCCATCCCGCGGCGAGTTTGACCCCGTCGGGCGCCGGATAACTGGGTACCGGCCCGTCGACCGATGCCCGTACCCGGTCGAACTCCGCGACCGAGACAACGGGGTTAGTGAAGAACGATCCGACGCTCCAGGTGTCGTGGTCGGCCTCGTCGAGCACCATGCCCTTCCTGGACCGCAAGGCCAGCACCGCCTCGCGCACCGCGAGCGGGTCGGCGCGGGTCCCTTGTTCGGCCCCCAGGGTGGTGGCCAGTTCGCCGTAGCGCACTGGGGCGCTGCGACCGTCGACGTCCAGCGCGAACTCCACTTCGAGAACGATCGCGTCGTGCGCGTATTTGAGGACGCTGGTGCGGTAGCCGAAGCGCAGTTCCTCAGGTGCGACCCAGCCGGCTTCCCCGGTGCGACGGTCCAGCAGCCGCACCCGCCGGATCGTGTCGGCCACCTCGGCGCCGTACGCGCCGACGTTCTGCACCGGTGTGGCACCGGCCGACCCCGGGATGCCGGACAGACACTCCAGCCCGCCGAGCCCGTGCGCCAGCGATGTGACCACGACGTCGTCCCACACCGCACCCGCCTCGGCGCGCACCACGTTGCCTTCGACGGTGATCTCGGTGTTCGCGAGGAGGATGACGGAGAGATCGGTGCGCTCGTCGGACAACACGACGTTCGAACCGCCGGCGAGGACGAGCGCGTCGTCACCGGGCCCGAGGTCGCGGACGACGTCGATCACCTTCTGCGTGGTGTCGCAGGTGATCAGCCGTCGCGCAACTCCTCCGATGCGCAGTGTGGTCAGCGGTGCGAGCGGCACCTCCACCTCGACGGAGGCACCCCCTAGTTGAGAACCGGCCACGGGCGGTAACGGTAGCCTGACCAGCTATGCCGCGCTCATTCGACATGGCCGCCGAGTACGGGGGCACCGTCGAGCAGGTGCACCGGGCGTTCGGCGACGAACGCTACTGGCTGGCGCGGCTGACGGATTCCGGCGCCGACGACTACTCGCTGGATTCGATGGTTCTCAACGAGCAGGGTGGCATCGACGTGGTCACCACGCAGACGTTGCGGGCCGACCGGCTGCCCGGTTTGGTGAGCCAGTTCCACCGCGGCGACCTGAGCTTCGTACGCGCGGAGACCTGGAGTTCGGTGCGCGACGGGCAGGCCACCGCGACGGTCGAAGGCTCGATCCCGGGCGCTCCCGCCGGTTTGACGGGCACCGCAGTGTTGGCCGCCGCCGGGGCCGGTTCACGGCTGGAGTTCACCGTCGAGGTCGAGGTGCGGGTGCCGCTCGTCGGCGGCAAGATCGAGAACTTCATCGGCGGTCAACTCGTCGATCTGCTGATCGCCGAACAGCGTTTCACCTCGGTGTGGATCGCCGAAAACACCTGAGCGACACGTCAAGTGCTGCCGCCGAGAAGCGCACGCCCGAGACCTACACTCGGGCCATGAGCGGGCCTATCGGTCAGCTGACCCGCGGCACCACCGGCTACAACCGGCTGCGCCGCAGCGATCGCTGGCTCGTGCACGCGCCGCGCGTGCGCGCAGCGCTGGGATCTGCGGCGGATCCACTCGTCGTCGACCTCGGCTTCGGCGCATTACCGGTGACCACCCTGGAACTCGCGGCCCGGCTACGGGTGGTGCGCGACGACATCCGTGTCGTCGGGCTCGAGATCGACCCCGACCGCGTGCAGACGGCGCAGGTCGCCGGTACCGGCGCCGTCGAGTTCGGCCTCGGCGGTTTCGAGCTGGCCGGGATGCGCCCGGTGCTGGTGCGGGCTTTCAACGTGCTGCGCCAGTACCCCGTCGAGGCCGTCGCGGAGGCTTGGGCGACGATGCAGCGGCAGTTGGCGCCCGGCGGTTTGATCGTCGACGGCACCTGCGACGAACTGGGGCGGCGATGCTGCTGGGTGCTGCTGGACGCCGACGGACCGGTGAGTCTGACGCTGGCCTGCGACCCGTTCGGGATCGAGCGTCCCTCCGATCTCGCGGAACGGTTGCCGAAAGTGCTGATCCACCACAACGTCGACGGCCAACCGATCCACACGCTGCTGACGGCCGCCGACGGGGCGTGGGCCAGCGTCGCGGGCCAGGGCGTATTCGGGCCGCGGGTGAGGTGGCGGGCAATGCTGGAGATGTTGCGGGACAGCGGTTTTCCCGTCGCGCCCGCCCGACGCAGGATGCGCGACGGAGTCTTGACCATGCCCTGGCCTAGCGTCGCGCCGATCTGACCACGAACCCGACGAGACTGCGGTTTCTGATGCGGAACGTCGCATTTCAGGTCAGAAACCGCCGTTTCGGCGCAAACCCGTAACCTGGGCCGTATGCGGATTGCCCTCGCGCAGATCCTCAGCAGCGCCGATCCGTCGGCGAACCTCGCGCTGGTCGAGGACTACACCCGCCGCGCCGCAGACGCCGGTGCGCGGATGGTGCTCTTCCCCGAGGCGACGATGTGCCGGTTCGGGGTGCCACTCGGCCCGGTCGCCGAACCCCTGGACGGGCCGTGGGCGTCGCAAGTGCGGGCGATCGCCGAGCGCGCGGGCATCGTCGTCGTCGCCGGCATGTTCGTGCCGTCGGCCGACGGGCGGGTGTTCAACACGCTGATCGCGACCGGCCCAAGCTCGACCGGGTACGTCGACGCGCACTACGACAAGATCCACCTCTACGACGCGTTCGGCTTTCAGGAGTCCAAGACCGTCGCGCCCGGCCACGACCCCGTCGTCATCGACGTCGGCGGCGTGGCGGTCGGACTGACCTTGTGTTACGACGTCCGATTCCCCGAGTTGTACGTCGAGTTGGCCGAACGCGGCGCGCAACTGATCACCGTCCATGCATCGTGGGGCAGCGGTCCCGGCAAGCTCGACCAGTGGACCCTGCTGACGCGGGCCCGCGCCATCGACACGACCGGCTACCTCGCGGCGGTCGGCCAGGGGCATCCGGACGACGAGATCGCGGCCCTCGGCCCGACCGGTGTGGGGGGCAGCCTGGTCGCGTCGCCGACCGGTGAGGTGATGTGCGCCGCGGGTGCCGATCCCCAGTTGCTGGTGTCCGACATCGATCTGGACATCGGGGGCAAGGTCCGCGAGACTATCGCGGTGATGGACAACCGCGCGGACTTCGCTCACCGCGGTAAGGCAGAATCGCGCTCGTGACCGACCCGTGGGCTCGCCCGAACCAACCGTCGCCGCCGCCGGGCCAGGTCCCCCCGCCCCAGCACGGCTCGCCGCCGCAGGGCCCGCCGCCGCAGGGGCCGCCACCAACGCAGCCGCCACCAGCTCCGCAGGGTCCGCCACCTACCCAGCCGCCGCAACCGGGTGGGCAGGGTCCGCAAGAGCCGCCGTCGTCCGGGTCGAAGTTCAAAAAGCTCTTCCGCGACCCGCTGTCGATCGTGCTGGTCGTCGTCATCGTCGTCGCCCTGGTTCTGGCCGGCTTGCTGGCCGCGGAACTGTACGCCCGCAATCGCGCCAACAACGTCGTCGCCGGCGTCACGACGTGCGTCGTCGAGGACGAGGCCAACGTCTCGTTCGGAGTCATGCCGCCGTTTTTGATCCAGCACATGTCCGGGCACTACACGAACATTCACATCGAGACGGCGGGCAACAACATTCGCGACGCCAAGGGCATGAAGGTCGAACTGACGATCCAGGATGTCCGCCTCGAGGACACCGCCACGTCGGGCGGTTCGATCGGCTCGCTGGTCGCCGACATCGAATGGACCTCCGAAGGCATCCAGCAGACGATCTCCGATTCGATCCCGCTCATCGGCTCGTTCGTCACCGGCGTCACGACCGACCCGTCGGCAGGCACGATCGAGCTGGAGGGCGCGCTCGGTGGCATCACCGCCAAACCCATGGTGACAGACGGTGGCATCTCGCTGCAGGTGATCAAGCTGACCGGGCTCGGCTTCACGTTGCCGCGCGAAACCGTGCAACCCGCGCTGGACGCATTCACCTCCGAGCTGACGTCGAATTACCCGTTGGGGGTCAAGGCGGATTCGGTGGAGGTCACCGACGACGGTGTAGTGAGCCGATTCTCGACACGCAACGCCGACATCCCGAAGGACCAGCAGGACCCCTGCTTCGCGGCGCTGTGACCGTCAGCCGCTGACATCCTCCCAGCGAAAACTGTTGACGTACTTACCCATATCCATCGCCAGCTGCAGGTTCGCACCCGACGGATGACCGGTGCCGAAGTCACGGGTGAACTGGCGGTACGGGCCGATCGCCGACGCCACCAGCGCGTAGTCGTTCTTGACCGCGACCATCACGATCAGCCGAAGCCGGGTGAAGCTGCCGTTGGCATCCTGTGGGTAATCGTCGGCGACGACACCGTAGCCCGGCTCATAGCCCACCATCGCGTTCGGAATCTCGTATTCCGTTGCGGCATCGGGGTAGTACTCGTCGATCAGGTCCTCGGTGATCTGCTTGGGTGTCCGGCCGCCGGCGGGTAGCCCGAACAACTCCAGAGTGCCGGTGTCCCCGCCGGTGAAGTCCAGCTCGACCCCATCGGTATCGAACGTGGCTTCGTACGCGCTGCCGGGGCCGGGGTACTGGACGGAGAACACCCCGTTGTCCGCATAGAACCGCGGGTTCGATTCAATGGGCTCGCCGATTGGTGGCCGGCCACAGTCCGGCGGGCACACGATCTTCGGTACATCGGGAGTCGTGAGCACCGAGGTGACCCAGCCGGCGACGACCGCGACCGCGAGGCCTGCGGCGAGCGTGGCCAGCACGCGCGCCGGGCCGGCTTGGGCGTCGCGGTCGGTGCGCGCGGAAGCGGTTGGCGCCGTATGTTGTCCGATTCGCAAGGCAGCCAACGCGATCACGGCGATCACGGCGTGCACGGCGAGGTGCGTCCCGTGTGCCACCGGGGCGTACTCGGTAGCACCCATCACCGCGTAGAGAATCAGGGTCACAGCCACCGCCGCGACGGTCTGACGCAATCGACCCGCCCACAGCGCGCCGCCGACCAGGCCACCGAGCGCCGCGGCCGTCAACGGCAGTGCCACGCCTTGGATTCCGGCCTGTACCAGCAGCACACCGACCGGCCGATCCGGCGCGGTGACCCCGGTCGCGAACTGCGGGATCAGTCGGACCAGGGTTGCGCCGGCAATGAACACCACAGCGCTCAAGGCGCCCACCGCATAGCCGTCCAGCGGGGCACGCGACATCGGACGCACGAACCGCAGGACCACTAGCGCGACAAGCATCAGAACGGCGCTGCCGACCGGTATCCCGACGGCGACCAACATTCGGTGGACATCCAACCCGTGCCCGTTGAGGGCGACATCGTGAGATCGGGCAACCGTCGCACGCGTCATGGATGCCCAGCCGATGCCGAGCGCCGCGGCCAGTGCTGCGGCCAACGCGAGCTGCCGCGTCGGCACATCACGGTGGACGCCGGCCGCGCGAAGATAGCCCACGAACACCAGCGGCACACCGACGATCGCGACCGCGATCATCGGTGCCTGCCAACGCAATACCGCAAAGCCGGCCAGTAGCAGGGCAACCAACCCAAGCGCCAAACCGAACGTCACTCGCGCTTGAGACGTCACATAGGGGAACAACGTGCCGGTGATCAGGACTCGCCACCCGCTCGGGCGCGACTGTGGGAGCCGGGTCAACGCGGCGTCTTCTGCAGGTCGAGAATATTCTGCGCGAGGTTGTGGGCGTCGGGCGTACCCAAACCCGTCACCAGGTCATATCCCGGCAACGAAAGATCAACTGCGTTGCCGCCCTTGTGGATATCGCGGAAACCGGGCAGCTTCGAACCCGCGGACACCTGGTACAGCAGGGGGTTGAGGTTGCCCACCGGCCGTCCACCGTTGGCCACCAGATACTGGTTCATCAACACCGTCAGCGCCGCCCAGATCGGGGCCGATTGCGATGTGCCACCGCCGATCACCTCGCGCTGACCGAAGATGAATCGCACGCCGGTGAACGGGTCGGCGACCGCGGAAACGTCGGGCACCAGGCGCCGCCCCTGGGTATCGCGCGCCACCTTCAACCCGTCCTGCCACGCCGGCCGCGCAAACAAGGTCGACACCCCGCCGCTGCTGCCTTGCGACAGTGGCGAATCCACCCACGCTTGTTCGGCCAGCCACTGCCCGTGTGTGCCGGTCGACAGAGTCGTACCGCCGACGGATGTCATCGCGGGAAGTGAGGCGACTGCGTCGACCCCGATATCGTCGGGTCCGGGCGGGGCCGACCATCGTTCTCCGCTTTTGCATTCCAGCCCCGCCATATCGCCGCTGGCGTCGAACGCCGAGGTGCCGCGTCGCTGTGCGGTAGCCAACGCCGCCTCCACGGGCGCCAAATCGGCTGCGGTGACGAACGCCTCGCAGCCCCATCCGATCGACAGGCTCCAGATCGCCCCGGGGTAGTCGCGGTCGACCTGTTCGAACAGTCTGCCGATCTTCTCGTATGCACCGTCGCCCTCCACGGTTGGGCGGGCGTTGACGACCACCAACCGTGCATCGGGGGCGATCGCATGCGCCACTTGCAGATCCATCGCGGTCTCACCGTGCACCTCTGCGGGCTTGCCGCCGACTATCTCGGGCGCGAACCTGGGCAGACCGGAGGTGTCGGCGTACATGTCGAGGTCGTCCTGCTCGGCGCTGTCGAATGAGAAGATCACGATCGTGGCGCCTTCACCGGTGAACCCGGCCTCGGCGAGCGGCGTCGCGTTGTACGCCGAGAGCAACCCCTCGGGCGTCAGGCCGCCCCTGGGCACGTCCAGCGGAAGGAAGTCCGGCGTTTTCATGCGGTACGGCGTGTAGCTCAGAATGCGGCCGACGGCGGTCACGTCGTCGCGCAGGTCTAGCGGTATCGCCGGTTGTAGCGCCGAGGCGTAGAACTTCTCACCTCTCGGTGCGCGGTAGTCGCGCACCGGCACCCCGAAGGCCCGTGCGACATCGGCGGCCGCGCCTTCGACGATCGCCCATCGGTCGCCGGGGCGCCACCGCACCGCCAGGTTGCGGGCATCGGCCCACGCCATCATGGCTTCGGGCCGGCCAGGACCGGTGAATGTGAGGGTGGTCTGGACGTGGGTGGACCCCGACGGACCCAGATCGACCGAACTGGCAAGCAGCGCCGCGTACGGACCAGGGATCGCCGCGGGCGCGCGCGACGCACACGCGCCCGATGCGGCGAGCAGCAGCGTCGCGGCGCAGAGGGCCGCGGCCCGCCTACTGCCCCCGCGGACCGCGATGCCGACCCGGCGTCGGACCATCAGCCGGCGGTGCATAGACAGTGGGCGAGAACGGGTTCGGCTCATTGGGATCGATGCGCGGCGCCTTCTCGGTGGGCGTCGGCGGGGGCGGTGTGGTGGTGGGCGGCGGGCTTGTTGTCGTTGGGGTCGTCGTCGTTGGGGTCGTTGTCGTGGTCGTCGTTTCCGGCGTTTCCTCCTTGTCCGTGGCGCAGCCGGCGGTGAGGGCACCGGACGCCAGCACCGCGGCGACACCCACCCCGGCCAATACTCGACGAAGCAAACCGGCGTGAGTGATCATGATCAAATCCTATCCACGGTTTCACGTGCGCAAAAGCGTATGAGGCCACAGTTTACGAAGGCGCATGCCAGCGTACAGCAAATTTTGTAACCGCGCGTAAATTGACTTCGACGGTCGCTTTACGCCAATCCGTCCAGTACCGCTCGCGTGCCCGACAGGCCCAGCCGACTGGCCCCGGCGTCCAGCATCGCGATCGCGTCCGCGGCGGTCCGGATACCACCACTGGCCTTGACCTGCGGGCCGACCGTCGCCATCAGTTCCACGGCCCGCACCGACGCACCACCAGCGGGATGAAAGCCAGTGGAGGTCTTGACGAACTCGGCGCCAGCGTCGGCCGCGGCCCGGCACGTCGTCAGCAACGTCTCCTCGTCTCCGAGCAACAACAGCGCGGCGGACTCGACGATCACTTTCAACTTCGCGCGGGCACCGATCGCGGAGCGCACCGCGGCCACGTCGACGCGCACCGCTTCGAAGTCACCGTGCAGCGCGGCCCCTACGTCGATCACCATGTCGATCTCACCGGCGCCGCTCTCGACCGCGAGGTGTGCCTCCTCCGCCTTGATCGCCGAAAGGTGTTTGCCCGACGGGAATCCCACCACCGCGCAGACCAATTGCGTCGGCGAACCGGACCGCTTGGCCACCGACGCCATCGACGGCGATACGCATACGGCGTACACCCCGAGCGATGCGGCTTCGTCGGCAAGCGCGACGACGTCTTCCTCGGTCGCTTCAGGTTTGAGCAGCGTGTGGTCGACCAGCGCGGCGACCTCGTCGCGGCGATAGGTGCCGGCCATCAGAACGGTTCTTCGGTGCCGCCTGGGTTGCAGCCGGTTTGCACCATCCGCTCGTAGGACACCTCCGGTCGCCAGGGCTCAAGGTTCCAGCTGGTCTTCCCGGGCTCGTAGTGCTCGGCATATTCCCAGTGGCACACGAACTGCGGCTTCATCCCGGGAATGTCCGCGTCGGGCGAGAGCGCCAGCACCTCGGCCCAGGCCTCCTCGCCCTGGGCGGGGGTGGCCAGGCCGGAGGCCACGCGGCCGGTCGGCGTCGGATACACGCGAAGGGTCGACAGATCGCCCCACTTCGCCCACTCGACGTGGTCGACGAAGGGCGGGGCCGGAGGCGCCGGGTTGCCCGGGAGCACCGGATGGGCTGGTGGCGCGGGTCGGGCTGCCGACACCGCAGCCGTCGGCGCGGGCGCAAGTACACCCACAGCCGCGGCGGTCAATGCGATGGCGACCGCGATGGTGCGGCGCACTAACGTGACTTTCCTTGCACCTCAAGGAGTTTGGGCCGTACGTCGACCAAGTACACACCGGCCGCGACGGCGGCGATCGCGGGCCCAAGCACCGAGCCGAGCACGAGCGCCAGCAGCCCCGCGACGCCGAGGATGACCAGCCAGACCGGCTTGGTCAGTTTGTCGGCGGCCGGGTAGGCGTCCGGCCGTTGCATCGCTGCGTGAACGAACGCGTACACCGTCGTCGCAAGCACGGCGATCTGCAGAAAGAAGAGGACGTAACCCACCAGGCCTTGGAGCTGCACGCTTCAAGACTAAGCGGGTTACGTCCCCTTGGTCGACTTCGGGTCGTCAGACCCGCCGCCGTACTACTTCTGGGTGACCTTCTTGGCCGCAGCCTTCTTGGCCGGGGCCTTCTTCGCCGGTGCCTTCTTGGCCGGGCTCTTGGCCGGAGCCTTCTTGGCGGTGTTCTTCACCGGCGCAGCGCCCTTTTCGGCCTTCTTCGGCAGCTCGACGCCGACCAGCTTGGCGGCGCGCTCACCCACGGCACGAGTCTGCGCGGCCACGTTGCCCAGCGCCTCCTGGGTCAGCTCGACGGCCTGGTCGGTGTAGCCCTCGACGCGGCCGGCGGCCTCGGTGAAGCCGGGCTGGCTGCGCAGCCGCTCGAGAGCAGCCTCGCCGCGCTCGATGAGCTTGTTGTATGTGGTCTGCGCGGCGTCGGCGTAGGTCTCGGCGAACTTGCGCAGCTCGTCGGAGCTCAGCCGCTCGCGCAGCTCACCGAACTGCGAGGGCAGGTCCTCCTGCAGCTTGTCGATCCGCGCCCGGGTCTCCTCGACACGGCTGCGCGAGTCGGTGCGGGCGTCGTCGGCGCGCTCACGAAGGGTCGCGACGATCTCGTTGACCCGCTCGAGGGCGAGGTCGGCAGCGCCGACGGCGGCGAGCAGCGGCGCCTTCAGGTCGTCGACGGTCGGCTGGTTCTTGGCCGGGGTGTTCGGCGTGTTCTTTGCCATGGTGTTCCTTTCTGAGGATGTGGTTCGGTTGCGTCGGTGTGATCAGCTGGTGAGGTCTCTAGTCAGTCGTCGGCTCCTCACCTGTATCGCTACCCATCTCGCCAGCTTCGGCCTCCCTCTGCTGGCAAAACGACGCGTAGATATCGAGCAGTACCCGCTTCTGCCGCTCGGTGATCGCGGTGTCGTTGACGATGGCGTCGCGGACTTCGCTCGTCTCGCTGGGCTCGAGGATCCCGGCCCGGACATAGAGCACTTCCGCGGACACCCGCAGCGCCTTGGCGATCTGATTCAGCACGTCGGCGGAGGGTTTGCGCAATCCCCGCTCGATCTGGCTGAGGTAGGGATTGCTGACGCCGGCCTTCTCGGCCAGCTGTCGTACGGATACCTGAGCGGCCTCGCGTTGCGCGCGGATGAACGTGCCGATGTCCTGTGCGGCCGTTTGTGCAGCGTTGGACACGACGACGGCAAGATTGTCATCCTGCGACATACGTGACCCCCTCGTGCATCGGGTATCCAATAAACGACTCCACTACCGTACGACGGGGTGCTAACTTTTGCAAGCACTAGTTAGCGCAGGTCAGAAGAGTAGTTGGGCTATCGAATAGATCGCGAGGCCCGCCAGCGCACCCACCACGGTGCCATTGATCCGGATGAATTGCAGGTCGCGTCCGACGTGCAGTTCGATGCGCCGGCTGGCCTCGCCGGCGTCCCACCGCTCGATGGTCTCGGTGATGATCGCGGTGATCTCGATGCCGTACCCGTCGACCAGGTGCTGGGCTGCGCGGATGATCCAGTTGTCGACTTTGTCGCGCAGATCGGCGTCGTCGCGCAGCGACTCCCCGATCACCATCACCGAGTCCGCGATCCGGGTCCGCAGAGCTGACGACGGGTCGTCGACCGACTCGAACAGGATGCGCTTGGCCGCCGTCCACGCGGTCTCGGCCGCGCGGGTGACCTCGTCGCGGGCCATGACCTGTTCCTTGACGTTCTCGGCGCGCTGGATGGTGGCCTGATCGTGCTGGAGGTCGTCGGCGAACTCGAACAGGAATCGGGTCGCCGACCGCCGCAGTTCGTGGTCGGGGTTGCGTCGGACCTTGTCGGTGAAGTCCATCAGTTCCCGGTGGATGCGATCGCCGACGAGGTGATCCACCCAGCGCGGCGACCAGGTGGGCGAATCGCGTTCGATCACCCGGTCGATGACGGGCCCGGCATTGAGCGACCACTGGAACGCCCGGTCGGCGAGGAGTTGCAGCAACGCCTCCTGGCGGTGTTCGGCCAGCAGCGTGGCCAGTACCCGGCCGATGGGCGGGCCCCATTGCGGCTCCGCGACGCGCTTGACGATCATCCGGTCGAGGACCTGCTGCACATCCTCGTCGCGCAGCATCTCCACGAGCACCCGCAGCACGGTGGCGGTCTCGGCGGCGACGCGTTCGGCGTGGGCGCGTTCGGAGAGCCACTTGCCGAGCCGGCCCGCAACATCGGCGCTGCGCAGCTTTGTCGACACCACCTCCGCGGAGAGGAAGTTCTCCCGGACGAACGTGCCAAGACCCTCCCCGAGCTGGTCTTTCTTGCGCTTGATGATCGCGGTGTGCGGGATCGGGATGCCCAGCGGATGCTTGAACAGCGCGGTGACCGCGAACCAGTCCGCGAGCGCGCCGACCATGCCGGCCTCGGCGGCGGCCCGCACGTAACCCACCCAGCCGGGCGCACCGTGGGACTGCGCCCATGTGCAGAGCAGGAAGACGATCGTGGCGCCGACCAGAAAGCTCAGCGCGACGACCTTCATCCGCCGCAGTCCACGGAGGCGTTGCTCGTCGGCGACGGAGTCGGCCCCGGCTAGCGATTCGGCGAAGCTGGTCCGCGCGGTGGGCGGAGCCGCCGGGGTGCCCGGGGGGTGCAGCCCGGCGCTCGGTCTGTGTGCCACCCCTCCATCATCCGCTACGACGCGCGTGGCTCCGGTCCGTTGACCCGCGTGGTCAAGATCGGCCGTACTATCGAGTGGAATTAGCGAACGGATCACGGGGAAAGTGGTGCAGCGGACCGAAGCGATCGCGGTCAAGACGGACGGCCGCAAGCGGCGTTGGCACAAGCACAAAGTGGAACGCCGCAATGAGCTCGTGGATGGCACCCTAGAGGCCATCCGTCGTCGCGGTAGCGGCGTCAGCATGGACGAGATCGCAGCGGAGATCGGCGTCTCGAAGACGGTGCTGTACCGCTACTTCGTCGACAAGAACGACCTGACGACCGCGGTGATGATGCGGTTCGCCCAGACCACTCTGATTCCGAACATGGCCGCTGCGCTGTCGTCGAATCTGGACGGTTACGCGCTGACCCGCGAGGTGATCCGGGTCTACGTCGAGACGGTGGCCGCCGAGCCCGAGCCCTATCAGTTCGTGATGGCGAACAACTCCGCGAGCAAGAGCCGGGCGATCGCGACGTCCGAACAGATCATCGCGCGGATGTTGGCGGTGATGCTGCGCCGCCGCATGGTCGAGGCCGGAATGGACACCGGGGGTGTCGAGCCGTGGGCCTACCACACCGTCGGAGGCGTCCAGCTGGCCACGCACTCGTGGATGTCCAACCAGCGGATGACTTCAGACGAGCTGATCGATTACCTGACCATGCTGTCGTGGAATGCGTTGTGCGGCATCGTCGAAGTCGGAGGATCGCTGGAGAGGTTCCGTGAGCAACCGCACCCGTCACCGGCATTGCCGCCGGTGCAGGATATTCAGTGAGCAGCACTTCGAGGATTGCTGAAGCGGTACGATTCCGCGCCGGCGACGAGGTCGCCGAGCTCGACCCCTCGGCGACACCGGGTTTCAGCGGCGCGAAGGCCGATGCGGCGACGGTGCAGCCGCAACGCAGCAAGCGGCTGGCAGAGCTGCAGGAGATGCTCTACGCCAGCTCGAAGACCTCCGACGAGAGACGCTCCGTGCTGCTGATACTGCAGGGCATGGACGCCGCCGGCAAAGGTGGCATCGTCAAACATGTTGTTGGCGCGGTGAATCCGATGGGTGTCCGATACACCGCGTTCGGCAAGCCGACGCCCGAAGAGCTGGACCATCACTTCCTGTGGCGCATCCGACGTGCCTTACCGCCATCGGGACACATCGGTGTCTTCGACCGATCGCACTACGAGGACGTGCTCATCGTCCGGGTGCACAACCTGGTGCCGCCGTCGGTGTGGGAGCCGAGGTACGAGGAGATCAACGCGTTCGAGCGCGAACTCGTCGACGGTGGAACGACTCTGGTGAAGGTCGCGATGTTCATCTCGCTCGACGAGCAGAAGAAGCAGTTGCTCGAGCGACTCGACGACCCGACGAAGTACTGGAAGTACAACCCCGGCGATATCGACGAACGTCTGCGGTGGCCGCAGTACCAGGAGGCCTACCAGGCGATGCTCGACCGCACGTCGACGGACTATGCGCCGTGGCATGTCGTGCCGGCCGACCGTCGGTGGTACAGCAGGCTCGCCGTGACCGAATTGCTGATCGGAGCTCTCGACGGTCTCGACTTGTCGTATCCGCCCGCCGATTTCGACATCGCCGCCGAACGCCAGCGACTGCTCTCGTCGTAATTGCGCCGCACCTCCCCTCCCGCGCGCCGAGACTGCGGTTTCTGACGAATTTCGGCCGATTCCTCTCATAAACCGCAGTCTCGTGGAACCGGTAGAGCGCTTCCGGCATCTAACTGAATATGGACCGTCTCATCGTGGGCAGCGACGCACTCTTAGCCGGCATCGTGACACGTCACGACCTGCGCACCGACTACTTCAAGGTGCATCACAACGTATACGCGCCGATAGGAATGGAACTCGACGCGCGTGCTCGAGCACATGCCGCGTGGCTTTGGTCTCGCGGACAAGCGACACTATTCGGTCACTCGGCCGCGGCGATGTTCGGAACTCGGTGGCTACCGCCTGACGGGCCGGCAGAACTGGCACGAATACGGCATCGATCTCCGCGCGGGATCGTCATCTACAGTGGGACGCTCGACGATGACGAGGTCTGCCTGCGAGGCAGCTTCGACTGCACGACACCCGCTCGCACGGCCTATGACCTCGGCCGGCGCGTACCAGGGGATCTGGGGATCATTCGAATCGACGCCCTGCTCAACGCGACCGGGTGCACCATCGCCGAAGTACACGGCATCGCGAACCGCTATCCCGGCGCACGGGGCATTCGCGAACTGCGCGCGACGTTGGATCTCGTCGATGGTGGCGCGGAATCACCGAAAGAGACCGAGCTTCGCCTGCTGATCGTCCGTGCCGGGTTGCCTCGCCCGGCCACGCAAATCCGCGTTGGTAGTCGCCGAATCGACATGGGCTGGCGCCAGTGGAAAGTGGGCGTGGAGTACGACGGAGTCCAGCATTGGACGAGTCAGGACATCCACGCCGGAGATATCGAACGGTTGGAGTTCCTCGCCGCCCAAGGCTGGCTGATCGTGCGGGTCAGCGCGCGTCATTTACGGACTCAACGAGCAGAGATCGTGCGCCGGGTATGCGAGGCGCTCAGGAGCCGCGGCTGCTCCATCTGATCACCGTGCGCTCGGCGCTAGTACGTGTAGAAGCCCCGACCCGACTTCTTGCCCAACTGGCCCGCCTCGACCATCCGCAGTAGCAGCGGCGGCGGAGCATAGTGCGCGTCCTTGAGCTCATCGAACATCGAATCGGCGATCAGCTTCATCGTGTCCAACCCGATCAGATCCGACAGCCGCAGCGGCCCCATCGGATGCGATAAGCCCGCGACGATCGCCTTGTCGACATCCTCGACCGTGGCGACACCGGACTCGACCATCCGGATCGCCGACAACAGGTAGGGCACCAGCAGCGCGTTGACCACGAAACCCGAGCGGTCGCTGCACCGGACGACCTGCTTGCCCAGCGCCTCGCTCGCGAACTTCTCGGTCCGCTCGAGGGCACCGTCCGACGTCACCAGCGTGCTGACCAGTTCGACGAGCGGCAGCACCGGCACCGGGTTGAAGAAGTGCAGGCCCAACACACGGCTCGGGTTCTTCGTCGCCGCAGCAATTTTCATGATCGGGATGCTCGACGTGTTCGACGCAAGCACCGCGTCGGGGTCGGTGATGATGTCGTCGAGCGCAGAAAAGATCTTGCCCTTGACGGCCTCGTCCTCGACGACCGCCTCGATCACGAGCTGCCGGTCGGCCAGGTCGGCCAGGTTCGTGGTGTAGGTGAGGCGCGCCAGGGTGGCGTCGCGATCGCTCTCCGAAAGCTTGCCCTTGCTCGCCGCCCGCTCCAGCGACCCGGTGATCCGCTTGCGCCCCGCCTCGACGAATTCCTCGGCCGGTTCGTACACGACGACGTTCGCGCCGGCCTTCGCGGCCACCTCCGCGATACCGCTGCCCATTTGTCCGGCGCCTACGACGCCGACTCGTTCAATGCTCATTGCGTCCTCTCACAACATCAGGCCCCGCCCAATATAAGGACGGGGCCTGATGACAAGCCGTTGGGCCTCGTGAGCCTACTGGGCCTGGTCTGGTGTGGCGGTCAGTGGCTTCAGTGGAACTGACCCTCTTCGGTCGAGCCGCTCAGCGCCGTGGTCGACGAAGTCGGGTCCACCGTGGTGGCGATCCGGTCGAAGTAACCGGCGCCGACCTCGCGCTGGTGCTTGGTCGCCGTGTATCCGCGTTCCTCGGCGGCGAACTCGCGCTCCTGCAGCTCGACATACGCGCTCATCTGGTTGCGGGCGTAGCCGTAGGCCAGATCAAACATCGAGTAGTTCAGGGCGTGGAAGCCGGCCAGCGTGATGAACTGGAACTTGAAGCCCATCGCGCCGAGCTCCTTCTGGAACTTCGCGATCGTCGCGTCGTCGAGGTGCTTCTTCCAGTTGAACGACGGCGAGCAGTTGTAGGCCAGCATCTGGTCGGGGAATTCGGCCTGCACACCCTCGGCGAACTTCTTGGCCAGCTCGAGGTCGGGGGTGCCGGTCTCCATCCAGATCAGATCGGCGTACGGCGCGTAGGCCTTGGCACGCGCGATGCACGGCTCGATGCCGTTCTTCACACGGTAGAAGCCTTCCTTGGTGCGCTCACCGGTGATGAAGGGCTGGTCGCGCTCGTCGACGTCGGAGGTGATCAGCGTGGCGGCTTCGGCGTCGGTGCGGGCGATCACGACGGTCGGCACGTCGGCGACGTCGGCGGCCAGGCGCGCCGAGGTCAGCGTGCGGACATGCTGCTGGGTCGGGATCAGCACCTTGCCACCGAGGTGACCGCACTTCTTCTCCGATGCCAGCTGGTCCTCCCAGTGCGAGCCGGCGACACCGGCGGCGATCATCGCCTTCTGCAGCTCGTAGACGTTCAGCGCGCCGCCGAAGCCTGCCTCACCGTCGGCGACGATCGGCACCAGCCAGTTCTCCACCGACGTGTCGCCCTCCACCTTGGCGATCTCGTCGGCGCGCAGCAGCGCGTTGTTGATCCGGCGGACCACCTGCGGCACCGAGTTGGCCGGGTAGAGGCTCTGGTCGGGGTAGGTGTGACCGGACAGGTTCGCGTCGCCGGCGACCTGCCAACCGGACAGGTAGATCGCCTTCAGGCCGGCGCGGACCTGCTGGACGGCCATGTTGCCGGTCAGCGCGCCGAGCGCGTTGACGAACTCCATGTCGTGCAGCTGGTTCCACAGGACCTCGGCCCCGCGGCGCGCGAGCGTCGACTCCTCGACGACGCTGCCCTGCAGCGCGACGACATCCTCGGCGGAGTACTCACGGGTGACGTTCTTCCAGCGGGGGTTGGTGTCCCAGTCGCGCTGGATCTCTTCGGCACTCTTCGGCTTGCCAACGGTTGACATGGCGCTCCTTCGATCTTCACTATCGCTGCGGCGCTGCCGGGGGAATCCGACTTGTTAACGCCTGACTGTTCGCTGCTATAAGGATGCCCCACGCTGTTACCGCAGGTCCAGCCGTTTCGATTGCCAACTTCCGCCAACTGCGCACGCAGTTTTGCAAATTTTGCGAAGACACTCGTGTGCTTAACCGGTTCAGAAGTTACCGGTGAGTAGCCGATATCTGCAGGTCAGTACGCTCGTACTGTTAAACCGGCAGCGCTCAGAGGTTGAAGATCGACGCGACCGCCTTGGCCTCGTCGCCCACCGCATATGTGAGGGTTGTAACAGTGCGATCCGTCAGTTCGGGACCGAACCTGTCCGTCGAACCCGGCGGGTGGGTATGGCTGAGGATCTCCATCTTGTCGCCGAGCGCCACCGCGGCGTCGTGCTCGATCGTCGCCCGCAACGGATAGCGCGCAAGCCCCGGGTGCTGGTGGAGATAGTCCTCGATCACCGACCAGTACACCGAGTTGTTCATGTGGTCGAAGATGTCGATGTCGCTCACCCGGATGGGGTAGTCGCGGATCTCGTCGGCGTCCTCCCGGCTGCCGGGCGACAGGTAGGCCTTCCATCGCAGACGATCGACGTCGGTCGTGCGCCGCAGACCCTCGAGGAAGTCGTCGGAGATGCGCGCCGGGCCCTGGGTCTCGCGGTTGATGTTGATCCAGAACGCCTCGGACTCGATGAGGCCGCCTTTACGCCCGTCGATGCGCACCCGCATGTCGCACCACCGGTTCGACGTACCCGAACACCAGCGGCGTAGCCGCAGCATGTCCTGGAACTCGATCGGGCGGACCATGTCGATCATCGTGCGGCGCACGATCCAGAGCGGATGAGTCTCCTGGAAACCCATCTCCCGCAACTGATCGGAGCCGATGTCCTGGATGTGGCGCGTCGCGGCGTCGAATTTGAGCCGGCCTTCGCGGTCCACGTCGGCGACCCGCAGCGGCCACTCGATGTCGAACACGTCGGGGTGTGGATCAGGGACCGGCATCATGGCCTTGGCCAGGCCCGACGCGGGCTTCGATCCAGATCCCTGGTTGGTGCTCACGAGGGCCGATAATGCCACATCCAGCTAGAACAGCCGATCTGCAAACGATGCGAAGAATATCTTCGCAACGTTGCTACGCTGGTCGACGTGGCGAAGACGTTCGTCGGATCGCGGGTGCGGCAGCTGCGGAACGAACGCGGTTTCAGCCAGTCGGCTCTGGCGCAGATGCTGGAGATCTCGCCGAGTTACCTCAACCAGATCGAGCACGACGTGCGCCCGCTGACCGTGGCCGTCCTCCTGCGCATCACCGAGGTGTTCGGCGTCGACGCGACGTTCTTCGCCTCGGAGGACGACACCCGCCTGGTGGCCGAACTTCGCGAACTCACGCTGGACCGAGATCTCGACATCGACGTCGACCTCGCCGAAATCGCGGACATGGTGGCCGCCCACCCGAACCTGGCCCGCGCGATGGTCAACCTGCACCGCCGCTACCAGCTGGCCAACGCGCGGCTCGCCGCCGCGACCGAGGACCGGTTCTCGGCGGGCAGGGCCTTGACCGCAGGCAGCGGCTTCAGTTCGGGGTCGGGCTCCATCACGATGCCGCACGAGGAAGTGCGCGACTACTTCTACCAGCGGCAGAACTATCTGCACGAACTCGATACCGCCGCCGAGGACCTCACCATTCGCATGCGGATGCACCCGGCCGAACTCGCCCGCCAACTGTCGGACCGGCTGAGCATGGTGCACGGCGTACGAATCGCGCGTCGCCCCGACCTCGGCGGATCAGTGCTGCACCGCTATGACCCGAGCACGAAAACGCTGGAGATCAACGACCACCTCTCGTCGGGGCAGACGGTCTTCAGGATGGCGGCCGAGCTGGCGTACTTGGAGTTCGGCGACCTGATCGACAAGCTGGTCGACGAGGGCAAGTTCACCGGCGAGGAGTCGACGCGGTTGGCCCGGCTGGGACTGGCCAACTACTTCGCAGCCGCAATGGTGTTGCCGTACGGACAGTTTCACGACGTCGCCGAGAAGTTCCGCTACGACGTCGAACGCCTCTCGTCGTTCTACTCGGTCAGCTACGAGACCGTCGCGCACCGGCTCTCGACGCTGCAGCGGCCGTCGATGCGTGGTGTGCCATTGTCGTTCGTCCGGGTCGACCGCGCGGGCAACATGTCGAAACGCCAGTCTGCGACGGGCTTTCACTTCTCCTCGAGCGGCGGCACCTGCCCGCTGTGGAACGTCTACGAGACATTCGCGTATCCGGGCAAGATCATGGTCCAGGTCGCGCAGATGCCCGACGGGCGCAACTACCTGTGGGTGGCACGCACCGTCGAACGCCGAGCGCAGCGCTACGGTCAGCCCGGCAAGACGTTCGCGATCGGCCTGGGCTGCGAACTGCGGCACGCGCACCGATTGGTCTACTCGGAGGGGCTCGACCTGTCCGGCGAGGTCTCGACGCCGATCGGCGCCGGCTGCCGGGTCTGCGAACGGGACAACTGCCCGCAGCGGGCATTCCCCACCCTGGGCCGCGCACTCGACATCGACGAGCACCGCAGCGCCGTGTCGCCCTATCTGGTCAAGCAGCCCTAGGTCGATACACTCGCTGTGATGAGCGCAACCGATTCGGCACGCATCGCGCCCGGTGGATTCAAAGAACTCGGCCCACTGAACTGGGCCATCGCCAAGATCGGCGCACGTGCGATTCGAGCGCCGAGGTTCAGCCTCTTGAATGTCCTTGGCCAACATCGCCTTCTGTTCCTGGCCTGGCTGCCCTACAGCGGAGTGCTGCTCGGGATGCTGAGCAAGCTGTCGGTACAGGACGCCGAGACCGTGATCCTGCGCGTGGGCCATCTGCGCGACTGCGAATACGAACTGCAGCAGCACCGCCGGTTGGCCCGCACTCGCGGTCTCGGCCCGGATGTGCAGAAGAAAATATTCGAGGGCCCCGATGCCCAGGGGCTCTCCGACCGCCAGCGTGCACTGATCACCGCCACCGATGAGTTCGTCGTCACCAGAGGCGTGTCCCCCGAAACGTGGGCCGTGCTCGCCCGCCACCTCACCAAGCCGCAGCTGATCGAGTTCTGCATGCTGGCCGCGCAATACGACGGGCTGGCGGCCACGATCACCACACTGAAAGTGCCGCTGGACTTTCCGGACTAGCGCGTCCACCGCGCGGTTAGCGGGTTGATTGCTCGCATATAGCGCTGGTAATCAACCCGTTAAGCATCGGAGTCCGGACTACAGGTACGTGATGCCGAGCACGATGAGCGAGAGCAGCACCGGCGAGACGGGCAACGCCCAGAGAAACACCGCCCACACTTCGGCCTTGCGCTGGTAACAGCGCCAGCCCTGCCAGCCGGCCACCCCGCCGGCGACGAACGACACCGCGGCCACCACCAGCACCCAGGTGCTGACGTCTGAAGCCCCGGTGGCCAGGGAGATTCCGGCCAGCCACAGGACATGGCCGACCACCAGTCCGCCGATGCCGGCGACCCAGAGCGCCCTGGCCGTGCTGAGTGTCTGAACCACGCTCAGAAGTTGATCATGTGGCCGAGCAACCCGTGGAAGCACTCCTGCAGCGCCTCGGACATGGTCGGGTGCGTGTGCACGTTGCGGGCCAACTCGGTGGCGGTCAGATCCCACTTCTGCGCCAGGGTCAGTTCCGGCAGCAGTTCGGAGACGTCGTGGCCGATCAGGTGGCCGCCGATCAGCTCGCCGTATTTGCCGTCGGCGATCAGCTTGACGAAGCCGCTGGGGTCGCCAGCGCCGTGCGCCTTGGCGTTGGCGGTGAAGGGGAACTTCGCGACCTTGACGTCGTACCCCTCGTCGCGCGCCTGCTCCTCCGTCAGTCCGAAGCTGGCGACCTGCGGCTGGCAGAACGTCGCGCGCGGCAGCATCCGGTAGTCGCCGAGTGGCAGAGTCTCTGCGCCGGCGATGGTTTCGGCGGCGATGACGCCCTGCGCCTCGGCGACGTGCGCCAGCTGCAGCTTGCCGGTGACGTCGCCGATCGCGTAGATGTGCGGCACGCTGGTGCGCATGTAGTCGTCGATGCCGATGGCCTTGCGCTCGGTGACGGTGACGCCGGTGTTGTCCAACCCGTAACCCTCGATGTTCGGCGCGAAACCGATTGCCTGCAAAACCTTTTCGGCCTTGATGTCCTCGGACTTGCCGTCCTTGCTGACGGTGACGGTGACCTCGTCGCCGCTGTCCTCGATGGATTCGACCTTGGTGCCGGTGAGCACCTTGACGCCCAGCTTCTTGAACTGCTTCTCGATCTCCTTGGAGACTTCGGCGTCCTCGTTGGGCAGTGCGCGAGGCAGGAACTCGACGATCGTGACGTCGACGCCGTAGTTCTTCAGCACATAACCGAACTCCATGCCGATCGCGCCTGCGCCGGCGATGACGATGGACGACGGCAACTCCCGGGTCATGATCAGCTCTTCGTAGGTGACCACGTTTTCCGACAGTGACGTGCCGGGCACCAGGCGGGTGCTGCTGCCGGTGGCGATGATGACGTTGTCGAACTCGACGGTTTCGGTGCCGCCCTCGTTCAGGTCGACCTCGAGCGTGTGGTCGTCGGAGAACTTGCCGTAGCCGTGGATTTCGGTGATCTTGTTCTTCTTCATCAGGAAGTGCACGCCGGTGACGCGGCCGTCGGCGACCTTGCGGCTGCGGTCGAACGCGACGCCGTAGTCGAACGTGGCATCGCCGCTGATGCCGAACTGTTTGGCCTCCTTGGTGAAAATGTGGGCGAGCTCCGCGTTGCGCAGCAGCGCCTTCGACGGGATGCACCCGACGTTGAGGCAGACGCCGCCCCAGTACTTGGGTTCGACGATGGCGGTGTTCAGTCCGAGTTGGGCCGCGCGAATGGCCGCGACGTATCCGCCGGGGCCCGCTCCGAGAACGACGACGTCATAGTGGGTCACGCCCCCACACTAATGGGCGTCGGCGGTCAGCCCAGCACGTCCTGCGGATCACGCTGGATCGGCTTGGGCCACGGCACCGGGCGGGGGCGCTGACGCACCTGCAGCGGCCACCAGAACCAGCGTCCGAGCAGTGTGGCGACCGACGGTGTCATCAATCCCCTGATCACGAACGTGTCGAAGATCAAGCCCAACGCGATCGTCGTACCGACCTGCCCGATGACGATCAGATCGCTGACCGCCATCGTCGCCATGGTGAAGGCGAACACCAGGCCGGCGGCGGTGACCACCGGGCCGCTACCGGCCATCGCGCGGATGGTGCCCGTGCGCAGTCCGGCGTGGACCTCCTCTTTCATTCGCGACACCAGCAGCAGGTTGTAGTCCGCGCCGACGGCCACCAGCACGATGATCGCCATCGGCAGCACCATCCAGTGCAGGGGGATTCCGATGATGTGTTGCCACAGCACCACCGACATCCCGAACGCGGTGCCCAGGCTGAGCGCCACGGTGCCGACGATGACGATCGCGGCGACCAGAGCCCGCGTGATGATCATCATGATGACGAGGATCAACAGCAGCGCCGCTGTGACCGCGATGAGCAGGTCGTAGTCGGCGCCCTCCTGCATGTCGTCGAACATCGCCGCGGCACCGCCGACGTAGACCAGGGAACCTTCCACCGGTGTGCCCTTGATCGCCGCGGCCGCGGCCTTCTTGAGCGGTTCGATACGGGAGATGCCTTCTTCGGTCAGCGGATCGCCCTGGTGGATGATCGTGAACCGGACGGCGTGCCCGTCGGGCGACATCATCAGATCCATGCCGCGGATGAAGTCGGCGTTGGTGAACGCTTCCGGCGGAACATAGAACGAGTCGTCGTTGAGGGCTTCGTCGAACGCCTCCCCCATGGCCGCGCTGTCTTCCTGCTGTTCCATGGTCTGGTCCTGCTGCGCGCGCTGAACCTGGTACTGGTTCAGCATCATCTGGCGCTGGTTTTTCATCGACTGGATCATCCCCGGCATCACGGCCGTCATCTCCAGCGTCAGGTCGGCCATCCGATTGATGTCCGGGACCATGTCCTGGAAGTCGTCGGACATGGTCGATATGCCGTCGAGGCTGTCGAAGATCGAACGCAGCGACCAGCAGACCGGGATGTTGAAACAGTGTGGCTCCCAGTAGAAGTAGTTGCGCATGGGGCGGAAGAAGTCGTCGAAATCGGCCATGTGATCGCGCACGTCCTGCAGCGTCAGCGACGTGTCGCCCATCTTGTCGGCCATACTTCGCGAAACCACCGACAGCTCCCGGGTGATCGCGTTCATCTTCTCCATGGAGTCGATGGAATGCTGCATCTCCTGGGCTTGGGCCAAGATGTTGTCGATGACGCCCTGTTGGTAGTCGTTGGCCATGACCTGGCCGACGCCTTGTTGTCCGATCATGTAGGGGATCGTCGTATGTTCGATCGGCTTGCCGTCGGGCCGGGTGATCGCCTGCACCTGGGCGATTCCCTCGACATCGGACAACGTTTTGGCGATTTTGTCGATCATCAAGAAACCCGCCGGATTTCGCAGATCGCGGTCGGTCTCGACCATCAGCACATCCGGGTTCATCCTGGCCTCGGAGAAGTGCCGGGTCGCGGCCGCGTAACCGACGTTCGCCGAGATGTCGTCGGGCAGATACAGCCGATCGTTGTAGGTCGTGTGGTACCCGGGCAGCGCGACCAGGCCGACCATGCAAGCCGCCAACGCGACCACCACGAACGCCCCCGGCCAGCGGACGGTCGAGGTACCGATCCGACGCCACGCCCGCGTCGACGTCTTGGCCCTGGGCTCCAGCACGCTGCCGAAGCGGCTCACCACCGAGATCAGCGCGGGACCGAACGTCAAGGCGACCACGATGCCGAACACCATCGCCACGGACATCGGATAGCCCATGCTCTCGAAGTAGGGCAGCCGGGTGAAGTTCAGGCAGAAAGTGGCTCCCGCGATGGTCAGCCCGGAGGCCGCCACGACGTGGGCGGTCCCGTGGAACATCGTGTAGTACGCCGATTCTCGGTCCTCGCCGGACCGGCGCGCCTCCTGATATCGGCCGACCAGAAAGATCCCGTAGTCGACGGCCGTGGCGATGGTCAAGGTGACCACCAGGTTGGTGGCGAAGGTGGTCAGGCCAAAGACGTTGTGGTAACCCAGAAATGAGATCAGCCCGCGTGCGCCGAGCAATCCCATCGCGAGCATGCTCAGCAGCACCAGCGTCGTGGCGATGGACCGATAGATCACCAACAGCATGATGACGATGACGCCGAAGGTGAGCATTTCGATCGTCCGCATACTCTTGTCGCCGACGGCGTTCTGGTCCGTCGTCGTCGCTGCCGCACCGGTGACGTACACCTCGACACCCGGTGGCGTGGGGTGTTTCACGACGATGTCGCGCACGGCACGGACCGATTCGTTGGCCAACCTCTCGCCCTGGTCGCCGGCGATGTACACCTGGGTGTAGGAGGCCTTCCCGTCGACGCTCTGTGCGCCGGCCGCGGTGAACGAGTCAGACCAGAGGTCCTGCACGTACTGCACGTGGTCGGTGTCGGCGCGTAGGTCGCGCACCATCTGGTTGTAGAACTCGAGCGCTTCGACGCCCAGCTTGTCCTCGCCCTCGAGCACGACCATCACCGAGCTGCTGGTGTCGTACTCCTCGAACGTGGTGCCGACGCGCTTCATCGCGATCATCGACGGCGCATCCTGGGGGCTCATCGAGACCGCGCGCTGCTTGCCCACCACTTCCAACTGCGGTACCGCGGTGTTGAGGAAACCGATGATGACGACCCAGGCCACGATGATCGGCAGCGCGAAAATCCGAATCAGCCGCGGAAGCCACGCACGCTTCGGCCGGACAACCGGGTGGGCGTCCGTCGGCGCGTCGCCGATCGGCGCGCTCATGCGGACTTCACCAGACAGAAGGTCTGGGCGTTGGCACCCGTCGCCGTCTTTTCATCCTTGACTTCGTCGTCGACCGTTATTCGGCAGGTGATGGACTGGCCGTCGGTTTGAGCGATGACGTTGGGCGCGACCGACGGCGCCGTGGTCTCCAGTGTCAAAGTCCAAGGCAGGTCCACGGTTCCGGCGCGCACCGGCTTGCCGTCGAGATCCAGGTAGTTGACGACTGCGGTTCCCGAACCCAAGACCTCGTAGGTGACGACCTTGGGAATGAACTTCTCGGCGGTGTCCGCACCGATCGGCGTCACCAGCACGGGCTCCGCACCGAAGACCCCTCGCAGGTTGGACACCGCGGTGTAGCCCGCGGCAACGGCCAACACGATCATGACTGGCAGCCAGAGGCGCGTGATCAACTTCATCGCTGACGTGCCGATGCGTCGGTGCCGGCGGGCGCGGCCAGTCGGTCGGCGGCAGTCAATGAAATGGCCCTTCGGCTTCGTGACGATCTCGGGGTATGCGGTGCTAGTCAGACAAGCTAACGAAGGAAGCGGACAAGGTCAATCCGCTTTGCTGTGGACCGCATTACACTCGCCGGATGCATGTCGGTGAGACGGAGCCGCAGCGGCTGGGCGGCCGCCCACTGCGTAAAGACGCCGAACGCAACCGCAGACGCGTTCTTCGAGCTGCGCGGGAGTTGTTCGCCGCGAAGGGTCTGGACCCCAACCTCAACGATGTCGCCCGACACGCAGGGGTCGGGGTGGGAACGGTCTATCGGCGCTTCGCCACCGTAGGACAACACTTTTTCGAGCTGATCGTTGGAGGCCTGCGAGCCGATCATCGTCTCGGTGTCCAGCGGATCGCCCTGCCGGACGGCCTTGGTGCGGATCGCCGCCAGTTCGAGGAACTCGTCGTAGATGTCGGCCTGGATCAGGCTGCGTGACGGGCACGTGCACACCTCGCCCTGGTTGAGCGCGAACATCGTGAAGCCCTCGAGCGCCTTGTCCTGGTAGTCATCGGCGGCCGCGAGCACATCGTTGAAGAAGATGTTGGGGCTCTTGCCGCCGAGTTCCAGCGTGACGGGGATCAGGTTCTGGCTCGCGTACTGCATGATCAGCCGGCCGGTGGTGGTTTCACCGGTGAACGCGATCTTGGCGATGCGGTTGGACGACGCCAGCGGCTTGCCCGCCTCGAATCCGAACCCGTTGACGACGTTGAGGACGCCGGCGGGCAGCAGATCGCCGATGAGGCTCATCAGGTACAGGATCGAGGCCGGGGTCTGCTCGGCGGGCTTGAGGACGACGGCGTTGCCCGCGGCCAACGCGGGCGCGAGCTTCCACGTCGCCATCAGGATCGGAAAGTTCCACGGGATGATCTGTCCGACGACGCCGAGCGGTTCGTGGAAGTGGTAGGCGACGGTGTCGTCGTCGATCTGCGACAGCGAGCCTTCTTGCGCACGGATCGCACCGGCGAAGTAGCGGAAGTGGTCGACTGCCAACGGGATGTCGGCGTTGAGCGTCTCGCGGATCGGCTTGCCGTTGTCCCAGCTTTCCGCCAGTGCGATCGATTCGAGGTTTTCCTCTATGCGGTCGGCGATCTTGTTGAGGATGTTGGCGCGCTCGGCGGCGGCGGTCTGGCCCCATGCGGTGGCGGCGCCGTGCGCGGCGTCGAGCGCCCGGTCGATATCGGTCTCGTTCGAGCGTGGCACCTCGCAGAACGCCTGTCCCGTCACGGGCGTCGGGTTCTCGAAGTACTCCCCCGATGCCGGCGGCACCCATTGCCCGCCGATGAAGTTGCCGTAGCGTGACTCGAACGACATCAACGCCTCCGCCGAGCCCGGGCGGGCGTAAACAGTCATCATTGACCTCCCTCAACGGTGTAACCCAGCTCACACTACGCCCAACCCGCACAATGGGTCCCGTGAGTTCCGATGAGCGCTTGCGCGAAGTGGGGGTGCCTCCCGCCCGAAGGGCAGGGGGACAAACCGGCACCGACCCTTACCTCTGGCTCGAAGACGTCACCGGCGAGAACGCGCTGAACTGGGTGCGAAAGCACAACGAGCCGACCCTCACGCAGTTCGGGGGCGCACGGTTCGAGCAGATGCGCAGCGCGGCGCTCGAGGTGCTCGACACCGATGCCCGCATCCCGTACGTGCGCAGGCGAGGCGACCACCTGTACAACTTCTGGCGCGACGCGAGCAACCCGCGCGGTCTGTGGCGTCGCACGACCCTGGAGAGCTACCGCACCGAACAACCGGAGTGGGAGGTTCTCATCGACGTCGACGAAATTGCGCGCGTCGACGGCGAGAACTGGGTGTGGGCCGGCGCCGACGTGCTCGAACCGGACCACTCGCTCGCGCTCATCGAGTTGTCCCGCGGTGGCGCCGACGCCACGGTGGTTCGCGAATTCGACTTGACCACAGGGCAGTTCGTCACCGACGGCTTCGAGCTGCCGGAGGCCAAGTCGAGCGTGACGTGGCAAGACCGCGACACCGTGCTGGTCGGCACCGACTTCGGACCTGGCTCGTTGACCGATTCCGGCTACCCGCGGACCGTGCGGCGCTGGCTACGCGGACAGCCACTCGCCGACGCGCAGACACTGTTCGAAGGCGAGGCCGACGACGTGAGCGTCGGGTGCGGCTATGACGCGACGCCGGGCTTCGAGCGGCTGCTGATCACGCGGTCGTTCGACTTCTTCAACCGGTACCGCTACGAATTGCGCGACGACACACTGATCCCGATCGAGGTGCCCACCGATGCCGGGATCTCCGTGCACCGCCAGTGGCTGCTGATCCGGCCGCGCACCGACTGGACGGTGGGCTCGGCGACGTATCCGGCGGGTTCGCTACTGGCCACCGACTATGCCGAATACCTCGACGGTTCAGGCGAACTGGCTGTGGTGTTCGAGCCCGACGAGCATTCCAGCCTGGAGAACTATGCGTGGACGCGGGACCGCCTGGTTCTCGTCACACTCGTCGACGTGATCAGCCAGGTACAGGTTGTGACGCCAGGAACCTGGGAGCGCGTCGACATCCCCGGCGTCCCGCCGAAAACCAACACGGTACTGGTCGACGTCGACGAGTACGGCGACGAAATATTCCTGGACTCAAGCGGATTCGACACGCCGTCGCGTCTGTTGTGGGGTGTGGCGGGCGGTGAGGTCGCCGAGGTCAAACGCGCCCCCTCGTTCTTCGACGCCGCAGACCTCGAGGTCAGCCAGCATTTCGTCGCCTCCGCCGACGGCACGATGATCCCCTACTTCGTGGTGGGACACCGCCACAGGCAGGCGCCGGGCCCGACTCTGCTGAACGGATATGGCGGCTTCGAGGTCGCCAACACACCAAGCTATGGCGGCGTGCTGGGCAGGCTCTGGCTGAGTCGCGGCGGCACCTTCGTGCTGGCGAACATCCGCGGTGGCGGGGAGTACGGGCCGACGTGGCACACACAGGCGATGCGCGAGAACCGACACCTTGTCTACGAAGATTTCGCAGCTGTTGCAAGGGATCTCGTCGCGCGAGGCATCACCACCGTCGAGCAGCTCGGTGCGCAGGGCGGAAGCAACGGCGGACTGCTAATGGGGGTGATGTTGACGCAGTACCCCGAGTTGTTCGGTGCGCTGGTGTGCAGCGTGCCCCTGCTGGACATGCGCCGGTTCCATCTGCTGCTGGCCGGCGCGTCCTGGATGGCCGAGTACGGAGACCCCGACGATCCCGACGACTGGGAGTTCATCTCGAAATTTTCGCCTTATCAGAATATTTCGGCGGACCGGCGCTATCCGCCGGTGTTGATAACCACCTCGACGCGCGACGACCGCGTGCACCCGGGGCACGCCCGCAAGATGACGGCGGCGCTGGCCGCGGCGGGGCATCCCGTCCACTACTACGAGAACATCGAGGGCGGGCACTCGGGTGCTGCCGACAATGCCCAGACGGCGTTCCGTTCGGCGCTGATCTATGAGTTCCTCTGGTCGATGCTCAGCGCAGCATCTGGTCCCCGAGGAACCGGTCGGGTCCGGTGACGCCGGGCAGCGTGAAGAAGAAGCCGCCGCCGACCGGCAGGATGTACTCCTCGAGCGGTTCTCCCTTGAGGCGGCGCTGCACGGTCAGGAAGCCCTTCTCCAAGCTGCGCTGGTAGGCGATGAAAGCCAGCCCCTGGTCGAGTCGGCCGGCGCCGTCGAAACCCCTGGAGTAGTTGAAGCCCCGCCGAAGGATCAGGTTCTCGTCCGTCTCGGGCATGCGCGGGTTCGCCAACCGGATATGAGCGGTGAGCGGAATTCGCTTGCCGTCCGGATCTTCTGGATAGTCGGGGTCGGTGAACTCGCCGGTCAGTCCGAGGGGTGCGCCGCTGACCTTGCTGCGCCCGATCAGCGCCTCCTGCTCAACCAGTTGGGTGCGGTCCCAGAACTCGACGAACATCCGGATGATGCGGATCGCCTGATACGACCCGCCTACCGTCCATTCCGGTTCGCCGTCCTGCGGGCCTACCCAGACGTGGCGATCCATGACGGCGCCGTCATCGACATCGAGGTTGGCCGTTCCATCCTTGAAACCCAACAGGTTTCGCGGGGTGGCCGCCTCCGAGGCCTGTCCGGCGCCGATGCCCCTGGCGTAGCCGTCGACCATCCAGCGCAACACCAGATCGCTACGGGTGCGGCGCATCAACTGCCGCAAGGCGAACACGACGGTGTCGCTGTGGCCGGCCTCCACGATGATCGACAGGTCGCCGTGCGACAGTTTGGGATCCAACCGGTCATTGGCCAGAAACCCCATGGTGACCACTTCTTTGGGCTTGCGATCGGCCAGTCCGAAGCGGTCGTCGAACAGCGACGCGCCGACGCTGACGACGATCGACAGGTTGTCGGCAGGCGGCTGCTCACCGAGGATGCCGGAATCGACGGGCGGGTACTCCGGGTCACGTGTCTGCGGCGGCTTGCCCGCCATCAGCGCGCGGATCTCTTCGGTGAGCTCCTGCAGGGTGCGCTTCAGGCCGTCGCGATCCTTCGACAGTACGTTGAAGGATGCGACCAGGCCCTGTTCGGGGATGGGCAGCGCGGTGAGGCCGGTCTGGTGCGGGCCCTCGAAAGGTACGAACGTGCCCGCCGCGGCGGGCGAGGACCCCGGTTGGGGCGACGAGCACCCCGCCAGGGTCGCACCCGCACCGACCGCGGCACCGGCGCCCATCGCGCCGATGAATCCGCGGCGCGAGAGACCCGAACGCCTCTCGGTCACTTCAGCTTCAGCACTCCGGACACCTGCGACAGGTTCTCCGACAGCCCGGCCAGCTCGGCCTTCAGTTTGTCGATGACATCGGGTGTCACGGTGACCTCGGGGCAGCGTGACGACGGATAGGGGTCGTTCTCGGTGCAGAACAACACCCAGCCGTCACCGCGGCGCAGCGGCGCCAGGGTGTCGAACACCGAATTGATCCCCGCCTCGATCTTGCCCAGCAGTGCCGGATCGGCTTGTACCAGAGCGGGACTCAGCTTGTTGACGGCGTCGCGAGCCCCCTGCAGGTTCGCGTCGAAGTCCCAGAGGTCGGTCTTGGAGTAGCGGTCCTCTTCGCCGGTGATCTTGCCCTCGGACACCTCTTCGATGAGTTCGGCGGCACCGTTGGCGACGTCGATCGGCTTCACCTGGACCGACGGGAACTGCGCCTTCAAATCGGCGACGTCCTTGTCGAGCTGATCGGCGAACTGCGCCCCGCCCTCGGTGGTGTTCTTGTCGAACAGCAGGAACTCGAGGCGGTGCCAGCCGGTGAACTGCGGATCGTCGACGCCTGCGAAGTCATCGACGCGGGCATCGATCTTGCGGTCGATCTGCTCGACGAGGGCGGCGATCGGCTCGATGCGCTCCCACGGTTGACGCGACGGCGCATAGGCGTCCTGGGCCGCCTGCAGGTCGCCGGCGCGCACGGCATCGGTGAAAACCTTGACCACGCGCTGGAGTTCGTCGATGTTGCTCTGCGCGTAGGCCTTGTAGTCGGCAGCCGCCTTGTCGAGGACGGCGGGATCAACCGCTGCGGCTGCGCTGGTGGTCTCGGTCACCGTTCCCCTGGCGGACGTCGTCTCGCTGCCGGAGGGAGAGCTGTCGTTCGCGCATCCGGACAGGATCAGGCCGGCGACGGCGATAGGGGTTGCCCAGGCAAGATAGCGGTTCATTCGCACCTCGAAGGTTGGGAGAGGCTGAACATAACACTCGACGGATCTGCCGAGGGTAGCCACACCTAAATGGCGATGTCCGCCTGTGTTACGGGGGCGGGTAGGGACCAGACCAGAGCCGCCTCGACGCCATAATCGTCACGTGATGCAGGTTCGAAGGAATGCCGTTGCTGGACTGGTCGTGTTCGCCACCGCAAGCCTCATCGCCGGTTGCGGAAGCGCCCGGGAGCGAACAGCGGAATCCGAAGCCGGCCCGACGGTCGCCCTGACGACTGCAGGCGGCACGGCGCCCACAACCAGTTACGCGTGGCTGTCGTCCGTGCTGCCCGACGACAAGGAGTTGACGGATGCGGTTGGGTTCCAGGTGAGGATGGACGAACCGCCGTCCGTCGGCCCCCGCCTGCGGAACACCGCAGCGGGCAGTCGCGAGCTGACCGAAAGCCTGTGTTTCGGAGTGGTCTCGCCTTTCGAGCAGCAGGTTTACGGCGTCGCGCCCGTCCGAGCGGTCAGCTACGCCACCGAATCGTCTGTGACCTTCGGAGCCGCCGCCATCGACTCGGCGGCCGACGCCCGCGACATGTTCGATGCCTTCGCCCGTCAATGGCGCGACTGCCAAGGCAAGACCGTCCTCAAAATAGACGGCGCTTATACCTATGAACACAGGATCACGCAGGTCGACGCCACGCCCGACGTGGTGTCGGCCGTCGACGCAGTGATGTCTAGCTCCCCGACGGGGGTTTTGGTTCGCAGTCAACGAGCATTGGGCGTTGCTAAGGACTGCATCGTTGAAGTGACGGTGCCGATCAGTGAATCCGAGACAAACGAAAACCCCATAACAAGCAGTGCCGCGACGGACCTGGTGAATTCCATGCTGGCGAGGGTTCGGACAGTCCGACGCTGACGACGGTGCACAGAAATTCGTGCGCGGGGGCGATGACCGCCTCAACTAATGTCGTCCACGTGATGGGGAGCGCGCGATGAGAGTCGACACGGCATATCTGCGAATGGGCGCGGATTTCTCGGTTAGCGCGGGCGCGATCGCTCGCCGCGGCGTAGATGAGTTCGCTTCCGCTGCGCTGACGACGGGGATGTTCGGTGACTTCGAAGAGGCCGAACAGTTTCATCGGGCGCTCTCAGAGATGCAAAGCAAGCACACGAAGTCGATGCAAGGCCACCACTCGGCGTTGACGACTCTCGCCGAGAAAGCTGTGACAGCTGCGAAAGTCTTCACCGAGCAAGACGAACAGTGCGCGTCTGCCGTGGAGTCGGCCCAGCGTGGATTCATCGCGTGACGGATGGAACTCAGGTACCTCAATATCGATGAGCTGATCGCCGGCGCGGGCGGCGATCCGTGGAAGTTGGACCGGACGATCCAAAGCGGTGCGCCGGGCGAGATCAGCGATCTCGCGACCACCTTCTACAACGCCGGCGTGTGCATGGGTGACACCAGCGAGGAATTCAACCAGGCGAAGAAGCGGTTCGAGGCGGCGTGGGACCGCGATGACGGCGGGGGGCACCCGATCAATGACTCAGCCGAAGTGCAACGCGCCGCCACCGCATTGCATCTCGATCGCGAGCAGCTGGCACGCATATCGGTGGACCTTCAGTCGATATCGGCATCACTGGCCGAAACCCAGCAATCGTCGGTCAGCAGCATCGATTCCCTTGAGGGAGCCCTCCGGCAGATCGACAACGCGATCGACGCGGCCGTCCTGCAGAGCGGCCTGACCTTCGACGAACACGCGATCGCGCCGATGAAGGCCATGGCCGTGCAGGAGATCAAAGACGCCCTGAGCGCGATCGGCACATCGCGCGATGCGTACGCCGGTGAACTCGCCCGCGCGATGACAAGCATGCAAGCCGAAGGCTATATGCCTGACGCGGTCGAACGGGCCGACGGTAACGGCGTCGACACGGGCGGGGCCGCTGCGCAGGAGGCGGCCGAATATGACGCGCGACAGCGCGTGGCCGATCAGGCGCTCGTCACCAGCGAGGGGCCCATCACGCCGGAGAAGGAGGCGGCCGCGGCGCGTATCCGCGATTACGCCACGATTCAAAACCCGGATGCGGACCCTGCAGCGGTACGACTGGCCGGTGAACGGCTCGACGACTTCCAGATGGCTCATCAACCGCCCGGAAGCCTGCCTCGCGATCCAGTCCTCGGGTCAGATCCACAGCGACGAGCACTCGTCCGTGAGGAATGGCAGCGGCAACTCGAGAAAGGCTCGCCCTGGTCGCCGCCGATGACACCGGACGAGGCAACGTCATGGATGGACGAGCAAGAGGCGCGAGCGCGTGCCGAGGCGATCGCTCTCACAATCGAGGGTCTTCAGAGCCGAGGCCTTTCACGTGAAGCGGCCACCGACGTCGCGGACGCCATGGCACGGGGCTTCTCCATGTCCGACCTCGCATATGCCGGCGAGGTATCCGGCCCGCTCAGCGAGATCAAACAAATCGACGGTGCGCTCTCGGATGGTAAGCACGCACTGCCCTGGGAGCGATACTCGACTTCGGACCTGAAGGCAATGGCGAATGTCGGCAAGTCGTTCGGCGCATTCGGCACTGCCGCGGAATTCGCTGTGGCGTATGCGGATTGGCGTAATGGAGCCGGAGCGGGTTCGACCTTCGGTGCCGCCGCGGGAAGCGTCAGCGGCGGCTTCCTGGTCGGTGCGCTGGGGGGCATGGCCGGCGGAGCCGCATTGGGGCCCGGCGGCGCCTTCGTCGGGGCGGTGGTCGGCGGCCTGGTCGGATCGACGGCGGGTAAGTCGGGCGGCGCGGCCCTCGGAGGTCTTTTTGACAAGTGACACCGCACTTTCGGTCTCCGAGCTCTCATTTCTTGGTGGGGTGGCGATCGGCATTGTCGGCATGCTGTCGACGGCATTCCTGCGCAAGGTTCGGTATGCGCGTCGGCTCTATTGGTGCAGCTGGTTCGTCGCCGGCGGCCTCATGGCTGTGGCAACTCTGGACCGAGGAGTGGTCTCTGCTTGCCTAGTCGCGGTTGCCGCCGGGGTGTTCGCGTTCATGTACGCGTACCTGCGTACCCCGTATGTGAAGCTGGGTGACCGCATAGTCGCTTACACGATTCCCGATGGCCGGCCGGACCCACCGGATGACGAAAGCGAGCCACCCGCTGCACCATCGCCGCCGCCCGACTCGTACTACGGCTATATCACCGCTCCGAAAATGTGGTGGACGCTCGTCGTCGTGACGTCTGCCGTCGGATACACCGGCATTGCGTTCGGATTCAACGTCGCCACAATAGGGTTGGGTACGTTCACCGTGGCGATATGCGCAATGACCGGCTACCAGGATGTACGCGGCGATTTTTCGGTCGCACGACGTCAGATGCTTCAGTTCTGTCTTCTGTTGATCGCGTCGATCCCGGTCTTCCTCGCGCCGCCACTCGCCTATCTCGCGACCTATTGGGCCGCCGGGGGTTCGTTCCGGCTTTCCAGCCGCGCAGGCGACGACGCCAGCTGAGTGCAATTCCAAGCTGTCGATTGCTGGGAAAGCCACCGGTTTGACCGATTCGAGTAGGGCACCATGAAGCGATGTGTTGCATCCTTCGCGCGTTCCTCGGCTCGGCGGCCGGATGAGATCGGTGGCCGTGGCTCGGCGCGATGTGGTGGCAGCACTGACCGGCATCGGCCTGGTTGTCGCTGCATTCGGGTTGCCGCGCATGGGTTTGGGTGTGTTGCCGTTGATCAACGCATCTCCCGAGAAGTATGCAGAACTGGCAGGTTCAGCGCCCCTTCACGGTTGGTGGGAGATGCACGTCGGTGTGGGCACCGCTTTCGCCATCGTGATCGGGTTCGCCGTAGTGCTGTGGGGTCCGACACTCGCGCAACGGTTGCGTTGGCGCACGTTGATCCTGTTGACCTGGGCGACGGCCGGTGCGTGGGCCTTCTCGCTGGCGATGGTGGACGGGTGGGAGCGCGGGTTCGCCGGCCGACTGACGACCCGTCACGAATACGTGCGGCAGGTAGCGACCGTCGGCGACGTCTCCGACACGGTGCGCGGCTTCGCCGGCCGCATCCTCGATTTCCAACCGGATTCGTGGATCACCCACGTGTCCGGACATCCGCCCGGCGCGTTACTGACGTTTGTCTGGCTCGATCGACTCGGACTGGGCGGTGGAGCCTGGGCGGCAGTGCTGTGCCTGCTGATCGGCTCGAGCGCCGCGGCTGCAATCGTCGTCGCGGTGGGGGCGCTGGCCGACGTGACGACGGCACGGTCGGCCGCACCGTTCGTCGCGGTCGCGCCGACGGCCATCTGGGTCGCGGTGTCCGCGGACGGCTACTTCGCAGGGGTGACCGCCTGGGCCCTCGCGCTCCTGGCGTTGGGCGTCCGTCGCGGGGGCCGGATGTCGGTGATGCTCGCGGTTGCCGCCGGGCTCCTACTGGGATGGGCAGTATTCCTCAGCTACGGACTGGCTTTGATGGCGTTGCCCGTTCTCGCGGTGCTGATGACCGCGACGAACCGTAAAGCGGCGGTGCGCGTCCTTCTCGCGGCGGTGCTCGCTGCCCTGGTGGTAGCGGCAGTGTTCGTGTTGGCCGGCTTCTGGTGGTTCGAGGGGTATCAGCTGGTGCAGCAACGTTATTGGCAGGGAACCGCCAGCGACCGGCCGTTTCAGTACTGGGGCTGGGCCAATCTGGCCGCGGTGGTGTGTGCCGTCGGCTTGGCCGGCGTTGCGGGTGCCGCGCGAGCCGTCGACGTCGGTGCGCTCCGGCGGCGTGCGGGCCTCCACGTGGTGGTGGTAGCGATGCTCGTGGCCATCCTCTGCGCCGACGCCAGCATGCTGAGCAAGGCCGAAGTCGAACGCATCTGGTTGCCATTTACGGTGTGGTTGCCCGCCGCGGCGGCGTTGCTGCCGCCCCGATCCCATCGGTGGTGGCTGGCCCTCAACGTCATTGGCGCCCTGCTACTCAACCACGTCCTCATGACGACCTGGTGACCGGCGCATTCGCGGAAAAGATGGCTTGATCGCGAAAGCAGACGTCAGGCCCGCAGATAAGGTCGCACCGACACCCGTTCACCCGGGGCTCCCTCTGCCAAACTGGCAGCCATGACGCCGCCAGAGTCCGAGTCACCGTTCGAGACCCTGCTTTATGCCGCCGAGCCACCCGTCGCCACGATCACCCTCAACCGCCCGGACCACCTCAACACGATCGTTCCGCCGATGCCCGACGAGATCGAGGCGGCCATCGGCCTGGCCGAACGCGACCCGGCGATCAAGGTGATCGTGCTGCGCGGCGCCGGGCGCGCGTTCTCCGGCGGCTACGACTTCGGCGGTGGCTTCACCCACTGGGGCGACGCGATGAACACCGACGGCCGCTGGGATCCGGGCAAGGACTTCGCGATGGTCAGCGCCCGCGAGACCGGGCCGACGCAGAAGTTCATGGCGATCTGGCGCGCCTCCAAACCCGTTATCGCCCAGGTGCATGGCTGGTGCGTCGGCGGTGCGAGCGACTACGCGTTGTGCGCCGACATCGTCATCGCCAGCGACGACGCGGTGATCGGCACCCCGTACGCCCGCATGTGGGGCGCCTACCTCACCGGGATGTGGTTGTACCGGCTGAGCCTGGCGAAGGTGAAGTGGCACTCGTTGACCGGTGAGCCGCTGACCGGAAAGGAAGCCGCCGCAGTCGAACTCATCAACGAGTCGGTGCCGTTCGAGAACCTGGAGGCACGGGTGAAGGAGATCGCGCTGAAACTTGCGCAGATCCCGCTGTCGCAGCTGCAGGCGCAGAAGCTGATCGTCAACCAGGCCTACGAGAACATGGGGCTGGCGTCGACCCAGACGCTCGGCGGCATCCTCGACGGGCTGATGCGGAACACACCGGAGGCACTGTCCTTCATCGAAACCGCTGAGACACAAGGCGTTCGCCGTGCAATCGAGCAGCGTGACGGACCCTGGGGCGACTACAGTCAGGCGCCGCCGAACAAGCGGCCCGACCCGTCACACATCATCGAGCCCTGACCGGAGATCCAACAGCGCGTCGAGGTCGCCGATCGCGCGCAGCGTGTCGTTGAGGTGCGTGCATGTGCTGGTGCCGACGAACTCGCCGCGGACCCGGTCGCGCACCTCGGCGAGCCGCATGCCCCGCACCCGTTGCGCGCTCCCAATGGCGCCGCGGCATTCCTGCCATGGCAGCACGCGCACATCGGCGCTGATCGACGTCATCGTCCGCGTCGCGACATCGACGGCACCCGCGAGCGTGTACTCGTGGACGATCGTCTCGATCCCGTCGCCGTCGACGTGGGAGTCGCGGAAGTGGGCATCAAAGTGTGCCTCGCCCCGCTCGACTGGGAGCAGGTCGAGCCGTCGCACTCGCCGCATGCCATGGGGGCGAAGGACTTCGACGGCGTGCATACCGTCGAGGTCGAGCGGTGGCGCCGGCGGGCCGTGCACCGACGGAATCGTGCCGAGCCGTCGCGCATAGTTCACCAGTGACGCCTCGGGTGCGAAACCGGCGCAGATGCCCGCCATCCTGTCGGCGGTGCCGGGCGGCAGCTGCTCCTCGTCGCCGGCGACGATCGCTGCGTGCTGCAACGCGTATCCGGAGACCAGCGCCGCGCCGACCCAGTCGTCGAGCAGCAGGTGCAACAGGCTCGACCCCTGAACCTCCGCGGGTAGCAATTCACGAACCGTCGACCGGAATCCCGGTCCCACCCGCTGCCCGAGCAGGCGGAGCAGTCGGTCGTCTTGCGGCACGATTCGGTCGATGGTGCGCGCGGCGAGATGCGCGCGAACGACGACCTCGTCGAGCACCTGGACTCCGCCTGGTCGAAGCACGACGTCGCGCGCCCGTAGATCGGACTCGGAGTCGGCGGCGCCGTCGGGATGGGTATCGGTGGTGCTGGTGCGACGCAACGCACCGGTGATCAGAGGTGGCGTCGCCTCGACCGGCCGCTGCGGGCCCACGATGTCGGAGACGAACGGCATGGACCGACGGTAGCAATACCGAGGTGGGCTAAATGTCGCGTCGCCGTAACCCGCCGAGCATCGCCACCAGCACACCGAAGATCACCAGCACTCCGCCGGCCGCCAAGGTCAGATTCAGCCAATGGTGCAGGCTGTCCTCGGCGTGGGCCACCATCACGTCGGCGACCTCACGGATCTCACCCGAAAGCCGGTTCAGGGCGTTGTCGATGGAGCGCCGTGCCACCTCCAGACCGGCCCACCCGGTGGCGCCCACGATCAGTGCGGAAACGCCGAGCGCGGCGAGCGCTCTGCCCCGGCTGCGGGCGGCAGCGAGCGTCAGCAGCGCGAATACTCCGGTCAAAATCGTGGCGCCGATGCTGATCCACGGACCCCAGGTCGACACCCGCTCGAGTTGGCCGGGTCGCCAGGTGTCCGAGATCGACACCGCGACCGGCAGCGATTCGGGTGTCTCGACGCCGACGTTGCCCAGCGTGCGACGGAACGACTCGTCGGCGAGCATCGGGCCGAGGTCGAGTATCCACTCGTCGGTGCCCTCGACCCGTTGGGCCGAGTCGGTGAACATCCACCGGTGCCCGACGGTATTGGCCAGGGCGAACTGAGCGGGGAAGGTCGGGCTGGCGGTGTAGGCCGAGGCGACACCGCGGATCAGGTTGTTGTCGACGTCGTAGCCCTTGTCGGCCAAATACGACGTCACTTCCGTGGCGAGGATGCCCGCCATCGCCCTCTGCAATTGCGGGTCCTCGGCCGCCGACTGGGCCACGGCCGCATAACCGTTGTCGTCGACGACGTTGCGCTGCGCCCACATCGTCGGGACGGCGACCGCCAGCAGTGCGGTTGTGATGAGCCACAAGAACACCGTCGCCACTGCGCGCAAGCGCATCCTCCTCACCGAAAGTGCGGTTTTTGACACGAAAGGCGAGTGACCGCGTCAGAAACCGTAGTCTCGCCGGGTCGTTACTTGGCGGCCCGCTTCGGGGTGATCAGCGCAAGCTTCGTCATCAACGTGTTCATCCGCTTCAGCGCCTTGGGCGAATTGTTGTAGTAGTTGCCTCCCGCACCGACGTTGGTGCGCGGCGCCACCACGACCTCCTGGCGGCAGTACTTGCGCAAACCGTCCGCGGCGCCGAACCGCGCGCCCAGACCCGACGTCTTCCAGCCGCCCATCGGTGCCGTCGTGCACATCAGGTTCGAGATGACGTCGTTGACATTGACCGCACCGCAATCCAGCTCGACGGCAACATCTTTGGCCCGCTCGATGTCTTTGGAGAACACGGCCGCACTCAACCCGTAGGGGCTGTCGTTGGCCAGCCGGATGGCCTCGTCGACGGTAGCGACCTTCATGATCGGCAGTGTCGGGCCGAAGGTCTCCTCGGTCATGCACATCATGGTGTGGTCGACGTCGACGAGGACCGTCGGTGGATAGAAACTGCCCGCGCCACCGTCGGGACGCTTCCCGCCGGTCAGTGCCCGCGCGCCCTTGGCGAGCGCGTCGTCGACATGCCGGGCGGTCACGACGACCTGCGACTCGTCGATCAGCGAACCAAAGTCGTTGCCGTCGCCCGCGCCCATCTTCAGCTTCTCGACGTCGCGCACCACCGCGGCGACAAACTTGTCGTAGACCGACTCGAGCACGTAGACCCGCTCCACCGACACACAGGTCTGGCCCGCGTTGAAGAACGCGCCCCAGACCGCGGCGTGCGCGGCCAGGTCGATGTCGGCGTCCTCCAGCACGATCATCGGATCCTTGCCGCCGAGTTCGAGGCTGACCGGGGTGAGTCGGCGAGCGGCCCGCTCCATCACCTTCGCGCCCGTCGCGCTGGAGCCGGTGAACTGGATGAAGTCCGCGGTGTCGATGACCGCCTCGGAGACTTCGCGAGCGCCCTGCGCCAGCGCCAGCACCTCCGGCGCACCCGAATCCAGCCAGCCCCGCAGCAACAGTTCGGCCGTCAGCGGTGTGCGCTCCGACGGCTTGAGCAAAACCGCGCAACCCGCGGCCAGCGCCCCGATGGCGTCCATCAGCGCGTTGGCCACCGGGTAGTTCCACGGCGCGATGATCCCGACGACCGCGCGGGGCCGGTAATGCACCTCGATCTTCTTGATCGACAGGAACGGCAGCGGGGCGGGCCGCTTCTCGGGCGCAAGCGCCTTCTCCATCGTCTTGATGTAGTACGACGCGATCATGATCAGCAGCGGGACTTCCTGCGCCGCGTCGACCGCTGACTTGCCGGTTTCCTTGATCAGCAGCGATTCGATCTCGTCGCGGTGCTCGCCAAGCCACACCGCGTAGCGCGCCAGCACCTTAGCCCGGCCCTTGGCGCCGCGCGCCTCCCACTGCCGCTGGGCTTCGCGCAGGCCGGCCGCGATGCGCGGCACGTCGGCGGGATCAGTCCAGCGCACAGTGCCCGCGACGGCTCCGGTCGCGGGGTTGTGGATGGTGCTGGTGTCGGGCAGCTCAACGTCGGACGTCGCAGTCATGACCCCATGCTAACCGTTCGTGTGACGCAGATCGCACTGGGGTTGACAGGTGTCAAGTCGGGTTGCGTGAGCGTGGCACGCTCAGGTGATGCCGCGGATGTAGGCCGCCTGACCGAGATGCTGGGCGCCGTCGTCGATGATGCTCACCAGGCGCATGCCTGCGGTCACCGGAGGGTCCCAGTGGTCGTCGACGACGCGGCTCAGTTCGTCGGCGGTGACCGAGGCGATGTACTCGAGCGTCGCCTTGTGCACCGCGTGGGCGTACCCGGCGAGCAGATCCGCCGACACGCGCACCCGGTCGACGTCCTCGGGGCTGTGTCCGTAGCCCATGTCGTCGCGGGGCAGGTCCAGCCCGAACCGGTCGACCCAGCCGTCGCGCAACCAGACCTGTTCGGTGCCGGCGATGTCGCTGATCTGGACGTCCTGCTGGCGCGCGCTGTGCCAGATCAGCCAGGCGATGCTGTTGGCCGTCGACGTGGGGCGGAAGAACGCCGTCTCATCGGTCAGTCCGTCGGTGAGGTTCTCGACATGCTCGATGAGTCGGGTGAATGCGTCGCGCAAGATGTCGCGGACCACTGCCACGTCTGAGTCAGCCATGACCTCGACGGTATACGTCAGCCCTGCGGTCGCGCCCCGTGAAAAACGGCCTCGATGTTGTTGCCGTCCGGATCCCGCACGAACGCGCCGTAGTAGCCGGGGTGGTATTCCGGCCACAGCCGCGGTGCGTGCAGCGACTCCGCGCCGATCTTGAGCGCCGCGTCGTAGAACGCCTGCACGGCGTCGGTGTCGGCGGCCTGAAACGCGAAGTGCACTTCACGGTTGGGGCCCGCCGCGTCACCGGCGCTCATGTCGGCGATCCAGAAGTCGGGTTTGCCGTCCCTGCCGTATCCGATGGCGATCTGATAGTCCAGTTGGCGGGTGTAACCGAGCACGCCCAGCACCCTGTCGTAGAACGCCTTCGATCGATCCCAGTCCGCGCAGTTGATTCCAAAGTGGTCGATCACCGGCTCATCGTAGATTCGACGTATGACATATGAACTCGTCATCAGAGGCGGCACCATCGTCGACGGTCTCGGCGGTCAACCCTTCGTCGGCGACGTGGCGGTTTCTGACGGGGTGATTTCCGCGGTGGGCACGGTGGACGAACCCGGCACGCGGGAGATCGATGCGACGGGCCTGCTCGTCACGCCGGGGTTCGTCGATCTGCACACCCACTACGACGGTCAGGCGATCTGGTCGGACCGGCTGACCCCGTCGTCGGCGCACGGCGTGACCACCGTGGTGATGGGCAACTGCGGAGTCGGCTTCGCACCCTGCCGCCCCGCTGACCACGACGTCCTGGTCGACGTCATGGCCGGGGTCGAGGACATCCCCGGTGTGGTGATGGTCGACGGGCTGCCCTGGCACTGGGAGACGTTCCCCGAGTTCCTCGACGCGTTGGACGCCGGGCGACGCGACATTGACGTCGCGGCGTTCCTGCCGCACTCGCCGCTGCGGGTGTATGTGATGGGCCGGCGCGGGGTCGACCGCGAACCGGCCACCGCCGAGGACCTGGCCATGATGCGCAAATTGGCCGCCGAAGCGGTGCAGGCCGGCGCGCTGGGGTTCGCGTCGTCGCGGTTCACGCTGCACAAGACCGAGAGCGGCCACCCGATCCCCAGTTACGACGCCGACCGCGCCGAGATCGAGGCGATCGCCCGCGGGCTCGACGACGCCGGCGGCGGCCTGATCCAGTTCGTGCCCGATCTGGTCGCCGGCGACTATGAGCCGGTGCTGCAGACGGTCTTCGACGTGGCCGCCGAGGTCGGGCTGCCGGTGACGTTCACGTTGGCGATCGGCAATGCCGGCGAGCCGTTCTTCCTCGACGCGTTGACGATGGTCGAGAAGGCCAACATCGACGGCGGCGAGATCACCGCGCAGATCTTCCCCCGGCCCATCGGGCTGGTACTCGGTCTCGAACTGTCGGGCAACCCGTTCGTGATGTATCCGAGCTATCAGGAGCTGGCCGCGCTGCCGCTGGCCGAGCGCGTCGCGGAGATGCGCAAACCCGAAGTCCGGCAACGCATCCTGTCGGACCAGCCGGCGGGTGAGGGGCACCCGCTGATGTTTGCCGCGCAGGCGTTCGAGTGGATGTTCCCGCTCGGCGATCCGCCGAACTACGAACCGCCGCGTGAAGACAGCATCGCCAGCCGGGCCCGCGCCCGCGGCGTCGGCCCGCTGGAGGAGGCCTACGATCGCCTGCTCGACGACGACGGACACGCCATCCTGCTGGTCACGCTGGCCAACTTCCGCGACGGCACCCTCGACACCGTCGCCGAGCTGATCCGCCGCGACGACGTGGTGCTGGGTCTGGGCGACGGCGGCGCGCACTACGGAATGATCTGCGACGCAAGCTTTCCCACGTACATGCTGGCGCACTGGTCGCGCGACCGGGCGGCGGGCCGGCTGTCGCTCCCCGAAACCGTCCGCGAGTTGACGTCGGTGCCCGCCCGGGTCGCGGGCCTGGCCGACCGCGGGCGAATCGCGGTGGGATACAAGGCCGATCTGAACGTCATCGATCACGCGGGACTTCGGTTGCACAAGCCCGTCATCGCCCATGATCTGCCTGCCGGGGGCCGCCGCCTGGACCAGAGCGCCGACGGCTATGTGGCGACCGTCGTGTCGGGTGAGGTCATCGCCGAAAACGGTGTGCCCACCGCGGCGCGGCCCGGCAAGCTGATCCGCGGCCGGCAGCCCGCGCCCACTGCATGACACGCGTTGCGCCGCTGGCTCCCCCGTGGAGCGACGAGGACGCCACCGGCATCAACGGCTGGGGTCACCCCGACCGTACCTACGAGCCGCTGCTGTTGGTGCGCTGTCTGCAGCGACACCCGAATCTGGCTGCGCGGCTACGGAAGCTGGGCGAGTCGCTCTACGTCGACGCACGCCTGCCACCACGTCTGCGGACCATCGCGATTTTGCGGATCTGCGCCCTGGTGCGGTGCGAGTACGAGTGGGGTGGCCAGGCCGCGTTCTGGGGTCCGATCGCCGGGGTCAGCAACGACGAGTGTGATGCGCTGGTCACCGGCGACGACCCGGGCTGGAGTCCGTTCGAGCGGGTGCTGATCGCCGCCGTCGACGAGATCGAGAGCACCGGATCGCTCTCCGAGGAGACATGGAAAGCCTTGGGCGACAGCCTCGATGACGAGCAGCGAATGGAGTTGCTGATCGCGATCGGCTGGTACCGCACCATCTGCACGCTGTGCAACGGGATGGCGCTGCCGGTCGAAGGTTGGATGCGGCGCTGGCCCTCAGCGTGAGGCGCGGTCGCGGCGCAGCGCCGGGTGTTGGTCGGCCAGCACCTTGAGCAGCACCCGACGCGGCAGCAGTTGCAGCAGGCGGGTGCTGAGCCGACTGGGCAGCCCCGCGATCACCGTGCCCTTGTCGTTCTCGAGCGCCTCGACGCCGACGCGGGCGACGTCACGCGAAGGCATCCACATGAACTTCGGGAACGCCGCGGCGAACTTACGCTCGTCCATACCTGCGGACTGCAGAAACTCGGTGCGCACCGGGCCGGGCGCGAGCATCGCGACGGTGACTCCGGTGCCTGCGAGTTCGGCGCGCACCCCTTCGGTGTAGGCCTTGACGAACGCCTTGGTGCCCGCGTAACCGGACTGCCCGGGGAACGCGTGAAAGCCCGCGGTGGACCCGACGTTGAGGATCGCGCCGCGGCCGCGGGGCACCATCTGCTGCACGGCGCGGGTGGTCAGGTCGATGACCGTTTCGACGTTGACGCGCACCTGTGCGATCTCGTCGGCCACATCGGCTTTCGTGATCCAGCCGAGCGTGCCGATCCCGGCGTTGTTGACCAGGATGTCGACGGTGAGGCCGCGATCGGCGATGTCGTCGAACAGGCGGGCGCGGGCGTCGGGGTCGGCGACGTCGCAGGCGACGATCTCGGCGCGCACCGTCCTGCCGAGTTCGGCGGCCAGGTCGCGGAGCCGGTCCTCGCGCCGGGCGACGAGCGTGACGCCGTGTCTGCGCGCCGCGAGTTCACGGGCGATGTCGGCGCCGATGCCCGAGGAGGCCCCCGTGACGACGGCGGTGGTGGTCGGCGATGGCGGCGGCAGCGGCATGATGTGAACGGTAGCGTGTCGCCGTATTGTCAAGGCATGACCGTGAAGGTGGCACTCGACCAACTCGCCGACACAATGGCCGGGTTTCCGTTCGCGTACCTGATCACCGTCGGCGACGACTACCGCGCCCACACGGTCGCCGTCGAACCGGCGTTGCGCGACGGCACCCTGGACGTCGGCGCGATCGGCCGGCACACCCGTGCCAACCTGGCCGGCCACCGCGACGTCACCCTCATCTGGCCGCCGCGCGAACCCGGCGGCTACACGTTGATCGTCGACGGTATCGGCACACCGACCGACGACGCGCTGACCGTCGAGCCCACCCGGGCCGTACTGCACCGCAAGGCCACTCCGGAGTCGCCGTCGACGAGCCCGGACTGTCTGCACGACTGCGTGCCGTTGGAATGAGCGCTCGCCGATTGTGAATCTGACGACGCTTGACGCGACAAAACCGTCGCCGGTTTCACAATCGAGAAGCGCTGATACGAATCTGGGCACGAAAAAGCCCGGCCCCTTGTGAGGAGCCGGGCTTTTCGTCGACCAGGGACTTAGAAGTCCATGCCGCCCATGCCGCCGGTCGGGTCGGCCGGACCAGCGGCCGCCTTCTCCGGCTTGTCGGCGACGACGGCCTCGGTGGTCAGGAACAGCGCCGCGATGGACGCCGCGTTCTGCAGCGCCGAACGCGTCACCTTCACCGGGTCGGCAACGCCGGCCTTGAGCAGGTCCTCGTACTCACCGGTGGCGGCGTTCAGGCCGGTACCGGCGGGCGAGTTGGCGACCTTCTCGGCCACGACGCCCGGCTCCAGTCCACCGTTGAGGGCGATCTGCTTCAGCGGAGCCGACAGCGCCACCCGAACGATGTTCGCGCCGGTGGCCTCGTCACCGGACAGACCCAGGTCGTCCAGCGTCGGCGCCGACTGCAGCAGGGCCACGCCACCACCGGCGACGATGCCCTCCTCGACGGCCGCCTTGGCGTTGCGGACGGCGTCCTCGATGCGGTGCTTGCGCTCCTTGAGCTCGACCTCGGTGGCAGCGCCGGCCTTGATCACCGCAACACCGCCGGCCAGCTTGGCCAGGCGCTCCTGCAGCTTCTCGCGGTCGTAGTCGCTGTCGCTGTTCTCGATCTCGGCGCGGATCTGGGCCACGCGACCGGCGATGGCGTCGGAGTCACCGGCACCCTCGACGATGGTGGTCTCGTCCTTGGTGACGACGACCTTGCGCGCCTTGCCCAGCAGCGAGACGTCGGCGGTCTCCAGAGAGAGACCGACCTCTTCGCTGATGACCTGACCACCGGTGAGGATGGCCATGTCCTGCAGCATCGCCTTGCGGCGGTCACCGAAGCCCGGGGCCTTGACGGCGACGGACTTGAAGGTGCCGCGGATCTTGTTGACGACGAGCGTGGACAGCGCCTCGCCCTCGACGTCCTCGGCGATGATCAGCAGCGGCTTGCCGGACTGGATGACCTTCTCCAGCAGCGGCAGCAGATCCTTGACGGTCGAGATCTTCGAGCTGACCAGAAGGATGAACGGATCCTCCAGGACGGCTTCCTGACGCTCGGCGTCGGTCACGAAGTAACCCGAGATGTAGCCCTTGTCGAAGCGCATACCCTCGGTGAGCTCGAGCTGCAGGCCGAAGGTCTGCGACTCCTCGACGGTGATGACACCCTCGTTGCCGACCTTGTCCATGGCCTCGGCGATCAGCTCGCCGATCTGGGGGTCGCCGGCCGAGATCGCGGCGGTGGCGGCGATCTGCTCCTTGGTCTCGACCTCCTTGGCCGACTTGAGGAGGCCTTCCGTGATCTTCTCCACGGCCTTCTCGATGCCGCGCTTCAGACCCAGCGGGTTGGCGCCGGCCGCGACGTTGCGCAGACCCTCGCGCACCAGCGCCTGGGCCAGCACGGTGGCGGTGGTGGTGCCGTCGCCGGCGACGTCGTCGGTCTTCTTGGCGACTTCCTTGACCAGCTCAGCGCCGATCTTCTCGTACGGGTCCTCGAGCTCGATCTCCTTGGCGATGGACACACCATCGTTGGTGATCGTGGGGGCGCCCCACTTCTTCTCCAGGACGACGTTGCGACCCTTGGGGCCCAGCGTCACCTTCACCGCGTCGGCGAGGCTGTTCAGACCCCGCTCGAGGCCGCGGCGGGCCTCTTCGTCATACGCAATTGTCTTGGCCATTGCGAAGTGTTCCTCCGGATTGGGGATGCACGTCTTGTCGGTCGGGTGCAGTGCCCGCGACGGACGGCTCGGGTGTGCTCCGCAGATGCGGCCCGTGGCCTCACCGTCCCGACCTAGCACTCACCGGTCGCGAGTGCCAACTGCATTTCTAGCACTCGGCCATGGCGAGTGCAAGGTTGTTCGCGCCGGTCGGACTGCCCGACCGCCGACGGCGACCGTGGCCGGCATCCGCGTGGAGATCAGAACGATTTACTCTATGTGCCACCCGGCGGCATTCACGGCTTCGGTGACGAGGCAGACGAGCCGGCGTCGCTCCTGATGTTGTTTGCTCCGGGCGTACCGCAAGAGGCCCACTTCCAAGGTTTCCAGCAGCCGGCCGACCGCACCGACACCGAGCGTCGTGAGTGGCTCGCCAAAAACGACAACCACTTCCGCATGACACGCCGGACGACACGCTTGGGAAGACGCGTGGCCGTAAACCGTTGCGTTAGGCTCCCTCCGATCGCGTTCCGATCAGGAAAAGGAGTCTTGGGTGCGGGCAGACACAGCGCCCGACACCCAGGCTTTGCGAGGCTGGCAGCGTCGGGCATTGGTGCGCTATCTTGGCGCCAAACCGCGCGATTTCCTTGCCGTCGCCACTCCCGGCGCGGGCAAGACGACGTTTGCCCTGCGCGTCGCCGGCGAGCTGCTGGGCGACGGTACCGTCGAGCGGATCACCGTTGTCGTGCCGACCGAACACCTCAAGACCCAGTGGGCGCTGGCCGCCGCCAGGCTCGGGCTTTCGCTGGACCCGAAGTTCTCCAACAGCGCCGCGCACCACTCGTCGGAGTACCACGGCGTCGTCGTCACCTACGCCCAGGTGGCCAGCCACCCGGCGCGTCACCGCGTGCGCACCGAGAACCACCGCACGCTGGTCATCTTCGACGAGATCCACCACGGCGGTGACGCGAAGAGTTGGGGCGAGGCGATGCGCGAGGCGTTCGACGACGCAACCCGCCGGCTGTCGCTCACCGGCACACCGTTCCGCAGCGACGACAGCCCGATCCCGTTCGTCACCTACGAACCCGACGCGGACGGCGTGCGGCGATCGCGTGCCGACCACGTCTACGGCTACTCCGACGCACTCGCCGACGGCGTGGTGCGCCCGGTGGTGTTCATGGCCTACTCGGGCGAGGCCCGCTGGCGTACCAGCGCCGGGGAGGAGTACTCCGCGCGCCTCGGCGAACCGCTCAACGCCGAGCAGACCGCGCGCGCGTGGCGCACGGTGCTCGACCCGAACGGCGAGTGGATACCGGCGGTGCTACAGGCCGCCGACACCCGGCTCACCCAGTTGCGCAACGGCGGCGTACCCGACGCGGGCGCGATGGTGATCGCCTCGGACCAGAAGGCGGCACGGGCATACGCCAAGGTGCTGACGACGCTGACCGGTGAGGCGCCGACGCTCGTCCTCTCCGACGACCCGGGCTCGTCGGACCGCATCGCCACCTACGCCGCGGGCACCAATCGCTGGCTGGTCGCGGTGCGCATGGTGTCCGAAGGCGTCGACGTGCCGCGACTGGCCGTCGGCGTATACGCGACATCCGCGTCCACGCCGCTGTTCTTCGCGCAGGCGATCGGGCGCTACGTCCGCTCCCGGCGCCCCGGCGAGACCGCGAGCATCTTCCTGCCGTCGGTGCCCGCACTGCTCGACCTGGCCAGCGAGATGGAGGCGCAGCGCGACCACGTACTGGGCAAGCCGCACCGCCCGTCGGAGCAATGGGACGACGCGGCGCTCGAGGACGCCAACAAGAAGAAGGACGAGGCAGGCGACCTCGACAACGGCTTCGAGATGCTCGGCGCCGACGCCGAACTCGACCAGGTGATCTTCGACGGCTCCTCGTTCGGCACCGCCGCGGCCGTCGGCAGCGAGGACGAGGCGGACTACCTCGGCATCCCCGGCCTGCTCGATCCCGAACAGATGCGAGACCTGCTGCGGCGCAGGCAGGAAGAGCAGCTGACCCGCCAGACCGCCTCGGGTGAGGTGCCGCGGGTCTCGACACACGGCCAACTGCGCGAGCTACGCAAGGAACTCAACACGCTGGTGTCGATCGCGCACCACCGCACCGGTAAGCCACACGGCTGGATTCACAAGGAGCTGCGCCGGATCTGCGGCGGCCCGGCGGTGGCGGCCGCGACGACGGATCAGCTGCGTGCCCGCATCGAGGCCGTGCGCAGTCTGCAGGCCTGACCATCCCAGGTTTTCTGTACCTGGTTGAGCGCTCACCGGGTGCGGGCTCAGCCGCGGGCCTCGGCGAGTGTCGCGAGGTTCGTCAACGAGTTGTCGAGGTGCTGCGGCTCGAACGGCGGGAACTCGATGTCGCGCAGATGCGACGCCACCCCCGACCAGTCATATGTCAACGTGACCGCGGTGTGGTTGGCGCCGGCGGGTTCGAGGTCGTATCGCCAGAGCCAGCCGCCGAACTCGAGCTCGGTGCTGTTCATCAGGTGGCCGCGCTGCTCGGGCCCCTGACCCGGCAGCCAGCCGATGGCGCGCGGCCGGTCCAGCACCTCGACCCGGTTGGCCATCTCGTAGTACTTCTCGGGGTGGTTGTCGTGGTACATGCCCATCCGGAAGACCTGGCCGATCTCGGTGAGGGGTTCGCCGTCCAGTGGTTCGCGCACCCATCCGGTGCCGTCGATCGCCTGGTGCGTCGCCGGGTCGGCAAGCACGTCGAACACGGACTCAATTCCAGCGTTGACGGTTGCGGTCGCCTGTATGCGTTGTTCAGTCATGCCGATACAGACCGCGGCAATCGCGAGAAGTCATCGCTAGAACATCCCGCAGCCGGCCACCCCGCACACCAGCGAACTGATCAACAGCAGCGGCCAGAGCGCCACCGTGACGACCAAGGCGGCGATGTTGGCGAAGATCGTGAAGTCGCCCGACAGCACCGCCTCCAACTGTCCGATCAGCTCGATGTGAAACAGCGCGTAGCCGACCCCGAAAACGGTGTAGATCAACGTCATCCACAACGCCAGCTCGAGGTAGGTGTTGATTCCCCGCTGCAGCAACAACTGCTGCACCCGCTCCCACATCGGCTATCCCCTACAGTCCGAGAAGCTCCGGCAGATCGGCCACCGACTCGATCACATGATTCGGCTGCATCGCGAATTCGTCTGCAGCCCAACGGTCCAAAGTGTTCTGACGGAATTTGCCGGTACGCACCAGCACACCGGCCATGCCGACCACCTGGGCGGCCAGCACGTCGTTGTTGAGGTCGTCGCCGATCATGTACATCTCGTCGGGCTCGACGCCGAGTCGGCTTGCCGCCGCGAGGAACCCCTCGGGGGCCGGCTTGCCGACCGCCGTGGCCTTCCGGCCGGACGTCTCCTCCATCCCGAGCAGGTACATGCCGGTGTCGATGCGCAACCCGTCGGTCGTCGTCCACGCGGTGCTGCGGTGCATGGCCACCACGGGCACGCCCTGGGCCATCCAGTCGTAGACCCACGAAAGTGTCAGGTGGCTGTATTCCGGGCCGGCGCCGCCGAGCAACACCACATCGGGGGCATCCGGTGCGCGGGTACCGGTGAACTCGTGCGAGTAGACGATGTCGATGCCGGGCATGTCCTCGGCGATCTGACCGCTGTTGACCAGAAAGCAGCGAGCGTCCGGATACCGGTCGCGAACGTACTGTGCGGTCAGCACCGCCGCCGTGATCACCTCGTCGGGCCGGACCCGCATCCCCGCTTCGGTGAGCAACTCCGCGATTTGCACGCGGGTCCGTGTCGTCGTGTTGGTCAGGTACGAGCAGGCAATCTGATTGTCCGTCAACGTCTGCACGGTCTGGGCCGCGCCGGTGATCGGCTGCCATGAGGTCACCAAGACGCCATCGATGTCGAACAGCACTCCACCGATCGCCATGGCCCCGACATTAAACGGCGCGTCCGCCGGCGCAAGTCAGCCGGGGCCGGGCACGCCGTGCCGCGCATTGCGCGAGTGGAGTACCCGACTACGCTAGTGCGTCCGCGCCGACCGCCGGAAAACTGTCTCTACCAGGACCAACGATGAGGGCGGGGATGGACATGGGTGTGTCAGGTGAGCGGGCAGTTGTCCTCGGCGCGAGCATGGCCGGCCTGATGGCCGCTCGTGTCCTTGCCGACAAGTACCGCACCGTGACGGTGGTCGAGCGCGACGTGCTGCCGGCCGATCCGGTCTGCCGGCGCGGTGTCCCGCAGGGCAAGATGATCCACGCGCTGCTGGCCCGCGGTGCGCAGATCCTCGACGAGCTGTTCCCGGGCATCCTCGACGAACTCGTGACCAGCGGCGCCGGCATGTGGGACGGCGACCTGGCCAGGCTGCGCTTCGCCGTGAATGGGCATCAGCTCGTGACCTCCGGCCACGCACCGGCCTCGGAGTCCTTTCCGTTCTATTTTCAGAGCCGCCCGTTCCTCGAATGGCATGTGCTCGCGCGGATTCGCGACCTCTCGAATGTCACCCTCCTCGAGCACCACGACGTGGTGGGCTTGACGTCAACGGCCGATCGGCACCGGGTGACTGGGGTCAAGGTGGTGGACCGCGAGAGCCGGCATCCGATGACGCTGACGGCCGACCTCGTCGTCGACGCGACGGGACGCGGTTCGCGCACACCGGTGTTCCTCGAGCAGATGGGCTATGACCGGCCTGTCGAGGACGAGGTGATGGTGCATCTGGCCTACGCCTGTCAGCTGGTGCGTGTCGAGGCCGGTGACATCGACGAGGATTTCATCGCGATCTTCCCCGAGCCGGGGCGGCCGAAGATGTTCGCCGCCATCGGCTACGAGAACGACACCGCCATGTTCGCGGTGGGCACCATCGCAGGGCTCGAGCCGCCCCGCACAACCGCGGAAATGGTCGCATTCGCAGCGGATTTCGCTCCTACGCGGGCCCTCGTCGCGCTCGCGGACTCCGAACCGCTCGGCGAGGTGGCGCATTACCGCGTCCCGTCGAACCGCTGGCGGCGCTACGACAAGATGCGGCGAATGCCTGCCGGCCTGATCGCATTCGGCGACGCGGTCTGCAGCTTCAACCCGATCTACGGTCAGGGCATGACGGTGGCGGCCGTCGAATCGCTCATCCTGCGCGAATGTCTACTCGAGGGCGACGAAGACCTGCCGCGACGGTTCTTCCGGTGCAGCGCCAAGAAGATCCGCATCGCATGGCAGACCGCCGTCGGCTCCGATCTGGCTCTGCCGGAAGTGGCCGGGCGCGCACCGCTTTTGATGCGGCTGAGCAACATGTACCTGGACCGGGTGATGACGGCTGCCGAGAGCGACCCCACGGTGATGATGAGATTTTTGCGCGTCATCGGAATGATCGATGCCCCGACGACGATGCTGTCGCCGTCGTTCGCGCTGCGCGTCCTGCGGACGAAGTCCGGCCGCCTTCAGCCGGCCCACCGCGTTTCGGTGAGCCACGGAGACGCCTCCGCCGCGATCGACCACGCCACATCGGCGGGGACGTCGATCACCTGGTAGTGCTTGAGCCCCGCTGCGGTCGCGGCCACCAACGTCGCCACCCCGGCGCGTCGCTGCATCCAGGTCTGCCGCACGGTCCAGCCGATGATGCCCGACGCCTCGATGCAGTCACGGCGGCGCTGGAGGCTACCGGTGCGCGCGATCAGCCAGCCGTCACCAACTCGGTGCCCCAGCGAGCGCGCGCGGTCGACGGCCAACAGCGCACAGCATCCGGTCAGCACCGCCCAGGCCGGCCACGCCCACGTCGGCGTCGGCGCCACCAGCAGCGCGCCCCCGGCGAGGACCGGCAGCGCCAACGCCCTCGTCCAGCGCCTGCGAGTCGCGACGGGACCGTGGCTGCGAAGCGCGCCGGTCACCGCGTCGCGGCGTTCGATCAGGTCGGTCAGCACCGTCTCCGCCGTGCGCTTCGGGCAGGGCGGTAGCAGCAGCGAGGCCTGGCCCTCTCCCCCGACACCTGTCATCACCGCGTCGAGGCGGGCGCCGCCGAACAAGCGCACCAGCAACGGTTCGCGCAAGGTTCCGCCGCGCAGACGCCGCATGTCGAAGGTGTGCTCGCGTACGCGGATCAGCCCGTGCCGCAAGTGCAGCACCTCGAAGTCGCGGCGCAATTCGAGGTTCGCGTAGGTCAACAACGACTGCAGCACCGAGAGCACCACCGACGCCAGCAGCAGCACCACGGCGACGATCGCGACGCTGACGCCCAGCCCGAAGCGCTCGGCGGCTTGAAGCCCCGACCGGGCGATCTGCGAATCGCGGACCGCGCCCCCGGCACCCACCTGATACACCAGGCCCACCGCGGCGGCGATCATCGCCAACCCGGTGAAGCTCAGCGGGCTGTAGCGCAACCACGACGGCGTCCACCGGGCGAGCACGCGGCCGGGCGCAGACGGCTGGTCCTCGTCCACCGCCAGGGAGTCGGCGAGCAACAGCGCGCGCAGCCGGCCCACCTCTTCGCTGCGCACGGCGTCCAGCGCGAACGCGGCGTCGCCTCGGGCCTCCTGACCGGTGCTGACCCGCAGCACGGTCAGGCCCAGCACCCGGTGCAACAGCCGCGCGTCCGTCGACACCGAGCGAATCCTGTTGCGCGGCACCGAAAGCAGCTTTCGCTGCAGCACACCGGTCCGCAGCGCGACGTCACCGGGCCCGATGCGGTAGCTGGTGGTGAACCAGCGCGCCAAGCCGATCGCAATCGTGATGCCCAGCGCCGCGAACGCCAGCACCGGGTTTCCGGTCGCGGTGCCGAGCACCAATGTCCCGACGATCACCGGAATCTGGCGCAGCACCTCATGCACCGGATGCACCAGCAGCATCCGGGGGCTGAGGCGCTGCCAGTCGGCATCGGCGAGGTGGTGGCCGGGGACACCACTGCTCATGTGGCGTCCTCTCCCCCGATCGCGGCGATGTCGGTGAGGTGTGCGACGACCCCGTCGGCCACGTCGACGTCCAGCGCCACGATGCGCACCGCGCCCGCCGACGACGCGGTCGTCACGGTCACGTTCGCGAGCCCGAACAGCCGGTCCAGCGGCCCACGTTCGGTATCGACGGTCTGTACGCGCGAGATGGGCGCGATGCGGCGCTCCTGAGTCAGCCAGCCGGTGCGGGTGTACACCGCCCGCGGGTCGACGTCCCACCGGTGCACGCGGTAGCGCCACCACGGCACCACCACGACGAAGACCACGATGCCGAGCAGCGTTCCCACCGCTGCCAGCGCGTGCACCCACCAGTCGCGACGGTCAACCGCAAACCACACCAGTTGACCCAGCGTCAAAAATGCCCACGGGATCGCCGCCCCGAGCGCCCACACCAGCGGCGCCTTGCGGCTCGGCTTGTTCACGGGGTCGAGGAGATCGCGGCGTTCGGTCATCAGGCGTCCAGCCTAGGTAACCGCGGCCGCTGAGTATGTTGATCGTCATGGGCAGCAAGTGGACCGCGGCCGACATCCCGGATCAGTCCGGACGGACCGCAATCGTCACCGGCGCGAACAGCGGCCTCGGCTACGACACAGCGGCTGCGCTGGCCGGTAAGGGAGCCCAGGTCGTGCTGGCGGTGCGCAACCTCGACAAGGGCGCCGAGGCGATGGAACGCATCAAGGCGGCCAGCCCCAGTGCCGTCGTCACGCTGCAGGAGCTCGACCTGTCCTCGCTGGACAGCGTTCGCAGGGCGGCCGACGAACTGCGCGCCGCGTATCCGCGTATCGATCTGCTGATCAACAACGCCGGGGTGATGTACGTACCGTCCCGCGAAACCACCAAAGACGGTTTCGAGATGCAGTTCGGCACCAATCACCTCGGCCACTTCGCATTGACCGGGCTGCTGCTCGACCATCTGCTCGGCATCGACGGGTCTCGCGTCGTGACGGTCAGCAGCGTCGGCCACCGGATCATGGCCCGGATCCGGTTCGAGGACCCGCATTTCGAGACCGGGTACAACCGGGTCCAGGCCTACGGGCAGTCCAAGCTGGCCAACCTGTTGTTCACCTACGAACTGCAGCGGCGCCTCAAACTCAAGGGTGCACCGACCATCGCCGCGGCCGCGCACCCCGGCTTCTCGGATACCGAACTGATGCGCTACATACCCGTTTTCGTGCCCGACATCGCCTGGAAGATCTTCACCCAGCCCGCCGACAAGGGTGCGCTGCCCACGCTTCGCGCCGCCACCGATCCGAGCGTCCATGGCGGCCAGTACTACGGTCCCGACGGTATCGGCGAGGTGAAGGGCCACCCGAAAGTCGTTGCCTCGAGCGCACAATCGCACAGCGAAGACATCCAGCGTCGACTCTGGACCATGTCCGAGGAGCTGACCGGCGTAATCTTTCCCGTCTGATGCGAACCGTCGATGAGCACCAGCGCGTCGTCGCCGCGCTGATCGCGCGGCGCGCACCGGTCAGCGTGGCGCTCGCGGACACGCTCGGTTTGGTCCTGGCCGACGACGTCGTCGCACCGCTGTCGCTGCCCGGTTTCGACAACTCGGCGATGGACGGATACGCCGTCATGGCAAGCGACGTGGCGACGGCGACGCCGGAGCAGCCCGTACGACTGCCCGTCGCCGAGGACATCCCGGCGGGACGCACCGACGTGCTGACATTGGAAACCGGTACCGCACACCGGATCATGACCGGTGCGATGCTGCCGGCCGGTGCGACCGCAGTCGTTCCGGTGGAGGCGACGAACTCGGCCACCGACACCGTGGAGATCCGCACCGGCGCGAAGGACGGTCAGCACATCCGGCGCGCCGGCGAAGACGTCACAGCCGGTACGGCGGTGCTGCGCGCCGGGCAGGTCGTCACACCGGCCGCGCTCGGGCTGGCCGCCGCGCTGGGCCTGCACGAGCTGACGGTGATTCCCCGGCAACGGGTGCTGGTGATGTCCACCGGTACCGAGCTGGTCGCGCCCGGCACACCGCTGGCGCCCGGTCAGATCTACGAGTCGAACGCGGTGATGCTCGCCGCGGCGCTGCGCGACGCCGGCGCCGAGGTGGTCGCGTCACCGATGACAGGCGACGACGTCGAGTCGTTCCGCGAGGCCCTGGCACAGCACACCGGTGATGCGGACCTGATCATCACGACGGGCGGGGTGAGCGCCGGCGCGTACGAGGTCGTCAAGGACGCGCTCGGAGCCGGGACGCCGGCGGCATCGGGCATGAGCGCCGGGTCGGTGGAGTTCGTCAAGGTGGCCATGCAGCCGGGCATGCCGCAGGGCTGCGGCACGGTGGCCGGCACGCCGATCATCACGCTGCCGGGTAATCCGGTGAGCGCACTGGTGTCCTTCGAGGTCTTCATCCGTTCACCTCTGCGCGCCGCGATGGGGCTGCCCGCGCCCGACCGGCCGCGCCGGTCCGCGGTGCTGACCGAGGACCTCACCTCGCCGCGCGGTAAGCGGCAATTCCGGCGCGGCGTGCTCGACGCCGAGACGGCAACGGTGACCAGTTACGGTCCGCCCGCCTCACACCACCTGCGCTGGCTTGCTTCGGCGAACTGTCTGCTGGAGATCGCCGAGGACGTCGACGCGTTGTCCGCCGGGGCGCAGGTCCAGGTGTGGGACCTGACCTGACGCCCCGTGCTTCTGCCGAAACTGAGCTTGCGCAGCTGATTACCGGCGCTTTTGCGCGCGTATCCTCAGTTTCGGCGTGGGGAGGCGAACCTGCTGCCGGGCCACGGGTCCGGTTCGGCCCGTAGAATCGCTGCACGATGGCCAGACGCCCCGACCTGAAATCCGGCCCCGCGCGGCTCTTGGCGCTGGCCCGTACCACCATCCCCCCGATGCATCCCGCAGGCCTGCCATTCGTCGGCGCGAGCCTTGCGGTGGCGGCCCTGGGCCACCGCAAGCGGTGGCTACGCGGCGCCGCACTGACGTCGGCCGCCGCCAACGCGGCGTTCTTCCGCCACCCGCCGAGAGTGCCGCCCGCCCGGCCCGGCCTCGTCGTCGCTCCTGCCGACGGTCTGATCTGCCTGATCGAAGAGGCGCTCCCGCCGGCCGAACTCGGTTTGCCCGCAACGCCGTTGCCGCGTATCAGCATCTTCCTCTCGGTGTTCGACGCGCATGTGCAACGCGCTCCGATCGGCGGTGAAGTCGTCGCCGTCGAGCACCGGCCCGGGCTGTTCGGGTCGGCCGAACTCGAAGCGGCCAGCCAAGACAACGAACGCAACAGTGTGCTGATCCGCAGCCCCGAGGGCGTCGAGGTGATCGCCGTGCAGATCGCCGGGCTGGTGGCCCGGCGCATCGTGTGCGAGGCGAAGGTGGGCGACAACCTGGCGATCGGCGAGACCTACGGGTTGATCCGCTACGGTTCCCGGCTCGACACATACCTGCCTGCGGGGTCGCGCATCCTGGTGACCGTAGGGCAGCGCGCGTTGGCCGGCGAGACGGTACTGGCCGAGCTGGAGCCCGATGTCGCCGGCCGGGCGGCTCCGCGATGATCCGGCCGCGTATCAACCGCTCCGTCGTGAGCCTGCGCATACTGCCCAGCGCGATGACGGTCGCCGCGATCTGCCTGGGCCTGAGCGCAGTCAAGATGGCGTTGGACGACCGGCCGACCGAGGCGATGGCGTTTCTGGCGATCGCTGCGATTCTGGATGCGCTCGACGGCCGCATCGCCCGCGCGCTCGGGGCCACGTCACGCATGGGCGAGGAGATCGACTCGCTCGCCGACGCCGTGAACTTCGGTGTCGCACCGGCTTTCATCGTCTACGGCACACTGCTGACCCAGTCGCGGGTCGGCTGGATCGTGGTGCTGGTGTACGCCGTGTGTATCGTGCTGCGACTCGCCCGGTTCAACGCGATGCTCGACATGGACAAGCCGGCGTACGAGAAGAAGTACTTCGTCGGCATGCCCGCCCCGGCCGGCGCAATCGGGGCGATCGGTCCACTGGCCGCCAAGATGCAGTTCGGCGAGGGCTGGTGGACCTCGGAACCCGCCGTGGCCATCTGGATGGTCGGCGTCTCACTGCTGGTGGTCAGCACCATTCCGATGCGCAAGATCCACACGTTCTCGGTGCCGCCCAACATGGTCGCACCGCTGCTGGCGCTCGTGGCGATCGGTGTCGCCGCCGCGATCCTCTACGGCTACCTCGTGATCCTGATCATCATCGCGGCTTACGTCGTGCACATTCCGTTCGCCATCCGCACCCGCCGCTTCCTGGCCTCGCATCCCGAGGTCTGGGACGACAAACCGCGCCAGCAGCGCGCCGCCCGCCGCGCGATCCGCAGGGCGCAGCCGCACCGCCGGTCGGTGATGCGGCTCGGACTGCGCAAGCCCGGTTCCCGACATGACTGAACTGCAGTCCGACCGCCCGGCACCCCGCCACCAGCTCACCCTGACCGCACGGCTGAACACGTCGGCACTGGACTCCCGCCGGGGTGTGGTTCGCCTACATCCGGAAGCCATTGCGGCACTTGGCATCCGCGAATGGGATGCGGTGTCGCTGACTGGCTCCCGCACCACCGCCGCCGTCGCCGCCGAGGCCCCAGCCGGTGTCCCCGCGGGCACCGCGCTGCTCGACGACGTCACGCTGTCCAACGCCGGGCTGCGCGAGGACAGCACGGTGCTCGTCGGGCCGGTCACCGTCTACGGCGCGCGTTCGGTGACCCTGTCCGGCTCGCGGCTCGCCAGCCAATCGATCACCCCCGCCACGTTGCGCCAGGCGCTGCTGGGCAAGGTGATGACGGTCGGCGACACGGTCTCGCTGCTGCCGCGGGAGTTGGGCCCGGACATGCCGACCTCGCGCGCGACCGCGGCGCTGGCCTCGTCGGTGGGCATCACGTGGACCTCCGAACTGTTGACCGTGACCGGCACCGACCCCGCGGGACCGGTGAGCGTGCAACCGAATTCGGCGGTCTGCTGGAGTGACGGTGCCGCAGGCGGATCGGTTGCGACCGCGGGGACGGCCACCGGCCAGGCGGTGGTGACCGCACCGCAGAAGTCGCAACCGACGCTCAGCATCGATGACCTGAAGGGGTCCCAGGCCGAGGCGCAGCGCCTCGCCGAATGGCTCAAGCTGGCGCTCGACCAGCCGGAGCTGCTCGAAACACTCGGCGCCACAGCCAATCTCGGCGTGCTGATATCCGGCCCGGCGGGCGTCGGCAAAGCCGCGCTGGTGCGCGCGGTCTGCGCCGACCGGCGGCTCGTCGAACTCGACGGGCCGGAGGTCGGCTCGCTGCGCGCCGAGGACCGGCTGACCAGCGTGGCCTCGGCGGTGGCCACCGTGCGCGACGGCGGCGGCGTATTGCTGGTCACCGACATCGACGCGCTGCTGCCGGCGACGGCCGAACCGGTCGCCACGCTGATTCTCGGCGAACTTCGCAACGCGGTCGCCACGCGCGGTGTCGCGTTCGTCGCGACGTCGCAGCAACCCGACAACGTCGACCCGCGACTGCGTGCGCCCGACTTGTGCGACCGCGAACTCGGGCTGAGCCTGCCCGACGGCGCAATCCGTGAACAACTGCTCGAAGTGCTGTTGCGCGGCGTTCCGGCCGAAGACCTCGACCTCGGCCAGATCGCCGATCGCACACCGGGTTTCGTCGTCGCCGATCTCGCCGCGCTGGTGCGCGAAGCGGCGCTGCGGGCGGCCGCGCGGGCCAGCGCCGACGGAGAGCCGCCGCGCCTGATCCAGGACGATCTGCTGGGTGCGACGACCGTCATCCGCCCGTTGTCGCGCTCAGCCACCGAAGAGGTTTCGGTCGGTTCGGTGACGCTGGACGACGTCGGTGACATGGCCGCGACCAAGCAGGCGCTCACCGAGGCGGTGCTGTGGCCGCTGCAGCACCCCGAGACCTTTGCGCGGCTCGGGGTCGCCCCGCCGCGCGGCGTGCTGCTCTACGGGCCACCCGGCTGCGGTAAGACGTTCGTGGTGCGTGCGCTGGCCAGCTCGGGACGGCTGTCGGTGCATGCGGTCAAGGGCGCCGAGCTGATGGACAAGTGGGTGGGCTCCTCGGAGAAGGCGGTTCGCGAACTGTTCCGGCGCGCCCGCGACTCGGCACCCTCGCTGGTGTTCCTCGACGAGATCGACGCGCTGGCGCCGCGGCGCGGTCAGAGCTTCGACTCGGGGGTCACCGACCGGGTGGTGGCCGCGCTGCTGACCGAACTCGACGGCATCGAACCGCTTCGCGATGTGGTGGTGCTCGGCGCGACGAACCGGCCCGATCTGATCGATCCGGCGCTGTTGCGTCCGGGTCGGCTGGAGAAGCTGGTCTTCGTCGAGCCACCCGACGCCGAGGCTCGTCGCGAGATTCTGCGGACGGCGGGCAAGTCGATCCCGCTGGCTTCAGACGGGGATCGGGCCGTCGACCTCGACGCGCTGGCCGCCGAGCTCGACGGCTACAGCGCCGCCGACTGTGTCGCGCTGTTGCGCGAGGCCGCACTGACCGCGATGCGGCGCTCGATCGACGCCGCCGACGTGACCGCCGCCGATGTCGCGACCGCCCGCGAGTCGGTCCGGCCGTCGCTGGACGCGTCGCAAGTCGAGTCGCTGCGGGCGTTCAACGCCGCCCGTTAGCGGGATGACGGTGCGCTACCAGTCGACACGCGACCGGTAGCGCACCCAAATCGCCAATTGCATCTTGACAGTGCCTAGTTTCCTGCGGCATAGTCGACTTGTCGATGTCAAGATTGAGGGAGTCGCCATGACCACGCCCATCGCGCCCGTCGTCCGCGCGGGTGACCCCGACCGTGAGAAGACAGCCGACCTGCTCGGCCAGGCGCTGGCGCAGGGCTATCTCGAGATGCCCGAGTACGAGGCCCGCGTGCAGACGGCGTTCGCCGCGGCCACCCGTCCCCAACTGCACGAACTGACGGCCGACCTCCCCGTCGCGTACCTCAGGCGTCACGACCCTCGTCGTCGTGCGGCCCGTCGGCGGGCGGTTCGCCGAAGCGTCCAGTTCCACCTCGCGGGTTATGTGGCCGGCTGCTTGTTGATGCTCGGAATCTGGCTGACAGTCGGCCTCAGCGCGGGAGCGTGGTACTTCTGGCCCGTCTGGCCGATCATGGGGTGGGGTATCGGCGTCGCCTGCCACGCCGTTCCCGCGCTGGCTCACGGCTCGATCGATCCCGCGCGCATCGGATAGCGGTCAAGGCCGCCCGATCCTGGACGGCTAGCACATTCTTGCGCTGACCCTCGACACCGAAATCAGCACCGGGGTCACGATCCGCGTCGTCGTCGCCCCGATCGGCCCACGTAGAATGACGCTCACCGAAAGCCTTACTCGGCTGACACCCCGACCATCAGTTCTCCGGTTGGCGGCCGCGTGCTGTCAACTCAACCGATCGGAGTGCCCTGCTCGCCGTCCTGCTCGCCCACGCGGTCGCCACCGCGATCGCGCCCCTGCTCGTCTACCGGTGGGGGCGGTTGGCGTTCTATCCGCTGGCGTTGGTGCCGCTGTTGTCGCTGATCTGGGTGGCGACGAACTGGCCGGACCCCGGCCAGTCGGCGAGGGTGGACATCGCGTGGGTGCCCGAGCTGTCGATGGACATCAACCTGCGCTTCGACTCGCTCGCCGCGATCATGAGCGTCCTGGTTCTCGCGATCGGCGCGTTGGTGCTGTTCTACTGCGCCGACTACTTCCACCACCATGACGGTCGCAAGGAGAACCGGTTACCCAGCTTCGCCGCCGAACTCGTCGCGTTCTCCGGCGCCATGTTCGGGCTGGTGGTCAGCGACAACATGGTGATGCTCTACGTGTTCTGGGAGATCACCTCGGTGCTCTCGTTCCTGCTCGTGGGCCATTACGCCGAACGCTTCGCCAGCAGGCGGGCCGCGACGCAGGCACTGCTGGTGACGACGTTCGGCGGCCTGGCGATGTTGGTGGGCATCGTCATTCTCGGCGAGATCGCGGGCACGTATCTGCTGTCGGAACTCATCGCGTCGCCGCCGGGCGGGATGGCCGCGTCCGTCGCCGTCGTGCTGGTGCTCGTCGGCGCACTCTCCAAGTCCGCGATCGTGCCGCTGCACTTCTGGCTGCCGGGCGCGATGGCCGCCCCGACGCCGGTGAGCGCCTACCTGCACGCCGCGGCCATGGTCAAGGCCGGTGTGTACCTGATCGCGCGGATGACGCCCGGGTTCGCCGACTTGGCGCCGTGGCGACCGATGGTGCTCTCACTCGGGCTGCTGACCATGCTGCTGGCGGGCTGGCGCGCGGTGCGCGAGAACGACCTGAAGCTGATCCTGGCGTTCGGCACGGTCAGCCAGTTGGGCCTGATCACCGTGATGGTCGGCGCGGGTGGCAGCGACATGATGCTCGGCGGGCTGGCCATGCTGGTCGCGCACGCCATGTTCAAGGCCGCGCTGTTCATGGTCGTCGGCATCATCGACCACGCCACCGGCACCCGCGACATCCGCAGGCTGGCCTGGCTCGGCGACCGTGCGCGCCCGCTGCTGCTCATCGCGGTCGGCGCGGCGGCGAGCATGGCCGCGCTACCGCCGTTCTTCGGTTTCGTCGCGAAGGAGGCCGACTTCGAAAGCGTGCTGCACAGTTCCTACCTCGGTTCCGCGTCGCCGTTCGTCCTCGCCGGTATCGCGCTCGGCGCGATGTTCACCACCATCTACAGCCTGCGCTTCCTGTTCGGCGCGTTCGGCCGCAAGGGACTGGCCGAGCCGAGTAAGCGCGTCGCAGAGATGCACCGCCTGGAAATCCCGTTCATGATTCCGCCCGCGATCCTGGCGACGGCGGGTCTGGTCTTCGGGATCTGGCCCGCACGGGTCGGCGACCTGCTGGAGGGCTATGCCGACACGGTGCCCGGTGGGCAGGACTACCACCTCGCGCTGTGGCACGGGCTGAACCTGCCGCTGCTGTTGTCGGCGCTGGTGCTCGGGGCGGGAGCGGCCGCCTATTTCGCGCGCGGACGACTGCGCCGCGCGCCGCTGCCGACCGGGACTCTCGGCAACGCGGACCGCGTCTACGACATGGTGCTGCGCCTCCTGGACCTGCTCGCGGTGCGGGTGACGGCCTTCACCCAGCGCGGATCGATTCCGGCCACCCAGTCGGTGATCCTGGCCACGCTCGTCACGGTGCCGACGATCGCGCTGGCCGTGGGCGCCCGCAACCGCCCCAACTTCGCAGTGTTGGACATCCCGTTGCACGCAGTCGTCGCCGTGGTCATGCTGGCGGCCGCGTTCGCCCTGACGGTGATGCGCAACCGCCTGGCTTCTGCGCTGCTCGTCGGGGTGACCGGCTATGGCTGCGGCGTGATCTTCGCGCTGCAGGGCGCCCCCGATCTGGCGCTGACCCAGTTGCTGGTGGAGACGTTGACCCTGGTGATTTTCGTGCTCGTGCTGCGGTCGCTGCCCGCCGAAGTCGAACGCGCACAGGTCACCGCGCACCGATGGCCGCGCGCCGCGCTCGCGCTGATGGTCGGCGCGACCGTCACCACGATTGCGAGTTTCGCGGCGGCCGAGCGCTCCGGCGCCTCCGTCTCCCAACTGCTGCCCGACGCCGCCTACTTGCGCGGCCACGGCTCCAACACCGTCAACGTGCTGCTGGTCGACATCCGCGCCTGGGACACCATGGGCGAGATCATGGTGTTGCTCGTGGCGGCCACCGGTGTGACGTCGATGGTGTTCCGGCACCGGCGTTTCGGCACGCCGCCCCGGGTAGCCGACGGAGGTCAACCTGACATCGGTCAGATCGCGGCGTTCGTCAACATCAGCCCGGCTTTCGGCGACACCACCTGGCTGCGCGGCAGCGAGATGCGCGCCGCCCAGCACCGGTCGCTGGTGCTGGAGGTGGCCACCCGCATCATCTTCCCGTTGATCATGGTGCTGTCGGTGTACTTCTTCTTCGCCGGCCACAACACCCCCGGCGGCGGCTTCGCCGGCGGGTTGACCGCGGGGCTTGCGGTGGTGCTGCGCTACATCGCCGGTGGCCGTTACGAACTCGGCGAAACGCTGCCTTTCGACGCCGGCAAGGTGCTCGGCACGGGTCTGACGCTGGCGGCCGGCACCGCGCTCGGTTCGGTGCTGCTGGGCGCGCCGGCGCTGTCGTCGGCGTTGATCGAGATCGAGCTGCCGGTGCTGGGCACCATCAAGTTCGTCACTGCGCTGTTCTTCGACGCGGGTGTCTACCTGATCGTGCTCGGCCTGGTCCTCGACGTGTTGCGCAGCCTGGGCGCCCGCCTGGATGTCGAGCTGGCCGAGTCGGTCTCCACGCGACGGGCGGGGGCGGGCGTGCGATGACCTCCTATCTGATTCAGCTCGCGACGATCGGCGGAGTCACCAGCGCCGGGGTGTATCTGCTGCTCGAACGCACCCTGACCCGCATGCTGATGGGACTGTTGCTGATCAGCAATGCCGTCAACCTCCTGCTCCTGACGGCCGGCGGCTCCGCGGGCAATCCACCGATCCGTGGCCGCACCAGCGACGGCGCGCAGCACACCGCCGACCCGCTGGCCCAGGCGATGATCCTCACCGCGATCGTCATCACCATGGGCATCGCGGCGTTCGTGCTCGCGCTGGCCTATCGGTCATATCGGTTGACCACCGCCGACGAGGTCAGCGACGACCCCGAGGACACCCGGGTGTCACGGCTGTCCGACGAGGAGGCAGCGAAGATCGACGCCGACCGTCCGAAGCCGCCCGGTTTGCACAAGGACACCGACGCACCCGACGAACTGGACGCACTGCCCGGGGAAGAGGGATCGCGATGACGGCCCAGCGAGTGACGACGGCGGATCGCGCATGAATCTAGCGGGCGTCCTGACGCCGTTGCCGGTGCTGATTCCCACGATCGGGGCGGCCATGAGCCTTCTCGCCGGACGGCGGCCCCGGTTGCAGCGCGTCATCACCCTGACCGCGCTGTCGGCGGTGGTGGTGGTGTGTTCGGCGCTGCTTTGGCTGTCCGATCAGGGCGGCACCCTGGTGCTGCACGTCGGCGGATGGGGCCCGACACCTGCGGGCCTTGGCCCGCTGGGCATCTCGTTGGTGATCGACCGGCTGTCGGCTCTGATGCTCGTGGTGTCCTCGATTGTGCTGCTTGCCGTGGTCTACTACGCGATCGGGCAGGGCATCCGCGACGGCGACGAACGCCAGCCGGTGTCGATCTTCCTACCCACCTACCTGGTGCTGTCGGCGGGCGTGTGCATGGCATTCGTCGCGGGCGATCTGTTCAACCTCTACGTCGGCTTCGAAGTGCTGCTGGCCGCGAGCTTCGTGTTGCTGACCATCGGCGCCAGCAAGGAGCGCGTGCGGGCCGGCGCCTCCTACGTGATGGTTTCGATGGTCTCGTCGATGATCTTCTTGTCCGGCATCGCGTTCGTCTACGCGGCCACCGGAACTCTGAACCTGGCCGAACTCGCGATGCGGTTGGACAACGTGAGTGCGGGCACCCGTACCGCGATGTTCGCTGTGCTGCTGATCGCGTTCGGCATCAAGGCCGCGGTGTTCCCGCTGTCGACGTGGTTGCCCGACTCCTACCCCACTGCCCCCGCGCCCGTCACCGCGGTGTTCGCCGGCCTGCTGACGAAAGTCGGCGTGTACGCGATCATCCGGACGCACTCGCTGCTGTTCGCCGGCGGTGGCCTGGATCCGGTACTGCTGGTGGCCGCGCTCGCGACCATGCTGATCGGCATCCTCGGTGCCATCGCCCAGAGCGACATCAAACGACTCCTGTCGTTTACGCTGGTCAGCCACATCGGCTACATGGTGTTCGGCATCGCGCTGTCCAACGAACTCGGGATGTCCGGCGCGATTTACTATGTGGCACACCATATTCTGGTGCAGACAACGCTGTTTCTCGTGGTCGGCCTGATCGAACGCCAGGCCGGCGCGTCGACCCTGCAACGGCTGGGCGGGTTGGCCGCCGCCAGCCCGCTGCTCGCGTTCATCTTCGTGGTCCCAGCGCTCAATCTCGGTGGCATTCCCCCGTTCTCGGGCTTCATCGGTAAGGTCGCGCTGATGCAGGCCGGGGCCCAGGTCGGGTCGGTACTGGCCTGGACTCTGGTGGGCGGCAGCGTGGTGACCAGCTTGCTCACTCTCTATGTGATCACGCGGGTGTGGACGAAGGCGTTCTGGCGGTCCCGGACCGACGCACCCGAGGGGCACCTGGCGGCCGCGATGCCGGCGGCGCTGCTCGACGTGTCCGAGGACGTCGCATTCGAGGATCGCAAGTACGTCGGCAGGATGCCGGTCGGCATGCTGGTGCCCACCGGTGCACTGATCGTCGTGGGCGTTGCACTGACGGTCTTCGCGGGACCGATCATCGGCTACAGCGAGCGTGCGGCCGATCAGGTGCTGAACAGAGGGCAGTACATCACCGCAGTGGTTGGGACGAATCGATGAGAAGCGTGCTGCTGCGCCTGAGTGTGCTGGGCGGACTGACCCTGGTCTGGATGCTGTTGTGGGGCAACATCTCTGCAGCGAACTTTATCGGCGGCCTGACGGTCGCGCTGGTGATCACGCTGCTGCTGCCGCTGCCGCGGGTACCCGTCCAGGGCAAAGTGCACCCGCTGTCGCTGCTGCGATTGTTGGCTCAGGTCGCGTACTGGTTGGTGACCTCGTCGGTACAGATCGCGTGGCTGGCGATCAAGCCGGGCCCGCCACCGCGCAGCGCGGTGCTACGGGCGCACTTCGCGCTCAAGTCCGATCTGGTGCTGACGTTGGCGGTCAACATCATCAACCTCACACCGGGGACGATCGCGCTGGAAGTCGACCAGGCTCGCAGGGTGGTCTACGTCCATGTGATCAATGTCGGTTCCGACCGGACCATGAACCACTTCCGCCGCCAGATGACGACGCTGGAGCGGCTGTTGGTGGCGGCGCTGGAACGCGAGGAAGACTGGCGACCGTCGACGGACAAGGAGGCCGCGTGACCTACGTGTGGACGATCGCCGCCGTGATGATCAGCACCGCCGCGGTGATCACGATGTACCGGATGCTGGCCGGTCCGAGCACCCTCGACCGCCTGGTGGCGCTGGACACCCTGACCGCAGTGATGATGTGCGGCATCGGTACCTGGGCGGCGTTCAGCCTGGATACCACGGTCACCTACAGCTTGACCGCGATGGCGTTGATCAGCTTCGTCGGCTCGGTCACCGTCGCGCGCTTCCGCGTCCCCGACATCACCAAGCCGCGCGGCAGACGGGGACCGCGATGACCGGCGCCGACATCATCAGCGGGATCCTCGTGCTGGCAGGATCGGCGTTGGCCCTGACCGCCGCGATCGGCATCGTCCGATTCCCAGACACCCTGACGCGCATGCATTCTGCGACCAAGCCACAGACCCTTGGGCTGCTGCTCGTGCTTGCCGGGGCGACGATCAGGTTGCGCGGCAACGCCGACGTCGGCATGCTGATCCTGACCGGGCTGTTCGCGTTGATAACCGCGCCCGTGATCGCCAACCGGGTCGGCCAGCTGGCATACCGGGAGCACAACTACCGCGAGGATCTTCTCGTCGGGGACGAGATGCGAGAGTTCGCCGAGAACCCGGAAAGCGGTGCCAATGGCCAGGACTGACGACGACAGCTGGGACATCACCGAGAGCGTGGGCGCCACCGCACTGGGGGTGGCCTGGTCGCGTGCCCAAGAGCATGTTTCGGAGTGCCCGCTGTTCACCGACCCGTACGCGCAGATATTCGTCGACGCCGCGGTGGAGCGGGGTTGGCAACTGCCACCGGCTCATATGGTCGAGCGGATCCGTGCTATCGGCGGCTACGCCGCGTCGCGCACGAAGTGGTTCGACGAGTTCTTTGTCGCTGCGGGTGCCAACGGGATCGACCAGGTGGTGATCCTCGCGGCCGGCCTCGACGCGCGAGCCTGGCGGCTGCCGTGGATCGATGACACCGAGGTGTACGAGATCGACCAGCCGAAGGTGTTGGCGTTCAAGGCCGAGACGCTACGCAGGCACGAGATCAAACCGACCGCCAGGTACGTCCCGGTGCCGATCGATCTCCGCGAGGATTGGCCACGAGCCCTGCTCGACGCGGGGTTCGACACCACCGAACCGACCGCGTGGGCGGCCGAGGGCCTGCTGCCCTATCTACCCGCCAGCGGGCAGGATCTGTTGTTCGAACGGATCCATGACCTCAGCGCGCGGGGCAGCCGAGTCGGCGTCGAGTCGTTCGGCGCCGGGTTCTTCGATCCGCAGTACTTGGCCAGCCGCCGCGAGAAGCTGCGCGAGTACCGGCAAGGGGCCGGTGACGAAGGCTCAGACGACGACAGCTTCGACGTGCAAGACCTGTGGTTCATCGAGGAGCGCACCGAGGTGACCGAGTGGTTGACCGACCACGGTTGGGAAGTGACCGCGATCGATGCCGCCGATCTGATGGACCGCTACGGCCGGTGCGCCGTGGGTGAGGCCGACGACACCATGCCCCGAACGGTGTTCGTAGAAGGACAGCGGATGTGCTGATCGCACGGCATGGCTACTCTCCCGAGTTCAACTGGAACTCGACCATCGCGGTGACGGTCTCGACGGCGTCACGCAGCGCCGCCAACCTTTGCGCGGGGGACGGTGCAGCCAGCACCGCATAGCGGTCGGCCTGACCCATGGGCAGGCGGGACGTCAAGGCGTACAACCACTTTCCGACCTCGCCCGATGCGTCGGCGCCGGCCACGAACTCACGGCCGTCGACCTCGGCACCCCGTACACTGGCGATCCGCTCGAACAGCGTGACCATGCGGTCCTCCACGTCGCGGATGGCGTCCACCTCGACGGGATCACCCGGCTGATCGGGCCACGGTTCGACCGCCGCGCGCGGGTACGGATCGTCGGGCTGCCACTCGATGACCCGGATACGCTCACCCATAACGCATTTCAGCCGATAGCGACCATCGCCGAAGTCGGCCACCTCGACGATGTGGGCGAGCGCACCGACATCGCTGCGGGTGTCACCGCCGCCCACCTCGCGGCCCGCGGCGATCAGCACCACACCGAATGCGGGGTCATCAGCTTGGGCCAGGCAATCCGAAACCAGTGCGCTGTAACGGGGTTCGAAGATGCGCAGCGGGAGTTCCTCCCCGGGTAGCATCGCCACCTGTAGGGGGAACATCGGGATGACGGCCACCGTCAGATGTCCAGTTCGGCGACCAGGGCGTCGACGACGGCGCGCAGGTCACCGTCGTGCTCCTCGGCAACGCGGCGTTGCCGTTGGTAGGACGCACCGAACCGGTAGATGTCGGCGACCCGCCTCAGTTCGTCGGCGCACTGCAGTGACGCGGCAACCGGTTCGAGGCGGTTCAGCAGTTCATCGAGGTCCTCGGTCACCAGCCGTTCGTTGCTGTCCGCGTCCTGGATGATGATCGCGTCCAGACCATATCGCGCGGCGCGCCACTTGTTTTCCTGCACATGCCACGGCGGCATGGTCGGCAGCGGTTCGCCGGCGTCGAGCCGCCGATCGAGATCGACCACCAGGCAGTGGGTGAGCGCCACCAGCGCACCCAACTCGCGCAGATTCGACACACCGTCGAAGACCCGGATCTCCACCGTGCCGATGTGCGGGGAAGGCCGGATATCCCAACGGATTTCGTTCATGTGATCGATTATTCCGGTCTTCTTCTGGTCGTAGACGAAGTGCTCCCACTGCGCCCACGTCTGGAAGTGGAACGGCAGGCCGGCCGTCGGCAACTGTTGGAACATCATGGCGCGGTTGGACGCGTAGCCGGTGTCCTCACCGTCCCAGAACGGGGAGGATGCCGACAGCGCCAGCAGGTGCGGATAGTGGTTGAGCAGCGAGGTGATGATCGCCATCACCTTGTGCGCCGAGCGGACCCCGACGTGTACATGGACGCCCCAGATCAACATCTGCCTGCCCCACCACTGGGTGCGCTTGATCAGCTCGGCGTAGCGCGGCGCATCGGTCAGACTGCCCGGCGACCATTTCGCGAACGGGTGTGTGCCCGCACAGAACAGGTCCATCCCGCGGTCGTGCACGATCTCGCGCGCGCTGACCAGCGTCGAGCGCAGGTCGTCCATCGCCTCCGGCACGGATTCGCAGATGCCCGTGACGATCTCGACGGTGTTGCGCAGCAGTTCCTTGTGCACGCGCGGATTGTCACCGAGTTCCTCGATGACCGCGGCCGCGCCGTTGCTCAGATCCCGCGTTGTGGCGTCGACGAGCGCGAATTCCCACTCGACCCCCACCGTCGGCCGCGGGGAACCGACGAAGTCGATACGGCTGTTAGCCGGTACCGATAACACCGCATGCCACCCGCGCGCCGGCGTCACCGGTCGCCAGAGTGGCCGCATCCGGTGGCGGGTCGCCGTTGACCTGCTGGTAGCGCTCCGGCGGGATGTTGGCGAAGTTGTCCGCCTTCTCGTGGATGATGATCGCCGTCCCCTCCTCCGAGGTGAGTTCCTCGGCGGTGAACGCGTCGGTCGTCGTCACCAACTTGGCCGAGCCGTCCTCACGGACCTGCAGCGACGACAGGTCCCCGCTCGCCGGGTGGCCGCTGTGGCCGGGCACCTGGAAGTGCCCGCCCGCGGAGTTGAAGTTGCCCGGGGCGCCACCCGTCGACGCTACCGAGTTGGCCTCACACTTGCCGATCTGGTGAATGTGCATGCCGTGGAATCCGGGGGTGAGCTCACCCGGGGTGATCGTCTGGACCGTGATCGTCGCGTAGTCGCCGGTGAACTGGATGTCCGCGGTCGCGACGGGCGTGCCGTCGGCCGATTTCAGCTCGGCGGTGAGCTTCTCACCGGCTGCCTGCTCTTCGCCCGTTTCGCCGTGGCCACCACCGTGACCGCCACTGCCTTCACCGGGTGGGGCCGCCGGCGACGGCGATCCGGTCCACACCGGCGGTGGGGTCCCGGGTGCGCTGCTCGGTTCTTCGGGCGCCGCACAGGCGCTCAACGCGAGAGCGGGAACGGCGAACAAGGCAGCGGCAGCGACGGTCTTGAACATGTGCAAGAGCCTAACCGGTAACCACCACGATGACGCCCGGCGGTTGTTCGGCGAGTGCGGGTAGCCGCGGTTCGACGGGCGCTTCGAGCAGTCGGCCCACTTCGTCTGCGGCCTGCTGCTCGCCGGGGGCATCACTGAAGTACACCGTCGTGGCGGGCACATCCGGCAGTTCGAGGTTGCCGGTCTCGGTGACGTTCCAGCCGGCCTCGCGCAGCCGGCCCGCGGTCGCCTCGGCCGCACCGGCCACCGTCGAGATGTTGAAGACGCGGACCTCGGCCTCGGCCGGCTCCGGCGTGGCCGACGTCGTCGGGGTGGTGGTCATGGTCGTGGTGGCCAGCGGTGGCGCGGTGTCGTCGTCGCTGTCGGTGCCCATGGCCTGGAAAGCCACCAGCAGGAACACCACACCCAGGAAGAGCAGCACCATCACCATGGCGCGCAGGGGCAACCCGGACGAGTCTCGCTGATTCATTGCGCCCACCTTATCGAGCGGGCCACGCGGCCCGGGTAACTCAGGTGACGTCGAAGCCGAGACGGCGCGCCGCTCGCGCCTTCTGCCTGCTGGCCCGCAGCCGCCGCAACCGTTTGACCAGCATCGGATCGGCTGCCAGCGCCTCCGGCCGGTCGACGAGCGCGTTCAACACCTGGTAGTAGCGGGTGGCCGACATGGAGAACAACTCCTTGATGGCGTCTTCCTTGGAGCCGGCGTATTTCCACCATTGCCGCTCGAACGCGAGAATGTCGTGCTCGCGCCGGGTCAGTCCGTCGGAGAGATCAGAGTCATCCCCAGATTGCTCAGTCCGCGCGATCGCGCCGTCCATCTCGCTTTTGGACCCTTCCGACAACTTGAATGACATCGCTGTGGTTCGGCGCTCATTCAACCACGGGTTGGGTTGATGAGCCGTCCGACATGCCCACGAATCAGCTCATTAAGCTTTCCGAACATGGCAGTCGTTCCGATCCGCATCGTAGGAGATCCCGTCCTGCACACAGCCACCGAGCCGGTGCCCGTGGGCGAGGACGGTTCGCTGCCTGCCGATCTCGCGGACTTGATCGCCGACCTCTACGACACGATGGACGCCGCCAACGGGGTTGGCTTGGCCGCGAATCAGATCGGGGTCGCAAAGCGGGTGTTCGTCTATGACTGCGCAGACGTGCGCGGCCGCATCAACCGCCGCCGCGGAGTGGTCGTCAACCCGGTGCTGGAGACCTCCGAGGTGCCCGAAACCATGCCCGATCCGGACGACGACGACGAGGGCTGCCTTTCGGTGCCCGGCGAATCGTTTCCGACGGGGCGGGCCGACTGGGCAAGGGTGAGCGGCCTCGACGCCGACGGCACCCCGATCACGATCGAGGGCACCGACCTGTTCGCCCGCATGCTGCAGCACGAAACCGGCCACCTCGACGGCTTCCTCTACCTGGACCGGTTGGTCGGGCGGCATGCGCGCAGCGCGAAGCGCACGGTGAAGTCGCACGGCTGGGGGGTGCCGGGGTTGTCGTGGATGCCCGGTAAGGACCCCGATCCGTTCGGCCACTGATGCAACTGCCTTCGACCGGGGTGCGGGTGATGATCCGCTACCGGTTGCCCGCAGGGTCCGAGCCGCCGCTGAACGACGTGGTGGGCCACCTGGTTCAGACCGGTCCAACCCTTCGGGTGCGCACCAAACACGGCGACATCGTGGACGTCGGCGCCGACGATGTGGTCGTCCTCAAGGAACTGCCGCCGGCAACCGTGCGCACCTCCGACATCCGCAAGCTCGAGCACGCCGCTGCGCTGGCGTGGCCGGGCCTGGAACATCGATGGGTCAACGGTTGGTTCCTGCGCGCCGCCGGCGGCCACACCCATCGCGCCAATTCCGCTGTGCCACTGGGTTTCGAGGCGGACGCCTCGGCACTGCCCGAGATCGTCGACTGGTACGCCGAGCGGGGCCTGACGCCGTGGCTTTCACTTCCCGATCGGCTGTACCGGTTGGCCGACGCCCCGCCGCATCTGGAAACCGTCGTGATGACACGCCCTGTCGGTGCCGAAGAGTCCGCTGCGGCAGTGACATTCGCAGCCAGACCCGATGCCAAATGGTTGCGGCTGTCCCGCCGCGGCGTGCCGGTCGACGTACTGACCGCGGTCGTGGACGGCGAGATCGCGTTCGCGACGACGTCGGGCGCCGGCGTCGCCAGGGCCGCGGTGACGACGGCGCCGGACGGCGGACGATGGGTCGGGCTGTCGGCGGTTCGGGTCGAGGACGAAGCGCGGGGCCGGGGTCTGGCGCGCGGCTTGTGCTCGGCGCTGCTGGGCTGGGGCGCCGAACGCGGCGCCACCCGCGGCTACGTGCAAGTGCTGGTCGACAACGCGGCGGCAATTGGCCTCTACGAGTCGATGGGCTTCGCGGTACAGCACCGCAGTCGCTACGTCGACGCTCGTAGCCTGTAGGCCATGCGGATCGCCACCTGGAACGTCAACTCGATTCGAGCCCGGGTCGAGCGGGTCACCGACTGGCTCGTACGGGCCGATGTCGACGTGCTGGCGATGCAGGAGACCAAGTGCAACGACGAGCAGTTCCCGACGATGCCGTTCCTGGCCGCCGGCTACGAGGTCACCCATTGCGGTTTCAACCAGTGGAACGGAGTGGCGATCGCATCACGTGTCGGCATCGACGACGTGCAGGTGGGGTTCGACGACCAACCCACCTGGAGCGACAAGCCCGAAGTGGAGGCAGCCGCCGAAGCCCGCGCGCTCGGCGCCACCTGCAACGGGGTGCGGGTGTGGAGCCTGTATGTGCCCAACGGCCGCTCCGTCGACTCACCGCACTACGCCTACAAGCTGGAATGGCTTGCCGCGCTGCGTGATACCGGCCAGAAGTGGCTGTCCGACGATCCGTCGGGGCAGATCGCGCTCGTCGGCGACTGGAACATCGCACCGACGGACGAGGATGTGTGGAGTGTCGAGTTCTACCGGAACAGCACTCACGTCACGGCACCCGAACGCGAGGCGTTCAACGCGGTGGTCGACACGGGGTTCACCGATGTGGTGCGGCCCTTCACGCCCGGTCCTGCGGTCTACACCTATTGGGACTACACGCAGCTGCGGTTCCCGAAGAACCGCGGTATGCGCATCGATTTCATCCTCGGCTCGCCCGCTCTCGCCGAGCGCGTGACGCACGCGGAGATCGTCCGCGACGAACGCAAGAGCGGCAAGGACCGCATCGGCGCGCCGAGCGACCACGCACCGGTGCTGATGGAACTGGCCTGACGCGTCCGGCCCCCGCGTCGACTCTGCGGTCAGGGCGCGCACATCCCGCCTCGAACCGCCCTGGACGCAGAGTGAACACGGCAATCCGCCCCCTTCCCACTGCCGATCGCCTGCGCTAACGTGGCACGCGTCCACACACGGGAGCGCACACCTATGCGCTGAGAGGACGGGTGGGCCCGTCGACCGTACGAACCTGACCGGGTAATGCCGGCGTAGGGAGATTTCAGATGACGCATGTCACCATCGATCCGTCCGTGACCACCGGCCCCATCGCGGGCAGCACGAAGATCTACCGCGACCTCGACGAAGTGCCCGGCGCGAAGGTGCCGTTCCGCCGGGTGAACCTGTCCAACGGCGAGCACCTCGACCTGTATGACACGTCCGGTCCGTACACCGACCCCACCGTCGACCTCGATCTGCAGGCGGGCCTACCGCCGCGTCCGGGTGTCGTGTGTGACCGCGGCACGCAACTGCAACGGGCCCGCGCCGGTGAGATCACCGCCGAGATGGCCTTCATCGCCGCACGCGAGGGTGTCCCCGCCGAGTTGGTCCGCGACGAGGTCGCCGTGGGCAGAGCCGTCATTCCCGCCAACCACAACCATCCGGAGACCGAGCCGATGATCATCGGCAAGGCTTTCGGTGTGAAAGTCAACGCCAACATCGGCAATTCGGCGGTCACCAGTTCGATCGCCGAGGAGGTCGACAAGATGGTGTGGGCCACCCGCTGGGGTGCCGACACGATCATGGACCTGTCCACCGGTCGCGACATCCACACCACCCGCGAGTGGATTCTGCGCAATTCGCCGGTACCGGTCGGGACGGTGCCGATCTACCAGGCGCTGGAGAAGGTCAACGGCGACCCGGCCGCGCTGACGTGGGAACTGTACCGCGACACCGTGATCGAACAGTGCGAGCAGGGTGTCGACTATATGACCGTGCACGCCGGTGTGTTGCTGCGCTACGTCCCGCTGACCGCCAAGCGCGTCACCGGCATCGTGAGCCGCGGCGGATCCATCATGGCCGCGTGGTGCCTGGCGCATCACCGCGAGTCGTTTCTCTACACCCATTTCGACGAGCTGTGCCAGATCCTGCAGCGCTACGACGTGACGTTCTCACTCGGCGACGGCCTGCGCCCGGGCTCGATCGCCGACGCCAACGACGCGGCCCAGTTCGCCGAGTTGCGCACGCTGGGTGAGCTGACGAAAATCGCGAAATCACATGGCGTGCAGGTGATGATCGAGGGGCCCGGCCATGTCCCGATGCACAAGATCGTCGAGAACGTCCGACTCGAGGAGGAGTGGTGCGAGGAGGCGCCGTTCTACACCCTGGGTCCGCTGGCGACCGACATCGCGCCGGCCTACGACCACATCACCAGCGCGATCGGCGCCGCTATCATCGCCCAGGCGGGCACCGCGATGCTGTGTTACGTCACGCCGAAGGAACACCTCGGCCTGCCCGATCGCAAGGACGTCAAGGACGGGGTGATCGCCTACAAGATCGCCGCCCACGCAGCCGATCTCGCGAAGGGCCACCCCCTCGCCCAGGAACGTGACGACGCGCTGTCGCGGGCCCGCTTCGAGTTCCGGTGGAACGACCAGTTCGCGCTGTCGCTGGACCCCGACACCGCACGCGCCTTCCACGACGAGACGCTGCCCGCCGAACCGGCGAAGACCGCCCACTTCTGTTCGATGTGCGGGCCGAAGTTCTGCTCGATGCGGATCACCCAGGACGTTCGCGACTACGCCGCCGAACACGGCTTGGAGACCGAAGAAGACATCGAGGCGGTGCTGGCCCGCGGGATGGCCGAGAAGTCGCAGGAGTTCGCCGAACACGGCAATCGCGTGTACCTCCCGCTGGCATGACGCAGCGATTTGTGCGTGAAAACGATCGCTCACCGAACGAAATCACGCCCAAATCACGGTTTCTGCCGGTGCCACCGCCCGGTGCCACACCCGTGCGGGTGATGACGATCGCCGGGTCCGACTCCGGCGGCGGAGCGGGCATCCAGGCCGACATGCGCACGTTTGCGTTGCTGGGAGTGCACAGCCTGGTCGCGATCACCGCCGTCACGGTGCAGAACTCATTGGGGGTCAAGGGTTTTCACGAGGTCCCGCTGGATGTGATCGCGGGACAGATCGAGGCGGTGGTATCCGACATCGGCGTACAGGCCGCCAAGACCGGGATGCTGGCGTCGTCGGCCATCATCGACACCGTCGCCGATACCTGGCGCGGACAAGGGTTGACCGGGGCGGTGCCGCTGGTGGTCGACCCGGTGTGCGCCTCCATGCACGGCGATCCACTGCTGCACCCCAGCGCGCTGGATTCGATGCGCACACAACTGTTCCCGTTGGCCACCCTGGTCACGCCGAACCTGGACGAGGTACGCCTGCTCGTCGGTGTCGACGTCGTCGATGACACCACTCAACGGGAGGCGGCCCGCGCTCTGCACGCCCTGGGACCACAGTGGGTACTGGTCAAGGGCGGGCACCTGCGCGCGTCGGCGCAGAGCCCGGATCTGCTGTTCGACGGCACGGACTTTCACGAGTTCGACGCCACGCGCATCGACACCGGTCACGACCACGGCGCCGGGGACACGTTGGCCGCAGCCGTCGCCAGCGCACTGGCGCACGGCAATTCCGTACCCGACGCGGTGGCGTTCGGCAAGCGCTGGGTGACCGAATGTCTGCGCGCCGCTTACCCGTTGGGCCACGGCCACGGTCCGGTCTCGGCCCTGTTCAGGCTGATCGAGTGAACCTCGATCAGATCGCGGGGATCGCGCACGCACCCGTCGGTGACCCCGCAGGCGTCGTTGTGCTGACCCATGGTGCCGGCGGCAGCCGAGAAGCGCCGCTACTCAAGAGAATCTGCGACCAGTGGGCCGCACGCGGTTGGTTGGCGGTGCGCTACAACCTGCCCTACCGGCGGCGCCGGCCCAAGGGCCCGCCGTCCGGTTCCGCCAAGGCCGACCAGGCCGGCGTGGCCGAAGCCATCGACGTGGCGCGCACGCTCGCCGACGGTCCGATCATCGCGGGCGGGCACTCGTACGGTGGCCGGATGACGTCGATGGCCCTTGCCGATGGCGCCGACGGTACCGCCGACGTCGACGTGCTCACGCTGTTCTCCTATCCGCTGCATCCGCCCGGCAAGCCCGACCGCGCCCGCACCGAACACCTTCCGCGCATCGCGGTACCGACGGTGTTCACCCACGGCACCGCCGACCCGTTCGGTTCGATTGACGAACTTCGGCCCGCCGCCGCCCTGATCGGCGCTCCCACCGAGATCGTCGAGATCACCGGTGCCCGCCACGACTTGGCGTCGAAGACGCTCGATGTGCCCGCACTCGCAGTCGACGCCGCGATACGGTTGCTCGCGTGACCACGCCGCCGGGCCCGCCCCCGCCGTACGGACCCCCGCCTTCGCCGTACGGCGACCAGCCGTCGCCGTACGGCGAACAGCCGCCGTCGTACCCGCCACCGGCACCGTCGTACCCGCCTCCGGCGGCCCCGTACCCGCCGCCCGCTGTCCCGTACCCGCCTCCGCCGCCACCCCCGTATTCGCAGCAGACGCCCGGCTATTACGCCCCGCCCCAGGAGCGGCCAACGAACTGGTGGGCGGTGGTCTCGCTCATCTTCGGTGTTCTCGGCGGAGTACTGATCAGCGTCGTCTGCGGCATCGTCGGTTTGAAGAAGGCCAAGGAGGGCCAGGGCGGCCGGGGCATGGCGATCGCGGGGCTGGTGCTGTCGGCCGTGTGGGCGGTGGTGCTGGCCGTCGGTTTGCTGTTCGTCGTTCTCGGCGGCAGCGGAACCGTGACCGCCACCGATGTCGAACAGGGTGACTGCCTGGCCGAACTCCCGGCCGACACGCGGGTGATGACCGTGAAGACTGTCGGATGCGACCAGACCCACGCCGGTGAGGTCTTCGCGGTGTTGCAGATGCCCGACGGCGACTTCCCCGGCCAAATGGCGATCGACGCGTACGCCGAGAAGTGCAGCCCAGAACTCGCTGCCTATTCGCCGGACGCGATGACGGACAACTCGGTCCAGCTGTATGTGCTCTATCCCACAGCCGAGACGTGGGCGGAGGGCGACCGCGCCGTGACCTGCATTGCGACGCTTGACCCGCCACGGGCCGGGTCCATCAAGAGCTGAGGCCGCACGGCACGGCTTACAGGACCTATTCGGTACCTGAGGTACCGTTTTTGCCATGACTTCGGAGCGGTTCGAGGCCGTCATCGTCGGCGCGGGTTTCGGGGGGATCGGCGCGGCCATCCAGCTCAAACGGATGGGTTACCAGAACTTCGTCATCCTCGACCGCGAGGACGACCTCGGCGGCACCTGGAACGTCAACCGCTACCCCGGCCTGGCCGTCGACGTGCCGACCACCACCTACTCCTACTTCTTCGAGCCCAACCCGAACTGGTCACGGCTGTTCTCAACCGGCGACGAAATCAAAAAGTACGCCGACGACGTCGCCGACAAGTACGACGTGCGCAGGCACATGCGATTCAACACCACCGTCGAGTGCGCCCGGTGGGACGAGGAGGCCGACGTGTGGTGGGTCACGCTGGCCGGCGGTGAGACGCTGACCGCGCGCTACCTGATCACCGCCACCGGGTTCCTGTCGCAGCCGCACACGCCCGACATCCCGGGCATCACGAGCTTCGCCGGCAAGATCATCCACACCACCGCCTGGGACGACGACTATGACCTCAGCGGCCGTCGCATGGCGATCATCGGCACCGGCGCCACCGCGGTGCAGCTGATTCCGGAGTTGGCGAAGAAGGCGGCCGACCTCACCGTCTACCAGCGCACGCCGATCGTTGTGGTACCCAAGCTCGACTTCCGGTTCCCCGACCGCGCCAAGCGGCTGTTCGCCCGGGTTCCATTGACACAACGCGCAATCCGAGCGGTGACTGACGCCGTATACGACTTCTTCAGCTACGTCGTTTTGCACCACAGCCAGCTGCTGTTCCGGCGGCTCATCATCGCAGCCGGAGATTTTTCGAAGATTCACCGATTCTTGTCGATCCGTGATCCCGAGCTCCGCAAGGAGCTGACTCCGGACTACGAGTTCGGCTGCAAGCGCCCGACGTTCTCCAACAGCTTCTACCGGGTCTTAACCAAACCTCATGTGCACCTGCAGAGCTCGGGTATCGATCACATTGAAGCCGACGGAATCGTCGCCAACGACGGCTCCAAGGCCGAGATCGATACGCTCGTGCTGGCCACCGGTTTCGATCTGTGGGAGGCGAACTTCCCGGCGATTGAGATCATCGGCCGCAAGGGGCGCAACCTCGGAAAGTGGTGGCGCGATACCGGGTTCCAGGCCTATCAGGGAATGTCGATGCCATACTTCCCGAACTATCTGAGCCTGGCGAGCCCGTATGCGTTCCTCGGGTTGAACTTCTTCAACTCGATGGAATACCAGATGCGCCACATGGATCGGCTGTTCGGCGAGGTGAAGCGCCGGGGTGCGACGACATTCGAGGTCACCGAGGACGCCAACACCCGCTACCTGGACCGGATGACCGAACTGAGCGAAGACACGGTGTTCACACTCGGCAATTGCGCGACGTCGCGGTCGTACTACTTCGATCCGAGCGGTACGGCCTCGCTGCTGCGGCCGATGTCCACCCGCAAGGCCATCAGGGAGGCCTCGCAGTATCCTCTGAGCGACTATCGAATTGCGTGATCAGAGAGGGACAACAACTGTGTCACATCAAGAATCGGGTGGCGGCTCGCGTGCGGCCACACTGGCAGGTCTGGGCATCGCCGGCATCGGCCTCGCACACTTCGCCAAGCCGGAGCTGTTCGAGTCGGTGACCGTACAGGCGTTCCCCCGCAACACCCGCCAGTACATCTACCTCAACGGCGGGATCGAGACGGCTCTGGGTCTCGGGTTGGCCGCGCGCAAGACCCGCAAACTGGCGGTCGTCGGAACCCTCGGCTATCTCGCCTACTTGGCCGGCAACGTCGCGCGTAATCGGTAGCGGCCCAACAGCGTCACGTCCAGCAGCCGCTGCAGAACCGCACGGTTCTGCGGTGAGTTCGCGTATCGCATCAACCGGCCCAGGTCGATCACCAGCGCCATGGCCGCGTGTACGGCGAACCGAGCCTGCCCGGGCGTCCATTCCGGGCGCACGGCGACGACCAGCTCGACAATGGATTCGACGGTGGCGCGCTGCATGTTTCGCAGGATCTTCTGCTCTGTCGCCGACATGTTGAGCCGCTCGCTGTAGTAGACGTGATCGAGTTCGGGCTGGGCGAACGACCTTGCCACATAGGCGTCGACGACTGCGTTCAGCGCATCCTCGGGGTTCGCGATGGCGCCGGTGATGGCGGTCAACTCGTCGGAGAGCCGGTCGGCCGCGCGCCGGAAGACGGCGGACAGGATGTCGCTCTTGCCGGCGAAGTACCGGTAGATCCCCGACGCGGGCATACCCACGGCCGCGGCGATGTCCTCCATACCGGTGTCGCGGTACCCGTTGATGTTGAACAGCCGCATCGACTCGTTGAGCAGTGCCTCGTACTTCGACGGCTCGGCCACCGAAGGAGCGGACACCGGCAGTTCCTCGGTGACGTCGTCGATGCCCGGTAACTCGATGGCGGTCACCGCTTCGGCGAGATCGGCCAGCAGCGCCCGCACCTGGACGGCGGGCAGTTTGGCCCGGTGGTCGACGATGCTGCCGATGACCGAAAGCATCGCGGTGGACAGCGTCCAGCGTTGCCGAGACGTGAGCTCCGGCCGCATGAGGCGGATCGACCGTTGGATGCGGTGGTTGACGGTGCGCATCTGTGCGATGAGCGACGCCTGGTCGTCACCGCGCAGATATCGGCCCTCCCAGCGATACAAGCCGCCGGACTCACGGTTTCTCATCGCGGTGTCGATCAGCGCTTCGGCCAGTCGGCGGAGCTCGGCCTGCGGGTCCTCGCAGACCGTCTCGTCGACGAAGGCCGTGGCGTCCACCAACTGTTGGCCCAGGCTCAGCACGGCGTCGCGGAAGAGGTCGTACTTGCTCGCGTAGTGCCGGTACAGCGCGGCCGCCGAGATCCCCACCCGAGCCGCGATGGACTCCATGCTGACACCGTAAAAGCCCAGCGTGCTGAACGCCTCGGCGGACGCCCGGGCGATCTGTAGCTTGCGGTCTTTCGGCCGGCGCCGGACCGTGTCGCCGTTCGCCGGCCGAGTGCGCGACATGGCAGACACGATAACGGACCAGACGGCTACATAACGACCGCCTTCGGTTGCCGGTCTTCGGTCAAACTTGCCACGGGAAACAGAATGAGCATTAACATAATGGCGTGTTCGGCGCGCTTCGCAAGCTCCTGGGTTTTCAGGTCACGATCGGCGAACTGATCACGGCGGCCCTGATCGTCGGAACGCCGTATCTGATCGTCGGCGTGTTCTGGTCGACCATGCACACCGATCATCTCCGGCAGATGTCGGGGCTGGATCTGACCGTTTCGTACCTCGGATCGATCGTCTCCTGGCCGGTGCTGCTGTTCGCCGACGTCTGTATGACTTGAACGGGGGAACGGGTTGTCTCAGCGCCATCATCGTCTCGCCTACACCGGCATCATCGCCGCGGTCCTGTTGGTCATCGCACTGCTCGCGTTGAACTTTCCGGTGTTCCTCGACAGCTATGACCAGTACGGCTGGCAGATCAAGTGCGGGACCGGTTACGTCACCGATCTCACGCAGGCGGCCGCGACCGTCGGGGATGCCAACTATGTCGACCAGTGCGAGACCGCGCTACTGACACGTCGCATGTGGGCGATGCCGATCGCGGTGCTGGCCGGCGCGGTGCTCCTGGCGGTGGTGGTCGCAAGCGCGACGACGTCCGCTCGCGAATCGTTGCAACCGCACCGCAACCACCCCTGAACTAGCATTCCGGCGTGAGCACGCCGAACGGTCCAGCGCTGCCCCGCCGCCTCGGCACCTTCGACGCGGTCACCATCGGGCTCGGCTCAATGATCGGCGCCGGCATCTTCGTCGCGCTCGGTCCCGCGGCGGCAGCGGCGGGCCCCGGGCTGTTGATCGGGCTCGCGGTCGCCGCGGTCGTGGCTTACTGCAACGCGACCTCGTCGGCCCGGCTCGCGGCGCGCTACCCCGAGTCGGGTGGGACCTACGTCTACGGCCGTGAGCGCCTCGGCGAGTTCTGGGGCCACACAGCGGGTTGGAGCTTCATTGTCGGCAAGACCGCATCATGCGCCGCGATGGCGCTGACGGTCGGCTACTACGTGTGGCCCGAGTTCGCCCGCGGGACAGCAGTCGGCACGGTCGTGGCGCTGACCGCGGTGAACTATGCCGGGATCCGCAAGTCGGCGCTGGTGACGCGCGTCATCGTCGGCCTGGTGCTCGCGGTGCTCGCCACCGTGATCGTGACGGTCCTCGGTTTCGGCGAAATCGACACCGCGCGCCTGTCTTTGGGTTCCGGCGTCTCGGTCGTCGGCGTGCTGCAGGCCGCGGGGTTGTTGTTCTTCGCGTTCGCGGGCTACGCGCGCATAGCCACCCTGGGTGAAGAGGTCCGCGATCCCGCCCGCACCATCCCCCGCGCGATACCTATCGCGCTGGCCATCGCGCTCGCTGTATACGCGCTGGTCGCAGTCGCCGTACTGAGCGAATTGGGAAGTGAGGCTTTAGCTTCGGCGACTGCGCCGCTGGCCGACGCGGTCACCGCGGCCGGGTTCGCGGGCCTCGACCCGGTGGTGCGGGCGGGTGCGGCCGTGGCCTCGACCGGTTCGCTGCTGACACTGATCCTCGGGGTGTCGCGCACCACGCTGGCGATGGCGCGCGACCGTCACCTGCCGCACGCGCTGTCACAGGTCCACCCCCGGTTCGGCAGCCCGCACCGCGCCGAGGTCACAGTCGGTGTCGTCGTCGCCGCGGTAACCGCCACCGTGGACGTTCGAGCCGCGATCGGGTTCTCTTCGTACGCGGTGCTCGTCTACTACGCGATCGCGAACGCGTCGGCCTGGACGCTGGGCCGCCGAACGATTCCGACGGTCGGACTGACAGGCTGCCTGCTGCTGGCCTTCCTGCTGCCGGTTTCGTCGGTCCTGGCCGGTGGTTGCGTGGTGTTCGCAGGTGCTCTCGCTTACCGTCTCAGACCGCGACGGCGCTGACGTTCACCGGCTAGCGACCGGACCGCTGCCGCTGGTCCCGCGGCGGCACACCGTTGACCCCGTCGACCGTGTCCGCATAGGTGGCGACAGCGTAGGCGACCGCCGGACCGAGCACCGACAACGCGTCACGGTCGATGTTGTCAACGGTGTCGCGTTTGGTCCGGTAGTTCGGGTCGAACGGGATTCCGGGCCGGCCACCCCAAAGGCGTGCCTGTACCTCGCTTTTGCGCTGCGAGGCACCGGCGGTCAGGCCGCCGATCGGTACGCCGGCCGTGAGAAACGGGTAGTAGTCCGTGAACTGGCTCAGCGGCATGTCCGCGGGCCGCACGCCTGCGTTGTTGAGATAGCCGGCCAGCATCCGCTCGATGCCGGCCGAACCCTCGGGCACCGTTTGCGCCGGGATCGCCGGATTGGGCTGGGCCGACTGGTCACCGTCGTAGGTGAAGTAGCCGGCGTTCGGCGAACCGAGCATGTCGAAGCCCAGATACAGTGCGATGTCTTGGAGTTCGTCCACCGACAGCGCCTGCACGTACTTCGTCGGTCCGGCCGCCCCGTTCTCCTCCGACGCCCAGAACACGAAACGCACCGCGTTGGCGGCCTGCGGTCGCGCGCCCAGCGCCGCCGCGGTCTCCAGCAAGGCGGCGATGCCGGTCCCGTCGTCATTGACCCCGGGACTGGCCGCCGAACTGTCAAGGTGCGCACCCGCCAGGACGACATTGTGCGCATCCCCGGTCTTCGTCTGCGCCACCAGGTTTCGGGTCTTCTTCATGACCGGCTTGTTGTCGAGCACCAACCGGACCGGCGCCGTCGTGCGCCGCAGCGCGGCATCGGCGGTGCGGTCGATGACCCCCACGGGGACCGTCAGATCCTGGTAGTAGCCGGGGGTGAACAGACCGGCCGGGCTGCCGCCGCTTCCGGGGGAGCTGACGACCAGCAGGCCGACGGCGCCTTCCGACACCGCCGCGTTCTGTTTGGCGACGACCGAGCAGCCGGTGTCGTCCACCACTGCGATCGCACCGCGCACCGATATGCCGTCGTAGTCGGCCGTGCGGCAGCCCGCGGCGGCCTTCCTCGGCCGCAGGGTGACCGCGTTGAGCCCGCCCGGCGGCGTGGTGATCAGCAAAGACGCCTGGTCGACGGGATACTCGCGCCCGCCCACCCGCATCGCGGGGTTACCGCCTTGGCTGCGGTCGAGCACCTCGAACTCGGGGGTCTCGACGTCAAACCCCTTGTCGCGCAGGAACTGCGCCACATAGTCGACGGTGGCGTCGTAACCGGGCGTGCCCTCGGCGCGGTTACCGCCGTTCGCGTCAGCGATCTCCTGCAGTTTGCGCAGATGGGTGTGCATCCCGTCCGCGTTGACTTGACTCGCCACATCCCGCGCGGACGGCGGCGGCTGCTGCGACGAGCAGGACGTCAGCGCCGCGACGAGTCCGACGACGACTCCCGCGACAGCAACGCAACGGTAGGGGGCCGCCTGCTTTCTCATGAGGCAAGCGGATGACGGACGCGTAGGTCGCGGGTCGGTATGCCGTTTGGTCCGCCCTGATCTTGGGCGTAGATGCCGACCGCGTACGCCACGCCGGCCCCGTGGATTCTCAGCGCGTCGCGGTCGATGTGGCCCAAGTCGTCGGACTCTTTGTGGTAGTTGGGGTCGAACGCCTTGCCGGCATCGCCGCCCCACATCTCGGCTTGTCCGGGGGACATCTCGGCCTCGGCGCCCGAGAAGGTACCACCGGCTGGAATTCCGGCGAGCGTGAACGCGTCATAGTCGGATCGGCCGTCGAAAGTCGTGTCCTGCGCGGGCTTTCCGGCCGCATCGAGGTAGGCGACCAGTGTGCGCTCCACGCCGGCCGAACCCTCGGGCACCCGACTGACGGCGCCGTCGGCATCGGGCGGCAGAGACTGGTTGCCGTCGTAGGTGAAGTAACCGGGGTTGGGCGAGGCAACCATGTCGTAGTTGAGATACATCGAGATGTCCTTGAGCGCCTCGATATCCAACGACTTCAGGTAGTTGTTCGATCCGAGCAACCCGACCTCCTCAGCGCCCCAGAAGCCGAACCGTACCGCGTTCGCGACGTCGGGGGAACCACCCAGTTGCAACGCGGACTCCAGGACCGCCGCCACGCCGGATCCGTTGTCATTGATGCCCGGCCCCTCCGGGACGCTGTCCAGGTGCGCGCCGGCCATTACGACGTTGTGGGTGTCGCCCGTCTTGGTCTGCGCGATGACGTTGCGGGTGCGTTCCTTGCGCACACCGGCGTTGAGTTTGAGGTCGACGGCGCCCGGGTCGGCTCGCAGCCGCTCACCGTCGGCCTTGGTGACGCTGACGACGGGGATCTTCACCTCCGTCTCTTCGCCGAGGGTGCCGCCCATTTCGTCGCCGTCCTCGTTGTTGGCGACGATCAGCGCCACCGCGCCGCGTTCGGCGGCCGCCCGTTCCTTGTCGGAGAACGGGCACGTGCCGCGGTCGACGAGCACGATCGCGCCCTCGACGGGCAAGCCGTCGTAGTCGGAGACCGTGCATCCCGGGGTCTCCTCGACGCGGGCGGGTACCAGCGGACCCGATACGCCGCCGGGCGGCGTGCCGATCGTGAAGTTCAGCGCCCTGGCCTTGACGCCGGCACCGCCGACGGTCAGCGAAGGTTCGTCGGCGAACGGCAGGCGCACCTCGAACTCCGGTGTCTGTACGTTGAATCCCTTGTCGCGCAGTGTGTTAGCTACATAGTCGACGCTGGCGTCGTAACCCGGTGTGCCCAGCGCCCGGTTGCCGTCGTTCTCGTCGGCGATCTGCTGCAGCCGGTTCAGATGCGCATACATGGCGTCGGCGGAGGTTCGTCGCGCGAGCGATCCGGCGAACTCCACTGCCGCCGGCGAAACCCCCGCCTGCGTGGTGGGCGGCTGGACGGTCGGCTGCTGATCCCCGTCGCGGCCGCATCCGCCGAGCACCACCGCGGCAGCGGACAACAACACGATCGCTTTCGACACCCTTGTGTGGCTCATCGCCCACTACGTTAGCGTCGCCGGACGCTAGCTTCTCAGCTGCGCGACGACGAGGTCCGCGACGGCGCGCATCCCCGCGGCATTGGGGTGCAGGGGCGCGGGACGCCCGGGTAACGGCGGCCCGAACCTCGTGGTCCACGGTTCGGCCGACCACGCGTGGTGCGCGCGGCTGGCCTCGGCGGCCCGGACCAGCCCGCAACCGGTCGCCGCGGCCGCCTCGGCAGTCAGCCGCGCCAACGTCTCGGCGATATGGCGGCCCGTGGTCACGTCGTCGTCGGACAGCGGCGGCGCCGAGACGCCGGGCGGTGGCAGCAGCGTGAGGTAGTCGACAAACAGCACAGTCGCGTCCGGTGATCGCCGGCGCACTGTCCGCCCGACCTCTTCGAGCGACACGGTGAGTTGTGTCAGTGCTTCCTCGCGGGCGCGCGGATCGACCTGCGCGCGCAGCACGTTGCCGAGGAGCGGCACTCTTCGGGCCACGCGCGGTATCCCCGCAGCGAAGAGCATCGGCACGTAGCCGACGTCGTTTCCGCCGATGGTCACCGTCACGAGCGCCTCGGTGCCGTCCAAGGCCGAGATCTGCGGCGGCGCACCGTATTGCCGATCTCGCAGCACGTTGGCTGTCGTCGCGCCGGAGTACGTCACGTCGACGAGGTCGAGACCCAGCTTCGCGGCCACCAGATGCGGGTAGTTGCGCGCCGACCGGCCCGCGAGCCACGGCGCTCCGTCGGCGCGGGGGCCGATCCCCGGGCCTGCGGCCATCGAACTGCCCAGCGCCACATAGCGTCTCATGGGGTCGGGCTGGAGGCCTGTGCCCAGAACCGTTTCGGGATTCGGCCCGCCTGTCGCGCAAGATGACCGGCGGTGACCGCCGCCGCCATCGCCGCGGCCATGGTCGACGGGTCTGCGGCGCGAGTCACGGCACTAGCCAACAGCACCGCGTCACAACCCAATTCCATCGCCAACGCCGCGTCGCTCGCAGTGCCGATGCCCGCATCCAGCACCACCGGAACCGAAGCGGCCTCGACGATCATCTCGATGTTGTGCGGGTTGGCGATGCCCAGCCCCGTTCCGATCGGAGAGCCCAGCGGCATGACCGCGGCGCACCCGATGTCTTCGAGCCGGCGCGCGAGCACCGGATCGTCATTGGTGTACGGCAGCACGGTGAACCCATCGTCGACCAATTGCTCGGCCGCCCTGACCAGTTCGACCGCATCGGGAAGCAGTGTGCGTTCGTCGGCGATGACTTCGAGTTTGACCCAGTCGGTGTGCAGGGCCTCGCGCGCGAGCTGTGCGGTCAGCACCGCCTCCGCGGCGCCGCGGCAGCCGGCGGTGTTGGGCAGCGGCGTGATGCCGAGCCGGTTGAGCAGTTCGAGCACGCCGGTGCCGCCGTCGGCGTCGACGCGTCGCATCGCCACCGTCGTCAGTTCGGTGCCGGACGCGACCAGCGCCTCCTCGAGTACGGCGAGGTTCGCCGCCCCGCCAGTACCCAGGATGAGCCGCGATCCGAATTCGCGACCGGCGATGGTCAGTTTGGCAGTGTCCATCCCCCTGGTCGCTACGCTCCTGCCCCCGGGGTCAGCCACCCTGCACCGCCGTCACCACCTCGACCCGGGCGCCGTCGGACAGCGCGGTGTCCCATTCCGACTTGGGCAGTACCGACCAGTCGACCGCGACCGCGATGCCCTTCTCCGGAAACCCGAGGTGCTCAAGCAGCGAGGCGACCGTCGTCGTCGCAGCCACTTCCACCGCTTCGTCGTTGACCAGTACCTTCATCGAATTGCTCCAACCGTGAGTTCGAGTTCGGCCGCGATCCGCTCGGCGGTCCACGGCGCGAGGAGAAAACCGTTGCGCCCGTGGCCGGCTGCGACCAGTGTGCGCTCATCGAGGCGTTCGACGAGCGGCAGCCCGTCCGGGGTCATCGGGCGCAGACCGGCGGCGCATTCGGCGAGTTCGTACTCGCCCAGCGCGGGCATCACCGCGCAGGCGTCGTCGAGGAGGTCCCGCACTCCGGTCACCGCCGGCGCGGTGTCGCGGCCGTGTTCGTACTGCGTCGCGCCGACGACGACCCCGTCGGCGCGGGGCACCAGATACACCTGCCTACCGTGCACTCGGGCCCGTACGACCCGCTGCGGCACGGGCATGCAGCCGCGGCGCCACCGCAACCGCAACACCTCACCCTTGACCGGCCGGATCGGCAGGTCGGGCCAGAGTTTCGGCGCGTCGATGCCGTTGGCGATCACCACGGTGTCCGCCTGCGCGTCGGCGAGGTCGGCAACGGGCGGCGCCCAGTGCACGCCGAGCCGCTCACACACCTGGCCCAGCGCCTGCACTACCGCGCGATTGTCCACGGCCAGTTCGGTTTCCGCGCGAAAGCCGTGCCGGATGCCTTGCGCCAGCAGTGGTTCGACGTCCCGGGCCGACGATGTCATCGTCACCGGGTGCCCCTGCGCCGCCAGCCACTCGCCCACCGTCCGCAGGTCGGCCGCGTCGGCTCGGTCGACGGCGACCACCAACGATTCGCGCGCGGTCACCACCTCGTCGGGCAGGCCCTCGAGGAACCCGCCGTGCCACAGGTGCAGGGACTCCAACCCGAGTTGCAGCAACTTCTCCTCGCCGGGCCAGCCCTCGCTGTGCGGGGCGAGCATGCCGCCCGCGACCCACGAGGCGCCGCGCTCGTCGGTGCGGTGCACTCGGACGTCCCAGCCGGCCAGCAGCGCGCGCCGCGCCACCGCCAGCCCGATGACGCCGCCCCCGATGACGGCCAGACTTGCCTTGGTCAACATCCTCCCTTCGCCGGCATGACCCGGATCAGGTGCGACGGTAAGGGCAGGTTCGCATGCCCACTCTCAGCCCCCGGTCCCGGGACTCCCGCGTTCGTCATCCCACAGTACCGTTGCCCGTCCGTCGGCGACGAGCCGCTAGCGTCGCGGTGTGCACCAACCCCGGGAACGTTTGGCCGCCGCGTCGCTGTACCTGTGTACCGATGCCCGGCGCGAGCGCGGCGACCTCGCGGAGTTCGCCGAAGCCGCGTTGGCCGGCGGCGTCGACCTCATCCAGCTGCGGGACAAGGCGTCGCCGGGCGAACGGCGGTTCGGGCCGCTGGAAGCCCGGCAGGAACTCGAGGCTCTCGAGGTGCTCGCCGACGCCGTCCGTCGCCACGACGCGTTGCTGGCGGTCAACGATCGCGCCGACATCGCCCTGGCTGCCGGCGCTGACGTGCTCCACCTGGGCCAGGACGACCTCCCGCTGGCGATGGCGCGCGACATCATCGGCGCCCGCCCGGTGATCGGCCGGTCCACCCACGACGCCGATCAGGTCGCCGCAGCGGTGGCCGAGCCGGTCGACTACTTCTGCGTCGGGCCCTGTTGGCCCACCCCGACCAAACCGGGGCGTCCGGCGCCCGGCCTCGACCTCGTCCGCCACGCCGCCGAACGCGGTGGCGACAAACCGTGGTTCGCGATCGGCGGGATCGACGCGGACCGGTTGCCGGAGGTGCTGGCCGCGGGCGCGCGCCGCATCGTCGTCGTGCGGGCGATCACCGCGGCCGAGGATCCCCGCACCGCGGCCGCCCAGTTGAAGGCGGTGCTCAGAGCTGCCGGTTGACCAGCAGCGGGATCGACGCGAACTCGTCGCGCAGCCGCTGCCAGCTGGCGGCGAACCCGGGATGTAGCGGCAACTTCGCGACGTCGTCGACGGCCACCCAGCGCAGTTCGGCGCTCTCCCGGTTCGGGACGGTGTGCAACATCTCGGGAGCGTCGGCGATGACCGTGCTGTAGGTCCAGCTGATCGCGCCGGCCGCGACGGCCTTGGTCTCCACCACCATGCGCACCGTCAGCTGGTCGCCGGGCAGCCCGGCTTCTTCGTGGGCCTCCCGGATGGCCGCCTGCTCCGCGGTCTCATGGCTGTCGCGTGCGCCGCCGGGCAGGCCCCAGGTGTCGCCCTGGTGGCTCCACGCCGCCCGATGCTGGAGCAGCACCACAGTTGCGCCGTCGTGACCGGGCGCTCGCAGCAGCAGTCCGGCCGCACCATACCTACCCCAGTAGGCCTGGCCTTCGGACACCACCCATCCGTCACCGTCGCCACGCACGCCTCAACAATAGGGCGGCCCTGCCTGCCGGAAACTCTTAGACTTCTTTCATACAGTGAGAGCGGTCGAAACGACGAGCGGGAAGCGATGCTGATGAGGTCCGCGCACACGTGACTGTGGAACTGGCGCACCCGTCGACGGAGCCGCTCGCATCGCGGTCACCGGCAACACCTTCGCGCCAACGCTGGTGGTTCCTGTGGACCACGCCCGGGCGCATCCTGACCATCGGGGTGGTGCTGTCGGCGCTCGTCATCGCCAGTGCGTTCGCCACTTCGACCACGATCAACGACCGCCAGCAGGCGCTGACCACGGTGCTCAACCACACCGAACCGCTGTCGTTCGCCGCCGGACAGCTCTACACGACGCTGTCGGTGGCGGATGCGGCCGCGGCGACGGCGTTCATCGCAGGCGCCGAACCGCGCGACGTGCGGCACCGCTACGAACAGGCGATCACGGACGCGTCGGTCGCCGTGACGCGTGCGTCCAGCGGGCTCACCGATGAAGATCTGTTGCAGTTGCTCGGGCGGGTCAACGCCGAGCTGTCGGTGTACACGGGTCTGGTCGAGACCGCACGCACCAACAACCGGGCGGGTAACCCGGTCGGTTCGTCATACCTGTCCGAAGCGTCCGGGTTGATGCAGACCAAGATCCTGCCCGGCGCGCAGCAGCTATACGAGGCAACCTCGGCGCAGGTGGACGCCGAGACCAGTGCCTCCACCCGGATTCCCGGTCCGGTCATCTTGGTCGTGCTGGCCACGCTGCTGTTCGGCGTGTTCGCCAACCGGTGGCTGGCCCGACGCACTCGCAGACGGGTGAACATCGGCTTCGTCGCCGGTGGCCTGGCGGTGCTGGTCATGCTGATCTGGGTGGGCACGGCGCTGGTCATCTCCACCACCGACAGCCGCAGCGCCAAGGAGACCGCCGCCGAGTCCCTCAAAACCGTCACCAACCTGGCCATCACCGCGCAGCAGGCGCGCGCCGACGAGACGCTCTCGCTGATCCGGCGCGGCGACGAGACGGTGCGCAAGGAGTCGTACTACCAGCGCATCGACACGATGCAGCAACAGCTTTCGGACTACCTGGCCCGCGACGACGCGATCGACAAGACCGATCTGGCCGAAGCCGAACAACTGTTGAAGCGGTGGCGCGCCGCCGACGACCGGATCAACGCCTACATCAACGTGGGCAACTACCAGGCCGCCACGCAGGTGGCGCTGGGCACCGGGGATGACGATTCCACTCCGGCGTTCAACAAGCTCGACGAGGCATTGAGCAAAGGCATCGAGGAGAGCCGCAGCCAGCTGCGCAATGACATCGTCAACGCCCACCGGGTGTTGTCCGGCGCGACCGTGGGGGCCGCGGTGCTCAGCGTCGTGGCGGCCGTCGCGGTGGCGTTGGGGCTGTGGCCACGACTGAGCGAGTATCGGTGATGCGACGACTCTTCGGGATCCTGTTCACCGGCGTACTGGTGCTGACCGGATGTGGGCAGGCGGCATCGGTGACGTCCCCGCCGAACGTCACGATTCCGCCGCCCACTCCGGCCGGAATGGCGGAGCTGTCACCCGAACCGGCGCGGCCGCCGGACGAAGCCGCCGACGAGTGCAACCGCACGGCGAGTTTGCGGCCGTTCAGCACGCGGGCCGAAGCCGAGGACGCGGTGAAGAACATCCGTGCGCGCGGCCGGTTGATCGTCGGCCTGGACATCGGCAGCAACCTGTTCTCGTTCCGCGACCCGATCACCGGTCAGATCACCGGATTCGACGTCGACATCGCCGGGGAGATCGCGCGCGACATCTTCGGGACCCCGTCCCAGGTGGAATACCGCATCCTGTCGTCGGCCGACCGCATCGATGCGCTGCGCAACAACCAGGTCGACGTCGTGGTCAAGACGATGACGATCACCTGCGAGCGCAAGAAGCTGATCGGCTTCTCCACCGTCTACCTGACAGCCACCCAACGCATCCTCGCGCCACGCGACTCGCCGATCCGGCAGGCGTCGGACCTGTCCGGCAGGCGGGTGTGCGTCGCGCAGGGCACGACGTCGTTGGAGCGGATCCGGCAGATCACGCCGCCGCCGATCATCGTCGGGGTGGTGGCGTGGGCCGACTGCCTGGTCGCGCTGCAGCAGCGGCAGGTCGACGCGGTCAGCACCGACGACTCGATCCTGGCGGGTCTGGTGTCACAGGACCCGTACCTGCACATCGTGGGCCCGGGCCTGGACGAGGAGCCCTACGGCATCGGGATCAACCGGCAGAACACGGGTTTGATCCGGTTCGTCAACGGAACGCTCGAACGGATCCGCCGTGACGGCACCTGGAACACGTTGTACCGCAAGTGGCTCACGGTGCTCGGCCCGGCGCCCACGCCCCCGGTCGCGAGGTATTCGGACTGATGTCTGAAACGCAGTACGACGACTTCGACGACGCAGCGCCGGGAACCCAGCCGGCGAGCTTCGACGACATGGGGATGGACTCCGCGTCGACCATCCGCCCGATGGCGACCGAGGCGGTGTTCCGGCCGCACTTCGACGACGACGACGAGGGTGCGTCGGTGGGCAGCGGCGACACCGAGCCGCAGGAGCACACCACGGCGACGAGGGCGTTGTCGCCGACGCGCCGCCTCGGCGGCGGCCTGGTGGAGATTCCGCGGGTCGGCGCGAAGGATCCACTCGAAGCGCTGATGTCCAATCCGGTGGTCGCGGAGTCCAAGCGGTTCTGCTGGAACTGCGGACGTCCGGTCGGCCGCTCCAGCGGCGGTAAACGCGCGCAGTCTGAAGGTTGGTGTCCGCACTGCGGCAGCCCGTACTCGTTTCTGCCACAACTGAATCCAGGCGACATGGTCGCCGACCAGTACGAGATCAAGGGCTGCATCGCGCACGGCGGTCTCGGCTGGGTGTATCTGGCGTTCGACCACAATGTCAATGAGCGGCCCGTGGTGCTCAAGGGCCTGGTGCACTCGGGCGACGCCGAGGCGCAGAAGATCGCGATGGCCGAGCGGCAGTTCCTCGCCGAGGTCACCCATCCCGGCATCGTGAAGATCTACAACTTCGTCGAGCACGCCGATCAGCACGGTAACCCGGTCGGCTACATCGTGATGGAGTACGTCGGCGGCACCTCGCTCAGACCGGCCAAGGGCCAGAAGCTGCCGGTCGCCCAGGCCATCGGCTACATGCTCGAGATCCTGCCCGCGCTCGGCTATCTGCATTCGATCGGGCTGACCTACAACGACCTCAAACCTGAGAACATCATGATCACCGAGGAGCAGCTCAAGCTGATCGACCTCGGTGCGGTGTCGACGATCAATTCGTTCGGCTATCTCTACGGCACCCCGGGATACCAGGCGCCCGAGATCGTGCGCACCGGGCCGACGGTGGCGACCGACATCTACACCGTCGGCCGCACCCTCGCGGCGCTGACGCTCAATCTGCGCACCCGCAGGGGCCGCTACGTCGACGGCCTCCCCGAGGACGATGCGGTGCTGACCGAGTACGACTCGTTCGGCCGCGCGCTGCGCCGGGCGATCGACCCGGACCCGCGGCGCCGGTTCGGCAGCGCCGACGAGATGACAGGTCAGCTGCTCGGTGTCCTACGCGAGGTCGTCGCCAAGGACACCGGGTCGCCGAAACCCAGTCTGTCCACCGTGTTTTCGCCTACCCGATCGACGTTCGGCATCGACCTGTTGGTCGCCCACACCGATGTCTACCTGGACGGGCAGGTGCATTCCGAACGGCTGACCGCCCAGGAGATCGTCAAGGCGCTGCCGGTCCCGCTGGTGGACCCGACCGATGTGGGCGCTCCGGTGTTGTCGGCCAGCGTGGTGAGCCAGCCCGTCCAGACGCTCGACCAGCTCAGAGCGGCCCGCCACGGGGCTCTGGACTCCGAGGGTATCGATCTGTCCGACTCTGTGGAACTGCCGTTGATGGAGGTGCGCGCGCTGCTGGACCTCGGCGACGTCGCCAAGGCCGCGCGCAAGCTCGACGACGTCGCCGAGCGGGTCGGCTGGCCCTGGCGGCTGGTCTGGTTCAAGGCCGTATCGGAGCTTTTGACGGCCGATTACGACTCGGCGACAAAGCATTTCACCGAGGTACTCGACACCATGCCCGGTGAGCTGGCTCCCAAGTTGGCGCTGGCGGCGACGGCGGAGCTGGCCGGCACCGCAGACGCGGGCAAGTTCTACAACACGGTGTGGTCCACCGACAACGGCGTGATCTCGGCCGGCTTCGGGATGGCCCGAGCGCAGTCGGCCGCCGGCGAGCGGGATGCCGCGGTGAAGACGCTCGACAAGGTGCCCGTGATGTCGCGCCATTTCACGACCGCCCGGCTGACGAGCGCGGTCACCCTGCTGTCGGGGCGGTCGTCCAGCGAGATCACCGAACAGCAGATCCGGGACGCTGCGCGCCGCGTCGAGGCGTTGCCCGACACCGAGCCGCGGGTGCTGCAGATCCGGGCGTTGGTGCTGGGCACCGCGATGGACTGGCTGGCCGACAACACCGCCAGCACCAACCACATCCTCGGATTCCCGTTCACCGAGCACGGCCTACAGCTGGGCGTGGAGGCCTCGCTACGTGCCCTGGCCCGGTTCGCACCCACCCAGGCCCACCGGTACGCGTTGGTGGACCTCGCCAACAGCGTCCGCCCGACGAGCACGTTCTGAAAAAGCGCATCGAGGCAAATCTGCACACTTCCCGCAATGGCGAGGGTGTAGGGCCTACGGAGCCACTGGCCGATAACAGCAAATCGCAGCGCGCGAGGCGAGGCGTTACGGCGTCGGCCCATATCGTCAAACCCAATGGTCAGGACGCGAAATCCGTAGTAATCTGCATCACAGGTTGAGGTCACAGCCGACCGCAGGGTTTTCGGGGGTCGAACCCCTAAGGCGTGGCGTCAAGGCGCGAACGCTCCCGCGGTTTTAGATTGCATCTCGACAACAGGAGTGCGCCGTGTCCGCTGTAGGAACCTGCCGAGTGTTCCGACCTGATCCGCGCTCGTTCGATCAGTGCGAACACCACCACCGCGCCAGCTTCTCCGCGTCTCATCAGAACGGTTCGACGGTGCTCGTGACGGCAGACGGCGAAATCGATGCCACCAACAGCCGCGCTCTGGCCACCTACGTGGAAGGGCAGATCGCCGGGACGCGGCGCCTGCTCGTCGATCTTCGGCTTGTCGACTTCTTCGGCACGTCCGGATTCGCCGCCCTGCACTACATCAACGTGATCTGCGCGCGGAACGGAATCGACTGGGAGGTGCGCTGCGGCCGGCAGGTCCGCCGACTGCTCGCCATCTGCGACCCCGGGGGTGAGCTGCCGCTGGAGAAGCCGCGCTCACTGCTCGACGAGGTACGTACAGGCGCGGGCGATCGCCAGCTCCTCATCAGTGGGAACAACTAGCACCGTCGTCGGAGAACTGTCGGCCGAAATCCGCCGGATCGTCTTCTCGGGACTCTCGTTGAGCTGCTCATCGAGTTCGATGCCCAGCGGCGCCATCCCGGTCAGCGCGTCACGGCGCACCGCCGCGTCGTTTTCCCCCACCCCCGCGGTGAACACGATGACATCGGCGGAGCCCAGCAGCGCCAGGTAGGCGCCGATGTACTTACGCAGCCGGTGGATGTAGACGTCGTAGGCCAATTGCGCTGCCTGCCGCTCTGTTTCGGGCGCGGATTCGATGCGCTGGTGCAGCACCCGGAAATCGATCTCACCGCCGAGCCCGCGCACGCCGGAGCGGCGGTTGAGCATCTCCTCGATGTCCTCGACGCTCATGTTCGCGGTGCGCCACAAATAGATCAGCAGACCGGGATCGATGTCACCGGACCGGGTGCCCATCACCAGCCCCTCCATCGGGGTCAGCCCCATGGAGGTGTCCACTGGTCGTCCACCGACGATGGCCGAGGCCGAGGCGCCGTTGCCCAGGTGCAGCACGATCTGGCGCACCGAGTCCAGCGGAAGCCCCAGGAACGCGGCGGCCTGTTCGCTGACGTACTGATGCGACGTGCCGTGAAAGCCGTAGCGGCGGATCTGCCACTGCGCCGCAACGTCACGGTCGATCGCATACGTCGCGGCGGCGGGCGGAAGATCGTGGAAGAACGCCGTGTCGAAGACGGCCACGTGGGGCAGGTCGGGCAGCGCCTTGCGCGCCTCCTCGATACCCAGCAGCGCCGGCGGGTTGTGCAGCGGCGCGAGGGCGGACAGTTCGTCGATCTTGGCGATCAACGCGTCGTCGATCAGTGTCGGCCGATAGATGTCCGGTCCACCGTGCACCACCCGGTGCCCGACGGCGACGAGGTCGAGCGTGTCGAGTCGCTGCCCCGACTCGGCCATCTGGTCGAACGCCGACTGCAACGCTTCGGCGTGGTCGCGGACCTGGCCCTCACCGATTCGCTCGACAATGCCGTCCACCACCATCGTCTCCGAATCCGGTTCGATGACAGCGAATTTGAGCGACGATGAGCCCGAGTTGAGCACCAGCACACTGCGGGCCATCAGAGCGTCTGCGCCTGGATCGCGGTGATTGCCACCGTGTTGACGATGTCTTCCACCAAAGCTCCCCGCGAGAGGTCGTTGACCGGTTTCTTCAACCCCTGCAGCACCGGACCGATCGCGATCGCACCGGCGCTACGCTGCACCGCCTTGTAGGTGTTGTTGCCGGTGTTGAGGTCCGGGAAGATGAGCACCGTCGCCCGGCCGGCGACCTTGGACTCGGGCATCTTCGACTCGGCCACCGAGGGTTCGACCGCGGCGTCGTACTGGATCGGGCCGTCGACCAGTAGCTCGGGCTCACGCTCGATGACCAATTCAGTTGCAGCTCTTACTTTCTCGACATCAGCACCCGATCCGCTGGTACCGGTGGAGTAGGACAGCATTGCGACCCGCGGTTCGATGCCGAAGCTGGCTGCGGTGCGCGCCGAGGAGATGGCGATGTCGGCCAGCTGCTCCGCGGTGGGATCCGGAACGATGGCGCAGTCACCGTAGGCCAGCACCCGGTCGGCCAGACACATCAGGAAGATGCTGGACACTGTGGATACGTCGGGCAACGTCTTGATGATCTCGAAGGCCGGCCGCACCGTGTGGGCGGTGGTGTGGCGCGCGCCGGAGACCATGCCGTCGACCATGTCGTTGTGCACCAGCATGGTGCCGAAGTAGGAGACGTCATGGATGATCTCGCGGGCCTGCTCGACGGTGACGCCCTTGTGCTTGCGCAGTTCGGCGTACTGTTCGGCGAACTTGTCGCAGAGCTCACTGGTCTGCGGGTTGAGCACCGTGGCGCCGGTGAGGTCGACGCCCAACTCCGCTGCCCGGGAACGGACTTGCGGTTCATCACCGAGAATCGTCAGTTCGGCGACACCGCGGTACAGCAGTCGGCCTGCGGCGGTCAGGATGCGGTCGTCGTCCCCCTCCGGCAGCACGATGTGCTTACGGTCAGAGCGCGCCCATCCCAGTAGCTGGTGGGTGAACATCTGCGGCGTGACCACGGCAGGGATCGGGATCGCCAGCTGTGCAAGAAGATCCGCGATGTCGACGTGGGTCTCCATCAGGGCCACCGCCGTATCGATCTTGCGCACGGAGTTCACCGTCACGCGACCGCGCGCCGACGCCACCCTGCTCGCGGTCTCGAAGGTTCGGAATCCGGTCGCGATGATCGGCAGCCGCAGCCCCAACCCCGACACCAGCGCCGAGATCGCTGGATGCAGTTCCAGTCCACCGTTGAGGATGATGCAGGAGAGCGACGGAAAGCCCTCGGCGGCATGGGCACTGGCCAACGCGAGTACGACGTCGGATCGGTCACCTGCGGCGATGACGGCCACACCTTCGGAGAGTCGCTCGAGTACGCGTTCGGCGGTCATTCCCGCGACCATCAGATCCATCGCCTCGCGCGACAACAGCGCCGGGTCGCCGCTGAGCAACGTGCCCTCGACGGCCTCCTGCAGCTCGGCGACCGATGCGGCGACCAGCAGTGGCTCTTCGGGGAGCGCATAGCACTTGGGTCCGTGACCTTTCAGCGCGTCGACGACCGCGGACAGCTGATCGGGATCGCAGCGGTTCGCGACGACCGCTGCGGTGTGTGCGTGCTGGGCGGTGATCTCGCCGAGACACACGTCGACGATGTGGGCGACCTGCTCCGGGCTGCGGCCTTTGGCCTTGACGGCCAGCACCACCGGGGCGCCGAGGTTGGCGGCGATCCGCGCGTTGGTCGACAGCTCACTGGGGGCGGCGACGTCGGTGTAGTCGCTGCCGACGATCAGCACCGCGTCACAGCGATCGGCCACCAGGTGGTAGCGGTCGACGATCTCGGCCAGCGCCGCGTCGGGATCGTCATGGAGCTGCTCGTAGCCGACGCCCACGCAGTCGTCGTAGGACAGGTCGGCCGAGCTGTGGTCGAGCAGCAGTTCGAGGATGTAGTCGCGGTCCTCGCCGAGCCGGGTGATCGGCCGGAAGACGCCGACTCTGGCGACGGTGGCCGTCAATCGGTGCAGGATTCCCAGGGCGATGGTGGATTTGCCGGTGTCGCCTTCGGGGGACGCCACGTAGACGGCGGATGAGCGCTCGCGCGAAGACCCTGAGGTAGATGAGCGCTCGCGCGAAGACACGGGGGCCAGCCTATGACAACCCTCGGCGGACAGTTCACTCCAGGCCGCGGCAGTTCGTGATCACCAGTGATTACGACTTCACCGCCACGCTGAACCGGCCGTGGGACTTCGGCGTGCAGTACATCGTTGCGATCAATCCGACGATCAGCAACGCCGATGCACTGAACCTGCGCTACCCGACACTGTGGCAGGACGGCGCAGGTCTCGGGACGCTGGTGCATTCGGTTTACGGCGCGACGGGCGACGAACGGTTCCGGATCTATCGCACGACGGGGCGTCCGGCTGCCGTGCGGCCGGCGTCACCGTGAATGCGAGAGCACCGAACCGTCGCCGGTGCTCGAATCATATTGTGCCGATGTGGTTTCGGCTGGTCAGCCGAGACGACGCAGTCGCGGCTCCAGGTCCCGCTTGAACAGCTCGAGGAACCGGCGCTGATCGTGGCCGGGTGCGTGAAACACGAGGTGGTTCAGACCCCAGTCGAGGTAGTCCTTGACCTTCTCGACGGCCTCGTCGGGGTCTGACGCGACGATCCAGCGTTTGGCGACCTGCTCGATCGGCAGTTCGTCGGCGGCCTTCTCCATCTCGATCGGATCGTCGATGGAATGCTTCTGTTCGGCGGTCAGCGACAGCGGTGCCCAGAACCGGGTGTTCTCCAGCGCGAGTTCGGGATCGGTGTCGTAGGAGATCTTGATCTCGATCATCCGATCGATGTCGTCAACGCTGCGGCCGGCCGCCTCGGCGCCCTCGGTTACCGCCGGAATGAGCTTGTCTTTGTAGAGCTCCTCGCCCTTTCCGCTGGTGCAGATGAAGCCGTCACCGGCCCGGCCCGCGTACTTGGCCACCACCGGCCCGCCCGCGGCGATGTACACCGGGATGCCGTCCTCGGGCACGTCGTAGATCGAGGCGCCCTTCGTGCGGTAGTAATCACCGTCGAAGTCGACCCGGTCGCCCAGCCACAGCTCCCGCATCAGCCGGACCGATTCGCGCAACCGCGCGAAGCGTTCCTTGAACTCCGGCCAGTCCCCCTCGTAGCCGGTGGCGATCTCGTTGAGCGCCTCACCGGTACCCACACCGAGGAAGACCCGGTTCGGGTACAGGCACCCCATCGTGGCGAACGCCTGCGCGATCACCGCGGGGTTGTAGCGGAACGTCGGGGTCAACACCGACGTGCCGAGTATCAGGTTCTCGGTGCGTTCACCGACCGCGGTCATCCACGCCAGCGAGAACGGCGCGTGGCCGCCCTCGTGGCGCCACGGCTGGAAGTGATCGCTGACCGTCGCGCTGTCCATACCGTGCGCTTCGGCAGCCACGGCCAGTTCGACCAGTTCCCGCGGCGCGAACTGCTCCGCCGACGCCTTATAGCCCAGTTTCAGTCCAGGTTTGAGTTCAGCCACGAGTTCGTTTCTACCCTCTTGCCTACACTCACGGCATGGCAGCAGCCTTGAGCGCCGTCACCGACACCGTCCACTTCGCGTTCACCGACCTCGTCAACTGGACGCTGGTGACCGACGGCACGGGCGTGATCCTGATCGACACGGGGTTTCCCGGCAACCGTGAAGACGTGCTCCGGTCGCTGGACCAGCTCGGCTTCGGCGTCGACGATCTTCGGGCGATTCTGTTGACGCACGCGCACATCGACCACTTCGGTTCGGCCATCTGGTTCGCGAAAACGCATGGCACGCCGGTTTACTGCCACGCCACCGAAGTGGGCCACGCCAAGCGGGACTATCTCGAGCAGGCCTCGCCGGTCGACATCGCCAAGCACATCTGGCAGCCGCGCTACCTCACCTGGTCGATGGCGATCACCCGCAAGGGCGCCATGGTGCGCGACGGAATTCCGAGCGCGCGTGCGCTGACCGAGGACATCGCGAATGGTCTGCCGGGCCGGCCGGTGCCGATTCCGACGCCGGGCCACACGGGCGGGCACTGCTCGTTTCTCGTCGACGGTGTGCTGGTGAGCGGCGACGCTTTGGTCACCGGACACCCGCTGTCGAGTCGCACCGGACCCCAGTTGCTGCCGGGCCTGTTCAACCACGACCAGGACGGCTGCGTGCGCAGCCTGGGGGCGCTCGGCCCGCTGGAAACCGAGGTACTGCTACCGGGCCACGGCCCGGTGTGGCGCGGGTCGATGCGCGAAGCGGCCGAGGCCGCAGCCCCGGGCGCCGGCGCCTAGGCGAGTTTCTGGTAGCCGAGCAGAAAGATCGCGGTCAGGCACAGGCCGCAGGCCACGACGATCGTCGGCATCAGGATCATGGCGTCGAGTTCGTCGTCGTCGAGCACATCGCTGTCGAACCGGCCGAACAGCACGCGCGCCACCCCGGTCCGGCGGAACGTGTGCACCATGACGCGCACGGGCTTGGTCTCACGCCGGCGGCCGATGAACACCCGCGACGCCACCCCGATCAGGAACGTCAGCAGACCGGCAGCCACCAGCAACCAGCCGACCATCGTCTGCGAGAACGCCACCATCACCCCCGGCGTTTGACACCGCGGTCCAGCTTATCGGCCGGCGCGCAGCTCCTTGGCGAACGCGATCGGATACCCGGCGCTGTCGGCGGGTAACCGCTCGGCGAGGCGGGTGTAGCCGGTGGACAGATACAGCGCCTCGGCTTCCGGTTGACGGTCGCCGGTAGTCAGGTAGACGCGCGAATAGCCGCGGGCGACGATCTCCCGCTCCAGTTCAACCAGCAGCGCCGTTGCATAGCCGCGCTGCCGGTGGTTGCTGTCGGTCCAAATTCGCTTGAGCTCGGCGGTGTCGGCATCGAATCGCTTGAACGCACCGCCGGTGACGGGCCGGCCGGCGCGCAGCCCGATCAGCAGACCACCGTGCGGGGCATCGAACTCGTCGACGGGATGGCTTCGCAGCCACGTCATCACCCGGTCTTCGGTGCTGCCGTAGCGGTGGGCGTACTCGACCGCGAGTTCGGCGAGAAGCGGTTCGGCCAGCGGATCGTCCTGGCCGACCGCGACGAAGCGCAACGCGTCCACGGTGACGAAGATACCGACTTCCACCCCGAACTTGACAGATGTAAAGTTCGGCCGCATGGACAACATCACGGGTCGGACCGTCGCGATCACCGGCGCCGCCCGCGGCATCGGCTACGCGACAGCGAAGGCGCTGCTGGCCCGCGGTGCGCGGGTAATCATCGGCGACCGCGACGTTGCGCTGCAGGAGTCGGCCGTCGCCCAGCTGGGCAACCTCGGCCCCGCCTCGGGTTACCCGCTCGACGTCACCGACCGGCAATCCTTCGAGACGTTCCTCGACAAGGCCCGCGTCGACGGGGGCGGCCGCATCGACGTGCTGATCAACAACGCCGGCGTGATGCCGATCGGCCCGTTCATCGACGAATCCGAACAGTCGATCCGGTCGACGCTCGAGGTCAACCTGTACGGCGTGATCACCGGCTGCCAGCTGGTGCTGCCCGACATGATCGCGCGGCGCAGCGGCCACATCATCAACATCGCTTCGCTGTCGGGGTTGATTCCGGTGCCGGGCCAGGTTGTGTATGTGGGCGCGAAGTTCGGCGTGGTCGGCCTGAGCGCAGCCCTGGCCGACGAGGTCGCGCCGCACAACGTCAACGTGTCGGTGATCATGCCGCCGTTCACCAAAACCGAACTGATCTCGGGCACCAAGAGCAGCGGCGCGATCAAACCGGTGGAGCCTGAGGAGATTGCCGCGGCGGTCGTCAAGACGCTGGACAAGCCGAAAACCCATGTCGCCGTGCCGACTCCGCTTCGCTTCACCGCGCAGGCCGCTCAGATGCTCGGCCCGCGCGGCCGGCGCTGGCTCAACAACAAGCTGGGCCTGGACCGGGTGTTCCTCGACTTCGACACCACCGCACGCAAGAGCTACGAGGATCGTGCCCGGTCAGCGCAGGGCGTCGTGGAGGGGCAGGACAAGGGCTGACACACCAAGCTGAAGTCCTACGCGCGAGATTGCACACCGGGTCGTCGTCGGTCCCGTTTCACCGCCCTGAGCGCAATCTCGGGTGGGGGTTAAGTGTCAGGGAACGTCGGCGCCGGGTCGCCTAGGCGGTAGGCCTCGACGACGTCGAGGCACTCGAACAGTTCGTCGAAGTTGAACTGGTAGTCGTCGGCCGTGCCGACGAACACCACATGCGCGATGTCGGCGGCGTCGTCGGCGGTCAGGACCACCGTCGTGACTGACACCAGATCCTCGTCCGGCACCTCGGCGTGCGACGGCGGGTAGAACCACAGCGCCGACTCCTCATCGGACAGCTCCTCGTCGAATACCCACCCGCGCTCGGTGATTCGCTCGTCGAAGGCCTCCAGTACCGCCGCCGTCGTGGTCTGCTCGGTCAGCGCTTCCATCACGCCGTCGGGAATCCAGCGCTCGTTTCGGGCGGCCTGCCGCTTGCGGCGGCGGGCCTTCTTCGCGTCGCTGCGTTTGGACACGCTAGCCGAGCGCCCGGTCGAGATCGTTGAGGAGGTCGTCGGTTCCCTCCAGCCCCACCGAGATTCGCACCACACCGTCGCCGAGTCCGATCGATGCGCGGCCCTCCGGGCCCATCGCGCGGTGGGTGGTCGTCGCCGGGTGGGTGATCAGCGACTTGGCATCGCCGAGGTTGTTCGAGATGTCGATGATGCGCAGCTTGTCGAGCACCTCGAACGCGCGCTTCTTGGCTGCAGCTGAATTGCCGGCACCGCCGGCGGGGGCCGAACCGCCGGGGGCCTTGAGCTCGAACGTGACAACCGTTCCGCCCCCGGTCATCTGGCGCTTCGCCAGGTCGTACTGCGGATGCGACTCGAGGAACGGATAGCGGACCCAGCTCACCGCGGGATGGCTCTCGAGGAACTCGGCGATCCGCTGCGCCGATGCGTTCTGGTGCTCCACCCGAACCGCCATCGTCTCCAGGCCTTTCAGCAGGATCCACGCGTTGAACGGGCTCAGTGCGGGACCGGTGTGACGCATCAGCTTCTGCACCGGCTCGTCGATGTACTCCTTGTCACCCAGGATCGCACCGCCGAGCACGCGTCCCTGCCCGTCGATGTGCTTGGTGCCCGAGTACACCACGACGTCGGCGCCCAGCGGAAAGCCCTGCTGCAGGAGCGGGGTAGCAAAAACGTTGTCCAGCACGACTTTCGCGCCCGCGGCATGGGCGAGGTCGCACACCGCCGCGATGTCCACCAGTGACTGCATCGGGTTGGACGGGGTCTCGAAGAACACCGCCTGCGTCGGGACCGAGAGTGCCTGCTCCCACTGCGACAGATCCTCGCCGTCGACGAACACCGTCTCCACGCCCCAGCGCGGCAGGATCTCGTTGCATACGACGAAGCACGACCCGAACAGGCTGCGCGCAGCGACCAGCCGATCGCCGGCGCCCAGCAGCGCGCCCAGCGACGTGAACACCGCCGCCATGCCCGATGCGGTCGCGAAACAGGCTGGCGCGCCTTCCATCAGGCGCAACCGCTCCTCGAACATCGAGATCGTCGGGTTGCCGTAGCGGGAGTAGACGTAGCGGTCGACCTCGCCGGTGAAGGCCTTCTCCGCGTCGGCGGCGGACGCATAGATGTAGCCCGAGGTGAGGAACAGCCCCTCGGCCGTCTCCTCGAACTCCGAGCGCAGCAGCCCGCCGCGCACGCCGATGGTGGCCTGACTGACCCCGTCGGGGAGGTCGGCGGGAGTTCGAACGGACGGCGCCGACTGGTCGTGACTGCTCAAGACTGTCTCCAAGGCAGGCCGACGGCCTTCCACCCCGAGCTGCCACGGTGGTCGTCCTCGTCGAGGTTGCCCTCGAAACCGTCGAGCACGTTGTACGAGGGGGCGATCCCGGCCTCGGTGGCCGCCTCCGCGGCGCCGATCGACCGGTTTCCCGAGCGACAGAGGAACACCACCGGTCGAGTGCCAGGCGTGATACCCGCTGACTTGAGGTCCTCGACAAACGACTCGTTGCGCGTGCCGTCGACCCGGTTCCATTCGATGAACACGACATCGCGCTGCAGCGAGGACAGGTCGGGCACGCCGACAAAGCGCCACTCGGCGTCGGTGCGGACGTCCACCAGCACGGCATCGGCGGTGCCGGTCAGAAGCTTCCAGGCCTCCTCGGGCGTGATGTCTCCGGCGTAACTCACGGTCGTTGAGTGTCCCACAGCTACCTGGGACCGGGTGAACAGACCTTCCAGGCGTCGCCGTCGAGAACGAACGTCATGTCGACGGCCTTCTTGTCGTCGGGCGCCTTGTCGAAGTGGTACGTCACCCTCGCGGTGGCGCGATCGCCGTCGATCGCGACGTCGGTGACGTCGTCGACGAACCGTTCACCGTGCCTGGCAACCGAATCACGCTGAGCGGCAAGCACTTCGGCTTCGGTACCGGCACGATCGGAACAGGTGTAGTCGCGGAAGTCGGCGAAGTTCTGCCGTTGCAGGGCGTCGTTCTGTCCGACCGCGGCCCGGGCAACCTGCTGGTCGGCGGGTGGTTCGTCGTCCCGCAACAGGTTGACCAGCCCGATTACGATCACCACAAGCACAAAGATGGTCAGCGCGATCAGGAACGGTGCCGCGGTCGGTCGGTCGCCGGGGGTGCGTTCGGGATCCGAAGCGGAGTTCGGCTCAGGGTTGGTCACTGGCTACCAGAGCCTGCGCAGCGCTGCGGTGATGCGCCGCGCGCGGTCACGGGCGACGATCGGGTCGGGTGCGGTCGCCAGCGCCGCCGCGAGCCGCCGACGGGTCTCGGTCTCGTCGGGGCGGTTGAACAGGGCGACGTCGCTCTCGGCGACGGTCAGCGCCTCGGCGAGCACCGCCTGCGGGTCTGGGGCCGCCGCCGGGTTGGCGTCGGCGCCGGCGTAGATGATCTCCGCGGCGGCGGGCGAGATCATGATCGTGTCGACGGGCAGTCCCAGGATCGCGCGGGCATGCAACTCGAACTCCGAGAGTCGCTGCGAGCGCAACGTGACCAGACCGCTGTCGAGCGGCCGCGGGCGCACGTTGTCGAAGTAGACCTCGTCGCCGCGCACCAACAGTTCGACGCCGAACACCCCGCGCCCGCCCAGCGAGTTCACGATGCGCGCGGCGATGGACTTCGCGGCATCCAGCGCAGCGGGCGCCAAGGCCTGCGGCTGCCACGACTCGAGCACGTCGCCATCGGCCTGCCGGTGCCCGATCGGTTCACAGAAATGCACGGCCGGCCCGGTGGGCCCGACGGTCCGAACCGTCAGCAGCGTGACCTCGAAGTCGACCTCGACGACTGACTCGACCATCACGCGGTTGTGCGGAATCCGTCCCGCGGCGACCGCCCGCTGCCACGCTGGTTCGACATCGTCGGGGCGTACCAGTACCGACTCCCCTTCGCCGGGCGCCGAGGTGATCGGCTTGACCACCAGGGGGTAACCGGCGTGCTGAGCAACCGCGGTCAGTTCCTCGGTCGATCCCGCGAACCAGAACGGAGCGGTCGGCAGTCCCAACTCATCGGAGGCCAGCCTGCGCAGACCTTCCCGGTCCAGCGACAGCCGAGTGCTGCGCGGGGTCGGGAACACCTCGACAGCGCCGCGTTCGGCGACCGAGATCAGCGCATCCGCTGCGATCAGGCCCGCCTCGGCCACCACGTAACGCGGGTTCTCCTTCTCGATGAGCGCGGTCAGCGCATCCGCGTCGTTCATCTTGGCGACGACCGGCCGGTCCGCGACACCGTGCGCCGGAGCGTCTGCGTAACGGTCGACCGCGATCACCTCGGTGCCCAGTCGCTGGAAAGCCAGCGCCAACTCCCGGCTCAACTCACCCGAGCCCAGCAGCATCACCGCGGACGGTCCCGATGTCCCTGCGACAGGTTCGGGATCGGTCCGCGGGTCGTCGAGCTCGAGCCCGGTCTCGAGATCAGGGGCGCCGAGATCAGGGGTGTCGGGGCCAGGGGTGTCACTCATCGCCCATCCAGCCTGCCAGACGGTGTGGGTGCCGACGGAGCGGACCGGTCCAGTTCTGCACGGAACTCGCGCATCGCGTTGATGAGTGCACCGAACGTGCGGTGCGCGGCGGTCAGCTCCGCATCGGTCAACCCCGCCAGCGCGGTGTGCGTACGTTCGCCGAGCGGAGTGAAAAAGCCGCGTGCGACAGCCATTCCGTGCCCGGCCACCCGAAGTATCACCTTGCGCCGGTCGCGTGGGTCGGATTCACGCCGGAAGTGGCCCGACGCGATCATCCGCTCGACGAGATAGGTGATCGCTGCGGCCGACATTCCCATCCGCTTGCGCAGGTCCCCCGCCGTCAGCGGCACCCCGTCGGTCTCGGCGACCATCACATACAGCAGAGCGCGAAAATCGTTGGCCGCGACGTCGTGTCGGCTCGCGAACCGCCTGCCGATCTCGTCGGATTCGGCATTCATCGCCCGCACATCGGCGGCGATCGCCGCTTCCAGTGCATCGCGGCCCTCTGACACGCCGAAAGCATAGGCCGTCGGCCTCCAGCGCGGTTGATTAGTAGTTAAGAATCTGAAATATTCTGCTTCATGTCCCGCCGCATCTCCTGGGTACTGGCGGTGCTCGTGGTGCTCGTCTCCGGCGCGCTGATGGCCATCGTCGGCAGCGACGACTCGAGCGCGCGGTCGCCGGTTCCTGTTCCGGACTCCGCCGAGTCGGCGCGCGTCGACGCCCTGCGTGCGCAGTTCCCGGGCGGCGAACGCGTCCCCGCGATCGTCATCGTCACCCGCGAGGACGGGGCCCCGCTGAGCCCCGGCGACCTCGACGCCGTCAACCGCAAATGGCCCGGGACCCAAGTGTCCGAAGACCGCGCGGCCGCCCTGGCGGTGGTGCCGTTGAACGCCGAACTCACCGGGTTCGAACTCAACGACGAGGTCAAAAAGGTGAGAGCGGATGCGGCCGAGGGTCTGCCGTCCGACCTGCGCAGTGAGGTCACCGGCGGGCCGGCGTTCGGCGCCGACATCGCGAACTCGTTCTCCGGAGCCAACTTCACGCTGTTGGCGGTCACCGCGGCGGTGGTGGCGCTGCTGCTGATCATCACCTACCGCTCCCCGGTGTTGTGGTTGGTGCCCCTGGCGGTGATCGGCTTCGCCGACCGGGTCGCCGCGGTGCTCGGCACGGCTGTCGCCCAGGCGTTCGGCATGAGCCCGGACGGTTCGACCTCGGGCATCACCAGCGTGCTGGTGTTCGGCGCGGGCACCAATTATGCGCTGCTGCTCATCTCGCGGTATCGAGAAGAGTTGAGCCGCGGCGGCTCTGAGCGACGGTCAGACCATCGCGACGCTCTGGACACCGCGGTGCGCCGCGCCGGCCCGGCGATCATCGCCAGCAATGCCACCGTCGTGCTGGCACTGCTCATGCTGGTGTTCGCTTCGTCGCCGAGCGTGCGCAGCCTCGGCGTACAGGCCGCGGCAGGGCTGATCGTTGCGGCGGTGTTCGTGCTGCTGGTGTTGCCACCGCTGCTCGGCCTGTTCGGAAGGCGGTTGTTCTGGCCGTTCATCCCGAAGGCCGGGGGCCGGACGCTCACCGACAGCGGTATCTGGCATCGCATCGCCGAGGCGGTGGCCCGCAGACCCGGCCGGGTCGCGGCGGTGGCGCTCGCCGGTCTCGGTCTGTTGTGCATCGGGTTGGCTGCCACGCCGATCGGGCTGTCGCAGACCGAACAGTTCCGCGTGCAGGCGGAGTCGGTCACCGGTTACGAACGGCTCGCCGACCACTTCCCCAGCGGTCTGACCGATCCCACCCGCGTCATCGCGGCGACCGCCCGCGCCGCCGACGTACAGCGCGCGATCACCGAGACACCCGGCGTGGTGTCGGCGCAGCCCGCGGGCCAGACCCCCGACGGCCTGACCCAGTGGTCGGTCGTGCTCGAGGCCGAACCCGCCTCCGATGAGGCGTTCGAAACCATTGACGCACTGCGTAGTTCGGTGCGCGGTGTCGATCCGGGAGCACTGGTGGGCGGCTCGGATGCGACCGCGCGGGACGCCAGCGCCGCTGCCTCGCGGGATCGAGCTGTGGTGGTGCCGGCGATCCTGCTCGTGGTGCTCGCGGTGCTCTACGTGTTGCTGCGCGCCGCGCTGGCACCGCTGGTTCTGGTCGCGGTGACCGTGCTCAGCGCGCTGGCCGCGCTGGGTCTCGGCGGCTGGGCCAGCGTGCACTTGTTCGGCTTTCCCGCGCTGGACAACACCACACCGCTGTTCGCGTTCCTGTTCCTGGTCGCGCTCGGCGTGGACTACACGATCTTCCTGGTCACCCGTGCGCGCGAGGAGACCCCCGAACACGGCACCCGCGACGGGATCGTGCGCGCCGTTTCGGCAACCGGAGCGGTGATCACCAGCGCGGGCATCGTGCTGGCCGCGGTGTTCTGCGTACTCGGTGTGCTGCCCCTGATCGTGCTGACCCAGATCGGCATCATCGTCGGCCTCGGCATCCTGCTCGACACTTTCATCGTGCGCACCGTGATCATCCCCGCGCTGTTCACGCTCATCGGGCCGCGCATCTGGTGGCCCGCGCTGCGCGGGCAGGACGTCGAAAGCGACGTTTCGGTCGATCAGCGCGAGTGAATACGTCCTAAACGTCGGTCTCGGCGACGACGCCGCGCGCGCCGGTAACGCCGTCCGTGGACCGGGAGCCGAAGGGGTGACGCGATGAAGGTGCAAGCCGACCGCGAGGTCTGCATCCAGGCGGGCAACTGCGTGATGTCGGCCGACGCGATCTTCGACCAGGATGACGACGGCATCGTCGTGGTGCTGGCCGATACGGATGGCGGAGACATCCAGACAGGTGAAGTGCCCGACGACGAACTCGACCGCGTCAAAGAGGCCGTGAAGCTGTGTCCGTCACAGGCTTTGCGGCTCGTCGAGTAGTCGCCGATCGACGGTCCCGACGGCGGAGCACCGGCTAGGGCTGCCCGGCAAGCAACTGGATCATCAACCCGTTCGCCTCCGCCAGCAGGTTGTCCTCGGGGTCGCGCAACTCGGCGTTGACGAACGCCTTGCGCCCCTCGGCCTCGCGCAACCAGCCGCGGGCGCGAAGCTCGGTGTCGATCGGGGTCACCTTGCGGTAGTCGACGTGCAGGAAACCAGTACGGCTGATCGGCCGCCCGACAGCGTGGATCACCATGCCGAACACCGAGTCGAACAACAGCGGCAGCACTCCGCCGTGTACCGCGGAGTTACCGCCGACGTGGTATCGGCTGAACTGGACCTTCAGTTCGACGCCGTCCGGGTCGAGCTTCACGTCGCGGTACGGCGGCATCAGCAGGCTGCCCGCGCCGGGCAGCGTCGGCACCCGGTTGGCCGGCCCGACACCCTCGGCCGCCTGGAATGGGTCGAGCAACCCCACCAACGCCTCGGCCTGGTCGGCGGCCCGCTCCCAGGTGTCGCCGTCGGGGTCGGCCGACACCGCCAGATCCTGCGCTCGGCGCATCGCCGTCAGGAACCGGCCGAAGCCCGGACCGGGCTCGGCCCGTTGATAATTCGGGAATCCGCCGTGTTTGTCGTAATCGGGATCTTCGAGGTGCGGATCCCTCACGACGGCGCCAGGATGTCGCGGCGCACGATGGTCTGGTCGCGGCCGGGCCCGACGCCGATGCATGAAACATGGGCTCCGGCAAGCTCTTCCACTCGCAACACGTAGTCACGCGCCTTGGCGGGCAGGTCATCGAACTCGCGGGCTCCGGAGATGTCCTCCCACCAGCCGGGCAGCTCTTCGTAGATCGGTTCGGCGTGCGCGATCTCGGACTGCGTCATCGGCATGTCGTCGATACGCTGACCGTTGACGCGGTAGCCGACGCACACCGGCACGGTCTCGAGGCTGGAGAGCACGTCGAGTTTGGTCAGGAAGTAGTCGGTGATGCCGTTGACCCTGGTGGCATACCGGGCGATCACCGCGTCGAACCATCCGCACCGGCGACGCCGCCCCGTCGTCACGCCGAACTCGCCGCCGGTCTTCGACAGGTATTCGCCGTTGGCGTCGAACAGTTCGGTCGGGAACGGACCCGACCCGACCCGCGTCGTGTACGCCTTGAGAATGCCGAGCACCGTGGTGATCCGCGTCGGTCCGATGCCCGATCCCACCGCGGCTCCGCCCGCCGTCGGATTCGACGATGTCACAAAGGGATACGTGCCGTGGTCGACGTCGAGCAGCGTGCCCTGGGAACCCTCCAACAGCACCGTCTCACCCTTTTCCAGCGCCGTGTTCAGCAGGTAGCGGGTGTCGGCGACCCGGTGTTTGAAACCCTCGGCCTGCTCGAGCAGGCTGTCGACCACCTCCGCCGCCTCGAGGGCCTTGCGGTTATAGATCTTGACGAGCACCTGGTTCTTGAATTCGAGTGCGGCTTCGATCTTCTCGGCCAGCAGTACCGGGTCGAGCACGTCGGCCATGCGGATCCCGATTCGGGCGATCTTGTCCTGGTAGCAGGGACCGATACCGCGTCCGGTGGTGCCGATCTTCTTGCTGCCGGCGTAGCGCTCCACGACCTTGTCGATCGCGACGTGATAGGGCATCAGCAGATGCGCGTCCGCCGAGATCAGCAGCCGCTCGGTGTCCACCCCCCGGTCGACCAGCCCCTGCAGCTCGGTGAGCAACACACCGGGGTCGACCACCACACCGTTGCCGATGACGTTGGTGACGCCGGGTGTGAGGATCCCCGACGGGATCAGGTGCAGAGCGAAGTTCTCGCCCGTCGGCAGCACCACGGTGTGGCCGGCGTTGTTGCCGCCCTGGTACCGCACCACCCACTGGACGCGCCCACCGAGCAGATCGGTGGCCTTCCCTTTGCCCTCGTCGCCCCACTGTGCGCCGATGAGCACGATTGCCGGCATGGAATAGTCTCCCGCTTAGATCTGCATCAAACCTTGTGCAGCCGGTGGATTACCTTATCCCAGCCGCTTGTGAGGAGACGCGTTGAACACCACTGACGTCGTGGTGTTGTCGTTCGGCCGCCGCCGGGTGCCCCGCGCACTGCGGGGGCTTCCGGTCGCCGAATCAGCCGATACCGCGTGCGGGCGCCTCGTCGTCGTCGGTTCCGACACCGACCTGTCGACGGCGCTGACGCGGCTGCTGCGCACCGACCGGCTCGGCACCGAGGTGGCACACGTGCGGCGGCCGTGGCATGCGCGACGCGCGCTGCGGGGGCGCGCGACCCGGGTGCCGCTCATCCGCGACGACGGCGGCACCGTACTCGTCGGCGCGGCGTACTGGCTGGGCCAAAGCGGCCGCGAGAAGGGTTCGCGGGCGAAACTCACGGGCGAGGCCGTGGTCGACGACCACATGCTCTTCGACGGCGCGGTGACCGGTGTCCGGATCGAGCCGACGCCCACGTTGCCGGGGCTGCGGGCCTCGGTGCTGTCGCGACACATGCGGCCGCGCCGCTGGTTCACAGGGCGCGCGGCCCAGCTCGGCACCACCGGCGCCATCGTCGTTCGGGACGGCGTACGTGCGGCTCGTCCCGTCAAGCGGTCGACTTTCTACCGGCACACCGAGGGCTGGCTGCAGGTGCGCTGAGGCCGGTAGCGGCCGGTAGCGTTCATGCGTGACCGTTCGTCCGCTGCACCGGTCGGTGCGGCCCAGCCCGGTGTTCCTGCTGATCGTGGCCGCGACGGTAGCCGGCGGCGCGACGGCATGGGTCTGCGCGACCGACACCTCCCGGCCGCTGGCCTACGTCGGGGTGTTCACGTTCGTGATCGCGGGCTGGCTGGTGTCGCTGTGCGTGCACGAGTTCGCCCATGCCTACACCGCGTGGCGGTTCGGCGACCGCGACGTCGAGGTGCGCGGTTATCTCACGCTCAACCCGCTCAAGTACTCCCACCCGCTGTTGTCGATCGGACTGCCGGTGCTGGTCATCGCGATCGGCGGCATCGGCCTGCCCGGCGGCGCGGTGTACGTGCACACGGCCTCGATGACCGAACGCCAACGCACGCTGGTCAGCCTCGCCGGGCCGGCCACCAACCTGGTGTTCGCGGTGCTGTTGCTGGCACTGACCAGCTTCTTCTACGACCCGGCGCACGCCGTGTTCTGGGCGGGAATGGGGTTCCTCGGCTTCCTCCAGGTGACCGCGTTCGTGCTCAACATTCTTCCGGTGCCCGGCCTCGACGGGTACGGCGCGCTCGAACCGCATCTGAGCCCGCAGACGCAACGCGCGGTGGCTCCGGCCAAGCAGTGGGGTCTGCTGATCCTGCTGCTGCTGCTCTTCAGCCCGGGACTGAACCAGTGGTTCTGGCAGACGGTGCTGTGGTTCTTCGACTTCTCCGGGGTGCCGCGCCCGCTGGTATGGCTCGGCAGCGATCTGACCCGGTTCTGGTCGGCCTGGTTCTGAGCCGCCCCCGTCGCGGCGTCCGCGCGCCGCTTGCAACATATGCGAATCTACGCATAGATTGCTGGCATGGGTGCCGGTCACGATCACAGCAGAGGTGACACCCGGGTCAGCCGGATGGTCATCGCCGCGGCGATCCTCACCGCGTTCTTCGTGGTCGAGTTGGTCACCGCGCTGCTGATCAACTCGATCGCGCTGTTGGCAGACGCCGGCCACATGCTCACCGACCTGGTCGCGATGTTCATGGGCCTCACCGCGGTCCTGCTCGCCCGGCACGGCAGCGCCTCGCCGACCCGCACGTACGGCTGGCACCGCGCCGAGGTGTTCACGGCGGTGGCCAACGCCGCGCTGCTGCTCGGGGTCGCGGGATTCATCCTGTCCGAGGCGATCGAGCGGATCGGTGACGCGCCCGAGGTACCCGGTGTGCCGATGATCGTCGTCGCGCTCGCGGGCCTGCTGGCCAACGCCGTCGTCGTGCTGCTGTTGCGTTCGCACGCCGAGACGAGCCTGGCCGTCAAGGGTGCCTACATGGAGGTCGTCGCCGACACCGTCGGCAGCATCGGCGTGCTCATCGCCGGGATCGTCACGGTGACGACGAAGTGGCCGTACGCCGACGTCGTGGTCGCGGTTTTCGTGGCGCTGTGGGTGTTGCCGCGAGCGTTCTCGCTGGCGCGTGCGGCCCTGCGGATCCTGTCGGAGTCCTCGCCCGCACACATCGATGTCGAGGAGTTGCGCAACGCACTGTGCGCCGTGGAGGGCGTGACCGACGTGCACGATCTGCACGTGTGGACGCTGGTGCCCGGTAAGGACATGGTCACCGCGCACCTCACCAGCGACCGGGACTCAGCGCTCGTGCTCGACGACGCGCGCGCCGTGCTCACCGCCCGCGGGCTGGACCACGCGACGGTTCAGGTGGAACCGGGCGACGGTGGCGGCGACTGCAACTGCGAAGCGGAGTAGTCAGGCCAGCCCGAGTTCGGTTCGCGCCGACGGGTCGCAGTCGTCGAGCAGGTCCAGGCAGCGCTGTTTCTCGTCGGCCTCTCCGATCGTGTCGGCCGCCCGCGCCAGCGCGGCGACACAGCGCAGGAACCCGCGGTTGGGCTCATGGCGGTAGGGCACCGGGCCGAACCCTTTCCACCCGTTGCGGCGCAGCTGATCCAGCCCGCGGTGATAGCCGGTGCGCGCGTACGCGTACGCCGTGATCGCCCTGTCGTCGGCCAACGCCTCCTCGGCCAACGTCGCCCAGGCGACCGACGCCGACGGATGTGCGGCCGCCACGATCGCCGGTTTCTCGCCGGCGGCGAGCTCGGCTTCGGCGGCGCTGTCGCCGGGCAGCAATACCGGATCCGGCCCCAGGAGATCACCCATCCGTGTCATGGTCCCCATTGTGCCGTGCGCGCCATTGCCTGCGGCGGCGCACGGGGTCCGAGCGCAGCTCGGGGCGGGTGACTAAGCTTCCGGCCGTAGCGTCGTTAGGGAGGACCGCATCAGGCATGTCGAATCCATCAGGGCCTGACCAGCCGGAAGAACTTCCGGACGGGTCGGACGCCTCGGACGTTCAAGCCTCCGAGACTCCCGAAACACCCGATAGCGGGCAGGCCTCCGCCGACTCCGGTGAGGCGTCGCCGGCAGACGAGGGCGCGGACCCCGCGACCGAGATCATCGAGCACCACGGTGACCACGAGCCCGCGACCGAGGTGATGGCGACCGCCCAACCGCATGCGGACGCGGCACCGGAGACCGGACAGGGCGAACGCCGATTCACCGCCCCGTCGGGTTTCGACGCGGGCACCACGCAGCGAATCGACACGCCGACCGATCCGGCCACCGAGGTGTTCTCCACCTCCGCTGCGCCAGGACAGCAGAGACCTGTTGCCCCGCAACTCATTCCACCGCGTGGAGAGATGCCCAAGCCGCCGCACCAGCGCCGCAGCTGGGGTTGGGTGGTGGCGGTGGTGTTGGTCATCGCCGCGCTGGTCGCGATCGCGGTGCTGGGCACCGTGCTGCTGACCCGGGACTCGGGCCCCAAGGTGTCGCAGGAAGAGATGGTCCGCAACACCATCGAGGAGTTCGACACCGCGATCCAGAACGGTGACCTGCCCAAGCTGCGCAGCATCACGTGCGGCAGCAAGCGGGACAGCTACGTCAAATACGACGACGAGACCTGGGACGAGATCCACGAACGGGTGGCCGCCGCCAAGCAGTACCCGGTGGTCGCCAGCATCGACCAGGTGGTGATCAACGGCGACCACGCCGAGGCGAACGTCACCGCGTTCATGGCGTACGCACCCCAGACCCGGTCCACCCGCAGCTTCGACCTGGAGTTCCGCGACGACCAGTGGAAGGTCTGTCAGGCGCCGCAATAAGGGATTTCGGTGCGCTACCTATCGCTGCGACTTGTAGCGCACCGAAATCACTGGTTTGCGGTGACCGAACGGCCCGCGCTGTGTAGGTCTCGGCACGCCTCGACGACGCGTTCGGCCATCGACGCCTCGGCCTTCTTCAGATAGCTGCGCGGGTCGTAGACCTTCTTGTCCCCGACTTCGCCGTCGATCTTGAGCACGCCGTCGTAATTGGTGAACATGTGCGCCGCGACGGGCCGGGTGAACGCGTACTGGGTGTCGGTGTCGACGTTCATCTTCACCACGCCGTAGCGCAGCGAATCCTCGATCTCGGACTTCAGCGAGCCCGACCCGCCGTGAAAGACGAAGGCGAAAGGCTTTGCATCCGAGGGCAATCCGAGTTTGGCGGCGGCGACCTTCTGCCCTTCGTCGAGGATGTCGGGCCGCAGCTTCACATTTCCCGGCTTGTACACGCCGTGCACGTTGCCGAACGTCGCGGCCAACAGGTACCTGCCGTGTTCGCCCGCGCCGAGCGCCTCGACGGTCTTCTCGAAGTCCTCCGCCGTCGTGTAGAGCTTGTCGTTGATCTCGTGTGCCACACCGTCTTCCTCACCCCCGACGACGCCGATCTCGATCTCCAGGACGATCTTGGCAGCGGCGGCCTCCTGCAGCAGTTCGCGAGCGATCTCGAGGTTCTCCTCGAGCGGCACCGCGGAGCCGTCCCACATGTGCGACTGAAACAGCGGCTGTCCGCCGTCGGCGACCAGTTGCCGTGAGATCGCCAGCAGCGGACGCACATAGGTGTCGAGCTTGTCCTTGGGACAGTGATCGGTGTGCAGCGCCACCGTCACCGGATACCTCGCGGCGACGACATGAGCGAACTCGGCCAGCGCGACCGCACCGGTGACCATGTCCTTGACCCCAAGGCCTGATGCGAATTCCGCTCCGCCGGTGGAGAATTGGATGATCCCGTCGCTGCCCGCGTCGGCGAAGCCCTTGATCGCGGCGTTGACGGACTCCGACGACGTGCAGTTGATGGCCGGGAACGCGTACGCGTGTTCTTTGGCTCGGGCAAGCATTTCCGCGTACACCTCAGGCGTTGCGATGGGCATCAGCCGTCCTCTCGCCGGTTTCGGCGATTATCCCACCGGCAAGCCCGGCTCACCGGCTCAACTCACATCGTCAAAACCATGCGGTAGCGAGCCCGGCCCTCCGCCATCGCGGCGTAGGCCTCGGCGGCCTCGGCCAGCGGTCGCTCCTCGATCCGCGCCCGCACCCCGCTCTGCACGGCGAAGCGCATCGTCTCCTCGACGTCGCGCGAAGTGCCCGACGGGTGTCCGCTCACGCTGAGACCGTCGGAGATCAACTGGGCCGGCGCGATCGGGAGCGGATCGCCGGTGACGCCGATGATCACGAGCTCGCCCTGTGGCCCGAGACCGCCGACGGTGTCGGCCATCGCCTGCGAGTTCGCCGCGGTCGCCAGCACCACCGCGGCGCCGCCGAGGTGCTTGAGCGCCTCGGCGACGTCGACGGCCCTGGAGTCGATGTAGTGGTGGGCGCCCAGTTCGCGGGCATCGGCCTCCTTTTCTGCACCGCGGGCGATCGCCACGGTCTCGAATCCCATCGCCCGGGCGAACTGCACACCCAGGTGTCCCAGACCGCCGACCCCGAGTACCGCGACCAGGTCACCGGACTTGGCCCTGGTGTTGCGCAGGCCGTTGAAAGTGGTGACGCCCGCACACCCCATCGGGGCGGCTTCGGCGAACGACACACCGTCGGGGATCCGGGCCAGCGCGGTCACCGGCGCGGTCACCGATTCGGCGTAGCCGCCGGGATAGTGCAGGCTCGGTACCTGCATGCGCGCGCACTGCATGAACTGCCCCTTGCGGCACGGCACGCAGCGGTTGCAGTTGCCGCCGAACCATCCGACGGCCACGCGCTCGCCGACCGCGAACGCGTCGACACCGTCGGAGACCCCGTCGCCCAGCTCGGCGACCGTCCCGGCGATCTCGTGTCCCAGCGTGATCGGCCAGGTCATATTCGGGAAGCCGCCGGCGACCAACCCCTGGTCGGTGCCGCACACCCCGCACGCGGCGACCTCTATGCGGACGTGGTCGCGCGGCGGTGTGGTGGTCTCGACGTCGGCGAAGGTGAACGGGGCGCCCGCGGTTTCGACCAGAACGGCCTTGTGAGTCGGCATTTTTCGAGCGTATCGGCGCAGGCGCGGCTCCGCCTGGCAAAACATTTCGCGATCGACGTCGCTTTCCGTTGCCTGGCCGGCGGCGCCGGCCCGGTATCTTGGGGCCTTGTGACCACCCCCTCAGCGTCGATGGCCCTCGCGGCGACCGACCAATTGGCGCTCATGCCGGACTTCCTCGACCCGATGACGTTGCTCGGCTACTTCGGCGCCTGGGCGCTGGTCGGGCTGCTGGTGGTCGTCTTCGTCGAATCCGGGGTGCTGTTCCCGATCCTGCCGGGCGACTCGCTGCTGTTCGTGGCGGGCATGCTGGCCGCAGGCACCGCCGCGCTGGCCGAAGAGGGCGGCGACGTCATCAACTTCCAGCTCTGGCAGCTGCTGGTGTTCATCCCCATCGCCGCCGTGCTGGGCGGGCAGGTCGGGTACTGGATCGGACGCAACCTCGGCACCGCGATGTTCAAACCGGACTCCCGGATCCTGAAACAGAAGTACCTCGAAGAAGCACACGTGTTCTTCGAGCAGCGCGGCCCGTTCGCGATCGTCATCGCCCGCTTCGTGCCCATCGTGCGCACGCTCGCGCCGCTCACCGCGGGTGCGGCCCGGATGAGTTATCCGGTGTTCACGCTGTTCAACGTCATCGGGGCGCTCGTGTGGGGTATCGGCCTTACGCTGCTCGGCTACTGGCTCGGCCGGTTCGAGGCCGTGCAGAAACTGCTCGAGCCGATCGTGATCGCGATCGTCGTGGTCTCGGTGCTGCCGATGTTCATCGAGTGGTACAAGCGCCGCCGCGCGGCCAAACGGTCCGCGATCACCGCGCCGCCGATCGACTCCGGCGAGCAGCCCGGCTAACGCCCCGCTCGGCTGTTCTCGAGCGCGCGGATCAGGCTGGCCGCGTCCCACGGACCCTTGTGCCGCACGCCGTTGACGAAGAACGTCGGCGTCGAGTTCAGATCCATCAGCTCGGCGTCCTGCGCGTCGTCCTGAACGTGGTGCAGCACCTTCGACGTGTGCACCCGCACGTCCTCGTCGAACCGTTCGATGTCGCAGCCCGCCGCCACGGCGTAGCGGTACATGTCCGACCACTCGAGGTCGTCCTGATGGCCGAACAGTTCGTGGGCCATCTCCCAGAACCTGCCCTGCAGCGCGGCCGCCTCGCTCGCTCGTGCGGCGTCGAACGCGCGCGGGTGCGCGCGCTCCAACGGCAGGTGCCGCCACACGTAGCGCAGGTCGACACCGAAGTGCTCGCGCACCTCGTCGATCGCCCCGGTGGCGCGGCTGCAGAACGGGCACTCGAAGTCGCCGTACTCCACCAGCGTCAGCGGTGCGTCGGGTGCGCCTTTGATGTGATCACGGTCGGGGTCGATCGGCCGCAACAGCTTCAGGCCGATCGGGTCGGGCGGGCTGACCCAGTCGGTGACGCGGAAGATTGCCCACCCGAGGAGAAACGCGACCACCGATGCGATCAGCACACCGATGATGGCCTGTTCCTGGCGCGCCGGATCGTCGATCGCGATATCGACGATGAAAAGCGAGATCGTGAAGCCGATTCCGGACAGCGCCGCGCCGCCCGCGATGCGGCGCATCGTCAGACCGGGCGCCAGTTCGCCGACGGAGCTGCGCTGCATGACCCACGTCGATGTGGTGATGCCGACGAACTTGCCGACGACCAGACCCGCCACGATGCCCCACGTCAGGGGCGAGCGCAGGGCCGCGGACACGGTCTGGGCGTCGAGTTGCACCCCGGCGTTGACCAACGCGAACAGGGGCAGCACCGCGAACGACACATACGGCCCGACGCCGGTCTGCAGTCGCTCGTTGATCGAGATCGAATCACGCAGCCCGCGGGTCACCTCGCGCGCGTAGCGCGAGTTCGGCGATTGCCGGAACGCCCGGATGCGCGCGACGACCTCCTCGACCTGACTGCGTTCGGGCGAGAACACCGGGATGAGCAGCGCCAGCGCGACACCGGCCAGCGTCGGGTGCACACCCGCTAGCTGCAGGCTCACCCACAGCGCGAAGCCGAGCGCGGCGTAGGCCGGTCCGCGCACCGCGGGCAGCAACCGCACCAGCGCGATCGCCACGATGAGGCCGAACGAGACCACAAGTGGCACAACGTCGATGCGGTCGGAATAGAACAGCGCGATCACGCACAGCGCACCGACGTCGTCGACGACGGCCAGGGTGAGCAGGAAGATGCGCAGTCGGGCCGGAAACTTCGGTTTGATGATCGCCAGTGCGCCGATCAGGAACGCAGTGTCGGTGGAGATCACCACACCCCACGCCTGCGCATCCTCACCCGAGGGGTTGAACAGCAGGAAGATTGCGGCGGGCACCGCCAGGCCGGCGATCGCCGCGACCACGGGCACCGCGGCCCTCGCCCGGTCGGTGAGCTCACCGATGGCGAACTCGTGCTTCACCTCCAGCCCGACGATGAAGAAGAAGAACGCCATCAGCCCGTCGTTGATCAGGTGCTTGACGGTCAGTTCGAAGCGGTGCTCGGCGAACGTGAACCCGACGTGCGTGTCGAGCAGCGTCCAATAGCTATGCGCCCATGGCGAATTGGCCCAGAGCAGCGCAGCGACGGTGCAGAGCAGCAGCAGGGCCGCCGCGGCGTTCTCCCCGCTCTTGGCTGCGTGCGCGTCGCGACTGAACCGGGTGGGAAGCAGGCGGATGATCCGCGGTCCGGCCGCCGTGCTCACTCCTCGGCGCCACCGCTGCTGACGTGAGCGGCCTCCATCAGCATCCATCCCGCCAGTTGCACCGACAGGTCGCGCTCGGGTACCTCCGAGGCGTTGACTGCGCCTTCGACGAACTGGGCCTGTCCGCCTGCGGCCGTGGGGATTTCGGCGGTGCGGTCCCAGAATGCGCTGAACAGCGGCAGACCGTCGACGACCTGACGGTTCTGCCACGCGGCCTCCGCCGACGCGAGCACCAGTGCGCGGGCGGTGTCGCGGGCCGCGGCGTCGGCCTCACCGCGCTGCGGCAGTGTGGTCGCGACGAGTGCGAGGTAGCGCGCCAGGATGCCGTTGAACAGGCCGCCGTCCCCGCCACCGGCGCCCTTGATGACGCCGTCGGTCGTCATGTGTTCGGCGACCGCGGCGACCAGGCGGTGCACCCGGCTGGCGTGGTGGGGGTCATCGGTTCGGGCGGCCAGTTCGGTCTCCATGCCCAGCACCACCCCCTGGCAGTAGGTGTACTCGGCGCGCACCAGCGAGCCGCCCTTGATCCCGTCGAACACCAGGTGGGTGTCGGGGTCGATCAGCGTCTCCTCGAGCCACTCCGACATCTGCTGTGCGCGGCGCAGTCGGTCGTAGCGGGCCAGGAAGATCGCCGCCGGGCCGTTGGCGGGCGCGTTGAAGAACTGGTCCTGCTTGCGCCACGGGATGCCGCCGCCGTCCTCGGGCACCCACGCGTTGACGAACTGGTCGCAGAGCTTTTTCAGCGCCTTGGGGCGCTCCACCGACGCGAGGCTGCCCGCGCGTTCCAGCGCCAGCGCGAGCCACGCCATGTCGTCGTAGTAGTCGTTGACCCAGGACAGGTTGTTGCGCAACCGGTGTCCGCGGATCTGGCGGGCGATCATCTTCTGCCGCTCGGGGCGCGGATCTCGCAGTTGCGCGTCGACGAGGTTGTCCAGCAGGTGTGCCTGCCACCAGTAATGCCACGTGCCGAACAGCCGGTGTCGCCGCGCCGCGGGCCAGGCGACCACGCCCAGCTGCGTGCCGGGCAGTGCCCACAACCGTTTGAGGTGTCGCTTGGTGATCGCGGCCTCAGCGCTGGCTGCGCGATTGGCCCAGAGCTGATCCATGGTGTTGATCCTGCCCTACCAGGCCGCCGAAAGGTCCCCGTGTTGGGTGATCCAGGTGTGCATTGCGATGCCCGCCGCGACGCCGGCGTTGATGCTGCGCGTCGAGCCGAACTGTGCGATGGACACGGTGAGCGCGGCCCCGGCTCTGGCCTCGGCGGTGATTCCGGGGCCCTCTTGGCCGAAGATCATCAGGCATTCCCGCGGCAACTGGGTGTTCTCGATCCGCGCGGCTCCCGGGATGTTGTCGACGGCCACGACCCTCAGCCCCGTTTCGGCGGCGAATGCGAGCATCGCCTCGGTGGTGTCGTGGTGGCGCAGCCGCTGGTAGCGGTCGGTCACCATCGCGCCGCGGCGGTTCCACCGCCGTCTGCCGACGATGTGCACGGTGTCGACGGCGAACGCGTTCGCGGTGCGCACCACCGCGCCGATGTTGGCGTCGTTGCCGAAGTTCTCGATCGCGATGTGCAGCGCGTGCCTGCGCGTGTCGATGTCGGCGACGATCGCTTCACGCGTCCAATAGCGGTACGCGTCAACGACGTTGCGGGTGTCACCGCTCCGCAGCAGTTCGGGGTCGTAGCGCGGATCGTCGGGGAACGGGCCCGGCCACGGACCGACTCCGGGAGCCTCACCCCACTCGGTCGGACCCGGCACGACGTCACCGCCCAAGCTCGCGGGGGGTTCAGTCATCGGTGGTCCACAGCGCGGCGTGCGTGCCGATCAGCGAGATGGTCGGATACAACAGGGCCTGGTTGATATCGCCCTGGGTGCACAGCGATGCGCGGACCTGCACCGCGTCGCGGGAGGCGTCGGGCAGCACCAGTACCGAGGCGCCGTAGACGTCGCACGCGTGGCTGAGTCCCGGCGCGGGCAGGCTCGGCGACACCAGCACCATCGCGGGCCCGCCGCGCTTTTCGGACGCTTCGCGGTATTGCTCTGCCACACCACTGATTTCGAGTCCGATCAGCATGTACCCGTTGCCGGTGAACGCGTTGGGGTCGCCGAGCGCCGCCGGCTCGAGCATGGCGCCGTCGGCGCGGAACGCGTCCAGGCTGGTGGTCTTGAGCGACAACCCGGTGTCGTTGTCCCGGACTGCTGGCAGTCCGACCGGAAAGGCCGCGGGATGCGCGACGGTGGTGCCCGGCGTCCGGTCGCGCGCCGAATAGGCGTAAACGCCCCGCACCTGCACCTGGTCGCGCGCCGGTCCGATACACACCGTGCCGCTGAGACGGTCGGGTGCCGGGGCCGAGAGTGGTTGCAACTCAAGGTCGGGAACGTCGCGACAGCTGCCGATGGCGTTGGCCTCGATCGGGTGCGCGAGCGCACCGTAGAGACCAAACCGGATGTCTTCGGGTTTGGCGTGCGCCCCACCGGCTTCCGAAGGGGACGCGTCGACGTCGAAGAGCGCGTGGTCGCCCTCGAATCGCAGGTTCGAGACCGACATGTTCCACCCCAGCGCCGCAAGCGATTCGCCGATGGTGGCGGTTTGCGCCGCGTACGGATCACCCGACCGGTCGTCACTGGAACACGCCGATGCCGCGAGTACGACGACCGCGGTCAGCGCCGCGATCAGCGCACGCACGTACGCGAAGCCCTATGTCCGCCCACGGCCCCTGCCCACGACTTTGGTCATGGCGCGCACCAGGTTTCGCGGGACCATTCGCCCGCCCGTGGTGAGCGCCTTGTACTGCAGACCGGGGATGATCACCACTTTGTTCGTCTTGGTGTCCTTGCCGACAGAGGCCATCGTCTCGCGCACCACATCGTCGACCTCGAGCCAGAACCACGACGGCGTGCCGGCCATGTCGATACCCGCCCGCTGGTGAAACTCGGTGCGCACGAATCCCGGACACAGCGCGTGCACGCCGACGCCGGTGCCGCCCAGCCCGTTCGCGAGCCCCTCCGAGAATGCGATCACCCACGCCTTGGAGGCCGAATACGTCGAACCGCGCCCCGGCAGCAGACCGGCCACGCTGGCGACGTTGATCACCGTGCCACGGTCGGCGGCGAGCATGGGCGGCAGCGCCGCATGCGTCAGCTGCATGACCGCGGTGACGTTGACGTCCAACTGCGATTGCAGCAGCGCGAGATCGGAGGTCCAGAACTCCCCGGAAGTGCCGAAGCCCGCGTTGTTGACCAGCACCTGCACACCCGCGGCCAGCCGGTCGGCCACCTTGGCACGGTCGGCGGCCTCGGCCAGATCGGCGGGGAGCACCTCGACGTTCGCGCCGGCCTCATCGCGCAGCTCGGCGGCCAGGCGGTCGAGCCGTGCGCCGTCGCGGGCAACGAGGACGAGGTCATGGCCGTCTCGTGCGTACCTGTGCGCGAAGCCCGCGCCGATACCCGACGTCGGCCCGGTGATCAGTGCGACGGGGCGAGACATGGTTTCAGGTTACTTACCGCTGATAGTGCGGGGACTGCCGTCCGTTGCGCGACGGCGGTTGCCGCCTGGCCGCATCCGGCCGGGGCGGCGGCTGCTGGGCGTAGCGAGCGGCTTCGGGACGCGGCGGCGCCTCGGGACGGCCGGCAGCCTGTTCGGCGCGACCGGCCGCGGGGATCAGCGGGCGGCTCGGTGCCCCGCTGCGCCGGGCCAGCGCGCCCTGGCTGCTCTGGCTCGTCATCGCCTGCGGCGTCGGCGGCAGCACCCGCAGCAGATCGTTGAACTGACGCACGGTGCGCAGCCCCTCATCCCATTGCGCCCGCGTGCTGGTGACCGGCATCGAAACCAGGGTCCAGTGCTCCTCGTTCCACATGATCTCGGCGCAGTCCGGCGCGGTGTGGGCGAACGTCACCATCCGCCGGTCGCAGGCACGCCGGGCGGCGTCGAGGTTGGTGGAGTAGACCATGCGCGGCCCGATCGCGCCGAGTAGCCAGATGTCGTTCTCCCGCGGCTCTTTGATGCCTTTGAGTCGCAGGTCGACGACGACGTTGGTGCCGACCTTGCGGTGCAGCGCGATCACGGTCGCGACGTCTTCGAGGTCGAAGATGAACACCGCTTCGCCGCGGATCTGCCCGAGCACGACGTTCTTAGCGGTGACATCACCGACCGTCGACATCACCCCGCGCTTCCAGCGCTTGAGGATGTCGCGTGATTCGTGTTCGTAGTCGAAGCCGTGCGACTTCGCCCACGACTTGCGTCGCCGCCCCAGCCCGCGTCGACGGTCGATGTCGACGTACAGCAGCACGCCCGCACCCACGAAGCAGAGAGCGGACAGCGTGAACCAAAGCGGAACCATCGCGTCCTAGCCTACTTGCAGGTAGCCCTCAAATCCGAACTCGAGCGGATCACAACCCGGCATCGTGCGATATCCGCCGCGCGAAACTGTATTCCAGCAGGTGTCTACTCGACATTTCGCTGCCGGAATACAGTTTCGCGGCGGTACGCCGAAGATCGCTTCTCAGCCGAGGACCAGCGCGTCGCCGTCGGCGCTCACGTTGACCGGCACGATGTCGCCGTCGTGCACATCACCTGCCAACAGCATCTTGGCGAGCTGGTCGCCGATGGCCTGCTGGATCAGCCGCCGCAATGGGCGGGCGCCGTAGAGCGGGTCGAAGCCCCGCTGAGCCAGCCACTTCTTCGCCGGCAGCGACACCTCGAGCGTGAGCCTGCGCTGCGCTAAACGCTTCGCCAGCTGCTCGAGCTGGATGTCGACGATGTGGACCAGCTCCTCGGGGTCGAGCCCGTCGAAGATGATCACATCATCGAGCCGGTTGATGAACTCCGGCTTGAACGCCGAGCGCACCGCGGCCATCACTTGCTCCTCCGTCCCGCCGGCGCCCAGGTTCGACGTCAGGATCAGGATCGTGTTGCGGAAGTCGACCGTGCGGCCCTGACCGTCAGTCAGCCGGCCCTCGTCGAGCACAGCCAACAGCACGTCGAACACGTCAGGGTGGGCCTTCTCGATCTCGTCGAACAGGATCACCGTGTACGGACGCCGCCGCACCGCTTCAGTCAGCTGACCGCCCTGGTCGTAGCCGACGTAGCCGGGAGGGGCGCCGACCAGCCGAGCCACCGAGTGCTTCTCGCCGTACTCGCTCATGTCGATGCGGACCATCGCCCGCTCGTCGTCGAACAGGAACTCCGCCAGCGCTTTCGCCAGCTCGGTCTTACCGACGCCGGTCGGGCCGAGGAACATGAACGAGCCCGTCGGCCGGTTCGGGTCCGCGACGCCGGCGCGGCTGCGGCGCACCGCGTCGGACACGGCCTGCACCGCGCGCTTCTGCCCGACGACGCGCTTGCCCAGCTCGTCTTCCATCCGCAGCAGTTTGGCCGTCTCGCCTTCGAGCATCCGGCCCGCCGGAATACCGGTCCACGCCGACACCACATCGGCGATGTCGTCGGGTCCGACCTCTTCCTTGAGCATGACGTCCTCGCGGGCCTCGGCATGCGGGAGGGCAGCGTCGAGCTTCTTCTCGGCCTCCGGGATGCGGCCGTAGCGCAGCTCGGCGGCCTTCTCCAGGTTGCCGTCGCGTTCGGCCCGATCGGCCTCCCCGCGCAACACCTCGAGCTGCTCCTTGAGCTCGCGGACGACGTCGATGGCGTTCTTCTCGTTCTGCCATCTGGTCGTCAGTTCGGCCAGCTTCTCCTTGTAGTCGGCGAGCTCAGCGCGCAGCTTTTCCAGCCGTTCCTTCGATGCGGCGTCCTCCTCCTTGGACAACGCCATCTCCTCGATCTCGAGGCGGCGCACCAACCGCTCGACCTCGTCGACCTCGACGGGCCGCGAGTCAATCTCCATGCGCAGCCGCGACGCGGCCTCGTCGACCAGGTCGATGGCCTTGTCCGGCAGGAACCTCGAGGTGATGTAGCGGTCCGACAGCGTCGCCGCCGAAACCAGCGCCGAGTCGGTGATGCGCACACCGTGGTGCACCTCGTAGCGGTCCTTGAGGCCGCGCAGGATCCCGACGGTGTCCTCGACCGACGGCTCGCCGACGAACACCTGCTGGAAGCGGCGTTCCAGCGCGGCGTCCTTCTCGATGTACTTGCGGTACTCGTCAAGCGTGGTGGCGCCGACCAGGCGCAGCTCACCGCGCGCCAGCATCGGTTTGATCATGTTGCCCGCGTCCATCGAGCCGTCGCCGGTCGCGCCCGCGCCGACGATGGTGTGCAGCTCGTCGATGAACGTGATGATCTGTCCCGCCGAGTTCTTGATGTCGTCGAGCACTGCCTTGAGCCGCTCCTCGAACTCGCCGCGGTACTTAGAGCCGGCCACCATCGAGCCCAGGTCCAGGCTGACGACCGTCTTGTCGCGCAGGCTCTCCGGCACGTCGCCGGCCACGATGCGCTGGGCCAGGCCCTCGACGATCGCGGTCTTGCCGACACCGGGCTCACCGATGAGCACCGGGTTGTTCTTGGTGCGACGGCTCAGCACCTGCACGACGCGACGGATCTCGGTGTCGCGGCCGATCACGGGGTCGAGCTTGCCTTCCTTGGCGCGCGCGGTCAGATCGGTGGAGTACTTCTCCAGCGCCTGATACGTGCCTTCGGGGTCGGGGCTGGTGACGCGGGCGCTGCCACGCACCTTGACGAATGCTTCGCGCAACGCCTGCGGCGATGCGCCGTGGCCGGTGAGCAGTTTGGCTGTGTCACTGTCTCCGGTGGCCAGGCCGACCATCAGGTGCTCGGTGGAGACGTACTCGTCGTCCATCTCGGTTGCGAGATTCTGGGCGGCGGTGATCGCGGCCAGGGCCTGGGGCGACAGCTGCGGCTGGGAGGCCGCGCCGCTGGCGCTGGGCAGCCGGTCGAGGAGCCGTTGGGCCTCGGCGCGAATCGTCGCGGGTTCGACACCGACGGCCTCGAGAAGGGGCGCGGCAATGCCGTCGTTCTGCGTCAGCAATGCCATCAACAGATGGGCGGGCGCGATCTGCGGGTTGCCCGCGGCGGTGGCCGCCTGCAACGACGCGGTCAGCGCCGCCTGAGTCTTGGTCGTCGGGTTGAACGAGTCCACGAAACCTTCCCTTTCTAGGTACGTGAGCCAGGTACGTGAGGCACGTGAGCCTGGGAAAAATGCTTGTCCTATTGCTCAACGCCGTCAATGTTGAGTCTGTTCCGCTCAAGTCTGGTCAATTCGGACAGGCTCCCGAACGCGGCCTGGCAACACGCCGCTCAACTGCCACGACTTTCACACTTGTATCACCGAAGCTGGATGCATGCGTCGGCTTCCAGTCGTGCGAGCGGCAAAGTGCTGACCGAACTGATTCCGCTGGCGCTTGTCATCGCGCTGTCCCCGTTGTCGATCATCCCCGCGGTGCTCGTGCTGCACACACCGCGGCCGCGTCCGACCGGTCTGGCCTTCCTGGCGGGCTGGCTGATCGGGCTGAGCCTGCTGACGAGCGCTTTCCTCCAGGTGTCCAGCCTGCTGGGCGGCCGCGAGGGCAGACCACCGGGTTGGGCGTCATGGCTGCGCATCGTGGTCGGCGCCGGGCTCATCGTGTTCGGCCTCTACCGATGGTTCACCCGTAAGAAGTCGGCGCACACACCGCGTTGGATGCAGAGCCTGAGCAAGCTGACCCCACTGCGCGCCGGGGGCGCCGCGATGGCTTTGACCGTCGTCAACCCGAAGGTGTTGTTCATGTGTGTCGCAGCGGGTTTGGCGATCGGCACAGCAGGCGGCAACCCGCGGGACGACTGGGCCGCTGTCGCGTACTTCGTGCTCGCCGCCGGTTCGACGGTGGCACTGCCGATCCTGGCCTACGCGGTGTCCGGGGACCGCCTCGACGGACCGCTGGCCCGGCTCAAGGAGTGGATGGACCGCCAGCACGCCGTCCTGGTGGCCGCCATCCTCGTGGTGATCGGCCTGATGGTGCTGTACAAGGGCGTGCACGGGCTCTGACTCAGAGCTCGGGTAGCCCGAGTTCCTCCGCGTCGGCGGTCAGGTATCGCGTCACCGTCGGCGCGAGCAACCGCACCACGTCGTCGTCCGGCAGGGTCGCCAGCGGGGCGATCTTCATGACGAAGCGCAGAATCGCGGTGCCGACGAGTTGACCCGCGGCCAGCAGGGCGCGCAACCTGGCCTGCTCGCCGCCCCCGAGTTCGCCCGACACTGCGGCCAACACGTAGTTCTGCATGAACCCGCGGAACGCCTCGTGGGCGTCGGAGTTCGACGTGGCCGACTGCAGCATCGCCACCATCGTCGGCCCCGATTCGGGCGACTGCCAGATGCGCAGGTACGCCCGCACCATGCGGGCACCGATGTCGGGGTCGTCGTCGCCGGCCCCGGCGACGGCCGCCGCGAGTGCTCCGGGGTCGACGATCACGTTCAGGGCCTCCCGAAACAAGTCGGCCTTGGAGCCGAACAGGTAAAGCACCATCGATGGGTCGACGTGGGCGTCGCGGGCGATCGCGCGCAGCGTGGTCTTCTCGTAGCCCTGCTCACCGAACCGCTTGCGCGCAGCGGCGAGCACTGCCTCACGCGACACGGGTTCACCTTGGCGGCGTCCACGTCGCCGGGCCGTCGTCGCAGGTCGGGGCATATCTTCAGGCTAGCATTTCAATGGGTGTTGAAATCGTGCGGATGCGGCGTTACGCTCCCGGTACGCACTAATTCAACGGCGAATGAAAAGGCGGTAGCCATGACAACTCAAGCGGCCACCCGGCCCGTCCACCACAGCTCACCCGTCCACGAACCGCCCGCCGCGATCCGCGCGACCGGCGTGATCGTCGTGCTCACGGTGGTACTCGCGATCGTCGCGCTCGCCTTCGCGCTGCCCGCGGCACGTACCGCGCCGCACGACGTCCCGATCGGGGCCGCCGGACCACAGGCGGCAGGAAGGGGCGTCGCCGCGACGATGGAGCAGCGCGCCCCCGGCGCGTTCTCGTTCACCTACTACCCGAGCGAGAACGCGTTGCGCGAGGCGATCCTCAACCGCGACGTCTACGGCGGGATCTCGTTCGGCCCGGACGGGCCGACCCTTCTGACGGCCACCGGCGGCAGCCCGATGATCGCCCAGATGCTGACCCAGATCGGAACGGGCATCGCCCAGCAGACCGGCGTTCACCTGAAAACGCAGGACCTGGCGCCGCCGACCGCTGACGACCCGCGTGGCGCCGGACTGGCCGCGTCGGCACTGCCGATCACGCTGGCCGGACTGTTGCCCGCGATCGCGCTGGTGCTCGCGCTCAAGCGCGAGGTGTGGACCCGGTTCGCCGCCACCGTGATCTTCGCGGGTGTGGCCGGCCTGTCGATCACCGCGCTGCTGCGGTGGGTGCTGGGTTCGATCGACGCGAACTTCTGGGGCGTCACCGGTGCGCTGACGCTGGGTGTGCTGGCGATGGGATTGACCCTGCTGGGTCTGGGTTCGCTGTTCGGCCGGGTCGGACTGGCGCTCGGCGCGGTGACCGCGCTGCTCGTCGGCAACCCCCTGGCGGGCCTGAACAGTGCGCCGGAACTACTGCCGAGCGGCTGGGGACAGTTCGGACAGTTCCTGCCGCAGGGCGCCAACGCCACCTTGTTGCGGTCGGCGGCCTTCTTCGACGGGGCCGGCGCAGCGATGCCCGTCATCGTGCTGACCTGCTGGGCGGTGTTCGGCGCGGCGCTGATCGTGCTGGCCGCTCTTCGGCAGGCAAGGGTGCGCAGCGCCTGACATACACTCGGGCCGCGTGGGACTCGACGACCGTGACGCGCTACGCGTGCTGCGCGACGCGGTCGATCCCGCGCTCGGCTCCGACGAGCTGATCCGCCGCTTCTACACCCACTGGTTCGCCATCGACACCTCGGTGCGCGACCTGTTCCCGCCGGATATGCAAGCGCAGCGCCAACGCTTCGCTCACGCCGTCACCTGGGTGTTGGGCGAACTCGTCGCCCAGCGGGCCCACGAGCCGGTGACGTTTCTGGCTCAGCTCGGCCGCGATCACCGCAAATACGGTGTCACACAACAGCATTACGACACCATGCAGGAAGCGCTGAATGCCAGCTTTCGCAATCATCTGGCTCCCAGCTGGAACGACGGCCTCGCCGAGGCGACCCGTGACGCCGTGGCGCTGATGATCGGGCTGATGCGCGGCGCCGCCGACGCGGAGAAGGGCCCGCCGTTCTGCGACGGGACGGTCATCGAACACATCCGCGCCACCCGCGACGTCTCCGTCGTTCGCTTGCAGCTGGACCGACCGCTGTTCTACCACCCCGGTCAGTTCGTCACCGTGCAGGTTCCGCAGTGGCCGCGCCGGTGGCGCTACCTGAGCCCGTCGATTCCTGCCGACCGCGGCGGCGGCATCGAGTTCCACATCCGCTCGGTGAGCGGCGGCATGGTGAGCACCGCGATCGTCGGCGAGACGAGAACCGGCGACCGGTGGCGGCTGTCCAACCCGCACGGCGGCCTGCACGTGGACCGCGACGGCGGCGACGTGCTGATGGTCGCGGGCAGCACGGGCCTCGCGCCGTTGCGGACGCTGATCATGGATCTGACCCGCTTCGGGGTCAATCCGCGGGTGCACCTGTTCTTCGGCGGCCGGTACCCGTGCGACCTCTACGATTTGCCCACACTGTGGCAGATCGCCTCGCAGAACCCGTGGCTGTCGGTCACCCCGGTGTCGGAGTTCAATGTCGATCCGCCGTGGGCCGGCGACTACCCCGACGTGCAGCCGCCCCGCGGCCTGCACGTTCGCCAGACCGGCATGCTCGCCGACGTCGTCACCCGCTATGGCAACTGGGGCGATCGGCAGATCCTGATCTGTGGCGGCCCGGAGATGGTGACCGCGACCAAGGCCGCGCTGATCGCGAAAGGGGCGCCGGCCGAACGGATTCAGCACGATCCCCTGGCGTCGTAGAACCGCTGAATTGTGAATTTGACGACGGTTGAGACGCCGCAGATTCATACGGTCAGTGCAACATCTGTTGTGATTGGAGTTGCGCTATGCCGAGTCCGTTCGGAGTTTCGGTTCGTCGAGATTTCTTTGATCGTGTGTGTCTGGGATCGACTGTTGGAGATGCCGCCCGGGGTGCGGGTGTGTCATACAACACCGGGTGGCTGTGGTGGCGCGACGCTGGTGCGATGACACTACGTAAGGGTCGCGGAAGTGGTGGGTTGGCAAATCCGGGGAATTTGTTGCGTTCGGGTGGATTCGGCGCCGACCTCAGTTTGGACGAACGCGTCAAGATCATGCGCGGTCTTGATGCCCACCTCACCCAGGCCGAGATCGCGCGCCGAATCGGTCGGGGCCGCTGGACGGTCAGTCGCGAAATCGCTCGCAATAAGAACCCCGACGGGGATTACCACGCCTTGATGGCCCATGCCCGCGCGGCCGAACGCGCGCGGCGGCCTAAGGCGTTCAAGCTCAAAGACAATCCGTTGTGCGCCCAGATTGAGGGCTGGATGGATATCGGTTGGAGTCCCGGGTTGATCGCCGATGTATTGGCCCGCGACTACCCCGATGACAAGCTGATGAGGGTGAGCCACGAGACGATCTATCGCTGCCTGTATGTGCAGGCTAGGGGTAGTTTGCGCGCTGATTTGCACCAACGGCTGTCTACCCGGCGGGCCAAGCGCAAGCCACGCGACCGCACCGACAATCGCCGCGGGGTCTACAGCAGTGGTGAGGAATTCAAAATCAGCGATCGTCCGGCCGAGGCTACCGACCGCGCAGTGCCCGGCCACTGGGAAGGCGATCTGATACTGGGGCCCGGGGGCACGAGTGCGGTCGGGACCCTGGTCGAGCGGTCCACCCGGTTCACCATGCTCTTGCACCTGCCCGGCGATCACACCGCCGAAACGGTAGCCACGGCGATGATCAAGGCGATGAGTGAGTTGCCCGAGGATCTGCGTCGGTCGATCACCTGGGACCGCGGCAGCGAGATGTCCAAGTGGCGTGACATCCAGCTCCAGCTCAACACCCCGGTCTACTTCTGCAACCCCCACTCGCCCTGGCAGCGCGGAACCAATGAGAACACCAACCGACTGCTGCGATTCTGGTTCGAAAAAGGCAGCGACCTAAGCGGTTACACCAAGGCCGATCTCAAACGCATACAAAATCTCCTCAACCGCCGGCCCAGACCGACCCTCGATCTCGACACACCGGCCCAGCGCTTAGCCGCACTCCTCGACCAAGCCGCCGCCTAAACGTTGCACTCACCGGTTGACAATGCCCGCTCTGCGCGTCGCCAGATTCACAAATCGGTCTGGACAGCGTGGCACGATCGAGTCATGGATTTCGAGACCGTCACGTTGAGGGATCCGTCGTCTTCGCTGACCGCATCGTTCGTCCCGGCCGCCGGCATGGTGGGGACCTCGCTGGCCGACGGCGGCGACGACTTTCTCAGCCAGCGCCGCGGCCTGGCCGCCTACGTGAACAACGGCAAGACGATGGGCATCCCGATCCTGTACCCGTGGGCGAACCGGTTGAGCGCGAACAACTATGAGGTCGACGGCACCGTCGTCACCCTGACGCCGGGCGCCGGCGGTGTGCGCACTGACGGCCACGGTGCACCGATCCACGGCGTGCTCGCGGCCTATCCCGGCTGGGAGATCACCGCGCGCACGCAGAACAGCCTGACCGCCACCCTGGACTACGGTCGCGATCCCCAGCTGCTCGCAGCCTTCCCGTTCCCGCACTTGCTGACCCAGCGGGTGACGCTCGACGACCGGACCCTCACCGTCGAGACCACGGTCGCGCCCACCTCGTCGATCTCCGTGCCGCTGTGCTTCGGCTACCACCCGTACCTGAAGATCCCCGGCGTGCCCCGCGAGGATTGGACGGTGAGCACGCCGCGGATGCGCCACCTGCCGGTCGACGACGAAGGCATCCCCACGGGCGCCCACGAACCATGGCCGGGCGGGACGGAGCAACTGAAGCTGACCGCGTACGACGACGGCTTCGACCAGGTCGGTGCCGGTGCCGTGTTCACGCTCACGGGCGGTGAGCGCCGCATCGACGTGACCTTCGAAAGCGGTTATCCCGCAGCACAACTCTTCGCGCCGACCAACGACGATTTGATCGCCATCGAGCCGATGGCGGCCCCCACCGACGCATTGCGGCGAGGCGGGTATCGAAAAGCGGCCCCCGGCAAGCCGGAGACCGCCCGCTTCTCGATCAGGATCAGTTAGCGTTTGTTTCGCGGCTGCCAGACCACGACGGCGGTGCTCTTCGGCATCACGGCGAGATCGCGGCGCGGACCTCCGCGCAGCGCCTCCACCTCCTCGGCCAGTTCCCGCACCCGCGCCTGCAGCGCCTCGACCTGATTGGTCAGCTCGATGATGCGCTTGATACCGGCGAGGTTGACGCCTTCGTCCTGGCTCAGCCGCTGCACCTCACGGAGCAGATCGACATCGTGCTGCGAATAGCGCCTGCCGCCACCCGAAGTGCGTTGCGGACGCACCAGGCCCAGCCGGTCGTAGGTGCGCAGCGTCTGCGCGTGCATACCGGCCAGCTCGGCGGCGACCGAAATCAAGAAGGTGCGCGCTTCGTCATTGGACCGTTTGGCAGCCATCAGGCACCTGCCCATCCGGCCCGCGGATCGAAGCCGGTGGCCCGCTCGGCCTTCGCGTAGGCCTCCAACGCTTCGGCGGCCTCGCCCTCCAGGTTCGGCGGCACGGCCACCTTGACGGTCACCAGCAGATCACCGTGTCCGCCCGAGCGTTTCGGCACTCCACGTCCGCGCACCCGCAGGATGCGTCCGTCCGATGTGCCCTTGGGCACCCGCACACCGACCTTGCCTTCCAGTGTCGGCACCGAAAGCGTTGTACCCAAAGCCAATTCATGGAAGCTGACGGGCACGGTGACGGTCAGATCGTCGCCGTCCCGGCCGAAGACCTTGTCCGGCCGCACGTGCACGGTGACATACAGGTCGCCCGACGGGGCGCCGCGCAGACCCGCTTCGCCCTGGCCCGCCAACCGGATTCGCTGACCATCCTCGACGCCCGGCGGGATCCGCACGTTGATGGTGCGGGTCCGCGTCGTCACTCCGGTGCCCTTGCACTCCTGGCAGGGGTGCTCGATGATCGACCCGCTGCCGCGGCATTCAGTGCACGGCTCGGAGAATCCGAACGCACCCTGGTTGCGGTTGATCACACCGGATCCATTGCAGCTCGGGCAGACCTTCGGGCTGGTGCCCGGGCGTGCGCCGCTGCCATGACAGTTCGTACACGGCGCAGGGCTGGTGAGCCGCAACGGCATCGCCACGCCCTTGGTGGCCTCGAGGAACGACAGTTCGGCCTCGGTCTCGAGGTCGTTGCCGCGACGCGGCCTGCTGGGCCGCGCCTGCTGGGCGCCGCGTCCGAAGAGCCCGCCGAAGAGGTCGCCGATGTTGGCGCCGCCGGTCTGCCCGGCCGCGTCGAAGAGGTCGTTGAGGTTGAACTCGGCGCCGTCGCCGCCGCCGAACCCACCGAAACCGCCACCGCCGCCGCTGAACCGCCCGCGGCCGAAGCCGCCGTTGGCGAACAGCCGCCGCGTCTCGTCGTACTCCTTGCGCTTGGCCGGGTCGGTGAGCACCTCTTTGGCCTCGGATGCGGCCTTGTACGTCTCTTCAGCCGCGGCGTTGCCCGGGTTGCGGTCAGGATGGTTGTCGGCGAGGATCTTGCGGGCCGCCCGCTTGATCTCCTTCTCGTCGGCATCGGAGGCGACGCCGAGCACCTTGTAGAAATCCTTCTCGACCCATTCACGCTGAGCCATGCCGCGTCACCTCCTTCCGCTCTTGTAGGTTTATCGCTTTCTCATTTCGATTCTGACGGTTGACGACGAATCGCGTCGTATTTGCTGCTGTCGCCGAGTCGCTGTCGCCGAGTCGAAGGTGGCGCAGAACCCGTATCGTTTCGGTCATTCCGCGCCACCCTCTCTCACTCGGCTGCCGCGTCCGGCGAACCGTCGCCCGCTTCGGGGACCGTGTCGACGACGCCGACCATGGCGTGGCGCACGACCTGCTCGCCCACCTTGTAACCGCGTCGCATCACGGTGCCGATGACGGGATGGGTGCCTTCACCCTCGTGCTGTACGGCCTCGTGGAGCTCGGGGTCGAAGTCGTCGCCTTCGGCGCCGAACCCCGAAAGACCCAGGCCCTCAAGCACACTGACGAGCTTGTCGGCCATCGCCTTGAGCGGACCGCTCTCCAGGTCACCGTGCTCGCGGGCGCGATCGAGGTCATCGAGGATCGGCAGCAGTTCCGATATGACCGAAGCCTTCGCCCGGTCGGCCGCCACCTGCTGATCGCGCAGCGCCCGCTTGCGGTAGTTCGTGAAATCGGCCTGCACCCGCTGCAGATCGGCGAGCAGTTCAGAGGCCTTGTCGGCCTCCTCCCCCGCCCCCTGCTGCGCGGGCTCGTCCGAGGCCGACCCCCCGGTGGGGGCCGGCTCGGAGCCTGCTTCTCTCACTTCACCGGTGACCGGGTCGATGCGCCGTTTGTCGGTGACGGTCACCGGCTCGTGCGGATCGGCTGTGTCGAATCCTCTTCGCGCAAGCGGCTCATCACCGGTCACTTGTTCTCCTTATCCGAGTCGTCTTCGACCACCTCGGCGTCCACGACGTTGTCGTCCGCCGGCGCACCGGCATCCGCACCGCCGGCCGCCTGCTCGGCCTGGGTGGCCTCGTAGATGGCCTGGCCGAGCGCCTGGCTCTCCTCGCCGAGCTTCTCCATGGCCGACTTGATGGCGCCGATGTCGGTGCCCTCCAGCGCCTTCTTGGCATCAGCGATCGCGGCGTCGACCTTGGTCAGGGTGTCCTCGGGAACCTTGGATCCGCCCTCAGCCCCACGCTGATCGGTGACGAACTTCTCCGTCTGGTAGACCAGCGACTCGGCCTGGTTGCGGACGTCGGCCTCCTCGCGACGCTGACGGTCCTCGTCGGCGTGCGCCTCGGCGTCCTTGATCATCCGGTCGATCTCCTCCTTGGACAGGCCGGAGCCTTCCTGGATGCGGATCGTGTTCTCCTTGCCGGTGCCCTTGTCCTTGGCGGTGACGTGCACGATGCCGTTGGCGTCGATGTCGAAGGTGACCTCGATCTGCGGGACACCGCGCGGGGCCGGCGGGATGCCGGTCAGCTCGAAGGAGCCGAGCAGCTTGTTGTGCGAGGCGATCTCGCGCTCACCCTGGAACACCTGGATCTGCACCGACGGCTGGTTGTCGTCGGCCGTGGTGAACGTCTCCGACCGCTTGGTCGGGATCGTGGTGTTGCGCTCGATCAGCTTGGTCATCACGCCACCCTTGGTCTCGATACCGAGCGACAGCGGCGTGACGTCAAGCAGCAGAACGTCCTTCACCTCACCCTTGAGCACACCGGCCTGCAGCGCGGCGCCCACCGCGACGACCTCGTCGGGGTTGACACCCTTGTTCGGCTCCTTACCGCCGGTCATCTCCTTGACCAGCTCGGAAACCGCGGGCATGCGGGTCGAGCCGCCGACCAGCACCACGTGGTCGATGTCGGAAACCGAGATACCGGCGTCCTTGACGACCTGCTGGAACGGCTGACGGGTACGGTCCAGCAGATCCTGGGTGATGCGCTGGAACTCGGCGCGGGTCAACTGCTCGTCGAGGAACAGCGGGTTCTTGTCCGCGTCGACCGTGATGTAGGGCAGGTTGATCGACGTGCTCTGGCTCGAGCTCAGCTCGATCTTGGCCTTCTCCGCGGCTTCGCGCAGCCGCTGCATCGCCATCTTGTCCTTGGTCAGGTCGATGCCGGAGGTGCCCTTGAACTTGTCGACGAGCCACTCGACGATCCGGTCGTCCCAGTCGTCACCGCCGAGGTGGTTGTCACCGCTGGTGGCACGCACCTCGACCACGCCTTCGCCGATCTCCAGCAGCGAGACGTCGAACGTGCCGCCGCCGAGGTCGAAGACGAGAATCGTCTGTTCCTTGCTGCCCTTGTCCAGGCCGTAGGCCAACGCGGCCGCGGTGGGCTCGTTGACGATGCGCAGCACGTTCAGGCCGGCGATCTGGCCGGCTTCCTTGGTGGCCTGACGCTGGGCGTCGTTGAAGTAGGCGGGCACGGTGATGACCGCGTCGGTGATGTCCTCACCGAGGTAGCTCTCCGCATCGCGCTTCAGCTTCTGCAGCGTCCGGGCGCTGATTTCCTGCGGGGTGTACTTCTTTCCGTCGATCTCCACGGACCAGTCGGTGCCCATGTGCCGCTTGACCGAACGGATGGTCCGGTCGACGTTGGTCACCGCCTGGTTCTTGGCGGGCTGTCCGACCAGCACCTCCCCGTTGCGCGCGAACGCGACGACGGACGGCGTGGTGCGGGAGCCCTCGGAGTTCGCGACCACGACGGGATCGCCACCCTCCAGTACCGCGACGACGGAGTTGGTGGTCCCGAGGTCGATTCCGACCGCACGAGCCATAGTTTGTTCCTCCTGATTAGTCCTGCTAGGGGTCACGAGTGCGCTGCACTCATCCGAACTGAGTGCACCGCACTCAAGCCTGCGCCGAGCAACCCTATCCTGTCAACCCAGACTTGAGTCCACTGCACTCAACTGTCGAAGGGTTCAACGGGGTCAGCGTGCCATTTGTTCCCGAGGCCCGGCGCTCCCGATCACTGCCGGTTACTAGCCGATCAGGCCGTCAATCGTCGCGGTGAGCGCAACGAATCAACAGCGAGAGCTTCCCGTGACATTTCGGTGTCACACCGGAGTCACACTGATCTCGTGCCCACGGGCACCATCGCCTTCCTCCCGTCGATCTCATCATCGCCGCGCTGGGGGATCGGCACGGCGTCGGAGTGCTGCACTACGACCACGACTACGACATCCTCGCCGCGAAGACCGACCTTCGATTCGCGAGTGTTTGGCTGGCGAGGCGTGGCAGCCTTTGACCGTTCGCGTCTGATCACCGCTGAGGATTCCGACACGTCAGTGCGGATTAGCGACCGACACGGTACTGAGAAACCCCAGGCCACCGGCGCGGTCCAGCGACAAGTTCGATGAGTTCCTTCTGTCATTGCCCCTAGGGGGTTGGACGCGGCTTGCCGGTCGCCGGTTGTGTTGGCACCACAAGAACAACCCGGAGTTTCGTCCAGTCGCGACGAGCGAGTGCGCTGAGCGGGTAGCTAACTTCTGGTCAGACAGTGCGGTGATGACGAACCACCTGCCGCAGCGAAAGACGAAGAGGACGATGGCCATAGCTCCGAGGCGCCGAGCCGGCACATGGCTCACCGCCCACGTGGCGCAGCGCCTGCTACCGCTCATCCGCACGCAGCGCAACTTCCACTTTGCCACCCGCCAGGTCGCAGCTCCGGAGGCTGTCGACGTGCCGACGCGTCACGGAACCGTCCGGTGTCTGGTCTACCGACCGCATCCAGACGCGCCCCTTGCCGCGGCCAGCCCAGACGGCCCTCCGGTCCACTTGCATTTGCATGGCGGCGCATTCATCGTGCGCAGACCGCGGCAAGAGGAGTACATCGCGCAATTCATCGCCTCAGAGGTCGGTGCGGTGGTCGTGCTCGCTGACTACGCGACGGCGCCCCAATCTCGATATCCGGTGGCCGAACACCAATGCTTCGATGTCGCGCGGTGGCTGCGCACCGAGAATGCCGTACGCGGATGGGATACCTCTCGAATGTCGGTGTCTGGCGCAAGTGCGGGGGCGAAGCTCGCGCTCAACGTATGCCAGCAGGCACACGCTGGCGGCGAATTCGCCCTGTGCGCCGCGGTTTTGGCCTTCCCCGTCGTCGACCTCTCCCGCACCGATCGAACGTCTGCTAAGAGACACCCACGAATCTCACCACTGATCCAGCGCCTCGCCATCGATGCCTACGTCGTCGACCCCTGCCTCCGCCACCAGCCGCTGGCATCCCCTGTGTTCGACGCCGGCCTGCCGGACGCCCTGCCGCCCACGCTGATCATGACTGGGGAACTCGATACCCTTGGCCCCGAAGGCGACGCTCTCGCAGCACAATTGGCCCGCAGCGGTGTCGCGACCACCCACTACCGCTTCTCGGCCACGGACCACGGGTTCACGAAGTCGGAAACCGCGACCGCCCACGCGGCGATGAAACTCATTGGCGCCCACCTCGTCCGGTACTTGGCGTGAGCTGTCGCTGCGAAACAACGAACGACCAACATGTTGGCGCATTCGGACGAGCAATCCGCCGCGATGCCGTCCTAGCTTTGTTCCTTGTACAACGCCGCCTATTCGGTGCTGCGCGAAATGACTAGACGAGTGTGAGGATTCGAATGCAACTGAAGGGTCGACGCGCTCTGGTCACCGGCGCGACGGGAGGGATCGGTCAAGCCATCGCGCGCGAGCTGGCGTCGCGGGGATGCGCGGTGACGATCACCGGTCGGCGCGAGTCGGAGTTAGAGCGATTGGTCGGCGAGCTCGGTCCGCCTGCCCGAGGGTTCACCGCCGACCTCACCAACCTTGACGAGGTGCGCGAAGTGATGGACCGCGCAGGGCCGGTGGATGTGCTCGTCGCCAATGCCGGCGTCGGCATCCCGCACGATCTCGCGATGTTGAGCGACGTCGAGATCGAGGAGGCGATCCGGATCAACCTGCTGGCTCCGGCGGCTCTGGCGCGCGCGGCGCTGGCCCCGATGAAACAGCGTGGGCGGGGACACATCGTGTTCATCTCATCGGGAGCGGGACTGATCGCGACACCCGGCAACGGCACCGTGTACACCGCCACCAAGTGGGGGCTGCGCGGGCTCGGTCTTGCCTTACGCCAGGAGTTGCACGGCACACGCGTGGGTGTCTCCACGATCTTTCCCGGGCCCATCCGCGATGCCGGGATGCTGGCGGACACCGGGGTCACCCTGCCCCGCGGGTTCAGTACGAGTTCGCCACAGGATGTCGCGCGCGCGGTGGTCCGGGCGATCGAGCACGACAAACCGGAGACGACGGTCGCGTCGGCCAGTGTGCGCCTCCTCGTCGCGGTCGGCGCCGTCGCGCCGGTCCTGATTGGCGAACTCGCCCGGCTGGCCGGAGTGGGACGCGTCCGCGACGCAATGCTTCGGGGCAGCGAGGCCGCGCGATAACCCGGGCGTGCTGACGCTAGTTGGCCGGCCGCAGCGAACCGGCGTCGGTGAGAGCCGCTGCCGCGGAGCCGGGCAGCTCGGCGACCAGTTCGGCCAGCGCCAGGGCGGCGCGCAGTTCGAGGGTGCGCTTGTCCAACGATCGGCCCAGCAGCTCCTCGGCCTGGCGGATCCGGTAGGCGACGGTGTTTTCGTGGACGTGGAGCCGCTTGGCGGTTCGTCCGCGGCTGCAGTTCTCGTCGAGGTAGGTCCGTAGCGTGGCCGCCAGCCGGCGGGTGGTCTCGTCCGTCGACCCCAAGCGGCCCAGCTCGCGTCGCACGAAAACCCCGGCCTGTTGGATGTCGACGGTGGCGAGGGCGCGCAGGGAGACGTTGTGGTAGCGGGTGACGCTGCCCAGGGGGCGGTTGGTGAGCTGGGCGATTCGCTGGGCTTCGAGGGCCTCGAGATGGCTGGCCCGAAAGCCCGCGATACCGCGCGCGGGTTCACCGATGGCGACTCGCACGCCGGGCGCCGCGGCAGTCCGAAAACGCAACTCGTCCAGAACTTTTGACGGGACGTCGCTGTGGGAGCCGAGCCAGGCCGCGACCGACAGGATGCCGAGGCTGTGCACGAGGGGTTTCTGATCGCCGATCATGGCGCCGATGTCACGGATCGCGGCTTCCAGGAGGGCCTGGGTGTTGCGCCCTTCTTCGTGGGATTCGAGCCAGGCGATCGCGGCGACGTGTACACGGCGTACGTCGTGGCGTAGCCGCCGGCTCGCCACCTCACTGTCGATCGGCCGTCCGGCCAGGATGATGTCGATGGTCTCGGCCTGGCTCGCTGCGGCGCTGCGCAGCCACCGGTCACGCTCGGCGGTGTACACCTCCTCGACGAGACACAGCGCGGCGTCGACATAGGCGAACATCCACGCCGAACCCAACTCGGCTGCCAAGTTTCGCTGCTCGGCGTTGCCCGCGTGTGCCTCCAGGATCGCGTTGAAGTGGCGCGCCGTCGCGGCGTGTGCGAGCCGATAACTGCGCATCAACGTGGTCAGCGGTACGCCGTGCTGCGCGCCGTCTCGGGCGTAGGCGAGAGTCGGCGGGGTCAGCCGCACCGCCTCGGCGGGATCGGCCCCGGCCTGCAGCACCTCGGCGAAGTCGCGGATGCTGGCTTCGGTGCTCGCGCGGTTCACCTCAAGCGCCTCGGCGCTGGCGAGCAACTCGGGCAACCGTTCGCCGGTGTAATCATTCACCGCGCACGAGATCTCACCGGCTCGCTCCGCCAGTTCCGCGGCTGCCGGACACAGCACCGCCGACCACACGTGCCGCTGATCATCGCCGCGCACGCCCGTCCAGGCCGGGTCCATGGACTGCACGGTATCGCCGCGTCCCGCCGGCGGTGCGCAAATTCCACAACGACCGGGCACAACGTTGGCGCACACAGACAAGAGAAGACGGGCGTCCGCGCGCCACGATGCTCGCATGCGACAACTGACCAGCCTCGACGCCCAGTTCCTGGCGATGGAGAACGACCGCGTCCAGGGCCACGTCAGCGTCCTCGGGATCTACGACTCCCACACCGCATCGGGCCGACCCCTGGACGCCTCCCTTGTTCGGGACGTGATCAGCGAACGACTGCACCTGCTGCCCACGTTTCGCTGGCGGCTGGCGCAAGTCCCGTTCGCTCTCGACTACCCGTACTGGGTCGACGACGGCACCTTCGACGTCGAGTACCACGTCCGCGAGGTCGCGCTGCCCTCGCCAGGTGACGAACGCCAGCTCGCCGAGCAGGTGGCGCGCATCATCGGCCGCCAGCTCGACCGGACGCGGCCGCTGTGGGAGGTCTACGTGATCCACGGACTCGAGGACGGCCCCAGAGATGGCGCGGTCGCGGTACTGACGAAGATGCATCACGCCGCCGTGGACGGCGTCTCCGGCGCCGAGGTGATGAGCATCCTGCTCGATGACACGACCGGGCGCGAGCAGCAACCGGCGCCCGCAGTCATCGCGGAGAGCTTTCCGTCGGAGGTGGAGATGCTCGGCCGCGGCCTGGTCGGCCTGATGCGTCAGCCGCTCCGGGTCTTGCGTGCCGGACCGACGGCGTTGCCGCATCTCGACGACGTTCCGACGATTCGACATCTGCCCGGAGTGCGGGCCATCGCGCGCAGCGGCCGGTTGGTCAAGCGAGCCATGGGGGCCCATACCAATGGCGCGAGCGTGCAGGGCCGCGCCGTCACGGCGCCGCGGACGCGGTTCCAGGCCCGCGTGTCGCCCCACCGCCGCGTCGCCTTCGCCTCACTGCCGCTGGCCGAGGTCAAAGCCATCAAGAACACCCTCGGCTGCACGGTCAACGACGTCGTCCTGGCCATCTGTGCCGCCGGGCTGCGGTCCTGGCTGGGTGAACGCGCCGAGCTGCCAGACCAACCGCTCGCCAGTTTCATCCCGATGTCCGTGCGCACACCGGAACAGAAGGGCACCTTCGGCAATCGGGTCTCGGTGATGATCACCGAGCTTCCAACCGACGAGGCCGATCCCGTTGCGCGCGTGCGCCGCATCAGCGACGCGATGAGCGACGCCAAGGAACGACACCGCGCGTTGCCGGCGTCGTTGCTGCAGGACGCAAACCACTTCATTCCACCCGCCTTGTTCGCGCAGGCGGCCCGTGCCACGTCCCGGTTGGCGGGCCTGCGCGGCCTGAATCAGCCGGCCAACGTGATGATCTCGAACGTCCCGGGTCCGTCGACGCCGTTGTATCTGGGTGGCGCCCGCCAACGCGCGCAGTTCCCGGTCTCCGGCGTGCTGGACGGGATCGGCATCAACATCACCGTGATGAGCTACCAGGACTCGCTGGAGTTCGGCATCGTCGTCGACCGCGAGCTCGTCGACGACCCGTGGCAGATTCTCGACGCCCTGCGGGCGGGCCTGGACGAGCTGCGTGACGCCGCAGGGAGGGCGGCGTCGTGACCGCAAACACGGTGAGCAGCAACAGCATGGACGGCTACCCACTCACGCTGACCAGCATCGTCGAACGCGCCGAGCGGTTCCACGCCGATCGGGACGTCGTCTCGCGGCGCCCATCGGGAGCGATCGCGCGTACCACCTTCGGCGCCTGCGCAGGCCGAGCACGGCGCCTGGCCGGCGCGTTGGCGCAGATCGGTGTGCGCGACGGGGACCCGGTGGCCACGCTCCTGTGGAACCAGAGCGAACACCTGGAGCTGTACTTCGCGGTTCCAGCCATGGGCGCGGTCATCCACACGCTCAACCCCCGGCTGTTCCCGGAGGAGCTCGCCTATATCGTCGACGACGCCGACGACCACGTGATCGTCGTCGACGAGTCGCTGCTGGACGTTTTCGAAAGCTTCCGCGCCGATCGCGATTTCACGCACGTCATCGTCGTCACGCACACCGGCGAGGCCCCCGCCGGAACGCTGGACTACGAGACCCTGCTGGCGGGCGCCGAGCCCGTCGAGTGGCCCTCGTTAGACGAAAATCACGCGGCGGCGATGTGTTACACCTCGGGCACCACCGGCCGGCCGAAAGGTGTCGCGTACTCGCACCGGGCGCTCGCGCTGCACTCGCTCGTCGCGGCGCTGCCCGACCAGCTTGCGGTATCAGCAAGGGACACAGTCCTTCCCGTCGTACCGATGTTCCACGCCAACGCCTGGGGCCTACCGTACGCCGCAGCGCTGGCCGGCGCCCGCCTGGTTCTGCCGGGCCCCCGTCTCGACGCGTCGAGCGTGCTCGACCTGTGCGCCGATGAGAGAGTCACCATGGCGGCGGGGGTGCCGACCGTGTGGATGGAAATGCTCGCGGCGCTCGATGCCGGACCGGGCAAGTGGAACTTATCGGAGCTCGACCGGCTGATTGTCGGTGGCGCCGCCGTGCCGCGGTCGATGTTCGAGGGGTTCGACCGCCACGGCCTCACCGTCATCCAGGCCTGGGGAATGACCGAGACCGCACCTCTGGGCGCGGTCTGCCGCGCGACCGCACGCCTCGATGAGGGCGAGCGCGACGAGCAGTACGGCTACCGCACCCGCCAAGGCGTCGCGAGCCCGTTCTTCGACATTCGGGCCCGTGACGACAACGGTGAACTCATCGCGTGGGACGACGCGGCCATCGGTGAACTCGAGGTGCGCGGCCCCTGGGTGGCGGCGGCCTACCACGGCGGCCGAGGTGCCGACAGTTTCACCGCCGACGGTTGGTTCAGGACCGGCGATGTGGTGCGCATCGATCCGCACGGCTGTATCCGAATCTGCGACCGCTCAAAGGATTTGGTGAAGTCGGGTGGCGAGTGGATCTCCTCGGTCGACCTCGAAAACCAGCTCATGTCGCATTCCGCCATCGCGCAGGCCGCCGTGATCGCCATGCCCGATGACCGTTGGGGCGAGCGCCCGCTGGCCGTCGTGGTGCTTCGGGACGGTGGCCAAGCCACTGCCGACGAACTACGCACCCATCTGGCCCACGAGTTCGCCAGGTGGCAGTTGCCGGACCGCTTCGAGTTCGTGTCGGCGATTCCCTGCACCGCCACCGGCAAGTTCAAGAAATCCGAACTGCGAAACCTGTTCACCACGCCCTGAAAGGAACCGAACATGAGCCGCTTCGACATCACCCAGACCAACCGCGCCGTGGAGCGTCTGATCGAGACCACCGACAACCCGCGTCATCGCTATCTGCTGCACGCCTACAACCGGCACCGTTACCTGGAGATGGCCGGCCGCTACGAGGAGATCTTCGCTCCGGACATGACGGTGGAAAAGCCGGTGTACCACTTCAACATGCTCGGCAAGAGCATCACCGTCGAAGGCACCGAGGCGGTCAAGGCGCTCTACCGGGAATGGAAGGGCACAGCGCAGTGCATCTTCTACTCCGATGACGAGAAGTTGGCCGTCAGCGACGACATGATCGTGTCGACGTCGTTCATCTACCAGCAGACGCCTGGACAGATTCTGGTTGCCGAAGGCCTACCGGTCGACCCCGACGCCACCTATCTGGTGAAAACCGCCGAGCACATGATCTGGCCCTACGACCGGGGCCTGCTGGTCGGTGAAGACGTCTGGGAGTACGACGAATCGGCGCGCGAGGTCATCCAGCTCGACCCCGCCGACGTTCTCACAGTCGAAGAGTCCGCGAAACTGCTCGATCACCTGATCAAACCACTGCCGGAGCACAATCCGTTTCTCGGGTGAGCCCCGCCATGACTCTCTAAGGTGACCACAGCGAAACCGGCGAAAGGACGGCAATGCCCGAAGGCGTAGGCAACGACGCAGTGGCTCCGAAACTGCCGGGCGGCGAGGTGTTGCCGTTCGCACCGGTACCGTCGGCCAGTGTCGCGGGCCGCACACTGGGCGAATCCACCTACTCCCAGCGGGTCGTGCCACGTCACCTGCACGACGATGCCCCCAACATCGTCATCGTCCTCATCGACGATGCCGGGCCGGGTCTGCCGACGACGTTCGGTGGCGAGGTCCGCACCGACACCATGGATCGGGTCTGTGCGGAAGGCGTGTCGTACAATAGGTTTCACACCACCGCGATGTGCTCGCCGACCCGGGCGTCGCTGCTGACCGGGCGTAACCACCACGAGATCGGCAACGGGCAGATCGCCGAACTGGCCAACGACTGGGACGGGTATTCGGGCAAGATCCCGCGCTCCAGCGCCACGGTCGCCGAGGTACTCAAACAGTACGGGTATGCCACCTCGGCGTTCGGAAAGTGGCACAACACCCCCGCTGAGGAGACGACAGCCGCCGGCCCCTTCGAAAACTGGCCGACCGGTTTGGGTTTCGAGTATTTCTACGGGTTCTTGGCAGGGGAGGCCTCGCAGTACGAGCCGCATCTGGTGCGCAACACCACTGTCGTCGCCCCGCCCCGGACACCGGAAGAGGGTTATCACCTGTCGGAGGATCTTGCCGACGACGCCATCGCGTGGTTGCGCCGGCACAAGGCGTTCAACGCCGACAAACCGTTCTTCATGTATTGGGCCAGCGGCTGTCTGCACGGCCCGCACCACATCATGAAGGAATGGGCGGACAAGTACGCCGGCAAGTTCGACGACGGCTGGGACGCGTACCGGGAACGGGTGTTCGCCCGGGCCAAGGAGAAGGGCTGGATCCCACCCGACTGTCAACTCACCGAGCGCGATGACGAGTTGGCCTCATGGGACAGCATTCCCGATGACGAGAAGCCCTTCCAGCGTCGTCTCATGGAGGTGGCCGCGGGCTACGCCGAGCACGTCGACGTGCAAGTCGGCAGAATCGCCGATGAACTCGACCAGCTCGGGTACGGCGAGAACACGCTGTTCTTCTACATCTGGGGGGACAACGGCTCCTCGGGCGAGGGGCAGAATGGCACGATCGCTGAACTGTTGGCACAGAACGGGATTCCCAGCACGGTGCGCCAGCACATCGACGCCCTCGACGCGCTGGGCGGGCTGGATGTGCTGGGCTCCCCGCTGGTGGACAACCAGTACCACGCCGCGTGGGCATGGGCGGGTAGTACGCCCTACAAGGGCATGAAGCTGCTCGCCTCCCACCTCGGCGGCACCCGCAACCCGATGGCCGTCAAGTGGCCGACCAAGATCGCGCCCGACCCCACACCGCGCGACGTGTTCGTGCACTGCAACGACGTCGTACCCACCATCTACGACATCGTGGGTATCCAGCCACCGCGGGTCGTCCGCGGCGAGCCGCAGTTCCCCGTCGCCGGAGCGAGTTTCGCGCGCACGCTCACCGACCGGTCCGCGCCGGGCGGGAAGAAGACGCAGTACTTCGAGATCATGGGCAGCCGCGCCATCTACCACGAGGGATGGCTGGCGTGCGCCCGCGGGCCGCGGCTGCCGTGGGTGCCCGGTCAGCCCGAGGGCATCGCCACCTGGAGCCCCGACAACGACATCTGGGAGCTGTATCACCTCGACGAAGACTGGTCGCAGGCGAACGATCTCGCGGCACAGCATCCCGACAAGCTCGTGCAGATGCGAGAGGTCTTCGCCATCGAAGCCGCCCGGAATTCGGTGCTGCCGATCGGCGGTGGCTTGTGGGTGCCGGTGTATCACCCCGAACTGCGGATCGCCCCGCCCTATCGGGAGTGGGAGTTCTCCGGCGACACGGTGCGGATGCCCGAATTCTGCGCACCGTCGCTGGGCAACAAGAACAACATCGTCACCATCGATGCCGACATTCCCGACAATGCCAACGGGGTGCTGTACGCCCTGGGAGCGGCCGCCGGTGGGCTTACTTGTTACCTCGACGACGGCTACCTGTGCTACGAGTACAACCTGTTCATCCTCTCGCGCACCAAGATCCGATCCACCGAGAAGCTGCGATCGGGGCGCACCACGATCACCGTGCAGACACGGTATGCGGAGCAGCGCCCCGCCGGACCGCTCGACATCACGCTGGCAATTGATGGGGACACCGTGGCGGTCGGGCAGGTTCCGGTCAGTGCACCGCTGCTGTTCACCGCCAATGACTGCCTCGATATCGGTACCTGCCTGGGCTCACCGGTATCGCTGGATTACCGCGACCATGCCCCGTTTCCGTTCGAGGGACTCATTCATCGCGTCCACGTCGCCTACACCTGACAACTGCAGTGTGTGAGGGTTACCCCATCCCCATGGCCTCGGCTTCGGCGATGTGTCCGACGAAGCCCGCACTCTCCGCAGCTGCGCGGTAGCTGTGGACCCAGGCGAAGTAGCTCTCGGCGTCGCCTGCCGACTTCGCCAGCACTGCACGCAGGCGAAGGATCGCGATCTCGTGCAGGATGAATCCCGGCTGAGTGGGGACGGCGGCCAGCCTTCCGACGGCGGCCTGCGCCCGGTGTAGATCACCGCTGAGACCTCGATGCAAGAGTGCCTCGACCAAGACCGTGGTCGAGGCGCCGCGGGTGAACATCTCGCCGGTCGTGAACGCCTCGTCCAAGATCCGCTCGGCCAGCGCGGCAGCACCACCGAAGTCACCGGCCGCCCCCTTGCAACGGGCGATCTCGACATCCGCCAATCGCCGCAGGCCCTGCGACAACCACGACAGGTGGTCATACGCGGCCAGCAGCAGGCCGGCGCCCGCCTCGCGCTGTTCGGCTGCGGCGTGAATCAACGCGACACCGCGAATGAGCCGTATCAAACTGATCGCCGTCGGGTCCCCGGACCGGTCTGCCTCACGCAACCACTCGGACGTGTAGGCGAGCGCGCTCGCGTCGGGGATCACCATCGCGTTCTGGTAGACCAGCACGTACCGGTACAGCGCAGCGTTGCAACGCGACGTGATGTCGAACGGCATGGCGAGGTCAAGCCCGTGGTCAAGATCGGCAAGCCATCCGGCCTGGCCGAGACAGGCCTTGGCGGTGCCGCGCAAGGTGTACGCCCAGGCGAGCGGGCTTGCGACCATGACGTCCCCCATGGCCGGATCACCCGCGGCGAGGTCGATCGCCCGCTCGGCGATTCTGAGGCATTCGCTCACCTCACCGGCTTCGTACTTCGCCTGAGCGGCGGCCGGAAGGAGCCCGACCGTGATGGTCGGATTGCCGATCGACTCGACCAGCGTGACGAACTCTGATGCCATCCGCGATGCCTGGCGGTGGTGGGACGTGAACGCCAGGGTCGTCAGCTGGCCGGCCATGCCGATTGCGAGCGACGTCTTGTCACCGGCCGCCGTGGTGAGGCGCTGAAGTTCGTCGAAGCCGGTGTCCGCGGGCCCGCCACCGACACGGAAAGTGTTGGCGCAGACCAGGGTTCGCGGGCCGATCTGCATCGCGAGCCGCTCAGGCTCTGCGGCGGGCAGCCGGTCGGCGGCGCTGCGCGCCCGCTGCCAACTCGTCCGCGCCGCCCGGTGGTCGCGGTAGTTGAACCACGATCCGGCGCGCATATGCCACTGGAACGCTTCGTGGAACTCGCCGGCGGCCTCCCACTGGGTGGCGATCAGGGCGGCATTCTCGTCGGTCTGGTCGATGGTCCTGGCCAGCCGGCGATGGAGCTTCTCGCGGTCGGACCGCAACTGCGAGGTATAGGCGACCTGCTGGATCAGCGGATGCCGAAAGGCGTACTCGGGGTGCGCTTCCGGCGACATCCCGACGATGAGTTCGCCGTCGATCAGGTCCGTCATTTCGGCGCCGGGTGTGAGCTTTTCGAGCAGATCCGCACCGAACCGCGCACCGATCACGGCCGCTGCCTGCAGGGTCCGCTTCGCCGGTTCGTCGAGGCGGTCGATGCGCGCGCCGATTGCGGCCTGCAGTGTGGCGGGTACATGGATGTCCTCGACCGGTGTGTCACACGTGTATCTGCCCCTGGTACCACGCAGCACGCCGCGTTCGGCGAGGTCTCGAACGATCTCCTCGGCGAAGAACGGGACACCGGCGGCCCGCTCGGTGACCAACCCGGCCAGCGCATCGACCGACGGGTCGGTGCCCAACAGTTCGGCCGTCAGCTGGGCACTCTGCGAATCATCAAGCGGCACAAGCCTGATGGTCCGCACATCGGCAACCGTTGACAGTGCACCGTGGTACTCCGGCCGGTAGGTGACCAGCATCGATGACCGAGTCCGGGGCAGCACGGCGGCCAGCTCGGCGAGCAGGCCCTCGCTCACCGTGTCGATCCAGTGCACATCCTCGACGACATAGACCGCGGGTGCCGACCGGGTGATGGCGCCGGTACGCAGGATCTCGACGAGGCGGCGACGACGCGCGTCGGGGCTGATTTCGACCGGCGCCGCTGCCGGATCCCGGATGGCGAGCAGCTCGTCGAGCAGCGCGACGTCCTGTTCGCCGTGATCGGCCAGCCGGCTGCGAACCCGGGCGCGCGCCTGCTCTGGCGGCAGGCCTCCGATCCCCATCGCGGCGCGCAAACTTCGCGCGATGACGTGGAATGAGACCTCACGGGTATGCGCTTCGCAGTAGGTGTAGAAGATTTCTGCGCCAACGGTTTCCGCAAATGCTGCCGACTCCCTGACCAACCGGCTCTTGCCGATGCCCGGTGGGCCGACGACCGTGACCACTCCCCCGACCCCAACCGTGGCGGCGCGTAACGCCTCACGCACCGCTAGCATCTCGCGGTCACGTCCGATGAGACGCGACTCGCTGCGCACTGTCCGATACAGCTCGTGATCGCTGTCGACCGCCAGCAGCGGCCGTGCGAGAACCGGGTCGGCGGCACCTTTGATCTGTACCGCCCGCGGCTCACCGAGTGCCGCTTGGCTTTCGACGAGCCGGGCAGTCGGCTCACTGAGCATCACCCCACCGGGGTCGGCGACAGACTCCATCCGCTGGGCCATCCCGACCTGTTGTCCTGAAACCGTGTATCTCATTGGGCCCGTGTCGATGTCACCGACAACGACTTCGCCGGAGTTAAGCCCGACCCGCAGTTGCAGGGCGATGCCGTCGCGCCGGTGCACCTCAACGGCCAGCGCGCGGGCCTGCGCTTGGACGTCCAACGCGGCAAGGCAAGCCCGCAGCGCATGGTCCTCCATCGCTACGGGCGCACCGAACAGCGCCATGAACCCGTCACCGGTGAACTGGTTCATCGTGCCGCCATACCGCTGGACCACCGCGCCAGACCGGCCGACGAGCTCGGTCATCAGCTCGCGCAAACGTTCAGCACCCAGTATTTCGGCGATCTCCATCGAACCAACGACGTCGGCAAACAGAACCGTCACCTGCTTGTACTCGGCGAGGTGGTCCAGCACCGCCAGCTCCGCGCCGCACGCGTCACAGAACCGAGCGCCGGGTCGCGGCTCGGCACTACATCGTTGGCACGCAGACGCTGTCGTCGTCACATCAACACTTCGCACGGTAAGGCCGGTCGATACGGAGCATTGTCCGTCGTTCGCGCCATACCGATGCGCGCTTGGACCGAAGTCGTGTCAGATACTTCATCGGTCAAACAAATGTCGGTTGCCGCGGACGGTGCCGATCGTCGACGTGGCGGAGGCGCTCGCCGGCCGAGTAGCGTCGATGTCGATGTGTCAGTACTGCGGCTGCCGCGACATGCCACTGATCCGCGACTACATCGCCGAACACGCGCACGTGCTCAACCTCGGCGGCGAGGCTGTCCGCGCGATCGAGCGTGGCGACCTCGAAACGGCGCACCGGCTGTTGGACGAGATGGCCGAGGAGCTGCGGACGCACTGGCGCGGCGAAGAGAACGGCCTGTTCAAAGTGCTCTCGCGCGAGGAGTTGTTCGCCGAACACATCGAGCCGTTGATCCGGGAGCACCGTGAGCTGGCCGAACTACTCGCCGCGGTGGACTTGTCGCGCCCGGAGCACCAGTCCGCGATCCGTGACGCGGTCGAGGACCTCTGGGAGCACACCCGCAAGGAGGAGGACGGGATTTTCCCGGCTTCCATCACGGAGTTGGACGGCGACGAGTGGGACAGCGCGATCGCGGCCTGGCACGAGGCGCACCCGGACCGCGAGATGGTCAAGTGGAGTGTGTGACACCCGACCCGTCCTTAAGGTGATGTCATGAGCGCCGCACAACGCGAACGCGCCGCACTCGTAAAGACCATGCGCGACGTCGGCCCGGATGCCCCCACGCTGTGTGGCGACTGGACGACGCGCGACCTGGCCGCACACCTGGTGGTTCGCGAGCGCAGGCTCGACGCCGCTCCAGGCATCATGATTTCAGCCCTGGCCGGCTACACCGACAGAGTTCAGCAGCAGACCGCGTCGAGCACCGAATGGGACGACCTGCTCGACAAGGTCGCCTCGGGGCCGCCGTTGTTCTCACCGTTCAAGCTGTTGGATCCGGTGGCCAACATGGGCGAGATGTTCATTCACCACGAGGACGTCCGGCGCGCCCAACCCGGTTGGCAGCCAAGGCCGCTCGATGACGCGACAGTGTCCGCGCTGAGCCGTCCCCTGCCGGTCATGGCGCGGTTGACGCTGGCCAAGGCGCCCGCCCGGCCGACGTTGCGCACTCCGCAAGGCAAGGTGCTCGCGACGGTCGGGAAGGGCCCGGCGTTGACCGTCACGGCAGAACCACAGGAGCTTCTGCTGTTCATCTCCGGTCGCGACGCCGTCCAGGTCGAGTTCGACGGCGACGCGCACGTCGTCGACGCGGTCCGGAACAACCGGCGGGGTCTGTAGCGCGCACCATCGGCCTACGCTGGCACCGTGACCTCAGCACCGGATTTCCGAGTCTTCGTCGAACCCCAGCAGGGTGCCGCCTACACCGACCAACTCGCGGTGGCACGCGCGGCAGAAGATCTGGGATTCTCCGCGTTCTTCCGATCCGACCACTATCTGGCGATGAACGGCGACGGCCTTCCCGGTCCCACCGACTCGTGGGTCACCCTGGCGGGTATCGCACGGGAGACGTCCACCATCCGCCTCGGCACGATGGTCACCTCCGCGACCTTCCGCCACCCCGGCCCGCTGGGGATATCAGTTGCCCAGGTCGACGAGATGAGCGGTGGCCGAGTGGAATTCGGGATAGGCGCGGGTTGGTTCGAAGCCGAGCATCAGGCGTACGCGATTCCGTTTCCCTCGCTCGGCGAACGCTTCGACCGGCTCACCGAACAGCTCGAGATCATCACCGGGCTGTGGGCCACGCCGCAGGGTCAGACGTTCGACTACTCCGGCGCGCACTACACGGTGGTCGACTCCCCCGGCCTGCCCAAGCCCGCGCAATCGCCGCATCCGCCGATCATCATCGGCGGGCAGGGCGCCAAGCGGACGCCGGCGCTGGCGGCGAAGTTCGCCGCCGAGTTCAACGTGCCGTTCGTGCCGCTGGAGACGCTGCGAACGCAGTTCGAGCGCGTCGGAAGGGCCGTTTCGGACGCGGGGCGCGCTGCCGACTCGATGACCTATTCGGCGGCGTTCGTGCTCTGCGCGGGCCGCGACGACGCCGAGATCGCGCGACGGGCGGCGGCGATCGGCCGCGAGGTCGACGAGCTGCGCAGCAACTCCCCGACGGTCGGCACCCCCTCCGAGATCGTCGACAAACTCGGCCCTTTCCTCGAAGCCGGGGTGCAGCGCGTCTACTTACAGGTTCTCGACATGTCCGACCTCAGTCACCTGGAACTCTTCGCTCGTGAGGTGATTCCGCAACTCGGCTGAGCTTGCAGACCGTGACGTGCACGACGCGCCGCCCCGGACGAATATGACGCGCACGCTCTATCCGTAACCCCGAGCGCCTACTATCGATGGCCGTGGCGCGAAACGGACCTCCCGACGACCCGAACTACCCCGACAACGACCCCACGGCCTACATCGATTACGGCGACGGGGGCCAGGTCTTGCCGCCTGAGGAGCCGGATCCGTGGTATCGCAAGCCCGCGGCGCTCGTCGCCTTGGGCGCGCTGGGCGCGGTGCTGATCGCGCTCATCGTCTGGGGTCTCGCGAGCCTCATCACGGGCGGTGGCGATTCCACCGAGCCCACCACGCTCACGCCGTTGACCACGACCTCTCGAACCGCCACGCCCGCCACCACGTCAGCGCCACCGCAGACTGTGACGGAAACGGTCACCGCGCCGCCGGCCACCACCACCGAGCCGCCCACCACGACCACCACCACGACCACCACGACGACGACCACCACGCCGCCGACAACGAGCATCAGCACGGAGACCAGCACTGAAACGGTCACCGAGACCGTGACGGAATCGCCGACTCCCTGACCGGCGTCGATCAGCACCTGACGACCACCCCCGACCCAGGTTGTCGGTTATCAGGCGCACCACTGCGACATTTGCGATCATCGTGGTGGAAATTGACGGCGTGGGAGATACCGGGGGATGGCAGGTCCGTCCAGAGAATTCGCCGATCGATGTGGGTCGTGCGGCCACGACCTGCGCACTGGAGCGCGCTTCTGCGACGCTTGCGGTGTCCCGGTTTCGCAGCAGCAGCACGCCGACGGTGAACACAAGCACATCACGGTGCTGTTCGCCGATGTAGTCGGTTCGATGCAACTCGCGGCGCGGCTCGACGCCGAGCGGCTGCAAGAAATCATGCATGAACTGTTCAACCGTGCCGGCGCGGTGGTGCAGCGGTACCAAGGCACCGTCGACAAGTTCACGGGCGACGGCTTGATGGCGTTGTTCGGCGCTCCACGGGCTCTGGAAGATCACGCATTGCGGGCATGCATGGCAGCGCTGGAGATCCAGTCGGCGACCGAAGAACTGGCAACGGAAGTGCTCAATCGGGACGGCGTCGCGCTGCGCTTGCGCATCGGATTGAACTCCGGTGAAGTGATCGCCGGTGAAATCGGTTCAGGCCCGGGCAATTACACGGCGATCGGCCATCCCGTGGGGATGGCCCAGCGAATGGAGGCGGCCGCTTCGCCGGGGAGGAGCGCGCTGTGCTCGATGTCGACCGCACGGCTCGTCGAAGACATAGCGCGGCTCGGTCCCATTCAGGAGATCGCCATCAAAGGCGACGACGAACCTGTGCTCGCGCGTGAACTTCTCGGCGTGGAATCCGGTCGAGTCATCTTGGGTCGCAGCGAAGGAGCGATGCTCGGCCGCGACACGGAGTTGGATCGACTACGGGATCTCTTGGCGGCCCCACGTGGGTCCCTGGTTGGGATCGTCGGCTCCCCGGGTTTGGGCAAGAGCCGACTGATCCGGGAGTTCAGCGCCGTCGCGGCCGATGAAGGCGCTCACGTGGTGCTCGCTCGCTGCGAAGCACACACCACAACACTGGCGTTCCACGCGGTGACACGGTTGCTGCGCGCCATGTTCGACGTCGATGCGCAAACCGATGACGACGCTCGCGAGCACACGCTGGCGGTCGCGGCGTTGGAACCTCGATCGACGGATGCGCAGATTCTGTTCGAAGCCATGGGGATCGCGGACCCGAACGCGCCTGAACTGGACATCGGCGCCGACGGCCGGCGCCGGCGACTGGTGGAAGTCATGCGGCGCGTCGTGCGGGCGCATCCGACGAGATTCGTGTTGGTTCTCGACGACGCACATTGGATCGACGAACCCAGTGACGCAGTCCTTGCCGATTTCGCCGAAACGCTCACCCAGACGACGTCGCTGTTCGTGACCACCTATCGGCCCGAATTTCGCGGCGCACTACACCACCACTCGCAGCACAAGCTGACGCTCGAGCCGCTTCCGATCTCGACAGCGCTGGAGTTGATCGGCCAGCTTCTCGGGACTGACCCGTCGCTCGTCGGTGTCGCCGAGCGGATCGCCGACGCCGCTGCCGGGTACCCGTTCTTCATCGAGGAAATCGTTCGCGACCTCTCCGGTCGTGGGGTGCTGTCCGGCAGCCGGGGCAGCTACAGGTTGATCGCCGACATCGGCAGAATCACCGTTCCGGCAACCATTCAGGCCGTGCTCGCGGCGCGCATCGATCGCTTGTCTGCCGATGCGAAGGCGATCCTCAATTCGGCGGCCGTGATCGGTACCCGGTTCGACGTTGACACGCTCGGGGCGCTGTGTCCGGGAGCAATGTCACCCGGGTTGGCCGAACTGGTGTCTGCCGAATTGATTGATCAGACGGAATTCGCACCGCGGCAACGCTATTGCTTCCACCATCCGCTGGTACGCACGGTCGCATATGACTCACAGCTGAGCGTTACCCGTTGTCGAGCGCATCGGCGCCTTGCCGCTGCCATTGCAGCCCGCGACCCCGGGTCCGTCGATGAGAACGCGGCATTGGTGGCCACTCACCTGGAGGCGGCGGGCGACCTTTCCGGTGCATACCGGTGGTACATGCGGTCGGCCGAATGGCTTCGCCCCCGGGATGTGCGCGCCGCACGCGCGGAATGGGAGGGCGCACGGCGTGTTGCCGACCAGCTACCCGACGACGAACCTGACCTCATCGCGATGCGCATCGCACCCCGGACGATGCTGATGTCCACACTGCTCTATGTCGGCGAGGCGTCGGACACCGATCAGCGATATGACGAGTTCCGCGATCTTTGTATCGCGGCCGGGGACCTCAAGGCGCTCGCTCTTGGTACGGCCGGACGCATTTTCTCGCTGACCGTCAACGACTTCCGTATCTCCGACGCCGCGGTGATGCTGCCAGAGCTCGAGGCGCTGGCATCGAGTATCGACCTCGATGCGCAGACGCAAGGAATCGTTCAGAATTCACTGGGTTATGCCTGGTTCGCGAGTGGTGAGCTCGAAGGGGCGCTGCGGGCGGTCGACGTGATCGCTGACCTGACACCGGACGTGCCACCGATCGAAGCCGCTCCCGCTGTCGCACTTCGCGGAATAGTCGAGGCGTGTCAGGGTAAGACCGAAATCGGTCGCCGACATATCGATGAAGGAACTCGGCAAGCCCGCCTTTTACCTGCCCTCAACTGTGCATCGGTGCAGCTCTACTGGGCGGTGCTGCTGACCCTCGGCCTGTGCGAGGCAGCCCAACTCGTCGATCGCACGCGCGATGCGCTCAGCCGCGCCGAGGCATTCGGGGATGCCTGCGGCATTGTCATTGCGCAGTGGACCTACGGCACGGTCCTGCTGCGAGCGGGCACGAAGCATCGTGAGGAAGCACTGGATGTGCTGCGACACGCCCAGACGAACATCATGAAGTATCGCGTCGGACTGAATTCACTCACCACGATCATTCGCGATCTGGCGGTAGATTCTGCGCGTCGCGGAGCAACCGACCGAGCAATCAGCGATCTTCGAACGCTGCGGTCGCAGACCCGCGGCTGCTCACCGGTTTTCGGCGTGGTGGCGAATGAAGCTCTGGTCGAGCTGCTCGTCGAGCGAGGGACACCCGACGACCTCTCTGAGGCACGTCACATCATCGAGCAGTGGCGCCAAGAGCGTCGCGGCATACCCGCCCTCGACTTGTGGTGGCTGAGGTCTCGCGCCCTACTGGCCAGGGTCGAAGACAGCGCTGCTGCCTACGCGGAGCTGGCCGGCCAGTACCTCGAGCTGTGCGAAACACTCGATGCCCTGGGCCGGCTGGAAGAGGCCCACCGCCTTGCCGATGAATCGACCGCGCAAGCCGGAATGACGTGAGACGTGGCGACGATTCTGGCGTATACCTCCCCCGCGCTGGGGCACATGTTGCCGATCAGCGCGCTGCTTTCCGAAGTGGCACGCCGCGGCCACACCATCCATCTCCGCACGCTGTCCACTGCCATCGATATGGGAGCCGGCCTGGGTTTCGAAACTTCTGCGATCGACCCGCGAATCGAGGACATCCCACTCGGCGACGGGGGCACGGCCGACCCTCGGCGCGCCCTACAGATCGGCGTCGCCGCCTTCGGCCGACGCGCGGCGTATGAGGTCACCGACCTCGCCGCCGCGATTGCTGGCGTTGCGCCCGATGCCTTGCTCATCGGCGTGAACTGTTGGGGGGCCAGGTCGGCAACCGAGGCCGGCCACCTTCCCTGGGCCTGCTTCTCGCCGTATACGCCTCCGCTGCGGTCGCCCGGAGTGCCACCCTTCGGGTTGGGCCTCAAACCGATGCACGGGGTGCTGGGTCGTGCCCGCGATGCGGTGGTACAGGCGGTCATTTCGCGAACGATCGAAAGGGTAATGCTGCCGTCGATCAACCAGGTTCGCACCGACGTTGGCCTACCCCCGGTGGCCACCGCGGACGAGTACCTCCGTCGAGCACCGCTGCTGCTCGTGGCCACCGGTAAGCCGTTTCAATACGAGCAGACCGAGTGGGGCGATGCCATCCACATGATCGGACCCTGCGCGCTGGATCCTTTCGGTGACTCCAGTTCTGATTGGCTGGCCGAAATCGACCGACCGATCGTTCTCGTGACCACTTCGTCCGAGCCGCAGGCGGACGCCGAACTCGTCTCGACGGCGATCGCAGCGTTGGCCGACGAACCGGTGCACGTGGTGGCGACCGTGCCGACCGGTCCGCGCAGGGAAACGACGACGGCGCCGAACGCGACGGTATGCGGTGCGGTGCCCCACGAAGCGGTCCTGGCCCGCGCGGTGTGCGCGATCACCCACGGTGGAATGGGCGCCACGCAAAAGGCGCTGCTGCGGGGTGTGCCGGTCTGCGTCGTACCGTTCGGACGTGACCAGTTCGAGGTGGCACGACGCGTCGAGGTGGCCCGATGCGGCACCCGCCTGCCGGCGAAGAAACTGTCAGCACCTCGACTGCGGACGAAAGTGCGACAGGCGATGACGATGACAGAAGGCGTCAAGCGGGTCGCAGCGGGGTTCGCCGCCACCGGCGGGACCGCCCGGGGCGCCGACCTGTTCGAACAGCTTGTGGTCGGCGGTTCCAGCCATTGACCTCAGCGGCCGCGCGCCGCGTAATCGGCCACCAGCGCTTCGGCGCTGCGCACGGCGGCCCGGCACGCGCGCGACGTGAACGGGTCGTTCAACGGATGCTCGGCCCGCCGGCGCCAGCGTTGCGCCGCCGCGAACGCCGCGCGAGGTCCGTCGTACGGATTCTCCGGTTGCAGGCCCAGCCTGCTGGCCGCATCGGTACCCGAGCCCCCGATGATCCGGCGCAGCGACGCCATCTCATCATCGTTCAAAGTTGTTGGCCGCGAACGTAACTGGCTCAGCAGCCGAAGCTCTTCGAAGGCGTGTGTGTCGGCCAGCAGCGGATCGATGTCGGCCAGGATGTACGGCGTCGCGTAGATGGGGTTGTACTGCACGAACTGGCGCAGCGACAGCAGCGCGGTATGGGCTTTGAGTAGCTCCGAGCGCTGCGCGAACTGCTGATCGATGACGTCTCGCAACGCCACCAAACCGCTGCGCTCCAACAACTCGTCAGCCAGCGCCACCGAATCCCCGACTCCGGCGCGCAGCACCGCGATCGAGATGCGAATGCCGAACATGCCGAACCGGTCCAGCAGCGCCGCTCGGGTCGCCGCATCCACCGGCAACGAACTGTCCTCGCGGACAAAGCGATCTACCGACAACATCGCCTTGGTCAGCTCGGCGGCGTCCACTCCGGCGAGTTTCTCCAGCGCGACGAACTCACTCTGCCGCAGCGTCCGAGCCGTCAACGCCAGTAGACCCGACACCGGGACCACCGCCTGACACGTCCCGGTCCGCTCCATCTCGGCGGTGAACCGGGCTGCGACGTCCTTGGCCGACAGCATGGCGTCGATCCGCCCCGCACCGATCTCGTCGGCACGCGACGCCACCCCGATCACGCCCAGCGCCCCCGCGGAGCCGCCGACCAACTCACCGATCTGTTTGAGCAGCGCGGTATCGGCGGCGTTCAGCGTGCGCAGCAGGAACACCACCGCATCGACCCGGGGCACCCCGTCGTCGGGGACGAGCAGTCGCAGGGTGCGCTCCGAGACGTCCCGCGACAACGACGACGTACCCGGGGTGTCGATGATCGTGGTGTCGATGAGTTCGGCGGCGGGCCACTCGACGTCGAGGTCGATGATGTCCTCGGGGTCCAGGCTGGCGAAGTCGAAGGTGAGTCCGCCCTCGCCGGGGTCACGCCCGATCGGCACATTGGACCGCCTGCCGCCGCGGTGGTTCGCGGTGACCTTTGGTGTGGGGCCATGCCGGAACCACGTCACGATCCTGGTGGCCTCGGTGGCATCCGTCGGCGCAATGTCTTCGCCCACAAGCGCATTCATCAGGGTCGACTTACCCGCCTTGAGCGTGCCGGCGAGCGCGATGCGGATGGGCTGGTTGAGCCGACCACCGATGCGCTGCAGCTCGTTGTGCACATCGGGGCGGTGACGATACGCGGGGTCGGCCTGGTACGCCTGGATGGTTCCGCCCAGGATCGCGCGCACCTGATCGCTCGTGCTCATCTCGCGCTACCCATAGGGGTCCAGCTTATGCACCGGGACGGCTAGGTGGTCCCCACGGGTGCGACGGCGGAATCGGGCGGCAGCATCTTGACCGCGTGCTCGGTGACCTGGTTGAGGATGTTGAGTTGGCGCTCCAGTTCCTTGATGCGGCTGTTGCGTTCGGTTTCCTCGATCTGTGCGGCGGCCAGCGTCGCCTGCAGGGACTCGTTGAGCGATCTGGTCGTCTGGTTGGCGATACCGCGGTAGTGGTCGCGCAGCTGCCGCTGGATCGCCTTGAGGCGGTCGCGCGACTCCTTGCTGACCGCGAACTGCGTATCGTCGATGAAACGACGGGTGTTGAGCTTGGCCTCGTTGCGCACCCGCTGCATCCGGTTCTCGACGTTCTCCTTGTAAGCGCTGCGCCCCATCAGCAGACCCGCGCCCAGTGAGATCGGGTTGAACATGCCCAACCCCGCGAACGACGTCATCATCCCGAACATCAGCACGCCACCGTAGGAACCCTGCATGCCCATGGTCAGCTTGCGGCCCTTGCCTAACTGCTTGGCCTCTAGCCTCGCCAGCGACTTCATCTCGCCGAGGCTGGCTCCCATCCGGCTGGGGTCCAGTTGCGGCATATTGACCGCATCCAGGCCGGCCTCGACGAACGTTCGGGCCACCTCGGCGGCCAGCACCTCGGCACGCTGGTAGGCCCAGACAAAGTTGTCGCCCACCGCGGTGGCGACGGCGTCCTCGAGCTCCGCGCCGATTTCGGCCCAGTGTTGCGTCGGGTCGCAGGTGTCGATGACCTTCTCGATGTGCTGGGCGATCACCCGGAAGCGACCACGCAGGTCGTGGTCGACATCGGCGGTCAGGTCGGCGATTCCGTCGTTGAGCACCTGCTGCCACAGCGCCGTCTGCTGTAACGCATCCTGAGCTTCCTGCTTACGCCGCTCGAGATCCTCCTTCAGCCGGTCGCGCGTCTGAGGATCATTGAGCGCCGACAGTTCGGCCTTGACCTTGAGTGTCAAATGCTCAGCCGCTGAGTAGGTTTCGTTGACGACGTGTTCGCGGATCCGGTCGTTCTGCTGCGCCAGCACCTGCTCGCTGAGGAACTTCACGATGGCCGGAAAGTTGGACTCTTCGTTGAGTTCTTTGTCGTTGAGCGCGATCGCGTGGCTGCGCAGCAGCGACGACGCCGGGATCATCGGCACGGCCACACCCGCGCGCTGCAGGTGAGCCTTGTTGGCGTCGACAACCTGGCGCCAGTGCGGGTAGAGATCGGTTTTGGTGGCGACTATCGTTGCGACAGGGCAGATTTCGAACGCCTGCCGCATGAACGTCATCTCTGGATCGGTAAACTCCTGGCTGGTGTCGCTGCACATCAGCACAGCGTCGGCGTCGGGCAGCAACCCCAGCGTCGCCGACAGGTGCGGTTGGCCGTGCCCGCCGACGCCGGGGGTGTCCACGAAGGCCAAGCCGTTCTTGAGCAGCGGGCTGGCCGCGGTGACCTCCACCCTGATCACCTCGCGCCCGCCGGCCTGCGGCGCCCTGCGCAGATCGTTCTTGATGTCGGCCATCGGGATCTCGACGGCTTCGGGTTCCTCGCCCTCGCCCCGCGCGACGATCAACGTCGCGCAGGCAGTCTCGCCGTAGGTGACGACGGTGGGAAGCACCGTGCTTTCGTCGTCGCCGACCCGCGAAACGGGAACATTGAGTAGCGAGTTCAGCAGCTGGCTCTTGCCTTGCTTGAGCTGTCCGGCGATCACCACCCGGATCTGCGGGTCGGTGATGCGGGCCTTGGCCCTGGCCAACCGATCGACCAGGTCGCCGCGATCGTTGGCATCGGCGATCTTGCTGGTGTGGTCGATCAGTTCGACAATGATTTTGGTTGGTTTGACCGGCTCGCCGGCTCGTGTTGGTTTGACCGGCTCGCCGGTCGCCCTGCGGTCGCCTTGCATCATGAAGTCCTCGTATCCGGGTGGGCCGGTGACTCAACGGTAGACGTGGCGACTGGCGGGGATCGTGATTGATCCCCGCCAGAGCCGTTGTGCGGTCGGCCTCAGAACAGGCCGGTGTCGACGGTGGTGCTCACATCGACGTCGGTGTTGACCTGACCGGAGTTGTCGGTCGAGTTGTCCTGTCCGGAGTTGTCGACGGAATTGTCCACCGAGTTGTCCACCGAGTTGTCCTCGACGCTGGTGCCGCCGGAAACCCCGCCGACCACCGCACCGTCGATATCGCCGACGGTGGTCTGGTTGCCACCGACGTCGGTGGTGGTCGTGTCGTTGTCGTTGAGCACGATCACCCCGCCCGAGCCGCCGGCACCACCGCTGGCATCACCACCGTCGTTGCCGATCCCGATCAGCCCGCCGCCACCGTCACCGCCGACCGCGCCGCCACCGTTGCCGCCGCTCATGTCCACGTCGTTGATGACCGGACCCTCGTTTCCGGAGACGATGTCGCCGCCGGCGCTCTGATCACCGCTGTCGTCGATCTCGTTGTCCTCGCCGATGGCGACGTTGGAGTCCTCGATAGCGCCGGTGTTGACGTTCTCGTTGTCGTCGCCGACCACGTTTCCGTCGCCGTCGACATGGGTGGCATCGATATCGCCGGCGGTGCCGGTGTTGACCACCCCGCCGTCGGTGGCGGTGTTGCTGGTCTTGTCGCCGAAGGTGATGTCACCGAACTCCAAACCGAAGTTCCCGATGCCCTGCTGTTGGTCCTCACCGGCAGAGTTGACGGTGTTGGTCTCCGGGCTCAACAACCGGGTGTCGTTGTTGCTGAGGGTGTCGTTGTTGCTCAACGTGTCGTTGTTCGACCACAGATCGGTCTGCCGCTGCGGGGTGAACGCGATCCCGTGCGTCTGGGCCACCGCCTGCTGCAGACCCACCACCGGGTTACCCCCGCCGTGCAACACCGCCGCCGGCGCCACGGTGGCCGCCACAGCCTGTACCTGGGAGGCGGAGACGTTGCCGAAACCGGCCTGGTGCAGTTCGCGGTCGGGGTCGGCGACGAACGCCGCAGCGGAGACCGGGTCGCGGAACAGGTTCAGAAACCAGTCGATGAGGTTCATGTCGGATCCTTTCGGGTGTTCGTTTTCTCAGGTCTGGTCGCCGAGGTGTCCGGCGAACTGATGACCACGTTATGGGCGTTGCGACCCCGCAGAAACGGGGTCGCAACCCCTGCCTGCGGACCGGCATGCCGGGATCGGGACCGGGGGGTCGTTAGGGGATTAGGGGGTTATAGGGGGTTGCGGCTCGCGGCGCCTTGATCGCGGGTGTGAAGTTTCGTACGCGGCGCGCCGAAGCAGGCGAATGGAAGCCCACACTCGGCGTCATCGAGAGCCGTCCCACGGCAAAAACGACAACGTGCGCGGCCCCGCAACGGGACCGCGCACGTTGTCGCCTGGCCGCTCAGTCGAAGATGTCGAATCCGCCTGCATCGACATCGGGGACGTCGAACTGCTGGACGTCGGCCACCGCATCTCCCAGGTCCTCGATCATCGGCGCCTCGTCGACCGCGAAGTCGTCGATTACCGGTTGGTCGAACTGCAGCGAGGTGTCGTCGGCACCGGCAACGTCCGGGACGCCGGGATCGGTCATTTCGGAAACCGTCGGATCGGCGATCAGAGCTGCGGAAACGTCGTCCACCACGGCTGGCACGTGGTCTCCGAACGCGTCGAACGCGGCAGTGGCCGCACCGCTGCTCCAGACGTTTGGTACCGCTTCGGCGATGCCGGCGTCGAACCCGGTGCTCGGTACCGTCGTGGGCAGTGCCGATATTGGCGCCGATATTGACTCGGACACCACGGGGATCAGGGCATGGACATCGGCACTGGTCACATTCGTCAGGTTGGCGTCAAGAATGGCTTGTTCCGGGTCGGCTGCAAAGCGTGCAGCCACGTCAGGGTCCCGCACCACCGACATGACGAAATCGAGTAGCTCGTTAGCCATGAAACGCCCTCCCTCCCGCAACGGATATACGGCTAGGAAATAACCTGGCCGAAGTGGTCTGCCACGATGCTATCGACGGCGTCCGTCCCGGTGATCGGTGCGAAACCCACCTCCGCGACGGTGCCGTTAGGGGGTGAACCATTAGGGGATTCCGCCGCGCTAGGGGCAGCTCCCATGCTTGGAACGGATGAGCCGCTATCGTGATGGCCGGGTCCGAACGCACCCAAACGCAGAGGTGGAAATGAGCGACTCACTCGGGTTGTCGATCGGGTCGACCAATTTGGTCGCGGCCCGGGTCGGCCGTCCTCCGGTCATGCGCCGATCGATACTCACCGTGTTCGACGACCGCGCTCCGGAGGTCGGCGTTCCCGCCGAGAATCCCAACCTGAACCAGCCCGGCATGGTGCTGAGCGGTTTCGTGGAACGGGTCGGTGACCCGGTACCGCTGGTGGCGGCCGACGGTTCGCCGCACCGCGGGGAGCGGGTGCTCGTCGAGGCGCTCGACGCGATGGCGCGCACGGTCGACGGCGGCAACCCCGTCGTGATCGCGGTGCCGGCGCACTGGGGTACGGCCACGGTCGGCGCGCTGCGCGGGGCATTGCGGGCCGCACCGAGGCTCGCCCCCGACGGGGTGGCGCCCACGCTGGTACCGGATTCGGCGGCCGCACTCGCCGCATTGCAGACCGCCCCCGGGTTGCCGTCGAGCGGCGTGGTGGTGCTGTGCGATTTCGGGGGCAGCGGAACCAGCATCAGCCTGGCCGACGCGGGCGCCGGCTTCGGCCCCATCGGTGAGACGGTCCGGTACGCCGACTTCTCCGGCGACCAGATCGATCAGCTCGTTCTGAACCACGTCGTGGCGGGTATCGCCGCAGCCAACGACGCCGACCCGGCGGGCACCGCGGCGGTCAGTTCGCTGGCCAGGCTGCGCAACGAAGCCCGGCTGGCCAAGGAGCAGCTGTCGGCCGACACCGCCGCCGTCGTCCACGCCGACCTGCCCGGCTTCACCTCCGACGTGCGGGTGACCCGCACCGAGCTGGAACAGCTGATCAGCGAACCGCTCACCGGCGTGCTCGACGCCGTTGAAGAGGCGTTGCAGCACAACAACATTCCAGTGGCCAATGTGTCTGCGGTGGCGACCGTCGGGGGCGGCGCGAACATCCCGCTGGTCACCCAGCAGCTGTCGACACGGTTGCGGGCGCCGGTGATCACCACGCCGCAGTCCCAACTCAACGTCGCCGCGGGTGCCGCGCTGATCGCCGACGCTGCCGACGCCGCCACCGGGATGGCCGCGGCCGCGGACGCCCCGACCGGAATGGCTCCGACCGGGATGGCCGCCGCGGCGTGGGCCGCCGGCGCCGCGGGCGTGGCGGGCGGGGAGACGGCCGACGGCGCTGGCTCGGCGACGTTCCGGGCGCTGGCGTGGTCCCAGGACGACTCACCCGCCGGTGAGCCGGTGCCCTACGCCGGCGATGACTACACGTTCGAACCGGCCGGCACCGGTGCCCGGCCCGCGATGGAATTCGCGCATGAAGAAGAGCGATACGAGCCCGAGGCGGAACCGCTGGCGTGGTACCGACGGCCGGTGGTGCTGTTCGGTGCGGCCGCCGCGGCCGCGCTGCTCGCCGCCGGCGGCCTCGCGGTCACCTTGACGAGCACCAGCGGGCAGACCGGTCCGGTCACCGAGACGGCGACGACGGTCGAGACGGGACCGTCGCCGGGTGAGACGACTCCACCGCCTACCCCGCAGACGGTCACGGTCACCGGCGACGACGGCCGCGCGACCACCAGCGTCGTCCCGCCGCCGCCCCCGCCTTCGTCGACCACGACGACGACGTCGCCGACCACCACGACAACCACCACGACGACTACGACTACCACCACCACGACCCAGCCCACCACGACGACGACGACACGGCCTCCGACCACCACCCAGCCCACGACCACACAGCCCCCGACCACGACCGAACCGCCGGTGACCACGGTCGAACCGTCACCGGACACTCCGGTTCCGGACGCGCCGTAGACGATGGCCGCGTCGGACCCGTGGACCGACGTCCCACCGGCCGCGCGTGAGGCGGTCACGAGACTGACGACCGCACCGACCGAGCCCGTCAAGTTGCTCGTCTCGGGAGGTATCGGTACCGGCAAGAGCACCGTGTTGGCCACTTTCCGGACCGCATTGCGATCCGCCGGCGTGCCGGTGCTCACCCGGCCTGCGCGCGCGGACGACGACCCGGGCGCCGCGATTGTCGTCGACGACGCACACCTGCTGACCGATGACGACCTCGACCGCCTTTCGGACCGGGTCGCCGATCCCGCATCGACAGTTGTCGTCGGCGCCGAGCCACTCGCGCACCGCCCCGCCCTGCGCGCGCTGGTGACCGCTGTCGAACGCGAGAACGCGATCGTCGCACTGGGACCGCTGTCTTCTCCAGACATTACGAACCTCGCGGCCGAAACCCTCGGCGGCACACCGGCACCCGGTCTCATTCGCTCGTTGCTCGTGGCGACTGCCGGTCTCCCGTTCCTGTTGCGGCCGGCGATGGCGGCCGCCGCCTCGCCGGACGACCAGACGCCGGCCGCGGCTGTCCTGCAGGCGGCGAAGTACACGTTGATCGAGCGACTGCGGTTGGTCGACGGCGCCACCCTCGACACCCTGCTGATGACTTCGTTGAGCAGAGACATCGGTCCGGACGACGTCGCGGGGGCGCTGCAGATGAGCGCCGAGGACGCCTATGCAGTGGTGGATCGCGCCCGGGCCACCGGGCTGATCGAGCCGTCCTACAGTCGCGCTTTCCTGCGGGCACTGCACCAGTGCATCGCGCAGATTCTGGGCACGACACGCCATCGTGAGACCGAGATATCGCTTCTGGTGTCGCAGCTCGAATCCTCAACGCTGTCAGCCGATCTGGCGTTGCAGCTGGCCGAGCACGGCCTGCGGGACGACCGGCTTGCCACCGCCTTGACCGAACTCGCGTCCCACAGCCGCCAACCCGCAAGGGCGGCAAGGCTTTACCGTGCCGCCGTCGATGCGGGCGCGAGCACCTCGAGCCCACAGCTGGCCGATGCGCTGGCCATGACCGGCGACTGCGTGACCGCTGCTCGGCTCACCGACGAACTGCTCGGTTCCGAGGATCCGGCCCAAAGAGCCGCCGCGGTGCGGATCGCCGCCAGCGTCGCCGTTCACGATGGGGGCACCGCACAGGCCGCCGACCTGTTCCGGTGGCTGGGCGCCTATCCGGACGCGTTCGTCAGCGCGGCCGGCGCGGTGGTGACGCTGGCCGCCGGCGACCTGCCCGCCGCGCGTGCGGCGTTGTCCGCCGAGAGCAGCGGCCCGCCGACCTCGACGGCGCGCGCCGCGCGCAGCCTCGCCGACGGGCTGCTGATGTCGCTCGACACGTCGTATCCCGCCGCGGTAGCCCGACTCGGCCAGGCCATCACCACCGAGCAACCGGCGGCGGGTGTCGCCCCGGACACCCCGGCGGCGCTGGTGACGCTTGCCGCCCTGCACGGGGGGGACCCGGTGCGGGCCCGCAGCGTGATCGCCCGCGCCGTACGTGCGGGCCTCGAGGACGGCGCGGAGGCAGCGCCTTTCGTCGCCCGCCGGCACCGGCTGCTGTTGGGCTGGGTGCGCATGCAGGACGGCCAACTATCCGCGGCGTCCTCCGACGCCACTATCGCAGGCACCGACAGAGACGCTTCTTCTCTTCATCGCCGCGACGCACTGTGGGCGGCGGCGCTGCAGACGGCGATCGCCCGTCGCAGTGGCGACACCGGAGCCATGCAGACGCACTGGTATGCCGCGGTGGAGGTGCTGGCGGAGTACTCGATGGACCTGTTCTCGCTGCTGCCGCTCGGCGAATTGTGGGTGGCCGCCTCCCGGATACGTCAGGTCGACCGGCTGCAGCACACTCTCGACGAAGCGTTCGCGCTGCTGCGCGCGCTCGGCGACCCGGTGTTGTGGTCGGCGCCGTTGCGTTGGGCCGGCGTGCACGCCGGGATTCTGGCCAACTCGCCGGACGCGGTCGCCCCGCACGGCCAGGCGTTGACGGCCGCGGCCGCGCACAGCGCCTTCGCCACGACGCTGGCGACAGCGGGCCGGACGTGGCTGCGGGTGCTGGCCAACCACGTCGACGTCGACGAGGTCACCGGTGCGGCACGGCTGTTGGCGCAGGCGGGTCTCACCTGGGACGCCACCCGGCTGGCCGGTCAGGCCGCACTGCAAACGCCCGACGGGCGGGTGTCCGGCGCCATGCTGCAGTTGGCCCGCGACTTGAAACAGACCGTCGCGCTCGACGAGATGCCGGGCATCGACCAGGCTGCTGCGCGCGAGGCGCCGCGGGCGGGCGGCGCGCGTCCGATGTCGTCGCGGCTGTCGGACCGCGAACGCGAGGTCGCCGAACTGCTCCTGCTCGGCATGCCGTACCGCGATATCGGCGCGCAGCTGTTCATCTCGGCCAAGACCGTCGAACACCACGTGGCCCGGATCCGCCGTCGCCTGGGCGCGGAATCCCGCTCGGAGATGCTGTCGATGTTGCGCGCGATGCTGACGCCGCAAACCTGATCCCCCAAGCCTGCCCTGCCGGGTCCGGACAACCCGGATTCGAGCAGCGCACAAACGGGTACCGCCACCGTGCCCGTCGACCCCGGCCCGAACGACGGTGTGTAGTTAGGACAGCCTTCGTAGCGGTGTTTCCTCCTGAGATGCAACTATGACCCCCGGGCTTGAGCAGGCCTGAGCTAAAGTTACCGGCGGGTAACTTGAGATAAGTTACTCTTGGGTAACTTGGGAACGGGAGGCGCGCGGTGGATACCCAGATGCTGATCAGGCTGGTCGTCGGCCTCGGGCTGACCGCAATCGTTCTGGTCTTCGCCGCAAAACGCGTGCTCTGGCTGACGAAGCTGATCCGTGCCGGTGCACCGACGAGCCCGGAGAACAACCGCAAGGACAACCTGGCGACCCGCATCACCACGCAGATCAAAGAGGTCTTCGGGCAAACCCGGCTGCTGAAGTGGTCGATTCCCGGTCTCGCGCACTTCTTCACGATGTGGGGCTTTTTCATCCTCGCGTCGGTCTACCTCGAGGCCTACGGGTACCTGTTCGACCACGACTTCCACATCCCGTTTATCGGCCGCTGGGATGCGCTGGGCTTCCTTCAGGACTTCTTCGCCGTCGCCGTGCTGGCCGGCATCATCGTCTTCGCGATCATCCGGATGCGCACCGAACCCAAGGAACACGGCCGCGACTCGCGCTTCTACGGGTCCCACACCGGCGGGGCCTGGCTGATCCTGTTCATGATCTTCAACGTCATCTGGACCTACGCGCTGGTGCGTGGCGCCGCGGTGAACACCAACGCCCTGCCGTACGGCAACGGCGCGTTCTTCTCCCAGTTCATGGGTTGGGTGCTGAGCCCGCTCGGTCACACCGCCAACGAGTGGATCGAGACCATCGCGCTGCTGGCCCACATCGCGGTGATGCTGATCTTCCTGCTGATCGTGTTGCACTCCAAGCACCTGCACATCGGTCTGGCGCCGGTCAACGTGACGTTCAAGCGGCTGCCCGACGGGCTCGGCCCGCTGCTGCCCGTGGAATACGAGGGCAAAGAGATCGACTTCGAGGATCCGCCGGAGGACGCGGTCCTGGGCCGGGGCAAGATCGAGGACTTCACGTGGAAGGCCTACCTCGACATGACCACGTGTACCGAGTGCGGCCGCTGCCAGTCGCAGTGCCCGGCCTGGAACACCGGTAAGCCGTTGTCGCCCAAGCTCGTGATCATGAACCTGCGCGATCACCTGTTCGCCAAGGCGCCCTACGTCCTCGGTGACAAGGAGTCGCCGCTGGAGAACACCCCCGAGGGCGGCCTCGGCGAGGAAGTGCGCGGCGAGAAGAAGTCCGAGGAGCATTCGCACGAGCACGTCCCCGAGTCGGGCTTCGAACGGATCATGGGTTCGGGTCCGGAGCAGGCCACCCGGCCACTCGTCGGCACCGAGGAGCAGGGCGGCGTCATCGACCCCGACGTGCTGTGGTCCTGTACGACGTGCGGCGCCTGCGTCGAGCAGTGCCCCGTCGACATCGAGCACATCGACCACATCGTCGACATGCGCCGCTACCAGGTGATGATGGAATCCGAGTTCCCCGGTGAGCTCGGCGTGCTGTTCAAGAACCTGGAGAACAAGGGCAACCCCTGGGGTCAGAACGCCAAGGACCGGACCAACTGGATCGACGAGGTCGACTTCGACGTCCCGGTGTACGGCAAGGACGTCGAGTCGTTCGACGGCTACGAGTACCTGTTCTGGGTCGGCTGCGCCGGTGCCTACGAGGACCGTGCGAAAAAAACCACCAAGGCCGTTGCCGAACTGCTGGCCGCCGCCGGGGTGAAGTTCCTGGTGCTCGGTGAGGGTGAGACCTGCAACGGCGACTCGGCCCGCCGCTCCGGCAACGAGTTCCTGTTCCAGCAGTTGGCCGCGCAGAACGTCGAGACGCTCAACGAGCTGTTCGAGGGCATCGAGCGGGTCGACCGCAAGGTCGTGGTCACCTGCCCGCACTGCTTCAACACGCTGGGTCGGGAGTATCCGCAGGTCGGCGGCAACTACACCGTGCTGCACCACACGCAGCTGCTGAACCGGCTGGTACGCGACAAGAAGCTCATCCCGGTCACACCTCCCGACGGCGGGATGGACATCACCTATCACGACCCGTGCTACCTCGGGCGGCACAACAAGGAGTACGCCGCACCGCGTGAGCTGATCGGGGCGTCGGGCGCGAAACTCACCGAGATGCCGCGGCACGCCGACCGCGGCCTGTGCTGCGGCGCCGGCGGCGCGCGGATGTGGATGGAAGAGCACATCGGCAAACGCGTCAACGTCGAGCGCACGGAAGAAGCCATGGACACCGCCTCGACGATCGCGACGGGCTGTCCGTTCTGCCGCGTGATGATCACCGACGGTGTCGACGACGTCGCCGCCTCCCGTGACGTCGAGAAGGCCGAGGTTCTCGACGTCGCCCAGTTGCTGCTGGGCGCGTTGGACAAGACCGCGATCATGCTGCCGGAGAAAGGCACCGCCGCCAAGGAAGCCGAAGAGCGCGCTGCCAAACTCGCCGCGCAGGCACCCGTGAAGGAGGCGCCGGCCGAGGCCGAGACGCAGGCCGAACCGGAGCCGGCCGCCAAGGCGGAAGCCGCCACGGCGACCGAGACCAAACCGGTCACCGGGCTGGGCCTCGCCGGCGGCGCCAAGCGTCCGGGAGCCAAGAAGGCCGCCACCGAGAAGCCCGCTGCCGAAAAGTCCGGCGACGAAAAACCTGCTGCCGCAGCACCACCCGCCAAGGGGCTCGGCCTTGCCGCGGGCGCCAAGCGTCCAGGCGCCAAGAAGGCCGCACCGGCCGCTGCGTCCGCGCCCGCCGAGGCGCCGGAGGCCACATCTGCGTCGGAGGCCAAGCCGGCGCCGCAGGTCAAGGGTCTGGGTATTGCGGCAGGTGCGAAGAGGCCCGGAGCGAAGAAGCCGGCTTCACCCAACGCGGGCGAGGCGACCGTCACCCAACCGCCGAACGTCGACCCGGATCAGGCGACGCCGGGCGCCAAGACCGAAACCGCGGACTCGGACCGGGGTTTGGACGCCAAACCCGAACCCGAGGTCAAAGGCCTCGGCATCGCTCCGGGCGCACGCCGGCCCGGCGCCAAGAAGGCCGCCGCACCGGCGCAGCCGCCCAGTGCGTCCAAACCCGCTGTCGCTCAACCGGAACCGGAGGACAGTGCCGAAAAAGACGCTGCCCCTGAGCCTTCCGGCGACAACAACGACGACGGGCCCGAGCCACCACCGGTAAAGGGCCTCGGCATCGCCAAAGGAGCGCGCCCGCCGGGCAAGCGGTGAGACCTTGACCGGCGATTTTCGTTAATCGCTGGACAGAAGTGAGACCATGGAGGACGTGACCACCCACCACGTGCCGATACATGCCGCCGGAAGCAGTCCGCGGCAACGTACGTTCACGCAGTCGTCCAAGCTGCAGGACGTCCTGTATGAGATCCGCGGACCGGTGCACGAGCACGCCTCACGCCTGGAGGCAGAAGGCCATCGCATCCTCAAGCTGAACATCGGCAACCCGGCGCCGTTCGGATTCGAGGCGCCGGACGTGATCATGCGCGACATCATCCAGGCGTTGCCCTACGCCCAGGGCTACTCCGACTCCAAGGGCATCATGCCGGCCCGGCGCGCGGTGTTCACCCGTTACGAACTCGTCGAAGACTTTCCGAGGTTCGACGTCGAGGACGTGTATCTGGGTAACGGCGCCTCGGAGCTGATCCAGATGACATTGCAGGCACTGCTCGACAACGGCGACCAGGTACTCATCCCGGCCCCGGACTATCCGTTGTGGACCGCGTGCACCTCGTTGGCGGGCGGCACCCCGGTGCACTATCTGTGCGACGAGACGCAGGGGTGGATGCCCGACATCGCCGACCTGGAATCAAAGATCACCGACCGCACGAAAGCGATCGTGGTGATCAACCCGAACAATCCGACCGGGACGGTCTACAGCCGTGAAATCCTCACGCAGATAGCTGATTTGGCGCGCAAGCACGAACTGATGCTGCTTGCCGACGAGATTTACGACAAGATCCTCTACGACGACGCCGAGCACATCGCGATGGCCTCCGTGGCGCCCGACGTGCTGACCCTGACCTTCAACGGCCTGTCGAAGGCCTATCGGGTGGCCGGATACCGATCGGGCTGGCTGGTGATCACCGGGCCGAAGGAGAACGCCGGCAGCTTCATCGAGGGCATCAGCCTGCTCGCGAATATGCGGCTGTGCCCGAATGTGCCTGCGCAGCACGCGATTCAGGTCGCACTGGGCGGATACCAGAGCATCGACGACCTGGTGCTGCCCGGGGGGCGGCTGCTGGAACAGCGTGACGTGGCCTGGCAGATGCTCAACGAGATTCCCGGCGTCTCGTGTGTGAAACCTCAAGGCGCGCTGTACGCGTTCCCGCGTCTGGACCCCGAGGTCTACGACATCGTCGACGACGAGCAGTTGGTTCTGGACCTGCTTCTGCAGGAGAAGATCCTCGTCACCCAGGGCACGGGGTTCAACTGGCCGACACCGGATCACCTGCGCATCGTGACGCTGCCGTGGGCCCGCGATCTGGCCAACGCCATCGAACGGCTGGGCAACTTCCTGGTCAGCTACCGGCAGTAGCGCATCCTCGACGAGCGCTCATCCCGGTACGGAATCCGGCCACCGAACCGTACGTAGGTGAGCGCTCATCGGGTCCCTCTACCCTGACCGGGTGACGCACTCACACGGACACTCCCATTCCTTGACGGGTCCGGCGCCGCTGGGGCCCATCGCCGCTAAGGTCGTCGTCGGCTTGTTGATCGCGATCGGTGTGCTCGTCTTGTCGGGGGCGGTGTGGTTGTGGCCGAGTGAGCAGAAGGTCGACATCCCGCTGCCGTTCCAGAACGCCGAAGGCGGCGCTGTCACGACCGAATCGGGTCAGGTGGTGTCCACTAGTGCTGCCGTCTGCGGCGGACCGGCCGTAGGCGCGGTGCTGACGGCCGAACCGGTACCGGCTGTGGGTGAGGCGGCCAACTGCGTGCACTCGCTCATCGCGATCGACTCCGGCCCGAACGAGGGCGCCAAGACCCTCCTGCAATTCAGCGGCGGGGCGGGTCAACCCCAGCTTGCCGTCGGTGACCATATCCGGATCACCCGCCAGGTCGACCCGACCGGCACTACGACCTACTCGTTCTACGACTACGAACGGACGTGGCCGCTGACGGCGCTCGCCGCCGCGTTCGCGGTGGTGGTGGTCGCGGTCGCCGGATGGCGCGGGTTGCGCGCGCTCATCGGCATCGTGGTCGCATTCCTGGTGCTCGTCGTGTTCATGCTCCCGGCGCTGCGCGACGGCGGCGCCGCCATACCCGTCGCGTTGGTGGCCTCAGCGCTGATCCTTTATGCGGTCATCTACTTGGCGCACGGCGTGAGCCTACGGACAAGCGCGGCGTTGCTCGGGACGCTGACCTCGCTGCTGTTGGCGGCGGTGCTGTCCTGGGGCGCAATCGAATTAGCCCACCTCACCGGCCTTTCCGAGGAAGAGAACAATGCGGTCGCGACCTACCTGGGCAACGTGTCGATCACCGGCCTGCTGCTGGCCGGATTCATCATCGGCTCCCTCGGTGTGCTCAACGACGTCACAGTCACGCAGGCGTCCACGGTGTTCGAGCTGGCCGAATTGGAGGGCAGCTCACGGCGGGCGATCTACGTGGGTGCGATGCGAGTGGGCCGCGATCACATCGCGAGCACGGTCTACACGCTGGTGTTGGCGTACGCGGGCAGCGCGCTGCCATTGCTGCTGCTGTTCAGCGTGGCGAACCGCGCCCTGGGCGATGTGCTCACCAGCGAGAGTGTGGCCATCGAGATCGCCCGCTCGGCGGTGGGGGGCATCGCGTTGGCCTTGTCGGTGCCGCTGACGACCGGTATCGCCGCAGTGCTGGCGACGCCGCGGCGCGTCGGTGGCCGGGCGGGTGGCCGGGCGGCCTAGAAGCGGGTGCGCTCCAGCCACGCGTCCCAGACCGCAGTATCGCCGAACACCTCTACGCCCGGGTCAGCAACCGTGCGACGACCGGTCAGCGCCAGCAGCAGTTCGGTGGCGGTGCCCCGCAGGGCTACGTCGGCCTTGATGTGGTTGTGCGTCCACCCGACGCCCTCCTCGTCGTGCACGATGGTCCACTCACCGGTCGGCCCCAATCCGTCGTCGGTGGCGTGCAGGTGGATGCTGCGTCCGCGGTCCAGCGCTGGATGTGCACTGTTGGCGCCCATCAACTCGATCCATTCGCTGATCGCGTCGGCGGCGAGGTCGACCGGCGGTGCGAAGTCGACTCCGAGAGTCAGCGCCGCGTCCGCATGGTGCACGGAGACCTCGTGCAGCCGCCGACGGATCCACCAGCCCGCGGGCCGCGGGCCGCGAAACGTCCACACCCGGGTGGCCGCGCCGACCCGGTCGACGGCGTCGATCACCAGGCGCGCCCCGTCGTTGAGCCAGTCGGCCGCACCGTCGACGTCGTCGGGCGGTTTACCGCCACGGACGTCGCGTGGATCCAGCGCGGACATTCGGCGCTCGGCGATGATCTGAGCGGCCCACCGGTTTCCGCGACCGACGTGGCGGAACAGGTGTTTGAGCGTCCAGCCGGGACAGGTCGGCACCGGTGTCGAGGGGTCTGCACTGCGGATCAGTTCCCCGAAGGTTCGGGTCTGGTCGAGCAGCGCGGCTCGGAAATCCACGCCCCCGAACGTACTCAATACGCAGCGCGAAAACCCGATAATCCGATCTGGTGCTCAGGTGTCGAGGCGGGTCAGGACGGGGAGCCGACTGGGGCGCGGGCCGTGCCCAGTGCGACTGGCAGTGACGCCCAGCCCCGCAGTACCCGCGTTTCGCGCCGGCTGCCATCCCCGGCCAGTCGAGCGTCCGGGAAGCGCTCGAAGAACGCCCGCAGTCCGACCTCGCCCTCGGCACGGGCCAGGGCCGCTCCCAGGCAGAAGTGTCTGCCACCGGAGAACGACAGATGCCTGCCCGCGTTCTCGCGCTCGAGGTCGAAGCGATGCGGGTCGTCGAACACCTTGGGGTCGCGGTTGGCGCCGGCGATGTAGATGAGCACGGCCTTCCCCCGGGGGATCAGGTGGCCCGCGATCTGCGTGTCCTTCGTGGCCCTGCGTGCGGTCAGCTGCACCGGCGGGTCGAGTCGAAGGATCTCCTCGACGGCGGTGGGCCACAAATCGGGGCGCCGCGCCAGCGTCTCGAGGTGCTGCGGATGATCGATCAGCATCCGGATGCCGTTGCCCAGCAGGTTGACCGTCGTCTCGAAGCCGGCCGCCAACACCAGACCCGCCGTGGCCATGAGCTCCCGCTGGTTGAGCCGAGCGCCTTCGTCAGACGCCGCGATCAACTGGCTCATCAGGTCGTCACCCGGGTTGCGCCGCAGCGATTCGAGGTGTGCGGACAGCCAGTCGTTGAATCCCACGACGCTGCGGTAGACGGTACGGTACTGCGGCCAGGTCAGCCCGATGTCGAGGCTGGCCGCACCGCGTTCGCCGAATTCCAGCACACGGGCCCTGTCCTCGTCGGGCACGCCGAGGATGTCGCCGATCACCGCGACCGGCAGTTGGGCGCAGTAGCGGTCGACGACGTCGACGGTGCCGGCGGTGGCGAGTTCGTCGAGCAGCGATTCGGCGGTCTCCTGAACCCGATCCCGCAGCGCCGCAACGGCTCTGGGGGTGAAAACCGACGACACCAGTTTGCGGTAGCGGGTGTGCTCGGGTGGTTCCACCGCCAGCATCGACGGCGGTTCCAGTGGGTAGAGCAGGTCGGTCTTGGCGCGGTTCGCGACCCACTGCACCGGCTTGGGCAGGTTCGATCCGGTCGGCAGGACCTCGAAATCCTCGGAACGCAGCAGATCGTTGCCGATCTCGTGGTCGACCGTGAGGTGCACGACCGCGGCTTCGACGATCGGTCCCCGCGCGCGCAGGTCCTCGGTGAACGTGACCGGGTCAATGCGCACGGTCGGATCGGCGATCATCCGGCCCTGCGGATCGCCGCGGCGGGCGAGCAGCTTCGAGGCACCGCGCACGAACCCGTGCACTGCAAGCCAGCGGATCCGGTGACGGATCGGGCCACCGCGCCGAGCCGGGCGAATCGCTTCCACCCGCCCGAGCCTACCGACTCGGCGAGGTTGCGCTCCTGCCAAGGCAGTGCACCTGCCAGCCGGCTCCTGCCCACCGGTTCACGTCGAGGCAGTTACGGCCGTCGACAACGACTTTGGCACGCACGGTGCCGGCCAGGTCGACGGGATCCAACTCGACGAACTCACGCCACTCGGTGAGGACGAGGACCGCGTCGGCGCGCTGGCACGCTTCGGCGACCGACGTCGCGTAGGACAGCGTCGGAAACGCTCGCTGTGAGTTTTCCATCGCCTTCGGGTCGTAGACGTTGACGGTGGCGCCGTTGAGCTGCAGCATGCCCGCAACCGTGAGCGCGGGGGAATCGCGCACGTCGTCGGACTCCGGTTTGAACGCGGCACCGAGCACGGCGACGTTCGCGCCGAGCAGCGACCCGCCACAGGCTGTGGTCGCGAGTTCGACCATCCTGGTGCGACGACGCATGTTGATGCTGTCCACCTCACGCAGGAACGTCAGGGCGTGGTTGGCGCCCAGTTCGCCGGCGCGCGCCATGAACGCGCGAATGTCCTTAGGCAGGCAGCCGCCACCGAAACCCAGCCCGGCGTTGAGGAATCGGCGTCCTATCCGCGAGTCGTAACCCAACGCATCGGCCAAAAGCGTGACATCGGCGCCGACGGCCTCGCACACCTCCGAGATCGCGTTGATGAACGAGATCTTGGTGGCCAGGAACGCGTTCGCCGACACCTTGACCAGTTCGGCGGTCTGCAGATCGGTGGTCAGCAGCGGCACCCGCTGCGCCAGCAGTGGCGCGTACAGCTCCCGGACGGTCGACTCGGCGATGACCGAATCCTGTTGCACCCCAAGCACGATACGGTCCGGGTGAAGCGTGTCGTGCACGGCGAAGCCCTCGCGCAGGAACTCCGGGTTCCAGGCGATCTCGACGTCCACCCCCGCCGGCGCGATCGCACGGGCCCGGTCGCCGAGTTCGGCGGCGGTCCCCACCGGCACCGTCGATTTGCCGACGATGACCGCCGACCGTCGCAGTCGGGGCACCAACGTATCGATCACCGCGTGCACGTGACGCAGGTCCGCGCCGTACTCCCCTTTCTTCTGCGGCGTCCCGACCCCGAGGAAGTGCAGATCGGCGAACTCGGCGGCGGCGTCGTAGTCGGTGGTGAACGCCAGCCGGCCCGCGGCGAGGTTGTCGCTGAGCAGCTTTCGCAAGCCGGGCTCGTAGAAGGGGATCTCACCAGAGGCGAGCTTGGCCACCTTACCCGCGTCGATGTCGACGCCGAGCACCTCATGACCGAGCTCGGCCATCCCCGCGGCATGAGTGGCTCCCAGGTATCCCGTACCGAAGACGGTGCAGCGCATACGAACTTGATATGCAGCTCCGATGAGCTAACCGCTACGTGACACTGAGCGGTGAGCCAACGGCAGGTTAACGGCTAGCTGCAGAACACCAGGAAGCAGTTCGACCCGCCGCCGCGGCCGGACGAGCCGCCCGGCCCCCGGGACGATCCGCTGTCACTGGAACCGCCCGAGCCGCTGCCCGGATACCGTCCCGACCCGCTGCCGGGATAACGGCCGGAGTTACCGGACCCGTTTTCCCACGAGGGCACCTGGCTTCGGGGAAACTCCGGTTCTTCGGGTTCGTCCTGCCACGGCGGAGTCCACGTCGGCAGCTTCGGCGGGTTCCACCTCGGCGGGTTCCACGGCTTCTGCGGCCGCGGGTAGTACTGCGGCGGTGTCACCACCGGCGGCACCCATACCGGAACCGGAATCGGGGCCGGGGCCACCGGCGCAGGGGCCACGGGGGCGGGAGCCGGCGGCGGTGCGGCCGGCGCGGGAGCCGGCGGAGGCGCCTGCGGTGGCGGGGCGGGCGCTTCGACGTACACGGTCCGCGGCGGCGCCTGCGGCGCAGGCTGTTCCTGGACGACCGGCACCGGCGCCTTGATGGTTTCCGCCACCGGTGGAGGCGCCTGGACGGGCTGCGCCTGTTGGGCGGGCGGAGGCGGCGGCGCGGGCGCGACAGTGCTCGGCACAATGGCGCTCTCACCGGGGCTCGGGCGCTGATCGGCGGTCGGGCGGATACTCACCGCGAGCGAGATCACCAGCGCCACAACGCCTACCACGAAGATCGACGTGAGCGCGCTACCGACGAGCAGGAACGGCTTGCGGTCCTCGTTGCCGACAGGCGTCAGATCGGTCCGTGCCGCGTAGTCGTCGACGTTGGCGCCGTCACCGCCGGATGGCGCGAGTTGGGTTTCGGCTGCGGCCAGTCCGGCGTACACCGAGCCCGCGGTGGTGCCGTCGGGGTCCTGCGAGTAGGCGAGCCCGACCGTGGACGCCTCGAACGCGGGTGCATTGGCCGCTGCGAGTGCCGCACCGCGGGCCAGCGCCATCGCGGGCTCATCGGGTGCATGCACCGGCAGGCGCACCAGATCTGCGAGATGGCTCTTCACCGAACTGACGTCGACGCCCGAGCCGACCACGAACATGCCCTGCGGCGGTTCGGCCTGGGCATCGACGGCCGCGGCCATGTCGGCCAGCACCGCCATCGCGTCCTGGCTGTGCAGGCTGCTGCTGAGGACCTTGACCACCGACCCGTCGTCGGTCTGCACGACCGACAGCGTGGCCGCGTCGCGGTCGATGAACAGCAGCGCAGTGGTGTCGTAGCCGACCGCCCGGCCGACTGCTTGTGCGAGTGCCGCCGCGGCGTGCCCGTCGGAGACCAGCATGACGTCGTCGATGCCGCGGGCGGCCAGCGCATCGCGTAGTTGCGACGCCTCGGCGTGGTCGCTCCAGGTGACGCCGATGGCCTTGAGGTCGTGCCCGCCCTCGGCTGCGCTCTCCTTGGTGCCGAGCACCGCGTCTATCACCTGAGCGGCGGCACCCGAGGTTGCCGAACGTTCGCTACCGCTGACGTCGAAGACATCGTGATCAACGGTCGTCCCGTCGGCCTTCTCCCCTTCGACCAGCACCATGCGGACCGTCGTAGGTGTCATCGACACACCCAGTACGATGTCCACTGCCCCTCCAAAAACATTTGCTACGTTGCCTGGGCCGCCGATCCGGCAACTCACCCGCACAAGTCGGCGACTAGTAGTTCATCGCCTTGAGCGGCAGAGGTGTTACGCCGCTGCCGCTATTTGCTGGGGTTGGCGCTGCCGACGCCGGTATCTCGACACTACTCGCGTCGACGACCGAAAGCGCCCGAGCGTTCGATCGTCACCAAGCCTCATGTTGACGCTGCGCCCACGGCGCGGTATTTCGTGCTCGAAGCGCCCTCAGCGCAGCGTCAACTGGACTATCAACTGGACTTTATGAAGTTCTGATACGAGCGCGACGGCGTCGGCCCGCGCTGGCCCTGGTACTTCGAGCCGGCCCGCGCGCTGCCATACGGGTGCTCGGCAGGGCTGGTCAGCCGCAGCAGGCACAGCTGGCCGATCTTCATGCCGGGCCACAGCGTGATCGGCAGGTTGGCCACGTTCGACAACTCGAGCGTGATGTGACCGGAGAATCCCGGGTCGATGAAACCCGCGGTCGAGTGCGTCAGCAGCCCGAGACGGCCCAGCGACGACTTGCCCTCCAACCGGCCGGCGAGGTCGTCGGGCAGCGTGCACAGCTCCAGCGTCGAGCCGAGCACGAACTCACCGGGATGGAGCACGAAGGGCTCCCCCGGCCCAGGCTGCACGAGGGTGGTGAGCTCGTCCTGCTGTCTGGCCGGGTCGATGTGCGTATAGCGCGTGTTGTTGAAGACCCGGAACAGGTTGTCGAGCCGGACGTCGATGCTGGACGGCTGGACCAGGGTGTCGTCGAACGGATCGAGGCCCAGTCGCTCGGCGGCGATCTCGGCGCGGATGTCGCGGTCGGAGAGCAGCACGCGACGAGCGTAGCCGCTCGGATGCTAGCCTTCGTGCTCGAACAGGCCGGTGTAGTTCAATGGCAGAACATCAGCTTCCCAAGCTGAGAGCGCGGGTTCGATTCCCGTCACCGGCTCCACGATGAATCGTCCAGCGGCGCGCGGTCCCGTATCGGTTCCGTAGACAACGGCGCCCCCAACGATGTGCCCGTTTCGGGCACGCGGCCACATGCCCAACAGCAACACTGAAGGCATGACTGCCGCGAAAGAAACGCAACCCAACGAGTCAGATAAACCCACCGGCCTGTTCCCGAGACGATGGGCGCTCGGCGGGTTGGCCGCCGCCGGCATCGGGACCTTCGGTTTAGCAGCATGCGGGAACAGCCAGAACGGAAGTTCATCGGACGGTGGAGCCATAACCACCGACAGCAACACCAAGCCAGCCACAGACGCTACGAAGGCCGCGAACAAGAAGGTTTTTGATTCGTTGCCCTTCAACGAGCGCGGCGACTTCGACGACGCGAAGCGCGGATTGCTGGAACGGCCGAACACCCTGACCATCAAGGACGCCCAAGGCAATGTCATCTGGGATCTCGAGGAGTACAAGAAGTACATCACTGACGATAAGCCGTCGCCTGACACTGTGAATCCGAGCCTGTGGCGCAATGCTCAACTGTGTATGGAGTACGGATTATTCGAGGTTGTTCCCGACAAGATCTACCAAGTCCGCGGATATGACCTTTCGAACATCACGTTCATCAAGGGCAATACCGGCTGGATCGTCTACGACACATTGGTTTCGCCTGAAACCGCGAGGGCCGCACTTGATCTGGCCAACCAGAAGCTCGGCCCGCGCCCCGTGGTCGCAGTGATCCACAGTCACTCTCACATCGACCATTACGGCGGCGTCCGCGGCATCGTCAACCAACAGGACGTGGACTCCGGCAAGATCAAAATTATTGCCCCGCAAGCGTTCGTTGAAGATGCGGTAAGCGAGAACGTGATCGCGGGCAACGCCATGGGCCGCCGGGCCGTCTTCATGTACGGCGCGCTGCTGCCGCGCAATCCACAGGGCGGGGTCAATGGCGGATTGGGCATGACCGTGTCGACAGGCCTGGCGACATTGATCATCCCGACCGATTTGATTCAAACGACCGGTCAGAAGATGACTATCGACGGGGTCGACCTCGAGTTCCAGATGACACCTGGTACCGAGGCACCGACCGAGATGAACACCTACTTCCCACAGTTCAAAGCCATGTGGATGGCGGAGAACACCACCAACACGATGCACAACCTCCTGACGCTGCGCGGAGCGCAAGTGCGTGACGCGCTCAAGTGGGCGAACTTCCTCGATGAAACCATTCGGGTGTACGGGCCGAAGACCGAAGTGAAGTTCCAGAGCCATCACTGGCCGATGTGGGGCAACCCGAAAATCATCGACTACTGGAAGAAGCAGCGTGACATGTATAAGTACATGCACGACCAGTCAGTGCGACTGATGAACAACGGCCTAGTCGGCTCGGAGATCGCCGAAGAGATCACGCTTCCACCCGAACTCAACAACTTCTGGCCTGACCGCGGCTATTACGGGACGCTCAAGCACAATTCGCGCGCGGTGTACCAGCGTTACATGGGTTGGTACGACGGCAATCCATCCGATCTCGATGACCTGCCGCCTGTCGACGCGGCGAAGAAGTACGTCGAGTACATGGGCGGCGAGGAAGCAATACTCCAGAAGGCTAAGAACGACTTCGACAACGGCAACTACCGCTGGACGGCGATGGTGCTCAAGCATGTGGTCTTCGCGAACCCCGACAGCGTGCACGGCAAGAACTTGCTTGCCGACAGTTACGAACAGCTGGGTTATCAAGCTGAGTCTGGGCCGTGGCGTTCCGTCTATCTTCAGGGCGCGTACGAGTTGCGCAATGGTGTGCCGACTTCCGGTGGTACCGACGTTGCAAGCCCCGACACCATCAAAGCCATGCCGCCGGAGATGCTTTTCGACTATCTAGGCGTCCGACTCAACGGACCGAAAGCAGCGGGCAAGAACATCACTCTCAACGTGAAGTTCACCGATCTGAATAAGGAGTACGGCCTGACGGTCGAAAACGCTGTCCTGCATTACGCGCCACAGTCCGTCCCGAACGCAGACGCGAACATCACGCTCACTAAGGCCAAGCTCGACGACATCCAACTGGGCAATGTCAAGCTTGACGACGCGATCAAGTCCGGCGACGTCAAGATCGATGGTCAACAACAGTCTTTCAACGACTTCCTCGGCCTGCTCGACACCTTCCCGTTCTGGTTCAACATCGTCACACCGTGAGTCGAACTATGCGCTGCTCAGCCGCGTAGCGCGATCACGTTGCAGTAGTTCGAGTTTGGTTTGATTCCCGTCACGGGCTCCACGATGAATCGTCCAGCGGCGCCCCCATCCAGCGGGTGCTCACCGAGAACCCGATGATCGGATCAGCGGCAGCAGTTCGGGTCGAGCACCGTGCACAGCGCACCGAGTGCATCGAAGGCAGGGCGATGAAACACGTTCATTCCCTTTCGATCTGATACCACTAACCCAGCGCGCCGTAGTTGACCTAGGTGATGGCTGACGGTGGACTCGCTCAGCCCCAGAGCCGCGGCCAACGCGCCGCTGTTCTCCTCGCCGGCCGGCGAACTGAACAGCATCGACATGATCCTCACGCGCATCGGGTCCGCGAGCGCCTTGAGTCGGAGCGCCACCTCTAGCGCGTCGGCTTCACTCATCGGACCGGACGCCACCGGAGCGCAGCACACACTGCCCTCTGCTGCTGAATGGCGGCGACCGCCCCGGCCTCTGGTGCCGTGGGGCTGAACGAGTCCCCCAGAAATCACCCACATGGACGGCCCCACCGAATACCATTCCCTCCCGGTGGGGCGGACGGCTCACGCGGCGTATCAGCGCCAAGACCGCCACGAATCCGCCAAGCATCCGACAATGTCGCTCATCGGCGCTCCCCCGCGTCGCGTCAGGCGGCACTCGACAGGAGACACGTGAACAGAGCTCGGAGCCGCCGTAGCGCCCTCGCCTTGTCCTCGGTCGCAGTCGCGGCGAGCATGTGGCTGGGCACCGTCCCGCCCGCGTTGGCCGATCCGTACGACGATGGCGACTCCTCCGAGGTCATCGGCGATTCCGGGACCTACGACGAACCGGCCGCGCCGGCCGAAGAGCCTGCGGGCGAAGATCCCGGCTTCGGACCCGAGCCAGGAGCCCCCGAAGGCGAGGCACCAGCGCCTGAACCAGGTGACTCTGCTCCCGAAGCGCCCCCGGAGGCCCCGCCCGGGGATGACGCCCCTGGCGCCGGCAGTGCGGATGAACCGGGCTCCGCAGGGGCGCCAGGCGACCCAGGCTCAGCGCAGGACCCTGATACCGGCAACCCGGGGGACCCGAGTTCGAACTTCGCCGACCCGGCCGTCGATGCCGACACCCCCGAACCCGAAGTCGCCGAGGTGTCGCAGGAGGACTTCGACGCAGCGCACAGCGCCGATGCGGTCGAGGTCGACGACGCGTCTGTCGCATCGGAGACCGAGGTCACCGAACTCACCGAGTCACTCGAGTCGGTGGTCACCACCACGACCACCTCCACCTCCTCGACCTGGAGCAGCCAGGTGACGCAATGGAATTCGAAGTGGACCGGTTATGACCAGTGGTACCGGCCGGTTTTCACCAATCCCTACAGCACTCCGACCCAGCTCATCTACTTCTACGACAACGCCACCCGCACCTTCGAGGTCCCGCCGATGCAGCGGGCGGTGCTCACCGCCCCCAAGCCCGGCGTCTACAGCTTCACCGCGGTGAACCGGGACCCGGCCGGTAAGCCGGTTCAGGTGTCCACGGGCAGCTTCTCCGGTGGCGGGTACCGACCGGCTCCGGGTCAGCCGCCGCCGGCAAAGCCGAAGCCGCCCACCACCTTCAAAGACGTGCTCGTACAACTCAAGTACAAGGACGGTGTATCAAAGCCGTTCCGGGTCGCGACGCTGGCCGACCTCGGCGACGACCCGTCCGTCGGCGGTCACCGCGTCCTGCTCGACGGTGAGACCCCCGCCTGGGGCACGTGGAACCAGACCGCAGGCGGCGAGCGCCTGTTCGAGGTCACCAACACCCAGCAGCTGCCCGGGCTCTCCAGTCCCTCGCAAAGCCCGCTACCGGGCTACGAGGTGCAGCTGACCAGTAGTGACGCCGCGGCGCCGGCGGAGCGGACGTGGGTCGAGCCCGTGGCCATCGCGGCGGCAGTCGCCGGCGTGGTGGCGATCGGCGCGGTGCTGTTCTTCGTCCTGTCCGGGCGACGACGCAAGACGACGCCGTAGTCAGCAAGCGCCGGGTTTCGATTCGGCGACATGACGGACACAACCGGGCATCCGGCGGGTCGCGCCGGCGTCGACCGGCTGACAAGAACGTTAAATTGCTGGTCACTATGACAAAGCTGCTGCGCACATTGGCTACCGCGCTTGCCGTCCCGGCGATCGCAGGTGTCGCGCTCGCCGGCACGGCGACTGCCGACCCACCGCTGCTCAATGGCGCCTACAACGAGACCGACGGCGACTCCATCCTGGTGCTGACCTTCGCGACGAGCTGCGGTCCCGCGGGCTGCACCGGCACGGTCGCCAGTAACCAAGGTTGGCAGACTCCCACCAGGCTGTCGGGGGGCCGCTGGGTCTTCACGGTCTCGAAGCCGGGCGGTCTTGTCTGCGACGACGGACACTACGAACCGGCCGTGGTGTCGATGTCGGTCGACCCCGTGACGCTGAGCGGGGTGCTGTCGTCGGACTCCAATTACGGTTGCGCGGGTGGAATCGTGACCCAGAGCCCGTTCCAGCTACGAAAGATCGGCTGACCGCCACACCCTCAACCCCTTATGGCGGTACGGAACCTGTCTCGGTAGGCCTTCGGGGAGACGCCGAGGTGTTCGACGAATGCGCGTCGCAGGGTCTCGGTGCTGCCGAACCCCGCGAGGTGCGCCGTGTCGGTGACGGTGCGGCCGGCGTCGAGGGCGGCGCGGGCGACATCGATGCGAACCATCTCCACGTACTCGGCGGGAGACATCCCGAGTTCGGATCGAAACAGTCGAGTCAACTGTCGCGTGCTCAATGCAGCCCGCGCGGCAAGGCTTCTCACGCTGTGGTTCGCAGCAGGGTCGGCGGCGATCGCCTCGGTCACGACCCGCAACGCGGACTGCGGCGGCGGGTCGGCCTCGACCAGCGCCGAGAACTGTGATTGTCCGCCCGCGCGTTTGAGATAGACGACCAGCCAGCGAGCGACATCGCGAACAAGGTCGACGCCGTGATCCTGTTCGACCAGAGCCAGCGCGAGGTCGATGCCCGCCGAGATCCCCGCCGACGTGAAGACGTCGCCGTCACGGACGAAAATCGCGTCCGGTTCGACATTGATGTCCGGAAAGGCGCGGGCCAGGGAACGCACATTGCGCCAATGCGTGGTCGCGCGCCTTCCGCTGAGCAGACCGGCCTGCGCGAGGATGAACGACCCGGTGCAGATGGACCCCAGCCGGCGGGTGCGCCGCGCCACCGACTCGACGGCTTCGACGAGGGCCGGTTCGATCGGGCGCGCCGGTAGCTGGTCACTACCGGCGACCAGGACGGTGTCGGCGGACTCGATGGCCGCAATGCTGTCGGTGACACCCAGCCGGATTCCGATCGAGGTCATCACGTCGCACCCGTCCACCGACGCGATCTTGATCTGGTAGTCGGCGCCGAACCGGTTCGCTTCGGCGAAGACCTCACCCGCTCCGGCGACATCCAGCATCGTCACGTCGTCGAAGACGACGATCACCACCACTCGCGACCGGGCACTGGCTGCCACGGCCGCCATTGTGTCGCATTCTGTGGGCCGAACGGCTCAATGGCCGTATGTGGGCGACTCACCATTTGCGTTGACTCAAAGAGAGATAGCCCAACGACAGGAGTTGACGTGAGCACCGACTGGATTCAATCGATCGCCGACATAACGATTCCCGACAGCGCACTGGCGCGTGAGGCGACCGCCTTCATCCGTGACGCCGAAAGCGATCTGCTCTTCGACCACTCGCGACGGGTCTTCCTGTTCGGCGCGCTGCAGGGCCGCCGCCTGGGGCTTCAGCCCGACTTGGAGTTGCTCTACATCGCAGCGATGTTCCACGATCTCGGCCTAACCGAGCGCTACCGCACCTCCGACCTCCGCTTCGAGATCGACGGGGCCAATGCGGCGCAAGACTTCCTGCTGGAGCGCGGTGTCGACGCCGCCGACGCGCGAAAAGTATGGCTGGGCATCGCATTGCACACGACCCCGGGTGTGCCGCAGTTCCTCGAACCCGAGATCGCCCTGGTGATCGCCGGAGTCGAGACCGACGTCATCGGCATCGGCCGCGACAAGATCTCGCCGCAAGCCCTCGACGCGGTGACCGCCGCCCATCCACGGCCCGATTTCAAGAACCGCATCCTGGCGGCCTTCAACAACGGCATGAAACACCGTCCGCACACCACTTTCGGAACCATGAACGACGATGTGCTCGCGCACTTCGACCCGACGTTCGTTCGGCAGGACTTCGTCGACCTCATCCTCGGCAACAACTGGCCCGAATAGCCGAACGGAGAAGACTCGCTATGTCAGCGATAAGTAGCGCGGCATTGACCGTGATGCGGCCGGGCGAAGGAGACGCTGTCGCCATTCCGGGCTTCGGGGCGGTCGTCAAGCTCACCAGCCGAACCACCGGCGGACTGGTGTCGATCGTCGAGCATCCCTTCCCCGTCGGCACGATCACCGCAGCACATCGGCATTCCCATGAAGACGAACACTCCTATGTGCTCGCCGGCGAGATCGGCTTTCGGTCCGACGACGACGAGGTGGTGCTCGGACCGGGCGGCTACATCACCAAACCCCGCGGTCAGATGCACGCCATGTGGAATGCGGGGACCGAGCCCGGCCGAATCATCGAAGTGATCACCCCCGGGAACAGTTTCGAGAACTACTTCCGCGAGCTCGGGGAACTACTGACGTCCGGAGCCGCAGTATCGAAACCCGATGGGCTGCTGCACAACTCACGGGAATTCACCGACTTGGCGACGAAGTACGGCCTGACGTATGGCGCGCCCGAGTGGCTCGACGATGTGGTGCGACGATATGGACTCTCACCCGCGGCGCATCGACAGCGATTGGCGCGCCCAGACGCGCGGCAAACTGATCGCCAAGCCCGTCGGTTCTCATGAATTCGACCGCGCGGCCGCGTTAGTCTCGACGCAGCCCCTCGGGAGACTTCGCGAGTCAGCTCACGCTCCCCAGCCGAGGTGGCCGAACAGGAGGTGCGAAATGTTCGAACTGCCACGGTCCGTGAGCAGACTGGCTGGTGCCGCCGTCCTCGGTTTCACGCTAGTCGCGGCACCGACCGTCACGGCGCTGAGCACCCAAGCGCAGTCGGTCGCCGAACCAGCGTGCGCAGGAAGCGAATCCGTCGTCGACGGCAGACCCACGTGTGTCCCTGAGCCTTCCGCGCCGCGTGTGCCCAGCCCTGCGGTCGGCTCGGCGGACAGCCAACAACACGACGGCGGACATCACTGAGCGACGATTGGTCGGTTACCGCCGTCCTCAGCGGAGATAGACCTCGTCACCGGTCGGGAAGCCGCCGCCGAGAGTGGTGACGTGCACGTGGTCGTAATGGCCGTAGCCGCCGCTCCTGGCCCCGTCGGGGGTGTAATAGACGCCGCGCCAGATCGCGTCTTGCAAACCGAAGCGCTTGGCGTTCCGCAGCACGTACGAGACGATCTCGTCGCCGAGTGCGATCCCCGCGGCGCTACTGGGATTGGGAATCATCACGTCGAGCGCAAGGCCATTGGGATGCCAGCGGAGCGAATCGGGGCGCACACCGCCGATGTTGCTGATCTCGGGGAAGGCCTCGCTGATCGCGCGCGATGCCAGAATCGTCTTCACCTGCAGACCGCGCTCGGGGGCGATGCCCACCGGCAACGAGCGGTCAACGGTCCGGTAGCGGGCCGCGGCGACCATCGGGTCGGGCGCCGAACTCAGGGTGACAGCAGCGGCAGGCGGGGCCGCCGGCGCCGCGACGATCTCCAGACAACAAGGCGTGGTGTCCTCGACGACTACCGGTTCGCTCTCGGGCGCCGGACGAGCGGAGAAGTGGACGTCTCCCGCCACCGCGAAGAACACGGCGGCCGGGGCGATGACTGCAGCCACGCCTATCGGTGACGTGCGCCGCTTCTTGGCTACGGAGTGCCGTCCCACGCAGGGATGTATATCAAACCGTTACATTCATCGCAAAATTTCTCGCCGAACTATTGGGCGATCGCCCAGGCGGCCGGGACATCTTCCATCGTTCGGGACACCGAACGACGTGCCATCTTTGGCCGCCCCGCTGCTCTCTGACGACGGCAGCTTCATCACGGCCCAGACGATCAGCGTTGACGGTGGTGTGACGTTCCGCCCCTGAAGCAGGGGTTAGCATCGGACCTTGATCCACAGCGAGGGGACACAGATATGGACCTCGTGCTCGGCCTGTCGATGACGTCCAGCACGGTTCGGTGGGTGTTCGTCGAGGGCACCACCGGCGAAGGCGCCACCGTCGACCGCGGATCGTTCGACTTCGACGCGGACGTCGACCCCGACGATCTGCTCAATGTGGTGCTCGCCGATGTCGGGGCCAGTTCGCTGCACGCCGTCGGGGTCACCTGGACCAACGAAGCCGAAAATGTCGCATCGGGTGTGTTAGCCGCCCTGACCGCGCGCGGGCACGACAACGCGATCGCGATCTCCGAGCTCGAGGCGGGCGATGTGCTCGCGGCGGGCATCGCCGACATCACCGAGTACGACGATGTCGCGGTCTGCGTCGTGGAACCCGACGCCGCGGTGGTCGCCATGGTCAGCAGCGCCGGGGTGACCGTTGACCGGATCGCCCGCCCACTCGACGGCGCGGATGTCGTCGAGCTGCCGAGCAGCGTGATCGCCATGCTCGAACTCAATGAGTGGCTCCCGGCGGCCATCTTCGTGGTCGGTTCGGCCCGCGATCTCGAGCTGATCACCTCGACACTCGACGATGTCACCGAGTCGCCGGTGTTCTCGGCCGCCGAAGCCGATCTCGCGTTGGCCCGCGGCGCGGCGCTGGCGTCGGCGCGTGCGGTGAACACGCTTGACGCAAAGGTCACGAAGGGGCCGTCGAGGGTCGGGGCGCTGGCGTCAGTGCTCGTCGCCGCGGTGGTGACCTTCGTAGTGTCGATCTCGACGGCGGTCGGTCTGAGCCTGACCGGCGACAGCGACTCCTCGTCGCAGGCCACACCCGCCGTTGACGACCCCGCGGCGATCGCCGAAGCGGAGAAGACGCACCCGGCCGTCGAGAAGGCGACAACACCGGCTGAGGCAAAGCCGGTCGTCGCACAAACCATCGCCGTGGCCGCACCGCCACCGCCGGCCGCCCCCGTCGCGCCGATCGACGAACCACCCGCTTACGTGCCGCCCGCGCCGGAGTACACGGCGGCCGAGCCGGCGTACACGCCGCCGCCGGCTTACGTTCCGCCGCCTGCTTACGAGCCGCCGCCTGCGCCTGTTTACGCACCGCCCCCGCCGGCACCCGCGTACGTCCCGCCGCCGCAGCCGCGACTGCGCGACCGCATCATCGAGCGGATCCCGATCATCAACCGGTTTCACGAACCGGATTACTCGTACGGTCGGTAGGCCTACGGGCAGGCGGCCGGCGCGTCGTCGCGGACCGCACGGTCGGCGGGCAGCGTGTAGGTGACTGTCGCCTCCGCGTGCTCGAAAGCGTTGTTGGACACCACATGCGGGATCCCGGCCGGAACGAAGATCGCCTGTCCCGCGGCGAACACCGCCGGCGCACAGCTACCCGCGGTTTGCAGGGTCACTGTGCCCGCGTTGATTGCGGAGTACTCCGGGCCGGGATGGGTGTGCCATCCGCTGGTCGACGCCGGCGCGAGCAACAGGTTCTGCACGTGCAGGGTCGTCGGCTGACCCACCGAGACGATCGCGATCGGGGCGTCGGTGGTGCCCTTCGCCAGGTCGGTGCGCTCGATGTCGCCTTCGGCCGGCGTGGCTAGCGCGGGCGGCGGGGTGACCGCGACCGCAATCGCAATGGTCATCGCACTGGCCGTGACCGCCGAACGTAACCGTCTCATCGCCGCATTATCCGACAGCCGGGCTTACGGCACCGGTTGGTAAGGGTTCTGCGGCACCTGGATCGGGATTGGAACGGGCACGAACGGGACCGTCAGATACGTCGTGGTCATCGGCGTCGTGGTGGCGGTCGGCAGCGTCGATGTGGTGGTCGGTGGAGCCGTCGTGGTTGTAGTGGTTGTGGTCGTGGTTGTCGACGGCGTGGTCGTCGTTGTCGTGGTGGTCGTTGTCGTCGTTGTCGTGGTGGTTGTGGTTGTCGTGGTGGTCGGCTGCGTGGTGGAGACGGCGGTCGTCGTCGGCGGTGGCGCCGGTGCGGTGCGTGGCGCCTCGGACACGCCTGTACTGCCGGTTGCGCTGGTCAACGCGATGGCCACACCGCCGACGGCGACCACCGCGACGGCCGCTGCGGCACCGAAGACCAGACCCGGCAGTCGCTGCCAGACGCGTGGTTCGTCGATCGGCCCCGTCGGCGCCACGTACTGCACGGGCGGGCGCAGGGATCCGGTGTCATAAGGGGTTTCGTACGGTCCCGACCCCGTGTAGGGCAACGGTTCGTCGGCCGCGTCATCCTGCGACCACGCGAGCGCCTGGGAGGTCTCCGACACCTCACCCTCGGCGGGCGACACCGGGGCCAGGCCAGTTGGCGCCTCGGCGGGCGGCAGCGGGGCCAGGCCGGTAGACGCTTCGGCGAACAGCACCGGCGCCAGGCCGGTACGCGCCTCGGCCGCCGAGGTGTATGACCCGATTACAGCGGCGCCCGACGCGGCATCCATACCGGGCTGGGACGTCGTGATCACCGGCACGCCACAGTGTTCGGCCAGTCGCTGCCGGATCAACGGAATGCCCGCACCGCCGCCGACCGCAACGACTGCGCCGATGTTCGTCCATCCGATTCTGTTGCGCAGCAACGTCTTATCGATCGCCGCAAGGACACCGGCAAGTGGTGTGGCGATCAGTGCCTCGAGCTCATCCCGGGTCACGTCGATCACAGCCTGCTGCCCCGGAAGCTGCACGTCGATGTCGGTAGCCATTTGTGTCGAAAGCCGTTCCTTGGCGACGCGGCAGTCGGCACGCAGACGGGCCAGTGATCCGACCGCGGCGGTGCTCGCGGCATCGACCCGGGCCGAACTCGCGAGCCCCTCGAGGATGTGGCCGAGCAGAGCCTGGTCCACCAGGTCACCGGAGAACTCGCTGTGCCGGGTGGTCTCGTCGATCGGCTCGAAGGCGCCTCCGGCATCCGCCAACGTGATGCTCGTTCCGCTGCCGCCGAAATCCACCACCGCAACCACGCCCTGGGTAGGCAGACCGGGGTTGTCTTGTAGCGCCGCCAGCGATGCCACCGCGTCCGAAACCAGCCGGACAGACGCTTCCTCGGACCCGAAGCTGGGGTGTTCGCGCATAGCGCTGCGCAGCGTCCGCAGCGTCGCCGGACCCCAGTGGGCGGGTACTGCAACCGTGATGTCGGCCGATGCCGTACCACCGTCGCCGGTGACCAGCCCGGCCAGCGCTTCGACCAGCAACCGATCGGCGGCATGCACCGAGCCATCCGGGGCGACCAGCGGCACCGGGTCACCGACCCGCTCCACGAAGCCGCTCATCGTCGCCCCGCCCGGCAGGGTCAGCACCGAACGCCGAGTAACGGGTTGATTGGCTTGGTTGCCGATACGCACCGCGACCAAGTTCGTCGTCCCGATCGACAACCCCATCGGGTCGCTCATAACGGACCACACGATAGCCGTCCAGCCACGACGAACCGGTCAGACACTCCGAGTGAACCCTGTTCAGCCGCCACGGTTTTGGGCCGCTTCAAACGGGTACCTGGAATGCCATGACATCTCTGTGGCTAGCAAACCGCGTCGAGCGGCCGGCATCGTCCGACCCGCTGGTCGAATCGGACCGGTCTGCCGACGTCGTCGTGGTCGGGGCCGGCATAACCGGGCTCATCACCGCGGTGTTGTTGGCACGCGCCGGCAAGGACGTCCTGGTACTGGAAGCGCAGCGGGTCGGGGCGGGCGCCACCGGCAACACCACGGCCAAGATCAGCCTGCTGCAGAGCACCAAGCTGTCGAAGATCGTGGCCAAGCACGGCGCCGCGACCGCAAGCCGGTATGTCGAGGGCAACCGGGAGGGCCAGGAGTGGCTGATCCAGCACTGCGAGGCGCACGGACTGTCGGTGCAACGCGAGGACGCGTTCACCTATGCGCAGTCGGCGAAGGGCGTCTCATCGGTGCGCCAGGAGCTGCAGGCGTGTGAAGCCGCGGGACTCGACGTCGAGTGGGTCGACGACGCCGATGTGCCGTTCCCCTTTCACGGCGCTGTCCGGCTGGCGGACCAGGCACAGTTCGATCCGATGCCGTTGCTCGACAGCCTGGTCGTGGAACTCGACGAGCGCGGCGGGCGGCTCGCACAAGACGTTCGGGTGCAAAAGGTTTCGAATGACGGTGACAAGCTCGCGCTCGGTGTGCGCACCACCGCGGGCGACGAATTCGACGTGCACGCAAAGCAATGCGTGCTCGCGACCGGTATCCCGATTTTGGACCGCGGCGGTTTCTTCGCCCGCCTCAAGCCGCAGCGCTCCTACTGCATGGCCTACAAGGTGCCCGGAACCGTGACGCGGGGGATGTACATCTCCGCGGATTCGCCGACCCGCTCCCTGCGATATGCACCGACCCCCGACGGTGACCGGCTCATCGCCGGCGGCGCGGGGCATCCCGTCGGCCACGAGAAGAGCCCCGCATCGTCGGTACAGGAACTCGACCAGTGGACCAAGCTGCACTTTCCCGGTGCGATGCAGACGCATTACTGGTCCGCGCAGGACTATTCGCCGATCGACGAGCTGCCCTACGTCGGCCCCATCCTGCCGGGCAACGAGAAAATCTTTGTGGCAACGGGTTTCGACAAGTGGGGGATGACCAATGGGACCGCTGCCGCGCTGGCGCTGTCGAGTCGCATCCTCGGCGGCCGGATGGACTGGGCAGAGGCATTCGCGAGTTGGAGCCCGCATGAGTTGTCCGGCATTCCCAAAGCGATGCAGACCAACGCGCAGGTCGCGCTGTATCTGGCCCGCGGTTGGATCACGCCTGTCACGCGGATCGCCAACCGCACGCCCGAAGAGGGCGGCGTAGTAAGCGGTCCGCCGTGGGACCTCGAAGCCCGCAGCGTAGTCGAGGGCCGCGAGTACCGGGTGTCACCGGTGTGTCCGCATCTGGGCGGCATCGTCAACTGGAACGACGCCGACGAGTCGTGGGAGTGTCCACTGCACGGGTCGCGGTTCGCGCCCGACGGCACCCTGCTCGAGGGGCCGGCCACACGCAACCTCACTGCAGCGCAGTAGACGGTTGTGTTGCAATTACCGGCATGGGCGACATCGACGAGATCCAGCAAGTGAAGTACCGGTACCTGCGCGCGCTCGACACCAAACACTGGGACGACTTCGCCGAAACCCTCACCGAGGACGTAGTCGGAAAGTACGGCGAGTCGATCGGCGAAGAGCATCACTTCACCAACCGCGACGAGTTGGTGAAGTTCATGCGGGATTCACTGGGACCGGAAATCATCACCGAACACCGCGTCACCCACCCGGAGATCACCGTCGACGGCGACGAGGCGACGGGCACCTGGTACCTACAGGACCGGGTGATCGCACCGGATTTCAACTTCATGTTGATCGGCGCGGGCTTCTATCACGACCGCTACCGGCGCACCAGCGACGGATGGCGGATCAGCGAGACCGGCTACGACCGCACCTACGACGCGTCGATGTCGCTCGAGGCGCTGAACTTCAAGGTCAAACCCGGTCGCGCACTGAACATCTGAGTCACTGAGCGACAGCGATCAGCGCGCCCGGGCGCAGCCACCGCATGATCTCGACGAGCTTCCCGTCATCGATGGCAACGCACCCGGCGGTCGGCCCGCCGTCGGTGGCATGCAAGAAGAATGCGCCGCCGTTGCCGGGCACCCGGGCCTTGTTGACGCCCATCACGACCGCATGCACGTACTGCGGGATCTGAAGATTCTCGGTACCGCTCGCCGGGTCGGTGTCGAACGGGCACTGCGCCTTCTTGCAGACCTGCATCGTGTTGTAGGTAGGGCTCTTCATATCGCCGTCCCACCAGTGGTCCGGCCCGACCTGAACGTACGGCAGCCCACCACCCGGGTTGGGCGCGGTGCCGAAAGCGAAGTCGAGCGTGAAAACGCCCATCGGTGTTTTCATTTCGCCGTCGTGGCTCTGCAGGGTCATGCCGTTGGCGCCGATCCAGGCCGGGATACCGGCCGCGATCGGTTGCCACCCCGCGCCCGTCCGCTGATAGACGTCCATCTTGGCTTTCGAACCACCCACGCCGACAACGGAAATCACCTGCGTGGCAGAGCCGACGGACTGTACGAACCACGGTATGGTCTGGGCCCGGCCGACGGGCGCGGTCGCCAGAGCCAGCACGGCCACGCACAACAGGGTCAGCGGTCGGCGCACCGGCCCATGCTAAGCCGCGCGACGGCCCCGTCGGGGTAGCCACGCAGCCACGAGCCACATGAGCCCTGCATGATCGTGCGGTCCTACCGCTCAAGAGATCACCGCCACGGTCCTCATATCGCCTTTTCAGCGTCTCGGTGGATTAGTTGTCAAGTCCGGTGGATACGTTGGGGGGATGGATGCTGCGCATTTGGGTGGTCGGGCCGGGGGCCTACGGCGGATCACGCAGGGACTCGGGGCACTCGACCGGGAGGTCTTCGAGGCGATCGCCGAGTCGCCGACCCCGCTGCTCGACACGGTGATGCCGCCCCTGACGCGGGCGGCCGATCACTCGAAGTTGTGGATCGCGATCGCGGCGGCCCTGGCCGCTGCGGGCAATCCGAGCGCGCGACGCGGTGCCATGCGTGGAGTGCTCACGCTGGCGGCGACGAGCCTGATCACCAACCAGGGCGCCAAGCGCATCCGGCGTCGACCCCGCCCGCTGTTCGACTCCGTTCCGCTGGTGCGTCGCACCCGCCGCCGACCCACGTCGAACTCCTTTCCGTCCGGGCACTCGGCCAGCGCTGCCGCGTTCGCGGTGGGCGTCGGTCTGGAGAGCGCGTCGCTGGGTTTGCCGTTGGCGCTGCTGGCCGGACTGGTCGGGTTGTCCCGGGTGGCCGTCGGGGCGCACTACCCCGGTGACGTGCTGGCCGGGTTCGGCCTGGGTGCCGCGGTCGCGGTGCTCGGCGCACGGGTGGTGCCCCCAGCGGTGCCGACGAACCTACCGACCGCCGATCCGCTGCGCGTTGAGACTCCGCCGCGCCCGGACGGGGCGGGGGTGGTGCTGGTCGTCAACCCGGCGTCGGGCAGCGGAACCGGTGCAAGAATCCTCGAAGAGGTCCGAACCGCGTTGCCGCGCACGGAGATTGTGGAACTCACCGATGACGATGACATCGGCGCTGTCGTGCATTCGGCGGCCCAGCGCGCGGAGGTGCTGGCGATCGGCGGTGGCGATGGAACGGTGTCGTGCGCCGCGGCGGCCGCTGTCGAGGCCGGAATTCCGCTGGCGGTCTTTCCGGGCGGTACGTTCAACCACTTCGCCAAGGACATCGGTTGCGACACGGTGGACAAGACGGTCGAGACAATCCGGCAGGGCAGCGTCGCATGCGTCGACATGGTCTGCCTCAACGAGAAGCAGATGGTGGTCAACACCGCCAGCATCGGCGCATACCCGGCGTTCGTACGAACCCGGGAGAAGTACGAACACAAGATCGGCAAACCGCTGGCCGGGTTGTACGCGATGTACCACACGCTGCGCCACGAGGACCCGGTACGGATCCGGTACGACAACAAGACGTTGCAGACGTTCTTGTTCTTCCTCGGCAATTCGGCTTATCTGCCATCGGGATTCGCGCCGTCACGGCGAGACCGCATGGACGATGGCCTGATGGACATTCGGATCCTCGAGACCGGCCACCGCTTTAGCAAGCTGCGCATTCTCGTCGACGCAGCACTGGGCCGGCTCGAGCGAAGCCGGTTCTACCACGAGATGCGGGTGCCGGAGTTCGAGTTCACCGCGGTCGAAGGCCCGACGCTGCTGGCCCATGACGGTGAGGTCGGAACGGAGTGCACGACGGCCAGCTTCAGCGTGCGATACCGGGCGCTTCCGGTGTTTCGTCCGCTTCGGTGATCGGGCGGGTGGGCGTCACCGTCGCCAGACAGAACGCGAAATACGCATAACCCAACGCCCATCCGGCCACCACGTCGGAGGGGTGATGCACGTTGAGCACGACACGGCCGACGCCGATCGCGACCACCACGGCGGCGCCGAGCGCGGTCAGCCATACCCGCGCCGGTGGCCGGACGATCGGCAGGCCGACCGTCAGCAGCGCGAGCACCGCGACCATCACGCCGAGTGCATGCCCGGAGGGAAACGACGTGCCCAGCGCGGCGACGAAGGCGGTGCCCGGGCGCGGACGATCGGCCGCGCCCTTGGCGGCCTCGGTGACCAGGCCGGAAAGCTCGACGCTGATCAGGAGGAACATCGCGATGCGGACGTTGCGCCGCGCCAGCGCGACGATGATCAGCACGACGGTCAACAGCCGGAATGCGCCCGGCCCCAGAACGGTGCAGAAGACGTTCCACCCGGTAACCCACGCAGCATCCTCTCGGCCGCGGCGGAAGAACGCCTCGAGCGCGGCCGAGTCGACCGCAGACAGCCAGGTCCACTCCCGAACGAATCCGATCCACAGCAAGGCATACACGGCGACCGCGGCGAGCGCCGATACCATCAGCCAGCGCGTGTGTGATGCCACGGTTTCACCTCTACCACCTGAATGGTTGTGCCGTTAGGGTGACTGCCCATGGCGGTGTTCCTGCGTAAGCTGCTGCGTATCGGCGGTCTGCCCGACGATATGCGGGAAGTGGTGGAAGCCGAAGGTGTCCTCTTCCTCGCCGAGTACATCGCACTCACCCGGCGGTTCAGCGGCAAGATCCCCGGCAGGCGCGCGAACGCGAACGTCACGAGCTACGTCGGATCCCTCGCACTGACCGATCAGCGGATCCTCGCCACCCTGTCGACCGTGCCGAAGTTGGCGGGCCGCACCGTCGACCAACGCTGGGATGCCCCGCAGTCGGGCGCCGTCACGGCCGAACTGTCGCAGACGGGGTTGCAACTCGACGTCGACATCGCCGCCGTCGATTCGCGTTTCAGCGGCCAGCTTTCGATGCACTACAAGGTGCCGATCCCCGAGGACGTCCTGCTGCGCCTGCCCCGGCGGTCGTTGGCGTTCGACGTACCGCCCGAATACGTATTCCGCGCAGTGGGCGTGCCCTACCACCCCTAGCGCCCGTTGGCCGATGTCGGTTGATACGGGCGACGATTTCTCGGGATATGTCATTTGACGCTACCCATCCCGCGCCTCGGAGTTCGCGGAGCATTCGTTGAGCCAAAGGGTTGCCTGCCCGTGCCGGTTAGGTTGGGGTGGGCACGACAGCGACGAAAGGACTCGAAGTGACGAATCCACGACGAGACAACGTGCTGATCGTGCACTGGCACGACCTCGGGCGGTACCTCGGCGCTTACGGCCATCAGGATGTTTCGAGCCCGCGTCTCGACGCTTTCGCCGCAGAGAGCATCCTGTTCACCCACGCCCATGCCACGGCGCCGCTCTGCTCACCATCGCGAGGTTCCCTGTTCACCGGCCGATATCCGCAGAGCAACGGACTGGTCGGCCTCGCCCACCACGGGTGGGAGTATCGTGCAGGCGTCCGCACGCTTCCTCGGCTGCTATCTGAATCAGGTTGGCACACAGCGCTGTTCGGCATGCAGCATGAAACGTCTTATCCGGCGGCGCTCGGCTTCGACGAGTTCGACGTGTCCAACTCCTACTGCGAGTACGTCGTCGAACAGGCGACCCGTTGGCTGGCCGACCCACCTGAGAAGCCCTTCCTACTGACCGCGGGTTTCTTCGAGACCCATCGCCCCTATCCGCGGGAAAGGTACGAACCGCTCGCCGCGACCGACATCGATGTACCCGACTACCTGCCCGACACCGGAGACGTCCGGCAGGATCTCGCCGAGTTCTACGGGTCGATATCGGTGGCCGACGCCGCGGTGGGACGACTGCTCGACACGCTTTCGCAGACCCGCCTCGACCGCACCACCTGGGTGGTGTTCATGACCGATCACGGACCCGCACTCCCCCGCGCCAAGTCGACGTTGTACGACGCCGGCACGGGTATCGCGATGATTCTGCGCCCGCCCCGGGACAGGGACATCGGGCCGAAGGTGTACGACGAGTTGTTCAGCGGCGTCGATCTGGTGCCCACACTGCTCGAACTGCTCGGCGTGGCCATCCCTTCCGACGTCGAGGGGCTGTCCCATTCCGCCGGTCTGTTGACCGCTTCCGAGCCGCCGCCGGTGCGCACCGAGGTGTACACCACGAAGACCTACCACGACTCCTTCGACCCGATCCGCGCGATCCGGACCAAGGAGTACAGCTACATCGAGAACTACGCACCGCGACCGCTGCTCGACCTGCCGTGGGACATCGCCGACAGTGCCCCCGGCCGCGCGGTGGCATCGCTGGTGCAAGGGCAGCGGCCCCAGCGCGAGCTGTACGACCTTCGAGCCGACCCCGCCGAATCGAACAATCTGCTGGGTCCCGACGTGACCGAGAAGGCCGAGGCCATCGCCGACGATCTTGCGCTGCTCCTCAACGACTGGCGCGTCAAGACCAACGACGTGATCCCTTCTGACTTCGCGGGCAGCCGGATATCGGAGCGCTACACCGAAACGTATCTACGTCTTCAGGGCTCGCTTCCGAGCCGCTCGGCGATCGCGGAGGAACGCGGCGTCCGGAACGACCACACCGACGACCACACCCCCAAACACACCGGCCGATAGTTTCGCTCATGATGAGTGAAAACTCATGTGCTGCCGAATGTTTGCTGCGTCGGTAAGCTGCGCGCATGTCAGTCCCGACGGCCTATCTCGTCTTGGCCTCCCAGCGCAGCGGCAGCACCCTGCTGGTCGAATCGTTGCGCGCGACGGGCGTTGCCGGCGAGCCCGGAGAGTTCTTCCAGTATCTGCCGAGCACCAGTCAGTCGCCGCAGCCCCGGCAGTGGTTCGAGGGCGTGACCGATGAGTCGATCCTTCGCCTGCTCGATCCGCTCGACGAGGGCAAACCCGACCTAGCCCCGCCGGAGATCTGGCGCGACTACATCCGTACGGTCGGTCGCACCCCCAACGGCATCTGGGGCGGCAAGTTGATGTGGAACCAGACAAGCCTGCTGCTCGACCGTGTCGACGGACTACCCGGCCGGTCCGGCACCGGGCTGCTCTCGGCCATCCGCGACGTCATCGGCAGCGACCCGCTTCTCATCCACGTCCACCGACCCGACGTTGTTTCACAAGCTGTTTCGTTCTGGCGCGCCGTACAGACCCGGGTGTGGCGTGGCAGGCCGGACCCGGGGCGCGACGCCCGCGCCGAATACCACGCGGAGGCCATCGCGCATGTGGTCACCATGTTGTGTGCCCAGGAAGAAGGCTGGCGCAACTGGTTCGCGCAGGAGAACGTCACACCCATCGAAGTGTCGTATCCGGTGTTGTGGCGCAACCTGTCCCAGATCGTCGGCGACGTTCTCGAAGCGCTCGGCCAGGACCGTCTGCTTGCGCCCACCCCGGCACTCGAACGGCAGGCCGATCAGCGCTCCGACGAATGGGTCGACAGGTACCGGGCCGACGCCGAACGGTACGGCCTGCCGGCCTGAGTCATCCCACCTGGGCCACGGCGAAGATCCGCCGGAACGGAAAGAACGTCTGGCCGTCCGAGCGCTTCGGGTACGCGGCATCCAACACCGGAATCAGTTCAGCCCGAAACTGCTCCCACTCTGGGTCGCTGAGCCTACTGCGTACCGGCCGAAGCGCGGTGCCCGCGATCCACTCCAGCACCGGGTTGTCACCGGTCAACGCGTGCACATATGTTGTCTCCCAGGCGTCAACGGTGCATCCGGCATCGGAGAGCAGGGCTGCGTAACCGGCCGGATCACTTACCTGCCCCTGCCGGAACCCGAAGTCCCGCAGGGGTTCTGCCCATCGCGGGTGGCCCGCGAGTTCACGGACCGCGCGGTGTGACGGTGCGTCGAAGTTCCCGGGCACCTGGATCGCGATCCACGACCCGGCGGCCAATCGGCGGGCCCAGCCGACCAACAGCTCAGCGTGGTCCGGCACCCAATGCAGGGCGGCGTTGCTGATCACCACATCCGTATCTGGTTTCGGAGCCCAGTCGGCGACGTCACCGACGTAGGCATCGATCCCCCGGTCGCGCGCGGCCGCCACCATCTCCGGCGAGCTGTCCAGCGCTTCGATTGTGGCATGTGGCCACCGCTGCGCCAGGGTGGTCGTGAGATTGCCGGGTCCACAACCCAGATCCACCACCCGCCGTGGGGCATCGGCGTTGACCCGCGACACCAGTTCGTAGAACGGGCGGCCACGCTCATCGGCGTAGGCCAAATAGACGTCCGGGTTCCACATGGTTCACAGTTTGTCACCGGTCCAGCGGGTTACCATGCCGACGTGAGCCAATCGGATGCCAACCCGATCGATCCGCCCATCCCCGTCCCGGACATACCCGGTGCGGACGCCAGTGCCCGTGGACTGCCGCGGCGAGCCGATCTCACGCTGCGCCAGCGGTTCATCGTCGATTCCTCGGCCGTCGCCGATATCGCGCTGCGCACCGCGATCGCATCTCTGCTCGCGACCACGATGCTGCCGACCCTGGCGGTCGGGCTGAGCCGCTCGCAATCGCGTGCCGAACGTGAGCAGTTGCAGTTCTACGCCGAATTGGCGGCGGCGAAGGATCCCGCGCTGTCGTTTCCCGCACCGACCGCAACGCCCCGAGTCGCTTCGCGCACCGCCAACCCGCTCGCCGAGTGGATTGCGAAGGGTCGCGTCCAGAACATCCGTTTCGACAGCAGCTTCGAGGCGATCAATCCGGATCTGCGCGAGCAGTGCCGCGGCTTCGAACGCAACAACGTCGTGCACGCCCAGCACTGGCGACACGACGACGGTCCGCATCCGACGTTGTGCCTCATTCACGGATTCATGGGCTCGCCGTATCTGTTCAACGGCCTGTTCTTCTCGCTGCCGTGGTTCTTCCGGTCCGGATACGACGTCCTGCTGTACACCATGCCGTTCCACGGTCCCCGGGCCGAGAAGGGCTCGCCCTTCAGCGGTTACGGGTTCTTCGCCAACGGTTTCTCGGGTTTCGCCGAAGCGATGGCACAGGCCGTGCACGACTTCCGCTCGATCCTCGACTACCTCGAGTACACCGGTGTCGACCGCATCGCCTTGACCGGGATGTCACTTGGCGGCTACACATCGGCGCTGATCGGGGCCGCCGACGACCGAATCCAAGCGGTCATCCCGAACGTCCCGGTGGTGGCGCCCGATCGGACCGTGGACGAATGGTTCCCTGCCAACAAGGTGGTTGGTCTGCGTAACCTGCTGTCAGGCACGGAAACCGAGCTCAGCAGCGCCGCGACCCGGTTCTCTTCACCGCTGAACTATGCCCCGCTGATACCGAAGGACCGCCGGCTGATCATCACCGGACTCGGTGACCGACTGGCGCCGCCCGAACAAGCCGAGATGCTCTGGGAACACTGGGACCGCTGCGCATTCCACTGGTTTCCCGGCAACCACGTTCTCCATGTCAGCCAGCCGGATTACCTGCGCAGAATGACCCGCTTCATGCGCGACTTCATGTTCGACTGAGCTCGGGCTGCGACCCGGCCGGCCAGTCGATCCGCTCGAGCAGCCCCGGAGGAACCGGCTTACCCGCAACGTCCAATCGGCCGACGGCCTTGGGATCCAACGCTGTGAGCAGCGGCCGTTGCACACCCCTCTGTGCGGTCAACCCGGATACAGGCGCGCTGCGCACCACCTCAGGAGTGCGGAAAGCACACACTGCCGTGACGACGGGATGGGCTGCCGAACCGCTGAATTCGATGGCAGTCCAAACCTCGGCCGACTTTGACCGCACCTCATCGAGTCGTTCACCCAGCTTGTCGTCGACCGGAATCCCGAAGGCCGAGACGAAACCGCGCTCGTCCTTGACCCCCCGCCACTTCTCGCGAGCTCCGTCGCCCAACGGCGCGTCGGTGTCATCGACCAGGATTGCGTCCAGGCCTGCTTCCCGGAGGTGATCGGCAAGGCGCCGGCCGGCGATCTCGGCGGTGTCGCGAAGTGGCAATCCTGCAGAACGCGCTTGCAGGGCAATTAGATTCGCCTTCGCATCGAGCGTGAGGCTGATCCATGTGGTGCGGACGCCGTTCTCATCGTGGTTGGTGACCCGAACCTTCTCGCTGCGGACGCCGAACCGCTCGACGTAACCGAGCACCAACGGCAATGGCACACCGACAGCTGACGGGTCGGTTACCCGCAACACCACGGTCGCCTGATTCGGGTTCTGCACCGGGGGCCTGGAGTGGTTGCGCCCGAAGACCGCCAGGCGCCGACCGATCCAGGTCGTCGCGAACTGTCCGCGCCACCAGGCGAACACCACCACCACGACGGCGACGGCAATTCCCACGATCCACCGGTCCGTGGTGGTGTCCCATGGGTACGCCATCGCGGCCAGGACAACGGCCAACGACGCCAATGCAATTCGAACGGTCACGATGCCTCCGCTTGATTGTCGAGGTTTCTTCGCCGATGCACCGCGATCGCGGCCGTGACGACGGCGATCAACGCCAGCACCCCGGCACCCACGAATGCGACGACCTTCGGAGTCGAGTCGGGCGGTGCGGGTTGCGGCGGTGCGGCGACGGGCCGTGGCTCCGGGTCGGCATCGCCACCAACGGCCCTTGTCACATCCCAGGTCAACGCTGCGACGGGGTCGACCAGTCCGGCGCCGGTCAGGTTCGACGGCGCCCTGGCCGCTCCTTGTGCACCAGCGGTGAGTCGGTCCCTGACCTGTTCGGCGGTCAGTTCGGGAAAACGACTGCGCACCAACGCGGCAACACCGGACACGTAAGCGGCGGCAAAGCCCGATCCGTTGAGCGGGTGCCACCTGCCCTGGTCGTCGGGCAACGCGTTGGCCAGACCGCCGCCCTCACCGTTGCCCACCGACGCGATGTCCTGCCCTGGGGCCGCGATCCCCACCCACGGCCCGGCCATCGTGAAATCCGATGGGCGGCCGGCAGGATCGAGCGAACCGACCGAGAGGACGTAAGGCTGCCAGGACGACGGAATCGACACCGACGTGACGCCCGCCCAGTTGCGGGGATCCTCCGGCCGAGCCGGATTCGACAGCGGGTTCGAAGGGCACGCCGACCCCGGGTTCAGTCCCATTCTGTTGTTACCGGCCGCCGCGACGATCACCGCGTCCTTCTCGACGGCGGCGTACCGCAGGGCCGCGCCGAGTTCGTTCTGGTCGACGGACTCGGTGGCGGGTAGGCAGGTGACCGCGGAGATGTTGATCACCCGCGCACCCAGATCCGCTGCCCGAACAACCGCCCGGGCCAGGGTCGCGACGTCGAGTGCGACGCGTGCGGTGGCCTGATTGCCCCCCATGTCGCTCGGCGAGAACCGCGACGAGGTGGACCGGATCGCGAGGATCCGAGCACCCGGTGCCACGCCGGAGAACCCGTCGGGTCCTGGTTGGCCGGCGATCAGGCCGGCGACCAGCGTGCCGTGCCCGTCGCAGTCGGTCAGCCCGTCGGTGGACTCGACAAAGTCCCCGCCGGCATCGACGTTCGGCAGTCGCGGCCCGGGTCTGACGCCGGTGTCGATGACCGCTACGACCTGGCCGTCACCGCGGCTGTATTCCCATGCGCCGTCGAGGTTGAGCAGCTTCTGGTTCGATCCGGGCACACCGGGGTCGGTGCCGGGTAGCACACCGGTGGTGACACACGGCCCGCGTTGAGCCATCGGTTGCACCGGGCCCGCGGCACCCGAGGGGGGTCGCACCGCCGGATCCACCTGAGGTGGCGTGATCGCCTGTGCCATGGGGCAACTCAGGCCCGCGACGGTCAGCGTCACCACCGCGCCCGCGAGTGCGGCGCGGAGGCGGTCGCGCATCACCTACGCCTCATCGGTTCAAGACCCAGGCGAACAGCCCCACCAGATACGCCAGAACCGGGATCAGCGATCCGTCGATGCCGGACGCCAGGAACCCGACCAGGCGGCGCATCGGCAGCGAATACGTGTCTGGCGAGGCCACCCTCGGGAACAGCGCGACGATCACCCACACCGCCGTCAAGCCGGCGAGTACCGCCAGCGCCCACCACGCCGCGGCGATGCGGTCATCGACGCTGAACACCACCAGGAACGAAATCGCCAACAGGAAAGGGTGGCTCAACAGCCAGGCCTTGCACGGTGCGGAATCCCACACCCTGGCGCGTAACACCGAACCCAGCGCCACGGCCGCCACGACGTACCATGCCCAGATCGAAACACCCTGGGGGGCGGCCAATGTCAATGCTCCCGCGGTGGACAGCAGCACACCGCCGGCGATGAATCCGGACTGGTGGGAATCGCTGATCCGGACGCGGCGCGGCAGATCGGCGAGCACCTTCATCGCAGGCGGCGCAGGTGTCGGGTCACCGGGGGCAGGGATCACCGGTACCGGCAGGCGTGACCACACCGCGGACAACTGGGCGGCTTGCACCGTGACCACCAAGGCCAAGACAACCAGGATGGAACCGACGATGACGTGGTCCAGATGCCAGATGGTGGCGGCCCCGGCGGTGATCAGGGCACCGGCACCGACGACGGTGGCTGCCGTGAACACCGCGATCGCCCGCTGTGCGACGACGATGCTCATGATCGACCACGCCGTCACGCCCGCGGCGGCCAGCAGTACGTGGGACGGCCCGAACTCCCCGGGTACCGCGAGCCCGAGGGCCACGGTGATCGGCGCCAGCGCCGTCACGCCGAGCGCCGTGCCGAGCCGGGGCGACCGGCCCCACGTGAGCAGCGCAGCGAGCACCGTGAGCACCGCTACGCTGCTGGCGACGACGAGGCCGACGAATCCTCCGCTGATGTCACTGTGTGCCGCAGCGAACGCCGTCGTGACCGAGATGAGCGTGACCACCGCCGCGGCCGCGCCCCGCGCGATATGCGCGGCACCCCAAGGCTTTTCCCGGGCAGCCGAGAAGATGACCGCCGCGTCGCCGATGTCCTCGACAATCCGCGGTGCTGCGGGGCCGGCGGGAAGCGGCTGCAGCGCAAGCAGATCGCCGTCGACGACGCCGACGGTGTCCAGCGTCGCGTCGAGGCTGAACGGTGCGCCACCGACCGGTGCGAGCGAGAGCACGACAGGTGCGGCGTCGCCGAACTCCTCATCAGCGGGCATCGCCATCCGGCGCACCGCAGGCAGGATCTCCCGCAGGGGAAGCTCGGTCGGCAACGCCATGTCGGTGACTCGACCGCCCGCCTCGCCCGCGGCAAGCACGGCGACGCGAACGATCGGCATCACCGCCGTCGGTGCAGCGCCGGTCATTGAACTGTCTGCCATTGATGTTCCGTTCTCTGGTCGGAGTCGAAGTTTCGGGTCAATCTGAGCTCGGGGAACCACGCCCCGTCGGGCAACGTTGCGGTGAGCCGCTCGACCGCGGTCGCGATCGCCAGCGGCGTACCGGGAGTGAACGTCGACACCCATTCGCCGTCGAACGCCTTCGACGGGTGGACGAGGACTCTGCCTTCCCGGGTGTCGACGACGCTGACGCCGACATCGGTGCTGACGCGGTGACCGTCCCGGTGGTCTCCGGCGACGATCTCCACATAGCTGCGGTCCGTCGCGTAGGCGGCTTGGACGACGGCGCGCGCGCTGGGCGGTATGCCGAGAAATTCGACGACGTCGTCCAGCGTCGCGCCGTTGCGCAGCTGTTCGTCGACGCGCGCCCCGATGCGCGCGGGGATGGCGAACTCGTCGAACCGGGCCGGCGGCCGCCCCGAGAGCCCCGCGGTCAGGATGGGCACCAGCGCCTGCGGGTGGTCCACGGCGAGGGCGGTGAGCGTGACGAGACCGCCACCGCGGAGCGCGACGACGGTGTCCTCGCCCCGGCGCGCGAGGTGCCCGCGCAGCATGCTGCCCGAATCGCGGACGAATCTGAGTTCGAGCCACCGCCGAGGCCGGCATGTCGTCGTGACCCATTGCCGGACATTGGGGTTGACGACCCGGTCCGGGGTCATCACACCCAACTCCGCCAGTTCGGCCGCCACCCTGGACTCGAATGCCGTGCGCTCAGCGTCCTCACTGTACGGCGGGGTGATGGCGAGCACCCAGGGGTAGCTTCCTACCCCCGAGGCGTCGGCGACGAACCAGGCCTGCTCCGCGGTCAGCTCGACAGCGTTAACTGCCACCGCGGTTCAGCCACCCCATTTGGCGCCTTCGGCCTGGTCCCGAGCGTTCATCGCCATCGTGTTCTGCTCATGGGTGGCCGCCATCGCTCGGTATGCGCGCACGAGTTCCTCCAGAGCGAGGTTCCACTGTGCCTGCCACGCCTGGTAGGTCGTACCGGTGTCGCCCTGCCAGGCGCCGGCCAGTGCCGCCTGCTCGCTGGCGATGTCGGCGCCGACGGCGTGCAGCGCGCCCGCGTAACCGCCCATCTCGCCGGCGTGGGCCAGCATGGCCGGGTAGTTGTACATGATCTGAGACATCAGGTTCTCCCTTTAGGTCAGTTCGAAGTTCAGATACCGGTGTAGGTGCTCGCCGCTGCGGCGTCCTGCGCGACGTAGGTGCCCGCCGCGTCGCCGAGGTTGACCTGGGCGATGTCGAGCAGTGCGTTGACCTTCGCGGACACCTCGAGAAAGCGGGCGTGCGAGGCCTGGAAGGCGGCCGAGGACTCACCCATGTGAAACGCCTGCGCCGACTGCGCAGCCTGCTCGGCCTGCGCCATGGTGCTGCGCATCAGGGCGGCCTTCGCGGAGAACGTGGCCTCCGATGACATGAGTTGCGGGATGTGAGCGTCCAAGAGGCTCATGAATTTTCCTTTCGGATCGTGGTTCGGCGAATCTGGTTTCGGTCAGCTCTGTTCAGTCGTGTTCTCCCCCCTTGCGGTCCCAGTCGCTGGGCAGCATGGGTTCGGTGGGCCCGCCACCGAAGGAGTCGCCGGCGAGCTCGGTGAGCCCGCTCGCCCGCTCGGCGTCGGACGTGGCCGCAGCGCCGGTGAAACCGACCGCACCTGCGCCCTTCTCGGATGCGACCACCCGCGGATTTCGCGCGGGTTCGCGCGGCGGCGGCGCCTCTTCCGGGTCCTCCGGTTCGTAATCCATATAGGCATCGGCGTACTGGCGTTGGTGGATCGGCTGCGGGCGTTTCCGGCGGGCCTTACGTTTGGCCAACGCCGACGCCGCGGCCGCGGCAGCGGCCGGTGCGACGATGTCCGATGCGGGTGCCTTCACGCTCGTGCCCTCCCGGAATGTCGGGGAGACACCACCTTCCGGTTCGGGACCTGGCACCGCGTACGGCACCGCGGCGGCGACGGCGGGCGCGGGCGCGCCTGGGGGCGGTGGCGCGCCCACTCCCACCGACGGAGCGGGTGCGGGCGGCGCCGTGGTCACCGTCGGTGCGATGGCGGTCACCGGTGGAAGGGTTTCGGCTCGCGGCTCGGCGGCCGACCGGACGGGGGCGGGCGCTGGGGCAGGCGCAGGTGCCGGTGCCGGTGCCGGCGCGGCTGCCGGCGTCTGGGCCGGCAGCAAGGCGGCGACCATCAACGGGATGAATATCGGAGCGCTGAATATCAGCGACCATGTGGTCCACCCGAGCGGCTGCGTGATCGCCTGGTAGAGGACGAACAACAGCACCAGCCCCGACCCCGGATTCAACAGCCACCCGAGGAAGCCGCTCATGAATTCGTTGAGCAGATCCAAGATGCCGCCGAAGAACTGCCGCGCGAAGTTCAGGATCGACTCGAAGAAGTCCTCGAAGAACTTGGCGATCTGCTGCAGAAAATCCGCGATCGAGTCCGCGATGTTCCGGGCTCCACCCGAGTCGGCGGCGGTGGCCATCGCGGCGAACTGCTGTGCATCGGCGGCGGCCGAACCCGCCTCGCCCACACCCGGAGTCAACACGAAAGGCGCGGGCGGCGTGACCGGTGTGGCCGCCACCGCCGCCCCCGACACCGCCTGGTAGACGCTCATCGTCGTCGCGGCCTGGATCCACATCCGCACATAGTCGGCTTCGTTCAGCGCGATTGGGATCGTGTTGATACCCAGGAAGTTCGTGGCGAGCAACACCGTGTGTGTGGTCTTGTTGAGCGCCAGTTCGGGCAACGTCGGCATCGTGGCCAACGCCGTGGTGTAGGCGGCCGCGGTCGCCCCGTGCTGCGCCGCCGCGGCGGCACTGTTCGCGCTGGCCTGCGCCAGCCATGCAAGGTACGGCGTATGGGCGGCCGCGTACTGCGCGGCGCTCGGCCCTTCCCAGGAGCCGCCCTGCACCGCACCCAGTATCGCGGTCAACTCCGCTGCAGCAGAGGAATACTCAGCCGCAAGTGACTGCCACGCTCCCGCCGCGGCCAGCAGCGAACCCGGTCCGGGCCCGCTGCTCAGCATCGCCGAGTGGACCTCAGGAGGAAGCGCCATCCAGATGGGGGCGGTCATGATCAGCTGCCGGCGACCAGGTAACTCGCCGCTGCCGCGGCGTCGCCGGTGGCGTAGCTGGTAGCGGACTGTCCGACGCCGATGCCGGACCGACCGAGCTCCTCGACACCGAGGGTAGCGACCGTATTGTGCTGGGCGCCATGGGCACTCAGGCTCACGGCGGTCTGCAGCGACACCGCGTCGACGGCCGGCGGCAGCACGGCGGTGACCGCGGGTGCGGCGGCGGCGTGGGCCGCGGCCAACCGGGCCGTCAGTGCCTCGACGGCGGAGGCCGCCGCGGCGAGGCCTTCGGGAACCACGCGAAGAGTCATCAGTTGAACTCCCTTCCACTGTTGTTGCCGGTGCTTTCTGCAACCGCGTCCGCGAACGGGTTGACGAGTTGCAGGAAGGTCGGGGTATCGCCATCATCGACCAGCATCGCGCGACCCGCAGGCAACCGACGGAACCGGTGGCCGCGAATTTTGCCGCTGTCCTGCGGGTTACCCGACAGCATGAGGATCGTCGCCTGCAGCTCGTTGAGGCGACGCAGCAACGGTGCGGTCATCAACGCGTGCGCAGAACCGGTCGCCCGTGCGGTGACGATGACGCGCAGGCCCAACTCGTTTGCCTGCGACAACAATCCGATGATGCCGGTCCACGGTCGCTGCCCGACGAACGGACCGCTGACCGCGGGCGCGTCCGGGATCTGGTCGACGTCGTCGATGATCAGGTAGTGGGTGTGGGTGTCCTCGCCGGACCGGTAGCTCCACCGGCTCAATTCCTGCGAGGAGAGGTTCGCCGGCGGACGACGGTTCTCGAGCAGTGCGGTCAGCCCCATCATCGCCGGGGTGATCCGGTCGATGTTCGGTGTGTACTCGTTGTCTGGGAACAACGGTTCATCGACGAGGTGCAGGCGACGATCGATCACCGTGAACGCCACCCGGTCGGGCGTGGAGTTCTCCCGCAAGGTACGGATCACGTGACGCAGCATCGTCGTCTTGCCGGACTTGGCATCGCCGAACACCATCAGCAACGGGTTCTGGTCGAACGCCATCGACACGGCCGCGAGATCCTCTTCGCGCTGGCCGATGACGATCCGTTCCGGTGCCGGATACAGCGGAGCCAGCGCGCTCGGCGCAAGATCGTGCGGCAGCAGCCGCACCGGCGGCGCGCCGGCGCCGCGATGGCGCGCGTTGATCACCGCGATGTCCCGCAGTGACGGCTCGGCGAACAGGAAGTGCTCGGCTGCCATGGTCAGGCCGCGACCGGGCTGATCGGCGGGCACCGCTTCGGCGGGCCGCCGCAGCGCACCGGTGACCCGGACATTGCTGTCGCGGGCGTCGGAGAGTTTCAGCTCGAGGCGTAGCCCGAGGCCGTCACGCATCGCCAGCGGCACCTCGAGCCAGTTCGGGGTGGTCACGACGACGTGGATGCCGTAGGACATCCCGGTGTTGACCAGTTCGGTGACCTTGGCCAGCAACGGGTTCCGCGTGTTGAAGGTGTCGGTGTTGTCGCGGCTGAACGCGTACAGGTTGTCGATCACCAGGAAGACTTCGCCGTACTCGTCGCGCCGGCCGTTGCCCGATTGACCGTGCGCTTGGCGGGCGCGCAGCAGCTGTTCGAGCTCGCCGAACGTGCGCCGGATGCGCTCGGGTTCCAACGGCGAGGCGACACTGCCGACGTGAGCCAGATCCTGCAGAGATCGGAGCTGACCGCCGCCGTAGTCCAGGCAGTAGAACGTGACGTCGCGCGGCGTGTGCAGGGCGGCCGCGGACAGGATGAACGTCTGCAGCGCAGTCGTCTTACCCGACTTCGGCCCACCGTGGATCAGCACATTGGCCGCCGCGGACCTGGCATCGAAGATCAGCGGGTCGCGCCGCATCGCGAACGGCCGGTCGATTTCGCCGAGTGGCCAGCGCAATTCGCGCTCGGCGACATCGACGCGGGCGACCAACTCGTCGAGCGGAATCGAATCCTCCAGCGGCGGCAGCCACAGCCGCGGCGCCTTCGGTCCGTAGTGCGCGAGCTGATCGCCGATGGTGGCGATGAGCTTGCGGGGAGCGCGCTCCTCGTGAGCGGCCGGATCGGACATGATGACGGTCTCGGCGGGCGCTTCGACGTGACCCGCGGTGAACGGTTGCGGCATCGGAACCGATTGCACCACAACGGACTTCTCGATCCGAGGCGGATCATATATGCCGTCGACATAAGTGCTGCGAAACTTGACCGGCATGGCCCCGGGCGTCGGCACCAGGAAGCCCTCACCCTTGTGTTCGGGGCCGGCCTCGATGTGAAACGCGTCCTCCACCCCGATGATCTGGCGGCTGACGGCCGGGCTGGCCACCTTGAGCCCGATGCGATACGAGGTGTTCTTGTCGATGTCCTTGATCCGGCCCACGTCCAGCGTCTGCGAAGCGAACAGGATGTGGATGCGGAACGAACGTCCCTTGCGCGCGACGTAGTCGAACAGGTCGGCGTACTCAGGGTGATCCGACAGCATCAGGGAGAACTCGTCGGCGACGATGAGCAGTGTGGGCAGGGGCGGAAGATCGTGGCCCGCCGACATGGCGGCTTCGTACTCGAGCACCGAGTTGAACGCGCTGCCCTGCACCCGGCGCCCGGCTTCCATCAACAGTTGCTCGCGCCGGGCCACCTCGCCGCGCAGGGTGTCGGCGAACCGGTCGGCGAGCGAACGCTTCTCGGCCATGTTCGAGATCACCGCGACCACCTGCGGGAAGTCGCGGAAAATGTCGGCTCCGGCCTCACCCTTGAAGTCGGCGTAGATCACGATCAGCCGGTCGGCGGAGTGAGTAGTCAACAGCGCCAACAGGATCGACATCAGCGTCTGTGATTTACCCGAGCCGGTCATGCCGATCATCAGGCCGTGCGGGCCCATGCCGCCCTCCGCCTCGTCCTTGAGGTCGAAGGCGAGCGGTTCACCGGTCGCGGTCACACCGATGGGCACCCGCAGTTCGTCGGCACGCGCCCGCGGCGCCCACAGACTCGCCACGTCGAGCGCGGCGGCATCCGGGATGCCGAGCAGTGTGGAGAAGGTGGCGACACCGGCGCTGCCGGTGCGGGCATGGCTCGGGTTGGAGTCCCACTTCGAGAGCCGGCGCGCGATGTGGCGCGCGGTCGCGGCGTCGAGATGGTCGGCGGCGTCGACGTACGACTGGAAGCCACCGGTCTGCCACCGCTGCAGCTTTCCGTCGCTCAAGCGCAGTATCGGCCGCTCCGGATCGGCGTACTGCTCCCGGTGCGGGGGTTCGGCGATGCGCTGCACCAGCGTCACCCCGGTCAGCCCGCCGCGCGGGATTAGTGCGGCGGTGTCCACATCGGGATCGTCGACGACGATCAGCAGATGTTTGGCTTCCGCTTCGTCGTCGCCGGCGCCGAACGCCGATCGGTCATCGAGTGCCGGTGCCAGCAGCGAGCGCAGTTCACCGATATCGGAGGTCAGGTAGCGGGCTGGGCCCGCCCCGTCGACCGCACCGGGAACGTCGTTGTGCGGCAACCACTTGAGCCACGCCCAGTCATCGCTCTCGATGTCCGGCGCGAGCAGCGCGATTCCGAGCACCGCCGGGTCGTGCCAGGTGACCGCCTGGGCGATCCAGGCGCGCAGCGACCCTCGAACCTCGTCGGGTTCGCCGAGGACCGTGATGCGGGAGACCTTGCCGAGGTCGATACCGGTCGGCGCGGCACGCACCGTCCGCTGCACATCGAGAAGTGCCCGTAACGTGCTGTGCGACACCGGTTCCAGGTCGACCTCGTCCGCGCTGTCCTTCACCCGCAGCGTGGCGTTGAGCGGGACGTCGTGCAATCCGAGCCGCACCACCAGGAAGTCGGAGTCATGCGGATCGCGTTCCCACTGTCGACGCGTGCCGGGCACATCGATGAGGAGCCCCGGATCCGGATGCGACCACTCCAGCGCGGCACGCTGCTCGGCGGCGTGCGCGCGCACATTGTCTCGGACCACCGACAGATAGCGAAGGTAGTCGGCCCGCTCGGCGTCGACTTCCTCGGTGCGCATCTTGTTGTCGGTTCCGCGGTAGAGCGCGGTGGCGGCCAACAGCAGTACGAACGGGAAGAACAGCGTTGTCGGCGAGATCAGCCGCATGCCCGTCGCGAACAGCGCGACGATCATCCCCACGATCAGGATGACGATCAGGTACGGGAGCACCCGTCGCAGCAGCGACGGCGGGATCACCCGGGGCAGCTCGGGCGGCGCTTCGATGGTGATGGTGCCCTTGCGCGTCGTCGGCACCGGGATGCGGCGACGCGCCTCGAAAATGAGTCTGCTCACGGACTTTCCCTCACGGCGGCGGGTCGGGGGTCGGCGGCCAGAGCGTCGTGGGCCAGCAACGCGTCGCCGCGCGACAGCGTCGGGCCGGGCGCGAACTGGCTCAGCATCGACCATGGAATCGGTACTGCGGGCGGGGTGAGCCCGAGCGCGGAGATGGTGTCGGAATTGGTGTCCAAGTCACCGGCTTCGTCGAGGCCGTAGCGCACGCCGACGTCGCTGAGCCAGAAGGCTGCGCCGCCGGCGGCCGACGTCGAGACTCCCCCGCCGTCCTGGCCGACCGTCTGAACCAGGTAGCCGCTACCGGGTGTCAGCGCCACCCGGTCCGCGGTGGTGCCGGAACCGGCGCCGACCAGCGGGACGGTACGCAGTTCGTCGGCGATGGGCAGCGTGACACCGGAGCGGAGGTCCAGCCTTGCGCTCGTGGCATCGGCGGCGCGGGTCCATCGAGCACACGTCAGCGGTGCGTCCGCGGCTTCGACGAGCGAAAGCTGTTGGCGGGGATACGCATCGGTGTCGATGACGTCAGCTACGGGCAGGCGGGCGATGTCGTCGGCGCCGAGGCGCGGGGGCTGATCCAGCCCGAACGAGTTCGTATTGCGCATGATCGCAGCGATCACCGGTGAGATCGGCTGCAGGCCGTCGCTGAGCACCGCGTAGTGGCGCAGCGTGTTGTCAGCGGCGAAGGCGGCCACCACCGCGCCGACCGGTGCGGGCACCGGCAGCGGGTACCGCGGCGGCTCGCCGGCGCCCTGGACCGCGGGCGGGATCAGGGCGGGTGCCTCCGGCACCGCGTTGAACAGACCCGGCGCAATCGGACGGGCGTCGAGCGGCCCGGTGCCCAGGCCCAGAGCGCTGGTGACCGCGCGATCATTGATGTCGATCGGGCTGCGCCGCCCATTCCACATCAGCCAGGTGCCGGCGTTCGGACCGCTCGGGTTGGCGACCAGGATCGCCTGGTCGTCGGGAAGCGGAACCGCGCGCTCGCCGCCGTCGCTCAGCGCGCCCGCGATCATCGTGACACCGACAGCGGGTCCCGAAACGCCATCGCACACCGTCCAGTCGGCGTCACGAGAGGTGTTCTGCACCATGCGTTCGGGGGCGCCGGGAATACCGATCAGGTTGCCGCGGGGGAACTGGTCGATCTCGCTCGTTTTGACCTGCGAGGGGTTGTCCGGCCGGCCGGCGATCAGGCGTGCCGAGGTCAGGTTCAAGACGGGGTGCAGTTGCTCGCCCAGGCGGACGTAGAGCGCCGAGGTGGTGCGGTCGGCCAGAATCGCGTCGTTGCCCGCCACCCCGCCGGGACGGATCAGGGAAAACACGAAGCACGCCGCGAGCCCGGTGATCAACACCAGCGCACCTACTAGCACCGAACGGCTCTGGGTGCGGAGCGGATCGACGAGCATGCGGGTGTCGTGCAAGGCGACGCCGGATGCGATGCGGCGCATGATGAATCGCCATCCGGTCACCTGATGGCGGGTGACGAACCCGCGGCGGTACACGACCCGGTCGGGGTTCTCGTTGGTCGGCGTTCGCGAAGTGAACGCACGACGATCGGAATTGTCGGGCATGGTCATTCGGGCACCGCCAAGCCAAGGCCGCGCAGCAGCGGATCCGCGGACCGGGTGACGTCCTCGTCGGTGATGGTCATGAGCTCGTCATCTGTGAAGTCGTCGGAATCGGAGTGGTCGAGCCGGTATTCGCGCTCTTCCTCGGACCGCTCGACCAGGTTGCGGACGAACCGGCCGTTACCGGCGATGTCGAGGTTGCGCCTCTGGACGCCGGCCGCATCCGGCGTCGTCACCGAAGCCAGTTGGCCGAACAGGCTTTCCATGTGTGCGAGCGCCGCCGGTTCGAAGATGCTGTCACGCTTTTCGGCCATCCGGACCGCGATCTCGACCAGTTCGTGCGCAGAGTACGACGGGAAGTCGATGCTGCGGGTGAAACGGGACCGCAGACCCTCGTTCGTGTCGAGGAACGCGTCGAGGTCTTTGCGGTAACCGGCGACGATGACGACCAGCCGCTCGCGGTCGTTCTCCATCCGCGCCAGCAGGGTATCGATCGCAACGAGGCCGAAGTCGTTCTTGGCGCCGGTCGAAACCAGCGCATACGCCTCGTCGAGGAACAGCACGCCGTCGAGCGCGCTGTCGATGATCGCGTTGGTCTTGGCCTCGGTCTCGCCGATGTGCTGACCGATGAGGTCGGCACGGTGCACTTCGCGGACCGTCTCCTTCTTGAGAATGCCCAGGCCGCAGTAGATCTTTGCGACGACGCGCGCGATCGTGGTCTTACCGGTGCCGGGCGGGCCCGCGAACACCAGGTGGTTGGTGCGCTGGGCCACGGTCAGGCCGCGTTCCTGGCGGCGGATCGCCATCGCGACCGAACTCTTCAGCCGCGCGACCTGATACTTGACCTCTTCGAGGCCGATGAACTCGGCGAGCTCGGCCTCCGCCTCGATCAGCAGGTGGGCCTTGCGCTCCTTGGCGCCGGGGTCGACGAAGTCGGCCTCGTTCGGTTCGGTGGCGGGATCCCACAGATCGGCGCGGCCCTCGATACGGGCCGCCGTGGTCGGCACGATGCCATACGAGGTGTCCGACAGCGCGAGCTCGACCTGCTCGTTCTCGGGGTTGGCCGCGTAGAGCTCGGCGAGCACGTCGGCGGCGTCGAGTTCCTCGCCTTGCGCGCGCAGACACAGCGCCTTGACCAGGGTCCCGTCCACGGTCGCGACATCGACCGGCCCGGCCGGCTCTTCGAGGTGGGACAGCGCGGGGGCGTACATGCCGAGGCGTGCCAGCGAGGTGCCGAGCGCGACACGCGCCGCGTGTGCGTACGTCTCGTCCAAGCGCGCGTCGTTCACGATCGGGGTGATCAGCCGGACCACATCCGACCAGCGTTCCGCGCGGTGGTACATCGCGACCCGCACCCACCGCGCGTCCAGCCAGCTCGGGCGTCGGGCGATCAGTGGTTCGACCAACTCATCGGCCGCGACGAAATCGCCGGCGTCACATAGTGTTACGGCGTAAGCCAGCTGAAACTCGTCGGGCGTGGACGCCGGGAATTTCAGGTAGAGCCCGGTGTCGTAGGTAAACCCCAGGACGCCCTCGTCGAGTTGTACGTGGCGCTGCAGCACACCGGCCGTGGCAACGTTCCGGAAGATCGCTTCGAGAACCCTGGCATCGGTATCACCGGCGGCCGCCAGGCCGGTCCATGCGTCGCACTGGTCACGGGCGATGCGGGTCAGCTCGGCGAAACCGGACCGCGCGGCGACCGGGTCCGGCGGGCGCCGGCGGTCGTGCACGGTCAGCCCGAGCGCTCGGCAACAGGTGGCGAACCGACTCACCACGTCGTGGTCAACGCGCGAAGTCGCAGCAAAATCGGTTGGTAGCGGCACGCGCCGGATCTCCCCGTAGTTATGGCAGGCTAACTTTCCGCCCGAAGTTAGCATTGACTAAGCTAACTTGTACAGACGCACGGGTCGCCATCAACGAGTGGCGCGGCTCACGCCTTGATAGCGCTGACCAGACTGATCGTGCTGGTCATCGCGCCCGCCTCGGAGTCCTCCGCCGGTACCGGCCGGCCGTTCGCGCGCAGCCAGTCCGGCAACGGTGTGGCCTCGGCACGCCACCCACGCGCGCCGAACCACTGCGCGGCGGCCTCGTGCTGTTCGTTGTAGACGAGGTTGAAGAACGTGTTCTCGTCACCGGCGGCGCGTTCCTCTTCCCGCTTGGCTTCAAACGCCGCGGCGTCCATCGGCGACGCCTCCTCCACGGCGGCACGGCTCCCCGGCGCGGCCAGGGAGTCGATCCCGGTGAACAGTTGGCGCTGCGCGCCGGCGGGCAGGTAGATCAGCAGACCCTCGGCGATCCAGGCGGACGGCTTGGCCGGGTCGAACCCGTTGTCGCGCAGGGCTTGCGGCCAGTCGTCGCGGAGGTCGACCGCGACCTCGCGGCGCGCGGCCCGCGGGGTGTGCCCCGCGAGCGTCTGCTGTTTGAATTCGAGCACCTGGGGCTGGTCCAGCTCGAACACCACGGTGCCGTCGGCCCAGTCGAGGCGGTACGCGCGCGAGTCCAGACCAGCGGCCAGCAGCACGATCTGCCCGATGCCGGCCTCGGCAGCACGGAAATAGCTGTCGAAGTACTTGGTGCGAACGCCCTGGAAGTTGACGAAGTCCACACCGAACTCGGTTCGAAGCGCGTGCTCGGGGGCTCTCCCGTCGAGCAACTCGGCCCACTCACCGCCGACGGCGCGGCAGAAGACTTCGGCGAACGGGTCGACGGCGACGGGGTCGGGTTTCTGCGCCTCCAGGGCGCGGGCGGCCGCGACGAACAGGGCGGTCGAACCCACGCTGGTGGTGATGTCCCAGCTGTCGTTATCGGTACGCATGAGCTCTTTTGTACGCCGCCATCCTGACAGCGCGGTGCCCCGGCGCGGTTCTAGACCAGTGGCCGACCTGTGCGGACGCGCCGATCCAGATCCTTGAGCAGCACGTTGAACGGGAACTGCCGGACGAAGCGCGGCATCACGTTGTTGACGCGGCCCAGCGCGGCCATCACGCGGTTGAACCGGCGCTGTTTGGCCGCGTCCCAGGGCAACCCCATCTCGTCGCGGAACCGCTGAGGCAGAAAGCCGGTCGTGATGAAGAGGTTGACGGCGTCGGTGCGCTGCTGCAGCCATCCGGGCGCCTTGACGTTGCCGATCCGGCCCGCCGCGATCGGCCAGAGGTACTCGCGCACCGCGTCGTCGATGTGCACCTTGTCGAGCGACTCTTGCCAGTACTCGTCGAAGGCTTTGCGGTCGGCCGGCCACATCTCGGCGGGCACCTGCAGGGTGGTGCCCAGCGCAGCGCCGTCACGGTAGTGGCGGTCGGCGGACTCGTCATCCATCTCCCCGACGAAAATCCGGTACACGTCGACGAAGCCTTTGTACAGGCAAGCGGCCACCCACAATTGCAGGTCCTTGTTGAACGCGTTGTATTCGACCGGGCTGTCCGGAAGCGAGTACACCTCGGCGTGCGACCGGTTGACCGCGCGCCGGTAGATCGCCTTCTGCTCGTCGCTGCCCGCGAGCGCCACGGCGAGGTAGGTGAACGTGGTGCGCGCCCGTTTGATGGGGTGCCGGTCGGCGCGGCCGCTCTCGACGCGGCTGTCCTTGACGCCGTAGCCGACGCCGGGCAGCGCGAGCTCCATGATCACGTTGGCCGGCCCGGACAGCAGCCCGATGCCGAGCATGGCGTCCTCCGGCGCGACGTTTCGCCGCAGGGACGCCCCGGGCAGTGGCGGGTCGTTGACCGCTCGCCCGACGTGGTCGATCGGCTCGGAGACCATGGGTAACCCCTATCGCGCAAATGTGAGAACACGTGTTTCCTGATATTGCCACCGCTCCGTGACGGGTGTCAAGATGTCGATATGGCCCAGGTCCGCCCCTACCGCGGCGTCGACGCGACCGAGCGTCTCGCGCAGCGCCGCCGCCGCCTGTTCGAGGCGGGCCTCGATCTGCTCGGCGCGGCCGGGCAGGATCCCGCGGAGCTGACGGTGCGGGCCATCTGCGCCCAGGCCGGCCTGGGGGTCCGCTACTTCTACGAGACGTTCACCGACAAGGACGACTTCGCCGGGCAGGTCTACGACTGGGTGATCGCCGAGATCGCCGCGACGACGCAGGCGGCGGTCGCCGCCGCGCCGCTGCGGGACCAGTCACGCGTGGCGATGGCGAACATCGTGCGAACCATCGCCGCCGATCAGCGCGTGGGCCGCCTGGTCTTCAGCGTCCAGTTGTCCAACGCGGTGATCGTGCGCAAACGCGCGGAGTCCACGGCCCTCTTCGCGGCACTGCTGCTGCAACACGCGGGCGCACTCGGCACCCACGACAACGAACTCGACGCGGCGACAGCGCATTTCACCGTCGGCGGGGTCGGTCAGACGATCAGCGCGTGGCTGGCGGGCACGCTTCGACTCGACAGCGACGAACTCGTCGACCGGCTCGCCGGGAGCATCGACGCGGTCGCGGGTCTACCGGCAGCAGAGATCTAGGGACTAAGCGGTCACCCTCGGGCGCCGGTCAGCAGCCGTCTTCGGCGTCGCCTTGGCGTCGCTGTCGACGAATTCTCTGGTCCAACAAGCGAATTCGAGCGTGATACCGTCGGGGTCGAGGAAGTAGAAGGACCGGACGTAGACGCCGGGGTGCACGGTCGGTGAGACCTGCGCCTCGCTCTCGTCGTGGTTGAGCACCGGTCCGACGCGCACGCCCTTGTCCTTCAGGCGCTGCCGGTACTCGTCGAACTTTTCGGCGGGCACATGAAACGCCAGGTGATTCATGGTGCTGACCGCGCTCACGATGTCGCCGATTCCCGGGATCGCCTCCGGCGACGAGACGCCCGGCACGCGGTCCGGCGCGTCGGCGAACCAGAAGAACGCGACGCAGTCGCCGTTGCCCGCATCGAAGAAGAAGTGCTGCCCCATACCGCCCGGCAGGTCCAGCGACTTGATCAACGGCATCCCGAGAATGTTGCTGTAGAAATCGACGGTTTTCGCCATGTCCGAGCACACCAAGGCCACATGATTAATTCCCCCGAGTTCGAACTCGGAATTCGGATTGTCGGGCCTGATCACCTGGCGCCTCCTAGCGCGAATCTCTGGCCAGAAACGTAAATCGAATTTAGCATCAGGTGCAATCTCGAGCAATGACGAACGGACGGGCGCACCTATGACGATCGTCCCGCTGACCATCGGGTTGATCGTCACCATCGCTGAAAATGCTCATTCCCATGCCCTTTGGGTTGCGGAGCACGCACACCGGGGAGCGAAATGACCAAAACGACCTCGAACACCGCGACGCCGGGCGTCATCCGCGAGTTCGTCGGCCTCGACTCGCCCACCGCCCGCCGCGCCGGCGCGGGCGGACACCCCTGCCAGGGCCTCTATCACCGCGGAGTCGGTCGTAAACCGAAGGTGGCGATGATCGCCACGCACTACCAGATCGACTTCTCCGAGCACTATCTCGCCGACTACATGGCTACCCGCGGTATCGGTTTCCTCGGCTGGAACACGCGCTTCCGCGGGTTCGAGAGCAGTTTCCTGCTCGACCACGCACTCGTCGACATCGGCGTCGGGGTGCGCTGGTTGCGAGAGGTGCAAGGCGTGGAAACTATTGTGCTGCTAGGCAACTCCGGCGGTGGATCGCTGATGGCGGCATATCAGGCCCAAGCGGTCGACCCGCACGTGACACCGTTGCCGGGCATGCGTCCGGCGGCCGGGCTCACCGAGTTGTCGCCGGCCGACGGTTATATCGCCACTGCGGCACATCCGGGGCGCCCCGACGTGCTCACCGCATGGATGGACGGCGCCGTCGTCGACGAAACCGACGCATTGGCAAGCGATCCCGAGCTCGATTTGTTCGACGAACGTAACGGCCCACCGTTCTCGGCCGAGTTCGTCGCGCGGTACCGCGCCGCCCAGGTGGCGCGCAACGACGCCATCACCGACTGGGCCGAGGCCGAACTCGAACGGGTACGTGCGGCGGGTTTCTCCGACCGTCCGTTCACGGTGTTGCGCACATGGGCGGATCCTCGCATGGTCGATCCGGCACTGGAACCCACGAAGCGGCCCGCGAACATGTGTTATGCCGGAGTGCCGATGCAGGCCAACCGATCTGCACGTGGCATCGCATCGGCGTGCACGCTGCGCAACTGGATCGGCATGTGGAGTCTGCGGCATGCTCAGACGCGCGCCGAACCACACCTCAACCGGATCGCCTGCCCGGCGCTGGTGATCAACGCCGATCAGGACACCGGCGTGTACCCGTCGGACGCACAACGCATCTTCGACGCGTTGGCAGCCACGGACAAGGCGCATTGCTCGATCGACACCGACCACTACTTCACCACCCCGGGTGCGCGCAGCGAGCAGGCCGATACCATCGCAAAGTGGATCGCGAAGCGGTGGCGCTGAGAGTTCTCGCCCATTACGCCGCCGGCCCGAAGGCGGTTGATTTCGTTGCCCCGCAATCGGAATGGCTCGACATTCGCTACTGTGCGGAAGACGACAACGCCACCTTCTACCGGGAGCTACCCGACGCCGAGGTGATCTGGCACGTGCTGCGGCCGATCACCGCCGATGATCTCGTCAAAGCGCGGCGCTGCGTGCTGGTGCACAAGATGGGCGCCGGCGTCAACACCATCGACGTGGAGGCCGCAACCGAGCTGGGGATCGCGGTCGCGAACATGCCGGGAGCCAACTCCCCGTCGGTCGCCGAGGGCACCGTGCTGCTGATGCTGGCCATCCTGCGCCGGCTCACCGAACTCGACCGCGCCACGCGGGCGGGCCGGGGCTGGCCGTCGGATCCGAGCCTGGGTGAGACGGTGCGCGACATCGGCGGCTGCACCGTGGGTTTGATCGGTTACGGCAACGTCGCCAAGAGGGTCGCGCGGATAGTCGAGGCGATGGACGGCCAGGTCCTGCACACCAGCACGCGCGACGACGGCCACCCCGGCTGGCGTCCCCTGCCGGACCTGCTGGCCGCCAGCGACATCGTCTCCCTGCATCTGCCGCTGACGTCGGCCAGCGCGGGCATGATCGACCGTGCGGCGCTGGAGCGGATGAAGCCCGGCGCGGTGCTGGTCAACACCAGCCGCGGCGCCATCGTCGACGAGGGGGCCCTCGTCGATGCGCTGCGCGACGGCGATCTGGCGGGCGCGGGCCTCGACGTCTTCGCGACCGAACCCGTCGCCGCCGACAACCCGCTGCTGGAACTCGACAACGTCGTGCTCACCCCGCACGTCACCTGGTACACCGCCGACACCATGCAGCGCTATCTGGAGCACGCGGTGGACAACTGCCGACGTCTACTCGACGGCCGCGAACTGGCCAATGCCGTGAACGGTATCGTGTTTCCCAACCGACCGGTTAATAGGGAGACTCCGTCACAGTGAGGTGCAGGTATGCCCATCGCCATCAGCCCTGAGCACAACGACCTGGCCGATTCGGTCCGGTCTTTCGTCGCCCGGGTGGCGCCGTCCGAGGTGCTACACGAAGCGCTGGAGACACCGATCCCGAATCCGCCGCCGTACTGGAAGGGCGCCGCCGAGCAGGGCCTGCAGGGTGTGCACCTGCCGGAAGGCGTTGGCGGACAGGGGTTCGGCATCCTCGAATTGGCGATCGTCGTCGCCGAGTTCGGTTACGGCGCAGTGCCCGGACCGTTCGTGCCGTCGGCCATCGCCAGCGCGCTGATCGCCGCACACGACCCCGAGGCCGCGCTGCTGAGCGACCTGGCCTCCGGCGCAACCATCGCGGCCTACGCCATCGACTCCGGCCTGACCGCCACCCGGCACGGTGAAGGCGATGCCGCCGGACTCGTCATCCGCGGCGAGGTGCGCGCTGTACCCGCCGCACAGCAGGCGTCGGTGCTGGTGCTGCCGGTCGCGATCGAGAGCGGCGAGGAGTGGGTGATCCTCGACGCCGACAAACTCGAGATCGAACCGGTCAAGAGCCTCGACCCGCTGCGACCGATCGCTCATGTGCGCGCGAACGCCGTCGAGGTTGGCGACGACCGGGTGCTGAGCAACCTCAGCCGCCCGTTGGCGCGGGCACTGATCTCGACCCTGTTGTCCGCCGAATGCGTCGGGGTCGCCCGATGGGCCACCGACACCGCGTCCGCCTACGCCAAGATCCGCGAGCAGTTCGGCAGGCCGATCGGACAGTTCCAGGCCATCAAGCACAAGTGCGCCGGGATGATCGCCGACACCGAGCGGGCCACCGCAGCGGTCTGGGACGCGGCCCGCGCGATCGATGAGTCACGCGAAAGCGGCGCCGAGGAAAGCGCTTTCGAGTTCGCCGCCGCTGTCGCGGCTACCTTGGCGCCCGAGGCCGCCCAGCACTGCACCCAGGACTGCATCCAGGTGCACGGCGGTATCGGCTTCACCTGGGAACACGACACCAACGTCTACTACCGTCGCGCGCTGGTCCTGGCGGCCGGCTTCGGGAGGCATGCCGACTATCCGCAGCAGGTTGTCGATGTCGCCACCAGCACCGGAATGCGCAAACTCAACATCGACCTCGATCCGGAGACCGAGAAGCTGCGCGACGAGATCCGCGCGGAAGTCGCTGCGCTGAAGGACATCCCACGCGAGGAGCGCAACGTCGCGATCGCCGAGGGCGGCTGGGTGCAGCCGCACCTGCCCACGCCGTGGGGCCGCGCGGCCGGTCCCGTCGAGCAGATCATCATCGCCCAGGAATTCGACACCGGCCGCGTCAAGCGTCCGCAGATGGGCATCGCGGCGTGGATCATCCCCTCGATCGTCGCGTTCGGCACCGACGAGCAACAGCAGCGGTTCCTACCGCCGACGTTCCGCGGCGAAATGATCTGGTGCCAGCTGTTTTCCGAGCCCGGCGCGGGTTCAGACCTGGCCAGTCTGACCACCAAGGCCACCAAGGTCGACGGTGGCTGGCGGATCACCGGGCAGAAGATCTGGACCACCGGCGCGCAGTACTCGCAGTGGGGCGCGCTGCTCGCAAGAACGGAGCCAAACGCTCCAAAGCACAATGGCATCACCTACTTCCTGCTCGACATGGCCAGCGAAGGCGTCGAAGTCAAGCCACTGCGTGAGCTGACCGGCAACGCGATGTTCAACACGGTGTTCATCGACGACGTGTTCGTGCCCGACGAACTGGTGCTCGGCGAGGTGAACCGTGGCTGGGAGGTCAGCCGCAACACGCTCACCAACGAGCGGGTGTCGATCGGCAGCAGCGAACCACCGTTCCTGGCGAACCTCAACGGATTCGTCGAGTTCATCCAGAAGGGTCAGTTCGACCAGATCGAGCAGAACCACGCCGGCAGGCTGATCGCCGAGGGACATGCCGCAAAGGTGCTCAACATGCGCTCGACGCTGCTCACCCTGGCCGGAGGCGATCCGATGCCGGCCGCGGCGATCAGCAAGCTGCTGTCGATGAAGACCGGCCAGGGCTACGCGGAGTTCGCGGTCTCGTCGTTCGGCACCGACGGCGCGATCGGCGAGCCGGAGCAGGAGCCCGGCCGCTGGGCCGAGTATCTGCTCGGCAGCCGGGCCACCACGATTTACGGCGGGACGACCGAAGTCCAGCTCAACATCATCGCCGAACGGCTGCTGGGGCTGCCACGCGATCCGTAAAACGCCCGGTGGGACGTCAACTGTCCCCGGTGAGCGTTTAGCGAACGCACCGACGGCAACCCGAGTAATCATGACCAACGATGTCGAGAAGCGCTGGGACCGACCGAAAGCATTCCGCGCCGCGGCCACCTATGTGGCCGTGGTCGTCGGGGTGGCGGCCATCGCCTTCGTCATCTACGCAGTCGTGTCCAAGACATCGGTCATCGCCGCCTCGACGATTCCCGCGATCCTGTTTCTGGGCGGGGTGGGCGCGTTCGTCAAGACCTACCGCGAGTGGAAGGGCGAAGGCGCCTGGGTGCAGTGGCAGGGCGCCGGATGGTTCCTGCTGCTGCTGATGCTGGTGTGTCTGTCGATCCCAGGCGCCGCCGCGATGGCCGATTGAGGCGGCGAATCCGATTGAAAACGGCTGACGGGCGGGCCTACTCCGTCTTGGCCTTCCCGCCGTCTCCGTCGGCCTTGGCTTTCTCGCCGTCTCCATCGGCTTTGGCTTTCCCGCCGTCTCCGCCGGCCTTGGCCTTCTCGCCGTCTCCGCCGGCCTTGGCTTTCTCGCCGTCTCCGCCGGCGTCCATCTCCCGGAGCTCGCGCTTGAGGATCTTGCCCGTCGGATTGCGTGGCAGTTCATCGAGGAACACGATCTCGCGCGGCACCTTGTAACGCGCAAGGTGTTCGCGGACGTAGTGCTTGATGTCGTCCTCGCCGATCGAAGCGCCGTCGGCCTTGACCACGAACGCCCGTAGCCGGTGGCCCCACTCCTTGTCCTCGACGCCCAGCGCCGTCGCCTCGACGACTTCCGGGTGGCCGCTGATCAGATCCTCGACCTCGGCCGGGAACACGTTCTCACCGCCGGAGACGATCATCTCGTCGTCACGGCCGCTGACGTAGAGCAGGCCGTGCTCGTCGAAGTACCCGACGTCGCCCGAGGACATCAGCCCGTCGATGATCTGCTTGTGGCCGCCGCCGGTGTAGCCCTCGAACGGGAAGAAGTTGCCCACGAAGATCCGGCCCACCTCGCCCTGCGGCAGTTCGTTGCCGTTGTCGTCGAGGATCTTGACCTTCACGCCCTTGACGACCGGGCCGACGGTTGCCGGGTTCTTCTCCAGATCCTCCGGCCGCGCGATCGTCGCGAACGCTATCTCCGTCGACCCATACAGGTTGTAGATCACCGGACCGATCGACTTGAGCGCGCGCTGCGCCATCTCCGCGCCCAACTGCGACCCCGACACGAACACGATCCGCAGCGAGGACAGGTCCGGTTTGCGATCCATGTCGTCGAGCGCATCGAGCATGCGCGACAACATCACCGGCACCACCACCACCGCGGTCACCTTGTGCTTTTCGATGTCCTCGAGCACGGTCGCGGCTTTGAACCGCCGCCGCAGCACCAGCGTGGTGCCGAGCATCATCGCGATGGTCGCGTGCAGGAAACCCAGCGCGTGGAACATCGGTGCCGGCAGCGACGTGATCTCGCCGCCCTTGAACGGCACATGCGACAGGACACCACCGATCGGTGCCAGCGTGGGCGGCGTACTTCTGTTGGCGCCCTTGGGTGTTCCGGTCGTACCGCTAGTCAGGATTATCACCGACGAGTGCTTGGTCGCCTTGGGCGCGGCCTTACCCGTGTGGCCGGCGACGACGTCCTCGAGCGTCTCGTCGGTGCTGCCGGACGGCTCATCCTTATCCGGGTTGACACCGAGGGCGCGAAGCTTGCCCAGCGGCGGATCGGCCTTGGAGACCACCTGGCAGTACTCGTCGTCATAGATGATCAGCTTGGCGCCCTCGCGTTCGGACACCTCCTTGACCTGCGGACCCGAGAACTCGCTGTTGAGCAGGATGATTCGCGCCCCGGTCCGGGCGGCGCCGTAGAGCGCGACGAGGAACCAGCGATGGTTGCGCGCCAGGATCGCCACCCCGTCGCCCCCCTTGACGCCCTTCTCCAGCAAGCCGTTGGCCACCGAGTGCGCGGCGTCGTCGAGTTCTTTGAACGTCATCTCCCCGAGGTCGTCGATGATCGCGGTGGCTTCGGGTGTGCGGCGCGCGTTGAGCGCGGGGATCATGCCGAACTCGCCCCAGCGCCGGATGTCGGCCAGCATCGCGGCGATGTTCTGCGGTGGTTCGATCTTGAACGCGCCGGCGCCGAACATCTTGGCGGCGTAGTGCAGCTCCGCCGATCCGCGCTCCACGAGTTGTTGGGCCTTGGCGACTGCTTGCATGGGGAGATCGGTGAGCCTGGACTTGCTAGCCATGGCACCCACAATATGTGACCGACGTCGCACTGCGGCCGGGAAACTAGCATGATGCTATGGCCGCACCCCGGTACCTGGAGGTCGAGGGCCAGCGGGTGCCCGTCAGCCATCCCGACAAAGTCGTCTTTCCCGATCTCGGGGTGACCAAGTCGGATCTCATGCGCTATTACCTCAGCGTCGCCGATGGCGCCCTGCGCGGCGTGCGAGACCGGCCCATGATCCTGAAGCGGTTCGTCAAGGGCATCGCCGAAGAAGCGGTGTTCCAGAAGCGGGCGCCGAAGAAGCGTCCGGATTTCGTCGACGTCGCCGAGTTGAAGTACGCGTCCGGGACGTCGGCGGCCGAAGCGGTCCTGCGCGACGCGGCCGGCCTGATCTGGGCGGTGAACCTCGGTTGCGTCGACCTGAATCCCCACCCGGTGCGGGACGACGATCTGGCCCACCCCGACGAATTGCGGGTCGACCTCGATCCGATGCCCGGTGTGCAGTGGCCGCAGATCATCGACGTGGCGATGGTCGCCCGTGAGGTGCTTGCCGACCACGGGTTGACGGCATGGCCCAAGACGTCGGGCTCGCGGGGCTTTCACATCTACGTCCGCATCCACCGCCGGTGGCCGTTCAAGTCCGTCCGCCTCGCCGCGCAGGCCGTCGCGCGCGAAGTCGAACGCCGGGCGCCCGATCTCGCGACCGCCCGTTGGTGGAAGGAGGAACGCCAGGGCGTGTTCGTCGACTTCAACCAGAATGCGTTCGACCGGACGGTCGCATCGGCCTACTCGGTGCGCGCGACCCCGGACGCGCGGGTGTCCACGCCGTTGCACTGGAGCGAGGTACCTGGCTGCCGACCGGAAGGCTTCACGATCGCGACAGTGCCGGAGAGGTTCGCCGAAAACGGTGACCCGTGGGAGGGCATCGACGATGCGGCCGGCTCGCTGGAGGCTCTGCTGGATCTCGCCGACCGGCTCGGCCCCGCGGAGAGGGCTCCCCGCGGCGCGGCGCGCTCGGGCGCCAAGGGCGGGCGCCGGGTCTCTTCGAAGCCGCTGATCGAGATCGCCCGCACCAAGACGAAGGACGAGGCGATGGCGGCGCTCGACGAATGGCGGCGACGTTACCCGTCGGTAGCCGAAAAGCTCGAACCCGCAGATGTTCTCGTCGACGGCATGCGCGGACCGAGTTCGATCTGGTATCGCGTTCGGATCAACTTGCAGCATGTGCCCGAGAATCAGCGGCCCGCGCAGGAGGAGTTGCTCGCCGACTACAGCCCCTGGACGAACTACTCGGGGCCCCAATGGATGCGCGGCGACTGACTGTTTGCTAGCGAACGCAAATTCTGCTTCTTACCAAAGTATTAGCCGCCGCTCCCGGTTGCCTTAAGTTGACGGCTTAAGTTGGGCTTCAGGTTCGAGTTGAGGTGCACAGGGAGGCAGGGATGTCCGGAAAAATGTACGGGAATCCGACATTCGACTGCGCCGGCGCCCAGCTCCACGCGGTGTGCCGCCAGCTGGCGACGGTCGTGACGGTCGATGGGGTCATCGATGACGCCAACATAGAGCGGGTCACCGCGCTCGCGCGCCGGTTCGTGCTCGCCGAGAAGCCGTTCGTTTTAGATCTGAGCGGTGTGAGTTCCTGTGGTGGACAGGTTGTTTCGCTGATGTACGACATCGATGACTGCTGCTTCCATGCCGGCGTGGCGTGGTCGGTCGTCACCAGCGATGCCGTGGCGCGCGTGCTGAGCGGTGCGGGCGTGAGTGTCCCCGTCGCCGAGTCGGTGCCCGATGCGCTCAACCGCTTCGCCGACAGCATCGATCAGCGGCGCCGACTGTTGCCGCTGTTGACCTCGAAGACCGCATAGCGGAAGGCGACCAGGTGCTACTCGATATTCGCTGGCTCGGTTACCTGCTTGGCCGTCGGCATCCGGCGGCCAAGCAGACCGGCCACGCCCACTGAATTACCGGCCTCGTAGCCGGCTCCTCGACGTCCGATGCGCTGGATCGTCGACGGGATGAACGTGATCGGCTCGCGGCCCGATGGCTGGTGGCGCGACCGTCACCGCGCAATGGTCACCCTCGTCGAGCGACTGGAACAGTGGCGCGCCGATGGCGACGACGTGACGGTGGTGTTCGAACGTCCGCCGACGCCACCGATCGCCTCGCTCATCGTCACGGTCGCCTATGCGCCGCGTCCGGCGGCCAACTCCGCTGATGACGAGATCGTGCGGTTGGTGCACGCCGACGACCGGCCTACCGACCTCCGCGTTGCCACGTCGGACCGGGCCCTCGCCGAGCGCGTGCAGGCCGCCGGGGCGGCCGTCTTTCCAGCGGAGAGGCTGCGCGATCTCATCGACCCGCGGTGACGCCCTCGGGCCGCCAGTCGGGTGAGCGACCCAGGTGGCGCAGCACGCGGTCCAGATCGTGCGCTCCGTCCCGCGGTGCCAGCGCATGCGCGAACGGCGAGTTCGCCGCATCGCGGATGTCGCCGACCGGCACCGCCAAAGCCAGTGGCGCGACGGCGTCCAGCACCTCGGCAGGAAGCACGAACGGCATGCCGAGGCTGCGTGCGACGTCCCAGCCGTGCACGACGTAGTCGACGAAGTGGAAACCGACCGCCATCTCACCGCGCACGGTGGCGCCCGCGCCGAACTCGGGTAGTGCGAACGTCGCCTCCAGCACACCGTCGGCGCTGAACGCGTCGAGCACGTCGGCGGCGGCCGCGGCGTAGGCGCCGGCGGGATCCACGCGGACCGCGGCGGCAACGGTCGCAGGGTCCCACAGCGCGAGGTCGGCGCCCGCGCCGCGCGCGGCCGCAGCAAAACCGTTGTGCTGCACGGTCATATGTGTCACCAGATCGGCAAGGCCCCAGCCCGCACACGGCGTCGGCCGATCGAGGTCGCCGGGCAAGACCTTGCCGACGATGTCGACGGAGGCGGTGACGGCGATCCGGTGAAATGGTCGAGGATCGTTATTAATAGTCATATGCTTACGATATGCATCTGCATACTATTGGTCAATGCTTAATATTCAGCCATGCCGCGGAAGCCGAGACGACCGGACCTCGCGGCCATGCTCGCGCCGCTGCTGCGCAGGTTGATCGCGCTCGAAGCGCCGATCCTGGCGACGCATGACGTGTCGATGTGGGGGTACAGCGTCCTCGTCGCGCTGGATGAGTCACCGGTGCGCACCCAGGTCGCGCTCGCCGAGGCCATCGGCGCGGACAAGACCCGGATCATTCCCACCCTCGACGAGTTGCAGGCCAGGGGTTTCATCGAGCGTCGGCCTGATCCGGCCGACCGGCGCGCACGCCTGCTGGCCATCACCGAAGCGGGCCGTGTCCTCAAGGACGCGGTGCAAGGAGAGATTCAGCGCGGCGAGGAGCGGTGGTTGTCGGTGCTGCCCGCCGCCGACCGCGAGGTCTTCCTGCGGGCGCTGCGCGAGATGACGCGCGTCGACGGCAACCCATAGGGTTCGAGGGATTAATCGCCTCGGCCTACATCCTCGTGCTGAACCCGATCATCCTGACTGTTGTGGGTGGTCGCCGCGGGCTTCCTGCTGTGCTTCGCGCGGGGCTGGATCGAGTCGCTGATCGGGATGTGACGCCGGGACCAGCTCGAAACTGAGATGTGCACGAGAAGTATCCGAGTTCTCGCGCAGACGTTCAGTTTCGGCGGATGTTCTCCGCGTCGGCCAGGTCCTCGATGGCGTCCGCCTGCGCACGCGTCGCCGCCGCGTCGATGTGCTTGTCCTGCGCATCGGCCATCTTGACGCCGGCCGTTGTCGCGGCACTGCGCTCGACCGCATCGATCTGCGTCTCTTCGTGGCGCTTGGCGGTCTCCACATTTTTCTTGCGCTGTGCGGCGAGCTGATCGGCCTGCTTGTCGCTCGCGGCCATCTTCTTCTCCGCAGCTTCCACCGCCGCGCGCTTGCGCTGCTGCGCCTCGGCGCGCACCTGGCGGGCCTTTTCCTCGGTCTCCTCGAAGGCCTCCTGCTTGTCCTGCAGCGCCTTGTCCTGGGTCGCCTTTAGCTCCCTGTCGGCCTGTTTGAGGTTCTCGTCGGCAGCGGCGTCCAGGTCGGCCGCTCGGCGAAGCGCATCGCTGCGCTCGACGAGCGTGGCGCCTCGCTTCTGGATGTCGCGGTCACCGAGCGCTACGCCGACGGCGGTGTCGAGCATGCCCAGCGAGCGCTGGTAGAACAGCCTGGCCGGCGCCTCGTCGTCCATCCGCGCAACGAAGCGGTCGTCGATCAACTGCAGCGGCCTGCGCGCCACCTGGTACTGAAATTTCAGCACGGCTCGCGGAATCGCAATGAGGCTCATGATCAAGCTCCTTCTGTGCCCTGATCAGGCGTCGTCGTTGAGGTTTTCGGCTTGCCGCCGGATCCGGGCGGCTTCGGCGTGCGCGCTCGCCGACTCCCGTACGGCTTCGCGGTGTTCCTCAAGGCCGCCGGCGAGTTGACTGTCGGCATCGCGAATCCCGGCCTGCTGCTCGGCCCTGGCCTCCCGCGCCTTGCGGTCCGCGTCGAGTTCGGCCCGGGTACGTTCCTGGTCGAGTTCGCGGTGGGTGGCATCTGCGGCCGCGCGCTTCTGCGCGACCTCCTGGTCCTCCACCGCGCCCTTCTCGGCCGCCGCCTCGGCATTCGCCGCCGCGCGCTCGCCGGCGCCCGCACGTTTGGCCTCGGCGACATCGGCGCGGGCCTCGCGCGCCTGGGCGTCGGCGACTGTGTCGATCGTGCTCGCCTCTTTGCGGCGTTCGGCTTCGGCCTGCTGAAGCTGGCCCTCGGCGGTCAACGAGTCGTTTCCGGTGATCGCGCCGAATATCTCCTTGGCCTTGCCCTTCACCGAGTCGATCAGGCCTTCGCGTGCCTGGCCGGCCTTGTCTTGGTCGGTCATCAAAGCCTCCTCTCGAGGGCTTAGGTTCCACGTGCGCGGCTCACCGAAACCACTACGCCTGCGATCATGGGTCGCGTGACGGCGACGACGGTTCCGGTTATCGCGCTCACCGGCTACCTCGGTGCCGGTAAGACGACCCTGCTCAACCACGTCCTGCGCCAGCCGGGCGCCCGCGTCGGCGTGGTCATCAATGATTTCGGTGAACTCAACGTGGACGCCGCACTGGTCACCGGTCAGGTCGACGAACCGGCCTCGATCGCCGGCGGCTGCATCTGCTGTCTGCCCGACGAAGGCGGGATCGACGAGGCGCTGGCCAAGCTCGCCGACCCGAAGCTCGGCCTGGACGCCATCATCATCGAGGCCAGCGGCCTGGCCGATCCGATCGCGATTTCGCGGATCATCCGGTTCAGCGGTGTGGACCGGGTACGCCCCGGTGGCATCGTCGACGTCATCGACGCCGCCGCACATTTCGACACCGTCGACGACCACGCCACTCCGCCGGCCCGGTACGGTGCGGCCTCGCTGGTGGTGGTCAACAAGCTCGACCAGGTTCCGGACCGCGACCGCGATTCGGTCCTCGTTCGAATCGAACAGCGTGTGCGCGAACGCAATCCCGATGTCCATGTCGTCGGCGCCACCGCGGGCCGGGTCGATCCCGCCCTGCTCTACGACGTGTCCGGATCCGCCGAGGCCGGCGGACAACTGTCTCTGCGGGAACTGCTCGTCGACACCGCCCAAGAACACGCGCACGAGCATCCGCACGTGCACGCGGACTCGGTCACGGTGATCAGCCATGGTGGTGTCGAACCGGCAGCGCTCATCGATTTGCTCGAGCGGCCGCCCGCTGGGGTGTACCGGATCAAGGGCACGGTCTCCATCCGCTACCGCGAACGAACGCGCCGCTACGTGGTCAACGTCGTCGGCACCTCGATTCACCTCGCGAACGCGCCGGCGTCGGACCCGGCCGGCGGGAATGCGAACGCGCTCGTCGCGATCGGAACCCACCTCGACGTCGACGACGTGAGGGCACGTGTGGAAACCGCGCTGGCGCCGTACGACGGACCGGTGTCGGCGGCAGGGGTACGACGCCTGCAGCGGTACCGCCGGCTGAGTGTTTAGCTTCGGCCCGCTTCTGATTACGGTGAGTTGATGAGCGCCGAGGAGCAGCGCGCCGGGGTCGAGCTGACCAACCTCGACCAGCCGCTGAGCCCGGACGCCGGCGCCACCAAGCGCCAGTTGATCGACTACCTCGACGCGGTGGCCCAGCGGATGCTGCCGGGACTGGCGGGGCGGCCGCTCACCGTGCTGCGGGTGCTGCGCGGACGGGCGCCGTTCATGCAGAAGAACGTGCCGAAGTACACCCCCGACTGGGTGAGAACCGTCTCGATGTGGGCGGAGTCGTCCCAGCGCGAAGTGCGCTATGCGTTGTGCGACGACCGGCGCACCCTGTTGTGGTTGGCCAATCAGCGCGCCGTGGAGTTCCACCCGACGCTCGGGCTCGCCGACGACATCTATCGCCCAACGCATCTGGTGCTCGACCTCGACCCGCCATCGGACAGCGACTTCCAAGCGGTGGCAGCGGCGGCTCATCTTGTCCGGCAGGCGCTTTCCGACTGCGGCCTGACAGGTGCGGTGAAGACGAGCGGAGCCAAGGGCGTGCACGTGTTCGTGCCCGTCGACGACTCGGCACCGGTCGATGACGTCGCCGCCGCGACCCGCGCACTGGCCGCACGCGCGGAAGCGCTCGACCCATCCTGTGCGACAACCGCTTTCATCGTGGCCGACCGCGAAGGCAAGGTGTTCATCGACTCCACCCGCTCCGGCGGCGCGACAGTCGTCGCCGCCTACAGTCCCCGGTTGCGACCCGCCACCCCGGTGTCGTTTCCCGTGGGCTGGTCCGATCTGGACCACATCAGACCGGCGGACTTCACCGTGCACACCGCCATCGACGCGCTGGCAAGCGGCGACCCGTGGGCGGAGATGATGCCGGCCCCACAGGCCCTGCCGCCCGACCTGGTCGAGCAGGGTAGGTCCATCCCCGTCGCGCGAGTGGCCGCGATGCACGAGGGCAAGCGCCGGGCGCGAGCGCGGCGGATTCGCCAGTCCGAATAGCGGGTATGGCCCAGCGCATCGGCGAGGCCCGTAGTTGAGGGGGTCCGGGAATGGTGGGCTGGCTGGACCGGTTGCAGCGACGCAACCGTCGCGTGGGCTTCGTCATCGCGGTGATCTACAAGTACATCGATGACCAGGGCGGCTACCTCGCAGCGCTGATCACCTACTACGCATTCGTTTCGCTGTTTCCCCTGTTGCTGCTGATGACGACCGCGACGGGTGTCGTGCTGGTCGGCCACCCCGAACTGCAGCAGCAGGTGCTCCAGTCCACGCTGAGTCAGTTTCCGGTCATCGGCAGCCAGTTGCAACGGCCCGAACAGCTCAGCGGCGGACTCACCGCCGTCGTCGTCGGTATCGCCGGCGCTCTGTACGGCGGGCTCGGCGTCGGGCAGGCCTTGCAGAACGCGATGAACTCGATATGGGCGGTGCCCCGCAACCTTCGGCCGGACCCCATCAGGTCGAGGCTGCGCAGCCTGCTCCTGTTGTTCATCTTGGGCTCGGCCGCGATCGCCGCGACGGTGTTGTCGGCGATCGCCCACGCGACCGCCGAACTGGGGTGGTTCGGCAAGGTCGGTATCACCATCGCCACCGTGGTGGTCAACGCGCTCATCTGCCTGGTGGCGTTTCGCGTCACCACCACCCGGCAGCTGTCCTACCGCGACGTGCTTCCCGGCGCGCTCGCAGCCGCCGTGATCTGGCAGCTGCTGCAGTGGTTTGGTGCGAATTACGTTGCGCACGTAGTGAAGTCGACCAGTGCAACCAACAGTGTGTTCGCGTTGGTTCTCGGCCTGCTGGCGTTCCTGTATCTGGTCTCGGTGACGCTGGTGATGTGCGCCGAGGTCAACGTCGTACGGGTCGACGGGCTGCATCCGCGATCGTTGATGACGCCGTTCACCGACGACGTCGACCTCACCTCCGCCGACAGGCGCACCTACACCCGGCGGGCGAAAGCCGAGCGGCTCAAGGGGTTTCAACGTGTCAGCGTGCAGTTCGACGCGGACTCCGAATCGGCCCAAGGCTGATCCCATCTGTCGACGACGGCGACTTCGGCCACCGGCTTGCGCCGGACGGTTCGGTGGTGGCCATCGGGCTTTCCAGGGTAGAGTCGGACGAACAGGGGCTGAGCCCACGCCTCGCAGCGATAGCAATGCCCGCAGGGGTGCCATGACCTCCACTTTCCACGTGTCTTCGAAAAGGTCGCGGTCAGCGCAGGGTCGACGACGGTGCGGAGCTGAGCTTTGAGCATTGACAAGGGCGTGGAAAGTGCGTCGCCGCCGGTCGATGACGCCATCTGGCAATCCGTTCCGCATCCCGTGCTAGTGGTCGACCAATCCGGCATCATCCGCGCATTAAGTGCCCCGACGCGGGCGGTGCTCGACGCCGAAGTCGGCACCCGGCTGGCGGCCACCGCGCCACCGTGGCTGGTGCGCGCACATGATCAGCAGGCGGCAGCGGCCACCGGAACCCTGGACGGTCGCGACTTCAGGGCGAAAGCGACCGCGCTGCCGAACGGCGAGATCGCATGGTGGCTGATGCAGGACACCGACCACTCGCTCGAACGTGCGCACGAGACGTTGGCCCTCGCGCGCGAACGCGCGGAGTTCCTCGACGAGGCGTCGGCGGCGCTGATGGCTTCGTTGAATCTCGACCGGTGCATGGCGGTCACGGTCCAGATGGCGGCCCGTCATCTGGCGGACGCGGCCTGCGTCGTCGCCCCGGTCCGAGATGACCTGGTGCCGGTCGTCTGCAGCCGAGCCGACGGTGTCGCGGAACACCGCCACGTGGAAGCGGACCCGGCCGAGGTGTCCGGGCTCAACGAGACGCTTCGCGGTTTCCCGCCGGTCCCCTCGCGGTGGATCGACCCGGCGACGGTGCCGGACTGGCTCGTGCCCCGGCACATCCAGGGCCGAGTGGGATCGGTGCTGATCACGCCCTTGCCGGGGCATGGCGTGCCGGCTGGAGCGTTGGTCCTGATGCGCCGCTCCGAAACCGCGTTCGGCGAAAGCGAGGAACTGTTCGCCCGGCTATTCGCGGCCCGCGCCGGCGCGGCGTTGTCCGCGGCCAGGCTGTACGCCGAGCAGTCGGCGATCACCCGCACGTTGATGCGCGAACTCCTACCCCCACATCTGCAGCGGCTCGACGACTTCGAACTCGCCGGTGGTTACCGCGCGTCGGCGGACCATGAGCTGATCGGCGGAGACTTCTACGACGTCCATCCCGCGACCGGACCCGACGGCGAAACTCTCGTCGTGCTCGGGGACGTGTGCGGAAAGGGTCTGGAGGCCGCGGTGCTGAGCGGCAAGATCCGCAACACCCTGCAAGCGCTGGCACCCCTCGCGGACCACCACGAACGGGTGCTCAAACTGCTCAACAGCGCCTTGCTGACACCCGACAACAGCCGCTTCGCCACCGTGGTGCTGGCCTCCATCCGGCGCCGCGACGGCCAACTGGCGATCCGACTGACGTGCGCCGGGCACCCCGCCCCCCTGATCGTGCGCAACGACGGAACGGTAGAGCAGGCGGATACCAAGGGCATGCTGGTCGGCGCGCTGCCGCAGTTCAAAACGCGGTCCACCGAGATCTCGCTCGCGCCCGGCGAAACCTGCCTGTTGTATACCGATGGCCTGTCCGAAGCCCGTGGCGGTCCGCTCGGCGCGGAGATGTTCGGCGATGAGCGGCTGATCGACGCGATGGCCCAGTGCGGCGGGCTACCCGCCGAGGCGGTGGTCGAGCGGATAATGATGCTCGCCTCGCAGTGGGTTGCCGACCGGGATCACGACGATATGGCCGTCGTCGCCATCACGGCTCCGCGCCGGACGCACCTCAGCGCTGTCGACGGTCGCACTGCAGGCAGGTTCATAGCGTGAGCAGTCCAGACATCGGCACGGTGCGGGACCAACTGTGGAACGCGGTCCTCGACGGTGACGAGTACACCGCGCTCGGCGTCGTGTTCGCCGCGATCGACGCGGGCATTGCTCCCGAAGACGTGCTGCTGGAGGTGATCGCACCCGTACAGCGCAAGGTTGGGGCCGAATGGGTGGCCAACCGCATCACCGTGGCCCAGGAGCACGCCGCCACCGCGATCAACGACCGTGTGATCGCTGCAATTTCACGGCATCCGGCGGCAACTTCGACCGCTCGAGCCGGTCGCGTCACAGTCGCATGCGTCGACGGTGAGTGGCACGCGTTGCCGGCCCGATTACTGGCAGAGGTGCTCCGGTTGCGCGGTTGGCAGGTCGACTTCCTCGGCGCCCAAGTGCCCACGCCCCACCTGATCGCGCACCTTCACCAGTACGCACCCGATGCGGTCGCGCTGTCCTGCTCGATACCGACCCGGCTGCCCGCTGCGCATGCGGCGATCGCCGCGTGTCAGGCCGCGGGTGTCTCGGTCCTCGTCGGCGGTGCGGCATTCGGCGCCGACGGCCGTCACGCGCGCCTGCTCGGTGCCGATGCGTGGGCACCGGATGCCCGTGCCGCCGCGCGCTGGCTGAGCGACGACCTGGTCCGGATCGGGCTGCGCGCGAACCATCACCCTTCCAGCGCGCTGCCGCATCTGGCGGACCAGGAGTACTCGATGGTCAGCGGTTCGAAGGCGCAACTGGTCAAATCCACGGTCGCCGAATTGGCGGATCGGTACCCAGCGATGCGTGATTACACCGAGACCCAACGTGAGCGCACCACCGAGGACATCGCGCATATCGTCGACTTCCTCGCGACCGCCCTGTACACGGATGACGACGACCTGTTCTGCGGCTTCATCGTGTGGACCGCAGAGGTGCTCAGCTCCCGTGGCGTACCGGCCACCTCGTTGACGCCCGCGCTCGACCTGTTGTCTGAGCTCTTGAAGGACTTTCCTCGAACCCAGCGCCTGCTGTCCGCCGCGCGCACCGCCCTGACAGCCCAGACAACGATGCCAGTCCCATGAAACTCATTCTCAGTTGCGACGTTTCGGGTCGGTCGACACGTATCGACATCGTGGGCGATCTGGACTACGGACACACCGGCCAGCTGCTGAAGGCCGTGGCCGCGCTGCTTTCCAACGACACCCGCTTGCGGGATCTGCACCTCGATTTCACTGAGTTGGCATTTTTGGACTCCACCGGCCTGTCGGAGTTGCTGCAAGTACATCGGAAAGCCTCTTCCCTCGGTGTCCGGCTGCACCTGGACAATCGGCCCGCGCACCTCGACCGCGTCCTCGACATCACCGGCACGTTGGAGTATCTGAGCTCGGGTCCGAGGTCGGATGCGGGCCGCCCGGACGGAACGGAGATGAGTTGACGGACAACGTGGGGCGCGTCGCCGCGCTGCGCCGCTATCCGGTGAAATCGATGCTCGGTGAACGCCGGGACGCCATCCGGATCGGCCCGCTCGGCGTGGCGGGTGACCGGCAGTACGCCGTCATCGACGAGGCGACCGGACGCGTCGCGACCGCCAAGCACCCCAGGCGGTGGCGGGCCCTGCTGCAGTGTGCGGCAGCGACGGGTGACGACGGTGTCGTGGTGACGCTGCCCGACGGTCGTGACGTGCCGGTCACCGACGCGGCCGGACCACTGTCGGAACTGCTCGGACGTACGGTGCAGATCGCCGGCGAGCGCGCTGCGGGCGCGGTGCTCGAGCGCTCCGACCCGCTCGAGGTGCTGGCCCGCGGCATCGACGCCGAGTTCGACCCCGTACTGCTCGAACTCGGGCAAGGTGCCCCCGGCGGCGCCTTCGTCGATCATTCGCCGGTGCACCTGATCAGCACGACCACGCTGGACGCGATCGGCGTCGACCGCGCCGAGGCGATCAGGTACCGGCCGAACGTCGTCATCGAGACGGCGGATGGCGCCGCGCCGTTTCTCGAGAACGACTGGGTGGGCGCCCAGATCCACGTCGGCGAGGCTGTGCTGCGTGGCACGCTACCGACCCCGCGCTGCGCCGTTCCCACCCTCGAACACGGTGGTATGCAACGGCTTCCGCATGCTGTGCGGTATCTGCTAGAGCACAACCGGGTCGAGGTTCCCGATTCCGGGGCGTTGCCCTGCGCGGGCCTGTACGCCGAGGTCGTCACCGCCGGCGCGGTCGGCACCGGCGATGAAGTACGAATCGGGTAGCGCCGCGGCGCCCAGCGCTCACTTGGGTACGGTTCCGGGCCGACATTCGTACCAGAGTGAGCGCTCGCAACGGGTGGTGCTCACCTGACAGAATCGACCAGATGACGAACCCCTCGACACATCGCAAGGCCGTCTTCATCACCGGCGCCGCCGCAGGCATCGGGCGCGCCACGGCGCTGACGTTCGCCCGCAACGGGTTCGTCGTCGGCGGCTACGACATCGACGAGGTCGGTCTGAAGACCCTCGCCGACGAGATCGACCGATTGGGCGGCACCTGCCATACCGGTCACCTCGACGTAACCGATCCCGACGAGATGGCGCAGCGGGTAGGCGAATTCGCCGCTGCCGCCGGTGATCGACTCGATGTGATGATCAACAACGCCGGCATCCTGCGCGCCGGCCGCTTCGAGGAGATGGACGTCGCGGGCCATCACAAGGAGATCGACATCAACGCCAAGGGCGTGGTCAACGGCCTGTACGCGGCGTTTCCCCACCTCCGCCGGACGCCGGGCTCGGTCGTCGTCAACCTCGCATCGGCGTCGGCGATCTACGGTCAGGCCGAGCTCGCCAACTACAGCGCGACCAAGTTCTTCGTCCGCGGGATCACCGAAGCGCTCGACCTCGAGTGGAACCGCTACGGCATCCGGGTCATCGCGATGTGGCCGCTGTACGTGCAGACCGCGATGACCGACGACATCAAGACCGGCACCACCGAATCGCTCGGTATCCGTCTGACGGCCCAGGACATCGCCGACGCGATCGTGAAAGCCACCGAACCGTCCTGGCTGCGCCGCGCCATCCATCAGGTGCACTTCCCGGTCGGATCGCAGACCAAGGTGATGACCCTCAGTTCCCGGTTCTCCCCGGGCTGGTTGACCCGCTACGCCAACAAGAAGCTGTCGCACTCCTGAGTTTGCGCGATGGCTCGGCCTCACCGTCGTGTTGTTCGGGAACGGGAGAGGCCGGTTAGCTACGCTCGCCGGGTGGCCACACGGCTGACTCGGCGAAGCTTCCTGGCGCTGACCGCGGGCGCGGCCGTCACCGCGGCGGCCGGTTGCAGTGCGGACAAGCCCGGCGTCGTCGCCAAGGACGGATCGGTCAACGTCAAACACGCATTCGGGGAGACCAGGATCCCCGCACCGCCCACGCGCGTGATCAGCGCCGGGCTGACCGAACAGGACGACCTGCTGGCGCTCGGCGTTGTGCCGATCGCGGTGACCGACTGGTTCGGCGGCGAACCGTTCGCGGTGTGGCCGTGGGCACAGCCCAGGCTCGGCGGCGCCCAACCGGTGGTGCTCAGCCTGGCCGACGGTATCGAGGTCGACCGGATCGCGTCGCTGCGTCCCGACCTGATCGTCGCCACCAACGCGGGACTGGACTCCGACACCTACGCGAGGCTGTCTGAGATCGCTCCGACCGTCGCGCAGGCCGGCCAGGACGCCTTCTTCGAGCCGTGGAAGGTCCAAGCGTCGACGGTCGGGCAAGCCGTCTTCAAACACGACGAGATGCAGGCCCTGATCGCGGGCGTCGACCAGAAGTTCAGCGAGGCAGGCGCGAACAATCCCGAGTTCGCAGGCAGAACGGCGGCATTGCTGCGGGGACGGCTGAACGACGGTGAGCCGCAGGTGTTTACCCCCGAGTGGCGTACGGAGTTTCTCACCGCGATGGGCCTCGGGGTCGCCGAGGGCCTGGACGCCGATGTGCTTGTCTGGGCCACCGAGAGCGACGAGGAACAGGCCGCGCTGCTGGCTCACCCCGAGGTCGCGCGACGCGGTGAAGCGAACATCTTCACCGGAAAGGAACTGGCGGGGGCGATCGCTTTCGCCTCGTCGCTGTCCTATCCGGTGGTCGCCGACCAACTCCCGCCGCGCATCGCCCAAGCGCTGGCCTGACCCGCGATGTGCAGCTCGTCGAACGTGCATCCAGGACGAAATCGGGGCCTTCTTTTCGCGCTGGTTTCACGCTCGGCGACACCGCGAAGCGGTCCTGAGAAGATTGCGCGGTGACCATCGACACCGAGACCGAGCACCGCGGGTACGCGACCATCGGATCGGCCTACTACCCGACGCTGGTCGCGGTGTTCACCGGCCTGGTGCTGATCTCCAACGTGGCGGCGACCAAGGGCATCGCATTCGGCCCGATCGTCGGGGACTGGTCGCTGATCACCGACGGCGGCTTCGTCGTCTTTCCGCTCACCTACGTGATCGGCGACGTGCTGTCGGAGGTGTACGGATTCAGAGCCACCCGGCGGGCGATCTACATCGCGTTCGTGATGGAGGCGCTCGCGGCGTTCACGTTCTGGCTGACCGCGGTGTTACCGCCGGCCGATTTCTACGCCAACCAGGCCGCGTTCGAGGCCGTGATGAAACCGTTCACGCTGTTGGTGATCGCCGGACTTGCCGGGTTCATCGTCGGGCAGACACTCAACGCCTGGGTCGTGGTGAAGGTCAAGGCACGGATGGGCGAGCGACATCTGTGGGCTCGATTGATCGGGTCGACGGTCGTCGGGGAGTTTGCCGACACGCTGGTGTTCTGCAGCATCGCCGCGGCCGCCATCGGGATCGACACGTGGCGCGACTTCCTCACCTACGTCGCGCTGGGGTGGGTCTACAAGACCGCGGTCGAGGTGGTCGTGCTGCCGGTGACATACCGGGTGATCGCCTTCATCAAGCGCCGCGAACCGACGTATCGGCCCGCAGCCTGAGCCGTCGGTAAGGCTCCTCTGGCAACGCTCACAGAGCACGGGCGTTGCTAGCTACTCGCGGGTAGTTTTGGGGCATGAGCGTTACCGCCGAAATCGACCGTGACGCGCACGGTACCGGCGACGTCGCCATCCACGACTACGGCGACCGGGCGCTGCTGCTCGAACTCGGCAGCACCGCCGAGGTGCTGGCGTGGACCGACGCGATCCGGCAGTCCGACCTGCCCGGTGTGCTCGACATCGTGCCGGCTTCGCGCACCGTGCTGATCAAGCTGGCGGCCCCCGGATACCAGGCGCCGACGCGCCAGCGGCTCGGCGGCCTGCGTATCGACACCGATCCGGACGCGCAGTTGTCACCACCGGCCGACGGCCACACCGATATCACGATCGACGTCGTCTACGACGGACCGGACCTCGACGAGGTGGCCCGGCTGACGGGTCTGCCTGCGGGCGAGGTGATCGCCGCACACACCGGCAGCCTGTGGCGGGTCGGATTCGGCGGTTTCGCACCGGGATTCGCCTACCTCGTCGGCGGTGACCGTCGCCTGCAGGTGCCGCGGCGGTCCGAGCCGCGGACCAAGGTGCCGGCCGGCGCCGTCGGCCTGGCCGGTGAGTTCAGCGGCGTCTATCCGCGCGAGAGCCCTGGGGGCTGGCAGTTGATCGGCCGGATCTCGAAAGATCAAGCGGCGCTGTGGGACATCGACCGCGACGAACCGGCACTGCTGACGTCTGGCAGGTGGGTGCGGTTCCGGGAGGTGGACTCGTGACCACGCTGGAGATCCTGCGCTCCGGGCCGCTGGCGCTGATCGAGGATCTGGGCCGTCCGGGGTTGGCACACATAGGTGTCGGGCGCTCCGGCGCCGCCGACCGCCGGTCGCACGCGCTGGCCAACAGGCTGGTGGCCAACCCCGGCGACCGGGCGACCATCGAGGTGACGTTCGGCGGACTTGCGGCGCGGGTACACGGCGGCGACCTCGCGATAGCGGTCACCGGCGCCGACACCGACCCGTCGGTCAACGGAACGGCGTTCGGCACCAACAGCATTCACTACGCCCGCGACGGGGAGGTGATCTCGCTCGGGGCACCCCGTTCGGGTTTGCGGACATACCTGGCGGTACGCGGCGGCATCGATGTCGAGCCGGTGCTGGGCTCGCGGTCCTACGACGTTATGTCGGCGATCGGACCGCTGCCGCTGCAGCCGGGCGACGTGCTGCCCGTCGGCGAGCACACCGAGGAGTTTCCCGAACTCGACCAGGCGCCCGTCGCGGCCATCAAGGATGACGCGCTGGAGCTGACGGTGGTGCCCGGGCCGCGCGACGACTGGTTCGTCGACCCCGATGTGTTGATCCGCACCAACTGGCTGGCGACCAACAAGAGCGACCGCGTCGGGATGCGGCTGGTCGGGATGCCGCTCGAGTACCGCCGGCCGGACCGGCAACTGCCTAGCGAGGGGGCCGCCAGGGGCGCAATTCAAGTGCCGCCGAACGGTTTTCCGGTCATATTGGGGCCGGACCACCCGGTCACCGGCGGTTACCCCGTGATCGGCGTCGTCGCCGATGCGGACATCGACAAACTGGCTCAGGTGCGGCCTGGGCAAACGGTGCGGATGCATTGGTCGCGGCCACGCCGCCCGTTCGATGGCGATTAGTCAGACGGCGCTGGTAGAAAAGCAGTGTGCATGTTCAGGATCCCGTTCCCGTCGTGCGCATCCAGACCGCGCGCCTGATCCACACCTCCGACCTGGACCCGGAGACGCGCGCCGATGCCAAACGCATGGTGATCGAGGCGTTTCGCGGGGAGTTCACCGAAGTCGACTGGGAGCACTCGCTCGGCGGCATGCACGCGATGATCTTCGACCACGGTGCGCTGATCGCCCATGCCGCTGTCGTGCAGCGGCGGCTGCTGTACCGCAATACCGCGTTGCGCTGCGGCTACGTCGAGGCGGTCGCGGTGCGCGAGGACTGGCGCGGCCAGGGCCTGGCGCGCGCCGTGATGGATGCCGTCGAACAGGTGCTGCGCGGGGCGTACCAACTCGGCGCGCTGAGCGCATCGGAGCAGGGTAGGCCGATCTACGTGGCCCGCGGCTGGCTGCCGTGGCAGGGTCCGACCTCGGTGCTCGCCCCCGCCGGGCTGACCCGCACCCCCGACGACGACAACGCATTGTTCGTGCTGCCCGTGAGTGTCGAGCTGGACACCGCCGCCGAGATCACCTGCGACTGGCGCGAGGGCGACGTCTGGTGAGACTCACACCCGCGCCGGCCGCTTAGTGAGGGGAATTTCACGACGCAGTCATCACCCGGCACCCTGGTGCAATAACGCCTGGTTAACGTGATATCCGTGTACGGCTGCGGACTCGAGGCGGTGTCGACACGCCTCGGAAATGGCCAAGTAATCGCTTGGAAACATGCGCTGCTTACACAGGTCTCATGACTGAGCCCGACTGGGCGCCGCTCACCGGATTTCGGGTGGCCGTGACCTCCGCCCGGCGTGCCGACGAGCTGAGCGCGCTGTTGCGCCGCCGAGGTGCGGCGGTGACCAGCGCGCCCGCGATCCAGATGGTGCCTTTGCCGGACGATGACGCGCTGCGTGCGCACACCGGCTCCCTGATCGACCTGCCGCCCGACATCGTCATCGCCACCACGGGTATCGGCTTTCGCGGCTGGATCGCCGCCGCCGACGGCTGGGGGCTCGCCAACGATCTGATCGCCGCGCTCGGCAGGTCGCGCATCGTCTCCCGCGGGCCCAAGGCGACGGGTGCGCTGCGCGCGGCGGGCCTGCCCGAGGAGTGGTCCCCGGACTCCGAGTCGTCGCGCGAGGTGCTGCGCTATCTCGTCGAGGGAGGCATCGAAGGCCAGCGCATCGCGGTCCAATTGCACGGCGCCACCGAGGATTGGGACCCATTCCCCGAGTTTCTCGACGAGTTGCAAGCCGCGGGCGCGGAGGTAGTGCCGATCCGCGTGTACCGATGGCATCCCGCACCGCACAACGGCGACTTCGACCAACTCGTGACCGGTATCGCCGATGAGAAGTTCGACGCCGTCGCTTTCACCTCGGCGCCCGCTGTCGCCTCCGTGTTGCTGCGGGCCCGGGAGCTGGGCCTGGAGGACCGGGTGATCGCAGCGTTCCGCGGCGACGTGCACGCGATGTGCGTCGGACCCGTGACCGCACGACCGCTCGCGCGACTGGGTGTGCCGACATCGGCGCCGGAGCGAATGCGGTTGGGGGCGTTGGCCCGCCACATCACCGACGAGCTTCCCCTGCTGTGCTCGCGGACCGTTCGAGTGGCCGGGCATCTGCTGGAGATCCGCGGCACGTGCGTGCTGGTCGACGGTGTCGTCAAGCCGGTGTCGCCGGCCGGGATGGCGACGATACGCGCCCTCGCCCACCGGCCGGGCGCGGTGGTGTCACGCACCGATCTGCTACGTGCGCTGCCCGGTACGGGCACCGACACCCATGCCGTCGAGACTGCGGTCTTGCGCCTTCGAACGGCGCTGGGCGACAAGAACATCGTGTCGACGATCGTCAAGCGCGGCTACCGCCTGCCCGTCGACGACGGGGTGTACACCCCATGAACTTCCTGCTGGTGGCGCACGGCACGCGTAAACAGAGCGGGGTGTCGCTGATCGGCAACCTGGCCGACCAGGTGTCGACGGCAATGGACACCCGTGTCCACGTGGCCTTTGTCGACGTACTCGGCCCGACACCGAGCGATGTGCTGCGCACCCTGCCCGGTCGGACGACCCTGGTGCCCGCGTTCCTGTCGCGCGGGTATCACGTCAACGTCGACATCCCCGCGCACGTCGCGGCCAGCGGGCATCCCGATGTGACTGTCGCCGAGGCGCTGGGCCCAAGCTCGGAGCTGGCTCGCGTACTCACCGACCGGCTACTCGAATGTGGTTGGCGACCGGGTGATTCAGTGGTGCTAGCAGCGGCCGGCACATCCGACCGTGGCGCGCTCTCGGACTTGCGTCGCACGTCGGCACTGCTGTCGGCGGTGATCGGCGACCGCGTCGAGCTTGCGTTTGCCGCCACCGGTGAACCGCGCGTGGCCGACGCGGTGGCCCGGCTGCGCCGACAGGGTGCGCGACGGGTGGTGGTGGCGTCGTACCTGTTGGCGGAGGGACTGTTTCAGGACCGGCTGCGCGCCAGCGGTGCCGACGCCGTGGCGGAGCCGCTCGGCACACACCCCGCGCTGGTCCGGCTGATCACCAACAGGTTCCGTCGCGCCCGCCTGCCGGTCGCGGCCTGACACGATTGCCGCGAAACTGTATTCCAGCAGGCCTTCACTCGAACTTTTGCTGTCGGAATACAGTTTCGCGGAAGAACTAGCCGCCGATTTCGACCTTGCCGTCGACCGTGAGCCGCGTCGGATACACCGGCAGCGAGACTTCCGGATCGTCGAGGCACACGCCGTCGTCGAGCGCGAACGCCTGCTTCTTGATCGGCGACTGCACGGTCGGTCGGCCGCCTCGATCACCGACGATGCCCCGCGACATCACCGCCGCCCCGGAGAACGGGTCGATATTGCTTATCGCGCGTAGCGACCCGTCGTCGAGACGGAAGAGCGCGGCCTGGCTACCGTCGGCCAGCAGGACACCGACGCCGCGGTTGGGAATCAGGAAGTCGTAGTGGCACGCGGCGGTCCATACCTGAATATCGTTGACTACAGTCATCTTTGCGGCACTTTCGGGAGTCCGATGGATACGGGCACCTTGCGGCCGGACCGCTCGGTGAATTCAACAGTCGGATCGGCGTTGTCAGGCGCATTGACGAACGAGACGAACCGCGACAACTTGTCCGGATCGTCCAGCACACCCTTCCACTCACAGGTGTAGCCGGCGACGTGACGTTCGATGGCCTCCTCGAATTCGCCTGCCAGGCCGAGCGAGTCGTTGCACACGACATCGCGCAGATGCTCCATGCCCGTCTTACCGGGGAAGTCCATCTCCTCCAGCCACGGGGCGGTGCGCTGCAGCCGGTCGGCGGTGCGGATGTAGAACATCAGGAACCGGTCGATGTAACGGATCAGCGTCTCGTCGTCGAGGTCGCCGGCCAGCAGCTGCGCGTGTCGTGGCGACATACCGCCGTTCCCGCAGACGTAGAGGTTCCAACCCTGTTCTGTTGCAATGACGCCGACGTCCTTGCTTTGCGCCTCGGCGCATTCGCGGGCACAGCCGGAGACGGCCATCTTGATCTTGTGCGGTGCACGCAGGCCGCGATACCGCTTCTCGATGACGACCGCCATGTCGACCGAATCCTGCTGGCCGTAGCGGCACCAGGTGCTACCGACGCAGCTCTTGACCGTGCGCAGCGCCTTGCCGTACGCGTGGCCGGATTCCATCCCACCGTCGACCAGCCGGCGCCAGATCTCCGGCAGCTCCTCGACCCGCGCACCGAACATGTCGATGCGTTGACCGCCGGTGATCTTCGTGTACAGATTGAAATCCCTTGCGATTTCGCCGATCAGGATCAGTTGTTCGGGCGTGATCTCCCCCCCGGGTGACCGCGGCACCACCGAATAGCTGCCGTTGCGCTGGATATTGGCCAGGAAGTGGTCGTTGGAGTCCTGCAGCGAGGCCTGTTCTCCGTCGAGAATGTGCTCGGAGCTGGTGGACGCAAGGATCGACGCGACGACGGGTTTGCATATGTCACAACCCATCCCGGTGCCGAATCGTTCGATGAGCTCGGAGAAGGTGCGGGTGTTCGTGGCACTGATGATCTCGAACAGCTCGGCACGCGACTGGCTGAAGTGTTCGCACAGCGCTTTGGACTGTTCGACGCCCTCGGCCTCCAGCAGCTGCTTGAGCAGCGGTACACACGAACCGCACGAGGTGCCCGCGAGCGTGCACTTCTTCAGGCCCGGCACATCGGTGCATCCCCCGCAGATCGCTTCCTTCAGATCCCGCTTGGTCACGTTGTTGCACGAACAGATCTGCGCGATGTCGGGTAGCGCACCGACTCCCAGGCCCGGTGCGCCGCCATCGGCGACCGGTGCGATCAACGACAGCGGGTCGCCGGGCAGCTCGCTGGCGACCATCGGGCGCAGCACGCCATAGGCCGACGCGTCACCGACCAGGATTCCGCCCAGCAGGGTCTTGGCGTCATCGGAGAGCACCAGTTTGGCGTAGGTCTGCTTGACCGGATCATTGACCACCACGTCCAGGCAGTTGGGCGTGCGGCCCTGGGCATCACCGAAGCTGGCCACATCGACGCCGAGCAACTTGAGCTTGGTCGACATGTCGGCTTCACCGAACTCGGCGGCACCGCCCAGCAGTCGGTCGGCCACCACCTCCGCGCTGGTGTAGCCCGGCCCGACCAGACCGTAGCAGCGACCCTCGATCGCGGCCACCTCGCCGATGGCATAGATGTCGGGATCGCTTGTCACGCAGGACAGGTCGGTCAGCACACCGCCGCGCTGGGCGATATCGAGGCCGGCTTCGCGGGCCAGTTCGTCCCGTGGACGCACACCGGCGGCGAACACGACCACGCCGGTGTCGATATGGCTGCCGTCGTTGAGCGACAGCCGCACCGAATCGTCCCGATCGGATTTGCGCAGCGGCTCGTTGCGCTGCACCGGCATGATGCTCTCGGTCCCGACGCCGGTGTGCACCTCGATACCGAGGCCCTTGATCATCCGGCTCAGCAGCGCACCGCCGGCCTCGTCGAGCTGAGCCGCCATCAGATGCGGCGCCATCTCGACGACGTGGGTCTTCAACCCGAAGGCCCGCAACGCGTTCGCCGCTTCCAGCCCGAGCAGGCCGCCGCCGATCACGACGCCGACGGGCGCGCGGCCTCCCTTGAGGGCGGCGGCGGCGCCGGCGCGTATCGCGTCGAGGTCGTCGAGGGTGCGGTAGACGTGGCATACCGGCAGGTCGCGGCCGGGCACCGGCGGCACGAAGGCATATGACCCGGTCGCCAGCACCAGCGCGTCGTAGGGCACTCGTTCGCCGTCTGCCGTCAGTACAACCTTGTCGGTCCGGTCGATCCCGGCCACCCGCGTGCCCAGCCGCAAATCAACGAGTCCATCGCCCGGGTAGTCGTTACCCGCGAGCGCGAGCAGGCCGCGGTCCCAGTGGTCGGTGTACCCGGTGAGCCCGACGCGGTCGTAGGCGGCGTCGGCCTCCTCGGCCAGCACGGTAACCCGCCAGTCGCCGACGGAATCGCGAGATCGCATCGCCTCGACGAACCGGTGACCGACCATGCCGTGGCCCACGACCACCACGCTTCTTCTTGACCGCATGCCGTCGACGCTAAGCAGCCGATATTGCCGCAATGTCGCTTCGTGTGAAGCGCCGATCACGGTGTGCTCACACTCGTCGACGCCGGTTGTGAGCCGGCATCGCTCAGAGCGAACACCGCCGGGGAACATGAGTGATAGGGACTCAAGTTTTATCTGGTACGAGACCGGCGCCGTGCCGGTCCGCAGCGAGGAGGCTGAACATGAGCAATTTGGCATTACGGACCCGTCCCGCGTGGGACCTCGACCGCTGGGTGCGCGACTTCTTCGGCCCGGCCACCGCCGAGGGGTGGGCGACAGGGGCTTTCACCCCGGCCGTCGAGATCGTCAGGGACGGCGACGACGCGCTGGTGCGCGTCGAGCTGCCCGGCCTTGACGTCGAGAAGGACGTCAACGTCGAGGTCGACCGCGGCTACCTGGTGATCCATGGCGAGCGTCGCGACGAGCGCGCCGATTCAAACCCGGCCAACGCAGCCCGATATGTCCGCGAGGTGCGCTACGGCTCGTTCCGTCGGTCGTTCAAGCTGCCCACCCACGTATCCGGCGATGACATCAAGGCGTCCTACGACGCCGGCGTGCTGACGCTGCGGGTGGCCGGTGCCCACAGGAGCGCCGAGTCGCAGCGCATCGCGATCGAGACCGAGTAACTAACCGACACGACGAACCGGTGGGACCCAACAGGTTCCACCGGTTTGTCGTCTCAGCCGCCGGGCGTCTCGTACGGATAGCTCGTCTCGTATGGGTCTGTCGTTTCGTACGGATAGCTCGGCTCGTACGGGTCTGTCGTCGTCGGAGTCGTCGTGGCCGGAGTAGTCGTCGTCGGAGGCGTCGAGGTGGGAGGCGTCGACGTCGGGGAGGGCTCCGGAGCCCTGACTTCCGAGGTCTCCACGCTCGGCGTGGTGTAGCGAGGTGTCGTCGTCGGCGAGGTGGTGTACGTCAACGGAATCGAGGTGGGCGCGGGCGGCGGAACCGACTCAGGCACCTTCGCGCCGTCGGCGGTACGAACCACCGCGTAGACCAGGATCGCAACCAGCACCGCCGCGACGACACCGGCCGCCATGATCAGGCTCTGGTCGTCCTGCCAGCTCCGATCGTCGTCCGACATGACCGCTAGATCCAGCGCTGCAACAGTTCGGTGACCTTCGCCGACAGCGCACGCTGCAGGAACGGTCCGAAGCTGACCCGCGCGACCCCCAACGGGCCGAAGGACGCGGGGTCGTCCTGATCGGGCAGTCCGATCGCGTTCACCGGCAGTGGGAGTTCGGATGCGAGGCGCCGCAACGTATCCGGTTCATGACGGCCGACGGGGTAGAGCACGTCGGCGCCGGCCGACGCCGCCTCGGTGAGCCGGGCGATCGCGCGGTCGACCCGGTCGGAGTCGTCGCCGTCCTGGCGCAGGAACAGGTCCGTGCGGGCGTTGATCACCACATGTACACCGGTGCCGTCGGCGGCCTCCCGCAGCGCGCTGACCAGTTCCGCGTGTTCGGTGGCAGACCGCAGCCTGCCGTTCTCGCTGTGCACGGTGTCCTCGATGTTGAAACCGACAGCTCCGGCCTCCAGCAGTCCCTCGACCAACCGCTTCGGGCTCTGGGCGTAGCCGGACTCCAGATCGACCGACACCGGCACGTCGACCGCCGCGGTGATCTGCTTGACGCGGGTGATCACGTCGTCGAAAGCCATGCCCTCCCCGTCGGGTTTGCCCACCGAATCGGCCAGCGGGTGGCTGCCGACGGTGAGCGCAGCAAAGCCTGCGTCGACCGCGAGGCGGGCCGACCAGGCGTCCCAGACGGTCGGCAGGATCACCGGGTTTCCCGGTTGGTGCAACGCCAGCAGGGCCTCGGCGCGCTCCTTGAGGATGTGGTCGGGCATCGAGCCTCTCCTTTCGGTTTGACGTGATCTGTCTCACGGTGGACTGCATGATGTAGCTAGCATCGGGTGTCGTACTGTGATGCCTGACACCCTTCAGCCCAAGGAGGTCACTTGTCCAGCACTACCGAACTTGCCGAGCTGCACGAGCTAATCGGAAGCCTGCGGCGGTGCGTGACATCGCTGGCGTCGAGATACGGGGACACCCCGGCCACGCGTCGCATCGTCAACGATGCCGAACGCATCCTCAACGACATCGATCGTCTCGACATCGACGCCGAGGAGCTGGAGCTGACCCGCGGCGTGGTCCATCACCACGCCGGCGACCGCATCCCGATCCCGGACACCCAATACGACACCGATTTCTGGCGCGGTGTCGATGACGAGGGGCTCGGCGGCGTCCGCTGACCGCGGACATCTCCAGAGCATCCGGGGACAACTCAACACCGAAAGGCAACAGTGAGCGCACCCACCGCCGACCGCAAGGCGACCGGCGTCTTTTCGCCGAGCCGTGCCCAGATTCCGCAACGCACCCTGCGCACCGACCGGTGGTGGCAGTCGCCGCTGATCGTGAACCTGGGCTTCGCCGCTTTCGTGATCTACGCGACGGTGCGCGCGTTTTTGCAGAACAACTACTACGTCGCCGAGTACCACTACCTGACGCCGTTCTACTCACCCTGCTTCGTCAGGTGGAACGAGGCCACGCAGTCGGGCTGCATTCCCGAAGCCAGCCATTTCGGTCAGTTCCTGCCGGACGTCTGGTGGCTGCCGTATGCGGCGGTGTCCCTGCCGTTCCTGCTGCTGTTCCGGTTGACCTGCTACTACTACCGCGGCGCCTACTACCGCTCGGTCTGGCAGGCGCCCACCGCATGCTCGGTGGCCGAGCCCCACGCCACCTACTCCGGCGAGACGAAGTTCCCGCTGATCGTGCAGAACACGCACCGCTACTTCTTCTACATCGCCGTGCTCATCTCACTGGTCAACACCTATGACGCGATCATCGCGTTCCAGTCACCGTCGGGCTTCGGATTCGGTTTGGGCAACGTCATTCTCGTGGGCAACGTGCTGTTGCTGTGGACGTACACGGTGTCGTGCCACTCCTGCCGCCACGTCGTCGGCGGCCGCCTCAAGCACTTCTCGAAACACCCTGTCCGGTACTGGATGTGGTCGCAGATCAGCAGGCTGAACACCAGGCACAAGACCTACGCCTGGATCACGCTCGGCACGCTGATGCTCACCGACTTCTACATCATGTTGGTGGCCAGCGGCACCATCTCTGACCTGAGATTTATTGGCTGACAGCTTTTTTGAAACGGTAGTGAGGTTTACTCAATGGTGGAAATCGAACGGCACTCCTACGACGTCGTCGTGATCGGTGCCGGCGGTGCGGGACTGCGTGCGGTCATCGAGGCGCGTGAGCGTGGCCTGAAGGTCGCGGTGATCACGAAATCGCTTTTCGGCAAGGCACATACGGTGATGGCCGAAGGCGGCTGCGCGGCGGCGATGGGCAACGCGAACCCGAAGGACAACTGGCAGGTCCACTTCAAGGACACCATGCGCGGCGGGAAGTTCCTCAACAACTGGCGCATGGCCGAACTGCACGCCAAGGAGGCGCCGGACCGCGTCTGGGAACTGGAGAGCTACGGCGCGCTGTTCGACCGCACCAAGGACGGGCGGATCAGCCAGCGCAACTTCGGCGGCCACACTTATCCGCGGCTCGCGCACGTCGGTGACCGCACCGGCCTGGAGATCATCCGCACCCTGCAGCAGAAGATCGTCTCCCTGCAGCAGGAGGACAAGGCCGAGTTCGGCGACTACGAGGCCCGCATCCGGGTCTTCCACGAGACCACGATCACCGACCTGATCAAGGACGGCGATCGGATCGCGGGTGCGTTCGGCTACTACCGCGAGGGCGGCAACTTCGTGCTGTTCGAGTCGCCGGCCATAGTGTTGGCCACCGGCGGTATCGGCAAGTCCTACAAGGTGACGTCGAACTCGTGGGAGTACACCGGCGACGGCCACGCGCTGGCACTGCGTGCGGGCGCGACGCTGATCAACATGGAATTCGTCCAGTTCCACCCGACCGGCATGGTGTGGCCGCCCAGCGTCAAGGGCATCCTCGTCACCGAGGGCGTGCGTGGCGACGGCGGAGTGCTGAAGAACTCCGAAGGCAAACGCTTCATGTTCGACTACATCCCGGCGGTGTTCAAAGGCCAGTACGCCGAGAGCATCGAGGAAGCCGATCAGTGGCTCAAGGACAACGACTCCGCGCGCCGAACCCCCGACCTGCTGCCGCGCGACGAGGTGGCTCGCGCGATCAACTCGGAGGTCAAGGCCGATCGCGGCACCCCGCACGGCGGTGTCTACCTCGACATCGCGTCGCGGCTGCCCGCCGAGGAGATCAAGCGGCGGCTGCCGTCGATGTACCACCAGTTCATGGAGCTCGCCGAGGTCGACATCACCAAGGAGCCCATGGAGGTCGGCCCGACGTGCCACTACGTGATGGGCGGTATCGAGGTCGACCCGGATACGGGTGCGGCCAAGACGCCCGGGCTGTTCGCCGCGGGTGAGTGTTCGGGCGGCATGCACGGCTCGAACCGGTTGGGCGGCAACTCGCTGTCGGATCTGCTGGTGTTCGGCAGGCGCGCCGGGATGGGCGCCGCCGAGTACGTGCGCGGACTCACCGACCGGCCGACGGTGTCCGACGCCACGCTCGACGAGTCGGCGAAGCTGGCGCTGCATCCGTTCGAGGGCCCGTCCGACGGCGGGGCCGCCGAGAACCCGTACACCCTGCAGCTCGACCTGCAGGACACGATGAACAGCCTGGTCGGCATTATCCGCAAGGCCGACGAGGTGAGCGAGGCCATCGAGAAGCTCAAGGAGCTGCGGCAGCGGTACAAGCGGGTGCGGGCCGAAGGCAACCGGCACTTCAACCCCGGCTGGCACCTGGCCATCGACCTGCGCAACATGCTGCTGGTCAGCGAGTGCATCGCCATGGCGGCGCTGGAGCGCACCGAGAGCCGCGGCGGGCACACGCGCGACGACTATCCGTCGATGGAGTCGTCGTGGCGTAAGACGCTGCTGGTGTGCCGGGCCAGCCAGGGCGCCGGCGGGGATGCCGTGGTGCCCGACATCGACATCACCCGTGAGGATCAGGTACCGATGCGCGACGACCTGCTGGAGCTGATCGACATCGAAGAGTTGGAGAAGTACTTCACCCCAGAAGAACTGGCCAACCACTCGTCTAGGAGAGACGCATGAGCTACCAGGCAAAGATGCGGGTGTGGCGCGGGGACGACGAGGGCGGTGCGCTGCAGGACTTCTCGGTGGAGGTCAACGAGGGCGAGGTGGTGCTCGACATCATCCACCGGTTGCAGCAGACGCAGGCCGGCGATCTGGCCGTGCGGTGGAACTGCAAGGCAGGCAAGTGCGGATCCTGCTCGGCGGAGATCAACGGCAGGCCGCGGCTACTGTGCATGACGCGGATGTCGACGTTCGCCGAGGACGAGGTCATCACCGTGACGCCGCTGCGCACCTTTCCCGTTGTCCGCGATCTGGTCACCGACGTGTCGTTCAACTACCAGAAGGCCAGGGAGATTCCGGCGTTCGCGCCGCCGAAGGATCTGCAGCCCGGCGAGTACCGGATGGCGCAGGAGGACGTCAACCGGTCGCAGGAGTTCCGCAAGTGCATCGAGTGCTTCCTGTGCCAGAACGTCTGCCACGTGATCCGCGATCACGAGGAGAACAAAGAGGCGTTCGCCGGCCCGCGGTTCTTCATCCGGATCGCCGAACTGGAGATGCATCCCCTCGATACCGGCGACCGCCGCGACCTCGCCCAGGACGACGCCGGTATCGGCATGTGCAACATCACCAAGTGCTGCACCGAGGTCTGTCCCGAGCACATCACGATCACCGACAACGGCATCATCCCGATGAAGGAACGGGTCGCCGGACGCCGGTACGACCCGGTGGTCTGGCTCGGCAACAAGTTGTTCAGACGACGTTGATCCCGCGGAGTCGTGGGTAGTCTGCAGGTAGCGGCCAATCAACGACGAAAGGTTGCACCGTGGCACTTCGACATCCCCATAGCGTCAACGACATTCGTACCGCGATCCGCGAGCTCAGCACGCGGGCCGCTCTCGCCCGCAAGGAGGGTCGCGCCGACGACGCCGCTGAGCTCGAGCGACGGGTGGCAAGCTACCGCGACGAGCTCAGCGCCCGCCCGTAAACCCCGGGATTTCGGTGCGTTACCGATCGCTCAACGACTGGTAGCGCACCCAGATCACCCGGCGCCGAGACGGCGGAAAGTGCTGCGGTGGAAGACGATCGGCGCCACGTCGGCGTGCACGGTGATATCGCAGACCCGCAGGATCACGATGGTGTGGTCGCCCGCGGGCACAAGTTGCTCGATCACGCTCTCCAGCCACACGGCGGTGCCGTCGACGAAGACCGCTCCGGACTGCCGCGACACCGTCTGAAGGCCGGCGAACCGGTCCCCGGTCTTTGCGGCCAGCGTCTTGGCGGCTTCGTCGTGCGCCTCGCCGAGCACGCTGATACCCAGTGACGGCAGACCCTTGAGTTTAGGCCAGGTCTCCGAAGTGTTCTGCACGCAGAATGACACCAGCGGCGGGTCGAGCGAGACCGGAACGAAGGTGCTCGCCGCCAGTCCGACCCGGGCACCCTGCACTTCTGCGGCGATCGCGATGACACCGGTGGGGAAGTGCCCGAACGCTTCGCGCAGCGTCGCCGGGCTGAGATCAGTTGCACTCATATCCCGTCCATCTTCACACGCGTTCGTGCGCGGTCGCCAATGCGGCCGGACGCCGGGCGGTAGCCTGACGCTCAGGCCCGCGCCGTCGCGGGTGACCGCTAGGCCGAGGACCGAAGAATCGCATGTGGATCACGCTCCTGCTGATGGCCGTCGCGGTCAGTTTGGAGCCGTTCCGGATCGGTATGACGGTCCTGATGATCAACCGGCCGCAGCCGGCGCTGCAGTTGCTCACGTTTCTGATGGGCGGATTCGTGATGGGCACGGCGGTCGGCATGATCGTACTGTTCTTGCTGCGCCCGCCCCTCGGTACCGGTCACTCCACGCTGCCGCGGGTGCAGATCGTGGTCGGTGCGGTGGTGCTGCTCAACGCCGTGTTGGTGGCCACCGGTGTGCTCGGGGGCGGCCGGGACGACGGGTCGCTCGGCAGAACGAACCGGATACTGCAACCGTTCGCGAGCCGGGCCAGACGACTACTGAACGGCCGCTCGCTGTGGACGGCGGGCGTCGCCGGCCTCGGCATCGCGCTGCCCTCCGTCGACTACCTCGCCGCGCTCGCGCTCATCGTCGCTTCCGGTGCCGCCGCGACGATTCAGTTCGGGGCGCTGATGATGTTCAACATCGTGGCATTCGCGCTCGTCGAGATTCCGCTGCTGAGTTATCTGGTGGCTCCGGAACGTACCCGCGCAGCGCTGTCGGCGTTGTATGAGTGGCTGCGGGCGCAGGGGCGCCTCGGCGCGTCGCTGCTGTTGGCCGTGGTCGGCTGCGTACTGCTCGGAGTGGGTTTCGCCGGGCTGTAGTCCGGGTGAGGTCGGTGTATTTAGTTGCGCTCGACGCAACGACTACACCGAAATCCCTCGGCTCAGGGGTGCGGCGGGTCGGGCGGCTGGTGCTTCAGCACGTACTGGAACCCGGCGAGCATCTGTGACAGCGGATCCGCGGCGCCGCCGAACGCGGCCTGAGTGGCGGGTGCGGTGACCGCCGCGGGGTCATAGCCGTTGCCGGGAGCCACTGTGATCGGCGCGGTCGCCGGATCGTCGGCCCGTGAGTATCCGGCATCTACATACGGCTGCAACACCTTGTCGAGCTTGATCAGCGTCTCCTCCGGCACGCCGATGTATTTGAAGGGCAGCACCAGCGGGAGATGTTCCTCGGGAATGAAGTACGTCGTCGTCTTGGCGCCGCGGGAGTTGACGGTCGTCCGGATGTTCTGCGGCGGCACCATACTCGGTTTGGTGAACGCCACCGAGGTGTGACCGGTCGCAAGACCCACGATTGCATTGATGACAGACATCCAGTTGTCCGGGCGGTCCGGCCAGTCGGCGATGCTGTCGTAGGCGGAGACGAACTGGTAGGTGTCGTATTGGCTTTCCACCGGTGGCGGTACCCGGTAGTCGAGTGAAGGCGTCATGGTTCCGACCGGAAACGATCGGGTCAAAAAGCTCTCGCCGAACGCGTGCCGCGCCACCGGGTCGCCGTACATCGCGAAGCTCAACTGATCGGGAGGCGGGGCGGCGGGGTCGTAGGCCAGTCGCGCCTGTACCTCGTTGAGCACCAGCGCGCCCTCGGACAGCCCGAGCACCGTACCGGGGCCGCCCTTCCGGATCGCTTCGATCAGGTCCGGAGCTCCCACGTCGACCGACTCACCCACGCTTGGGCCGTCGAAACCAGCTCCGGGCATAAATTCGTCGAGCTTGCCGATCCCGGGGAACAGCCGTTCCAGGGTGTGTCCCTGCACCTGCCCGGAGGGGTAGTCGACGATCTGGCGGTCGAGACCGGGAAACCAGTCGGCGCCGGTGCGCATGATGTATTCGTCGTAGGGAATGCCCAGGACGCGAGCGCCACCGAGGGCGTAGCCCTTGCCCGGGGTCCCGATGGGCGGATTGTCGGTCGCGGTACCGGGGGGCGGCGGCACGGCCGGGGCCACCGCGGTGTCATCGGCCGCCGAGATCCCCAATCCGAGACTGCCTGCGGCGCTGACGGTTGCGAGCGCAGTGCCGAGTGCGAGTAGTCGTTTCATGCCTTTCGCGAACCTCCCCGCCCTACTCGGCTGCCTCGTTCCGAACCCTACTCCGCTTCGTGGCCCTCGCGGGTGCAGTCAGGGGGCTTGCGCGTCCAAGCGGGTGAACTGATTTTGCAGATACTGCTCGACGCAGGCCGCGCGCCGGATCTTGCCGCTGGTCGTCGTGGGAATCGAGCCGGAAGCCACCAGTACGAGATCCTCGACGGTCAACCCGTGCGCATTCGATATAGCGGCGGTGAGCTCACTTTTGATGCCAGCGAGCCGGCGCATCGCGTCCTCGTCGCGCTCGGGCGGCTTCTTGAGCTCGATGACGGTGACCAGTTTTTCGGTGCTGTTCACCGCAACGGATATGGCCGCGACCCGACCGCCGGTGATCGCTTGCACCGTCGCCTCGATGTCCTCGGGATAGTGATTACGACCTCGGATTATCAGCAGATCCTTGATACGACCGACGATGAACAACCCACCCTCGTAGATGAAGCCGAGGTCGCCGGTTCGCAGCCACGGCCCGTCCGGCGTGCCGGGTGACGGGTCGGCAAGCGTTGCGCCGAAACAACTCTGCTCCTCTGCCGGTTTGCCCCAGTAACCGTCGGCGACATTCTCGCCGTGCACCCAGATTTCGCCGACCAGGTCCGGCGCGCACTCACGAAGCGTCTCGCTGTCGACGATTCGTAGCGAGGGGGATTGTGGCACTTGGTATCTGACGAGCGCCGTACCTTTCCCAGTTGTCGGGCCTCTCCCCCTTGCGCAGGGTTTGACGCGGCCAGCGCCGAGTTCCGCGGTGTCGAAGTGGACTGCCGGCGACGATTCATTCCAAATGTCCGACGCCACGAAGACCGTTGCCTCCGCCATGCCGTACGAAGGACGCATCATGTGGTCCCGGAAATTGAAGTGCGCAAACCGATCGACGAAGCGATGCAAGGTGGCCGCCTCGACCCGTTCCGCTCCGCTGATGATCCCCACGACGCCGCCCAGGTCCAGCCCGGCCAGATCGTCGTCGGTCGTCTTGCGGGCAGCCAAGTCGAACGCGAAGTTGGGCGCCGCCGACCACGCATGAGGATTCTGGGCCAGGGCACGCACCCACCGCGCCGGCCTTTCCAGGAACGCGACCGGGCTCATCAGGTCGCCGCGACGGCCACTAAGGATCGGTGCGCAGACTCCCAGCACCAAACCCATGTCGTGGTAGAAGGGCAGCCACGACACGTACGTGCCGTTCGCTGGGAGTGGGGTTTCGGTGAAGTAACTCCGGCTCAACTGCTCGAAATTCACCGTGAGGTTACGGTGCGAGATCATGGCTCCGGTCGGCAGCCGCGTTGAGCCCGAGCTGTATTGCAGGTACGCAATACTCGGCAGGTCAGCCGACTCGAGGCTCGCTGCACCCTCGGCATCGAGATTCAACGAATCGATCTCGACGATCTTCGGCGCTGTGTCCAGTTGTGCCTGCACGACGTAATCGCCGACATAGTCCGCAGCCTGCGATGTCGTGAAAACAACGGAGGGCTGCGTATCGCGAAGGACCGCACCCACCCCCTCCTGACCCGAGCCGCGGTGGGGCAACGGAAGCGGGACCGCGACGAGTCCGGCCTGCATGGACCCCAGGAATGCCAGGACGTAGTCCAGGCCCTGCGGAGCCAGGATCACCGCCCTGTCCCCCACGGACCCGTGCAGCCGGAGCTCGCATGCGAGGTTCAGTGTTCTGCGAGCCAGCTGGGACCACGTGAGATCTTCGGAAACACCCGCCGGGTCCTGGTCGTAGTCGGTGAACGTGTACGCGACGTCATCGGGCCGCATGCTGGCACGGCCATGCAGCATCGACAGGATTGACGACTGGGACGTCGCGAGCTGATTCAGCGTGCCCTCCGGGATCCCGATGTGAGCTGGCGGCATGTCTTGCTCATGGCCGCTCTGTTCGTAGTGTCACACACGCTCCTAGGCGATTTCGACCGGTGCCCGTGCCGTCGACGGCCGCGACCGCATCCGGGACGGCCACCAGTTCGCCCGCCCGACCAGCGCGGCGATGGCGGGCACCGTGATCGTGCGAACCACGAAGGTGTCCAGCAGGATCCCCACGCCGATCACGAATCCACCTTGGACGACGATGCCGATGCTGGAGAACAGGAGGCCGGCCATCGAAGCGGCGAAGATCAGTCCGGCCGCGGTGATCACACCACCTGTCGAACCCAGAGTGCGGATGACGCCGAAACGCACGCTGTGCGGAGATTCGTCGCGCAGCCGCGACACGAACAGCATGTTGTAGTCGGCGCCCACTGCGACCAGCACCACGAACGCCAACGGCGGCACACTCCAGTGCAGCTCCTGACCGAGTATCAGCTGGAACGTCAGGACACCGATACCGATCGCCGCGAAGTACGAGACCACCACCGAACCGACGAGGTACAGGGGCGCGATGATCGAACGCAGCAGCACGGTCAAGGTCAACAGCACGACGATGAGGGCCATGACGATGATGAACCGGATGTCGCGCTGGTAATAGTCGCGCGTGTCCCGCAGCGCGGCCGGATAGCCGCCCATCGAAATCGAGGCGTCGGCGAGTGCGGTGTTGGGTTGGGCGCCCCGGGCGACGTCACTGATTGCGTTGACCTGGTCCATCGCCTCGGAGCTGAACGGGTTGAGTTTGGTTTGCACCAGATACCGCACCGAGTGGCCGTCGGGCGAAACGAACGCCTTTGCGGCCTTCTGGAACTCGACTGCGTTGAGCACTTCGGCCGGAATGTTGAACCCCGCCATCGACGAGTCGGCCGCGTCGTGCCGCATCGTCAACAAGAACGCCGACGCCTGGTCGAGACCCGACGCCATCAGTTTGACCTGGTCGACCAGTTCATCGACGCCGTCGGCCACTCGCTGACTTCCGCCTGCCAGGCGGTCGGCACCTTGCTGCAGGTCGGTCAGACCCGCCTCGATTCCGCCCGGCTTGTCCAACCCCATCTCGCTGGCGGCCTCGCCGACGGCTGTCAGTGCACCGTTCAGTTTGTTCATCGTGTTGTTGAGGGCTTGTCTGTTCTCGACACTCTGCAACTCACCGGCCAGCTGGTTGATCCGCTCCCGGCTTCCGTCATTACGCGCGTCGACCACCTGCTGGAAATTCGCGCGGGTGGCGCTGCAGGACGGATTGGCATCGCAGACCGCGTTGCCGTTCAACGCCATCAGGACTGGGCCTATCCACTCGAAGAAGTCCACGACGACGGAGAACCTCATACCCGTGGCGGTGCCGAGCTTGTTGATGCTGTCGATGAGCTGGGCGGCGACGTCGACGTACCGCACCAGCGTGTCACCGCTGTACTTGGTTCGCACCGACGAGACCGTCTCGAGCAGGCTTTCGATACTGGGCGTGATCGAGTCGACGCGTGCGCGCATGTCTGCGAGGGTGTCGGCCAGCGTGTTGGCGCCGGTCGCCAGTTCGTCGAGGTCGTCGCTGTGCGAAGCGATCTGGGCGGAACCCTCGGCCAACCGGTCACCGACGATGCCGGCCTGAAACGTCGCCCGGAACTCCCTGGGCACCTCTCCCAGCGGTCTCGTGACGCCGCTGACCAGCGAAACGTCCGGCAACTGCGCGATGCGTGAGGCCATCTGCTCCAGGTCGGCCAACGCCCGCGGACTGCGCAGGTCATGCGGAGACTGGACGAGAACGTACTGCGGGATGGACTGGCTGATCGGGAAATGACGCTCCAGTGCCGCGTACCCGATCGAGCTGGGCGCCGAGGCCGCCACCGCCTTGCGATCGTCATAGTTGAAACGCGTGACGACCGCGAACCCGGCCAACAACGCCAACACCAACAAACTGCACACCAGATGCGTCACCGGCCGGCGCACGATGCGGGCGCCCGAACGCCGCCAGAACCGGGCGGTCAGTTCGCGCCGCGGCTTGACCCAGCCGCGCGGTCCGGCGAGCGCCAGTATCGCCGGCAGCAAAGTGATTCCGGCCAGATACGCCATTCCGATGCCGATCGCACACGACACCCCGATCGTCCTGAACACCCCCATCTGGGCGAAGCTCATGACGAGGAAGGTGATGCCGACCGTGGCGGCAGAGGCCGTGATGACCTTGCCGATCGAGACCATCGCCGCTCGGACCGCTTGATCGAAATCAGCGCCGGACCGCAGATAGTCGTGGTACCGGCTGATGAGAAAGACCGCGTAGTCCGTTCCGGCGCCGGCCATGATCGCGCTCAGGAACACGACGGACTGGTTGGAGACGCCCGAACCCGTCAACTGGGAGTAGCCGGCCACCACCGCCTGCGCAATCAACAGCGACGACCCGATGGTGACCAACGGCAGCAGCATCGTGACCACGTTCCGGTAGACCAGCACCAGCACGGTCAGCACCAACACGCCGATCGCGATCTCGATGGGCAGCCGATCACGGTCCCCCGCGACGGTCAGGTCCGCGGCCGTCGCGGCTGGGCCGGTGACGTAAACGGTGAGTTGGCCGGCCCGGTTGTCTCGGCCGACGTGGTGGGTGATGACGTCGCTTACCCGGTTGAATGAGTCGAAGGCGCGGGGAGTGCCCAACTCACCCTCGAGATTGACCGGCAGCACCCACGTCGTCTTGTCCTCGCTGGTCAGGAACTGCCGCAGCTGCGGTGTGCTGAGGAAGTCCTGCACCGACACCACATCGGTGACGTCGTCGCGCAACGCGTCGACCACCCTGCGGTACACGGCCTCATCGTCGGGGGTGAGCCCGTTTTCGTTGATGAACGCAATTACCAGCAGGTTGTCCGAACCCGATTCGTCGAAGGCCTCGGCCATCTTCGCGGCGCTGACGCTCGACGGTGCATCGTCGGGCAAAATGACCAGCGGATGCTTCTGTGCCATCTCGCCGAGGGACGGCAACGTCAGCGGTAGGGCCACGGCCATCGCCGCCCAGATCCCGATAACCACCAACGGCCATCGCAGCATGAGATCGGCTAGACGTCGCATATCGCCCTCACCATTGCCTGAATGTCGGGCGTTGCTGGGTCAGGTCCGACATGGACCCCGGAAGGCTCCTGGCCATCGAGATTGCTCCTCGCTATGCGACGCGTCTCCAGTCCCCGTGGTCAGCCACCCGCAGCGACACCGACTTCATCACTTCCAGGTAGCGGATGACCGACTTGCGGGCGACCGGATTGTCGGGATGCAGGATCGCCATGGCCGTGCCCTCCCCATACCGGAATATGTAAATCGTCAATTGGTATGAGAAACGGCCATCCGGATAGATTCCGATATTGCTCGCCAATCCCATATCGGCCGCCGCGAGGACGGCGTTCAGCGGAGCGGCGCCACCGTGCAGGAAATTCGACACCGGAAAGTTCGGCCGCGGCCAATCGAGCCACGGGGCCAACTCCAATACGCGGTAATACGACACCCGCGCCATGTCCAGGCCGGAATCGAACGACGCCTGCGCTGCCCATGCGGCCTCGCCGAATGAGGCCGCACCTATTGGGACGACGATCGGGATCAGGCCGGTGAACCAGCCCTGCGTCATGAAGTTGTCGTTGCCGGTGCGCGAATCCCTCGGGGTGAGACCGTAATAGGTGAGCGCACCCGTCAACTCGTGCTCCACCTGCGCGAGGCAGGCGAACAAGCCGCCCACGAAACGAGCGCCTGACGTCGCGCAGGACGATTCGAAGCGGTCGGTCTGCGCGGTGTCCATCAAAATTTCAGAGGTGATGACGCTGCTGGTCGATTTCCCCGGATCACCCAGCGGAAGCGGGAATTCCGGAAAGCCGCCCGCGTTCTCCTCGGCGAAGTCGATCCACGTCCGCACCCCTGGCGAATCCAGCGTCAACTCCGACGTATGCGCGCGCTCACGAATGCAGAAATCGTCGAAACTGCCCGCATCGGGAAGCGTGAGGGCCTCACCGCCTGCGCTCAACGCCGAATACATTCCGTTGGCTTCCAACATTGTTGTGCCGATCAGCGTTGCATCGCCGTGGATATGGTCCATCGCGGCGAAGAATGTGAAGAAATCCGCGTTCTGGATTATCCCGAAAGTGAAGCAGGCCCACTCCAACGGATTCGGTATATCCACGACGTGAGCGCGGATTTCGTCGCTCGTCATGTCACCGTGCTCGACGGGCACGAATTCGATGTCGGCCGGATCCTCGAGGGCACGCCGAATGAACTGTCCGTCATCGGTGCGCTCGAACCAACTGCGGAACGTGTCGTGCCGGCGTAGGTATGCGTTGACGGCGTGATCCATCGCCGCAATGTCGCATCGACCGTCCACATCGCAGCTCGCGATGATCTGACGAGAGAAATTCAGCCCAATGTTCTTGCGATCGCAATAGTTTTGGAGGTGTTGGCGCTGCATGTAGCTGATCGGCACCGAACTGACCGGCGCTCGTCGGGCCTTCTCCGCAGCCGCGGGGGTCGGATGCCAGGAGGTGACCGAGCCCGGGTTCAATGACCATTCGTCAAGGGAGCCAACAGTTATCTTCCCAATGCGCAAATCGTCGTCCTGTCGAGCATGGCCGATCCCCCATACGCATCGGCCGTTGCCGGATCAACATACCCTCGCTGCTGCGGCCCTGACTCGGCGTTGGCCGAACTCCGAACCCCAACCGCGCCCGCGCGACGGGATCGCATGGAATAGTTTTCGGCGGCGTCATTTGGCGCGTCGGGGCTCCCTAAGAACGACATACCGTTCGCAGACATTGCCCGCCGCGGAAGCAAGGAGGACGACCGCATGGGAACCGCTGCACGTCTGGCCGAACCGGCCTCCCGTTTCGCAGTAGTCGGCTACGCCGCACGTTTTCCTGGTGCCCCGGATGCCGACGGGTTCTGGGACGTGCTGCGCGAGGGCCGCGACGCAGTGTCGGAGGTGCCGAAGGACCGCTGGGATGCCGACGAATTCTTCGATCCCGAAGCCGGGTCGCCGGGCAAGGTCGTGACCCGTCGAGCCGGTTTCATCGACGATGCGTCCGGCTTCGACGCCCCGTTCTTCGGCATGTCGGCGCGCGAAGTCAGGTTGATGGATCCTCAGCATCGCGTGCTGTTGGAGACGGCATGGCAAGCGGTGGAGCATTCGGGTACCGCGCCGACGGCGCTGGCGAACAGCAACACCGGCGTCTTCGTGGGAATGTCCACCCACGACTACCTGGGGATGGCGTCGGACCAGCTGGATTACGCCGAGATCGAGGCCTACATGGCCATCGGGACGTCGCACGCGGCCGCAGCGGGCCGGATCAGCTATCGGCTGGGGCTACAGGGCCCGGCCGTCGCGGTCGACACGGCGTGCAGCTCGTCGCTTGTCGCGATCCATCAGGCTTGCCAAGCGCTGCGCTTGGGCGAATGCGATCTGGCGCTGGCCGGCGGCGTGAACGTCCTGCTCACCCCGGCGACCATGATCACCTTCTCCAGCGCGCACATGCTCGCGCCCGACGGGCGGTGCAAGACGTTCGACGCGGCCGCAGACGGCTACGTGCGAGGCGAGGGATGCGGTGTCATCGTCATCAAGCGTCTCGAGGACGCGGTTCGCGACGGCGACCGGATCCGAGCGGTGATCCGCGGCAGCGCGGTCAACCAGGACGGCGCATCCGGCGGGTTGACGGTGCCGAACGGCGTTGCCCAGCAACGTGTTATCACCGACGCACTCAAATGTGCCGACGTGGCGCCCAGCGACGTCGGATATCTGGAGGCACACGGAACGGGGACGTCGCTGGGCGACCCGATCGAGGCGCAGGCCGCGGGTGCGGTGCTCGGCGCCGGACGTGAGCCCGGTCAGCCGCTGTTGATCGGTTCGGCGAAGACGAACATCGGACACTTGGAAGCGGCGGCGGGCATCGCGGGTGTCATCAAGGTCATCCTGGCGCTGGAGCATGAGACGCTGCCCAAGCACCTCAACTTCGAGAACCCGTCCCCCCACATCCCCTGGGACCGGCTTGCCCTGGAAGTGGTCAAAGAAACCATCCCTTGGGAGCGAAACGGTCGGCGCCGCATCGCCGGCGTCAGTTCGTTCGGATTCGCCGGAACGAACGCGCACGTCATTCTCGAAGAAGCACCGGAGGCGGCCGCCGCACCCGATCCAGCCGGTCATGGCGACGGGCGGTTCAGCATCCTGCCGCTCTCGGCGCGGACACCCGCCGCGCTGATGAAGATCGCCGACCGGTATCGCGACTGGTTGACCGCCCATCCGGAAGCCACCTTGGCTGACGTGTGCTGCACCGCAGGCACCGCGCGAGCGCACTTGGAGCACCGGGCCGCGCTGGTGGTGAACTCGAGAGAATCGGCGGTCGAATTACTCGCCGCGGTCGCCGAAGACCGGCCGGCACCCGGTTTGGTCCGCGCCGAAAGCCATGAGCCACCGAAGACGGCGTGGCTGTTCACCGGTCAGGGCAGCCAGTACCCCGGCATGGCCCGCGAGTTGTTCGACACCGAGCCGGTGTTCGCCGAGACTCTGAACCGCTGCGCGGCGGCGGTGGCCGATGTTCTCGAAAAGCCGTTGCTCGACGTGATCTTCGATGTAGACAGCCCCGGAAACGACGAGACGCTGCGGCAGACCACTTATGCCCAGCCCGCCTTGTTCGCGGTGGAGATGGGTTTGGCGCGGCTCTGGCAGTCGTGGGGCCTCGAACCCGACGTCGTGCTGGGCCACAGCGTCGGCCAGTATTCGGCGGCCTGTGTCGCGGGCGTGTTCGGCCTCGAGGATGGCGCCTTGCTGATGGCCGAGCGCGGACGGCTCTTCGGCAGCCTGCCCGCGGGCGGCCGCATGATCGCGGTGTTCACCACCGCCGAGCGTGTCGAGAGCCTGACCGATGAGTTCCCCAGCCTGTCGGTCGCCGCGTACAACGGCGCCAACACCGTCTTGTCCGGGCCGGCAGATGACCTGGCGACAGCAACGGCAGCACTTGCTGCCGACGGCATCCGGTGTGATTGGCTGGACACCAGCCACGCCTTCCACTCGGCGCTGCTGGACCCGATCCTCGATGAGTTCGAATCGTTCGCTCAGCAGATCGATTACCAAGCGCCACAGCGGATATTGATCGACAACCGCACCGGTGCCGCGCTCGGCAGAAGCGTCACGCTCGATGGGGCCTACTGGCGACGACATGCGCGCCAGCCGGTGGAGTTCGCGAAGAGCGTGCGCTGCCTCGCCGATATGAACTGCAAGCTGCTGCTCGAGATCGGGCCGCGCCCGGTACTCACCGCCGCAGCGCTCAGCGCGTGGCCCGACCCGGCCACCGCACCCCGGGCCATCGCATCGATGCGCCGAAACACCGCCGACCACCGGCAGATCACCGAAGCCCTGGCCGATGCGTACGTGCTGGGCCAGCTGCCCCGGTTCGCCGCGTTCGGCCAGTCAGGTGCACGAAAGCTCGACCTGCCCACTTATCCGTTCGAGCACCGCGAATACTGGTTTTCAGACGACCGGGATCACGTCGGGCAGCAAGGCAATTCGCTCGCGCGCACCGAGGCGATCGGTCTCCTCGAAGACGGGCGGATCGAAGACCTCGCAGTGCTGCTCGACGGTGCGGACGACCAGCGCACCCTCGAGGTGTTGAGCAGGCTCGCCGCACAGCACAACCAAGAACGCCGGACCCAGTCCATCGCTGACGACCGCTACGAGATCTGCTGGGAGCAGATCCCTGCTGCGCCCCGCGGCTCCAAAGCCGTCGAGGCGTCGACGTGGGTCCTTGTCGGTGACGACACCGACGCAACCCGCCCTCTGGTCGAAGCACTGGCCGCCCGTGGCCAGCAGTACCTGTTCACCGGGCTGCCGACGTCGGATGCCGACGAGGAGAAGCTGGTAGACACCTTGCGCGCTGCGGCGGTGGATGATTCGGCACTCCGTATCGTGCACGTGGCGGCGCTCGACTCCGAAACCGCGCCATCGATGAGGTCCCTGCTGCGGATGCAGCACCGCACCCTCGGCGGCACACGCCGGCTCTTCCGCGCCGCGGCGGCAGCCGATCTGCGCAGGCCCATCTGGGTGGTGACCCGAGGTGCGCAGCGTGTCATCGACTCTGACGATGTGGCGCCGGACCAGAGCTGTCTCTGGGGCTTCGGTCGGGCCGCCTCGCTCGAGCTTCCGCATTTATGGGGCGGCCTGGCGGACCTGTCAGAAGACGCTGCCAGCGAAGTCGACGAATGGTCGCGGCTACTCGACCGGATCGCCACACCGCGCGATTCGGACGTCACCGAAGACCAGATCGCGCTGAGGGGCCAGACGGTTCACGTCCCCAGGCTGGTGCGCCGCGCCGGACCGCCGAGCGGCACGCCTTTTGAACTGCGCACGGACGCAACATATCTGGTGACCGGAGGGCTCGGTTCGATCGGGCTGGAGATCGCCGGATACCTTGCTGCACACGGTGCCCGCCATCTGGTACTGACCGGTCGACGCGCGCCCAGCGATGCCGCGCAACAGCGCATCGACGCGCTGAGCGCGCAGCACGGCTGCGAATTCCGCGTCATCGCCGCCGACGTCGCCGATGCGCACGATGTCGCGCGCCTGCTGGCGACGGTACAGGACGAGCTACCGCCGTTGGCCGGCATCGTCCACGCCGCCGGTGAGATCGGCACCACCCCGCTGACCAATCTGGAGGATGCCGAAGTCGACCGTGTGTTCGCCGGAAAGGTCTGGGGCGCCTGGCATCTGAGTGAGACGGCGACCGATCTGCAGCTCGACTTCTTCATCAGTACCTCGTCGATTGCCTCGGTCTGGGGCGGGTACGGCCAGACCGCGTACGGCGCGGCGAACGCGTTCCTCGACGGGCTGGCCTGGCGCCTGCGTGAGCGGGGCATCGTCGGACTCAGCGTCAATTTCGGTCCGTGGTCGGGCGGAATGGCCGACGCGCAGTCCCGCGCGCGGCTGGATCAGCGTGGCGTTGCGACGTTGTCACCGACTGACGCGCTGGCAGGTCTGACCGACGCCGTGGCGGCCTCGTCGGGACAGGGCCCCGCACAAGGTGTGGTGGCCCGAATCGACTGGGCCCGTTTCCTACCGCTGTACCAGCAGGCGGGGCGGCGCGCGTTCCTCGCCGAGCTGGAGCTCGAGACTTCGGCTCAGCGCACGGCCGCGACGCCGACACAGACCGGCCGGACCGAACTGGTCGAGCGGCTGACGAACGCGCCGGTGCAGCAACGTAGGAAGCTTTTGACCGATCACCTGCGCAACGCGGTCGCGGAGGTGACACGCGTCGACGTCGCCGAGATCCGCGAAGAGGCAGGGTTCTTCGACCTCGGTATGGATTCGCTGATGGCCGTCGAACTACGGCGCCGTATCGAACAGGCGATCGGTAAAGAGATACCGGTCACCCTGGTGATGGATCACCCCCGAGTGTCCGACGCGACGGACTATCTGCTCGGCGACGTGCTCGGGCTCAGCGAGCAGGTCCCGACGTCCGGACCGGCGTCGGCGGCGCCCACCCGCACCGACGAGCCGATCGCGATCATCGCGGTGTCGTGCCGATTCCCCGGCGCTCCCGACCCGGAGTCCTTCTGGGAGGTGCTGGCGGGCGGGGTCGATGCGATCCGGGAAGTCCCGGACGACCGGTTCGACATCGATGAGTTCTACGACCCGGATCTCGACGCTTCCGGTAAGACCTACACGCGCTTCGGCGGTTTCCTCGACGGGATCGACGGATTCGACCCCGAGTTCTTCGGTATCTCGCCGCGCGAGGCCGTGTGGATCGAGCCGCAGCAGCGGTTAATGCTCGAAACCGTGTGGGAAGGCCTCGAAAGGGCCGGGTACGCGCCGGCGACGCTGCGCGGAAGCCGAACCGGAGTCTTCGTCGGCGTGGCGGCCAACGAGTACGCGCACCTGCTGTCGGCGGAGCCGATCGACAAGATCGAACCCCACTTCATCACCGGCAATGCGCTCAACGCCGTTTCCGGCCGAGTTGCCTTCGCGCTGGGACTCGAAGGGCCTGCGGTAGCGGTCGATACCGCGTGCAGTTCGGCTTTGGTCGCCGTGCACCAGGCTTGTCAGGCATTGCATTCCGGTGACTGCGACTTGGCGTTGGCCGGCGGTGTGAACGTCTTGCTGAGCCCGGTGACAATGGTGGCCGCATCACGGGCCCGAATGCTGTCACCGGACGGTCGGTGTAAGACCTTCGACGCCTCCGCCGACGGTTATGTGCGCAGTGAGGGCTGCGGGGTTCTCGTCCTCAAACGCCTCAGCGATGCGGTACGCGACGGCGATCGGGTCTGCGCCGTCATCCCGAGCACTGCGGTCAATCAGGACGGCGCTTCCAGCGGTTTGACGGTGCCCAACGGTGGTGCGCAGCAGCGGCTCATCGGGACGGCGTTGGCCCGTGCCGGGCTGGCGGGCGGGGATGTCGATTACCTCGAAGCGCATGGGACGGGCACCCCGCTGGGCGACCCGATCGAGGTGCAGGCCGCCGCGGCCGCGTACGGCGCCGCCCGTGATGCGGACAGACCGTTGCTGATGGGCTCGGTCAAGAGCAATATCGGTCACCTCGAATCCGCTTCTGGCGCAGCAGGTCTGATCAAGGTCGTGTTGTCGCTGCAACACGAGACGCTGCCGCAGAGCCTGCATTTCGACAATCCCTCCCCACACATACCGTGGGACTCACTGCCGGTGCGGGTGGTGGACAAGACGATGCCGTGGCAGCCGAACGGCAGGCCGAGGCGCGCCGGGGTGAGTTCCTTCGGGTTCACCGGCACGAACGCGCACGTGCTCGTCGAGGAGGCGCCCGCCCAGTCCGCGCCAACCCACGTCGATACGACGGGCGAAGCCGTGGCGGCTCCACAGCCGGACGACGGCGAGCAGCCCGCCGCCAACGTGCTGGTGCTGTCCGCGCGGTCACCGGAAGCGCTGGCGGCGTCGGCGCAACGGTACGAGGCCTGGCTGGGCGCCCACCCGGACGTCGATCTCGCCGATGTGTGCCTCACCGCGGGTACGGGGCGGTCGCATTTCGAACATCGCGCTGCGCTGGTCGTGGATTCGGTCGACGGTGCGCGCGAGAGCCTGACCGAGCTGGCCGGCAACCGGCTTCGGCCCGGTGTCGTACGGGGCGAGCACACCCATCACCCGACCACGGCGTGGTTGTTCACCGGCCAGGGCAGCCAATACCCCGGCATGGCTCGGCAGCTGTTCCGCACAGAGCCGGTTTTCGCCGACACCATGAGACGGTGCGCTGATGCGGTCGATGCCATCCTGCCGCGACCACTGCTGGAGGTCTTGTTCGGCAACGATCGCGAGTCCGGAGAAATGCTGCGGCACACGTCGTTTGCGCAGCCCGCGATCTTCGCCGTCGAGATGGGCCTGGCCCGCCTGTGGCAGTCGTGGGGTATCGAACCCGACGTGGTGTTGGGGCACAGCGTCGGCCAATACGCAGCGGCATGTGTGGCCGGAGTCTTCAGCATCGAAGACGGTGCACGGCTGATGGCCGAACGCGGCCGCATGTTCGGCAGCCTGCCCGCAGGAGGTCGCATGGTGGCGGTGTTCGCCGACGCCACGCATGTCGAAAAGGCCGCCGGCGAATTCCCGCGGGTGTCGGTCGGCGCCTACAACGGACCCAACACCGTGCTCTCCGGCCCGGGTGAGGATCTCGAACAGCTGGTCGCCGGATTCACTGACGCGGCAATCCGCTGCACGTGGCTCGAGACCAGTCACGCCTTCCACTCAGAACTGCTGGATCCGGTGCTCGATGAGTTCGAGTCGTATGCCGCGCAAGTGCAGTTCGCCACTCCGACAATGCCACTGGTCTGCAACCGCACCGGCGCGGTACTCACGGCACAGACCCCGTTGGACGCGCAGTATTGGCGCCGGCATTCCCGTCAACCCGTGCAGTTCGCGGAAAGTGTGCGCACCGTGGCGGCGCTCGGCTGCACGGTTTTGATGGAGATCGGCCCGCAACCGGTGCTGACCGGCGCTGCGGTGCAGGTTTGGCCCGAACACCTGGGCGCGCCGCGAGCGATTGTCTCGCTGCGCAAAGGCGTTGACGAGCGACGCCAGATCGCAGACGCCCTGGCCGCGGCCTATGTCGCCGGCCATCGGCCCGATTTCGCTGTGCTGCACCGCCAGCCGGGCCGCAGGCTGGAATTGCCCACCTACCCGTTCCAACGGCGCCGTTTCTGGCCCAGGACGTCGGGCATCACGGTGGCCGGCGGGGTCGGTCCCGCGTCGTCCGGAATTCTAGGCAGCGCGAAGGATCTCGCGTCCGGCGACTCGGTCTACACCAGCAGGTTGTCCGTCAAGTCGCTGCCGTGGCTCTCCGACCACGTCATCTACGGCACCGTCGTCGTCCCCGGAGCGACCTACGCCGCGATGGCGTTGGCTGCGGTCGGTGCACCCGCCCGGGTGACCGATGTGTTCTTCTACGAGCCGATCATCCTGCCCGAGAAGAGTTCCCGCGAAGTACAGCTGACATTGCATCCGCTCGAGGACTCGGCCGAGGCGGACGAAGCGTGGCGCTTCCAGGTGCACAGCCGTCCCTACGGCGTGCGCGACGCCGAATGGTCGTTGAACGCCGACGGCACTGTCATGAGCGGAGTCCCCGACGACACGGCCGTACCTCTGTTCGGCGAGGAGGACTCGGTCGAAGACGCAGTCGAGCGACTGGGCCGCATGCGGCCGCAGCAGTTGTTCGACAGCTTCGCCGACGCTGAACTGGTATGGGGAACGACCTGGTCTGGCTCCCTTAAATCGTTGTGGGTCGGCGACGGTGAGGCACTCGGCGATCTGCTCGTCGGCGAAGAGCTGGCCGACCAACTCGGGACCGAGCCGATGCATCCGGTGCTGATGGACCTGTGCACCGGGGTCACCTTTCCGGCGTTCCCTTCACATCTCGCGCTCGAGCGGGGCATCAATGATCTGTTTCTACCGCTGCGGTACGGGCAGGTCATGTTGCGCGAGAAGATGCCGCGACGGTTCTACTGCCGCGCGAAGTGGCACGCCAGCGACGTCGAGAACGAAACGCAGGTCTTCGATCTCGACTTCATCGACCGGGACGGTCGACTGCTGGGGGGCATGCGCGAGTTCACCGTGAAGCGTGCGCCCCGCGAGGCGCTGCTGCGTGGGCTCGGCGGCGACGCCACCCGGTTGCTCTACACCCTCGGATGGCACGAGGTGCCGCTACCGGAGTCGACGAGTGACGATGAGGGTACCCGGAATGCGAACGGCCAATGGCTGATCGCCGGGTTCGACGAACTGGCCGCCCATCTTCCCGGTTGCGTCTCCTTCGACCGGAATGCCGATACGGAACTGCTGGGCGAGGTGTTGGTCCAGGCTCAGGAGCGCGGCATGCCGCTCACCGGCGTCGTCTGGCGCAGCACCGGGCCGAGCGCAGAAGAAGCCGGGGCCGACACCGGCAGCGCCGCCAGGCGACTCGAAGCCGAGATCGCCAACCTGCTCAGTGCCGTGCACGCCGTGCAGGGCGCCGACAACGGCGTGCACCTTCCGAATGGTCTGTGGATCCTCACCGAGCGCGCTGTGGCGACCGAATCCGGTGAGCCGGTCGATCCGGTACAGGCGGCGCTGTGGGGCTTGGGACGCACCACGATCAACGAGGAACCGGGGGTGCGCTGCAGACTGGTCGATTCCGACGGAACAGAACAGGCCGTGCGCATGCTTGCCGAGCTGTTGGCCGCACCGGTCGATGAACCGGAACTCGCACTGCGCCAAGGCAAGCTGCTGGCCTCACGCTTGTTGCCGTGGGCCCGAAGCGGTCGTCTCACGGTGCCCCGTTCGACCGATTACGTCCTCGCACCGACCGAACGCGGCGCGATCGACAACCTGCGTTTGGTCGAAGCCGACGTGCCACCGCCGGGTGAGGGTTATGTGCAGGTGCGCGTCGAGGCCGCGGGACTCAACTTCCGGGATGTGCTCAACGTGCTCGGTCTCTACCCCGGCGACCCCGGACCCATCGGCGGCGATTTCGCCGGCATCGTCACACAGGTCGGCAGCGGCGTCACCGGAGTCGAAGTGGGCCAGCACGTATACGGTTTCATGCAGGGCGCATTCTGCAACCGGTTCAATGTCCCGTTGCAGCTGGTGGCTCCGTTGCCGGACGGCCTGAGCGCGGTGGCGGCCGCGACCATTCCCGCCGCGGCGCTCACGGTGCGACTCGCATTCGACTGGGCGCAGCTGCGCCAAGGCGATCGCGTGCTCATCCACGCCGCCAGCGGCGGTGTTGGTCTGTACGCGGTTCAGATGGCGCAGCAGCACGGCGCCATCGTCTTCGCCACTGCCAGCACCTACAAACGCGCAACGCTTCGCAAGATGGGTGTGCAGTACGTTTATGACTCGCGCACTACGGATTTCGCCGAGCAGATCCTGGCAGATACCGACGGCGCGGGTGTGGACGTGGTGCTCAACAGCCTGACCAACGAGGGCTTCGTCGAAGCCACGGTGCGGGCGACCGCCCAGAACGGACGTTTCGCCGAGATCGCCAAGCGCGACATCTGGACACCGGAGCAGATGGCGGCGGCACGCCCCGACATCGCTTATGAGATCGTCGCTTTGGACGCCACCGCGCTGCACAATCCCGACCACGTCAAGCGTCTGCTGACCGAGGTGTCGGACGGGATGGCCGCTCGTGAGTGGACGCCGTTGCCCGCCGAGATCTACCCGATCACCGAGGCGACGGCGGCGTTCCGGCGTATGCAGCAGGCGCGGCACATCGGAAAGATCGTGCTGCAGATACCGAAGCCGCTGCAACCGCGCGGCGATCGGAGTTACCTGATCACCGGCGGACTGGGCGCCATCGGTTTGCACACGGCGGCACACCTGGCCCAACTGGGGGCCGGCGACATCGTGTTGACCAGCAGGCGCGAGCCTGATGCGGTTGCGCGGCGCGCGATTCAGGAGATCACCGAGCGTCACAAGTGCCGCATCCACACGTTCGCAGCCGATGTCAGCGACGAGTCCGAGGTCGAGAGGCTGCTCAACCGGATCCGTGCGGAGTTGCCGCCGCTCGCCGGGGTGGCGCATCTGGCCGGTGTGCTCGACGACGCGTTGCTGTCTGCGCAGAGCCTGGAACGGTTCCGGACGACGTTGGCACCCAAAGCATTCGGCGCGTGCCACCTGGACCGTTTGACCAGAGACGACGATCTGGACTTCTTCGTCGTTTCGTCCTCGGTGTCCAGCGTGTTCGGTTCACCCGGTCAGGCCAACTACGCGACCGCCAATGCGCTGATCGACGGCCTGGTGGCACAGAGACGGGCTCGGGGTTTGCCTGCCACCGGCGCCAACTTCGGCCCGTGGGCCGACGGTGGCATGGCCACGTCGGATGCCGCGCGCAACAACGTCAGCGCGACGGGCCTGCTGCCGCTGGAACCCTCGGCCGCGCTGAGCGCGCTCGCCGAACTCGTCGCGAACGGCACCGGGCAGGCCGCGGTCATCAAGGCCAACTGGCAGCGCGCGGCGAAGATGTTGGGGGCCGCACGTCCGCCGATTCTCGATCTGGTGTTGCCCCGGCCCGAGGGCGAGGTGATCGGCGACAGCGAGTTGCTTCGGCAGTTGCAGGAGATACCGGTGCCGCAGCGCGCCGGGTTCGTCACCGAATTCCTTCAACGCGAAGTGCAGAACTTCCTGCGCCTGGCGCAGCCGCCCGCCGCGACCAGTCGCTTCCTGGACTTGGGCACGGATTCCCTGATGGCGATCGAACTTCGCAACCGGCTGCACAGTCAGTTCGGTGGCGCGTTCACGATCAACGCGACGGCGGTGTTCGATTATCCGACCATCGGAGGGCTCGCCGAATACCTCGTGGGTCAACTTCCCGACGGTCAAACACCGGAACCGCAACAGAGCCAACCCGAGTCGTCCGGGGAGCAATCCGTCGCGGAGGCCGCCGAGCCCGTCGTCGCGGCCGAACCGCGGTGAGAATGCGACAGAGTCAGTCGGCCCAGCGTGCGCGTTGCGCTTCGGGCGGCAGGGGCGTCTGCAGCGGTACGTCGAGCCCGTCGTAGAGGCCGGGTTTCTGCTCGACGAGCCAGGCCAGTGCACCGAGCAACCGGTTCGCGGCCGTGGTGTTCCCGCCGTCAGCGCGGGTGCCACCCGGTACGTCGGCACGCGTCGTGATGGTCAGCTGCGGATCGCCGTCGATGATCACGCGGTGGTCGCCCTCGCCCTGATCGGGATACGGCCAGTCCGGTGCGCAGGACGCGTGGATGCGGGTGATGTGCTCGATGATTATGCGTTCGCGCCCGCTGGACTTTCCGATCACCTTCAGCCAGAACGCGCCTTGCGTGCCTTTCTCGAACCGGCCCATCACCGTCTCGACCGGCTGCTCGAGCGGGCGCCGCTCGAGCACCTCGGTGATCTCGTCGATCTTTATGCCGAGGCCGCGGCCGACCAGTCGGATGTTGCCGCCCCACACCATGGTCGGGATCGACGGAAGCAACATCATCGGTGTTTCGTCCATGGACCCGCCAAAACCACACGACACCTTCACCGCGAACGGCTGGTTGTAGGTGGAGTAGTCGAAGATCTCCTGGCAGCGGATCGTCTTGATCCTCGTGCACAGCCCGGCCGCGATCACCGCGAGAGCGTCGTTGCCCCAGCCCGGGTCGACACCGCTGACCAGCAGGGTGGAGTTGCCCTCCTGGGCAGCCCGCGTCAGTCGATCGACCCACTCGGACGGCGCCGAGTGAGGATCGTAGAGCGAGTACAGCGAGGGCGTCACCACGTGCCTGCCCGCCCGCAGGCATTGTTCGATGTCGGTGAGGGCCTCATCGGGTCGGATGTCGCCGGAGGCCATGTAGGCGACGGCATCGCAGCCGTCCAGCACCGCGTCGAGGTCGGTGGTGGCGACGATGCCCGTCGGCCCGTCGAGCCCGGCGAAGCCGGCGGCGTCTGTACCCGCTTTGTCCGGCGACGACGTGATCAGTCCGGCGAGTTGCAGACCCGGAAATGCCACCGTCGAACGGATGGCAGCCGACCCCATGTTCCCAGTGCCCCAGACGGCGACGCGCAGCATCGGAACACCCTATCCGGCGTGTCGTGACGATTCTCACAACCGCGCCGAGTAACCGCTCAGACGGCTGTCAGCTGGGCCTTTGGCGCCTCGACCAACCGGGTGGTTAGTTAGGCCCCGGAAATTGTTCCGGGCAGGTTTGAGTTGAAGTTACTGCTGGGTATAGTTCGGGCAGTTACTGGTGGGTAACTTAAGCAAGAAGTACCCAACCGTGAGTGGCCGTCTCATCGAGGAGGAATCGTGAGCCACTATAAGAGCAACGTTCGTGACCAGGTGTTCAACCTGTTCGAGGTCTTCGGTGTCGACAAGGCGCTCGGCGAGGGCGACTACGCCGATCTGGACGCCGACACCGCCCGCGAGATGCTCGGCGAGATCGCCCGGTTGGCCGAAGGGCCGATCGCCGAGTCGTTCGCCGACGCCGACCGCAATCCGCCGGTGTTCGACCCCGAGACGCACACCGTGACGCTGCCCGACTCGTTCAAGAAGTCGGTGCGCGCGCTGGTCGACGGCGGCTGGGACAAGATCGGTGTGCTGGAGGAGCTCGGCGGAATGCCGATGCCCCGCGCGCTGCAGTGGGCACTGATCGAGCACGTTCTCGGCGCCAACCCCGCGGTCTACATGTACGCGATGGGCGCGGGTTTCGCGCAGATCATGCATCACCTCGGCACCGAGGAGCAGAAGAAGTGGGCCGTGCTGGCCGCCGAGCGCGGCTGGACCTCGACCATGGTGCTGACCGAGCCCGACGCCGGGTCCGACGTCGGCGCCGGCCGCACCAAGGCCATCCAGCAGGACGACGGCTCCTGGCACATCGACGGTGTCAAGCGCTTCATCACCTCCGGTGACGCCGACGATCTCGGCGAGAACATCTTGCACCTGGTGCTGGCCCGCCCCGAGGGCGCCGGACCGGGCACCAAGGGCCTGTCGCTGTTCTTCGTGCCGAAGTTCCTCTTCGACCCGGAGACCGGCGAACCCGGTGAACGCAACGGTGTGTTCGTCACCAACGTCGAGCACAAGATGGGACTGAAGGTCTCCGCGACGTGTGAGCTCTCCCTCGGCCAGCACGGTGTCCCCGCCAAGGGCTGGTTGGTCGGCGAGGTGCACGACGGCATCGCGCAGATGTTCGACGTCATCGAGCAGGCTCGAATGATGGTGGGCACCAAGGCTATTGCGACGCTGTCGACCGGTTACCTCAACGCGCTCGAGTACGCCAAGGAGCGGGTGCAGGGCGCCGACATGACGCAGATGACCGACAAGACCGCGCCGCGGGTGTCCATCACGCATCACCCCGACGTGCGTCGTTCGCTGATGACGCAGAAGGCCTACGCCGAGGGGCTGCGTGCGGTGTATCTGTACACCGCGACGTTCCAGGACTCGGCGGTGGCCAAGGCGCTGCACGACGTGGACGCCGAGCTGGCGGTCAAGGTCAACGACCTGATGCTGCCGATCGTCAAGGGTGTCGGTTCCGAGCAGGCCTACGCCAAGCTGACCGAGAGTCTGCAGACCTTCGGTGGTTCGGGCTTCCTGCAGGACTACCCGGTCGAGCAGTACATCCGCGACGCCAAGATCGACTCGCTCTACGAGGGCACCACCGCCATCCAGGCGCAGGACTTCTTCTTCCGCAAGATCGTCCGCGACAAGGGTCAGGCGCTGGCGTACGTGGCCGGCCAGATCGAGCAGTTCGTCAAGAACGAGGCGGGCAACGGCCGGCTCAAGGCCGAGCGTGCGCTGCTGGCCACCGCGCTGGAGGACGTCCAGGGCATGGCCGCCTCGCTGACCGGTTATCTGATGGCAGCGCAGGAGAATTCCGCCGAGCTCTACAAGGTTGGGCTGGGCTCGGTGCGCTTCCTGATGAGCGTCGGCGATCTGGTGATCGGCTGGCTGTTGCAGCAGCAGGCTGCGGTGGCGATCGACAAGCTCGACGAGGGTGCGGCCGGTGACGATCGCTCCTTCTACGAGGGCAAGGTCGCGGTGGCGTCGTTCTTCGCGAAGAACTTCCTGCCGCTGCTCACCAGCACGCGCCAGGTCATCGAAAACCTCGACAACGACGTGATGGAACTCGACGAGGCGGCTTTCTAAAAGCCCGTTCTACCCGCCTCGAACCAAAACCGCCCCCGGTCTCTTCCCGGGGGCGTTTTTGGTTGGTCGGCGGACGCGAGCGCTCAACGGCGTACGGTTTCGGGGCCTCGAATCTGTACCTGAGTGAGCGCTCGTCCCGTCGCGGGGGTGTGGTTAGGCGCAACCGGGGCGCAAAAAAGGCGGGCTCGGGAGGGCAATTAGGTGCGTCACATCAGTCTCGCGCGGTCGGCTTTCAACCCTTGCCAACTCTTCGGAATAGCCACTCCCGAACCCGTCGTGCGATCGATCGTACGCCGGTGATCGAGATCACACCAGAGCGAATTTCGTCCCTCAGGTGTCGATGGTTCGCAGCAGCGCACGGGTGCGAGCGCGGGCTTCCGGGTCGCGGTCGAAGACGCTCGCGACAAACTCGTCGACGCCGCTTGCGGCCAGCTCGTCGAGGCGCTGCGACACCGTGGCCTCGTCGCCGATGATCGCGGCGTCCTCGGGTCCCGCGAAGCCTTCGCGGTCGAGCATGGCGCGGTAGGACGGCAGTTGACCGTAGATCGCGAACTCCTCGGCAGCTCCGGCGCGAGCGCTGTCGACGTCGTCGGTGACGCTGATCGGCAACGACGCGACCACCCGTACCGACCCCTCGCCGCGGCCGGCCTCCGCGGCGGCCGTGCGCAACGTCGGCACGACGTGGTTGGCCAAGGTCTTCGGACCGGTCATCCACGTCATGGTCCCGGCGCTGCGCCGGCCCGCCAGTCGCAGCATCTGTGGCCCCAGCGCCGCGAGGTACACGTCCGGCGCCGGTGCGCCGGGCACCTTCAGCGAGCCACGCGTGGTCCAGAACTCGCCGGAGGCGTCCGCCGGCTCGCCTGCCAGCAGCGGCAGCAGTGCGTCGAGGTACTCACGCATCTGCCGCACGGGCCGGTCATACGAAACGCCCCACACCCCTTCGGTCACCATGCGGTGGCTCAGCCCGATTCCGAGCGTGAAGCGGCCGCCGGCGATCGCGTTGAGGGTCAGCGCCCGCTGCGCCAGCTGCGTGGGGTGCTGGATCTGGATCGGCACCACGCCCGAGGCGACCTCGATGGTGTCGATCTCGCGGAATGCCACGGCCAGAATGGTCAGCAGGTCGGGGTCGTAGGGCAGCTGGGCCATCCACACCCGGCGAAAGCCTTCATCGCGCAGCGATGTCAGCTTGTCCAGAGTTCCGTCGAGCGGTGACCTGCCGTCGACGTCGGCCAGGAGTCCGGTCAGAGCGATGCTGGTCTGCATTCGACCATCGAAGCATGGCCGGCTGAAAGTAAGAGCCCCGTACTGCCGTCGGGTCGGGGGGTCAGACGGCAGTACGGAGCTATCCGGTGTATCGACGGGGCCACGGCGGGCGTTACAGGCCCTCGATTGTGAATCTGACGACGCGCGGGCGGGGATTTGCGTCGCTGGTTTCACGATCGGGGGGGCGGGCGGCGTGCTCCGGGAAGTCAGGCCTCGAGAATGGCCGCGACGCCCTGGCCGCCGGCCGCGCAGATAGAGATCAGTCCGCGTACCGGTTGACCGGTCTCCTTCTTCTTGTCGGCCAGTTGCTTGGCCAACTGCGCGACGATGCGCCCGCCGGTCGCGGCGAACGGATGACCCGACGCCAGCGAGGACCCGTTGACGTTGAGCTTGGAGCGGTCGATGGCGCCCAGCGCCTTGTCCAGGCCAAGGCGCTCCTTGCAGTACTCCTCGGACTCGAATGCCTGCAGGTGTGCGAGCACCACCGACGCGAACGCCTCATGGATCTCGTAGAAGTCGAAATCCTGCAGGTTCAGGCCGTTTCGCGCCAGCAGCCGCGGTACCGCGTACGTCGGCGCCATCAGCAGGCCGTCCTTGCCGTTGACGTAGTCAACCGCGGCGGTTTCCGCGTCGACGAGATAGGCGAGCGGCTCGATGTCGTGCGCGGAGGCCCACTCGTCGGTGGCCAGCAGGGACACCGACGCGCCATCGGTCAGCGGCGTCGAGTTGCCCGCGGTCATGGTCGCGTCGCCGTTGCGGACACCGAACACGGGCTTGAGTTTGGCGAGCTTCTCCGCTGACGAGTCTGCCCGCAGGTTGTTGTCGCGGTAGACGCCGAGGAACGGCGTGACGAGGTCGTCGAAGAAGCCGCGGTCATAGGCGGCCGTCATGTTGCGGTGGCTCGCGGCCGCCAGTTCGTCCTGATCGGTGCGCTTGATCCCCATCTCCTTGGCGGTGACGGCGGCGTGCTCGCCCATCGACATGCCGGTGCGGGGCTCGCTGTTCACCGGGATCTGGATGCCCAGCGAGGCGGGCAGCTTGCCGACCAGCTTCAGCCGGTCGATGTTGGACTTCGATCGGCGCAGCCCGAGCAGCGTGCGGCGAAGGTCGTCACCGAGTGCGATCGGGGCGTCCGAGGCGGTGTCCACACCACCGGCCGCGGCCACGTCGTAGCGGCCCGCGGCGATGCCATCGGCCGCGGCGACCGTCGCCTGCAGTCCGGTGCCGCACGCCTGCTGGATGTCGAATGCCGGCGTGTACGACGACAGCGCACTGCCCAGGACGCACTCGCGGATCAGGTTGAAGTCGCGGCTGTGCTTGAGCACCGCACCGCCGATCACCGCGCCGAGGGTTTCCCCCGACAGGTTGAAGCGGTCGATGAGGCCGCTCAGCGCGGCGGTGAACATGTCCTGGTTGGACGCGTTGGCGTACGCGCCGTCGGAACGGGCGAAAGGAATTCTGTTGCCACCGAGAATGGCGACGCGTCGGCGGGTATCACTAGCCATGCACCCATAGTACCCACCCTTCTTACTCTGGAGTAAGTTCGTCTCATGGCTTCCGATCTGTACTCGCAAATCGTCCACTCGACGCCCGGATCGTTCCTCGCCAAGCAACTCGGTATCCCCCAGCCCGAGACGCTGCGCCGCTACCAGCCGGGCGATCCGCCGCTGGCCGGCACGTTGCTCATCGGCGGGGCGGGCCGCGTCGTCGAACCGCTGCGCACCGCGCTGGCCGAGGATTACGACGTCGTCTCCAACAATCTGGGCGGCCGATGGGCCGACTCCTTCGGCGGGTTGGTGTACGACGCGACCGGCATCACCGACCCCGCCGGGCTCAAGGGCCTGTATGAGTTCTTCACCCCGCTGCTGCGCAACCTCGGCCCGTCCGGGCGCGTGGTCGTCGTGGGCACCACGCCCGAGCAGACGGACAGTGAGCACGAGCGCATCGCGCAGCGCGCGCTGGAGGGCTTCACCCGCTCGCTGGGCAAGGAGATGCGCCGCGGAGCGACCGTGAACCTGGTCTACCTGTCGCCCGACGCCAAACCGGCCGCGACTGGCCTGGAGTCGACGATGCGGTTCCTGCTGTCGGGCAAGTCGGCCTACGTCGACGGGCAGGTATTCCACGTCGGCGCGGCTGACTCGGCGCCGCCGGCGGATTGGGACCGGCCGCTGGACGGCAAGGTCGCGATCGTGACGGGCGCCGCCCGAGGTATCGGCGCGACGATCGCCGAGATTTTTTCGCGCGACGGCGCCAAAGTGGTGTGCATCGACGTAGAACAGGCCGCCGAAGCACTCGGCAAGACTGCCTCCAAGGTCGGTGGCACCGCGCTGACGCTCGACGTGACCGCCCCCGATGCGGTCGACAAGATCACCGAGCACTTGCGCGAGGTGTACGACGGGCGCGCCGACATCCTTATCAACAACGCCGGTATCACGCGCGACAAACTGCTCGCCAACATGGATGAGGGTCGTTGGGACTCCGTCGTCGCGGTGAATCTTGTTGCACCGCTGGCTCTCACGGAGGGGCTGGTCAACAACGGCGTGCTCGGCGATGGCGGCCGGGTGGTCGGGCTGTCCTCGATGGCGGGCATCGCGGGCAACCGTGGGCAGACCAACTACGCGGCCACCAAGGCCGGCATGATCGGGCTCACCGACAGCCTGTCGGAGGCCTACGCGGACAAGGGCGTGACGGTCAACGCGGTGGCGCCCGGGTTCATCGAAACCAAGATGACCGAGGCGATTCCATTGGCCACCCGCGAGGTGGGCAGGCGGCTGAACTCGCTGTATCAGGGCGGCCAACCGGTCGACGTCGCCGAGACCATCGCCTACTTCGCGAGCCCTGCGTCCAACGCCGTGTCCGGCAACACGGTTCGGGTGTGCGGCCAGGCGTGGCTGGGTGCGTGACATGTCGCAACCATCCGGGCTGATGAACCTCGCGCGCGCCGCGGCGGGCGCGCTGCCTTTCGTGCCGCGCAGCGAGACACTGCCCGAGCGCACGCTGACCGTCGACGACCTGAGCATCGATCCCGAGAACGTGGCTGCCTACGCGGCGGTGACGGGGCTGCAGTTCGGGGACACCGTCCCGCTGACGTACCCGTTCGCGTTGACGTTCCCAACTCTGATGTCGTTGGTCACCGGCTTCGACTTCCCTTTCGCGGCAATGGGTTCGGTGCACATCGAGAATCACATCACCCAGCACCGTCCGATCGCGGTCACCGACTCCGTGTCGGTGAAGGTGCACGCGGAGAACCTGCGCGAGCACCGGCGTGGGCTGCTGGTCGACATCCTCACCGACGTCAGCGTCGGAAATGAACTGGCGTGGCAGCAGGTGACGACGTTTTTGCACCAGCAGCGCACCAGCCTGTCCGACGAGCCGAAGCCGCCGCCGCAGAAGCAGCCGAAGCTGGGCCCGCCGAATGCGGTGCTGCGCATCACGCCCGGTCAGATCCGGCACTACGCCTCGGTCGGCGGCGACCACAACCCGATCCACACCAACGCGGTCGCCGCGAAGCTGTTCGGCTTTCCCACGGTGATCGCGCACGGGATGTTCAGCGCGGCAGCGGTTCTGGCGAACATCGAGGGTCAGCTGCCGGGCGCGGTCAAGTATTCGGTGAAGTTCGCCAAGCCGGTCGTGCTGCCCGCCAGCGCCGGACTGTACGTCGACAGGGTGTCCGACGGATGGGATCTGACGCTGCGGCACCTGAAGAAGGGCGACCCGCACCTGTTCGGGACGGTGCGCTCGCTGTAGCCGGTGTTGATTCTGCGCTGAGGGCGTCGGCTACTCGGACGACTGCGCCGCAGCGGCAGAGTGAACGGATGGTTCCGGGTTTTCGGCGGGCGTGCCCTTCAGGCCGCGCCAGAACAGGTTGATCATCAGTTCGGCGGCCTCGTCCACACCAGCGTCGCCCGTGCTGACCCGCGACGCCACCGCCTCGCCGGCCCCGACCAACGCGACGGCCATCATGTCGAAGTCGGTGTCGGGCTCGGGGTTTCGGGTGCCCGAGCGCAGCAGCCTGCCGACCAGGTCGATGATCCGCTCGCGTCCCTCCCGCACGGTATGGGCGAACGCCTGAGAGCTGGTGGCCTGGCTGTAGAGCACCATCCACGACGCCCGATTGGCGTCGATGTAGTTCAGGAACGCCAGAACGGCGTTGCGCAGCAGGTCTTTCGGGCTCTGCTTGAAGTCGATCCGGCTGCGGACGTCGTCGACGAACCGGGCCAGTTCCCGATCGAGACACGCCGCGAACAACTCCTCTTTGGAGCCGTAGTACAGGTAGAGCATCGGCTTGGAGATCTGCGCTTGCGCGGCGATCGCGTCCATCGACGTCTCGTGGTAGCCGTTGACCGAGAAGATCTGCACCGCAGCGTCCAGCATCTGCTGTTCACGCACCGCGCGCGGCAACCGCTTGGTTCCTCCGGCCATTGCACCAGCGTAAGCAATCGACGAGCGCCGAGTGTCAGCAGCGGGTGGCGGGCGGGAACTAGCAGCGGGTGGTGGGCGGGAATTAGCAGCGCGGGTTGGGCCCCTTCATCGCCGCGAGTCGCAGCACCGAGGCGTCGACGCTGGACATCGACAGCTCGCCAGCGTCGACCGCCTTTTCCAGCCGGTCCAGCACCGCGGCAACCTCGCCGGTGGTCACCCACAACGCGGTGTCGGCGCCGGCCTGCAGGCTGCGCAGCACGGCCTCGGCCACTCCGAAGCGATCCGAGATCGCCTGCATCGAGGAGAGGTCGTCGGTGAACACCGGACCGTTGAACGGCGGCCCGCCGTAGGAGCCGGACCTCAGGAGGCCGTAGGCCGCCGGGCTCAGGCTCGCCGGGTCGTTGCCGGTGAGTCCGGGCACCTGCATGTGGCCGACCATCACGCCGACCGGAGCCTGGGTAGTCAGCGTCCGGTACGGCACCAGGTCGGTGTTCTGCAGATCCGCGATCGGCGGGGTGCTGACGCTGCCGGTGTGCGAGTCGCCCGAGCCTGAGCCGTGTCCGGGGAAGTGCTTGAGGACGGGCAGTACTCCCGCATCGCGCAACCCGCGGGCGTATGCGCCCGCGTAGTCGGTGACGACGGTCGGATCCGAACCAAAGGACCGGTCCCCGATGACGCCGTCGACATTGGCTGCGTCGGTGACGTCGACGACCGGGGCGAAGTCGATGGTGATCCCCAGCCCGCGCATCGCCTGACCGCGCCGCAGCGCGATGTCGTAGACCTGTTCGGGTGTGTTCGTCTGTGCCAGCACCCGAGGCGCGGGCTGCGACCCGATGATCGAGGCCAGCCGCGACACCCGGCCGCCTTCTTCATCGACGCTGACCGCCAGCGGGAGCGGGGTCGCCGCGCCCGCGATGCCACGCAGCTGATCCCCCATGATCGACAGGTCCGTCCAGCTGCCGATCATGATGCCGCCGACGTGATGGGTGTCGACGACCGCGCGCGCATCGGCCGCGCCGGTAACCCCGACCATCAGGAGTTGTGCGAGCTTGTCGCGGGTCGACATGGACGACAGCAGGGAATCCCCGGTGCCGCACGCGGGCGCTGCGGGCGCCCCCGGAGGTGCGGCCGGGGCATTCGGCAGGGCGTTGGCGGCCTTCGTCAGAGGCGCCTCGGAAATCGGGGCCGGGGTTTGCTCGGCGGGCGGCGAACAGGCCAGCACGAGCCCGGACAGTGCCACCAGTGCGCAGTAGGCGCGGGTTCTCGATGTCGTCCTCGGAGTCAAGGCCATGGGCCTCGACAGTAACGGCTGTCGAAGCTCAGTTCTATCTCACGGTCGGCGAGCCTCGTCTGCCGTCAGATCTGCGCGGCGTGCGGCACACGGTGATCTGCTACTTTGGCCGGGTGGATCGGTTTCTTGTGCCCGCCGCGGCCAGCATCGTCGTCGGCCTGCTGCTGGGCGCGGCAGCCGTTTTCGGTGTGACGCTGATGGTGCAGCAGGACAACAGGCCTCCTCTGCAAGCGGGCGATCCAGCGTCGTCGGTACTCAACAGGGTCGAGTACGGCGACCGCAGCTGAATCCCGGGCCGCCGCTGAGACGGCCCCGCTCTCCCGGCGCTGGTTGTGGGTGGCCGCTGCGACGGCGCTGGTCCTGACTTTCGCCCAGTCACCCGGCCAGATCTCGCCCGACACCAAACTCGATCTCACCGCCAACCCGCTGCGGTTCCTCGCCCGCGCGTTCGACCTGTGGAACAGCGAGCTCCCGTTTGGGCAGGCGCAGAACCAGGCGTACGGCTACCTGTTCCCGCACGGCACTTTCTTCTTGATCGGTGACGTCGTCGGGCTGCCCGGCTGGGTGACCCAGCGGCTGTGGTGGGCGCTGCTGCTGGTCGTCGGGTTCTGGGGCGTGGTGCGAGTGGCGGAGGCCTTGAACGACGGCCGGGGCATCGGCAGCCCGACGTCCCGGGTGATCGCCGCCGTCGCGTACGCGTTGTCGCCGCGGGTGCTGACCACGCTCGGCGCGATCTCCTCGGAGACGCTGCCGATGATGCTGGCGCCGTGGGTGCTGCTGCCGGTGATCTTGGTGTTGCAGGGCGGGTCCGGAGGGGTGGGAGGTAGACAGGGCAATCCGGGGGTTCGGGTGCTGGCAATGCGGTCCGCGGTGGCGATCGCGCTGATGGGTGCGGTCAACGCGGTGGCCACTCTCACCGCCTGCCTGTGCGCGGCCATCTGGTTGGCATGTCACCGCCCCACCAGGCTTTGGTGGCGATTCACCGCGTGGTGGGCGCTGGGCATCGCGCTGGCGGTGCTGTGGTGGGCGGTCGCGCTCGTGCTGCTGGGCCGCGTCAGCCCACCGTTCCTCGACTTCATCGAATCGTCGGGCGTCACGACCCGGTGGATGTCGCTGACCGAGATGCTGCGCGGCACCGATGCCTGGACACCGTTCGTCGCACCGAATGCGACAGCGGGCGCGACGCTGGTGACCGGTTCGGTCGCCGTGCTGGCCACCACGCTGGTCGCGGCCGCCGGCCTCGCCGGACTGGCCATGAAGACCATGCCCGCCCGGGGGCGGCTGATCACCATTCTGTTGGTCGGCGTCACGCTGCTGGCGGTCGGCTACTCCGGCGGGCTGGGGTCACCGTTCGCACAGCAGGTTCAGGAATTCCTCGATGCGTCCGGCACGCCGCTGCGCAACCTGCACAAGCTCGAGCCGCTGCTGCGGCTGCCGCTCATGCTGGGGCTGGCACACCTGCTCGGCCGCATCCCGCTGCCGGGCAGTGCGCCACGCGCGGAGTGGACGACCGCGCTCGCGCACCCCGAACGCGACAAGCGTGTCGCAGTGGGAATCGTGGTGCTGGTCGCGCTGGCCGCCGGTTCGTCGCTGGCGTGGACGGGAAGACTCACTCCGCCAGGCGCTTTCGACGCGATACCGCAGTACTGGCACGACACCGCCGACTGGCTCGACGCTCACAACACCGGCGGTCGTGTCCTGGTGGCGCCCGGTGCGCCGTTCGCCACCCAGGTATGGGGCAACAGCCACGACGAACCGCTGCAGGTACTCGGCGACAGCCCATGGGGCGTCCGTGACTCGATCCCGCTGACCCCGCCGCAGACCATTCGCGCCCTGGACTCCGTCCAGCGACTTTTCGCCGCGGGCCGGCCGTCCGCCGGGCTAGCCGACACCCTTGCCCGCCAGGGTATTTCGTATGTCGTGGTGCGCAACGACCTCGATCCCGAGTCGTCGCGCTCGGCGCGCCCGCTGCTGGTGCACCGCGCCATCGACGGCTCACCCGGCCTAGAGAAGGTAGCCGAGTTCGGCGATCCGGTCGGCCCCGGCAGTTTGGCCGGGTTCGTCTCCGACAGCGGCCTGCGACCGCGCTACCCCGCCGTCGAGATCTACCGGGTGCATGCCGAAACGCCGGTGACGCCCTACCTCGTCGACACCGAACGGATGGCGCGCGTCGACGGCGCACCCGAGGCGCTGCTGCGACTCGACGAGCGTCGCCGACTGCTGAGTCAACCGCCGCTGGGCCCGATGCTGTTGACCGCGGACGCCGAACGCGCGGGTGTGCCCGACCCCCCGGGAACCGGGGTCACCGTCACCGACACCCCGCTCGCGCGTGAAACCGATTACGGCCGCGTCGACGATCACTCGTCGGCGATCCGCTCCCCCGGCGATGCGCGGCACACCCATAACCGCGTCATCGACTATCCCTCTCCTGGAGCCGATCTCGTTTACGGACAGTGGAACGGCGGCCGCGTCTCGGTGTCGAGTTCGGCGGCCGACTCCACCGCGCTTCCCAACGTCGCACCCGCCGCCGGACCGGCCGCAGCCATCGATGCCGACCCGTCGACGAGTTGGGTCTCCAACTCGCTGCAGTCGGCGGTCGGGCAGTGGCTGCAGGTGGACTTCGACCATCCGGTCACCAACGCGACGATCGCGGTCACGCCCAGCGCCACCGCGGTCGGCGCGCAGATCCGCCGCATGGAGATCTCAACAGTGAACGGCACCAGCACGATGCGTTTCGACGAGGCAGGAAAGTCGCTGACCGCGGCGCTGCCGTATGGGGAGTCACCGTGGGTGCGGATCACCGCGGTGGCCACCGACGACGGATCGCCAGGTGTGCAGTTCGGGCTCACCGACATCGCCGTCACCCAGTACGACGCCAACGGCTTCGCCCATCCGGTCAGCCTGCGCCATACCGTCGCAGTGCCCGGCCCTCCCCCGGGTTCCGCTGTGGCGCAGTGGGATCTGGGTTCGGAGTTGCTGGGCCGGTCGGGCTGTGCGCGCAGCCCGACGGGCGTCAGGTGCGCGGCACTGATGGCGTTGTCCCCCGAAGAGCCGGTGAACCTCAGCCGGACGCTGACCGTGCCGGCGCCGATCGCGGTGACGCCGACCGTGTGGGTGCGCGCCCGCCAGGGACCCAAACTGGCCGATCTGGTCAGCGCACCGGGAGCCGCCCGCGCCCTGGGCGAAGCCGATCCGATCGACGTGCTCGGCTCGGCCTACGCTGCGGCCGACGGTGATCCCGGCACCGCGTGGACCGCCCCTCAGCGCGTCGTGCAGCACGGAACGCCGGCCACACTGACGTTGAAACTTCCTCGGCGAAGCGAGGTCGCCGGATTGCAGGTCGCACAGAGTTTCTCAGCGCTGCCGGCACATCCGACCCTGCTGGCCGTCGACCTCGGCGACGGCCCGCAGATCCGCCGGGTGACCGCGGACGCGGGCGCGCAGACCCTGAACCTCAAACCGCGTGTCACCGACACGGTGACGGTGTCCATCCTCGACTGGGACGACGTCATCGACCGCACCGCACTCGGTTTCGACCAGCTCAAACCACCCGGGTTGGCCGAGATTACGGCGCTCGATGCCCGCGGCGTGCCGATCGCAGCCGCGAACGCGGCAGCCAACCGTGGCCGCAAGGTCGAATTGCCCTGCGGCGACGGGCCGGTCATCGGCATCGCCGGCCAGTTCGTCCAGACTTCGCTAACCACCACCGTCGGCGCCCTGCTCGACGGCGATCCCGTCCAAGCCCATCCGTGCCGCGCCGAACCGATCCTGCTGCCCGCGGGACAGCAGGAACTGGTGATCAGCCCTGGCGCCAAGTTCATCGTCGACGGTGCACAACTGGCCGGACCACTGGCCGGCGAAATACATCCGGCCCCAACCACTCCCGCGCAGACTGGCCGCTGGGGAGCAGACCACCGCGAGGTGACCGTCGCGCCGTCGCAGGCGTCCCGGGTGCTGGTCGTACCCGAAAGCGTCAATCCGGGGTGGGTTGCCCGTGACAGCGACGGGACACCGCTGACGGCGATCACCGTGAACGGCTGGCAGCAAGGTTGGGTGCTGCCGCCGGACACGGCCGGTCCGATCACGCTGACCTTCCCGTCGAACGGGCCCTATCGCGCCGGCCTGATCGGCGGTTTGGCGCTGCTGCCGGTACTCGCGCTGCTGGCGTTCCTACCCGCGCGCAGACGTCCGCCGGCCGCCGAACCGGTGCCGGTGTGGCAACCGCACCGGATCGCCGTCGGGGCGGCCGTGCTCGCCGTCGGCGCGGCGGTCTCGGGGCTCGTGGGGGTGGTGGTCGTCGGCCTTGCACTCGGAGTGCGCCGACTGCTGCGGAACCGCGAGAAGCTCTGCGAGGCAATCACTGTCGGCACCGCGGCCGGTGGCTTGATCCTGGCCGGTGCGGTGCTGAGCCAGAATCCGTGGCGATCGGTCGACGGCTACGTCGGACATTCGTGGGGTGTGCAACTGCTGGCGCTGGTGTCGGTCGCCGCCGTCGCGGCCTCCACCGTGCCGATACGCACCCGCGGGCAACTCAGTTGACGGCGATCAGATGTTCGAGCTTGGGCTCACCGACGACGTACTTGTCGACCTCCTGCTCGACGATGAGATCCTGCATGGTCTGCCGGATGACGTGCTGGTGCAGATGCTCGTCCCAGGACCGCACCACGAAGACCTCGACGAACGTATTGGGTGACTCGCCGCTGCGGAACAACCGCCATTGCACGGCCCCGGTGCGTCGCCGCGAGCGCCGCACCCGGTCCATCGCAGCGATGAACGCCGCCTCGTCCGGCGGTGCGACCCGGTAGGTCTTCAGCACCACGACCGGTCCGTCGGGCGGGGCCGGCTCGAACAACAGCGCCGGCTCCGGCCAGTGCGCAGACGGTTCGACGTCGAGGTCGCCGGTGCTCCGATGCAGCGGCCACCACAGCAGCGACACCGCGCATGCGGCGAGCAATCCGGTGCTGATCAGCAGTGCCGTCACGCTGCTGGTGGCGCCGGCCACCAGCCCCCACACCAGCGAGCCGATCGCCTGCCCGCCCATGAACACAAACTGGTAGACCGACAACCCGCGGGCCCGTACCCAGGCGGGCAGGCTCAGCTGCAACGACGCGTTCAGCGTCGACAACGTGAGCAGCCACGACATCCCGCCGATCACCATCGCGACGATCACCACGGCCAGCACCGGCACGAGGGCCAGTACCGCGGTGGCGAGCGCGAAGCCGACCGCGCCGATCGTCAGGAGTACGTTGCGGCCGAACGCGGCCAGCAGCCGCGACAGCACCGTCGCTCCGAGCACCGCCCCGACCCCCAGCGCGCCGAGTAGCACGCCGTAGCCCGCGGACGACAGCTGCAGTTGCCGACTGGCGATCACCGCGAGCAACCCCCACAGTGCGCTGGCGGGCGCGATGAACAGCAGGGCACGCAACAGGATGCGCCGCACCACCGGCGAGCTGCGGATGAACCGCCCACCGGCGCTCAACGCCGACATCGGCCGTTCGGTCGGCAGCAACCGTTCCGCGGCGGGGCGGCGCCAGACGAACAACACCACCACGATGCCGACGAACGACACCGCGTTCAATGCGAACACCAGCGTGGGCCCGGACAGCGACACCAACGCACCCGCGACTGCGGGTCCGATGGCCCGCGCGCCGTTGAGTGCCAGGCTGGTCAGCGCCGCGGCGGCCGGAATCTGCTCGCGGGGAACCAGTTCGGGCTGGATGGCCTGCCATGCCGGGGCGGTCAGGGCTTGGCCGCAGCCGATCAGGAACAGCAGGATCAGCAACACCGCGGGGGTGGCCAGCCCCACGCCGGTCAGCACCGCCAGTATCGAGACACCGGCCGCCATCGCCGACTGTGTGGCAATCAGCAGCCGTCGCCGGTCGATGAGGTCGGCCACCACACCCGAAGGCAAAGCCAGCAGCATCACCGGCAGCGTCGTCGCGGTCTGCACCAACGGCACCAGCACGGCCGCGTTCGGGTCGGCGACCAGCATCCACTGCGCCCCGACCGTTTGCATCCAGGTGCCGAGGTTCGACACGAACTGCGCGATCCACAGGGCGCGGTAGATCGGCGAGGACAGCGGCGCCCACGCCGACGGCGCGGCGCGGACGGTCGACGTTGCCGCCATGGGGTTCCGGCCTTTCGCTATGAATCAATCCTCAAGTACCCGGTTGACCGATCGCCATCTCGTAGCATCGGCCGCGTGCCGCACCTGAACACCGCCCGCGGGGCGATCGACACCGCGAATCTCGGTGTCACCCTCATGCACGAGCATGTCTTCATTCAATCCCCCGACATCACGGCCAACTATCCGGAGGTGTGGGGCGACGAAGCCGAACGCGAGGCCGACGCCGTCGTCCGCCTCAACGAGCTGAAGTCCCGCGGCGTGGACAGCATCGTCGACCTCACGGTCATCGGAATGGGACGCTACATCCCGCGCATCGAACGCATCGCCACGCAGACCGACATCAACATCGTCGTGGCGACCGGCGTCTACACCTACAACGACGTGCCGATGTTCTTTCACTTCAGCGGGCCGGAAACCCCGCTCGGCGAGCCGATGGTCGAGATGTTCGTCCGTGACATCACAACCGGGATCGCAGGCACCGGCGTGAAGGCGGCGATCCTCAAGTGCGCGACCGACGAACCTGGTCTGACACCGGGCGTCGAGCGGGTGCTGCGTGCGGTGGCGCAGGCGCACAGAGAGACGGGCGTGCCGATCTCGACGCATACCCACGCAGCGACCAAGCGGGGCCTGGATCAGCAGCGCATCTTCACCGAGGAAGGCGTCGACCTCTCGCGCGTCGTGATCGGGCACTGCGGCGACAGCACCGACCTCGACTACTTGGAACAGCTGATCGACAACGGTTCGTTCATCGGCATGGATCGGTTCGGCGTGGACGTGTTCCTTGGCTTCGAGGAGAGGGTGGACACCGTGGCCCGAATGTGCGAACGCGGCCACGCCGACAGGATGGTGCTGTCGCACGACGCGTCCTGTTTCATCGACTGGTTGCCGGAGGCGATGATTCCGCAGACGATGCCCAACTGGCACTACCTGCACATCCACAACGACGTGATCCCGGCACTCAAGGCGCGCGGGGTTACCGACGAGCAGCTGGACACGATGCTCGTCGACAATCCGCGTCGGGTGTTCGAAACCCAAGGTGGCTACTGACATGACCGGACCGGTCCCCCCGATCGGCACGCAGGTCTCGGAACTGGCCGAACGCGAGCCCGACGCACCCGCGGTCACCTGCGAGGGCGTCACGCTGACCCGGGCCGAACTCGACGCGTCGACCAATCGGCTGGCCCGTGCCTACGCCGAGCTCGGTGTGCGACAAGGCGATTACGTCACGATGGTGCTGCCGAACTCGATCGAGTGGGCGCAGGCGGTGCTCGCCACTTGGAAGCTGGGCGCGGTTCCGCAGCCTCTTTCGCCGCGGCTGCCCGACGCCGAACTGGCCGGCCTGCTCGAGTTGCGGCCCCGCGCGCTGGTGGTCGGCCGCGACGATCCGACGGGCCGAATACCAAGCGTGTCAACGGGTTACGTACCCGATCCGGCGCTGTCGGACTCACCGCTCCCGGAGAAGGTGTCGCCGGTGTTCAAGGCCATGGCCTCGGGTGGCAGCACCGGTAGACCCAAGCTGATCGAGGCGGGCAACGACGGCCGCTACCCGCCGCTGGTGGGTTATCCCCTTGGCGCGCAAGAGGGGGACGTCAACCTGATCTCGGTACCGATGAGCCACAACACAGGCTTCACCACGTTCGCGATCGGGCTCGTGCAGGGCCATCATCTGGTGTTGATGCCGCGGTTCGAACCGCACCAGTTCCTCCGGCTGGTGGCCGATCACCGCGTGACCTTCCTGACGACGGTGCCGACGATCATGCAGCGCCTGCTGCCGGTGTACCGGGCCGACCCCGAGGCCTACGACCTGTCGTCGATCCGGCGGTTCTGGCATGTCGGCGCGCCGTGTCCACCTGCGGTCAAGCGGGCTTGGATCGAGATGCTGCAGCCGGATGCATTGTGGGAACTCTACGGCGGCACCGAGTTACAGGCGCTGACATTCATCTCCGGCGAGCAGTGGCTGGCCCACCCCGGCTCGGTGGGTGTGGTCGTCGCCGGGGAGATGAAGGTGCTCGACGATGACGGCAACGAGTGTCCGCCGGGGGTGGTCGGCGAGGTCTACATGCGGCCGTCGCCGGGCAGCGCACCCACCTACCGGTACGTCGGGGCCACGGCGAAGTCCCGCGATGGCTGGGACTCGCTCGGCGACCTCGGATACTTCGACGAGGACGGGTTCTTGTACCTCAGCGACCGCCGGGTGGACATGTTCACCGTCGGCGGCCGCAACGTCTATCCCGCCGAGATCGAGTCGGCGCTGTCCGAGCATCCCGCGGTGCTGTCGTGTCTGGTGGTCGGTGTGCCCGACGACGATCTTGGTCAGGTGCCGCATGCGCTGGTACAGGCCGACGGCGGTCTCGACGTGCCGGGCGTGGTCGCGTTTCTGTCCGAACGCCTCGAGCGCTACAAAGTGCCGCGCACAGTCGAATTCACCGATGTGCCGTTGCGTGACGACGCGGGTAAGGCGCGCCGCTCGGCGGTGCGCGACGAGGTTCTCGCGCGGCGGGCCGCGCAATCAAACTAGAGCGCGGTGATGCTCGACGGCGACCGCCCTTTTTCACCGCTGCGCTCGGCGATCGGACATGGCTAACTGGTTGATTGCATGCACCTGGTGCGTGGGATCAACCCGTTTAGGGCCGTAAGAGCGAGGTCAGCGCGCGACGGGCTCGGGCACGCTGCTGACCGACGAGTCCAGCGGCGGCACCGGGCGGGCATGGCGATACTCCCAGCGCCGCAATGCCGTTCGGCACGGCGACTCCACCAGCGCGTAACTGACCGCGGCGATGGCGAATCCGATCACCACCGTCAGCACCAGCACTATCGGCATGTGCCCGTTGAACGCGAACTCGCCGATGATCGGAAAGACCATCGCCAGCGCTGCGAGGTGCCAGATGAACAGCCCGTACGACCACCGTCCCAACGTCACCATCGTGCTGCTGCCCAGCAGCCGGTGCCCGGTGTCGGGGCGGTCGAGCACCAGCGGGGCGAGCAACGCGCCCGCGACCACAGCGCCCATCGCGATCTTGACGATGAACTGGCCAACCGTGCCCGGGGTCAGGCCCTCCGGACCCGCGATCGGCGACGCCGCGACACCGAACGCGACCACCGCGACCACCGCCATCAGCACCCGCCGACGGGCCAACCGATGCGGCCATCCGACACCAGTGACCGTCAACTCGGCCAGCAGCATGCCCGCGGCGAACCAGGAGAAGAAGGCCGGCGGCCAGTTCAGGTGGTTGACGCCGGCGGGCGTGGCGATCGGCAGCACCGCCCACCCCAGGCTGGCGACCGCGGCGGCGGCGATGACGGGTATCCGGGCGCGCACCGGAATTCGCCGCACAAGCAGCGCCAGCACTGGCAGCGCGAGGTAGAACGCGACCTCGACCGACAGGCTCCACATCTGCGTCAGCCCCGCGGTCAGGGTGAGCGGGACGTAGATCTGGGTCAGCGTGAGGTTGGCCAGCCATACGGTCAGGTCGGCCTTCACATCGGGCAGCAGCGACAGGATCACCACCACCGCGACCAGATAGCCGGGCATGATGCGCACGACCCGCGAGCGCAGGTAATGACTGGTCGGCGGGATCGGTCGCAGGCCGCGCGCCGCCGCGGCGTGTCCGCGCCACAGCAGAAAGCCCGAGAGCGCGAAGAAGACCGCGACCGCGAGATCGAACCGGCCGAAGAGCCGTCCGGCCACCCCGCCGGTGTGGCCGGTCTGGAACGCTACGTGGGTGACGACGACGCCGACCGCGGCGCAGGCCCGCATACCCTCGACCGCAGGCAGGAAGCCGCGAGTCCCGCCGACTGCCTCGCGGTCATTCTGGCTGTCGTTTCGGCCGCGCACGGCAATCAGTGTGCCGGGCAGATCGAAACCCGCTGCACATGGGTGCCGTGCGACGCCGGCAGATGCGCTGGCAGATGAGCCCGGACTAAACGACGACTTTAAATTGTGCTGTTAGGGTCAAACGGGTTTCTGCGGGCATACCGCAGGTGAAGGAGGGCACGGTTTGAACCGCGCAGTGGCGCTGCGTATTGCGGCGTGCGGAATCTTGGGGCTCGGTGCTGCCCTGTTGATCGCCGCGCTGTTGCTGTCCACCTACACCCACAGCAAGATCGCCAAGATTCCGCTCGACCTCGACGCCACGCTGATCAGCGACGGCACCGGGGAGGCGTTCGATCCGGCGTCGCTGAACGGTGAGCGATTCGTCGTCGACCGGGACGTGCCGATGGTGCAACAGGAGCAGATCTCGGTGGAGTCGCCGTCGAACGCCGACGTGGTGACGCTTCAGGTCGGCAGTTCGCTGCGCCGCACCGACAAACAACAGGACGCGGGCCTGCTGCTGGCGCTGGTCGACACCGTCACCGTCAACCGCGGCACCGCCGAGGCGGTGTCCAGCGAGAGCAACCCGGGTGGTGCCGTACAGAAGCCACGCGCCATGGACGACGACAAGCCGCCGACCAACATCGCACTGCCACACGAGGGCCTGGCGTACCGGTTCCCGTTCGGCACCGAGAAGAAGACCTACTCCGTCTTCGACCCGATCGCGCAGAAGGCGTTCGACGCCAACTATGACGGCGAGGAAGACGTCAACGGCATGACCACCTTCCGCTTCAGCCAGAACGTCGGTTACGACGCCGACGGCAAGCTGGTCGAACCGGTCAAGTACGCGTCGCTCTACGAGGACGACGCCGACAGCGAGGTCACCGCCCGCGCGGCGATGTGGGGTGTGCCCGGTGAACCCGACGAGCCCATCACGATGTCGCGGTTTTACGCGGCACAGCGCACCTTCTGGGTCGATCCGGTGTCGGGGACGGTCGTCAAGAAGGACGAGCACGGCTTCCACTACTACGCCCGCGAGGCGCTCAAGCCCGAGGTGACGTTCGTCGACTACAAGGTCTCGTTCGACGAGGAAACCGTCGAGTCGCAGGTCGCCAGCGCAAGCGACGAGCGGGACCGGGTCGCGCTGTGGGGTCGCATCCTGCCGATCACGTTCACGGCGATGGGATTGGTGCTGCTGGTCGGTGGCGCCCTGCTCGGGTCGTTCAGCCTGCGCGCGGAGTCCACCCTGATCGACCCCGGTCTCGACGAGGCCGACCACGGGTTCTTCGACACCCAGGGGATCAAGGTGCCAGGGGCCGAAGCCAAGACCGAGAAGATACCGACATCTCGACCGACCGACCCGCCCCCGGACAGACCGGTCTGACGGGAAGCCTGCGGGCGTCGGTCCAGGTGCCGGCGTATGCCCTCGTGCTCGCCCTGGCGGTGACCGCGCCGCTGCTCGGCCCGGGCTACCTGCTGTTGCGCGACGCGGTCTCGACGCCGCGTTCCTATCTGTCCGACGCTGCGCTCGGGTTGTCCGAGGCCGCACCGCGCGCGCTGCCGCAGGACTTCCTGGTAGCCCTCGCGTCGTCGGTGGTTGACGGCGGTGTGGTGGTCAAGTCGCTCGTGATCGTTGGGCTGTGGCTGGCGGGCTGGGGCGCCGCGCGCCTGGCCGCCGCGGTGGTGCCCGACTCCGGGATGGCCGGGCAGTTCGTGGCGACGACGATCGCGGTGTGGAACCCGTACGTCGCCGAGCGTCTCCTGCAGGGCCACTGGAGCCTTATCGTCGGCTACGGGTGCCTGCCGTGGGTGGCCGTCGCGATGCTGCGGATGCGCGGTGCGCGGTCGTGGTTCGCCGTGGGGTCGCTGATCTTCTGGATCGCGCTGGCGGGGCTGACGCCGACGGGGGCGATGCTGGCGGCGACGGTCGGGCTTGTGTGTGTCTGCGCGCCCGGCGACGGATGGACGCGATGGCGGTGTGCGGGGCTCACACTGGGTGCGACGGCCGTCGCGGCGGCGCCCTGGCTGGTCGCGGCGACGGTGTCACGGTCGTTGGAGTCGTCGCAGGCCGACGGCGTCGTCGCGTTCGCCGCGCGCGCCGAACCGGGTCTCGGAACGCTGCTCAGCCTGGCCGGGTTGGGCGGAATCTGGAACGCCGAGGCGGTACCACCTTCGCGCACAACGCTTTTCGCGGTCATCGCCACCGCAGTGTTGCTCGGTGTGGTGGCGCTGGGCTTACCGGTCGTGCTGCGGCGGCCGTCGGCCGTGCCGCTGCTGGTCCTGGCTGCCGTCGCGGTGGTGGCGCCCGCACTGATGGCCACCGGCCCGGGACTCGTCGCCGTCGAAGCGGCGATCCGCGCACTACCCGGTCTCGGCGTGGTACGCGACGGCCAGAAGTGGGTGGCCTTGGCCATGCCCGGATACGCGCTGGCCGGCGCGGCGGCGGTGCTCACGGCCCGACGCCGGTTGCCTGCGGCGGCGACGGCGGTCATCTGCTGCGCGGCGCTGATCGCGACGCTGCCGGACCTGGCGTGGGGAGTGGGCGGCCGGGTCGCACCCGTGCAGTACCCGCTCGGCTGGGTTGAGGTGGCGGCGAAGATCAACGCCGATCCGCGGCCCGTCGCGGTGCTGCCGATCGACTCAATGCGCCGTTTCCAGTGGGCGGGCGAGGCTCCGGTACTCGACCCGTTGCCGCGGTGGGTGCGCGCCGACGTGCTGAGTACGGGCGATCTTCAGATCGGCGAGCGGACGGTGCACGGCGAGGGGCAGCAGGCGCGCGAGATACAGGAGATGCTCGTCGAGGGCGCCGACCGCGAACAGCTCGCGGCTGCCGGCGTCGGGTGGGTAGTGGTCGAAAGCGGCGGTGCGACAGAGCAATTGCCGCTGCCCATCACCTATACCGACGAGGACATCACCCTCTACCGGGTCGGTGGCTCGTCGTCGCCCGCCGACGGGCGGGGCGTCGTGTTGGCCGCCCATCTGGCGTGGCTGGCGATGCTTCTCGCAGGCGCGGTCCTGTCGCTGTACGCGGCGGTCCGGCGCCGAGTTAGAAGCGTTGGATCCTGCTAGGGAAGTCGCCTGCAAATTAGCAGCAATGCAGCTAAAATGCAGGCATGGTCGCCATCACTATCCGAGACATCCCCGACGACGTGCGTGACGAGTTGGCCATTCGAGCGGCCCGGTCCGGAAAATCGCTCCAGGAATACCTGCGCGGAATGCTTGTTGAAACCGCCGCCAAACCGACAGTGCAGGACGTTCTCGCCCGGGCACGAGCCCGTGTCGCGGCAACCGGAAGCCGGCTCGACGCGGCGACGATCCTCGCCGACAAAGACGCGGACAAGCGGTGAAATTGCGCGTCGTCTGCGATGCCTCCACAATCCTGGCCGCGCTACTGGACTCCGGCGACGACGGTCGATGGGCCGCCGCCAAGATCAGCGAAGGAGATCTCTACGCGCCGACGCTTCTGCCGTTCGAGTGTGCCAACGTCATGCGACGGCAAGAACTCGCCGGAAGGATCTCCACCGACGAAGCGGGACAAGCACATACCGACCTTCTCGACCTTGCTATCGATTACTGGCCCTACGACCTGCTTGCCGATCGAATCTGGGAGCTCCGGCAGAATCTGTCCAGCTACGACGCGGCATATGTCGCACTAGCCGAGACGCTGGACGCGACCGTCGTCACCCTGGACCGTCGTATCGGCGGCGCGCCGCGCCTGCGGTGCGAGATCGATACGCCCCCTGGACCTACACGACCCCGCTGACGTACTGGCCGCGGTGCACCGATTCCAAGACCGTGCGCATCGCGTCGGCGCTCTGCTGCCAGGAGAACTCGCCGCAACGGTCATGGGCTTTGGCACCCAGTTGTTCGCGCAGCACCCGATCGGACAACAGCGTGCCCAGCCCGTCGACCAACTCGTCAAAGTCGTCCACCAACACCCCGGTCACGCCGTCGACGATCGAATCCGTCAGCCCACCGGAGGACCGGTAGCCGATCGTCGGCACCGAATGCTGGCCGGCCTCGATCACCGCCAGCGCCCAGCCCTCTTTACGCGACGGCAGAATGTGCACCCAGGACCGTTGCAACACAGAATGTTTCAGCTTGTCATCGACATGACCATGGAACGTCACCGCATCGGCGATACCGAGCAGCGTGGAGTGCTCGACGAGCCGCTGTTCCCACCAACCGCCGCCGACGATGTCGAGCGTCAACCCCGGAATCTGGGGCCGCAGCGCCGCAACAGCCTCTAGCGCGTCCTCGATCTGCTTGTGCGGCACCAACCGTGACAGCACCACGACGCGCGGCGTGGCAGACCGGTCCGGGTCGAGCGCGTCCGAGGGGGCCTCGTCGAGACCGTTGCGCACCACCGCGATGCGACTGGGACGCACACCCAGCATTCCCAGGTCGCGCGCCGACGGCAGTGACACCGTGACGTACTGGTTGTGGCGGTGGGCCCGCGGCGACAGCCGCGACTCGATGAACCAACCGATCCGGCCCAGGACCGGACCCGCCACCGGCCACTGCTCGCGGTGACAGTGGTGCACGAGCACGGCGACGCGCCGCCCGTAGGCAAGCCGCGCCATGAACGGGATGCCGTTCTGGGTGTCGATCACCACGTCGGGCCGCACCCGCCGCAGCGGTCCCACCCCGATGCGGGCCAGCACCATCGCCAGCCCCGCCCAGATGTAGACGGTGTGGCGCCCGCCGCCGCGGCTGACCCGGACGCCGTCGACGACGTCGCGGCGCGGCGCCCCCGGATAGCGCGCGGTGCGCAGCGTGACCTCGACGCCCGACGCGGCCAGCTGCGCGCCGATGCGCTGCAGATAGGCCTCGCTGCCGCCGCCTTGCGGGTGGCCGGTGTCGCGCCAGCACAGCAGCAACACCGATCGGAGCGGACGGGCAGACATCGCAGCACAGCGTAGTCGCTGCGTAGGGTTCGGTTTCATGCCAGTCACGGACAGGTTCGGCGAGCGGGCGACGCTGTCCCGGTCCCTGCGCCTGCTCGCCGAGTTCCGGTTCGAGCAGCGCGACCCGGCCCGGTTCTACGGCGCGCTCGGTGCCGACACCGCCGAGATGGTCGCCGATCTGTGGCACGACGTGGGCGGCTCGTCACCCTCCGGCCGCACCGTGCTCGACGTCGGCGGTGGTCCGGGATACTTCTCGGAAGCGTTCACCGAGAAGGGTTTTCGCTATATCGGCGTCGAGCCTGACCCGGCCGAGATGCACGCCGCTCCCGCCGTGGCGACCGCCGCCACCTATGTGCGGGCCTCGGGGATGGCGCTACCGTTCGCCGACGCCAGCGTGGACATCTGCCTGTCGTCCAACGTCGCAGAACACGTCTCCCAGCCGTGGCGGATGGGGGCCGAGATGCTGCGGGTGACCAGACCCTGTGGGCTGGTCGTGCTGTCCTACACGGTGTGGCTGGGTCCGTTCGGCGGACACGAGACCGGGCTGTGGCACTACCTCGGCGGCGCTCGCGCCGCGCGTCGATACAGCCGCAAACACGGCCATGCGCCGAAGAACAACTACGGCTCGTCACTGTTCGCGGTGTCGGCGGCCGACGGGCTCGAGTGGGCGGCCAGTACCGGCGCACTGCTGGCCGCTTTTCCCCGCTACCACCCACGATGGGCGTGGTCGCTGACGCACGTGCCGGCTCTGAGGGAGTTCCTGGTGAGCAATCTTGTCCTGGTGTTGCGGGCGCCGTGATCCGCCGACTGCAACAGGTTCTCGTTTCGCGAGCGGATAGGTAGTGTGACGGCCATGACACAGAGCACCGCGTTCAAGACCCAATGGGACAAGCTGTTCATCGGCGGTAAGTGGGTCGAGCCGGCCACCGCGGATGTGATCGAGGTGCATTCGCCCGCGACCGGCGAACTGGTCGGCAAGGTGCCGCTGGCCTCGGCCGCCGATGTCGACGCCGCCTGCGCCGCCGCGCGCAAGGCGTTCGATGAGGGTCCGTGGCCCCACAAGTCTCCGCAGGAGCGCGCCGCCGTTCTCGCCGCCGCGGTCAAGCTGATGGAGGAACGCGGCGACGAGCTGAAGTTCCTGCTGGCCGCCGAGACCGGTCAGCCGCAGACCATCGTCGACATGATGCAGTACGGCGCCGCGATGTCGTCGTTCCAGTACTTCGCGGGCGCGGCCGACAAGTTCGCCTGGAAGGAGATCCGCGACGGCATCTACGGCCAGACGCTGGTCGTGCGCGAACCGATCGGTGTCGTCGGCGCCGTCACCGCATGGAACGTGCCGTTCTTCCTGGCCGCCAACAAGCTCGGACCCGCGCTGCTGGCCGGCTGCACCGTCGTACTGAAGCCCGCCGCCGAGACACCGCTCTCGGTGTTCGCGATGGCCGAGATCTTCGCCGAGGCGGGGCTGCCCGAAGGCGTGCTGTCCATCGTGCCCGGCGGCCCGGAGACCGGCCGCGCGCTGACCGCGAGCGACTTGATCGACAAGTACACGTTCACCGGTAGCTCCGCGGTCGGCAAGGAGATCGCCAAGATCGCCGCCGAGAAGCTCAAGCCGTGCACACTCGAACTCGGCGGCAAGTCCGCGGCGATCATCCTCGAAGACGCCGACCTGGAGTCCACGCTGCCGATGCTCGGGTTCTCGGGTGTGATGAACAGCGGGCAGGCCTGCGTCGCACAGACGCGCATCCTCGCGCCGCGGTCGCGGTACGACGAGGTTGTCGAGAAGGTCGCCAACTTCATCTCGGCCATGCCGGTCGGCCTGCCTGACGATCCCAATGCCGCGATCGGCCCGCTGATCTCCGAGAAGCAGCGCGAACGCGTCGAGTCCTACATCAAGAAGGGCGTCGACGAGGGCGCGCGGATCGTCACCGGCGGCGGCCGCCCGGAGGGGCTGGACAACGGCTGGTTCGTCGAGCCGACGGTGTTCGCCGACGTCGACAACTCGATGACGATCGCCCAGGAGGAGATCTTCGGCCCGGTGCTGGCGGTGATCCCTTACGAGACCGAAGAGGACGCGATCCGTCTGGCCAACGACTCGGTGTACGGGCTGGCCGGCAGCGTGTGGACGACCGACAACAAAAAGGCGCTCGAGGTCGCCTCGAAGATCCGCACCGGCACCTACGCGGTCAACATGTACGCGTTCGACCCGGGCGCGCCGTTCGGCGGCTACAAGAACTCCGGGATCGGCAGAGAGAACGGCCCCGAGGGAATCGAGGCCTACGTCGAGCACAAGAGCGTGCTGCTGCCGTTCGGCTACACGCCCGAGGACTAGGAAAGAATTTAGGCTGACGGCCGGCCGTCGGCATGGTGGAGGTATGACGCCTCCGCAGACGCCCGCGTTGTCCCTGTTGCTTGGCCCGCGCGCGTCTGACGTGCTGGCCACGGCCGTCGACAATGCCGCGGCCGGGCAGCTGCACGGTGTGCGGCCGACGGCCGTCCACGTGCAGCCGTCGGGCGCCGCGGCGGTGCGCTACGCCGCCGAGTTGCGCCGCGACGACGGCACGCGGGTTCCCGACATTCTCGTAGCGACGACCGGTGACGAGATCCCGGACGGCGCGGCGGTGGTCGCCGGAGAGCATCTGGGCGCACCGGTGGAGGTCGGCATCTGGCGCTGGCTGCACGACCCGGCGCTGCCGGCGCTGGCGGTGGCCGGCGACGGCGCGCGGCTGGCCGAGGTGTTGCGCGCCGCCGGGCTGACGTCGGCGACCGCGCTGCAACTGCGGTTACGGACCTACCGGCCGGGCCAGCGCGCGGTGCTCGAGGTCGTCGAACCGGGGACCGACCCGCCGCGCACCTGGTTCGTCAAGGTGGTGCGGCCGGACGCGCTGGCTGCGCTGCGCGACCGCCACGAGCTACTGAGCCCGGTGGTGCCAGTGCCCGCGGTGCTGACCGACACCCCCGACGGGTTGGTGGTGTTTGGGCGGGCCGACGGCGCTCCGTTGCGCGACCTGCTGATGGCCGACGAACCGGTGCCCGGGCCCGCGGCGCTGGGGGCGCTGCTGGACGCCCTGCCGGCCGGGCTGCTGGATTTTCCGAGGTGTCGCTCGGCGCTGGAGCGCGTCGACACGTTCGCCGCGGTGCTGCGCCACACTGTCGAACCCGATGCCCCGATGCTGGCCGGACTCGACGACGTCGTCGCGCAGCTGAGTGACCCCGTAGCGGGTGCGGAGGAGACGGTCCCGGTGCACGGCGACTTCTACGAGGGACAGCTACTGGCTGACGGCGGGCGGATCAGCGGGCTGCTCGACGTCGACACCGCGGGGCCGGGCGTCCGTGCCGACGACTGGGCGACACTGCTGGCGCATCTGCTGACCGCCGCGATGGCCAACGACCGCCCACCGGTCCGCCGCTACACCGACGCGGTCCGCGAGCATGTGCGGGGTTGCCTCGACCCCGCTGAACTGCGCCGACGCACCGCAGCGGGTCTGCTGGGGCTGGCCACGGGGCCGTTTCGGCAGCAACGCCCGAACTGGGCCGAGCACACCGCCGAACGCATCCGGTTGGCCGCCGATTGGCTGGCCGGCGGTGGATGAGAGATCGCTCATCTTCGGCTCCCGAAGCTTTCATCCTCGGGGGCGAAGCTGTGGTTGTCACCCCGGGAGACCGGTGTCGACAACCAAAGCTAGCGAAGGGAAACGACAATGCAGCAACACCGGGACACCTGGAAGGTGGTCACCCTCGGCATCGCTCTGACCGGGCTGGGTATCGCCGGTGCGGGCGTCGCGGGGGCCGACAGGTCGGCGCCCAACACCGCACCGGAACCGACCGCGATCAGTGTCGAGGCGCCCGCGGCCGAAACCGCTCTGCTGGCGCTGGACAACAGCTGGGACGACAGCCCCGACAACAGTTGGGACAACAGCTACTAGGCGATCGATCTCTCCCACGGCGCCCGCCACCCCTGCGGTGGCGGGCGTCGTCCTTTCTCAGAAATGCCCGCCGGGGAACCGGCTTACGGCCTTCGGCCTCAAGGCACTTCGGCTAGCCGGTACCCCATGCCGCGCAGCGTGACGAACCGTTCGGCCCCGAGCTTGCGGCGCAGGTAACGGACGTACACGTCGACGACGTTGGAGCCGGGGTCGAAGTCATAGCCCCAAACCTGGCTGAGTAACTGCTCGCGGGACAGCACCTGGCCGGGATGCCGCAGAAACGTCTCGGCGAGTGCGAATTCGCGGGCCGACAGGTCCACCACCTTGTCGCCGACGCGGGCGCGGCGGGTCCGCAGGTCCAGTTCCAGGCCGCCGCAGCGCAGGACCGTGAGCTCGGCGGGGCGTTCGGTCTGCAACCGCAAGCGCACCCGGGCCAGTAATTCCTCGAACCGGAACGGCTTGGGCATGTAGTCGTCGGCGCCGCCCTCCAGGCCGGCCACGGTGTCCTGCACGCTGTCGCGGGCCGTCAACACGATCACCGGAATCTGGTTGCGGTCAGTGCGCAGCTTGCGCAGCACCTCGAACCCGTCCATGCCGGGCAGCCCGATGTCGAGGATCAGCAGGTCGAAGCCGCCGGTGGTGGCGTACTCGTAGGCCGACGGGCCGTCCTCGACCACGGTCACCGTGAAACCGTTTGCGGTCAGACCTTTTTGGACAAACGACGCGATGCGGGGTTCGTCTTCGGCGATCAGGATGCGGGCCACTTGTACCTCGGGTCGATCGGGACGACGACGGTGAAGGTGGCGCCTCGCCCTGGGATGCTGTCCAACTGGACGTGTCCACCGTGCGCGGCCGCGATTGCCCGCACGATCGACAGCCCCAGCCCGGCGCCGTCGGAGCGCTGCCCGCCCGCGCCGCCGCGCGCGAAGCGCTCAAAGATCCGCTCCCGGTCGGCATCGCTGACGCCGGATCCGGAGTCAGCGACCCAGAACCGCAGCAGGTGGCCGTCGACGCGGGAACCGACCCCGATCCAGTCGCCGTCGCCGGTGTAGCGGCACGCGTTGTCCGCGAGCGCCACCAACGCCTGGGTGATGCGCTGCGGGTCGACCAGGGCGGTGACCTCGGCCGCACCCTGCAGCGTGAAGTCGCGTTCGGCCAGCAGCGCCACCTTCTCGAAGGCCTCCCGCGTCAACTCCGCCACGTTCACCCATTCCAACTGCAGGAACGCCGGCTGCTCCGACCGCGCCAGCAACAGCAGGTCCGACACCATCCGATTCATCCGCTCCAGCTCGTCGTCGACCAGCGCCACGGTCGAGGTGACGTCGTCGGGGTCGCGCGGATCGAGCACCTCGAGGTGGCCCCGCACGATCGTGATCGGGGTGCGCAGCTCGTGGCCGGCGTCGTCGCTGAACCGGCGTTGCGCCGACACCCCGGCCTCCACCCGATCGAGCATGTCGTTGACCGTGCCGACCAGCGCGCCCAACTCGTCGGAGCCGCGCGACGGAATCCGCCGCGACAGGTCGGTGTCGCTGATGGTGCGGGCGGTCTCGGCGACGTCGCGCAACGGGCGCAGGATCCGACCGGCCACCAGCCACGCCGCCCCGACCGCGCCCAGCAGGGTGGCGCCGCCGACCAACAGCGTCAGCCGGGCCACGTAGTCGGCGTAGGCCCGCTCGGCGTCGGCCAGGTAGGCGGCCACGATCACCCCGTGGGACGGGTCCTCGGCCAGCGACACCGGGATCGCGAGGTAGCGCACCTCACCCACCTCGGGATGCTCGTAGCGGCCCTCGACGGGTTCGGTGACCGTGGCGACCAGGTCGACGAACGCGGCGTCGTCGGCCAGCACCTCCGGCATGCCGGGTTCCTGACGGCTCTGCGTGCGGTAGCTGCCGTCGACGTAGCCGAGGAATTTTTCGTTGGGTCGGGCGAGGTTGTAGGCGATCGCCTCGTCGATCACCTCGCGCACGCTGCGAAACGGTTCACCGGTGCGCGGGTTGATGCCCGGGGCGGTCAGTTCGTTGAACTCGTTGACCTCGAAGCGCAACGCCTCGTCCATCCGCGCGTCGGTGGCCGACACCAGAAGCCGCCAGGTCACCAGGGTCACCACCGCGAGCCCGACCAGCATCAACAGCAGGACCCAGCCCATGATTCGGGTCCGGGCGGCCGACGGGTTCAGCCAACTCCACGACGACCGCCGCTCAGTCGTCGTCGTCCCAGTCGTCGTCCCAGTCGTCGTCATAGTCCCCGTCGTTATCGTCCCCGTAGTCGTCATCGTCCCAGTCGCCACCGCTGGGGGCAGCGGGAACGCGCGTCGAGGTGACCGCCGGAGGCGGCGCGGGCAACCGGACGGACGGGGCCACGGACGCCGGCTGGGGTGCGACCGGTGCCAACGTCTGCATCGGTACCGGACCGGTGTCGTCGGGGCGCTCAGCGGGCTGCACGACGATCGGGGCCAGGGGTTGCTGGTCGGCGGACTGATTCCCGGTCGCACCGGCCACCGCCACGATGCCGACCACCCCCAGCACGGCGAACATCATCATCAGCACGACACGCATGAGTCCACCCTGCGGGCCGGCGGTGTTTCCGCCGTGAGACGCGGATGAGAACCTTCTCATCCGGCTCGCTCATCCGGGTCTGCTCAGAACGCTTCCTCGGGCATCTCCATCACCTCGAGGCCGATGCTTTCGATGATGCGGCGCTGGGCAGTCAGCGGCGGCAGCATGTGTTTGGCGAAGAAGTTCGCCGCGCCGACCTTGCCGGCGTAGAACGCACGATCGCTGCCGGATACCTCACCATCCAGGGCGGTCAGCGCAATCTCGGCCTGATGCAACAACATCCAGCCGATGAACAGGTCGCCGACCGCGAGCAGGAATGGTACTGATCCCAGGCCGATGCGGTACAACTGGCGCGGATGCTCCTGCGCGGACATCAGGTATCCGGTCAGTGCTGCCACCATGGCCTGTACGTCCGTAAGCGCGGTCGCCAGCAGCGCCCGGCCGTCGGCCAGTTCGGGGCGGGCGGTGTCGCTGCCGATGAACTGCTGAATCTGTCCGGCGACATGGGTCAGCGCTCCGCCCTGGTCGCGGGCGATCTTGCGGAAGAAGAAGTCCTGCGCCTGGATGGCGGTGGTGCCCTCGTAGAGCGAGTCGATCTTGGCGTCGCGGATGTACTGCTCGATCGGATAATCCTGCAGGAATCCCGAACCGCCCAGTGTCTGCAGCGATTCCGTCAGGCACTGGTAGGCGCGCTCCGAGCCAACGCCCTTGACGATCGGCAGCAGCAGGTCGTTGACGCGATCGGCCATCTGGGCGTCGGCGCCGGAAACCAGTTGTGCGACAGCCGGATCCTGGTGGGCGGCGGTGTAGAGGTAGAGCGCCCGTAAGCCTTCGGCATATGCCTTCTGCGTCATCAACGCCCGACGAACGTCTGGATGGTGCAGGATCGTCACCCTCGGCGCGGTCTTGTCGGTCATCTGGGTCATGTCCGCGCCCTGCACCCGCTCTTTGGCGTACGCCAGCGCGTTGAGGTAGCCGGTCGACAATGTGGCAATCGCCTTCGTACCCACCATCATTCGGGCGTACTCGATGACCTTGAACATCTGGGCGATGCCGTTATGGGTGTCGTTGACGAGCCACCCGACGGCCGGAACCCCGTGTTGGCCGAAGGTCAGCTCACAGGTCGCCGACACCTTCAGCCCCATCTTGTGCTCGACGTTGGTCACGAACACCCCGTTGCGCTCGCCGAGCTCACCGGTCTCGGGATCGAAGTGGTACTTGGGCACGATGAACAGGCTCAGGCCCTTGGTGCCCGGGCCGGCACCCTCGGGTCGCGCCAGCACCAGGTGCACGATGTTCTCGAAAAGGTCGCCGGCGTCGCCGTTGGTGATGAACCGCTTGACACCGTCGATGTGCCACGTGCCGTCGGGCTGTTGGACGGCCTTGGTGCGTCCGGCGCCGACGTCCGAACCGGCGTCAGGCTCGGTCAGCACCATCGTGGCGCACCAGTTGCGCTCCACCATCAGCTCGGCCCACCGGCGCTGCGCTTCGTTACCGATGTTGAACAGGATGTCCGCCATCGTCGAACCCGCCTGATAGATGAACACCGCAGGATGGGCGCCCAGGACGAGTTCGTTGATGGCCCACTCCACAACCGCGGGGGCCGGCGCTCCGCCGATCTCCTCGGCTATCCCGATCCGGAACCACTCCCCCTGATACCACGTCTGGAATGACTTCTTGAACGGTTCGGGCAGCGTCACCGCGTGGGTGGCCGGATCGAACGTCGGCGGGTGACGATCCGATTCGGCAAACGACTCGGCGACAGGACCCTCGGCCTGGCGTGCCGCCTCTTCGAGCATCTGCCCCACGGACTCTTTGTCGAGATCGCCGAACCCGCCGGTCGCCAGCGCCTTGTCGACGTCCAGCACCTCGAACAGGTTGAACTCCAGATCGCGCACATTGCTTCTGTAGTGGCTCATGACGAGCGCCTTTCGTTCTCGACTCGTGGCCGAGCGTAGCGGTCGGATCGCTCTGCGACCCGCAGATCACGCCAGGCGCGTGGCGGCGCGCTGATTATGCTTAAAAGCATAATCGGGCGCTCTGTCGTTGATCTCGGACAGCGCCACTTGAGCCCCGCTTCACGTGCTCGACCAGCCATAGCAGTGTGATGCGGAATACAGGAATTGCGTCGATGCGTTACCCGTTTTATGCTCGCTGTCATAACCAGGGAGGCACCCCATGTGGGTCATTGAGCTCAACGTCGCCGGGCACCAGTTCACGCACCGGACGCATGATCGCCGGCGACTCGCCTTCCGGTTCGCTCCGCGTACATTCGGCTGGCGGTCCGCACAATTGCGTCGCACACCCGCCGCTTGACCAATCCCTTGGAGAATCCGCTGTCTTCCGCCGCGACTCGAACCGCCAACAAGGGGGTTTCGACGCGTACCAGGATGTTGATCGCCGCGTCCGAGGTGTTACGGGAGCGCGGCGCGGCCGGCGTCACCATCGACGAGGTGCTGGCCCGCAGCGGCGCACCGCGCGGGTCGGTCTACTATCACTTCCCCGAAGGCCGCAATCAGATCCTCAGCGAGGCCCTCCGCTATGCAGGTGAGGCGATCACCGAGGTGATCGACGACGCCGCGAGCAAGGGCGGCATGTACCTGGTCCGCAACTTCGTGGCGTTCTGGAACGAACTGCTCCTCGAAAGCGATTTTGCCGCGGGCTGCCCGGTGGTGGCGGCAGCAATCGGGTCCGCGGACGACGGACCCCAGTTGACGACCGTTGCCGGCAGCATCTTCGGCCATTGGCGCGATGCGCTGACGCGCGCGTTCGTCACCGATGGTTTCGATGAGTCCGACGCCGCCTCGCTTGCGATCACCTGCATCGCCGCGCTGGAAGGCGCGGTCGTCCTGTGCCGATCGTCGCGCACCGTCGACCCGCTGCGCGACGTGGCCCAGCAGGTCGAATTCCTGATCAGGTCAAGGGAATTCATTCGCCGCTACGGTGTGCCCGACCGCACCTAGGCCGTGCGCCACCGTGCACAGACGAAATCCCTGTTGACCGCCGCCTCGGCCAGCACCCATTCGGATCGGATCGGCAGCACCGGCGAACCCGCGCCGAGCGAACACGGCGCGTAGCTGACGATCATCTCGTCGATCAGGCCCGCGGACACGAACTGCGCTGCGGTGTCCCCTCCTCCGACGACCCACACGTCCTTGCCGCCTGCAGCGGAGAGCAACCTGGGGTGCAGGCCCGTAACGTCCCCGGCGTACGTCTGCACCGGGTGCCCCTGTTGGACGATGTGCGGCCGTCGGGTCAACACCCACGACGGCTGCTCGTACATCCAGTCGCCGGGTTGGTTGTGCACGATCCATTCGTACGTCGCCGAGCCCATCACCACCGCACCGATCGTGGCGATGAACTCGCCGTAGTTGAAGGGTCCGCTCGCGTCGAGGTCGCGAGAAGTCAGCCAGTCCAGGCTGTCGTGGTCGTCGACGATGTAACCGTCCAGACTGGACGCGGTGTAATAGACGGTCGCCAAATCAGCTGCCTCTCATCCATTCCAGCGGGTCGCCCCGGTGGAACTCGATGATGCCAGTGCCTTCCGACATCATTGTGGTGTGCGGCCGGCTGCTGCGGTCAGCTGTCGAGAACTTCGTGGACACGGGCCTCGATGTCACGATGGTCGCCGAGGTCGCCCACATCGATCCCGAAGCGCTCGCTGAGCGTGTTCAGCACGTCGGCGGCCGTCTCGAGGCGGATGCGTTCGGTGCCACCGCGGCCGTGGATCGCCAGGTTGCGTCCACGCAGATTCCACCGGGCGTCGTCGGTGACCAGTGCCACCGAGAGCCCGGTGACGAAACCGGATTCGGGAAACGTTGACACATACCAGCTTCCGACTCGCAGGTCGATCTGGGGCACCGGCCTGGTGCCGAATGTGTACAGCGGCTGCCACTCGTTGCGAATCTGGGCCTCCAGCACGTAACCCTCGTCGTAGTCGCGCAGCCGGTAAGGCTCGTGCCGGGTCGACTGCACGGGCCCGGCCTCGAGCCGGATCGGCGAGGACAGCGTCTGGCCGCCGAAACCGACGTCGACCAACCACGTTCCGTCGTCTCCCGGAACGCGTACCGCGAGCGCCTCGTGCGTCTGCGCGGGCACAGCACTGGACTGGTGCATCCACACCACGCGGCCCGCGAGCCGCTGCACGCCGTAGCCCAGTTGTTCGAGCACATACCCCATCAACCCGCTCTGCTCGTAGCAGTAGCCGCCGCGGCGACGATGCACGAGCTTTCGGGCGAGCGCGCCGGCGCTCAGATCGACAACCGGTATTCCCATCAACGGGTCGAGGTTCTCGAACGGGATCGCCCGGTTGTGCGCCGCGACCAGACCCGCCAGCGTGTCAAGCGTGGGCTGCGTCGACCCGGCGTGGCCGATGCGGGTCAGGTACGCCGTCAGATCGAGGGGAGCGTCCATCCCCACATCTTGCGGCCTCAATGGCGGTTCAGGTCAATGTTCGATCTCGGTGAACGAGAAAGGCTCAGGGCTTTCCGCGAGCCGGCGTCTGATTGGCGACGCCGTGGCGCAGCGGGGTGTTGGGCTGGGCGGCCGTCGACTCCTGGACAGGCGAACCACCCGCGGCCCCGCTCACCCCGGGCGCGTTGCGAGGGTCACCGGAGGATGGCTCGGCGCCGTGGGACAGCTCCTTGAGCCGGGCGTGCAGCACCTCGAGCACCGGGATGCGGTTGCCGTGCGCGGTCTCATGGTCGAACACCGCCCTCAACGCCGGCTCGTCGAGTCCCCGGATGCGGTGGCGCAACTCGGTCAGCGGCAGCTGGTCATAGTCGGTGATCGGCAGGTCGTCGCTCTGCGCCATGCGCTATCTCCTTAGAGGTGAGGTAGGCCGTCGGTCGGCGAGGGGATCGCGGTCACCCGTCCACCGGCGCGTGCGCGGTAGCGAGCGGCCACCGCGACAACCGCGCCGATGCCGGCGAGCACCACCGTCGGCCAGAGCGCGGCCTGTGCGAACCACAGTCGTCGCTGTGCTGTGAAGATGCGCTTCTGCGCGCGCCGCGCCCGGGTCAACGTTTCCACGTCTTACGGTTGCCCGGGGCGGCAGCTGACAAAACCCTGGCTGAAGAAACCCGTTATGTACCAGTCCACTTCGGCGCCCGCTTCTCGGCGAACGCGATCGCGCCTTCCTTGGCGTCGTTCGACATGAAGACAGGCCCGAAGATCTCCACCTGCTTCTTCCACATCTCCTGCGAGTTCCAGTCACGGGACTCGACGATGATCCGCTTTGTCGCTGCCACGGCGAGCGGACCGTTGGCGGTGATCTTCTCGGCGAACGCGATCGCGGCCTCCAGCGCCTGACCGGGTTCGGCGAGCACGTTGACCAGTCCGAGATCGTGGGCGCGCTCGGCGGACAGGCACTCGCCGGTCAACGCGAGTTCCATGGCGAGGCCGTACGGGATCCGCTGCGGCAACCTCAGCAGGCCGCCGCCGCCGGCCACCAGGCCGCGCTTGACCTCGGGGATACCGAACGCCGACTCCTTCGAGGCCACGATCAGATCGGTGGCCAGTGCGAGCTCACAGCCGCCCGCTAGGCAGTAGCCCTCAACGGCGGCGATCAGCGGCTTGGCCGGCGGCCGCTCGGTGAAGCCCAGGCCGCGGCCGTCGATGGCCACGTTCTCGCCGCGCGCGAACGCTTTGAGGTCCATGCCCGCGCTGAAGGAGCCGCCTGCTCCGGTCAGGATGCCCACCGACAGGCCGGCCTCGGAGTCGAGTCGGTCCATCGCGTCGGCCAGCCCGCCGCTCACCTCGGCGTTGACCGCGTTACGCGCCTGCGGCCGGTTGATGGTGATGACCAGGATGCGGTCACGCTGTTCGACCAGCACTGCTTGTTCGTTGTTGTCACTCACGCGGCTGATCGTAACGCTCAGAGGCGGACCGGGGCCGCCGACCTCACTGGGGGCCGCGGTTGTGAATCTGGCGACGCTTTTCGGCGGATTCCGTCGCGAGATTCACGAATCGGCTGGGAGTCCGGCGGCGGCGCGGTCGTCAGTCATCCTTGGGGCCTTTGCCGTTCCCGTTGCCCCTGTTCCCGTTGCCCCTGTTCCCGTTCCCGTCGTTGCCCCGTTCGCCCTTGGGCTTTTTCGGGGCTTCGATCATCGGAGCGACGGTCGACGGCGGTGGTGGCGCAGTCGTCGGCGGCGGCGCGGTGGTCGCGGGCGGCGGCGGCTGCACCCGTGTGCTGGTGCTGATCGGCTGGGACGGCTGGGTGCTGGACGACGGGTCCAGCGCCAAGGCCAGGCCGGCGACGACGGACGCGACGAACGCCGCGGCCGCCAGCAGGAGCTTGCGTTCCCGGCTCAGCGGTCTACGGCGCCGCGCGGGGGCGACGTAGTAATTGGCGGAGGGCGCGAACGGTTCGGCCAGGACCTTCGTCGCGGGGCGAGCGACCGGGGGTGGTGCCACGCCCGTCGTCTCGATGCCGCTCAGCGCGGCGCGCATCTGCTGCGCGCTGCCGAACCGGCGTTCCGCGTCGTGGGCCATGGCCCGGTCGATCACCGCCGCCAGCACCGGGTCGACGTCGGGGCGGATCGCCGCGATCGGCGGCGGCGATTGGTCGAGGATCGCCCGCAGCAGCGCGACCGGGTTCTCGTGCGGGAACGGGGACCGCCCGGCCAGGGCCTCGTAGCCGAGTACGCCGACCGCATACAGATCGTCGGCCGGCGACGCGGGTGCGCCCGCCACCCGCTGCGGGCTCATGTAGGCCATGGTGCCGACGATCTGACCGGTCGCGGTGTGCGCAGCGCCCGCGGTCTTGGCGATGCCGAAGTCGGCGACCTTCATCACCTCGCCGTCGGCGGTGACGAGGATGTTGCCGGGTTTGATGTCGCGGTGCAGGATGCCCGCCGCATGCGCGGTGGCCAGCGCCCCGAGCACGTCGGAAAGCATCGCGCGGACCCGCTGCGCGGGCATCGGTCCCGTCGCGATCAGATCGGCCAGCGTCCGGCCGGGCAGCCGCTCCATCACGATGAACGGCGTCCCGTCGTGCTCCCCGCTGTCATGTACGGCGACGATGTTCGGGTGGCTCAGCCCGGCCGCGGCCCGTGCCTCGTCCTCGAAGCGGCGGCGCATGTGAGCGTCTTCGGCAAAGGCCGGGTACAGCAGCTTGATCGCGACCGCGCGGTCCAGTCGGGTGTCCCAGCCGTCGTGCACCTCGGCCATCCCGCCGCGGCCCAGGATGCCTCGGCGCTCGTAGCGGCCCGCAAGAAGATCGCGGCCCTCCATGCGGGATAAGGTAGCCGCACCGGCAGTGCCACAAACAAGCCGCATTTGGCCTGCACAGCTGCACTCGGCTAAACTAGAACACGTTTCAGTTTTCGATCGGAGGGAATCCGATGGCCACCGCCGACACCGAGCCGTCGCAGCTCACCAAATGGGATCCGGGGCTGACCGAGCGGTTCTTCGCCGTCACCCGCCCCTTCCTCAAGCGCTACTTCCGTTCCGAAGTGCGCGGCCTGGAGAACCTGCCGGCCGGCGGAGCGCTGGTGGTGTCCAACCACTCCGGCGGCATGCTGCCGATGGATGTGCCGATTCTGGCCGCGGACTTCTACGAACACCACGGCTACGACCGTCCGCTGTACACGCTGAGCCACGACATTCTGATGGTCGGCCCGACCGGCGAGTTCTTCCGCAAGATCGGCTACATCAGCGCCAACCACCGCAACGCCGACGAGGCGCTGCGCTCCGGCGGTCTGGTGGTGGTGTTCCCCGGCGGCGACTACGACGTCTACCGTCCGACGTTGTCGGAGAACGTCATCGACTTCGGCGGCCGCACCGGTTACATCAAGGCCGCGCTGAATGCCGGCGTGCCGATCGTCCCGACGGTCGGCATCGGTGGTCAGGAGACGCAGATATTCCTGTCGCGCGGCACCTGGCTGGCCGAGCGCCTCGGGCCGATCGCCCGCCTGGCCCGCACCAAAATCATGCCGATCTCGTTCGGCTTTCCGTTCGGCCTGTCGCTCGTGGTCCCGCCGAACCTTCCGCTGCCGTCCAAGATCGTCATGCAGGTGCTGGCGCCCATCGACATCGCAGCCGAGTTCGGGGACGACCCGGACATCGACGAGGTCGACGCGCATGTGCGCCGCGTGATGCAGCGGGCCCTGGACGAGCTGGCCACCGAGCGCCGCCTTCCGGTGTTGGGTTGAGCAAGGTTTCGAAGAGGTTTCGGAGGCTGGTCGTGCGGCTATGACGGACCTCGATGACTAAACGCCGTTACCCGGTGCTGCGCGCGGCAGCCGAACTCGTCAATGCCGCCAACGGTGTGCGGCCGCTGGGCCGCGAAGGCTACATCACCCTGCCGGTGTTCGCGTTCGGCTGGCCGACCACCGAGGCCGCTCCCCTGTATCTGGGCGGTTCGCTGCTGGACGCGGCGCGGCGCGGTCTACGGGGTGACTTCCGCGGGGCGCGGGGCCGTATCGCGTTGACGCTGACCGCGATCGCCTGGGCCCTGCTCGGTTTGATCATGTATCGCAACGCGACGTCGAAGCGGTACTTCGAGGAGCCGCTGCGCGAGGCGCTCGGCGACGACTACGAGCGGGTTGCCGCCGAGTCGCAGCGCGCGCGCAGACGCCAACTGGTTGGCGTCCCGCCGAACGAGCTGATGCGCCGCCGCTACGTCGAGAAGGCCAACACCGTCCAGTACGGGCCGCACGGCCGCGTCAACCGCGCCGACATCTGGCGCCGTGCCGACCTGCCGCGCGACGGCAAGGCACCGGTGCTGTTGCAGGTGCCCGGCGGAGCGTGGGCGATCGGCATGCGGCGGCCGCAGGCATATCCCTTGCTGAGCCACATGGCCGAGCGCGGATGGATTTGCGTATCGATCGACTACCGGGTCAGCCCACGCAACACCTGGCCCGCGCACATCGTCGACGTCAAGCGGGCACTGGCGTGGATCAAAGAACACATCGCCGACTACGGCGGGGACCCCGAGTTCGTCGCGATCACCGGCGGATCGGCGGGCGGCCACCTGTCTTCGCTGGCCGCCTTGACCCCGGATGATCCACAGTGGCAACCGGGTTTCGAGGACGCCGACACCTCCGTGGTGGCCGCCGTGCCGATCTACGGCCGATACGACTGGGTGTCGTCGAAAGGCTCCGGTCGCAAAGAGTTCATCGCCTTCCTGCAGAAGTTCGTTGTCAAGAAACCCATCGTCGAGAACAGGCAGACCTATGTCGACGCCTCCTCGATTCTGCGGGTGCGTGCCGACGCACCACCGTTTTTCGTGCTGCACGGTCAGGACGACTCGATCATTCCCGTGCAGGAGGGCCGCGACTTCGTCGAGGCGTTACGGGAGGTGTCCACCTCGACCGTCGCCTACGCCGAAATCCCGCACGCACAACACGCATTCGACTTCTACGGTTCGCCGCGCGCGCACTACACCGCGCAGGCCGTCGAGAAGTTCCTTTCGTGGGTGCATGCCAAGCGCCAAGCGCCGCGTGGCCGACTACAGGACATAAAGGCAGCGGAGGCGTAGCTCCACCGGCCGCCGGTCGCCCTATTGCGCCATAGCGGACTCGACCACCGTGAGCTCTGCGGAAAGCCCTGCGGCACGACGAATTTCGATGAACGCGTCGAGCATGGCGCCGGTCAACTCGTGCGGGTCTTCGAGTGTGGCGCCGTCGCACAGCACCGAGATGTTGAGCTGGTCGACGTAGCTCCACACTGTGATGTTCAAGCCGCTCCCGGTGGTGAGCGGGCCGACGGAGTAGATCTCGGTGACCAGCGCGCCGCCGACTCTGCCTGGCTCCCGAGGACCCGGTACGTTGGATATCGGCAGGTTCAAAATTTTGTTCTGGCCGTCTTTTTCGGCCAGCCAGGCGAACAAGCGCTCCGCAGGAGCCTGCGGCAGATACGCCGACCACCGGCTCACCAGCTCCGGACCCATCAGGTGGTGGGTCTCCTTGGCCTCCACCGCGGCATCGTGCACCGCCTGCACCCGCTGCAGCGGATCGTCGAGTTGGACGGGCACCGTCATCATCACCCCGGTGAAGTAGTTACCCGAGATGCGCTCCCGCGAGAAGTCGAAACTGACTGGGACAGAGGCCAACAGCGGATGGTCGGCGTGCCCGTCGTACTTCAGCGATAGCTCGCGCAGCGCACCCGCTGAAATCGCGAGCACCATGTCATTGATCGTCACACCCAGATGCTTTGCCGTCTCTTTGACGTCGGCGAGCGCCAGGGTGGCGGTGGCGAACTTGCGCTGCGCGTCGACGCGATGGTTCATGAACGACGGCGGCGGTGCGAAGGGTCGGGTGAGTTCGGGCGAGAGCTTCTTCGCGCTCTTGCGCACGCGCTGGATGCCTTGCGCCGTGTACCGCATGACGCCGGGCAACCGGCCGATCTGGCGCATATGGTCGGCGAACGCGGTCCGCACCAACTCCGCCCTGCCGGGCGGTGGATCGGTGGCGTACGAATCGCGTTCGAGCTGCGGGCCGGCCTCCAGATCCATCCCGCGGGCCAGCAGATTGGCCGAGGCCACCCCGTCGGCGAGCGCATGGTGGATCTTGCCCAGCACCGCGATCCTGCCGTTGGCCAAACCCTCGATGAAATACATCTCCCACAGCGGCCTGGTCCGATCCAGCGGCGTGCTGGCGATCTGACCGATCGCTTCGTCGAGTTGACGGCGGCCACCGGGGCTGTCCACCCGCCACGGCCGCACGTGGTACTCGAGGTCGACCTCGCAGTTCTCCCGCCACATCGGGTGGTGGAACTTGAACGGAATGTCGACGAGCTCATAGCGGAACGGGTCGAGTTTGTAGAGCCGCCCGTGGATCACACGGCGGAACTCGTCGATACCGAAGGTCCGCTCGCCCAGCTCCGACAGGTCGATCACTGCGAGCTTGAGGGTATGCATGTGCACCGTCGGCGTTTCGGTGTACAGCAGGATCGCATCCCAGCCGCTGAGCCTCTTCACGTCGCCACCCCCTCCGGAGGTGCCTATATAACCTCTTTGGCCCCGACCAGTGTCCGGTTTCGGTGAATCTGGTTCAGGAACAAGCCGATTGCCGTTGCCGCCGAACCGGTTCTGGCGCCGTCGGTCATGTCGAATGCGTGTCCGGCGCCGGGTAGTTCGACGTAACTCACCGCTGAGCGGGACACCGCGCGCAGCCGTTCTACGAAGGCGCGGGCTTGGGCCACCGGGATGACGCTGTCGCCGGTGCCGTGCACGACCAGAAATGGCGGCGCCTTGCGGTGAATCCGGGCGATCGGCGACGCCTTGCGGAAGACGTCGGGGTGATCGGCGAGCTTGCGCCCGACCACCACGCGCTCGAGGAAATCGACGAACCGTACCCGCTCGACGGTCGAGCGATCCTCCCAGCAGTACCGCCCGTAGATCGGGACGACCGCGTCGACCGACGTATCCGATCCCTCCGGCAACTCCGCCTGCAGTTCCGGGTCGTTGGCCGTCAGGCCGGCCAGCGCGGCCAGGTGGCCGCCCGCCGACGTCCCTGCGACCGCGACGAACTCGCGGTCACCGCCGAACTTGTCGACGTTGGCGCGAGCCCAGGCGATCGCGGTCTTGACATCGTGGATGTGGGCCGGCCACCGGTTATGCGGTGCCACCCGATAGTCGATAGACAGGCACACCCAGCCCTTTTCGGCGAGGTGGGACATCAACGCGTAGCCCTGCAGGATCCGGCGACCGTGCACCCAGGCGCCACCCGGCACGAAGATCAGCACGGGTGCGGGCACGGCCGGTAACTCCTTGGGGCGCCACACGTCGAGAAGTTGCGACGGCCGCGGCCCGTACTGCACCGAGGTGCGGTACACGCTGCGGCGATGCTCGCGCACCTTCCACAGCGGCGGCATCGGGTCCGGCGCGGGCCAGTCGACGGCGAGGTCGTTGGAGTTGACGACGCCGCGCAGCGCGGCCGCGGTGACGGTGTTGGTGCTGTCGCGTTCGGTCTTTCTCAGTTCAGCGTCACCAGGACTAAGCCATGACTTGACCGTCGCACCGAGGAAATCGGGCAGGTGACGGTAACCCCACACGCTCATCGCGGTCGCAGCACCCAGCGGCTCTAGATGTTTTCCGATGACCGGCAGCGAAGCCGATGCCACGCTCATCGCCAGCATGTAGTCCGATGGACCGGCGTTCAGCAACCATCGAGCACGTGTCCAGAGGGTCGGGCCCGGATATCGGGCGGCTGGTCGCACCGTCATTGCGCGACTGTACCGCGGGGCTCCCGACGCGGACGACACCTTTGCCCAAGTGTCTACCCGTGACATTTCTTCAGCCGTGGCAGCGGGCGCGTCCCTGTATCCGGACCTGCGGCTGAGGACTAGCGTGACTCGACGTCCGTCAACTTCGCCAAGAGGACTTCCACCGTGAGTAAGTCAGCGCTTGCCATTACCGAAGAGCACGTCGACCTGGCCGATGCGGCGTTCGGTCAACTCGACCGGGTGAAAAGCCGGGCGGCCACCCGCGCGACCCTGGACGACGGGTCCTCGCATCCCCCCGAGATCTGGTCAGCCGCGGCGGACCTGGGCTGGACCGGGCTGGCGATCGCCGAGGAGTACGGCGGTTCGGGGTTTGGCCTCGCTGAACTTGCGGTCGTGCTGGAGGCGCAGGGCCACGAACTGTGTCCCGGCCCGTTCTTACCCAGCGTGGCAGCCGCGGTGGTGATCGACCGGTGCGCGCCGGATTCGGTTCGGGCGGAGCTGCTTCCGGGATTGGCGGGCGGCAGCACTGTCGGTGCGCTTGCGGTATCGGGCAGCGTCAAAATCGGCTCCGACCTGACAATCACGGGCGACAGCCCCGCGGTGCTGGGGGTGCCGGACGCCGATCTGCTGGTGCTGATCGCCGGCGACGACGTCGTCGTTGTCGACGCGACAGCAGATGGCGTCACGGTCACCGCGCTCGACTCGATCGATACTTCACGCAGCCTCGGTGCGGTCGCGCTGAGCGGTGTGGCGGTCGCCGAGGACCGTGTGCTGCGTGGCGCAGCACGCAAGGCGCGCACGGTGTTTCGTATCCTGGCGGCTGCGGAGGCCGTCGGCGTGAGCTGGGCCGCCATGGAAATGGCGGTCGAGTACGCCAAGGTACGTGAGCAGTTCGGCCGCACAATCGGTACCTTCCAGGCCGTCAAGCACCACGCCGCGAACATGCTGGTCAACGCCGAGGAAACCACCGCAGCGACGTGGGACGCGGCTCGCGCCGACGATCTGGACAGCGCGTGGTTCGCCGCCGCGGTCGCGGCTTCGCACGCGATCCGCACCCAGATTTTCAACGCGGAGACCAACATTCAGTTGCACGGCGGCATCGGTTTCACGTGGGAGCACGATGCGCACCTCTACCTCCGGCGGGCTCGGACGCTCGCCGCGCTGATGGCCGAGGCCGGTGATCCGCTGGCCGACATCGTGGAGGCACAGCGCAGCGGGAAGGCGCACGGCGCATCGTTCACGCTGCCCTCCGATGCGGAGCAGTTCCGCAAGCAGGCCCGCGAGGCGGTCGCCAAGCTCCGCTCCCTACCCGAGGACCAGCAGCGCGACTTCCTGGTCGAGTCCGGTTATCTGGTGCCGCACTGGCCCAAGCCGTGGGGGCGCGCCGCAGAAGTGCTCGAACAGTTGGTGATCGAAGAGGAATTCGCCGGTGTCGAGCGGCCCGACATGGGCATCACCGGATGGGTGACGTTGACCATCGCGCAGGCCGGCACCGACGATCAGCGGGATCGTTGGGTCGAGCCGGTGCTGCGCGGCGAGGTGATGTGGTGCCAGCTGTTCTCCGAACCCGGCGCGGGTTCGGACGCCGCAGCGGTGCGGACGTCGGCGAAGAAGGTCGACGGTGGCTGGCGGGTGACCGGTCAGAAGGTGTGGACCAGTTTGGCCCACCTGTGCCAGTGGGGTCTGGCCACCGTCCGCACCGATCCCGACGCACCCAAGCACGTCGGCGTGACGATGATGGCGATCGACATGAAAGCGCCCGGCGTGACGGTGAACCCGCTTAAGGGGCTCACCGGGCACGCGCATTTCAACGAGGTCTTCTTCGACGACGTCTTCGTTCCGGACGCCGATGTGGTCGGCGACGTGAACAAAGGGTGGCTGGTGGCCCGCGCGACGCTGGGCAACGAACGCATCTCGATCGGCGGCGGTTCAGGCGGCACAACCGGATTCACCGCCGCGGACCTGGTCGCGCTGCTCGACGGTGCGCCCGCCGCAACACGGCCGAACTACGTGCGGCGCGCGGGCGAGGCCATCGCGGAGACGCATACGCTGCGGCTGCTGAACCTGCGCCGGGTGACCCGGGCCATCGCCGGGTCGGAGCCGGGGCCGGAAGGCAACGTCACCAAGCTGTTGGTGGCCGAATCCGGCCAGCGGACGACCGAACTGGCCATGGAGCTGGCGGGATCGGCCGCCGTCACCGGGCAGACGCCCACCCTGACACAGGCCTACCTCGGCAACCGGGCGATGACGATCGCGGGTGGGACTTCGGAGATCACGCGCAATACGATCGCCGAACGGATCCTGGGTCTGCCGCGTGACCCCTTGCTGAAATAGTCAGGCCAGCAGGACAACTCCGCCGACGATCAGCGCGACCACCTTCACCGCTTCGAACGCGACGTAGACATAGTGGACGCGGGAGCGACCCGTCGGGGCTTGTCCCGGCGGCGTCGCCAGAACGGCGTCCGAGCGGCGGTTGAGCGCGGGCCGGACCCCGACCAATTGAGCGGCCAGCGCGACAACGACGACGACGACCGCGACGACGGCGGCAGGCGCCGGACGCTCGATCACGACGGCGATCACCAGGATCACCGCCAGCGCCGCCTCGATGCTGTTGAGCGCGCGGAACACCAGTCGACCGATGCCGAGTCCGACCTGCAGGGACACTCCGGGCGCCCGGAATTTCAGCGGTGCTTCGACGAAGGAGATCGCGAGCACCATGCCCAACCAGACGAAGATGACCGCTATTGCGATCGCGTGTGCCACAGTCACGAAACTGCCCTCCTCGGCGTCAGATGTGCAACACAAAGACCCGGCTCGACAAAGGGAACCAGCGTCTCGACGGTGATCGGCGCATCCCAGGTCGCCAACGCGCCCTGCATGAGACCGAGATGCACCGGGCAGATCACGTCACGGCGGTGCTCGGCCAACTCCAGAAAAGGGCAGTTACGGAGCCTGATCTCATTGAGTTCGCGGGCAGCAGAGGCTCTTTCGGGCGCGAAGCCGAACTCGGAGAGCAGGTCGGTCAGCCGGTCGACAGCCCGCCTTCGGGTGGTGACAGCGCCCTCGCCCTCATCCTCATCCTGGCCGTCGGCGGCGGCTTCGGTGGCGGTCTCGGCCTGCGCCCAGGCACGGCCGGCCATGACCGCGCGCTGCTGCGGGTCGCGTTGGCGCGCAAGCTCGTCGGCCAGAACGCCCGCCAGCGTCCGGTAGTCACGGGGACCGTCCGGGTCCATACCCGTCGCGACCTTGAACATCAGCGGTGGCCGGCCCGGTTTGTTCTGGCTGGGCTTGACCGTTTCGACGCGGCCACGCTTGGTCAGCGCGTCGAGGTGAAAGCGCGCGGTGTTGGGGTGAATCGACAGCTGTTCGGCGACCTCGCTGATGCTCAAGGGCCCGCCCGCGCCGCGCAGCGCTGCCAGCACCTGCTCGCGGCGCGCGGCCATCACCGCTGCCACACCCTCAATCCCTCCGGGACAGCGCCGCGCGCGGGCACTCGGCTATGGCCTTTTCTGCGTGCGCCTCGAACTCGGCCGGCACCGGGTCGACAGTCACCACGGCGTAGTCGTCATCGTCGAGTTCGAACACCTCGGGCGCATACTTCACGCATAGCGCGTTTCCCTCACAGCGATCTCGGTCCACCACGACGCGCATGATGCCTCCTCCATTTCCGGCAGCGACGCTCACTGACGGGCGTGCTGACACACCCAGCCGTCGGGCATCTGGCCCGCATCCAGGAACCGGGTCACCTCGACGCGCGTCTGCGCGGGCAGGTCGGTTTCGATACGCGGGTAGACGATCGATTCCTCTTTGGCATTGTGCTGGTGCAGTTGAGCCAGCAGTTGACCGCACGCGTTGTAGAGCGCGTGAACGTCCGCATCACCGGCAAGCAGGGCGTCCAGCGCGTCCATGGATCGCCACAGCTGGCCATGCTCGCGCATCATCACGAAGACCGGCATCACCATCCCGGCCTCGCGGATCGGCGGAAACAGCATGCACTCCTCGAGATAGATGTGGCGACGCAACGTTTCGAGCGCCGCGCTGAGCGCATCGGATCGCAGACTCCCGCCTGCAAGCTCCTCGACAAATGTTTCGATGGCGCCGTCGATTTCGAGATGCTCTCGCTCCAGGGCGACATCTGGTGCCAACGTGTGCATCCGCTTCTCCTGCCACCGGTAACGACACCACGAGTTTATACAAATCGTTTTGTGTAAACAATGAACGGCACCGATTCGGGACTCGTAAAAATTGTTTCCGCCGGTGAAGTAATACTTGTCGCATGCCGCCCGCCAAGTTCCATCCCGATCTGCGCCGCGCCGCCCGCATCGCCCCCAAACAGGTGATCACTCCCGTGACGCTTCCGATCGTCCGGATGATCACGCGGCGTATCTGGCGGCGTCCGCCACGCGACGTGGTGGCGCTGACGTTGCCGTCCGGGGTCGACGTATGGCTGTACCGGCCTACCGGCGAGGCGCAGAAGGGCCCGGCGCTGCTGTGGATTCACGGTGGGGGGTACCTGATCGGACACCCCGGCCAGGACAACGAGCTGTGCCGCAACTTTGCCCGCCGCCTCGGCGTCACGGTCGTCTCCGTCGACTACCGGTTGGCGCCCGAGCACCCGTACCCGGCGGGGCTGGAGGACTGTTACTCCGCGTTGACTTGGTTGGCTGCCTTGCCGTCGGTGGACCGCGACCGCGTCGCGATCGGCGGCGCCAGTGCCGGCGGCGGGCTGGCGGCCTCACTGGCTCAACTGGCCCTCGACCGGGGTGAAGTCGCCTTGGCCGCCCAATTGTTGGTCTACCCGATGCTCGATGACCGCACCGTCGACCGCCACGACCTGGACAAGCCCGGACTCCGGTTGTTGGAACAAGTCGAGCAACAAGTTCGGCTGGTCGATGTACCTCGGCGACGCCGACCCCGCGGTAGCAGTGCCGGCGCGGCGGGAGAACCTGGCCGGCCTCCCGCCGGCATGGATCGGCGTCGGAACGCTGGACCTCTTCCACGACGAGGACCTGGCCTACGCCGAACGACTTCGGGCCGCGGGTGTCCCGTGTGAGGTTGAGATCGTCGAGGGCGCCTTCCACGGCTTCGACGGTATCGCGCCGAAAGCTTCAGTGTCACAACAGTTTTTCGACAGTCAGTGCGCGATACTGCGCCGAACGCTGGCTCTCGCGACGACCTGAGTCAGCCGCGCACGAAGACCAGCTCGCCGGATATCACGGTCGCGGCGACCATGTCGGACGCCAGCGTTTCGAGCACTTCGTCGGGACGGGGTGTCAGTACCGCCAGATCGCCGGGCTGCCCTGGTGCGATGATCCGGCGCCGCAGGGGATCTGCACCCGTGCCGAAGAACATGTTCAGCGCCTCCGGTGCCCGGATGCGTTCGTCGGCTCCGAGCATCTCGCCATTGCCCGTGACACGTCGGACCGCGGCACGCATCGTCGCCCACGGATCGCCGACGCCGAACGGCATATCGGTCGACAACGCAACGGGTACGCCTGCCCGTATCAAGGACGCGACCCGCCACAGTTCGTGATGTTCGTCAGCGGGTATGTCCTCGAGGTACTGCTCCCCACGCTCGGCGACGAAATTCGGCTGCGTCACCACGGTTACGCCGCTTTCCGCTAGCGGCGCGATGCTCTCGTCGGGAACGACGGAGGCGTGCTCGATGCGGTCGTTCGGGTGTGTGCCTACCGCTCGCAGCGCCGAAAGCGTGACGACGAGTTGCGCAGCGGTCACACAATGCAGGGCGACCGGTATGTTGTCGGCATGGCGGTCAGCGATCCACGCGGCCAGGCCGTCGAGGTCGAGATCGGTGTCATGCAGAATTCGCTTGCCGGGCGCCAGGCAGTGCACACGCTGGCGCAGTTCACCGGTGCGATGCGATTGCAGGAGGTTCTCGACGTCGTCGGCCCCGAGGTCGGGCGTGGCGTCGGTGACCCCGGTGACACCTGACGCGCTGAGCCGACCGCTCACATCGGTGAGCCCGGTATCGCTGCGCTGCAACGAGTCCGACCATGACCGGTCGGCACTGCGTAACCGCCCGTCGGGATGGTCGGCCATTCCGATACGAGCCAGGCCGGCCGAGTTCAGCGTCCACAGCACACCGCTGCGGTGCTGTACGCGCACCGGCGACGACGGCGACATCTCGTCGAGAATCCAGCGGTCCAGCCGGCCCGCAGCCGCTTCGTGGTAGCCGACCGCACGAATCCAGCCGTCGGTGTCGACGGGTGCGGCGGCGAGCGCGCAGGCCAGCTCCCCTCGGTTGCGCACCTCGGCCGGGCCGACTCGGGCGGACTTCAAAGCCGCAGCGGCAGAACGCAAATGGACGTGGTGATCATGCAGTCCGGGGATGACCGTTCGACCGGCCGCGTCGTAGACGTGTTCACCGGCAAGCGGCGCCAGGGTCTGCTCGACCGCCGTGATCCGATCCGCGACACGAATGTCGACGACGGCGCCGTTGAGCAGCGTCGCCCGGCGAATCAGCAAGACGCGAACCGGCGTTCGGTGATCAGTTCCTCGACCTCTGCGTTGTCGGCGCCGAGCGGCGCCGCTGCCGCGGATGGCTGCGGTGTCACGGCACAGGCCGATTGCTCATCGCGGGGCAACTCGGCATACGTGGCGGCCACGGCGGCCATCGACATCTCGATCAACTCGCCGCCGCCGCTGCGCAACGACTGCACCACCGCCAACGCCGCCTCCAGACCGGTCAGCGGGTCGGCAATCGCGTCGCCGCAGAACTCCGGGTCGGCGGGAGTTCCACAAACCAAGCCGCCCGATACAGCCGCGTCGTCACCGAACGCGACCCAGTTCGCGCGGTCGCCGTCGGTACCGTGACCGGTGACCCGCAGCCACACCCGGCCGTCCCGCGGCGGCAAATGTGTCGGCGCCAACTCGCGGCGTAGCAATGCGGCGGGCCGCGACGACTCGATCACCACGTCCGCGGCGGCAAGCAGGGCCCGCAATCCGGCTGGTTCGTCGAAATCGGCTTCGTACGAGAGCTTTCCGGCATTCATCCAGTTGAAGAACGGTTGCGAACCACGACGGGCGCCGTCGGGCCGTGCGGCGCTTTCGACCTTCACCACTGTCGCACCCGCCCGGGCCAGCAGCTGCCCACACAGCGGGCCCGCCCACATCGCGGACAGATCCGCGACCAGCAGGCCGGCCGGGCCGCGTGTCGCGGTGCCGGCACCGAAGGGGAACACCCGCGGCGGCTCGGCGGGCGTCTCACCGAGCGCGGCGACCGGCAGGCCGAGCAGGCGCGCGCGTTCGGCCACGTCGGCGCCGTCATTACCGGCCACCCAGTCCTGCAGGGCAGGCCACGGCTCGTCGACCCGGTCGGCACCCAGCAGCGCAGGTACGGCGGCGATGTCGTCGGGCCGTGCCAGCGTGAGCGCACACCAGCCGTCGCGGCTCCGTAGCAGTCGGGTCGCACCGCCCGCCGACACCCGACCGCGCGGCGAAGAACTCAGCAGCGCGGCGCGCCCACCGATCAACTCGGCGGCGTCGACGCTTACTCCGGTGAACGCCTCGAAAGCGTCGGCGACCCGCCGCGCCCGATCGAGCACGGCGGTGGGAACCGTCAACGACGACGATGTCACAGCCCCATTGTCGGACGGCCGCGCGAACGGGTGGCTCGCGGGGTCGGCCAGCTCAGAAATGCAGCGCGGTGAACCGCCAGTCGAGCACTTCGCGATCCTGTTCACCGACCGCGTACACCACCGATCGCAGGGTAAGCACGCCGCCGCGCCCGTCCGGCAGTGGCTCGGCTCGCTCGACATGCAATTCGCTGTAGACAGTGTCGCCCTCGTATACCGGCCCGGTGTGGTCGCAGGACTGCCAGGCCAGCACTGTTACCAGGTTCGGCAACAGGCGCGTCGTCTGCGCCAGCGACAGGCCGATGGTGTGTCCGCCGTACACCAGCCGCTGCCGGTTGATGCGCCAGTCGTGATGCGTCGCAGCGATGTTCAGGGTCAACCGAGCCAGCTCTGGTGCGCTGCTGACGACGTCGGCCGTGCTGTGCAAGACCGTTCCCGCGAGGGTCGCGTCGAAGTGTGCGCCCTTGACGTGAGTGCGATACGCCTCGGGGTCCCAATCGGCGGTCGGGTCGGGCAGCGGCAGGCTCTCGGTGCCGATCATCGACAGGTCGTCGGCGTGGGCGGTGTCACCGGCACCGTCGCGCAACGGCAGCATCGCGCACCGGTGGAAGTCCAGCACCAGGCGCCCGAGCTGGTCCACGGTCGTCATCCGCAACGCCGCCAGGCCGGTACGCGCGCGCCCCGGCTTGGCCGAGTTCTGTTTCAAACCGACCACTTCGGTGCGCGTGAACAGGGTGTCGCCGATGACCGGGAACCGGTGAAAGACGAGGCCCCGGTAGAAAAGGTTGGCCTTCACCCGCTGGGTGACCAGCGTGGTCTGGCCAATCGCCACGTCGCACACCAGGGCCGGGTGGGCCAGCGGGGCGGGCGCACCGGTCACGGCCATCGCCAACTCGCCGTCCAGCGCCAGGCGTAGCCGGTCGCCCACGATCGACTGGTGCACGGAAGCCGCACCCGGTGTCAACGTCATCGAGGGTGCGGAATCGAAGACCTGTCCGACCCGCAGGTCATCGAAGTACGGGCCGCTCACGGGTGCCCACTCTGGCATTCGGCCGCACAAAGTGTCAATATGGCCGTACATGAATGACGAAGAGACCATGCTGGTCGCCACCGTGCGGACGTTCATCGACCGCGAGGTCAAGCCCCGGGTGCGCGACGTGGAACACGCCAACGAGTACCCCGCGGCGTGGATCGAGCAGATGAAACAGATCGGCATCTACGGGCTGGCGATCCCCGAGGAGTACGGCGGTTCGCCGGTGTCGATGCCCTGCTACGTCGAGGTGACCCAGGAGTTGTCCCGCGGCTGGATGAGCCTGGCCGGAGCGATGGGCGGGCACACCGTCGTCGCCAAGTTGCTCACTTTGTTCGGCACCGAGGATCAGAAGCGGCGTTACCTGCCGTCGATGGCCACCGGCGAACTGCGCGCCACGATGGCGCTGACCGAGCCTGGCGGCGGTTCGGATCTGCAGAACATGTCGACGACCGCGCTGCCGTCCGAAGGCGGCGGGCTGGCCATCAACGGATCCAAGACGTGGATCTCCAATGCGCGCCGGTCCGGGCTGATCGCGTTGCTGTGCAAAACCGATCCGGACGCGGTGCCGAAGCACAAGGGCATCTCTGTCGTACTCGTCGAGCAGGGCATGACGGGTCTGTCGGTGTCGCGTGATCTTCCGAAACTGGGCTACAAGGGCGTGGAGTCCTGCGAGTTGGTGTTCGAGGACTGCCGCGTGCCGGCTTCGGCCGTCCTCGGCGGTGAACCGGGCAGAGGGTTCGCGCAGATGATGAAAGGCCTTGAGACCGGCCGGATCCAGGTCGCATCCCGCGCGCTGGGGGTGGCGACGGCGGCGCTGGAGGACGCGTTGCGCTACGCCCAGGAGCGCGAAAGCTTCGGTCAGCCGATCTGGAAGCATCAGTCCGTCGGCAACTATCTGGCCGACATGGCCACCAAACTGACCGCCGCACGCCAATTGACCCGGTACGCGGCTGAGCGCTACGACAGCGGCGAGCGCTGCGATATGGAAGCGGGCATGGCGAAGCTGTTCGCCTCGGAGGTCGCAATGGAGATCGCGCTCAATGCGGTGCGGATTCACGGCGGTTACGGCTACTCCACGGAGTACGACGTCGAGCGCTACTTCCGCGATGCGCCGCTGATGATCGTCGGCGAAGGCACCAACGAGATCCAGCGCAACGTCATCGCCGCACAGTTGGTGGCGCGGGGCGGCCTGTAGCGAGATGCGGGCCGCACCGGCGTACCAGACGTTGCGCGACCAACTCCGCGACGAGATCGCCGCCGGCCGCTACCGGGGCGGGGTTCGGCTACCTACCGAGTCGGAACTCGTCGCTTTGCACGGGCTTTCGCGGCAGACCGTGCGCCGGGCGTTCCAGGATCTAGTCGCCGAGGGCGTGGTGTACCGGGTGCCGGGGCGCGGGACGTACGCCAGTGGGACCGGTCGCCGGTACCTGCGCCAACTCGGCTCCATCGAAGACCTGATGAGCTTGTCGGACGACACCACGATGGAGGTGCTGCGCGGGCTGCGGCGTCGGGTCGACGTCGAGGCCGCCAGCCGGCTTCGCCTGGACGACGACATCGTGTACACGGTGGTGTTCCGGCGGTTGCATGGCGCCGATCCCGGGGTGCCGTTCGTGCTGACGACAGTGCATCTGGCGCCGACGGCAGCTGCAGCGGTGTGCGACTCGCGCGAGTTGGCCGATGGCGCGGTGAGCACGCAGACGGTGATCGGACTGCTCGAAGCGCATCTCAGTGCCCCGATCGCCGAAGCGGCACAGTCGATCACGGTGGCACCGGCTGACAGTGTCGTAGCCGACGCGGTGGGCTGCGAAATCAGCCATCCGATGCTGCGGGTCGACCGGTTGTATTCCGATGCCGACGGTCGGCCGGTCGAGTTGTCGGTCAGCCACTTCCTGCCCGAGCAGTACACCTACCGCGTGACGCTGCGCCGCTCGGGTTAGGTGCGATTTCGGTGCGCTCCTGATCGCTGAGCGACTGGTAACGCACCCAAATCACTCGATTTTGTCGATGAGGCCCCACTGCAGCGCGGTCGGCGGGTCGATCGTGGCGCCGGACAACACGAGATACGCCGTGCGCCAACGGCCGATGCGACGGGTGATGCTCACGGTTCCGCCCGCGCCGGGGATCAGTCCGAGGCTCAGTTCGGGCAGACCGAAGACGGCGTCGACGCTCGACTGCACGTGACCACAGAACGCCGCCATCTCCAACCCGCTGCCCAGAACCTGGCCGTGCACTTGGGCGCGGCACCGCTTCCCAAGTCGCTCAGTCAGTTCGGCGAGCAAGAGCGCCGGGCTGTGGCGGGTCCGGGCGAAGTGTGCGCTGGCCGGGTCGGCGAAGCTGCCGAACTCGGCGAGGTCGCCGCCGCTGCAGAACGACGGGCCGTTGCCGGACAGGATCAGGTCGGTGACCGACGGGTCGACCCGCGCCACCTCCAGCGCCTCCAGGAGTGCGGCGCGCGCATCGGTGGAGAATGCGTTGTGCCGGGCTGGCCGATTGAACTTCACATGCAGTGTGCTCTCAACACGTTCGGCCACAACGGGATCGGGAATCTCGGGCACTTTCGCCGGCCCCCGCGCAGCGAGCCAGCGGGCGAACTCCGGCCCGGACTGCAACGTCGAGTAAGCCAGCGATTCGGTGATGACGCCGACGAACGCCGGCGCGGCGGGATCGGCGGCGCGCAGCACGTCGTCGCAGATGCCCGCGGCGTGGGGCCAGCGCGCACATCGCTCGCGTAGCTGATCGAGCGCGTCGGGTACCGACGGCACGGCGATGGCCCGCCGGTCGTCGACAGTGTCGGCGGTCAGCGTGAAAGTAGCGTCGTCCGATGGGTTTCCGATCGATACGACGACACCGCCGGCAAGCTCGATCTGCGTCACGAGTACTTCTTGATCAGCTCCTGCTTGTACAGCTTGCCGGTGTCGGTCCGCGGCAGCTGCGCCTCGAAAGAGATCGTCCGGGGGCACTTGTAGTGCGCGAGCCGGTCCCGCAGCCATGCGAGCAAATCCGTGCCGAACTGCTCGGTGGCGTCGTCCGGTTCGACGGTCTGGATCACACCGTGGACGCGTTGCCCCATCTCGTCGTCGGGAACACCAAATACCGCTGCGTCCAACACCTTCGGATGGGTTACCAGCATGTTCTCGGCTTCCTGCGGATAAATGTTCACCCCGCCGGAGATGATCATGTGGTGCCTACGGTCGGTGAGGTACAGGAAGCCTTCCTCGTCGACGTAGCCGATGTCGCCGACCGTCGCCCAGCCGCGCTCATCGCGCGACTTCGCCGTTTTGTCGGGATCATTGAGGTACTCGAACGGGTTGCCGCCTTCGAAGTAGATCTCGCCCGGCTCACCGGCAGGCAGTTCGTTGCCGTCCTCGTCGCAGATGTGCAGTGCGCCGGTCATCGGCTTGCCCACCGAACCCGGATGCGACAACCAGTCCTCGGCGCTGATCAGCGTCGAACCGTGCGCCTCCGAGGACGCGTAGTACTCGTCGATGATCGGCCCCCACCAGTCGATCATCTGCTTCTTGATCTCGACGGGGCACGGCGCCGCGGCGTGGATCACCCGCTTGAGGCTGGACACGTCGTACGAATTGCGCACAGAGTCAGGCAGCTTCAGCATGCGGGTAAACATCACCGGTACGAACTGACCGTGCGTGACACCGTAGCGCTGGATGGCGTCCAACGCGCCTTCGGGGTCGAATTTTTCCATGACCACGGTCGTGTATCCGGCGGCCTGTACCGTCATCGACCACACCGACGGTGCCGTGTGGTACAGCGGTGCCGGGCTCAGATATACCGAATCCGGTTGCATCCACACCGCGACCAACATGGTCATCAAGCCGGGCGCCTCTGCGGGAGAAAGATGTGGAAGCTCGCGCCTGATGCCTTTGGGACGTCCAGTGGTGCCCGACGAGTACTGCAGCAGATCGCCTTCGATCTCGTCAGCGATGGGTGTGTCGGGATGTCCGGCAACACATTCGGGATAGCGCTCCCAGCCTTCGAGGTCATCATCGGCGATGAGCAGCAGCGGAGGAAGACCCTGCGGCAACTCACTGCCAAGGCTTTCGAGCGTCTTGCGTAGAGCAGCCGAGCCGACGATCCCCTTCGCGTTGCTGTTGTCAACGATGTAGGCCGCTTCGGCCGACGTCAGGTGCGTGTTGATGGGGACGTAGTACAGGCCGCTGCGCCTGGCCGCCCACATCACGGCGTGAAAGTGCTCGTTGTTCTCCATCAGCATGGCCACGGTGTCGCCCTCGACCAGGCCGGCCTGCCGGAAATGGTGAGCCAGTCGGTTGGCTCGCTCCTCCAGCTCGCCGAAGGTCACCACTATCCCGGTGGGATGGACGATAACGGCCGGTTTGTCGGGGCTGGCCTCGGCGTGCTCGCGGATCTGCATGCGCCGACTCTACGATGCCCATACTTGACGGGTGTCAAGTGGGTAGAAGCTGCTGGTCGGATGGGTCGCGCACCACACTGAGAAACGTGGGTCGTCTCGCAGTTCGCCACGGTGACTCGACGGAGGCGCTCGACTTCATCGCGAAGTCGATCCGCAGCTACCTAGACTCCGGCAACTACTTTCTCCTGCCCCAGCCAATCGCGGTACTGGCCCACTTTTTCGACCGGATCGGGCACTACGAAACTGCCGCGATGCTCAGTGGGTTTGCCACAACATCTTTTGCGACGACCTATTTTCCCGAGATTGAAACCGCGATCACACACTTGCGCGACGTTCTCAGCGACGAAACCTATGAGTCTCTGGCGGACCGCGGAGCGGCTACGACGAAGGCCGACATGGCGAAGTATGCGTTGGAGCAAATGGACCGGGTGCGTGCTGACGTTGACGAGTGCGGCCCACGGCCCTGAGCGTCACCGGGCCAACTGAGGCTCAGGCCTAAGACCACAGTTCGAAGCGAAGTTTCAGCGCCTCGTCGAGCCGGGCAAATTCTCGATGACCCAGACTTCTAGCTATCGATCGGCCATACTTTTGGCTATATTGGGCCATATGCGATCGATCCCCCTCGGCGAAGCAAAAGACAAGCTCTCCGCACTGGTCGACGACGCCGAATCCACTCACGACATCATCACCATCACCAAGCACGGCCGACCTGCCGCCGTCCTGATGTCGGCCGACGACCTCGAGTCGCTGCAGGAGACGCTCTTCTGGCTGACGCAGCCCGGCATCCGTGACACCGCCGCTGCAGCTGAAAGGGAATATGCCGACGGCACGACCGTCAGTGGTGATGACTTGCGCAACGAGTTTGGCCTGCCGCCGCGGTGACGACCGATGGCAACAACTACGGAGTCGAAGTTGCCGGGACTGCGCGGCGCGATCTTCGGCGCCTTCCAGGCAACGTCGCGACGGCAATCATCGAATTCATCACCGGCCCTTTGGTCGAGAAGCCGCAGCGACTGAGTAAGCCGCTGCGCAATGAACTCCGGGCGTATCGCAGCGCCCGGCGCGGCGAGTACCGCATGCTGTTCCGAATCGACGAGGCTAAACACGCCATCGTCGTCGTTTCCGTCAACCACCGTGCGCACATCTACCGTCCACGCTGACAACTCCAGCGGCGCACGCAGTAGGGCCCATGCGTATGGCCAACAGACGCGAAAACCCCCAAAATACAATGGATTTGGGGGTTTTCGCGTCTGTTGGCGGTGGGAAGTGAGTTAGTCGGCCTCGTCCAAACGGTGCTTGAGCGCGTCGAATTCGTCCTTGATGCCGGTCGGCAGCTTCTCACCGACGAACTCGAACCACTCCTCGATCAGCGGGATCTCCTGACGCCACTCGTCGACGTCGACGGCCAGCGCGGCGTCCACATCGGCGGGGTCGACGTCCAGGCCGGACAGATCGAGGTCGGCGGCGGTCGGAACGATGCCGATCGGCGTGCTCTTGCCGTCGGCCCGGTGCTCGATGCGGTCGACGATCCACTTCATCACCCGACTGTTCTCGCCGAAGCCCGGCCACAGGAACCGGCCGTCGTCGCCGCGGCGGAACCAGTTGACGAAGAAGATCTTCGGCATCTTCGACTCATCGGCGTTCTTGCCCAGGTTGATCCAGTGGGCGAAGTAGTCGCCGACGTTGTAGCCGAGGAACGGCAGCATCGCCATCGGGTCGCGGCGCACCGTGCCGACCTTGCCCTCGGCGGCCGCGGTCTGCTCGGAGCCGAGCGTGGCACCGATGAACACACCGTGCTGCCAGTCGCGGGCCTCGGTGACCAACGGCACCGTCGTCTTGCGACGGCCACCGAACAGGATTGCCGAGATCGGCACACCCTGCGGGTCGTCCCATTCGGGCGCCAGCGTCGGGCACTGTGAGATCGGGGTGCAGTAGCGCGAGTTCGGATGTGCGGCCTTGACCTCCGAGTCGGGCGTCCAGTCGTTGCCCTTCCAATCGATCAGGTGCTGCGGGTCGCCCTCGAGGCCCTCCCACCACACGTCGTTGTCATCAGTGAGTGCGACGTTGGTGAAGACGGTGTTGCCGGCCTCGATGGTCTTCATCGCGTTGGGGTTCGAATCCCAGTTGGTGCCCGGGGCGACACCGAAGAAGCCGAACTCGGGGTTGACGGCGTAGAGGCGGCCGTCCTTGCCGAACCGCATCCAGGCGATGTCGTCGCCCACGGTCTCGGCGCGCCAGCCGGGAATGGTCGGCTGCAGCATCGCGAGGTTGGTCTTACCGCACGCCGACGGGAACGCCGCGGCGACGAAGTAGGCCTTGTTCTCCGGCGAGATCAGCTTGAGGATCAGCATGTGCTCGGCGAGCCAGCCCTCGTCGTGGGCGATCGCCGACGCGATCCGCAGCGCGTAGCACTTCTTGCCCAGCAGCGCGTTGCCGCCGTAGCCCGATCCGTAGCTCCAGATCTCGCGCGTCTCCGGGAAATGGCTGATGTACTTCGTGTCGTTGCACGGCCACGGCACGTCCTTCTGGCCGGACTCCAGCGGCGCGCCGATCGAGTGCAGCGCCTTGACGAAGAACCCATCGGTGCCGATCTTGTCCAGCGCCGCCTTGCCCATGCGGGTCATGGTCCGCATCGAGACGACGACGTACTCGGAGTCGGTGATCTCGACACCCAGCTTCGGATCCTCGGCGCCGAGCGGGCCCATGCAAAACGGCACCACGTACATGGTGCGGCCGCGCATCGAGCCGCGGTACAGATCGGTCATGATGCCGCGCATCTCGCCCGGGTCTTTCCAGTTGTTGGTCGGACCGGCGTCGATCTCCTGCTCGGTACAGATGAAGGTCCGCGACTCCACGCGGGCAACGTCAGACGGGTCGGACAGCGCGAGGTACGAGTTCGGTTTCTTCTCGTCGTCGAGACGTTTGAAGGTGCCCGCCTCGACCAGTTGCTCACAGAGTCGGGCGTTCTCCTCGTCAGAACCGTCGGTGAAAACCACGCGGTCGGGCTGCGTCAGCTCGGCGACCTCTTGAACCCAAGCGAGCAGACCCTTGTGCTTCGTCGGTGCGGTGTCCAAACCCGGGATGGTCGCTGCGGTCATGAAAATCTCCTGTGTCTGTTGCTGCCAGGCCCCAAAGCTCCGTCTGCGCCACCCAGACAGCGATAGGCGGCGTTGCGGTGTCCTAATACCGAGGTTATCGCGGGTGGGAAGCCCACGGTGAACCGGGAGTGTGTCCGATCACTCACAGGAACGATTCAGAAGCCTGTTTCACAGGCATTTCGGTCGTCCGGGCACTGCGCTTGACGGCCCGTCGATCTTGTCATTGCCGTCCCGCGGTGTGGCGTAGAGGTCGGCCCGCACCGCGTCGAGCGCCTCCTGCAGCGACGGCAACCGCTGGTCCCGCACGACTGCCGCGCGGGCGGTCTGCATGGTGTGCTCACGAAGTTCGGCGTCGATCTCGGCCACCTTCTCCTGGGCCGTCGCGGCTTCTTGTTCGTCCCGGACGGTCAGCTCCGATGTCAACGCACTCTCGGCGGCCAGCACCCGCGTCGCGACTCGCTCATCGAGCGCCGACTTCACGGTGGCGGTGGCTTCGTTGACCCAGCGGTCGAGCGCCGCCCGGTCGTGCAGGAGTCCGCGGATCCCCACCACCCACACCGTCAACGCCAGTCCCACCAGTCCGCCGAGCACCAAACCCGCGATGGCCAGTCCGGGCGCTACGCCGGTGAACAAACGCGTGACCGCGAGCGCGACCCCCAGCCCGAAGCCCGCGCCCAGGATCATCGTCAACTGCGTCTCGAGCCGGCGCGACTTCAACCCCGGCGGCGCGATCTCCGGAACGGCGGGAGCCGCGGGCGTCGGCGGCGCGGTGAGGTCGAGCTGCTGCGCCATGTCCGCGAGGTGCGCGGTGACCCCGTCGTCGACCTCCGCGACGACCTCGGCGGTCCGGTCGCGCACCTGCGACTCGAAGCCGCCGATCCGACCACGACTCAGCTGCGCCGCGTCCTCGGCGAGTTCGGCGCGCACCGACGTACACCGGTTGCGGGCGAAGTAACCGAGCTGCACGCGGGCCTGCTGAATCTGGCTGCGCAGCGCGATGCTGCGTTCGGACTTCGACAGCCGACGGCTCCGTACGGTCTCGGCCCGACGCTTGTGCAGCGCCGCGACGCGGGCCCGACGATCCGACCCCTCGCCGTCGGCCCGATATTGTCCGATCGCCGACTCGAGCCGGGTTTCCCACGCCCGCAGCCGGTTTCGTCGTTGCAGCTCCGGATCGGCCAGCCGCTGCCGCAGTAGACCCACGAGTTCGTCGACGCTTGGTTCGCCTAGATCCGGTGCTGCGGCTGCACCCACCCACGGCACGCGGGCGTAGCGGGGCGACCGGTCGGCGAGCGCCGCGCGATCGGCGGCCAGCACCTCCCGCCAGTTGCGGTGGGTGTCGGTCTTCGACACCACCCCCACCACCAGGTCGGTATGGCGCGTGGCCAGATCGATGAGCTGACAGTCGGATTCGGTCAACGGCGATACCGCTGAGACCACGAAGACGACGGCAGCCGGGGCGTCTGCCCGACCGAGGTCATCGGCCTCGACGAAGGTGTGCTCGGGCATCCGCTCCCGTAGCGCCGTGGCCACGCTGGTCGTGCCTGCCAGCCAGGGACCGGTGACCAGTACGACGTCGCGGGGCCGCACCGCCGGTGGGGCGAGCCGAGGTTCGATGGCTGCGATGACGGCATCGGCCGACTCCAGCGGATCGGTGCCTGTCACGTCCGCCGTCCCCGCGACCGTCCGAGCAGGCGCAGCGAACCTCGGCTGATGTCGGCGGCACAGGAGCGATGAAGCGCGTCGACGGGACCGCTGCCGTACCGCCGCCAGTGCACGGCGCGGCGCAGATGGGCGGCCGGATCGTCACCGCGGTCGACGTTCGCCCCCGCGGCCTCGACGACGTCGACCGCCGCTGTCATCTGCGCGAGCACCGTGTCGTCGCTCATCAGCAGGGCCGCCAGCCGTGAATCATCGGATTGCGCTGCCAGCGCATGCAACTCACGCACTGCGGTCCGAAGGCGTCGGTACCGCAGCGGCGCGCCCGCGGCGAGGATGTGCTCGACGACCCGGTCGGATTGGCTGAGCCGCCTCAGGTAGGCCGGCAACGAATCGGCGCTGACGCCCCGGTCGAGCGCGAGGACCGCATGTGCGATGCCGAAGCGGTCGAGCGCACCGAGTAGGCGTTCGCGCAGGTCTCGCGACAGCGGGTGCGGTGACGAGGTGAACGCGTCGGTCGACGTCACGTCGGCGGGCTGGGTCAGCAGGGCCCGCAACGCACCGACGAGGTCGCCGCTCAGAACATCGGACAGGTCCGGGTCGGCGAGCAGCGCGACCATCGGCACCGTCGGCAGACCGGTTCGCTCGCGGCACTGGGCGGCCCGGCCATACGCCAGGGCCATCGGGCCGCCGGCACCGAAGCCGGTGAGGTCTGCCTTGTTCAACACGACGACCGTCGGCCGTTCCGGCCCGTCGAGCAGCGCCCGGTCCTCGGGTTTGAACGCTTCGGCGATCACCAGGACACCGACGTCGGCGGCGACGTCGGAGGACATCGCCATCCCCGCGCCCGCCAACGCGGCGGCCACACTCGTCCGACCCACCCCGTCGCGACCGCGCACCGCAACCCGCGTCGGCGCAGTCAGGCGTCGGACGATCGGCGTCAGCCGCGGGTCACGGCTCTCCTGCGCGAACTGCAGCAGCGCGTCGACGAAAATCTGGCGACCTTCCCTGTCCGTGTGCAGGGCCGCATCACGCCCCGCCTCCCTGTGACGATCGTGACACCTCGGTACTCCGGGGGCGAGCGGCTGTGCCGCCGCCTGGGGACAAACTCCGATACCAGCCGAAGGCAACTGTTGGGTATCAATCTGTACCACGATGCGGGTACACGACTCCCGATGAGACACGATGGACAGATGCATCTGCCCGGGCCCGACGTCGCCGAGGGGTCGACTTCGGGCCCCGAAGGTGCCGACCGACCGGCTGACCAGCACCGCTATCCCCGCGTCACGAGCTTTCGCACCCGGCGCACGACGCTGTCCGCGGCTCAGCAGGCCACGTGGGCGCGGCTGTGGCCGGAGATCGGCATGCATGCACGCGACGGTGGCGAGCCGGCTCCGCTGCTCGACACCGACGCGTGGTTCGGTCGGTCAGCGCCCGTGGTGCTGGAGATCGGCTGCGGCGCCGGTACCTCGACGCTCGCGATGGCCCAGGCGGAGCCGCATCTGGACGTCGTGGCTGTCGAGGTGTATCGGCGGGGGCTGGCGCAGCTGCTGTCCGGTATCGACCGCGACGGCGTGACCAACATCAGGCTGGTTCGCGGCGACGGGGTCGATGTTCTGCAGCACATGTTCGGACCGGACACCTTGACCGGTGTTCGGGTGTTCTTCCCCGATCCGTGGCCCAAGGCCCGCCACCACAAGCGCCGGCTGCTGCAACCGGCCACCGTCGCTTTGATCGCCGACAGGCTGCAGCCCGGCGGCATCCTTCACGCCGCGACGGACCACGCCGGTTACGCCGAGCAGATCGCCGAGGTGGGTGACGCCGAACCTCGGCTGCGTCGGGTCGGCCCGACCGATCGACTGCCGATCTCCGTCGAGCGTCCGGTCACCAAGTACGAGGGCAAGGCGCAGCACGCCGGCAGCGCCGTCGCTGAACTGCTGTGGGAGAAATCATGAGCCTCACAGAAGACATCGGACAGGTGGCTGCGCATCCGGCGCCCGATGAGGCCGCCCCGCGCCCTGCGCCCGATGACGCCGTCCCGCCGGCTCCAGCCGATGAGTCGGCTCCGCCCCCTGCGGCCGACAAGACGGCCAAGGCGCTGCTGGTCTGGGACGCCCCCAACCTCGACATGGGTCTGGGCTCGATCCTCGGCGGCAGGCCGACCGCCGCGCACCGGCCGCGCTTCGATGCCCTGGGCCGCTGGCTGCTGGCGCGGACGGCCGAGTTGTCTTCCCAATCCGCAAATGCCGCCCTGCCGGTGGCGCTCGAACCGGAGGCCACGGTCTTCACCAACATCGCCCCCGGTAGCGCCGACGTCGTTCGGCCCTGGGTGGAGGCGTTGCGGAACGTGGGCTTCGCGGTCTTCGCGAAACCGAAGATCGACGAGGACAGCGACGTCGACACCGACATGCTGAACCACATTGCGTTGCGTCGCAGCGAAGGTCTGGCCGGTGTGATCGTGGCCTCAGCCGACGGCCAGGCCTTCAAACATCCTCTGGAAGAGATCGCCCGCGACGGCATTCCCGTTCAGGTGCTCGGATTTCGCGAACACGCGAGTTGGGCGCTAGCGTCGGATACCTTGGAGTTCGTCGACCTGGAGGACATCCCTGGTGTCTTCCGGGAGCCGTTACCGCGAATCGGCCTCGATTCGCTGCCCGAGCAGGGGGCATGGTTGCAGCCGTTCCGGCCGCTGTCCTCGCTATTGACCTCGCGAGTCAACAACTGAACTGCGCAGAGGTCGTCATGGACTTCGAGAGAATCGAGTAAGGAGCTTACGTGTTCGCCTGGTGGGGTCGAACGGTGTACCAGTACCGGTACATCGTCATCGGCGTCATGGTCGCACTCTGCCTCGGTGGCGGCATCTACGGGATCAGCCTCGGCAATCACGTCACGCAGAGCGGCTTCTACGACGAAGGCAGTGAGTCGGTCCACGCATCGGTCATCGGTGACGAGGTCTACGGTCGCGACCGCACGAGTCACGTCGTCGCGATACTGACGCCACCCGACGGTGAGAAGGTCGACAACCCGCAGTGGCAGCGCGACGTCGTCGGCGAACTCGACTCCTTCGTCGAGGATCATCCGGACCAGGTGGTGAGCTGGGTCGGTTGGCTGCGGGCGCCGGACGCCGCCAACGAGACGGTCCAGCAGATGAAGAGCAGCGATCTGTCCAAGACGTTCGTCAGCATCCCGCTCAAGGGCGACACCGACGACGAGATCCTGAAGAACTACCAGGCCGTCGAAAGCGACCTGCAGCAGGTCAACGACGGCAATATCCGATTGGCCGGCCTCAACCCGCTCGCCAGCGAGTTGACCGGCAGCATCGGCGAGGACCAACGCCGTGCCGAGGTCGCGGCCATCCCGCTGGTCTGCGTGGTGCTGTTCTTCGTGTTCGGGGGCGTGATCGCCGCGGCGCTGCCGGGCCTCATCGGCGGCCTGACCATCGCCGGCGCGCTCGGTATCATGCGCCTGCTCGCCGAATTCATGCCCGTGCACTTCTTCGCCCAGCCCGTGGTGACGTTGATGGGTCTAGGCATCGCGGTCGACTACGGCCTGTTCATGGTGAGCCGGTTCCGAGAAGAGATTGCCGAGGGCTACGACACCGAGGCCGCGGTGCGACGCACCGTGATGACCTCGGGCCGCACCATCATGTTCTCCGCGGTGATCCTGGTGGCGTCGTCGGTGCCGCTGCTGCTGTTCCCCCAGGGCTTCCTCAAGTCGATCACCTACGCGATCATCGCCTCGGTCATGCTCGCGGCGGTCCTGTCGATCACCGTGCTGGCAGCGGCGCTGGCCATCCTCGGCCCCAACGTCGACGCACTCGGGGTGCGCACCCTGCTGCGGGTGCCGTTCTTCCGCAACTGGAAACCCATGCGGGTGTACCTGGAGTGGCTCTCGGAGAAGACGCAGAAGACCAAGACCCGCGCCGAAGTCGAGCAGGGCTTCTGGGGCAAGCTGGTCAACAGGGTGATGAAACGGCCCATCGCGTTCGCCGCACCGATCGTCATCGTGATGATTTTGCTGATCATCCCGCTGGGCCAACTGTCGCTGGGCGGTATCAGCGAGAAGTACCTGCCGCCGGACAACCCGGTCCGTCAGGCGCAGGAGGAATTCGACAAGGTCTTCCCCGGCTTCCGGACCGAGCCTCTGACGATCGTGATGGAACGCCAGGACGGCGAGCCCATCACCGATCAGCAGATCGCCGAGGTGCGCAACAAGGCGATGACGGTGCCCGGCTTCATCGACACCGACGGCGATCCGTCGAAGATGTGGCAGGAGCGGTCGGTCCAGGAGGGCGGATCAGAGGATCCGTCGGTGCGGGTGATCCAGAACGGATTGGAGAACCGCAATGACGCGGCCAAGAAGATCACCGAACTGCGCGAGCTGACCCCGCCGCGTGGAGTCACCGTAAGTATCGGTGGCACACCGGCTTTGGAGCAGGACAGCATTCACAGCCTGTTCGACAAGCTGCCACTGATGGTGACGTTGCTGATCGTGACGACGACGATCCTGATGTTCCTGGCGTTCGGGTCGGTGGTGTTGCCGATCAAGGCCGCGGTGATGAGCGCGCTGACGCTGGGCTCGACGATGGGCATTCTCACGTGGATGTTCGTCGTCGGGCACGGCTCGGGCCTGATGAACTACACGCCGCAACCGTTGATGGCGCCGATGATCGGCCTGATCATCGCGGTGATCTGGGGTCTGTCGACCGACTACGAGGTCTTCCTGGTCTCGCGCATGGTCGAGGCCCGCGAACGCGGTATGTCCACAGCCGAGGCGATCCGGATCGGTACGGCGACCACCGGCCGGTTGATCACGGGTGCCGCGCTGGTGCTGGCCGTCGTCGCGGGCGCCTTCGTCTTCTCCGACCTGGTGATGATGAAGTACTTGGCGTTCGGTCTGCTGATCGCGCTGCTGCTGGACGCCACCGTGGTCCGGATGTTCCTCGTGCCCGCGGTGATGAAACTGCTCGGCGACGACTGCTGGTGGGCGCCGCGGTGGATGAAGCGTGTGCAGGAGCGGCTGGGGCTGGGTGAGACCGAGCTGCCCGACGAGCGCAAACGGCCCGCCGTCCGTGAGTCCAGCCAACATTCGGAGGCGAGCTCCGAGGCGTTGGTCGGTGCGGGCGCGCCCGTACCGCCCCGCCCGACCGACCGGCCACGCCCGCCGCACGATCCGACGCATCCCGCTGTCGAGGGGTCGTCGCGCCCCGGCCCCGGCCGCGTGGCGGCGCCGACGCGGGCGAGCGCGCCGTCCGTCGCGGGCACGACGCGCATCCCCAGCGCCGTCGAGTCGTCGGACGAGCCGCAGACCACACGGTTGTCGATGGCCAAGAACGCCGTCCGCAATGCGGTGAGCCAGGCCGCCGCGACCGCTCGGCAGGCGGCCCGACCGCCGGCCCCGCCCGTGCCTCCGTCCGAGGAACGGGGACGCAAGCCGCGGGAGGAACGCGAGATCGAGTCGTGGCTGGGCGAGTTGCGGGGCACCGGCGCAGCGTCCGCCGCACCGGCGCCCAAACCGCCGGCGGCTCCGACCGAGGGCACCAGACCCCGCCGGGGGGCGGAGGGACGTCCGTCTACCCAACCGACACGGGCGATGCCCGGGCTGGGTCCCCGGGATGCCGCCCCGCCCGCCGACAACGAGCCGCCGACCACTGCGCTCCCATCGCCACGTGCACAGTCGCAGGCGGCTGGGCCGGACGGCGGTGCAGACCCCGACGCGACGACCGCCATCCCCACCCCGGGTAAACAAGGCGATGCCGAGGCCGCGACCGAGAAGCTCAACACTCGTGAGGACGATGAACGCCAGCGTCGCGGCGGCCTGAGCGCGCAGGACCTGCTGCGCCGCGAAGGCCGGCTGTAGATCAGGACTCAGGCACCTCGTCGGTCTCGGCTTTGACCAGCGGTCCGTCGTCGTACTCCAGTGCCGCCTTCTCGGCGTCGGGATCGGGTGCCGTCAATACACGTATCGCGCTGTTGAGGAACGCCAACACCGGCACCGCCAGCAGCGCGCCCACAATTCCCGCGAGCACCCCGCCGCCGGCGATCACCAACACGATCGCAAGCGGATGTATGGACACCGCGCGGCCCATCACCAACGGCTGCAGCACGTGGCCTTCCAGTTGCTGCACCGCGATGATCAGCCCGAGCGTGATCAACGCGTAGATCGCGCCTTTGGCGATCAGCGCGACGATCACCGCGAGGAAGCCGGTGATGACCGCGCCGACCAGCGGGATGAACGCGCCGAGGAACACCAGCGATGCCAACGGCAGCGCCAGCGGGACTCCCATGATCGCCAGGCCGGTGCCGATGCCGACCGCGTCCACGAGCGCGACCAGAAACGTCGCCCGGATGTAGCCGATCAGCGAGTGGAAACCGGCGCGGCCCGCATCGCGCACCCGCTCCCGCACACCCTCGGGGAAGATCTTGGTGACGAACGCGAAGATGTTGCGCCCACCCTGCAGCAGGAAGATCAGCGTGAACAGCACCAGCAGGGCGCCGGTGACGATCTCGGTGACCGTGCCTGCCGTCGACAGCGCGCCGGTGGTCAACCTCTCCTGGTTGTTCTGCAGCGCCTCGATCGCCGCGTCGCCCGCACGCTCGATCTGTTCCCGGCTCAATCCCAGCGGCCCTTCGACCAGCCAGGTGCGCAGGCCGTCGATGCTGCGACTGACCTGAACGGTCAACTCCGGTGCGCCCTCGATGAACTGGCTGACGACGAAGGTGAGGATTCCGCCAACCACCGCGAAACCACTGAGCAGCATCAGCGCCACCGCCCCACCGCGCGGCGCACCGCGCCGGTCGAGGAAGTCGACCGCGGGCATCAGCAGCGCGGCCAGCATCGTCGCGAGAGCCACCGGAACGACGATGATCTCCAGTCGCTTCACCGTCCACAGCAGGATCACAAGGGCTGCGAAGATCACCAACAGTCGCCACGACCATGCAGCGGCCTTGCGAACCAGCGGCGAAACCGCCTCGTCATCGAGAGAAGGACCCCCGGGCATCCCGATAGCGTAACGGCCTGCGCCGCCCGGCGACGGTTCTCCGGAAACGCCTCCACCACGCACTACCCTTACCGCGTGGCCCACGACGCACCCGCGAGTGCGACCCCGCAGCAGGGGCTCGCAACGCGCGGTAAGTACTGGTGGCTGCGGTGGGCGGTGCTCGCTGCGGCGGCCGTCGTGCTGACCGTCGAACTGGGTCTGGTCTGGGACCAGCTCGCCAAGGCTTGGCACAGCCTCTACACCGCCGACTGGTGGTGGGTGCTGGCGGCGGTCGGCACCGCGCTGGCCTCCATGCACTTCTTCGGAGACATTCAGCGCAAGCTGCTGCGGTCGGCGGGAGTTCCCGTGCGCCAATGGCGCTCGCAGGCGGCCTTTTATGCCGGCAATTCCCTGAGCACGACGCTTCCGGGCGGGCCGGTGTTGTCGGCCACCTTCATCTACCGCCAGCAGCGCCTCTGGGGTGCGACGCCGGTCATCGCCTCCTGGCAGCTGGTGATGTCGGGAGCGCTGCAGGTGATCAGCCTGGCGCTGCTCGGGTTGGGCAGTGCGTTCTTCCTCGGCGCCAAGCACAATCCGTTCTCACTGATCTTCACGCTGGCCGGATTCGTGATGTTGATAGTGCTGGCGCAGTCGGTGGCCTCGCGGCCCGATCTGCTCGACGGCATGGGTGTGCGGGTGCTGCGGTGGGTGAACTACCTGCGCGCCAAACCGGCCCACAACGGATTGACCAAGTGGCGCGAGACGCTCGCGCAGCTCGAGTCGGTGAAGCTGAGCCGCGGCCAGCTCGGCGTGGCGTTCACGTGGTCGATGTGCACGCTGGTGACCGGTGTCGGCACCCTGTTGTTCGCCTGCTTCGCCGCCGGCGGGCGACCCTCACTGCTCGGCGTGATCGTGGCTTATGTCGCGGCCCGCGCGGTCGGCTCGATCCCGTTGATGCCCGGTGGGTTGCTGGTGGTCGAGGCGGTGCTGGTACCCGGTCTGGTGTCGAGCGGGATGACGCTGGCGTCGGCGATCTCGGCGATGCTCATCTTCCGGTTGGTCAGCTGGATCTTCATCGCCGCGATCGGCTGGGTGGTGTTCTTCTTCGTGTTCCGCACCGAAACCGACGTCGACCCCGATGCGTGCGAGAGCCAGCCGTAGCTAGCCTCGGAACGAAAATGCAACCGTGTCAGTGGAATTGGATGTGATGTCTCATGCCGATCGATAGCGACGAGCGCACGCGGCCCGCGCTGACGGCGCTGGCCACCGACGTGGTGTGCTTGATCGTGTTCGCCACGGTCGGCCGCCGCAGCCACGCCGAAGGGTTGAGCCTCGCCGGTATCGCCGAGACCGCGTGGCCGTTCGTGACCGGTGCCGTGGTCGGCTGGGCGCTGTCCCTGGGCTGGCGGCGCCCCTACTCGCTTATCCCGACAGGGGTCGCGGTCTGGGTGTGCACGATCGTGGTGGGAATGCTGCTGCGCAAACTGACCTCGGCCGGTATCGCGCCGAGTTTCATTGTGGTGGCGTCGATTTCGACCGCTATCCTGTTACTCGGCTGGCGCGCCGCAATCCACCTGATGATCCGTCGCTGACACGCTCTTCGAGTTCGCCGGTCCTGCGCATGCAGGACCGGCGATTCGCCCACCATCAACACGGTGCACGCCGCGTGCTGCGCGGGCGGCCGAGGTGCCGAGCGAACCCAGGCTTAGCTTTCGGCGAGCCCGTCGCCGTCGGTGTCGCCGCAGCGGTTCTTGATGTCGACCAGCGGCTGGCGGATTCCGGTCAGGTCGGCCTTCGTCTGCGGGTTCTGGTTCAGGTAATCCTGCACCTTGCCGCGCACCTCATCGCGTGGCAGACCTTCGAGGCTGGTGAAGAACCAGTTCACGTCCGGATGGGTGAACAGGTAGGCAGACGTCGCCGCCGAGACACCGGACGCCACACCGGCGAGATCGGCCGCCGTGCAGTTCGGCGGTTCGGCGCCCGCCAGCGGCGTGGCACCGAAGAACATCGCACCGGCAATCGCGCCGGTGCCGACCGCGCCAGCTACCGCACGCCGCGCAGTACGGGCCGAGAGAAACATGGGTGAGCTCCTTCATCGGAAGTGGAGTGGCCGTAACCGTGTCGGTTAGCGACGTAAACCAATTGGGACCAACGGACAAAAGCTAAGCAGAATGTCCGCAGACTTGCTTGTCTTGCGTTCAACCAGTCCGAAAATAACCACGAACCCGCAGCTCATGCGATCGCGGGGCGGCAGCAGCGCGTCGTGGCGGGTCAGGGCAGACCGGCGATGGCCGATCCCGGCGTCGCAGGGCTGCCCTGCGAAACCGGTGCAGCCGCATGCGGTTGCGGCGAGGTGCCCGCACCGGCCAGTCCCGGGCTGGTCGCGCTCGGCGGCTGCGCCGGCAAACTCGCAGGCAGACCGCCACCCTGCTGCGCGGCCTGCAGCAGACCCGCCAGCTGGGGCAGCGTGATCGGCAGTTTGCACTTGCCCGACAGGCTCGCCAGCGGCTGCTGCAACTGCTGCATGTCCTTGGCCACTTGCGGGTTCGCGTCGAAGTAAGCCTTCAGCGCGCCCAGGGACTGCGGCCCGGCCTGCTGCTTGGAGATCGTCGTCAACGCCTGGTTCGTCTGCGGATGCTCATCGAGGTAGTCACCGGTCGAAGTGGCGACCTTGCCGATGGTCTTGGCAACTTCGCTGGCCGCACAGGGATCCGGAGCGGCGGTCGCCGAGGGCATCAGCGGCTGGGCGGGCATCGCCAAGGCGGCTACCACGGCAGCGCCCCCAGCGGAGGCAGCGAACACACCGAAAAGACCGCGACGTATCACGTTGGTGGACGTTTTCACGGACAACTCCTAACGATTTGCGGACATCTCGAACGATCCGCAAATGCTCTCGCGATGGACGGCAACAGTCCCCGACGCCGAAAACAGCCGATCCCATAGTGCCATCCGGCTCGCAGACCCGGCCAGTTCAGCGAGCGCGGACACGGCGGACTGCCCGGTCGACTGCGGTTGGCGGGTAACGCCGTCGAATCCGTTCGCGATTCGGATTAGAGCAGCTTGAGGCGTTGCTGGCAGATGGCCCAGGGCCGTTCAAGGGTCCGGCAGCTTACCGCATGCTGCTGTACGCTTCGGCTACGAAATGCCGGGAAGAAAGGGGGAAATCCAATCCAGCAATTCATGTTGCGCTTGAGCAGCAAACTGCGCAGATATCGCTGGGCGGTGTTCGCCGCATGGGTTCTCCTGCTCGTCCCGTCGATCTGGCTCGCGCTCAACCAGTCCAGTCATCTCACCGGTGGCGGGTTCGAGGTCGACGGATCGCAGTCGCTGCGAGTGCAGCATGAACTCGAGGAGTATTTCCCCGATCAGGGTGCCTCGCCGTTGGCATTGGTCGCCGCACCCCGCGCCGACGCCTCTTACGAGGACATGAACGACGCGGTTGCCCACCTCGAACGCCTCGCCGCGGAGGTACCCAGCGTCAAGATCGCGCCCAACCCCCAACAGCCGCCGCCGCAGCCCGACCGGCCGTACGTCATCACCCTGCAACTGGACTTCGACAACACCGGCGCCGTGGACGTCGCCAAGCAACTGCGCCAGAAGGTCGGCATCGACGGTGAGGATCCCGGCGAGATCGAGAACGGCAGGGTCAAGCTGTACGTCATCGGCCAGGGCGCGTTGGGTGCGGCCGCGACCCAGGCCACCAAACACGACATCGCCCAGGCGGAGCGATGGAACCTTCCGATCGTCTTGATCGTCCTGCTCGCGGTGTTCGGGTCGTTGGCGGCCGCGGCGATACCGCTGGTGCTCGGCATCTGCACCGTCGCGGTGACGATGGGGCTCGTCTATCTGTTGTCGATGTTCACGACGATGTCGGTGTTCGTCACCTCGACGGTGTCGATGTTCGGCATCGCGCTCGCGATCGACTACTCGCTGTTCATCCTCATGCGGTTCCGGGAGGAACTGCGCGCGGGCCGAGATCCGGAGCAGGCGGCCGACGCCGCGATGGCCACGTCCGGCCTGGCAGTGGTGCTGTCGGGGTTGACGGTGATCGCGTCGGTGACGGGCATCTACCTGATCCAGACGCCGGTCCTGGTCTCGATGGCCACCGGCGCCATCCTCGCCGTCGCGATCGCGGTGCTCACGTCCACCACACTCATCCCGGCCGTGCTGGCGACGTTCGGCAAGGCGGCGGCCAAGCGGTCGTCGTACCTGCACTGGTCGAGACGGCCGGAAGCCACCCAGTCACGGTTCTGGACGCGCTGGACCGGATGGGTGATGCGCCGACCCTGGTTGTCCGCGCTCGCTGCGGCGGCACTGCTGATCACGCTGGCCGCGCCCGCGTTCTCGATGATGCTCGGCAACAGCATGCAACGACAGTTCGAGCCGACACACGAGATCCGTGGCGGCGTCAACGCCGCGGCGGAGGCACTCGGCGCCGGTGCGCTGGGGCCGGTGCGGGTGCTGGTTTCCTTCCCCGATGGCAACGCCGCGTCGGCACCGGCCAAGGCACCGGTGCTCGATGCGATTCGCCAACGCATGGCACAGGGTCCCAACGTGGTCTCGGTCGCCCCGCCGTCGTTCGGCGAGGACTACCGGCACGCGCTGCTGTCGGCGGTGCTTTCGGTCGATCCCGAAGACATGGGCGCACGCGAAACCGTCGACTGGATGCGCGCCGAGTTGCCGCGCACCTCAGGCCTCGAGAACGTGCGGATCGACGTCGGCGGCCCGACCGCGCTGATCAAGGACTTCGACGACCGGGTGTCCGCCACACAGCCGCTTGTGTTCGTTTTCGTGGCGTTGATCGCGTTCCTCATGCTCCTCATCGCGGTCCGGTCGGTGGTGCTGGCGATCAAGGGCGTCTTGATGACGGTCCTGTCGGTGGCGGCCGCCTACGGCAGCCTCGTCGTGGTGTTCCAGTGGGGCTGGCTGGAGGATTTGGGCTTCGATCGGATCTCGTCGCTGGACAGCACGATTCCGCCGCTGGTGCTGGCGATGACGTTCGGCTTGTCGATGGACTATGAGATCTTCCTGCTGACCCGCATTCGGGAACGCTTCCTGCTGACGCGTAACACCCGCGACGCGGTGGCCTACGGCGTGAGCACCAGCGCCAGGACCATCACCAGCGCGGCGCTGATCATGATCGCGGTCTTCACCGGGTTCGCGTTCGCGGGCATGCCGCTGGTGGCGCAGTTGGGCGTGGCGTGCGCGGTGGCGATCGCGGTGGATGCGACGGTGGTGCGTCTCGTGCTGGTGCCGGCGCTGATGGCGATGTTCGACGAGTGGAACTGGTGGCTGCCGCACTGGCTGGCCCGCATCCTGCCGTCGGTGGACTTCGAGAAGCCGCTGCCCAAGGTGGACCTGGCCGACCTCATCCTCATTCCCGACGACCTCTCGTCGCTGGGTCCGACCGGATCCGAATTGCGCACGGTCGTCAAGTCGGCAGCTAAATTGAAGACGCTTGTGCCGCAAGCTGTTACGGTCGCCGATCCACTGGCTTTCAGCGGTTGCGGCCCGGCCGCCCCGACGGGGACGATGCGCAGTGCCGAACGGCTCAACAGGGGCCACCGCAACGGCGGCACCGCGCTGGCCACCGCCCCGCCTCCGGTGCATCCGGTGACGATGTGGCGGGGCCGGCTGGCGGTCGCCCTCGACGCGCTCGAGACCGCGGCCGATTACGAGCAGGCGCCGATGGAGCGGCTCAGCCCGATGGAGACCACCAACGTCCAGCTCCCCACCGGCGACCGACTCCAGATCCCGACGGGCGCGGAGACGCTGCGGCTGAAGAGCTACCTGCTCATGTGCCGAAATTCCAGCCGCGACTACGCCGATCTCGCCGATCTCGTCGAGTGCATGGAGACGCGCACCGCAGCAGAGGTCCTGAGCGCGATGGACCGGTACTACTCTGGGTCTCAGTCAAGGAAGCAATGGGTGGCGACCCAACTGGTGCGCCGGCTGGCCGACCCGCAACCTTCCGACGAACACGACACCCTGATGTCGGGTCCGGAGGCGGAAGCGGACTGGGCGACGGTCAGAGAGCGCTGTCTGTCGGTGGCGGTCGCGATGCTGGAGGAGGCGAGGTGACGGTGACTCCCGACATTCGGGATACCAGCCGTCGCGAGGGCCCCACCGAAAACCAGTCCCCCGCGCCGAAGCCGGCGCCCGACGATCGACCGGTTGAGTTCTGGCCGACCGCGGCGATCCGCGCCGCGCTGGAGACCGATGACCTCGCGGTCTGGCAGCGCATCGTCGCGGCGATCAAGCGTGACCCGTTCGGCCGGACCGCCCGCCAGGTCGAGGAGGTCCTCGAAACCGCACGGCCCTACGGCGTGTCCAAGGCCCTGGCCGAGGTGCTCACCCGTACCCGCGAACACCTGGAAGCCAACGAGCGCGAAGAGGTGGCCCGTCACATCCGGGCGCTGCTCGAGCACTCCGGTCTGGGCCACCAGGAGTTCGCCTCACGGATCGGCGTGGCCGCCGACGATTTCGCGGCCTTCCTCAACGGCCAGACCAGCCCGTCGGCGTCGCTGATGGTGCGGATGAAGCGGCTCTCGGAACGATTCGCCCGGATGCGTTCCAACCGGCCCCACCACTGAGCTCGCGCGCCGCCGGGTATACACCGGGCATGGACCTCGAGCAGATTCTGCGGGAGACCCGCACAGTGGCGATCGTCGGCGCTTCACCCAATCCCCACCGTGCCAGCCACGAGATCTGGACGTACCTGAAGGCGGCCGCCGATTACGAGTTGTATCTCGTCAACCCGACCGTCAGCGAGATCGAGGGCACCGCGGTCTATCCGTCGCTGGCCGCCCTGCCCGTCGTCCCCGATCTCGTCGACGTCTTCCGCCGGCGCGAGCACCTGCCCACGGTGCTCGCCGAAACCGTCGCCGTCGGCGCCAAGGTGCTGTGGCTGCAGCAAGGCCTATGGGACGAGCAGGTCGCCCGCGACGGCGCGGCGGCCGGACTGCAAGTGGTGATGGACCGCTGCATCAAGGTCGACCACGCCCGACTCCTGGGCTGACAGGCGCGAGCGTCAACGCGAGTGGATCGGCGAAACGTCGTCGACCCACCAACGACCGTCGGTCTTGGACAGCGTTATCCGCAGCGCGAGCACCGCGGTGTCGGGCGGCTTACCCGGCGAGTTCTGGGTGGCGTGCAGAATCACCGCGACGCTGGCGGCCTCCGGGCCGATCGCCTCGACGCCCGCCGAAACGGTGCTGGCCTGCGCGGACACGTTGCGGCTCGTCAAATCCTTTGCCACCGAGGAGAATTCGTTTTTGAACGCTTCGGCTCGTTCGGGTGCCATCATGGCGGCCGCCCGGTCGATCGACGCGGTGGGGCTCTGCGGGGTGAAGGTCGCGGAGGCTTCGGCCACGCTGCTCGCAATACCCACCACCTCGGCGCTGTCGTTGCGCAGCGTGCGGTCGGGAACCGTCCACTTCAAATACCCGACGAGGACCGCGGCCGCCACCGCCGCCGTCGCGACCGCGGCCACCCCCAACCGCAGGCCGGGACCGTCGTCGTCAGTGCCGACTGTGACCGCATCGCGTCGCGCCAACACCACGTTGACCACGACACCCTGGACGATCAACAGGCACAGCACCGAACAGACCGAGACCCACCACAGCGGCCAGGCCAAGGCCAACCCGATGTACACCAGAGCCGCTGTCGCGGCCAGCGGAGGCGCGACGTCGAACGCGGCGACCCGCCAGACGTTCCTCATCGGATCGGCTCCAACCGGGAGATCATCAGCTTGCCGTCCACGTCGGAGACGTCCAGGCGCAGATTCCAGCGCACCGTCTGCGGCTTCTGTTCGGCGGCGTTCTCGCTGATGGACGTCGCCACCACCATGACCGTGTCGGTCCGCGACGCGAACTCCGACACCTCGGGTTGCGGGGCCTGCGGCCGGGCGCCGTCGGGACCCGGCTGTGGGTGATAGATCGACTCGACGGCAACCGAGTCGATCTGCCCGGCGGTCCGCGACTGCAGCGTCTGCACCAGCTTGCGGTACGGCTCGACTGCGGCGTCGAAGTCCGCATTGAGTTGGCCGACGGTGTTCTCGTGCAGCCGGGCCATGTCGGCCTGGACGGTGTCCTTGTTCATGTTGATCAGAACGCTGGTCCAGTCGGCGGCGGTCTGCATGACGCGGGCGCGGTAGCTCAGCTCGCCGCTGTCCTCACGGTGCTGTGTCCAGATCAGAGCGGCCAGGGCGACCGCGACGACGGCGATCAGTCCCAGCACCGCCGACGCGATGCCGTAAGTGGTGAACACGGGGCCGTCCTCGGTTGCGGTGGGCTCGTCCTCGGGCATGCGCGTGAGGGTACCGGGCTGCCGCGCGGACAGCCGTGAGCGGTCAATGTCACAGCCTGGCGGCCGCGATCGATCCGGGAAGTGGGGTACCCCCCGCTCGGAACGCAGGCAACGAGCGGGATGAAAGGGAGGCGTGGGCAACTACCTGATCGCCGCCAGTCCCATTCCTGGGCACGTGGGACCAATGCTGGATATCGGCGCCGACCTGCGCAAACGCGGTCATCGTGTCACCGTGCTCACCGGCGGGGAGCACCGGATCGAGGTCGCCGGGCGCAAGATGTCGGCGCTCGAGCTGCCCGGTGCGGCCCGTCCTCGTCGAGATGACGGCGGCGTGCCGGGGCTGCCGGCGCTGCTCGACCGCTGGTGCCGGGGCCGTGACGAGATGCGCTCGGTGTTCATCGACCCGCTGGCGGCCCAGTACTGGTCCTTGCGGAAAGCGCTGCAGCGGGACCGGTTCGACGCGGTGCTGTGCGATATCGCGTTCACCGGTGTCCTACCGCTGTTGACCGGCCACCGTCCGCGCCCGTGGGTCCTGGTGTGCGGGGTCGGTCCGCTGACCGTGTCCAGTGTCGACACGCCGCCTTTCGGGACGGCATGGGCGCCGCGCCCGGATCTCAACTACGAAGCGATGACGTGGGTGACCCATCGGCTGTTGTTCGGCGACGTGCAAGCCGACCTCAACGCCGCGCTCGCTGCCGTCGATGCCCCGCCGTCGCCGGTCTTCCTCACCGACTGGCCGTTGCTGGCCGACCGTCTGCTGCAGCTCACGGTGCCGTCGCTCGAGTACCCCCGCAGCGACTTACCCGCGACCGTCGAATTCACCGGACCGGTCATCTCGCGGACCGCCGGGGATCGCCACGGATTGCCGTGGGACCCGGCCGCCGAATCGCGGACAGTCGTCCACGTCACCCAGGGCACCTGGAACAACGACGACCTCGACGCGCTACTGGTACCGACTATCGGCGCCCTGGGCGGCCGGGACGAGCTGCTGGTTGTCGCGACGACCGGGCGTCGAACATCGCTGCCCGTACATACGCCGGCCAACGTCTACGTCACCGACTTCCTGCCTTACGGCGAACTGCTCCCGCACGTCGACGTGATGGTCACCAACGGTGGTTACGGCGGCGTGCATCAGGCGCTGTCCCACGGTGTCCCGCTCGTCATCGCGGGTGGCGCGGCCGACAAACCCGAGGTGGCCGCGCGCGTGGCGCATGCGGGAGCCGGAATCAACCTCGGTACCTCACGGCCCGGCCGTGCCGCGATCGCCGGGGCTGTCGACGAGATGCTTCGCACCGGTTCCTACGGCATCGCGGCTCGCCGGCTGCGTCGGGACATCCGCGCGACGCGTAGCTTCGACCGCATTGCCGAGATTCTGGCGGGCTTGGCCGTGCCCCAGCGAGCCGGGAGGCCGTCCCCGCGTTCTGGCACCCTGGTGGGGTGACCGTAGAAGCAATCAAGTCCGGCATTGACCTCAGTTACGTCGACACCGACGCCCGCCCGCAAGACGACCTCTTCGGCCACGTGAACGGCCGCTGGTTGACCGGGTACGAAATGCCCGGCGACCGCGCCACCGACGGTGCGTTCCGCTTGCTCTACGACCGCGCCGAGGAACACGTGCGCGACCTGATCACCGAGGCGGCGGCCTCGGGCGCCCCAGCAGGCACCGACGAACAACGCATCGGCGACCTGTACGCCAGCTTCATGGACGAACAGGCGGTCGCCGCGCGCGGTAGGCAACCGCTGCTCGAGGAGTTGGCGAAGATCGACGCCGCCGACACCGCGGACGCGTTGGCGCGGGTGCTGGGGGCGTTGCAGCGCATTGGAGTCGGCGGGGCCACAGGCGTCTACGTCGACACCGACTCCAAGGACTCCACCCGCTATCTGCTGCACCTGAGCCAGTCCGGTCTGGGCCTGCCCGACGAGTCGTACTACCGCGACGAGCAGCACGCCGAGATCCTTGCCGCCTACCCGCAGCACATCGCGGCGATGTTCGCGTTGGTGTACGGCCCCGATGAGAAACATGACGAGACCGCCGCGCGCATCGTCGCGTTGGAGACCAAGCTGGCCGCGGCGCACTGGGACGTCGTCAAGCGCCGCGACGCCGACCTGACCTACAACCTGCGCACATTCGCCGAACTGCCCACCGAGGCACCGGGATTCGACTGGGCCGGCTGGGTGACCGATCTGGGCATCTCACCGGAGAAGGCCGCCGAAGTCGTTGTGCGGCAACCTGATTACCTTACGGCATTCGCCGAAGCGTGGTCGGGTGCCGATTTCGAGGACTGGAAGAATTGGCTGCGCTGGCGGGTCATTCACGCCCGCGCATTCCTGCTGACCGACGATCTGGTCGCCGAGGACTTCGCGTTCTACGGGCGCAGGCTCTCGGGCACCGAGCAGATCCGCGACCGATGGAAGCGCGCGGTGTCGGTGGTGGAGAGCCTGATGGGTGACGCGGTCGGCAAGCTCTATGTGGAGCGCCATTTCCCGCCGCACGCCAAAGACCGGATGGACGAACTCGTCGCCAACATCCGCGAGGCCTACCGCGTCAGCATCAACTCCCTGGACTGGATGACGCCGCAGACGCGGGAGAAGGCGCTGGCCAAGCTCGACAAGTTCACGCCCAAGATCGGCTATCCCACGAAGTGGCGCGACTATTCGTCGTTGGTGATCGAGCGCGACGACCTGTACGGCAACTTCCGGCGCGGCTACACCGTCGAGTACGACCGCGAGATGGCCAAGCTCGGCGCGCCGGTCGACCGCGACGAGTGGTTCATGACGCCGCAGACGGTCAACGCGTACTACAACCCGGGCATGAACGAGATCGTCTTCCCCGCAGCGATTCTGCAGCCGCCGTTCTTCGACGCCGATGCCGACGACGCCGCCAACTACGGTGGCATCGGTGCGGTGATTGGCCACGAGATCGGCCACGGTTTCGACGATCAGGGCGCCAAGTACGACGGCGACGGCAACCTGGTCGACTGGTGGACCGACGAGGACCGCTCCGAGTTCGGCACGCGCACAAAGAAGTTGATCGAGCAGTACGACGAGTACATGCCGCGCCAACTGAGCAACGGCCATCGCGTGAACGGCGCGTTCACCGTCGGTGAGAACATCGGCGACCTCGGCGGATTGTCGATCGCGCTGCTGGCCTACCGGCTCTCACTCAAGGGCGAAAAGGCTCCGGTGCTCGACGGTCTGACTGGTGAACAGCGGGTGTTCTTCGGTTGGGCTCAGGTGTGGCGAACGAAATCCCGTGACGCCGAGGCCGTTCGCCGTCTGGCGATCGACCCGCACTCACCGCCCGAATTCCGGTGCAACGGCGTCATCCGGAACATGGACGCGTTCTACGAAGCGTTCGACGTCACCGAGGACGACGCGCTCTATCTCGATCCGCAGCGACGGGTCCGCATCTGGAACTAGGGATTTCGGTGCGCTACTAGTCGATCAGCGACTGGTAGCGCACCGAAACCGCTCAGAACATCTGCCAGTCGGACGCGCCGTCGGGCTGGTTGTAGATGCCGACCGAGTTCTTGATCACGACCGCGTCACCGCTGCCGAAGTTGTCGAAGAACCACTGCGCGTTGGCAGGGCTGAGGTTGATGCAGCCGTGGCTGACGTTCTCCTCGCCCTGTGAGCCGACCGACCACGGCGCGCTGTGCACGAACACGCCGCTGTTGTCGATGCGCACCGCATCTTTGACCTTGACTTTGTAGCCCTCAGCCGAGTCCACCGGCACACCGTAGGTGGACGAGTCCATCACCATGTCGGCGAACTTCTCCAGCACGTAATAGGTGCCGTTCTTGGTGTCATGGCCCTTCTTGCCCAACGACACCGGGAAGGTCTTCTCGAGCTCCCCGTTGCGGTGAATCTGCATCTGCAGCGTGTCATTGTCGATGGTCGCGACAAGCTGCTCGGGCACGGTGAAGCTGGACTTGGTACCCGAAGCGTCGATGTTCACGACCGTGCCGGCGGGCCAGAAGTCCTGCGGACGCCATCGCACCTGGGTGTCGCTGGTCCAGTAGAACCGGCCGGGCACGGGCGGGTTCGACGAGATGTGAATCGCCTGCTCGGCCATCTGGCGATTGGCGATCGGCCGCTGGAAGTTGATGTAGATCGGTTTGGCGGCGCCGACGATCGACCCGTTCGTCGGGTTGAAGGACGGCGGCGCGAACACCGGTGCGCCGATGTAGGGCGTCGGGTTCTGCCCGGGTGGCGTGCCCTCGGGAATCGGCTGCTGCTGGGCCAGCGGATTGGGCGGCGCGAAGAACGGGTTCGACGACGGCGGCGGTGGCGGGGTTTCGGCCGCAGGTGCCGGCGGTGCCGGTGGCGCCGGGGCCGCGAAGGGAGCCGCGGGCGGCGGCGGCGGTGGCGGCAGACCCGGTGGTAGCGGCGGAGCCGGCTCGATGGGTGCCGGTGGCGGCGGGACACCGGGTTGAGCCAGAGCTGACGGGCTGGTCAGAACCATCCCGCCGACAAGACTCGCCGCCACGATGGCGGTGAGCAGTCGACTGCGCTTTGGCATGCGCATACATAACCTCCCAGTCGCAGAACTCCAACCAGTGTGGCATAGCGCGCCGAGCGCACCGGCCCGTCCGACGGCTTCGGTGACTTGGGCGAACGCTCAATCCACACTCCTGACCTGGACTGTTCATCGGTCGGACACGCTTGAGCGTTAACGAGGGACGGCTCAGGACGGACGCACCGGGCGCACCACTGCGTCCGGACAGAGACCTCAACGCCTCCGCTGGCAGGCTGGACGGATGATTGTGGCTTTCAGCGTGAGTCCGATGGGCGGAGACGACAGTGTCGGCGACGCGGTCGCCGAAGCGGTCAAAGTGGTCCGTCAGTCCGGGCTACCCAACGAGACCAACGCGATGTTCACCAACCTCGAAGGCGACTGGGACGAGGTGATGGCCGTGGTGAAGCGGGCCGTCGACGCGGTTGCCGCCGCATCATCCCGCGTGAGCCTGGTACTCAAGGCCGACATCCGCCCCGGCCACACCGACCAGCTGACGGCGAAGGTCAGGCGCGTCGAGGAGACGCTGGGCGATTAGGAACGGACCAGGCGCGCGATCGCCGCGGACGCCTCGGCCAATTTCGCATCGCCCTGTTCGCCGCCCTCGGCTACCGCCTGGGCCACACAGTGCCCGAGGTGTTCATCGAGCAGGCCGAGCGCGACTGATTGCAGCGCGTTGTTGACGGCACTGATCTGCGTGAGCACGTCGATGCAGTACTTGTCGTCCTCGATCATCTTCGCGATACCGCGAACCTGACCCTCGATTCGACGCAGCCTCTTGGCGTAATTCTCCTTCTGCTGCGAATAGCCGTGTACCGCAGTCATCTTCAGGCTCTCAGCATCTGATTCATCTGGTCGATCTCGGCCTGCTGCGTGTCGATCATCGTCTGCGCCATCCGCTTGGCGTCGACGTTCTCGCCGTTGGCGACCTCCGCCCGGGCCATATCGATGGCACCCTGGTGATGGCTGATCATCGACTCGAGCCACAGCTTGTCGAACTCAGGCCCGGACAAGGTCCCCAGCTTGGCCATCGTGGCCTCGTCGACCATGCCCTGCATGTCTCCGTGTCCCTCGTGTTCGCCGTGTTCGGTGCTCGCGTCGGGGTTCTCGTTCCACTGCACGAGCAGCACCCGCATGGCGCGGATCTCCGGCTCCTGCGCAGCGGAGATCTGCTCCGCGAGTGCCTTCAATTCCGGATTGGCGGACCGCTCCGGCACCATCGCCGACAGCTCGACGGCCTGCTCGTGGTGCGGGATCATGTTCGTCGCGAAGGCGACGTCCTCGGCGTTGTAGCCGGCCGGTTCACCGCTGATGGCGGGCTTGTCGGAGGTTTCGTGGTCGGCGTGACCCTCGGAGCCGGTGCTGGTACAGGATGTCAGCAGGAGCGCGGTGGCGAGGGCGACCAGAACAGTGGCGAGGCGAGCGATCAGAGACGTCATGCGCCCGATCCTACCGCATACCCCACGGGGGTATGAATAACGGTTTGGCCGGGAGAAAACGCCGAAGGCATAATCGTTTGATGCCCTCAGAGACTCCCGACATCAAACCCCGCAGCCGCGACGTCACCGACGGCCTCGAGAAGGCCGCCGCTCGGGGCATGCTGCGAGCGGTGGGCATGGAGGACGACGACTTCGCCAAACCGCAGATCGGCGTCGGCTCGTCGTGGAACGAGATCACGCCCTGCAACCTGTCGCTGGACCGGCTGGCCAAGGCCGTCAAGGACGGCGTGCACGCGGCCGGCGGCTTCCCGATGGAGTTCGGCACCATCTCGGTGTCCGACGGTATCTCGATGGGCCACGAAGGCATGCACTTCTCGCTGGTGTCACGTGAGGTGATCGCCGACAGTGTCGAGACGGTGATGCAGGCCGAGCGGCTGGATGGATCGGTGCTGCTGGCCGGCTGCGACAAGTCACTACCGGGCATGCTGATGGCCGCCGCCCGGCTCGATCTGGCGAGCGTGTTTCTGTATGCGGGTTCGATCCTGCCGGGTAAGGCGAAGTTGTCGGACGGCACCGAACGCGAAGTGACGATCATCGATGCCTTCGAGGCGGTCGGGGCGTGCGCGCGGGGGCTGATGCCCCGCGAGGACGTCGATGCGATCGAGCGCGCGATCTGTCCGGGCGAGGGTGCCTGCGGTGGTATGTACACCGCCAACACGATGGCCTCCGCGGCCGAGGCGCTGGGCATGTCACTGCCCGGTAGCGCGGCACCACCGGCCACCGATCGCCGCCGCGACGGCTACGCACGCCGCAGCGGCCAGGCCGTCGTCGAGTTGCTGCGGCGCGGCATCACGGCCCGCGACATCCTCACCAAGGAAGCGTTCGAGAATGCGATCGCGGTGGTGATGGCGTTCGGCGGGTCGACCAATGCGGTGCTGCATCTGCTGGCGATCGCCCACGAGGCCAACGTCAAACTGACGCTCGAGGACTTCACCCGGGTTGGCGCCAAGGTGCCGCACCTGGCCGACGTCAAGCCGTTCGGCAAGCACGTGATGTTCGACGTCGACCGCATCGGCGGCGTGCCTGTCGTGATGAAGGCTCTGCTGGATGCCGGTCTGCTGCACGGGGATTGCCTGACGGTCACCGGCGAGACCATGGCCCAGAACCTCGCGCACATCGCGCCGCCAGATCCCGACGGCAAGGTGCTGCGCGCGCTGAGCGATCCCATCCATCCGACCGGTGGCATCACGATCCTGCACGGCTCGCTGGCCCCGGAGGGCGCGGTGGTCAAGTCGGCGGGCTTCGATTCGGATGTGTTCGAGGGCACGGCACGGGTTTTCGAGCGCGAACGAGCCGCACTGGACGCTTTGGAAGACGGCACGATTCAACCCGGGGACGTCGTGGTCATCCGCTACGAAGGCCCGAAAGGCGGCCCGGGGATGCGCGAAATGCTGGCGATCACCGGCGCGATCAAGGGTGCTGGCCTGGGCAAGGATGTGCTGTTGATGACCGACGGCCGGTTCTCCGGCGGCACCACCGGGCTGTGCGTCGGGCACATCGCGCCAGAGGCCGTCGACGGCGGCCCGATCGCGTTTGTGCGCGACGGCGATCGCATCCGGCTCGATGTGGCCAACGGCACGCTCGACGTTCTGGTGGATCCGGCCGAGTTCGATTCGCGCAAGGCAGGTTTCGAACCGTTGCCGCCGCGCTACACCACCGGTGTACTCGCGAAGTACACCAAGCTGGTCGGGTCGGCGGCGGTCGGCGCAGTCTGCGGTTAGCCGGGTTCGCGCGCGCGGGCCAGCCGGGCGATGCGGGGCAAAGCTATCGCGCACACGGGTAGATAAGCAGTCGCCCACCATGGCACACCGAAGACCACTCGCGACCCCTCGTCCTCGGGGATCACTTCATGGCGGGTAGCGCCGACGCCCGCGACGTCCCACGCCCAGCAGCGACGAGGACGGAACTCGGTGATGGTGAAGGGCAGCGACAAACCTACCGCCGTCATCACTTTCCCTCGCGACCCCAGGTGCATTGGCCCAGGCTCATCCAGTTCGGCCCCTGCCACCGTCGGTCCCCACTGCGGCCACGTCGCGAGGTCGGTGAGGACGTCCCACACCGCCGCTTGGGCCGCGGCGCTGTGCAACTCGACCGTGGGCATGCCACGACGGAATCCAAACTGCATCAATGGCTGATGCCCGGCACTGCGGGGAGCTAAACGACCGCTGTCAAGATGCGGGCGGATCGGTCGGGGTGAGCGTTATCGGCAGCCAGTACGTGCCCGGGCCCTGTCCAGGGCAACCCGGCGCGGGCACCGTGAAAGTCCGCTCACCGGAGAAGCTGCCGTCACCATTCGGTTTGAGCCAGTCCGAGCGCTGCGTTGTCACGGTGCCACCGCTGCCGTCGGGATTGCAGTAGAAGGGATATCCCCCGGCTGACTCCCAGCGATCCCCGTTCCATCGGTATTCGAATTGCGCTGGCGCGTTGGGGTCTTGCGCAATTCCGGTTTCCCGCAGCCACCGGGAAACACAGCCATTCACATCGCAGTTGGTGGTGAACAAACCCAATTGTGTGGCCGGATCCGCGAATGCGGGCGCACCATTGAAGATCTGGCGTGAGTGGTCGAGGAATGCGTTGTAATAGCCGTAAATCGGTACAGGCTCAGCGCGGTCGGCGCTGGCTGTCGGCGCCAGCGCCAGCGCGGCGCAACCGGTGAGCACCGCGAACGAGAATGCCTTTGACTTCACGAGGCCCCCTTCGGTCGCGAGCCCTCGGCGACCGGAGAACTCTCGGCTCTGAATAACACACTTGCGTCATCAGCCGTCGTTGAATCGGTCCTACCGTTGCGGCAGAAATCTCGCCAAATGGTTCATCTACTCGGCGATGCGGGCGACCGCGAACCCGTCCCAGCCCTTCGTGCCGACAGTCTGTATCGCGGCGGTTTCCAGTTGGGGATGGTCTCCCATCATCTCGAGCATTTCCCGTACGGCGCGGGCCTGCAGGTCGTCGTCGGCAGGGTCGAGTACGCGGCCGAAGCGGGCGATGTTGTCCACCACGATGATCGACCCCGGCCTGCCCAGCTTGATGGCCCACTCGACGTAGGCGACGTTGTTCTCCTTGTCGGCGTCGATGAAGACCAGATCGAACGTCTCGCCCCGGTCGGCGAGCACCGGAAGCGTGTCGAGTGCCGCACCGACGATGATTTCGATGCGGTCTTGCACGCCCGCGCGCGCGAAGTTCTCCTGCGCGATCTCGGCGTGCTTGGATTCGTACTCCAACGTGACGACGCGACCGTGGGCGCCGACACCGCGGGCGAGGTTGATCGTGCTGTAGCCGGCGAGTGTCCCGATCTCCAACACCCTGGTGGCGGAGGACAGCGTCGTCAGCAGATATAAAAGCTTGCCGTGCTGGCCAGATACTTCGATGGCGGGCATGTCGGCGGCATCGCCGGCTTCGCGGGCGGCGCGCAGCGCATCGTCTTCGGTGTGCAGGATGCGGTTGAAAAGGTCGTCGAGCGCCTTCGAGTCAGGGTCTGCCACGTGCGGAACGATAGCGGAGACGGGCGAAGGCCACGAGGGTGTGCGGTCGCGGCGATTATGGCCGATCTTGTTTGCTGGTATCCGTGGCACGCTCCGTTGTCCGGCGAGTGCTCCGATGGGGCGCTGCATCAGTCAGTAACTCGTCGGCCGTGGCAGGAGCGTTCCAGCACGATGACAGGAGGCGACGATGTCGCCCCAGCCGAGGGGCTTGGACCGACAGATTCGGCGGAATGAGCGCTATTGCTGGTCGGGTAACATTTGCCCGGTGACGCCTGACGCCCTTGGCAACGGATTGGTGTGAAGCTGATCGCTATGCGGAGTGACGATGACTGAGACGCTGCGAATAGACACCGGCCTGGTGCGCGAGGCTGGCGGACGGCTGCAGACCCTCGCAGGTGCCATCCCACCGCCGCCGACTTCATACAATCCGACGGGCGGCGATGCTCTGTCGACGGCGATCGCGGCGAAGGTGGCCGAAGTTGTCGACCCGGTACTCGCTGAGTTGCCGGTTACCAAAGATGAGTTGACCAAGTACGCGCAGAACGTGGTCACTGCTGCCAACACCTATGACGCGGTCGACCGCCAGATCGCCGAGGAGATCCTCAAGCGGCTCGAAGAACTCGACGCGGCAGCGGGAAAGGGTGGCGGTGGAACTGCTGGTGGCTCACGTGGCGGGACAGGCGCGACGGGTGTCGCGTCAGGCGCGATGGGTGAAGCGTCAGGCGCGGCGGGTGAAGCGTCGGGCGCTGTGACGTCAGCGGCTACGCCGGCCGCGGGTGGCGCTCAGCAGGCTGGACAGATGGGCTCGATGATGCAGATGCCGATGCAGATGGCTCAGCAGGCCGCTCAGATACCGATGCAGGTCGCGGGTATGGCGGGCGCGATTCCGCAAGCCGTGGCGCAGGGTGCGCAGCAGGTGATGCAACAAGTCGGACAGCTGACAGAGATGGCCGGCGAAGACGAAGAATCTGAGCCGTCAGATGAACCGCCGCAGGAGATGGCAGCGCCGGGCGACGTAGCAGGTGAACGCGCACCGGATACATCATCGAAATCGGAATCGGAGCGTTCGACTGAGGAGGAGTCGGGGATCGCGCTGTGAGTTATCCACCGCCGCCGGGAGGTCCGCCGCCCGGGAATCCTGGCCCCCCGCAGGGCTATCCGGGACCGTACGGCCCTCCTCCGCAGCAGCCGCCCTGGCCGCCGCAGCCATGGCAGGGCCCTCCGCCGAAGAAGCGCGGCAACGCCTGGAAGTGGGCGCTCGGCGGGGTGGTACTACTGGCAGTCATCGGAGTTACTGCGGCAGTGACGATTTCGGTGACCTCAGACGGCGCAGACGGCGAGGGTCCGGGCCCCTCTGGCGAGACCTTCGGTTTAGCGAGCGCTGACGACAAAGGACCCGTGAACATAATCACCGAGGACCCGAGCTGCGCGGCATGGATACCCATCCAGACCACACTGGCGAATTCCCAGGGGGACTGGGCTGAACGCGATCCATCGATACCGGCGTCATCCTGGACACAGGAGCAAAAAGCACAATATGAGGTCGCACGAAGCGCGTACCGTAATGCTGCTGAACAGACGGAACGTCTGGTGACCGTGACACCGCACCGTGTAGTACGTGAGCTATATGAACAATTCATCGCCTACGCGCGCGCATATATTGAAGCCGTCCCCGCGTATACGCCGATCGATGACCATCTCTCCGGCGTTGGTACTGCTAGTTCAGCAGCGCTGGGATATATCTGTGGTGCCATCACTTATGGCTCAGCAGAGGCTCGTGCGCCGCTTGTCGAAGCACCTGCCCCTCCAGGAACGACCGCGCCCCTTGCTGATCCAAATGATCCTCAGCGCTTCTTGGCAGAAGGCGACTCGACGTGCCCTGAGTGGGATCGGTTACTAACCCAGTTCTCCGCGGATACGAAGGAATGGCAGGCTCTCGATCCACGAGTCCCAGCGAGTGACTGGTCGCCTCATGAGCGAGCCGTCGTTGATGCGGTCGTTCCCGTGATGAAGTCCTTCGCCGATCAGGTGGAGTCGCTCGGCAGAAGTAGTAACAACCCAATCATCGAGGACTTTGCAGTTCTGGCAGCCCAATACCGTCGCGCGTACGCGGCAGCTCTGCCCACATACAACTCGGCAGACTCCTATCTCACACGTGCTTCGAACCGTACAACCGCAGTCATCTATGACGCCTGCAAAGCGGTCGGTGGGTAAGCCTTGGGTAAAGAACGACCATCCGATCCCTACGGTTTGACGGCGCCACCCGCATGGCCAGAAGTTGATGAGGGCACCCTCCGCATGTGCGCTGAAGCCTTCGCGACTGTGTCTCAGACCGTTGGAGAGCAGATCCAAACCGCCAAATGGGAATGCTCGCAAATGTTCGCGGGCGTCGCCCTTTGGTCCGGAAGTGCCGCTGGCGCAGCCAGCGGTTCCCTGGGTATGCGAATCACTGACCTCCAGTCGGTTAAAGACGAGTTAGACGCCGCAGCCGGGTTGTTCGGTGACAGCGCGACAGTGACGACCAGCGCGAAAAGCGAAATAATCAATAGAGTTGAGTTAGCCACCAAAATTCTTGACTGGATCCGGACTCACGAAGACATACCAGAAGACGCAAAAACGACCGCCATTACCCAAGGTGTCGCCGCTATTCGCAATGAGAACATTTTGACGGTCGCAGTCGCTGCTTCTCAAATCTCATTGCAACCAGTCGATCTTCACATGCCAGAATCATCGGAGCCAGCCGGCGAAAACGTACGCTTATTCGGAACATCGCAAGACTCCACAAAGTTCGTCTTCGCGAGCAACGAGACACTTTTGGGTGGATCACCGGGGTTCGTAGAACGTCTTCCAGCAGCCCCACCAGACAACCTCGGCACGTCTAATAGTGAGTCCCTAGACGGCACAAAGGCGGCAATACCAGCGCCGGCATCGCCACCGGAAGACACTCCTGCGGTCGCCGATCCGAACAACATTGAGGAAGTTGGCGGTCAAAGCGCGATTGAAGCGCCTCAGGTGGTACAGGAACCCACACCTCCCGCTCCTTCACCAGTACCTGGCCCAGCACCTGTGCCGAGCATTCCGGGCACCGGTACCCCTGGTGCGCCGGCACCACCGCGTATCAGCACACCCGGCAACCCGTTATCCGGCGGCGTGTCAACCCCTTCGGTCCCATCTGCACCGTCAGCACCCGCCACGCCGAGCACCCCGAGCGCGCCCAGCACTGTGAGTCCTGCTGCGGCAGCCTCGAATCAAACACCGATGGCCGAGTTCCAGCGTGCGATGGCAGAGTCGGCCGCGAAAGCTGCCGCGCAAGCGCCCATCTCACCGCCGCCGTCCGCCCCAATCGCCACCGCCTCAGCAGCACAGGCGCTCGCCCCTCCCCCGACTCCAGACGCGCCACCGACACAGCCCGCCAGCCCGACACCGTCCGCCGCCGGACCATCCGGAACTAGCGGCCCGGCACCCGTAGCAACCCCGCCCGCCACCGGCGCCGCTCCAGCATCCCCCATGCCCTTGGGCCCGCCCCCTACGCCTCCGCCGGCCGCCCCCGTCGCTCCTGCGGCCCCCGTCGGACCCGCCGTCCCCCCAGCGGCCGCTCCTGGCTCCAGCGCCGTCGGCGCCCCTGCGCCCGTACCGGTTTCGGCTGCACGGGCTCAGCGCGAGGCCATCGCCGCAGCCACCCACCGTCGTCCTTCCAGCAGCGACCCCGCCCAACTCGCCCAGCGTGTCGCGGCAGCCCTCAACGTCGGTATCACCGATATGGGCTTCTTCTGGGTCACCGGCCTCGCTAGGGACGGAACGATCGTCGTCGCCAACAACTACGGACTCGGCTACATCCCTGAGGGCGTCAATCTGCCCGAACGCGTCAAGATGGCCACCGCCGACGAAAGCATTCCCGCCATTGTCCGCGGTAGCTGGACAACGTATCCCATTCTCGCGCTTCATGGTTGGACGCAGCACCACGAAACCGACCTGCGCGCGGTCATCGCCACCGAAGACCAGTTCAAGGGTTTCGACCCCGGCGCACCCAAGATCATCCTGCGCCCCGACGACATTCCCGACACCGGGCACATGGAAGGCCGCCATCGGCTCCAGGTGATATCTCCCAACGCGGCAACGAAATTGGCGGCGATCTCCCCGTCCGGACTCTCCGCAGTGCTGCCACTAGCGCCCGCCGACGACACTGCACCGGAGGATCGTCGCGCTCTCCTCTGGTTCGAAGTCTTTCGCCCCTTGCTCAGCAACGCGCCGGACCGCGGGCAGTTCCAGCTGCAGAACTTCGTCATTTACGCCGACCACGCCCAGGAACTCGCGCTGCACCGGGCGCACACGGCCACTGAGGCGGTCGAGCAACGTGCCGCCATCGCCGACTGGATCTACTGGCAGCACCTGAGCGTCCTGGCGTCCGACGCCATCGCCACTGCCGCCGCCGTCTAGCCAAAACCGCATCGTCTGGCCACAAGCGCCACGTTTGACGCTCGGCTGATCGGGCACGCCTCCCTCAGACCATTAGGAGGCACGCATGCGAGCAGTCACGTGGCAGGGCCGCCGGAAAGTGTCCGTCGACAACGTGCCCGATCCGGTGATCAAGGAACCCAACGACGCGATCATCCGAGTCACCAGCACCAACATCTGCGGCTCAGACCTGCACCTCTATGAAGTACTCGGTGCCTTCATGACCCCGGGCGACATTCTCGGTCACGAGGCCATGGGCGTCGTCGAGGAGGTCGGACGTGAAGTCAACGGCCTGCAGCCCGGCGATCGTGTAGTCATTCCGTTCAACATCTCCTGCGGCCACTGCTTCATGTGCGACCAGGGCCTGCAGAGCCAGTGCGAGACCACGCAGAACCGCGACCAGGGCACCGGCGCCGCCCTGTTCGGCTACTCCAAGCTCTACGGCGAAGTCGCCGGCGGCCAAGCGGAGTACCTGCGTGTCCCGCAGGCGCAGTACACCCACATCAAAGTGCCCGACGACGGCCTCGACGACCTCTACGTCTATCTCTCCGACGTGCTGCCGACCGCGTGGCAGGCCGTCGAGTACGCGTCGGTCCCCGACGGCGGCACACTCGTCGTCCTCGGCTTGGGACCCATCGGCGCAATGGCCTGTCGCATCGCCGCACACCGGAAGAGCGCCAGGGTGATCGGTGTCGACCTCGTCGACGAACGGATCTCGCGCGCCCGCGCCTACTGTGACGAAATCATCGACCTGCGCACCGACGACGCCGACGAGATCGTCAAGAGCCACACCGACGGCCGCGGCGCAGACTCCGTCATCGACGCCGTCGGTATGGAAGCGCACGGCTCACCGGTGGCCGAAACCATGCAGACCGCCAGCAATTTCCTGCCCTCACCGATCGGCCGCGTCGTGATGAAAAACGCCGGCGTCGACCGGCTCGCGGCACTGAACTCCGCCATCACGCTGGTGCGCCGCGGCGGCACAATCTCGCTCTCCGGCGTCTACGGCGGTGCCGCCGACCCGATCAACATGATGACGTTGTTCGACAAGCAGATTCAGCTGCGGATGGGCCAGGCCAATGTGAAGAAGTGGGTGCCCGACATCATGCCCCTGCTGACCAGCGACGATCCGCTGGGCGTCCAGCAGTTCGCCACCCATCGGCTACCGCTCGATGCGGCGCCCGGCGCATACGAAAGCTTCCAGAAGAAAGAGGACGGCATGGTCAAGGTCATCCTCAAACCGTGACCGATATCGACCAATCCGAAGCCCCACTGCTCGGCACCCCCATCGACTACCTGCGCAGCGGAGTCGAGGCGGGCATGAACCTGCCCGACGCGCCCGACACAACGCTCATAACAATCCGTGTTGTCGCCAGCTGACCCCTGGTTTCGGCCTCGGGGGTTCTGGCAACATTACCCACGAGTAAGGAGATTCCTCCGACTTCGGCAGGTGGGCAGATGACGGGTAGTGCGGAAATTTCGTTCGTCGCGCAGGACGAGGGCGGTGGCACCGCCATCCACGAGGTCATCGGGCTGTCGGTCGCTGCATTGATCGTCAGCGTCGTGCTGCTGTGGATCGGCTGGATGCACCGCAGCCACAAGATCACCTGGCTGACGCGTCTGGGCGACTGGTCCGGGAGGCGCTTCAAGCGTCCGTCCTGGGTGGCCCTGCCCATCGCGATGTTCATCGCGTCGATCATCTGTGCGCTGTTCGGCTTCATCTGGGATGTCAGCCTGCACATCGGCAACGGACGCGACGACGGCGCGCTGGCCAACCCCGCGCACTATTTCATCCTCATCGGTCTGTTCGGAATCTTCGTCGCCGGCTGCACCGCGATGGTCTTGCCGTTCGACCGGCCGGGTCCGGCCGCCGTGCGCATCACCGACAACTGGTACGCCCCAGTCGGCGGCATCGTCATGGCCGGGTGCGGGCTCTACGCCCTGATGGGTTTCCCGCTCGACGACATCTGGCACCGCATCTTTGGGCAGGACGTCACGCTGTGGGGCCCCACCCACCTGATGATGATCGGCGGCGCCGGTTTCTCCACGCTGGCCGCGGCCTACCTGGAGCTCGAAGGCAAACGCGCGGCCGGACCCGACGCGCCGCGGGACGGTATCGCCCTGAAGTTCGTCCAGTACCTGGCGTTCGCCGGAGTGCTGATCGGCATGTCGGTCTACCAGATCGAGTTCGACTTCGGGGTGCCTCAGTTCCGGCAGGTGTTCGAGCCCATGTTGATCGCGGCCGCCGCCGCGCTGGCTCTGGTGGCCGCCCGCATCTTCCTCGGCCGCGGCGCCGCCATCATCGCCGCGCTGATCGCCATCGGACTGCGCGGCATCGTCGCGTTCCTGGTCGCGCCGGTCCTCGGCGCCCCGGCCAACTGGTTCCCGCTGTACCTGGGTGCGGCTCTGGTGGTCGAACTGATCGCGCTGACCCCGCTGATCAAACGGCCGGTGGTGTTCGGGGCCGTAAGTGGTCTGGCCGTCGGCACGCTCGGGCTGTGGTTGGAGTCGTTGTGGATCAACGCGGTCTACCCCTACCCCTGGCCGACCAGCATCTGGCCGGAGGCGCTCGCGATGGCGGTTCCCGTCGCGATCTTCACCGGGGCCTGCGGAGCGATGATCGGCATGGTGCTCACCGGCCAGCGGTTGCCGCGACGTGCCATCAGCATCGGCCTGGTCGTGCTGGCGGTGCTGGCGATCGGCGGTGCAGCCGCGAACGGTCTGCGCTACCAGGTGCCCGAAAGTGCTTCCGCCACAATTCTGTTGACCGATGTGCCGAGCGGTGACGGGGAACGCTTGGCGACAGCGGATATCCAGTTCACGCCCGCGAACCTGATCAGCGACGACCCCAACTGGGTCTCGGTGCTGGGCTGGCAGGGCGGCATCGACAACGAGCGCGGCATTTTCATCGACCACCTCGAGCGGGTCGGGCCGGGCCACTTCGTCTCGACCGAACCGATGCCGGTCTCCGGCACGTGGAAGACGCTGCTGCGGGTGCACGACGGCAAAACGTTGACAGCGGTGCCGATCTACCTGGCCGGTGACCCGGGCATCGGCGCTGAAGAGGTACCCGCCGAGGCCTCGACGACGCGTCCGTTCGTCGCCGAGATCACCATCCTGCAGCGCGAGCGCAGCCCGGACATTCCTCAGTCGCTGTGGCTCATCGGCTGCCTGGTGGTGCTCGTCTGCACCCTGGCGATGATCGCGGGCATCACCTGGGGCGGCGGCAGGATCAACAGGAACGAGCCGCGCGGGACGGAAACCGAACTCCAACCCAGCGCACAGGCCTGATGGGGGAACCCGACGTCGTCATACTGGCCGACCATCCGATCTGGCTGGCCGTGCCCGCCTTCGCCCCGGCGATCGTCGTCGCCGGGGTCGTGGTCTACATCGCTATGAAGAACCGACGCAAACCCGACACCAACACCAACGACGAGGGGACACCGTGACATCTACTGCTAGCCGACGTGCGCTGGGCATCGTGACCGCTGTGGCGCTGCTGACCACCGGCTGCGGCGGCTCGAAGGACACCGACTCCGAGCCGAGCACCCCCGCGCAGTCGACCGTGGGCGCGTCGGACATGCCGGAGCAGCAGCGCCCGACCGACCGCGTCACCATCGACATCACGATCGAGGGCGGCGAGGTCACGCCGACGAACGCACAGGTGCAGGCCAAGGTGAACGAGCCGATCGTGTTGCGGGTCAACAGCGATGCGGCCGACGAGCTACACGTGCACGCGGTGCCGGACCACACGTTCGACGTTGCGCCCAAGCCCGGCCAACAGTTCCAGTTCACTGTCGAGGTGCCGGGCAACGTCGAGATCGAGCTTCATGAGCTCAATCGCGTCGTCGCCACCGTTCAAGTCCAGCAGTGATGGCAGGGCCGTCGATCTCCGTACTTGCCCACGGCCTCGGCGGCTCCACCGATCTGCCGATCCCCTTCACCTACGCGCTGATCGGGGCGGCGTGGGCGTTGACTTTCACGTTCGCGGTGGTCGCGTTCGCCTGGAAGAAGCCGCGCTTCGATCCGGCCAATTCCGTACGCCCCCTGCCCCGTTGGGTGACGACGGTGATCGATGCACCCGCCACGCGCTGGGCCGTCGCGCTCGCCGCACTGGGCTTCGCGGTGTGGGTAGGCGTTGCGGGCGTGTTCGGCCCGCAGGATCCGAGAAACCCCCTGCCCGGTGTGTTCTACGTGCTGATGTGGGTGGGCCTGGTCGCGGTGTCGCTGATAGTCGGGCCGGTATGGCGGGCCATATCCCCGGTTCGCACGATTTTGCGCCTGCTCGGCGGACGCTCACTCGGACTGAGTTACCCGTCATGGCTGGGCTACTGGCCGGCCGTCCTCGGCCTGTTCGCGTTCGTCTGGCTGGAACTGGCCAGCCCAAACCCGGGTTCACTTGACGCCATTCGCATCTGGCTGCTGGTCTACCTCGTCGTGACGCTGGCCGGTGCACTGTGCTGCGGTGAGCGCTGGTGCGCCAGGGCTGACCCGTTCGAGGTGTACAGCGTGGTGGCGTCGCGGCTGTCACCGTTTCGCCGGGATCCCGACAGCGGCCGCATCGCCATCGGCAATCCGTTCGACCATCTCCCGTCGCTGCGGGTGCGGCCCGGCGTCGTCGCCGTCATGGCCGTGCTGCTGGGATCGACGGCCTTCGACAGCTTTTCGGCGATGCCGGCCTGGCGGAACTTCGTCGACGACAACTCCTCGTCGACCCTGACGGCAACGCTGATCAAGACCGCGGGCTTGTTCACGTTCGCGGCGGTCGTCGCCGGCACGTTCTGGCTCGCGTCGGTGGCCACCGGCGGTGTCGACCGCGATCGGCGGCGCCAATTGCCCGGTCTGATGGCGCATTCGCTGATCCCCATCGTCATCGGCTACGTGTTCGCCCACTACCTGACGTACCTGATCGAGCGTGGCCAGCAGACGATCATCCTGCTGGCCGATCCGCTTGCGCGGGGCTGGAACCTGCTCTGGCTGGGCGACGCCGAGGTCAGCTACTTCCTGTCACTGCACCCCGCGGTGCTCGCGACCCTCAAGGTCGGCTTCGTGCTAGCCGGCCACGTCGCCGGTGTGGTCGCAGCGCACGACCGCGCGCTGCGCGTGCTGCCGTCGGGACATCAACTCACCGGCCAGCTCGCGATGATGCTAGTCATGGTCGGCTACACGTTCACCGGGCTGTACCTGCTGTTCGGCGGGTAGCGTCGCAGGGCGGGGACGTGAGGAGCAGAATAGACAGATGAAGGCGCTCATCATCGTCGACGTCCAGAACGACTTCTGCGAAGGCGGCTCGCTGGCGGTCGACGGTGGCACCGACGTGGCGCGCCGCATCAGCGAGTTGCTCGCCGGGCCGACCGATTATGCACATATCGTGGCCACCAAGGATTTTCACATCGATCCTGGAGATCATTTCTCCGACAGCCCCGATTTCGTGACGTCCTGGCCGCGGCACTGCGTGGTCGGCACCGTCGGCGCCGACTTCCACCCGCAGTTCCGGCCCGACGCGGTCGAGGCAGTTTTCACCAAGGGCGAGTACACGGCCGCCTACAGCGGTTTCGAAGGCACCGACGAGGACGGTACGTCGCTGGCCGACTGGTTGCGTCAACGCGGCGTCGACGAAGTCGACGTGGTCGGTATCGCAACCGATTACTGCGTGAGGGCGACGGCGGCCGACGCCGCCGCGAACGGATTCACCACGCGCGTGCTGCTGCGCCTCACCGCCGGCGTCGCCGCCGAATCGACCGCGAAAGCCGTCCAAGACCTGCGCGGGATCGGGGTCGAGATCTCTTAGGCCGTGGGGTCGACCGGGTTACCCGTCCAAGACGGCGGCCGGCGCTGCATGAACGCGCGGACACCCTCCTTGGCGTCATCGTGCCCCATCAACCGAAGGTGAATCTCGGTCTCACGCTGGCCAACCGCGGCACGGTCGAGATCGAACGAGTCCCACAGCAGTCGCTTGCTGGCCGCCACCGACATCGGCGCGGTGTTCACTGCGATGTCGCGGGCGAACTCCAGCGCGGCGGGCAGTACCTCGTCGGCGGGCAGTACGCGGCTACCGAGGCCGAGTGCGACCGCCCGAGCACCGTCGAAAGTGGCGCCGCTGAGCAGGATTTCGGCCGCGTTCGCGATACCCACCAATCGCGGTAGCACCCAATGCGAGTAGGCGTCGCCGACGACTCCGCGCCGCACCTGCACGACGCCGTAGGACGCGTCCGCGGCAAAGAACCGAATGTCGCACTGCAGCGCCAACGTCAGCCCCAGCCCGATCGCATGACCGTTCACCGCGGCGATCACCGGCTTGGGCAATGTCCACGCGGGCACGTCGACACCCGCGGCGCGAAACTCCGCCCCGGGCCCGCTGAAAGTGTCCTCACCGGATTCCAGGTCGGCGCCCGCGCAGAAGGCCGGCGGGGTCCCGGTCAACACGATCACCCGTACGCGATCGTCGCGGCCGAAGACCCGATAGGCGTGGGCCAATTCCTCGCGCATACCGTCGCCCACGGCGTTGCGTTGCCGTGGCCGGTTGAGCGTGATCGTGGCAACCCTGTCCGTGACGCGGGTCAACAACGTCCGATAACCGGGCGACTCGGGGTGGTCAGGCACGCGTTTCTCCTGGCTGGTGTGATTTCGTGCGGAGTTGGTTGTGATGCTGCCGCATGGGGCACACCCGTATCGTCTCGTTGTCCGTGTGTGTCGTCGTCTGGAGTGAGAATTGACCCAAGCCCGCACCCCCCAAGCCGCGTCCCTGCAGGTTTGGCCGGGTAAGGCCTACCCGCTCGGAGCGACCTACGACGGGACGGGCACCAACTTCGCGGTGTTCAGTGAGGCCGCCGAGAAGGTCGAGCTGTGCCTGTTCGACGCAGATGGCACCGAGACCCGGATAACGCTGCCCGAGAACGATGCGTTCGTGTGGCATGGCTTCATCCCGAACATCGAGCCGGGCCAGCGGTACGGGTACCGGGTGCACGGCTCCTACGATCCGCCCTCGGGTCAGCGCTGCAACCCGAACAAGCTGCTACTCGACCCGTACTCGAAGGCGATCGACGGCAACTTCGACTGGAACCAGTCGCTGTTCGGTTACAACTTCGGCGATCCCGACAGTCGCAACGACGACGACTCCGCGGCGAGCATGCCTAAGTCGGTGGTCATCAACCCGTACTTCGACTGGGGCAACGACCGGCCGCCGGACTACGAGTACGCCGACTCGGTCATCTACGAGGCGCACGTGAAGGGCCTCACGCAGACGCATCCCGACATTCCCGACAACATCCGCGGCACGTACTCCGCCGTGGCGCACCCGGTGATCATCGAGCACCTCCAGTCGCTGGGTGTGACGGCCATCGAGCTGCTGCCGGTGCACCATTTCGCCAACGACTCGACGCTGATCGACAAGGGCTTGTCCAACTACTGGGGCTACAACACGATCGGCTTCCTCGCGCCCGACTCCAAATACAGCTCGAGCCCGAACCCGGGCGGGCAGGTGCCGGAGTTCAAGGCGATGGTCCGCGCACTGCACGAGGCCGGTATCGAGGTCATCCTCGACGTCGTTTACAACCACACCGCCGAGGGCAACCACCTGGGCCCGACGCTGTCCATGCGGGGCATCGACAATGCCGCCTACTACCGGCTCGTCGACGACGACAAGCGGTACTACATGGACTACACCGGCACCGGCAACAGCCTCAATGTGGGTCACCCGCACTCGCTGCAGCTCATCATGGATTCGCTGCGGTACTGGGTGACCGAGATGCACGTCGACGGGTTCCGGTTCGACCTGGCTTCGACGCTGGCCCGCGAGTTCTACGACGTGGACCGGCTGTCGACGTTCTTCGAACTCGTACAACAGGATCCGACGGTCAGCCAGGTCAAGCTGATCGCCGAACCGTGGGATGTCGGACCCGGCGGTTACCAGGTCGGCAACTTCCCGCCGCAGTGGACGGAGTGGAACGGCAAGTACCGCGACACGGTCCGCGACTACTGGCGCGGCGAGCCTGCGACGCTCGACGAATTCGCCTACCGCCTGACGGGTTCGGCCGATCTCTACGAGCAGACCGGTCGACGGCCCGTCGCGTCGATCAACTTCGTCATCGCCCACGACGGCTTCACGCTGCGCGACCTGGTCTCCTACAACGAGAAGCACAACCAGGCCAACGGCGAGGACAACAACGACGGCGAAAGCCACAACCGCTCGTGGAACTGCGGCGCGGAGGGTCCGACGGACGATCCGGAGATCAACGCACTGCGGTCACGTCAACAGCGTAATTTCCTTGCGACACTTCTGCTTTCGCAAGGTGTCCCGATGATTGCGCACGGTGACGAACTCGGGCGCACCCAGCAAGGCAACAACAACGTCTACTGTCAGGACAACGAGCTGTCGTGGATCGACTGGGACAATCCCGACACCGATCTGATGGAGTTCACCCGCACGGTGTCGGCGCTGCGGGCCGCACACCCGGTGTTCCGTCGGCGCCGATTCTTCTCCGGACGTCCGGTGCGCAGGCGCGGCGGTGACGGGTTGCCCGACATCGCCTGGTTCGCACCCGACGGCTCAGAGATGAGCGACGAGGACTGGGAAACGGGCTACGCCAAGTCAATTGCGGTGTATCTCAACGGCAACGGCATCCCCGACCTGGATGTGCGCGGGCAGCGGATCACCGACGACTCGTTCGTGCTGTGCTTCAACGCCCACTACGAGCCGATCGACTTCACGATGCCCGAGCAGAAGTTCGGCGACTCCTGGGTCGCGGTGATCGACACCGCAGCCGACGGTGAGGACGACGCCACACCGGTGGCCGCCGCGCAGAAGGTGACCGTGCCCGCGCGTGCCGTCGTGGTGCTGCAGGCCGCGACCGATTAGCCGTCACTCCACCACCGGAAAGAACGAGTCGCCGTCCTCGGGGGTGCCGTCGACCTGACCCTCGCTCCTGCCGTGCTGGTCGGGGTCGACGCGGTCCACCTGATCGTCGGCTCGCAGCTCGGTGTCGCCGCTGGGATCGCTCATAGGGGTGTTCAGTTCGGGCTGCTCGGGTTCTTCGGCGGCGAGCTTCTCATCGAGGCTCTCGTCGACCTCGCCGTCGGCATTGATCTTGTCGGCTTCCCGCCACCCTTCTGGCGGATCGACGGTCTCGTCGCCGTCGTCGTTGCGCACGTCGTCGGAGTCCAACGCCTCCGTCGGGCGCAATGTGTCACCGACGCCGCCGCCGTCGTTGGGTGAATAGCCTGGGTCCGGATCTGTGGTCACAGTAGTGCGAATGCCCACCTGTTCCGTCGCTAAACGCCCACCTGCCAGCCGCTGATCTTCCGATTACCGGGCTGGCGACGCCACATCGATTCGCCAACATCCCGTCACGGCTGAAATAACCTGTGCGACACCGCTCTTGACGGTCGAATACCTGCCCGGGGTGGGCCTTCTGTGCTACGGTCTGGGCCATAGCAACCGTGGCCGTCGCGGATGGCAGTCAGAGTTGTCACCGGCCCGGCGGGCCGAGTAGGAGCCGATGAGCGGCGGCTCCTACCGGCGGCCACGGTTGCCCCCAAAGATTGCCACCCCCACAACCGCGACCGTCGGTGAACGTTTGGTCCGTGACGTCACGGAATCCCGGCTCAGCCGACGATGCGCGCGATCGACTTCAGCGGGATCGGCAGCCAACTCGGCCGGAAGCGCGCCTCATACGCGGCCTCGTAGACCGCTTTGTCCAACTCGTATGCCGCCAGCAGATGCCCGGAGTCACGGGGGTCGACGCCGGACACCTCCGCGTAGCCGTCGCAGAACGACGCCGCGTTACGGTCCACCCACTCCCGGGCCCTGGCCCCGAGCTGACGGTCGTGGTCCTCGTCGAAGGACTGTTCCATCAGTCGCTGGTAAGCCGCGTACTCGAACGAGCGCAGCAGCCCGGCCACATCGCGAAGCGGTGAGTCGGGCCGGCGGCGTTCCTCGAGCGGTTGGCCCGGCTCACCTTCGAAGTCGATCAGCAGCCAGCCCTCCGGGATCCGCAACACCTGGCCCAGGTGCAGGTCGCCGTGGATGCGCTGCACCGTGATGGTCTCCGCGGAGAGCTTGCGGTAGCGCTCCTCGATCAGCGGCGCGTACTGCTCGAGGTCGGGCACCGACCTGACCGCCGATGCCAACCGCTCCAGCGCGGTGTCGGTCGCGAACGCAGTGGTCTCGGTGCCCAGTTGGTCGGCGAGCGTCGCGTGCACCGACGCGACCGCCTCGCCGAGCCGGTAGGACTCCCCGGCGAAGTCGCCACCCACCTCGTCGGCGTACAGGTCACCCTCGGCGAACAGGTCGCGGGTGCTGGCCGTCGCCATGTCCCAGCCCTCGGCCGAGGTCGCGGCGAACTCGGTGACCATCCCCAGCGCGCACGGCTCACCCTGTCCGCCCGCTCCCCGCGAGTCTTTCCAGGTCGTCTCGAATGAGCCCAGCAGCCGCGCCACATGCGGGTTGCCAGCGCGGGCCAGCACGCGGTTCAGCTCGATGTCCGGATTGACACCGGGTGTGATGCGGCGGAACAGCTTGAGGATCGCCTTCTCCTCGAACACCACGCTGGTGTTGCTTTGTTCGGCCGACGACACCCGCGGCGCCGCGTCCAGCGGCAACTCCGCGCCCGGTTCCTTGACGAAGCGCACCGCGTCGTCTCCGGAGCCCACCGTCGCGGACGAGTCGATCAGCGACAGCAGGTACTGCGCGGCGGCGGGGTCGTACAGGGCGTCGTAGGCGGTGCGGTCACCATCCGAACCCGGCAAGACACCGATCGTCGCGACCTCGACGAATTCTTCGCCGATCAGGCCCCTGTCTGATGTCTCCGCGTCCGCGGCCGACGAATGCCAACGCACCAGCACCTGGTAGCGCTCGCCGGAGCCGTCGGTATAGGCGACGTCGAGCAGCACGAGCTGCAAATCGTCACCCAGGTCGACGCAGGCGGCCTGCTGCACATCGGCCAGCTCACGACTGCGGCCGGCGTACCACCGTTGCTTGGGCAGCCACTCGTCGAACGGCAGGGACATCACTGTTCTCCGCCCTCGGGGATCGGCGGCTTCAACGAGAACCAGTAGAAGCCGTGACCGGGCAGGGTCAGCAGGTACGGCAACTGGCCGATGCGGGGGAACTCCACGTACCCGGTCATCTCGACCGGCGTATAGCCGTTGTAGGCCTGCAGATTCAGCTCGATCGGTTGCGGAAAGCGCGACAGGTTGTTGACGCAGAGGACGGTGTCCTTCGCCCCGTCCTTTTCGCCGTCCTTCGCGATCTCGCGGACGTAGGTGAGCACGGAGGGGTTCGATCCGCCCAACTCGTGGAAGCTGCCGATGGCGAACGCATCGTGGCGGCTGCGCACCGCGAGCATGGTGCGGGTCCAGTTGAGCAGCGAGTTCGAGATGTCGCGCTGAGCCTCGACGTTGACCGCCTGATAGCCGTAGATCGCGTCCTGATTCGGCGGCAGGTACAGCCGGCCCGGCGTCGCTGTCGAGAAGCCGGCGTTGCGGTCCGGTGTCCACTGCATCGGGGTGCGCACAGCGTCGCGATCGCCGAGCCAGATGATGTCGCCCATGCCGATCTCGTCGCCGTAGTACAGCACCGGCGAACCCGGCAGGCTCAGCAGCAGCGCGGTGAACAACTCCATCTGGTTGCGGTCGTTGTCCAGCAGCGGCGCCAGCCGTCGACGGATGCCGACGTTGGCCTTCATCCGCGGATCCTTGGCGTACTCGGCGTACATGTAGTCGCGCTCTTCGTCGGTGACCATCTCCAACGTCAACTCGTCATGGTTGCGCAGGAAGATGCCCCACTGCGCCATCTCCGGGATGTCGGGGGTCTGCCCCAGGATTTCTGAGATCGGGAACCGCGATTCGCGGCGCACCGCCATGAAGATCCGCGGCATCAACGGAAAGTGGAACGCCATGTGGCATTCGTCGCCGCCGGTGTCCGGGTCGCCGAAGTACTCGACCACGTCGGCGGGCCACTGGTTCGCCTCGGCCAGCAGCACCCGGCCGGGGAACTCGTCGTCGATCACTTTGCGGCAGTGTTTGAGGAATGCGTGCGTCTCGGGCAGGTTCTCGCAGTTGGTGCCCTCACGCTCGAACAGGTAGGGCACCGCGTCCAACCGGAATCCGTCGATGCCGAGGTCGAGCCAGAACCTCAGCACGTCGAGCATCGCGTTCTGCACTTCGGGGTTGTCGTAGTTCAGATCGGGCTGATGGCTGAAGAACCGGTGCCAGTAGAACTGCCTGCGCACGGGGTCGAACGTCCAGTTCGACTCCTCGGTGTCGACGAAGATGATCCGCGCGTCGCGGTACTTCTCGCTGGTGTCACTCCACACGTAGTAGTCGCCGTACGGGCCGTCGGGATTGCGCCGCGACTCCTGGAACCACTCGTGCGAATCCGACGTGTGGTTCATGACGAGGTCGGTGATCACGCGGATACCGCGACGGTGCGCGGCGTCGAGCAACTCGACGAAGTCGTCGACCGTGCCGAACTCGGGCAGCACGCGGTAGAAGTCACGAATGTCGTAGCCACCGTCGCGTAGCGGCGAATCGTAGAACGGTGGCAGCCAAAGGCAGTCCACACCAAGCCATTTGATGTAGTCGAGTTGTTCGGTCAGTCCGCGCAGGTCGCCGATGCCGTCGGAGTTCGAGTCGTAGAACGCACGCACCAGGACCTCGTAGAAAACGGCGCGCTTGAACCACGTGCGGTCCTCGGGCAGCACCCGGGCGTGGCCGAAGTCCTCGGCGGTGGGGTGCTCGACGACACCGTCCTCGACGTGGCTGCCATCGGCCGGGTCATGGTCGGCCGACACCTCGGACGCTCGGACCCCGCTGCGCTGATCCATCCGGTGTTGTTCCATACGGTGTTCAACCTACCCATGTCGCCGAGAATCGAATCGGCGGAAGTCCGGGCCGCTTCGGTATCGTTCCGGCGTGGCCACACGTGATCACGGCGACCCCGGCGACGCGCCGTCTGTTCCTGCCCCGCTGACCGAGGTGGTCAACCCCGCCCGACCATCGGCGGCCGAGGAGGCGCGAACGATCGCCGCGGCCACCAACACCGGAACGCTGGCGACGCTGACCGCCGACGGCGACCCGTGGGCGTCGTTCGTGACGTACGGGTTGCTCGACGGCGCCCCGGTGCTGTGCGTGTCCAACCTCGCCGAGCACGGTCGCAACCTCTCGGCCGACCCGCGGGCCAGCATCGCGATCGTCGCGCCCACCGCTGCCGGATCCGACCCGCTGGCAAGCAGCCGGATCACGCTGGCCGGCGTGGCCGAGCATCCGACCGGCGACGAACGGGCAGCTGCGCGCGATGCCCACCTGTCGGCCGTCGCGGCCGCCAAGTACTACATCGACTACAGCGACTTCTCGCTGTGGGTGCTGCGGGTCAACCGGGTGCGCTGGGTGGGCGGTTACGGACGGATGGATTCGACGACGGGTGAGGCGTACACCGCCGCGCGCCCGGATCCGGTTGCGCCGCTGGCGGCCGGCGCCGTCGCGCATCTGAACGACGACCACGCCGAGGCGCTGGTCGCGATGGCCAAGGTGCTGGGCGGCTACCCGGACACCACCGCGGCGACCTGCACCGGCGCCGATCGGTACGGCCTGGACCTGCGTCTGACGACCGACCGCGGAATGGCCTACACCCGGATCGGATATCCCACGCCGATCGACTCCATCGAGCAGATGCGTTCGGCAGCCGTCGAGCTGACCCGCCTGGCGCGGCGGGGCTGAAATACGATCGCGCTATGACTGCTGGCTCCCCCGCGCGACCGGCCACCTGGCAGGCGGCCTTCGACCTGATCGCCACCCGCGGTCACGAACGTCGCGAGGAGCCGTTCAAGCTGGCCAGCGGCCAGCTCAGCCACGACTACATCGACGGCAAGTATGCGATCGACACCGGTGAGCGGTTGACGATCGTCAGCCGGGCGGTCGCGGAGCTGGCCGAAAGCCGCGGCATCGAATACGACGCGGTCGGCGGCCTCACGATGGGCGCCGACCCGCTGGCGCACGGCGTCGCGATGGTCACCGGCAAGGCGTGGTTCTCGGTCCGCAAGGAGCAGAAGCAGCGCGGTCGCGAACAGTGGATCGAGGGCACCCGCATCGAACCGGGTATGCGGGTGCTGCTGGTCGACGATGTGATCAGCACCGGTGGTTCGACCGAGATCGCGTTCGACCGCGTGAGCGCGGCGGGTGCGGTCGTCACCGGGGTCATCCCGATGGTGGACCGCGGCGACATCGCGGCCAAGCGCTTCGCCGCGCGCAACGTGCCGTTCGCCGCGCTGGTCACCTACCGGGACCTCGGCATCGAGCCGGTCCAGGACGTGTAGTCCGATCCGGCGCCGAACGTGGGTTACCGGCACGCGAAACGTGCCTCGAGCGTGCGGGTAACCCACGTTCGCGGTCAGGAAGGCACCACGAGCACGCCGTCGGCTTCGACACCGACGGTGACGGGGGCGCCGGCCGCGAATCCACGGGCCGCCGAACTCGCCATCTGCGCGCTGACCGGCGTGCCGTCCGGCAACGTGACGTGGACGCGCGATATCGCGCCGAGGAACGCCACCGAGCCGACCGTCGACGTTGCGGCCGGGTCCGCGGCCAGCCTCACCGCTTCGGGCCGCACCATCGCAAACCCGGCCCCCGACCGGATGGAGCCCGGCAGCGTCGGCACCGACGTGTCGAGCAACCGTGCTCGGCCATCGGAAACGACCGCCGGCACCTTGTTGTTCAGCCCGACGAACTCCGCGACGAACGGCGTCGCCGGGTTGGCGTAGAGGTCCGCGGGCGGCGCCAGCTGTTCGAGCTTGCCGTGGCTCATCACCGCGACGCGGTCCGCCACGGCGAGCGCCTCTTCCTGATCGTGAGTGACGAACAGCGTCGTGATTCCGACTTCCCGTTGTACGCGACGGATCTCGTCACGCAACTGTGCCCGGACTTTGGCGTCCAACGCCGAAAGCGGCTCGTCCAGCAGCAACACGCTCGGCCGGATCGCCAGCGCGCGGGCCAGCGCGACACGCTGCTGCTGCCCACCCGACAACTCGCCGGCGTACTTGTCGGTGTGCGCGGACAGCCCGACCATGTCCAGCATGTCGGCGGCCCGGGACAGCCGCTCCCGCTTGGCCGTTCGGCGCATCTTCAGCCCGAATGCGACGTTTTCGAGCACGGTGAGGTGAGGAAACAGGCTGTAAGCCTGGAACACCATGCCCATATCGCGTTTGTTCGCCGGCACCGCGCTGACGTCCCGACCGCCGACGCTTACCGTCCCCGAGGTGGCCTGGTCGAGGCCGGCGAGGATGCGCAGCGCGGTGGTCTTACCGCAACCCGACGGGCCCAGCAGCGCGACGAGTTCGCCCGGTTCGATGTGCAGGTTCAGCCCGTCGAGTGCCTTCACCGACCCGTACACCCGCGTCAGGCCGTTGAGTTCGACGGCGACTCCGGCGGTCATGCGATGGCTCCTCGGACTCTGCGCCGCCCCCGGGTGACGAGCGAAAGTATCAGCAGTAGAACGAAACCCAACAGCAACACCGCCAACGATGCGGCCACCGATGTCGGACCGTCGGCCTTACCGATCGCCACGATCTGCACCTGCAGCGTCTCGTAGCCGCTGAGCGAGGCGATCGTGTATTCACCGAGCACCACCGCGACCGAGATGAACGACGCGGACAGGATGCCCGACCAGATGTTCGGCACCACCACCCGCAGGATCGTCGTCGCCCACCCGGCGCCCAGTGACCGTGCGGCCTCGGTCAGCGTCTGCAGGTCGATCGAGCACAGCGCCGCGTCCAGCGCTCGGTAGGCGAACGGCAGCACCAGCACGATGTAGACGAACGTCAGCGTCAACGCCGATTCACCGAGAAAGTATGTGACCCATAGGTATACGTTGCGTAAGCCGACCACGATGACCAGCGCCGGTATGGTCAACGGCAACAGGCAGGAAAATTCCAGCAGACCGTTGGCCCACGCCGCCCGCAGTCGGACCCAGATCATCGTCGGCAGCAGGATCAGCAGCATCGCGAGCACGGTGAACACCGCAAGCAGCAGGGAGACCACGATCGCCTGAAACAACGCACCCTCGGACACCAGGTTGGCCCATGCCCGCAGCGTCCGGCCGCCGGCGATCAGGTTGCGCGTCGAGAAGTCGGCCATCGCATAGAGCGGAAACAGGAAGAACACGCCGAAAAACAGCCACAGCGCGGTGCGAAACATTCTGCTGCCAAACGTCATCGGAGCCACCGAGCCGTGCGTCGCACCAACCTGTTGTACGTCACCATCACCACGGCGACGACGACCACCATTTCCAGCGCCAACGCGTAGGCGAAGCCGGCCTGACCCAGCACCACCTCGCTGGTGAGGGCAGCCCGGATCAGCAACGGCACGATCGGAGAGCCCTGGCTGACCAACGCGGCAGCCGTCGCGTACGCCGCAAAGGCGTTGGCGAACAACAACAGCGTCGAGCCGAGAAACGCCGGCGTCAACAACGGAACCGCCACCTCACGCAGATACTGCAGCCGCGACGCGCCCAGGCTGAACGCGGCTTCGCGCCACTGTGCGCGCAGGCCTTCCAAGGCGGGCATGAACACGATCACCATCAACGGAATCTGAAAGTAGGTGTAGACGACGATCAGCCCGGGCAGCCCGTACAGCCAGCCCGACGCGGCCAGGTTCCACCCGAACAGTTGCTGGATCCACAGCGTCAGCACCCCGTTCAGCCCGATCGTCGCCAGGAATGCGAAAGCCAGTGCGACACCGCCGAACTGGGCCAGCACACTGCACAGCGCGAGCACCGCACGTCGCACCATCGAGGTGGGTGGGCCGGACACGATCAGCCAGGACAGCACCGCGCCGAGCGTCGCGCCGATGAGCGCGGTGCTGCCCGACAACACCACGCTTTTGCCCAGAGCCGACAGCGCCGGACCGGTGAACAGCGCCTCGACGCGCGCCAGTGAGAACGCGCCGTCGACGAAGAACGCGTTGGCGATCACGGTCACGGTCGGGATGAGCAGGAACGTCACCACCACCGCCAGAAACGGCAGCAGCGGCAGGGTGTCTCGGGCGGCGTCGCGCAGCTTGTTCAGGCTCGGTCCTCGGATGTGGCGGGTCAGCCGATCGCGGCGGCCCAGTGCTCGGACAGGTACTTGATGGCCGCCTCGGTCTGCTTCGGAGAGGGCACCGTCACCGGCCCGTCGATGATCGGGACCGACGCCGCGGCGGCCTTGTCCAGTGTGCCGTCGGTGGCCATGTTGTCGGCACGGACCGGCCGCACACCGCCGAGCGCGAACAGGTTCTGCGCTTCGTCGCTGTACAGGAATTCCTGCCACAGGCGCGCGGCGGCCGGATGCGGCGCGTCCTTGTTGACCGCCTGGTAGTAGTAGCCGGCGACGGCATGCGCCGGTGGCACCAGCAACTGCCACGACGGCAGATTCTTGGTTTCGGCGGCATTGGTGTAGTTCCAGTCGATGACGACCGGTGTCTGCCCGGATGCGATGGTGGCCGGTGTCGGGTCCACCGGCAGGAAGTTGCCCGCGTCGGCCAGTTTGCGGAAGAACTCCACGCCCGGTGCGATGTCGTCGACCGAACCGCCCTGGGACAACGCGACCATCAGCACACCGGAGAACGCGGCGCCCGCTTGTGTCGGATCGCCGTTGAGCGCCACCTTGCCCTGGTACTCGGGCTTCAGCAGATCGTCGATGCTCGTCACCGGCGGAACTTTGGCCGAGTCGTAGCCGATCGACATGTAGCCGCCGTAATCGTTGACCCACGTGCCGTCCGGGTCTTTGAACGCCGCCGGGATGTCGTCGAAGTTCGCCACCTTGTACGGGGCGAACATCGAGGTGTTGGCCAGCGCGACGGACTGGCCGAGATCGAATACGTCGGGCGCGGTGCTTCTACCCTTCTGCTGGTTGGCCGCGTTGATCTCGTCCTGGCTCGACGCGCCGGGCTGCATCGAATTCACCTTGATGCCGTACTTGTCGGAGAACGCCTTGATGATTGCGCCGTAGTTCGCCCAATCCGGCGGCAACGCAATGACATTGAGCTCACCTTCGGCTTTGGCCGCCGCGATGAGGCCGTCGATGCCGCCGAAGTCCTCGGCTGAGGTGGCTTCGGCGGCCTTGGCGCCGGACTCCGTCCGCTCACCGTCCCCGCTCTTCTCCGGCGGCGCGCACGCCACCGAACCGGCCAGCAGGAGAACGGATGCGGCGGACGCGACCGCAAGTCTGGTGAGCTTCATCGCCGAACCTTCCGATAGTCAGGAAGCGGCGCGGTGGCGCAGCGGCTGCCGCACCCGATCGCCGCGGTGAACGAATTCATACGAGGCGCCCGAAACCCTATCGCGGCGGGTCCGGGGGCGCGCAACTTGCATCGGAGTTTGCCGGGAGCCCGTTTGGGCGCCCAACCGGCGTTAGCATTTCTCCGTGGCGGAACGCGAAGGCCCGGGGGACTTCGACTACCAGTTCGGCGACATCGTCGACGTCGCAGATGGCGACGGGTCGGAGGCGGACGACGCTCGCGTCGACGCCGAGCAGGACCCCGGCGGGGACATGTCGTTCGACGCGTTCGACGAGAACACGTGGTACTTCGAACCCGCCCCGGCGCCCTGGTATCGAAGGGGGCGCACGGTCGGCGTGCTGGCGGTCACTGGGATCGCGGCCGTAGCTTTCGTCGTCTCGGGTGTCCTGCTGGCGTTCCGCACACCGGGCGCCCCCGCCGGCGAGAACACCGCCCCGGTCGAGCCGACCGCCCAGACCGCGGCCCCGGTACACAGCGAATCGCGATCCAGCGCGCCACAGCCCCCGCCGCCACCGTCACCCTCGGCACCACCGTCACCGGCACCGGCTGAGACGTCGGCGGCGCCCGCCGCGGCACCGCCTCCCGCGACCTACCGTCCCCGCACCCCGGCGGCGAGAACCGGTCGCGATCCGCAGATCGGCGTGACCCGCACACCGGTCACCCGTTCGCCGATCAGCGTCGCCCCGCAGCGACCCGGCCAGAGTCGATGACCACCATGCCTGCCGACTTCGAACCCGAAACCGTGTTCGCCGCATCGCCTGTGGCGATGCTCGCCACCGCGGGGGCCGACGGCGCACCGCATCTGGTGCCCGTCGTGTTCGCCGTCCACAGCGGCGTGGCCTACACCGCCGTCGACGCCAAGCGAAAGTCGACGCGCAAGCTACGGCGGTTGACCAATATCGAAGCCAACCCGCAGGTCAGCATGCTGGTCGATCACTACGACGACGACTGGTCGCGGCTCTGGTGGGTACGCGCCGACGGCCGGGCCGAAATCCACTACAGCGGCGAGGAATTGGCCACCGGATACATGCTGCTCCGCAGCAAGTACGTGCAGTACCAGCGGATCGCGCTGGACGGACCGGTCATCAGCGTGAACATCACGAGATTGTCGTCGTGGCAGGCCTGAGCGCAGATTCCGTGAAGACCTTGTGCGCGCCCACGGTTAGGGGAATTGTGGTCTAACACACGCACTGCGGCCGCTGGGGCAGCCCGCCACGAAGGCCGTGAAAGGGAACGTCATGGCCGACAAGACGACACATTCCCAGGGCGCCGGAGCCGCCCCCACCGCGGACAGTCCGGCCGCCATCCGCAATGTGGTGCTGGTGGGTCCATCGGGTGGCGGCAAGACAACACTCATCGAGGCACTTCTGTTGGCCTCCGGCGTCTTGGCCAGACCCGGCTCGGTACAGGACGGCACCACCGTGTGCGACAGCGACGAGGCCGAGATCTCCCAACAGCGTTCGGTGGGCCTGGCGCTCGCCTCTCTGCTGCACGACGGCGTCAAGGTCAATCTCATCGACACACCCGGCTACGCCGACTTCGTCGGGGAACTGCGTGCGGGGCTGCGCGCCGCCGACTGTGCGCTGTTCGTCATCGCCGCCAACGAGGGCATCGACGAACCGACCAAGTCGCTGTGGTCCGAGTGCAGCCAGGTCGGCATGCCGCGAGCGGTGGTCATCACCAAACTCGACCACGCCCGTGCGAATTACGACAACGCACTGGCCGCCGCGCAGCAGGCGTTCGGCGACAAGGTGCTTCCGCTGTATCTGCCCGCGGGGCGTACGAAGCCGGGCAGGGAATCGGATTCGCCGTGCACCGGCCTGATCGGACTGTTGTCGCAGACGCACTACGAATACGCCGACGGCAAGCGCACCGGCACCCACGAACCCGACGACGCGTACGCCGACACCATGTCCGAACACCGCGCCACGCTGATCGAGGGGATCATCGAGGAGTCCGAGGATGAGACATTGATGGAGCGCTACCTGGGTGGGGAGCAGATCGATCAGTCGGCGCTCATCGATGACTTGGAGAAGGCGGTCGCCAGGGGATCGTTCTTTCCGGTGATCCCCGTGTGCAGCGGCACGGGCGTGGGCACGCTCGAGTTGCTGGAGATCATCACCGCGGGATTCCCCTCGCCGCCCGAACATCGACTGCCCGAGGTTTTCACCCCACAGGGCAGACCGCGCGCCGAGATTCCGTGTGACCCGGCCGGTCCGCTGCTGGCCGAAGTCGTCAAGACGACCTCCGACCCCTACCTCGGACGGGTCAGCCTGGTCCGGGTGTTCTCGGGAACCATCACTCCCGACGCGACCGTGCATGTGTCCGGCCACTTCTCGTCGTTCTTCGGTGGTAACGGCTCGCTGACCGGATCGCTGGGCGGGCACGAGGACCACGACGAAGACGAGCGGATCGGCACGCTGTCGTTCCCGCTCGGCAAACAGCAGCGGCCCGCGCCCTCGGTGATCGCCGGCGATATCTGCGCGATCGGGCGGCTCAGCCGGGCCGAGACCGGAGACACCCTGTCCGACAAGTCCGATCCGCTGGTGCTGCGGCCGTGGGGTATGCCCGAACCGCTGCTGCCCATCGCGGTGCAACCCAGGGCGAAAACCGACGAGGACAAGCTGTCGGTGGGATTGCAGCGGTTGGCCGCCGAGGACCCCACGCTGCGCATCGAGCAGAATCCCGAGACGCATCAGATCGTGCTGTGGACCATGGGCGAAGCGCACGCCGGCGTCGTCCTCGACTCGCTGTCCCGTCGCTACGGCGTCGCCGTCGACACGGTCGAACTGCGCGTGCCGCTGCGAGAAACCTTCGGCGGCAAGGCCAAAGGCCACGGTCGACACGTCAAGCAGTCCGGCGGACACGGGCAGTACGCGGTATGCGACATCGAGGTGGAGCCGCTACCCGAGGGCTCCGGATTCGAATTCGTCGACAAAGTGGTCGGCGGTGCGGTGCCCCGTCAGTTCATCCCGAGCGTGGAGAAAGGTGTGCGGGCGCAGATGGAAAAGGGGGTCGGACCGGGTTACCCGGTCGTCGACATCCGCGTCACGCTGTTCGACGGAAAGGCCCACAGCGTCGACTCATCGGACTTCGCGTTCCAGATGGCCGGCGGGCTGGCGCTGCGCGAGGCGGCAGCGGCGACGAAGGTGAACCTGCTCGAACCCGTCGACGAGGTTTCGATTCTGATCCCCGACGACTTCGTCGGCGCGATCATGGGCGATCTGGCGGGGCGCCGGGGGCGGGTGCTGGGCACCGACAAGGTCGGCGAGGACCGCACGCTGGTCAAGGCCGAGATCCCCGAGGTAGAACTCACCCGCTACGCGATCGATCTGCGTTCGTTGGCGCACGGCGCCGGTACCTTCACCCGCTGCTTCGCGCGGTACGAACCGATGCCCGACCACGCCGCTGCGAAAGTCACGGCGTGAGATCGGGCCGAATCAGCCGGCTCTGGGGGTCCTGCCAGATAGCTCTCAGGTCGAGTGCCTAGCGTCGCCGCAATGAAGGACCGAACGCATCTGCTGGCTCATGTGGTCGTGACCGGCATCCTCGCGGTCGCAGTTCTGGTGGCCGCCTGGCTCTGCCTGTTCAACGGCGCGATCTGACGCGCTACCGCGGCGGGTCGCCGCGCCAGCTGAAAATATTGACGTATTTGCCCATGTCCAAGGCGATCTGCACATTCACACCAGACGGTTTGCCGAACCCGAAGTCGGGCCCGAACTCGTGGTACGGCCCCCTCGCCGCGGCGACCAACGCGAGGTCGTTTTTCACCGGGACCATCACCAACAGCCGCATCCGTAGATAGCTGCTGTTGGCTCCCTTATCAGTGGTCGCCAGGATCGCGGTCGGCGCAGGCGGCGCGAAGGTCGAGACCGGCGCGCGGTGTGTTTTCGCAGCTAGTCGGCGCCACCCGACGCTTGAGAACCGGACTTCAGCGCACCCAGCGCCTCGGCCAACGTCGGATACAGCGAGAAGACCTGATCGAGGCCCGTCAGCTGAATCGGCCGGCTGGTCGCGGCGCCGTCGGCCACCACCGCGAAGCGGGCCGACTTGCTGACGGTTTCGTGCGTCGCGACCAGCGCCTGCAGTCCGGCGGACGCGAGGAAGTCGACCGCCGACAGATCCACGACCAGCGCGGTGGGCTCTCGGGTCAGCGCCTCGGTGATCGCCGCCTGAAACGCCGGGACAGTGGCGAGATCGACGTCACCACCGACCGCCAGCACGGCGATGCCGTCCTCGTGCGAGATCGAGGTGGAAATCGGGTCAGTACGTGACAACGGCCGTCCTCCGGTCAGCGCCGCCACCACGGCGGCAATGGCGAGCTTAACCCGTGGCACCCCGCAATAGATCACGGCTTCAGGGGATCGGGCTGTGATGCGCAGGCTAATGTCGGGAGGAGATTTGTGCGCTCGGCGATGCCAGTGTGGGCGCGAGCTGGGAGGGATCGACTGCCGCGAAGATGAGCGATCCCGGAGATTTCTACCACCGCTACGAACGGGAACGAGCGCGAGCCGACGATCTGGCCGACCGCGACGAGTTCCGCGGCGCGTTGGTGAACTCGCTGCAGGAGGGCTTCTTCGTCACCGACGCCACGGGGTGCGTCGTCGAGATCAACGACGCCTTCGCCGACGTCACCGGTTACGGCCAGGAGGGCCTGCCCTACCCCATGCCTCATCCGTGGGCCGTCGACGAAGCCGCCGCCGCAAGCCGCCGGGCTGCACTGGTCCGGGACGGCAAGCTCACCGCCGAGGTCCGGATCCGGCACCGCGACGGGCGCATGCGCTGGGCGGCGATCAGCGTCAACGCCGTGCCAGACCACCAGTCGCGCCGTGGCGTCTATGTGGGCACTATCCGCGATGTCACCGCGCCGCGCGCCGCCGCGGAGCGCGACCGCTCGATGGCTCGGTTGGCCACCGCCGTGAGCGTCGCCAAGAACGTGGACGAGGTGCTGGCGATAACGCTGGCGCATTGCCGAATACCGTTGGATGCGCAGCGGCTGCTGGCGGTCATGTGGCCGAAGACGGAGGGGGACGAACCGACCGTCCGGGTCGCCGGCGAACCGGCCGAGACCTCCTGGGCCGACCTGGACGATGACTGGCGTCGCACGTTCGAAGACGCCCGCATGTGGATACCGCTGACCGTCACGCCGGTCGGCGGGGCGCCCAGTGCGGGCACCACTCGGGGCTTCGTGGCCGTGCTCTCCGGCGCGCGAGACGTCGTGTTGTGCCTCGAGCATCGCGTCCCGCGGGTGGTCAGCTCGGAGGACCGCCGCTTGGTCGCTGCGCTGGTCGGCCACCTCAGCCTGGCCATGCAACACGTCCGGCAGTTCGAGAGCGCCAGGGAGACGTCGCTGACCCTGCAGCGGTCACTTTTGGCGCCGATCGACCTGCCGCCGGGGTTCGCCGTGCGCTACGAACCCGCGGTGCATCCGCTCGAGATCGGCGGTGACTTCTACGACGTCATCCCCGTCGGCGAAGACCGGATCGGCCTCGTGGTGGGTGACTGTGTCGGCCGCGGTCTGGCGGCCGCCGCGGTGATGGGGCAGTTGCGTGCGTCGACGCGGGCGTTGCTGCTGACCGGCGCGCAACCGTCGGCGCTGCTCGAACACCTCGACTCGGTCGCCGAGCACATTCCCGACGCCTTCTGCACGACAGTGTTCGTCGCGATCATCGATACCGAGTCCGCGACGGTCCAGTACAGCAGCGCCGGCCACGTGCCGCCGGTGCTGGTGTCCGATACCGGGCCTCCTCAATTACTGGACGGGGCGGGGTCGGTCCCGTTGGCCGTGAAGCATCCCGAGCCCCGTCCCCAGGCAAGCCATCCGCTGGCCCCGGGCTCGACGCTGATGCTCTACACCGACGGCCTGGTCGAGCGCCGCGACCACTCGATCGATGCCCAGATCGACCGGTTGGCCGCCGTCGTGGCCGATACGACGAACCTGCAGATCGAAGAGGTCGCCGACGCGGTCCTGGGCAGGTTGGCACCCGACAGTGGTTACGACGACGACGTGGCGATCGTGCTCTACCGGTCAGCGCGGGCTGCCCTGGTCATCGACGACACCGCGACCGCTTCGAAGCTGACCGAGGTTCGGCATCGGTTGGCGGCATGGCTGGCGGCCAGCGGCGCCTCCGACTCGTCGGTGGCCGACCTCATCCTGGTCGTCAACGAGGCCTGTTCCAACAGCGTCGAACACGCCTACCGCGGACGCGATCCCGGGCGTATGCGCGTCGACGCGAAGATCCACGACACCCAGGTGCACGTGTGCGTCACCGACTTCGGGTCGTGGAAGGCGCCGCCGGTCGATCCGGGCACCCGCGGCCGCGGCCTGTTGCTGATGCGGGCCGTCAGCGACCGGGTGGACCTCGACGGCACCGCGGCCGGCACCACCGTCGATATGACGTTTCAGTTACCCGAGCTTCGACTTTGAGGAAACTCTGCGCGCCTCGCTGTCGTCCGCGTGGTATTACAACTATCGGCAAAACGTCTGTCAGGAAGAGGCAGCGATACGGACATTTGGCGTGCCCTGGCACCGCCGCTGTGAAACCGGGAGGTGTGGTGACTGGACCCGCTCACGCTGCCGAAGCTCACTTCTCGATGACGGTGAGGGACTGAAGGGCATGACCCGCAACCAGTTCCGGCTCACCGCCGGAAGCGCTGAGGCGTCTTCGGTCGTCGCCGCCGAAGGTGAGATCGACTTGGCCAACGTCGACGAGTTTCGCGCTGTGCTGGCGCGCGCGGCGGCCGAAAGCCCTTCCGTCACCGTCGACCTCGTCGCAGTGACGTACTGCGACAGCGCCGCACTACGCGAGCTGTTCTCTGTCGCTGCGGGTGCCGAACTGAACCTGATCGTGCCCGCGAAGGGACCGATCACCACGCTGCTCACCCTCTCGGGGCTCGACAAGGTCGCCGCGGTCGCCATCGTCGACTGACCGGATCATCGTGCGGGCAAACAACTTTCAGCCTCACGTTTTGCGGCTAGGTGCGCTGTGCGGCTAGGGGCGCTGTGCGGCTAGGGGCGCTGTGCGGCCGCCGCCTCGAGTTCCTCCTCGAGCGCGCCCTCGTCACGGCCGAGCGCGATGGTCGCCGCCGCCATCGCGGTCACCGCGATCGCGATCAGCACCGCCTTCACGCCGTCGACAGTCAGATGTTCGCCGAGGACCACCGCCCCCAACACGACGGCGACGACCGGCTCGAGTACCAGCATCGTCGGCACCGACGTCTGCAATGAGCCTGCGTGAAATGCGGACTGCTGCAAGAACACCGCGACGACACCCAGCACGAGAAGCAGGTATAGCGCCGGCGAGGTCAGTACTGACCACACGCCCACATGGGTGAGCAGGTACATCACGAGCTTGGTCAGCACCGCGACCACACCGAACAACAACCCGACCGCCACCGCGAGCAGCACCGCGCGCCGCCAGGAGTTGGTGCGGACAGCGATGATGACGCACGCCATCACCGCGCCGGTGCAGATGACGGCGACGAGCGCCGACAGCGGGATCGACGCCTCGTAATCGCCGGGCCGCGTCTTGGCCAGCACCACGAACATCGCGAGCGCCACCGTGAGCACCATCGCCCATATCCACTCACTGCGTGTGACCCTGCGGTTGGCGAGTCGGGCGCTCAGCGGCAATGCGAACAGCAGGGCCGACACCAGGATCGGCTGCACCAGCAGCAGCGACCCCTTGGTCAGCGCGAGAGCCTGAAAGACGTAACCCGCCAGGGCCGCACCGGTGCCGGCCCACCAAAGCTTTCTGCGCAGCAGCGTCATCACCATCACGCTGCTGACGCCGTGTTCCTGCGGGACGTCCATGGTGGCGCGCTGGCGGACCACGATGCCGATCGCCAGGAAGACCGCGGCGAGCAGGGCCAGCAGAACGACCAAACCCTCGCCTACCAAAGCGGGCCTACCAAAAGCGTTGCGCTCCTTCCCGGCCATGGTGCGCACATCGGATAAGCACAACATACGGACCGCTGGCTTGCGCGGCTGGCTGGGCGCCCCCGGTCGCCTGCCAGGTTTGGTGCCCGAACTATCGGGGCATCAAACCGGTCATGAATCTGCGACGCTTGCTTCTGCTGGTCGGTGCGGTCATTCTGCTCATCGGCGTTATCGCGCTGCTGGTGCCCGTGTCGATCTCCGGGCCAGACGGCCAGAAGATCTCGTGCGGTAACGCGATCGCCGCGGACGACACCGCGGCCAGCCAGGCCAACAGCAACGATCCGAATCAATTGAAGAACCTGCCGATAATCGACGAGCTGACTGAGGATCCACGCGACTACGTCGCGGAGTGCAATTCGGCGATCGGTGACCGTCGCATGTGGTCCATCCCAGTCGCGATCATCGGTCTGGTGGTTCTGGCCGGCAGCTTCCTGGTCGGCGGGCGCACGTCCCGCGCGGGTTAGCCGCGGCCGGTTTCGCGTCTCAGCTGGCCTCGCGTCCGCCTGCGACCACCCGCAGGCGCGGCGCCTCGCTTTCCGGGGCGATCCTGTTGTTGACGGTGGCCACGACCGTGTCCACCCGGTTGACCGCCCGGTCGCACAAGCCGCGGACCTTGTCGCTGGCCGTGTCCACGTCGTCGGCGGCGCTCAACAGGTAGGACCGCACGTTGACGCGCAGCCGCTCGCCGGCGGAGCGCACGCGGCGGCGCAGGCGATCGTCGATCTCGACCGTGACGTAGGGCATCACGCGAAGCTTCATGGACCCACCCTAACCGCGGCGAGGCTGTCTGCGGTCTGCGCGAGCGGTCGGCCTGCGGACTCGCGCAGCGTGAGGACCGCTGCCAGGGAGACGACGGCGGCGACGATCAGGTACCACGCGGGCGCCAGGTTGTTGCCGGTTTCCGCGGTCAGCCAAGTGACCACGTACGGCGTCGTACCGCCGAACCCGGCCACGCAGATGTTGTAGCCGATCGAGAATCCGCTGTAGCGCACAGTGGTGGCGAACAGTTCGACGCCTGCCGACACCGCGGTCGAGACGTAGACCGACTCGATGGCCGCGAGGCCGCAGTGCGCGATGATCGCGGCGACCAGCGATCCGGAATTCAGCAGCAGGAACAGCGGGTAGCCCAGCACCGCGAACGCCACCGACCCTGCAATCAGCATCGGCCGCCGACCGATCCGGTCCGATACGGCGGCCAGCGGAAGGATGAGGATCAGGGCGACCAGACTGGCCAGTGTGATCGAGACGAAGGCGTCGGTCTTGGAGAACTCGAGTGTGGTGATGAAGTAGTTCGGCAGGAAAGTGAACACCACGTAGTAGCCGATGTTGAAGACGATGAACAGTCCGATGACTTGCAGGATCCGCCGCCACGACGTCTGCACCGCCTCGCGCAACGGCGATTCGGCGACCTGGTCGCTCTTGCTGAGCTCGGCGAAGTGCGGGGTGTCGTCGAGGCGCAACCGGATGTAGAGGCCGACCAGTCCGAGCGGTCCGGCGATCAGGAACGGGATGCGCCAGCCGTAGCTCTCCATCGCGGCGGCGGGCAGCAGCGCTTGCAGCAGCGTCACCGTCACCGACCCGAGGAGGAAGCCCAGGACACCGGACCATGCCATGAACGTGATGGTCAGTCCGCGGCGGCGGTCGGTCGCGAACTCGGCGAGATAGACCGCGCCGCCGCCGTATTCGCCGCCGGCCGAGAACCCCTGCAGGCAGCGCAGCAGCAGGAGCAGCAGCGGTGCGGCGACGCCGATCGAGGCGTAGGTGGGTAACAGTCCGATCAGGACGGTCGCGCCGGACATCAGCAGGATCACCAGCGCCAGCACGCGCTGCCTGCCGAGCTTGTCGCCGAGCGGGCCGAATACGAACCCACCGAGCGGGCGCATGAAGAAGGCTGCCGCGAAGATCGCGAACGTGTTGAGCAGCGCCGCCGTCTCGTTGCCGGCCGGGAAGAAGTTGGCCGCGATGAACGTCGCCAGGAAGCCGTAGATCGCGAAGTCGAACCACTCGACCGCATTGCCGATCGACGCGCCGGTGATCGCCTTGCGCACATCGCTTGGCATGCCGACCTCCCGAAAGTAAGCGTGCTGCTTATCATTTCGCTTACCGCCCGATAAGCGTCCTAGAAACATATCGGGCGCATCGAATCATTGCGTCGGGTTCCCACCGCGGTGGTTCGACCCCGCTGCGGCGATCGGCTAATCGTCGTCGGCGGGCGGGTCAGTGTCGCCGCGCAGGAGTTCCTCGGGGTGGTGCAGGCGGTTGACCTCGGGCGGGCGGGTGTCATTACTCCAGGCCAGCCGCCCCGCGTCGGTGACGGTGGTTTGCCAGCGACCCTCGCTGACCGCCGTGTGGTCGGGTCCGCAGGCGAAGAACAGCGAGTCGGCGTCGGTGGGTCCACCCTCGCGCCAGCCCGGCCAGTGGTGCACCTCGCAGTGGTAACCAGGTTCGGTGCAGCCCGGTCGCGTACACCCGCCGTCGCGCGCATAACAGATGATGCGCTGGTCGGCGGTCGCGATGCGCTTCTGGCGGCCCAGGTAGATCGGGCGTTCGGTGTGGTCGTCGAAAATCGCGAGGTAGTGGATCGCGTCGGCGGCCATCCGGATCAGGTCGCGCATCGGCACCACGGTGTCACCGCCGGTGTGCGCCGGTCCCGGCATCGACACATCCGGGTCGGCCACCGCGTGTGCGGCCTGGTTCAAATCGCCCAGCGTGGTTCGCACGACCACCGTGACCGGATGGCCCCGATGACTGCCCAGCCCGCCGGACGCGATACCGGCTTTCAGCCCGAGCTTGACGCCGTCATGGCAGCGCTGCGACATCGACCTGTCATCAGGTGTCTCGGCGACAGCGCCGTCGGGCAGGTGCCGACCCGGGCGCACCGCGGCGGTGACCGCTTCGACGTAACAACGGGTTTCGGGGTCGATCCAGCCGGCGAGGCGGGACATCCCGTCGCGACCCTGCCGGCCCAGCACAAGTCCGCGTCGCCGTGCCCGGTCGTCCTCGTCGTAATGCCCATCGGGATTGAAGATCTCGTCGATGCGCCGCCCGATGACCCGCACCGCTTCGGCGTCGCTCTTCACCGCTTCGCGCACCAGACTCGCCTCGACCTCGGTGCGGTCGGTCACCGAGACGTTGGAGGGCAACCCGTCCATACAGTGCGTGATCACCTGAAGGTGATCCTCACCGATAGCACCGGATTCCACTGCGTCGGCGATCATCGGTAATTCCGCCGGCAACGGTGCCCCGGTCAGCGCCGCGCGCGGGCGAATCCGCGCCGCTACCTTGAAGCGGCGCCTGATTTCTCTCGGCGCAATCCGCAGCCCTGCCCAGAGTTTGTCGATCAGGTCAGGATCGGCTCCGGTCTCGTCGGGCGGGTGGGCGAGTTCGGCGAACAGGCGGTACATCAAGCCGCGGTTGACCCGCTGTTGCGTCTCCAGCCGTTCCGCGATCTGCACCCGGAATACGGTGCCGACCTCGTCGGTGGACAAGTCCCGCAACCCGGCATAAGCGGCCTCGACCTGATCGAGTAGCACGCAAGCACGCTCCCGTGCCACGTCGCCAGTAACGAATCCCACCATGCCACAACGCTATCCATTGCCACCCGCGGGCCACGGCATACCACCGAGAAGCCACCCGGTTCTGTGGATGAGCCGCACATTGGGGACAGGGCCGCGACGCGACCCGCGAGATGTCACACCCGCGTGGTAGGGGTGGCCCGCGTGGTAGGAGCGCCCCTCGAGCCGCCCAACCAGAACGGCCGCGTCGCCAACAGCACCGCCCCCAGCACGGCCAGCGGCGCAATCAACGGCACCCACGGCAGTTCGAACGGCAGCATTACCGCCGCCAGCGCAACAGCCGTAAAGCACAATGCTCCAACGATTGTCGGCACCGTGATATCGAAGGTGTGGCGCAACACCAGGTACGCCGCACCCGACAGACCGCACAGCGCGGCCAGCGCCGGCGCCGCCGATGCCAACACGAGCACGGCTGCGGTCGTCAACACAGCCATGGTGGCCACCGGTCGAAACACATTGCCCACCACCACCATCAGCACCGCGAGCCCACACACGACCAGTACGCGGTCGGAGGCCGCGAACGCGGCGGCGGCCACCATCACGAGGCCGAACGCGGTCGACAACGCGCGGTTCATCGCCGCCTCCGCACCGACCGCCGGTGAGCGGGCACCAATTGCATGGCCTGGTCGAGTAAGTCCTCGTCCCGCCAGGCCACGATGTTCACACCGACGGTACCCATGTCCCGATACATGAACGACCGTTGCAGCGTCCACATCCGCGCCACCAACGGGTCGCATCCGCCCTCGAACGGAGCACCTAGTAACACGTCGACCGCCACCACGGTGTGGCCGCGTTTACGCAGATCGATCAACGCCAGCGCGAACTCGGTGTCGAGCAACGTCGAGAACGCCACGACAACGGCGCCCGGCGGGATAGCGGCCCGCGGCGCCAGCGTGCCCGAAGTGGTTTCGTAACCACCGCTGACGCCGAGCATCGCGTCGAGCACCCGGTAGAACTGCCTGCGGCCGATGTCGGCGCTCAGCCACCGCGGCTGCCGGTCCCCCAGTGCGACGACGCCGGCCCGGTCACCGCTGCGCAACGCGCTCTGCACCACCTGCACGGCGCCGCGTGCCGTGCGCTCGGTGGCTTCGGTCGCGGGTCCGGCCGGTTGGGCATAGTTGTCGATCAGCACGACCACGTCGACCGCGCGATCCGTCAGCCGCTCGGTGACGTGCAGGCTGCCCCGGCGTGCGCTCACTGCCCAGTTGACCGTCCGCAGTTGATCTCCCGGCACATATCGCCGTACATCGGCGTACTCGACACCCGGGCCGATATGACGGGTGAGGTGCGTGCCGAGACGGTCGAGCAATTCGGTGCGCGGGAGCGCCGTCGACTGCGGCGGGGCCAACGGGAACACGTAGAGGTCCGCGGCGTCGACCACGCCTGCGCCCTCCACGAGACCACCCCGCGCAACCACCGTCAGGTGTGCCTGCAGCGGATACCGGCCCCAGCGCTCCGCGGACGCCACCACGGTCTGCTTGCTTACGCCCTCGCGCGAGGCGACCTCGAGCGTCATACCTGCCACGGCCTCGGTCAGCAGCGTCACCGCCTCGTCGCCGGCCTCCGCCCACACCGTGATTCGCGCCGCCTCCCCTTCGAAGCATCGGTGAACCCCCGGGCTTGCGTGTACGTGCACTTTCGGCACCGGCCGCTGCCAGCCCACCGAACACAACACCCCGATGAGCGGCGCGGCGAAGACGATGAGTTGCCATCGTGACCCCATCACCGCCACGGCCAGAGACACCACCGCGCAGGTCAACAGCACGAGCGTGAGAGGCGCTGCACGCCAGCGTAACTCGGCTTCGGTGCTGCGGGTTTCGGTCACGGGTCGGTCCGCGGCACCGGTAGGCGCCGGAGCAGTTCGTCGAGCACATCGCTGCCCCGGACCCGCCGCACCCACATCTCCGGCCGCAATGTGATCCGATGTGCGATCGCCGGAACGGCAAGCGATTTCACATCCTCGGGTACGACGTAGTCCCGGCCGAGCAGCAGTGCGCGAGCGCGGGCCAGCTGAACGAGATCGAGCTCGGCCCGCGGGCTTGCGCCGACCGCGATCTGCGGGTGCTGACGCGTCGCGGCGGCCAACGCCACCACATAGCGCAACACGTCGTCGTGCACGGTGACCTGCTCCACCGATTCGCGCATCGCGACGAGTTCGTGCGCGTCGACGACCTGTGCGACCGTCGGCTCGGCCGAACCCCGGTCGATGCGGCGGCGCAACATCGCGGCCTCCTCCTGCGCCGAGAGGTACCGCAGTTCGAGGCGGATCGTGAAGCGGTCCAGCTGGGCTTCGGGCAGTGGATATGTGCCCTCGTACTCGATCGGATTGTCGGTCGCCAGAACGGCGAACGGGGCGGGCAGCTTGTGCGTGGCGCCATCGATGCTCACCTGGCTCTCGGCCATCGCCTCGAGCAGCGCGGCCTGGGTTTTCGGCGGTGTGCGGTTGATCTCGTCGGCGAGCAGGAGGTTGGTGAAGATCGGGCCGCGCCGAAACTCGAAGTGACCGGACTGCATGTCGTACACGGTGGAGCCGAGCAGGTCGGCGGGCAGCAGGTCCGGAGTGAACTGCACGCGCTTGAACTCCAAACCGAGTGCCGCAGCGAAGGATTTGGCGATCAACGTCTTGCCGAGACCGGGCAGGTCCTCGATGAGCACATGCCCGCCGGCCAGCACCGTGGTGAGGATCAGCGCCAGAGCTTCGCGTTTGCCGACCACCACCCGCCCGATCTCGTCGAGCACCGTTTCGCAGTTCGCGGTCGTGGTCGCCGCAGGCAGTCCGGCCGTCATACCCGCTCCAACCGTTGCAGGATCTCGTCGAGCGTCGCCCGCCCCGGCCCGGGCTCGGCCGCACCGCGTTTCGCGATGTTCTCGGGATTGACCCACGCCCACAGCTCCGAGCCGAACAGCATCGCGCCGGTGGCGTGGTACGCGGCGCGATTGCGGCTTCGCCGTTGACCTGTCGCCAACTCGAACTGCCGCGCGAGCATCGGGCGCAGGTGCCGGTCCCAGTCCGTCCGGGTCGCTTCGGCGCGACTGATCAACGTCTCGGTGCGTGATCGCCAGCGGCGCAGCGATTCTGCGGCATCGTCGGAAGGAGTCTGTTCGTAACCTGCCTCGCCGTCGCGGGCGAGCTGCCAGCGAACGGCGAGCAGCGCCAGCGCGAGCGCCACGCCGGACACGATGAGGATCATTTGCCGGTCGCGGCTCACTATCGCGATCAGTTCTGCGCCCGCCACCAACAGGAACGCCGCTGCTACAAGCCTTTTCATGACATCGCCCACGATGTGCGCTCCGGCAGTTCGGTCAGCACTCGGCTCAGGATCTGTACGGCGACGTCGCGATGCTCCTCGGTCATCACATGCGGCGAAAACCGCGCCTCCTCGAACAGGTCGACGAGTTCGGTGGCGCTGTCCGTGCGCAGCGCACCGCTGGCGACCGCACGCGCGAGTACCTCCGTGGGTGTGTCGTACGCCTGGGGCACCGCGCCGGGAACCCGCGTCAGCTCACGTTCCATCGCTGCGTAGCAGGCGATGATGGCCTCCCGCGGTTCGCGGCTGAGGTCGCCGATCTCCGCGAGCCCGATCTCGGCGGCCCTGGCAAGCGATGTTGTGGTGGCCGGCATCGCCGGTGCTTCGTCGGTGTCGACGGCGGCTGCCGGCACCGCGTGACGTCCCTGCCGCCGAGATGCGACCGCCGTGCCGACGACCACCAGCGCCATCAAGATGAGCATCGGGGGGATCAGGTAGTTGATCACGTTGCTGTCGGAGCCGTCGCCCTCGGCGGGCGGCGGCGGGGCGACCGGTTCGGCGGGTGACGACGTCTCTGGGGCGGTCGGTGGCGTCGGTTCGACCGGCACCGGGTCCGCGAGCTGGGACAGCAGCACCACCAGCAGCATCAGCCCGATGACCGCCGACAATGCGATGACCGCGAAACGCCACGACGGTCGCTCCCGGGGCCCGGCGCTCCGCGGCAAGCTGCCGGCGGGTGCGGGTGCCGGTCGCCTGTCCCTGAGCCGCACGATGATCGCGAATCCGATGATCGCCACCGCCGCGCACAGCAATGCGACCACCGCAGCGGTGGCCGCCGGATTGCTGTGGCGCGGTTCGGCCTGCTCGGCTGTGCGGTCGACACCGGGTACGTAACCGCGCAGTGCCCACGCGGCCACCACGATGAGCGTGATCACCGCAATCACGCGTCTTGTCGACGTGCCCGAATCGCCCATGGCCCTGGGGCCATCCTGGCACGGAGGTACGCGTGCAATGTTCGGTTCGGGCCGATACTTTCGACTCTATGAGCATCACATTGCACGATTCCCGGGTCGCCGCGACGCTCGACCGGATGTACGCCGAATCCCGCAACCAGATGGAGGCGCTACGCGACCGGGGCGCCGACTTGGCCCGCTTCTCGGAGGGCAGCGCGCAGGAGCGCGCCGACGCGCTCAGCGACTTCTATCTGCCGATCGCGCCGGAGGCGGGCCGGCTGCTGTACGCGCTGGTGCGGGCGAGCAGGCCCGCGACCGTCGTCGAGTTCGGCATGTCGCTCGGGATCTCGGCGATCCACCTGGCCGCGGCCGTGCGGGACAACGGCACCGGTGCCGTCGTCACCACCGAGCTGAGCGCGGCCAAGGTCGCTGCAGCGACGGCAACATTCGTCGATGTCGGGCTCGACGACGTGATGACCGTACTGTCGGGTGACGCGCTCGAGACGTTGCAAACCGTAACGGGGCCAGTCGATTTCGTCCTGCTCGACGGGTGGAAGGAGCTCTACCTTCCGGTGCTCGAACTGCTGCAGCCCCGCCTGTCGCCGGGGGCTCTGGTGGTCGCGGATAACACGTCGATGGCCGCGCTCGCACCGTACCTCGAGTACGTCCGCGACCCGGCGAACGGCTACGTCAGCGTTCCGTTCCCGGCACGGGACAGCGACAGTATGGAGATCAGCTGCCGCGCAGTCACTTAGCGCGTCGCAGCCGGTTCTTGGCCTCCTTCACCGCGGCTCCGGCGTCGCGGCTGGTTTGCTTGGCCTTGTCGTAGGCGTCCTCGGCCGCGGCCAGGCCGCGTTCGGCTTCCTGCAACCGCCGCTGGGCGTCCTGGTGCCGCAGACGCGCGGCGGCCAGGTCCGATTGCGGTTCGGACAACGCGTCGTCGGCTTCGGCCCTGGTGTGTTCGGCGGCGGCCAGGGCGGCACGTGCCTGCTGCCGTTCCCGCTGCGCGGCGTCGTCAGCTGAGTCGGCACCAGAGCCACCGTCGTCATCGGGCGCCGCGGCAGCTGCCTCAGGTTCCGGTCTGCGTCGCGTTGTCGGGCTGAAAACGATGGCGGTGTCGCCGAACTCGCCGAACCCCGACCATTCTTCGGCCTTGGTCAGCCTACCGAGCCGATCGGCGACATCGGGGTCTGCGACGGCGGCCTGCAGCGTGCCGGTGACGTCGTCGCGCAACGCACCGACCGGGCTCTTGAGCTCCGCCTCTTCGAACGCCGCACGGGTCAACGCATTGACCAACCGGCGCTGCTCGCCCGACAACTCCCGAATGCGTTCGCCGTCCATCGCCGCATGCGCATCGCGCAACCGCGCGCCCAGGTCCTTCAGTCGCCGCTTGACGTCGTCATCGCCGAGCGCGAGCCGGTTGACCACCCAGGCCGCGGTCGTCGGCTTACGTGCGGCTGAGATCCGCTTGGCGGCATCGGTGTCGCGACGCTTCTTCGCCTCACCCGCGAGCTTGGTGCGCAACGCAGTGAAGTCCGCCGGCCTGGCGGCATACAGTTCGTCGAGCGCGTCGTCGGCCATCGGCGCATCCTCAAGCCATGCCGAACGGGGCCAGGAGATCAGCCGTTCGCCACCAGATCAACACCGCGAACACGACGAGCGCCGCCGCGGTCGCGCCCGCCTGCACCAGGTTGCGAGAGGCGCGCGGCGCGTACGCGTAGGCAGTGGCGATCGCCGCTCCGCTGACGAGCCCGCCGATGTGACCCTGCCAGCTGATGTTCTGCGAGCTCACCAGCGGTATGACGAAGGTGAACACCAGGTTGATCGCGATGATCGCGACCACCCATCGCACGTCCATGTTCAGCCGCCTGCCGACCACGAATATCGCGCCGAACAACCCGAAGATCGCGCCCGATGCCCCTGCGGTCTGCGCGACGGGTGAGGAAAGCAGGTACACCAGCACCGAGCCACCCAGCGCGCTGAGCAGGTATAGCGCCGAAAACCGCAACCGGCCCAGCGCCGCCTCCAAGGGCGGACCCACCACATACAAGGCCCACATGTTGAACAAGATGTGCGCGGGACCGTAGTGCAGAAACGCCGAGGTCAGCAGTCGATACAACTCGCCGTCGGCCACCGCGTAGGACTGCAGCACCAAATCGCGTTGCAGCCCGGGTACCGCCATCTGCAATGCGAACATCACCACATTCGCGGCGATCAGCACGTAGGTGAGGATCGGCTTGTCGATGTTCGCCGACGCCACCGCGCCGAACTGGTTGCGAGCCGGGCGCACCTGTTGGGCGCCCGCGTTCACGCACTCCACGCACTGATGGCCGACCGCGGCATCACGCATGCATTCCGGGCAGATGTAGCGATTGCACCGCGCGCAGCGGACGTAGGTCGCCCGGTCGGGATGCCGATAGCAGGTCGGCGTCGCCGGTGGGGTCGACATGGGTTGGAAGCCTGTCACAGCATTCCGAACAATTCGATCCAATTGCCGTCCGGATCGGCGACGAACATCCAGCCCATGCCTGGCACCGGTGCGAACTCGGTGAGTGGTTCGACCACGTCGTAGTCGGAGGCGGCGAAAGCTTCGGCAACGGCCGCCAGATTGTTCACTCCCACGGTGAAATACCGGATGCCTGCCTGCGCCGGCCCGCCACCGGGCGTGACAGGTGCCGACGGAGGCGTGTCGTAGGTCACCAGTTTCACCACACTGCCACCGAGCGAGTACCGCCGCTGCGAACCGCCGGGAAACTCGATGTTCCCCTGCGGCTCGAGTTCGAGGAACCCTTCGTAGAAGGCGACCATCGCGTCAAGGTTCGTCGTGATGAGGCCGATTTCGACGCCTGGGCTCAACAGATCCAGCTTCACAGCCACCACCTTAGATTCGGGTGGCCTGGCTCCGGCCAAGCGTGCGTCGAGGAAGCCGTCAAGGACGCGTTCGATAACAATTCGATCACCATGCACATCACGATCAATTAAATATCGCCAGCGAATTCTGAGAGTTTTCAAGATCTCCGCATGCAATTTGTCCGCTCGCTTATCGAATTTCCCCAAAATTGGGTTATAGATCACTCCGCTAGGGCGTAACGCCTGCGCGACGCCCATTTTTGGATTCCGCGGCTGGGTTGGGATGTGTTTGCCTTGGGTACCTTGGTTTTCGGGGACGGGGCAATCAGCGACCAACGCAATCTGAAGGAAGTAAGAAATATGAAGTTCCGTAATATCGCCGCGCGCCGGCAGCTCGCCGGCGCCTGTGCCGCCAGCCTGCTCGGTGGGCTCGCGGCAGCAACCATCGCCGCACCGTCGGCAATGGCCGCACCGGACTGCAGCGCCAGCGCCGTTTCCGGCACGGTCAGCTCGGTGACGGGTTCGGCCCGTACGTACCTGGAGAGCCATCCGGGTGCCAACCAGGCTGTGACCACTGCGTTCAGCCAGCCGCGCGACCAGGCTTCGGCCACGCTGCGCGGGTACTTCACCGCCAATCCGCAGGAGTACCAGGACCTGCGCGGCATCCTCTCGCCGATCGGCGAGGTACAGCGCACGTGCAACGTCCAGGCGTTGTCGCCGGAGCTGGCGTCGGCCTACGACGAGTTCATGGCCGGCTGAATCGGATGAACAAGGCCCGTCGTCGCAGCTCAAGGTTGCGGCGACGGGCTTTTTTCAGTTCAAACTCGGTTGTGCGTTTAGACTGGCTTTCATGATTTTTCCGCGACTCGCAGCCGTTGTCGCGACGGCTCTGCTCGCCCTCGGCGGGTCAGGTGTCGCGTGGGCTCAACCGGACGAACCCCATCACCAGGATCCGTCGGCACCGGGGCCGTCCGCCGCGCCGGGACCGTCCGCCGCGCCGGGGCCGTCCGCCGCACCGGGGCCGCCGCCGGCCGGTCCCTTGTCGTCGATCGACAAGAACGGCACCTACCAGGTCGGCACCCAGATCTTGCCGGGCACCTATTCCTCGGCGGGCCCGGTCGACGACGGCACCTGCTATTGGAAGCGGGTCAACAACGACCAGGTTCCCGACAACGCGCTCACCAAGAAGCCACAGGTGGTCCGCATCGAGGCGACCGACACGGCGTTCACCACTCGCGGTTGCCAGCCGTGGCAGCAGAGCAACGCCGCACCGCCGCCGCAGGCGTCGCCCACCGATGTACTCGCACAACTCGGGTCGTTCATCGGCAAGGGCATCCTGAACGGCGGCCCCCGCTAGCCTGACGGGGTGGCCGACCTTCACACCGACATCGCAGCACTGGCGCCGCTCCTCGGCGTCTGGTCGGGTCGCGGAGCCGGCGAATATCCGACGATCGAACCGTTCGGCTACACCGAGCAGATCTGGTTCGACCACATCGGCAAACCGTTCCTCGTCTATCGGCAGAAGACGACCGCCGACGACGGCCGGCCGCTGCACGCGGAGACGGGTTATCTGAGGGTCCCGTCGCCCGGGCGGGCCGAATGGGTACTCGCCCATCCGAACGGGATCACCGAGATCGAAGAAGGCACGCTGACGATCACCGGGTCGGTCATCGAGATCGAGCTGACCGCGACGTCTGTCGGGTGCACGGCATCGGCGAAAGACGTGGCGGCGCTGGGCCGTTCGATCCGGGTCGACGGCGATGAGCTCGTCTACTCGCTGCGGATGGCCGCCGTCGGCCAGCCCATGCAGCACCACCTGGCCGCGACGCTGCACAAATCGGCCGAGCGATGACCCCGGACGGCAGGATCAGTGTGCCAGCCGACCTCGACTCGGTGACCGCGATCGGCGAAGAGGACGATTCCGAAGTCGACCCGGCATCGATCGAGCGCATCTGGGGGGCTGCTCGCCACTGGTATGAAGCCGGAATGCAGCCCGCGATCCAGCTGTGCCTACGCCGCAACGGCAAGGTCGTGCTGAACCGGGCGATCGGGCACGGATGGGGTAATGGCCCCGCCGACCCGCCGGACGCGGAAAAGGTCGTTGTCACAACCGAAACGCCGTTCTGCGCGTACTCGGCGGCCAAGGCGATCACGTCGACAGTCGTGCACATGCTCGTGGAGCGGGGCTGCTTCTCGCTCGACGACCGCGTCTGCGAGTATCTGCCCTCCTACACCAGCCATGGCAAGCACCGCACCACCATTCGGCACGTCATGACACACAGCGCGGGTATCCCGATCCACACCGGCCCGCGGCCGGATCTGCGCCGCATGGACGACAGCGAGTACACCCGTGAAAAGCTCGGTGAACTGAAGCCGCTGTACCGGCCCGGCCTCGTGCACATCTACCACGGGCTGACCTGGGGTCCGCTGATCCGCGAGATCGTCGGCGCAGCCGCGGGGCGCAATATCCGCGACATCCTGGCGACCGAGATCCTCGAACCGCTGGGCTTCCGGTGGACGAACTACGGCGTTGCCGCACAGGATGTTCCGTTGGTCGCGCCGAGCCACGCGACCGGCAAGGAGCTGCCCCAGCCCGCCGCCACCGTGTTCCGGCTGGCGGTCGGCGGCTCGCTGTACAAGATCATCCCGTTCTCGAACAGCCCGCAGTACCTGACCAGCGTGCTGCCGTCATCCAATACGGTCTCCACCGCATTCGAGCTGTCCCGGTTCGCCGAATTGCTGCGGCGCGGAGGGGAACTCGACGGTGTGCGCGTCCTGGCGCCCGAGACCCTGTGTGCGGCTACCGCCGAATGCCGGCGGCTGCGGCCCGATGTGGCGGTCGGGTTGGCACCGCTGCGTTGGGGCACCGGCTACATGCTGGGGTCGAAGCGGTTTGGGCCGTTCGGCCGCAACGCCCCGGCCGCGTTCGGGCACACCGGCCTGACGAACATCGCCGTGTGGTCCGACCCGCAACGCCGGCTCGCCGCGGGGCTCATCAGCAGCGGCAAGCCCGGGCCGCATCGCGAGGCCAACCGATACACCGCGCTGCTCGACACCATCGCCGCCGAACTACCGCGAAACTGAATTTCTGCTCCAGATATCGCCGAATATTGCGAGATATCTTCAGTTTCGGCGCGAGTTATCCGCACGCACGCCGCGGTAGAAGCCACGCCACACGATCCATGGCATCAGCACCCGGTCGATCGACCAGCCGGGAAAGCGTAACGCCTGGCCACCCGGCGCGAACACCTCGAGACCGTCGGGTTGGGGTCCGAGTACAGAACCCCAACGCCGGCTCGCCGGCCGGAAGTCGCGCAAGGGCTTGCCCGCCAGTTCGGCGCGGACATTGCGGGCGAGCAGACCGTCGGCGCGGTTCCGGGCGGAGCTGCGCAGCGGATCGGTCGCCGCGACGTCACCGATCGCGAACACCCCCGGGCACCCCGGCACCCGAAGCGACGGTGTCACCCGCACGAAGCCCTGCTCGTCGAGCAACTCCGGCGGCAGCCACTGCGTGTTGGGCCGTACCCTGCCGATCGCCCACAGCACCGCGTCCGCGGATGCCGGCGGCTGCCCGGTGCTCCACTGGACCGGCGCGTCGCTGAGGTCGTCGCCCTCGGCGGGCGGCACCGCCCGGTGGCCCGCATGCAGCCCGACGCCGAGGTCGGTCAGCACACGGCTGATCCGCTGCCATACCCGCGGGTGATGGTGCGTGAGGGCGCGTTCGCCGGGGAAGTACAGGTCGATGCGTTTGGCCGGCCACGTCCGCGCCAGGTTGGCCGCACTGCTCACCGCGGCCGCACCACCGCCGACGACGATCACCGAACCTGCGGTCGCCAGCCGCTGGTGTATCTGGTCCAGTTCCGTGGTGATCTCCTCGGCAGACTGCAGATGCGGGCGCCGCCAGAAGCCGTTCGTGACACCGGACGAGATGATCAGCGTGTCAAAGGGTTCCGTGCCGACGGCACCGCTGCCCGATCGCACCGAAACCTCGCGCGCGGCGAGGTCGACGCCGATCAACGTGCCATGCACCGTGCGTACGCCGTCGAGGCCGCGGAACCGGTCGAAGGAGATCCAATTGTACCTGGCCCAGTCCTGCGGTCGGCTGATCCGCATACCGAGTTCCTGACCGCTGAGCAGGCCCGGTTTGGCCGAGATGCCTACCACTTCGGCGTGACGGGCCAGTTTGATCGCGGTCAGCACACCGCTGTCGCCGAGGCCCGCGATCACCACCCGCGGGCGGCTCACCGTCCGCCGATCCTGCTGCGTCGCATCCGGTCACCTTAATCACCGGGCAGGCTGCCGACCTCCAGACCCGCGATCTCGGACTCTCCGTCGAAGATCACCCGACCGAAATCCTTGACGACGCACCGTAACCGACCACCGAGGTGCTCGAAGTCGGTGTCGACGTTGCGCCGCTCGGCGGGCAACGGCACGGGCAGCACATGCGGGTCGAGGTGCGTTCCGTCACCGTGCAGTTCGACCTGGTAGCGAAGCGACGTCGCCCGCAGCCGCCAGCGGCCGTCCCCGACATCGGAACGCACCCACGCCGTCGGCGGGGTCAGTCGCAGCACCTTGTTCCCGATCCGCACGACGACTCCGGCGACATCCTGTTTGAGCGGTCCGAGCGCGAGCAGCCCGCCGGAGAACGCCACCGAGACGTCGGCGTCGCCGAAGTCGTGCGCTTGCCCCCACCACCACCGCTGCGGGAAACCCGCTCCCCAATTGCGTTCGGTGTAGAGCTTGGCGTCGCGGAACTCCCACTGTTCATCCCCGAATTCGACTGTGCCGCTCGCAGATCCGCCGAGCCGGTACGGATGCCAATACTGGTTCAGGAACGGTACGACCGACGCGAGGCCGCCGCCCGCCAGCGCTTTGGGCCAGCGGACCGGGTCGTCGAACCGCATGTCGACACGCACCTCCGGCAGGTCGACGCGCAGCCGGTCGTAGGTCGCGTGGAACTGTCCGTCGCCCGCATCGAGCCGAAACGGATCTGCGCCCGCACTCGCCTCGTCCAACGCCGCGCTGTAGACCCGATCACCGGGGTGCAGCGCCACCGCGGCCGTCGACCATTCACCGTCGGGATGCTGGTTGACGCTAAACAACGCCACCACGACGCGCCCTGACGCGGCGTCGGTGAGCCGCCAGAACCAGCCCTCCATCTCGGTTCCGTGCGACGTCAGTGGGTCGCTGAACGGCAGGTCTGCGCCGGTGCGGCGATAGACCCCGGCGAATGGTCCCGCAACGAACCTCGTCGCGTCCCTGGTGCTGTCGAGAGCGGTCATGACCGCTACGTTGACGATTCCGGCCCGGCGCAAACCCCGGGCCACCACCTCAGGCGGGTGGATCCAGCCGAACCCGGTACATCGACGGCCAGAACTTGCCGGTCAGCAGGTATTCGTCGCCGCCGAGGTGTGCGATGCCGTTGAGCACCTTCGCTCGGCTGCCGTCCTGACCCGGCCAGAGCCCCCCCGCGTCGACGACGGTGTTGACCTGGCCCGTCGCCGGATCGATGCGCACGATCAGCTCGGTCTGCCAGACGTTCGCCCACACCTGGCCGTCGACGCATTCCAGCTCGTTGAGGTTGTGCAGCGGCTGACCGTCGCGGGTGACGGCGACGGACCCGGTCTCGGCGAATGTCGCCGGGTCGTGAAAGCGCAGCCGGTCGGTGCCGTCACTGCGGACCAACCGGTCACCGTCGCGGCACAGGCCCCAGCCCTCCCCGTCGACCGGAGCCTCGCGCAACGGGGTCAGGGTGGCTCGGTCCCATTCCACCGCCACCCCGTTGCGCCAGGTCAGTTCCCAGATTCGGTCGTCGACGACCGTGATGCCCTCGCCGTAGTAGTCGTTCGGGACAGGTGCCGCGCGCTTCACCGCGCCGGTCACCGGATCGAGTTCACGCACCTGCGATCTGCCCGCGATACCGGTGCCCTCGTACAGAATCGGCCCGGCGAGCTCTAGCCCCTGGGTCCACGCCGTCTCGTCGTGCGGAAGCTCCTCCAACACAACGGGATTGATGACCGGGGCCGGCCCGTTCGCCGGGGGCGTGTCGCTCTGGGCAGGCGGCGAAGCGCCACCGCACGACACCGTCGCAAGAGCGAGCAGGACGGTGGCCGCACGGCGAACGAAACAGGCGTACATAGGGCATATGCCTACCGGATGCGACGGGCGTCGCGCACGGTTGCGACGAACTGCACATCGTCCGGTCTGTGCGTGCCGCTCCCTGGCGCCCAGGGTCATGGCCGCACGGCGTCGATCGCGCGGTAGATGCGCTGCTCGCTGACCGGGCGCGGGGTGCCGAGCTGCTGCGCCCACAGGCTGACTCGCAGCTCCTCGATTTGGCGGCCGATGTCGCGGACGTCGGCACCCGCCGCGCGTGCGGGAGACAGCGCGTGCACCAGTTCGTCGTAGGCATCCTGTACCGCATGCACCCGGTCCATGCGGTCGCGGTCGGCGCCGAGCCCGTGCGGTAGCCGCTCCAACCGCCTACCGATCGCGATGAGGTAACGGCTCAGGTCGCCCAGATGCGCAGCGCCGGTGGCGGTGACAAAGCCACGCGGCAACAGTCGGCCGAGCTGGGCGCGGATGTCGGCGATCGCTTCGGCCTGCGCGGGCGACGGCGACCCCGGTAACGCCACCTCGACGTCGTGCGCGGCAGTGAGCACCGTCTCGACGCGCTTGCCGATTCCGGCTGTGGTGGACGCCAGGTCGGCGGCGACACGCTCGCGCAGCGCAGTGAACTCGTCGCGCGTCCACACGGGCATCGGCGCCAGCATGTCGGTCGCCGCATCGGCACAGTCCTCGAGCAGCGCGTGCAGCGAACCGTCCGGGTTGGTGCCCAGAACCAGCTTGGTGCGTGGCTGTATTTGCCGCTCAACGGTTTTGATCGGTGAGGGTACCGCGAGGCGCAGCAGTCTGCGGGTGCCGGGCCCCATCGACGCCTGTTGTTCGGCCGCGGTCGGGTACACGCGCACGTCGACCGCGGTTCCGGCATCGACCAGCGCCGGATAGCCGCGCACGGCGTGGCCGCCGACGGTACGTTCGACGGTGCGCGGCAACTTCGCGAGATCTTCTGGCCAGCCCCGTAGCCCGGTTCGCTCCAGATCGCCGACAGCGTCGGCGACCGCGCGTCGGACCGGCGCGGCGAGTTGGTGCTGCAGGGCGTCGAGGTCCTTTCCGCGTGCGAGTTCCTTCCCTTCGGCGCCCTCGACGGCGAACGTGACACGCAGATGTGACGGCAGCTTGTCGAGGTCGAACGCATCGATCGGAACCAACACGCCCGTGCGCCGGTGAAGTTCGCGTTGCACGGCGTCGAGCAGCGGCCCATCGCCCGGGGTGATCGACGACAGCACCGCACGCGCGGTGTCCGGCGCGGGAACGAAGTTGCGGCGCAGGTCTTTTGGCAACGATCGGATGAGCGCGGTGACGAGCTCGTCGCGGAGGGCCGGTACCTGCCAGGCGAATTCGTCCCCGCCGAGCCGGGCCAGTACCTCGACCGGCACGTGCACCGTGACACCGTCGTCGTCGGCGCCGGGCTCGAAGCGGTAGCTCAGCGGTAGTGCGACATCACCGGCCCGCCAGGCATCCGGCTGTCCGGTGGTCGCGTCCTCCGTGCGTAGTAGGTCGTCACGGGTGAAGGTGAGCAGCTCCGGGGTGACATGCCGCTGCTTGTGCCACCACGCGTCGAAGTGCCGCGCCGACACGACGTTCGGCGGTATTCGGGCGTCGTAGAACGCGAAGATCTCGTCGTCGCCGACGATCAGGTCGCGCCGGCGGGCTTTTTCCTCCAGTTCCTCGAGATTGGCGCGTAGCGCGGCGTTGTCGCCGAAGAAGCGGTGCCGGGTCCGCCAGTCGCCGTCGACCAGCCCATGGCGGATGAACAGCTCCCGCGCCAGATCCGGTTCGATTCGCGAATAGCCGACGCGGCGGCGCGCCACGATCGGCAGGCCATATAGGGTCACCCGCTCGTAGGCCATCACCGCGCCGCGCTGCGCGTCCCAGTGCGGTTCGCTGTAGGTCCGCTGCACCAGGTCGCCCGCGATGCGCTCGACGACTTCGGGCTGGATCCTGGCGCCGATACGGCCGAACAGCCTGCTGGTTTCGACCAGATCGGCGACGACGATCCACCGCGGCGGTCGTCTAGTGAGCACTGAACCGGGCGCCAAGACGAACTTCGCGTTGCGCGCGCCCTGATATTCGCGGCCGTCACCGTCCCGCATCCCGATATGCGACAGCAGGCCGGCGAGCAGCGCTGCGTGCACACTGGCCGGGTCGGCGGGCTCGCTGGACTCCGTGATCCCCAGGTCTTTGGCGATGCTGCGCAGCTGCCCGGTAAGGTCCTGCCATTCCCGGATTCGCAGGTAGTGCAGGAACTCGTCCCGGCACATCCGGCGAAACGCATTGCCGGACAGTTCTTTCCGCTGCTCGGAAAGGTATCGCCACAGGTTGAGGTAGGACACGAAGTCGGAGTGTTCGTCGGCGAACCGGGCGTGCTTCTGCCGAGCGGCCTCTTCGCGGTCGGCGGGCCGCTCGCGCGGGTCGGGGATCGACAGCGCGGCGGCCAGCACCAGGATCTCGCGCACGCAGCCCTCGGTGTCGGCCTGCAGGATCATCCGGCCCAGCCGGGGGTCCACCGGCAGCCGGGCGAGCCGACGGCCCACGTCGGTGATCGCCCCGGTGGCATCGAACGCGCCGAGCTCCTGCAGCAAGTGCACGCCGTCGCGGATGCTGCGCCGGTCCGGCGGGTCCAGGAATGGAAACGTCCCCAATTTTTCCTGGTCACCTAATCCCAGCGCCGCCATCTGCAGGATCACTGACGCCAGATTGGTCCGCAAAATCTCGGGATCGGTGTAGCGCGGCCGCGACGCGAAGTCCTCCTCGGAGTAGAGGCGGATACACACCCCGGGCGCGGTGCGACCCGACCGCCCGGCCCGCTGCGCGGCGGAGGCCTGGGAGATGGGCTCGATCGGCAGGCGCTGCACCTTGGTCCTGCGGCTGTAACGCGATATTCGGGCGGTGCCGGGGTCGACGACGTAGCGGATGCCCGGCACCGTCAACGACGTCTCGGCGACGTTCGTCGCGAGAACGACGCGCCGCGCGGCGCGGCTGGGCGCAAACACCCGCTGCTGCTCGGCCGTGGGCAGCCGCGCATATAGCGGCAAAACCTCGGTGTGGGCATCGACAACGCCACTCAAAGCCTGGGCGGTGTCGCGGATCTCGCGCTCCCCTGACAGGAACACCAGAACATCACCGGGCGGTTCGCCGGCCAGCTCGTCGATGGCGTCGACGATCGCCTCGGTCTGGTCGCGTATCGCAGATGAGCCGCTTACGCGAAGATTAGGCGCCGGCGTGCGCACCACCTCGTGATCGGGGTCGTCGGGGTCCTCGGAGCCGCCCCGGCGGCGACATCCAGCCTCGGAGCCGCCCCGGCGGCGACATCCAGCTTCGGAGCCGTCGGCTTGGGTGATGACTTCCAGTGGGCGGTAACGGATCTCGACGGGATACGTGCGCCCCGACACCTCGACGATCGGCGCACCGCCACTGACCACATGTTCGGCACCGCCACTGACCACATGTTCGGCACCGCCGAAGTGCGCCGCGAACCGCTCCGGCTCGATCGTCGCGGACGTGACGATGACCTTCAGGTCGGGCCGTCGCGGCAGCAGCTCACGCAGGTAGCCGAGGAGGAAGTCGATGTTGAGGCTGCGTTCGTGGGCCTCGTCGAGGATCAGGGTGTCGTAGCGCAGCAGTCGGCGGTCGCGCTGGATCTCGGCGAGCAGGATGCCGTCGGTCATCAGCTTGACCAGCGTGCGATCGGACACCTGGTCGGTGAACCGCACGGCGTAGCCGACGGTCTCCCCGAGCGGGGTACCGATCTCGTCGGCGATGCGCTGCGCGACGGTGCGGGCGGCCAGGCGTCGGGGTTGGGTGTGCCCGATGGTGCCCCGCACTCCACGGCCGAGCTCGAGGCAGATCTTCGGCAGCTGCGTGGTCTTACCGGAACCGGTCTCGCCGGCGACGATCACCACCTGGTTTTCGTTGATCGCCGTGGCGATTTCGTCGCGGCGGTCGCTGACCGGCAGATCTGGATAGGTGATGGCGGGCACCGCCGCCGCCCGGGTGGCGACGATTCCCTCCGCGGCGGCGATCTGCTCGGCGAGTTCGGCGAGTTTGGCCGGGCTCGCACCGCGAAGCTGTCGCAGCCGCCTGCCGAATCGGGCGGCGTCGCGGACCGTCAGTCCGTCGAGACGCTTGCGAAGCTCAGCTACAGACGGGCCGGACACTCCGGCCAGGATAGGCGTCCGGTTACGGGGTGTGCAGGTCGGCGTCGCTGTCGGCACCCGACGCGTCAGGCCCCGTAAGTCATCCCGGCGCGTATTCAGCGGCGCATCAACGCATTTCGGTGACCCTCGGATCGGCATATGCGTCGCGAGCGGACTCGACCTCCTCGCAGAGGCGTTCGGCATCGGTGTACAGCCCGCCGTAGATGCCCCACTGCGTCGGGCGGTCGAGTTCACGGTTCTCGATGTGGTGCGTCAGGTGCTCGAACGCCGATTGACACCGACGAGCCTCCTCGACGAGCGGCTGGTCGTCGACATCGCCGATGTTATGCATCTCCCCGGCAGCTGCCACGGCATCGCGGACCGCGGCCAACAGAACGCTGTAACGACGCAGGAACTCGTCATGCCGCGTACCCGATTCGTCGCGGTCGACGGCCCGCGCCAAACCCGTGGTCACCCAGCGCAGCTCCTGGGAGATTCGTTCCAGCGCTTGGAGCGTCACCCGGTAGCCGGCGAATCCGGTGTCGGTGTGGACCAGCAGCCGCCGCAGATTGAGCTTCCTGGTGCGCACCGCGTGGTCGAGGGTGTGGCGCGCCTGCGCCGCCTTGTTCGGCAGGGCGTCGGCGCGCCAGCGCCAGTCCCGCGCCACATCGATGCCGGCCTCACCGCTCGCCAACCCGTCGGCCAGATCCGACAGCAAGTCGACCATCGTCCCGCTGACCGATTCGACGGCATATCGGGCGCTGCGGTACCGCAGTGGTGGCGCGATCACCAACGTCACCACCAGCGCCACCGCGGCGCCCAGCACGACCATGCCGGCGATCTCCGGCAAAGGGCCCCCCTCGGACGCGTTACCCGAGGACAGCGCGAAGGCGCCGTACGCGAAGATCCCGGCCACCGCGACGTTGATGCCCTGGCTGCCCAGCCGGCGCCACCGCCCGATGACGAGCGCGACGATCAGGATCGCCGGAAACAGCCACAGCGCCACACCCCATAACCACACCGCCGCGCCCGCCAAACCGATGCCGGCCAGCATGGCCGCCGTGTACCGAACAGCCTTGGCGACCGAATCCGCGATGGTGATCTCGACCAGCATCAGGGCCGAGAAAGCCGCGAAGGTGGCATACGACGCTTCGAAGACCCTGGTCGCCAGCAGCCAGGCGGTAGTGCACGCGATGACAGCCTTCACCAGAGCGAGGACGGCTTCGCGATCGAGCCTCACCTGCCCGAAGGCGGCTCGGCCGCGCGCTATGCGACTGCCCACCACGTGATCAGGCCTTCCCGCTACCGGCGGGGCCGAACCGTCAGGGCTTGTCGGGCGCCCAGTACTCGAGCATCTCGGCGAACGTCTCGAATGCCGGGCCGGAGACGCCGTACGTCGCCTCGAGGTGAATGCTCAGCGGGAAGCCGAGGTCGGCGACGTTGTCGATCACGCGCTTGTAGAGGTCGAGCATCAGCTTGCGCTTCTCCACCGGTTCGGTGGCGGCGAGCCTCTTGACAAATTCCTGCTCCTCGGCGACCGCTGGGTTGCCGGGGTCCTGGATCAGCCAGTTGATCAGCCCGACCTTGTTCTCCAGCTTCGGCACGAAGCCGAACGACAGCAGGATCTCCGGCCGGTGATCGGTCTGCTCGGCGAAGTCGCGTAGGAAGCCGACGATCGCGTCCGAGTACAGCAACTGGGTCATGCCGTAGGTGGCGCCCTGATCACATTTGAAGGCGAACCGGCCTTGTTCGCCCTCGCGGGTCGGGATGAGGATCGCCCCGCGGTTGGGCACCAGGTCGGAGTAGATCGACAGTGCGTCGGTCGGTGCGACGCCGGCGCCCTCACCGTCGTTCATGGTGCGCGGCACCCCGACGAACGCGATGCCGTCGAACCCGGCGCCCGACAGGTCGGTCAGCCGCCGGCGCAACGCCGGTTCGTCCATGAACGCGGTGACCTGGGTGCACAGACCGTTCACACCGGCCAGCTCCGGAGAGATGACGGACCAGAAGTCGAGCACATCGAGCTTCGGCTTCATCTCGATGGGCCGGTCGTCGTCCTCTTCGATCATGCCGGGGATCATCACGTGCCGGATGCGGCCGTCGAGACCCGTCTCTGCAGAGCATCGCAGCACCTTGCGCGCATCCTCCAGCGCCTGCTCGTGGCCGCGCTCGACGTTCGGCGGCACGAGCTCGAGCGCGATGGTGTTCAGCGTCACCGGGCTGCTCCTGTCCAGACGATTTTTTCCTGCGGGGGCAGGTCAACACTGATCTCGACGTCGCGAGAATCTCGGGAACCGGCCGGGAAGCCTCACCATACAGATGGTGCCGCTGCGGCCTTCGACACACGTGCGACCTGCGCGACGCGGGCTCTCAGCCGATTCCCAGCGCACAGTCACCTCCCCGCTGCCTGCGGTTGGTAACACGGTGTCATGACACCCGGACGAAAATGCCTGGACACCGCCGAAGGTGTACTGGTCGCGCTTCGCCACTGCACGGTCGACGAGGCATTCCGCGAAATCATCCGCGCGGCACAACATCATCAGGTGCCGCTGTTCACGCTCGCCGACGCGCTCGTCACCGCGGCGAGCGGCACGGTGGCGAGCGGCACCGCGGAGTACCCGAACGTGGCGGCGCGCACCGCGGTGCTCGCCGAGTGGGGACCGCTGCTGCTGACGCCGACCTCGGCTCATCAGTGAATCTGACGACGCAATCGAGCCCAGACCGTCGTCATTTTCACGATTGGGAACGCCCCGGGCCGCTCGTACTGTGGAAAGGGTGGGCATCGCATCGACCGCCGTCACCTTCGCCGACCACTACGCCAGCGAGCTACCCGAGCTGGCGGTCCGCTGGCAGGCGGAGGCCGCGCCCGACCCGCGCTTGCTCGTGCTCAACGAGCCGTTGGCCGCCGAACTCGGCATCGACGCCGAGTGGTTGCGCGGGCCCGAAGGCCTGCGACTTCTGGTCGGCGCGCTGGTTCCGAGCGATGCCACGCCGGTCGCACAGGCGTACGCCGGACACCAGTTCGGCGGATATGTGCCGCGGCTGGGCGACGGGCGCGCGCTGCTGCTGGGGGAACTGACGACGACGTCCGGAGAACTCCGCGACCTGCATTTGAAAGGGTCGGGCGCGACTCCGTTCGCCCGCGGCGGCGACGGGTTGGCGGCCGTGGGCCCGATGCTGCGCGAGTACATCGTCAGCGAGGCGATGCACGCCTTGGGGATTCCGACCACCCGCTCGCTGGCCGTGGTGGCGACCGGACGCCAAGTGCAGCGCGAGACGCCGCTGCCCGGCGCGGTGCTGGCCCGCGTCGCCCGCAGTCACCTGCGCGTCGGCACCTTCCAGTACGCCGCCAACACCGGCGATCTGGATCTGCTGCGGCGCCTGGCCGACCACGCGATCGACCGACACCACCCCGAAGCCGCAAGCGCGGGCAACCGCTACGTGGCGCTGTTCGAGTCGGTGATCGCGGCGCAGGCGGCGCTGGTCGCGAAGTGGATGCTGGTCGGTTTCGTGCACGGGGTGATGAACACCGACAACATGACGATCTCGGGCGAGACCATCGACTACGGCCCCTGCGCGTTCATGGAGGCCTACGACCCGGACACGGTGTTCAGCTCGATCGACTCGTGGGGCCGCTATGCCTACGGAAACCAGCCGGCGATCGCGGCGTGGAACCTGGCCCGGTTTGCCGAGGCTCTGCTGCCGCTGTTCGCCGACGACCAGCAGCAGGCGATCGCCGTCGCCGAGGGCGGCCTCACCGGTTTCGCCCCGCGGTTCCAGAACGCGCTGTCGGCCGGCATGTGCGCCAAGCTCGGGCTCGCGGACACCACGCCCGACGAGATCGCGGTGCCGTTGATGAACGATCTGATCGCCCAACTCCACCAGAGCCACGTCGACTTCACGTCGTTCTTCCGTCACCTCGGGCAGGCGGCCCGCGGCGACGACGAACCGGCCCGCGGCCTGTTCCTCGACCTCACCGCGTTCGACGAGTGGCTGGCCCGGTGGCACGCTTTGCAGCCCGACGCGGAGACGATGGACCGCGCCAACCCGGTCTACATTCCGCGCAACCATCTGGTCGAGGAGGCGCTGATCGCCGCGACGGGCGGGGACCTCGAGCCGTTGTACCGGCTACTGGACGCGGTGACCGCACCCTACGACGAGCGTCCCGGCTTGCAGCGTTACGCCGAACCCGCACCGGAGGACTTCGGGAAGTACCGAACCTTCTGCGGAACGTGACGAGCGGCTTAGACTCCGTCCATGACTTTGCGACGGATGGTGACGGCCGCGCTGCTCTTCGCTTCGCTGTGCGCCGTCCCGCCGGCGATCGCCTCGGCACAGCCCGGGAACTGCTGTTGCCCGCCCGGGCAGACGGGCGTGATCTACGGATGCGCGTCGTTCTGCGTCGACGGCAAGGCGCTCGACGCCAGCACGGGGCTGTGCGTGCCGGTGCCGCCGCCCTACCCGCACGCGCCGGTGTAGCGGTCGATCGCCGCGAAGGTTGACGCGGCCGCGTCGTGGGCAATATCAAGATCTGTGACCACCGACGACGCACCGCACCGTGACCTACTGCAGGAGCTACTCCATGCGTACGGGCCGTGCGGCCAGGAAGACGCCGTGCGGGAGATCTGCCGCCGCGAGTTGGAGCCACTCGTCGACCAGATGTGGGTGGACGAGGCGGGCAATGTCGTCGGCCTGATCGGCGGCGCCGACAGCGAAGCGCCGGCCACCCGCGTGATGGCGCACATGGACGAGTTGTCGATGATCGTCAAGCGGATCGAGTCCGACGGCACCCTGCACATGACGCCCCTTGGCACGATGTACCCGGGAAACTTCGGGCTCGGGCCGGTCGACATACTGGGCGACCAGAAGACGATCTGCGGTGTGCTGACGCTGGGTTCGGAGCACACCACCAAGGAGAGCCCGCAGATCTGGGAGACCAAACCGGACCAGGGTGACAAAGCGCTCGACTGGATGCACGTCTACGTGTTCACGGGCCACAGCCCCGACGAACTTGCCGACGCGGGAATCAGACCCGGCATCCGGGCGTGCGTGCATCGAAGCAAGCGCACCCTCATCGACGTCGGCTCCGACTACCTCGGGTGCTACTTCATGGACGACCGCGCGGCAGTGACCGCCCTGTTGGACGTCGCCGGCCGGTTGGCGGCAAGCGACCAGCGCCCCGCTCGCGACACCTATCTGGTGTTCACCACGAGCGAGGAGGTCGGCGGGGTCGGCGGCTCGTACGCCAGCCGCACGTTGCCGGGGGACCTCACGCTGGCGCTGGAGGTGGGACCGACGGAGGCGGAGTACGGCACCACATGTAGCGGCGGCCCGATCGTCGCGTACAGCGACGCCGAAAGCATCTACGACAAAGTGGTTGCCGACACGTTGATCAGGATCGCCACCGACCTAGGGTTATCGCCCCAACCGGCGGTGCTCGGGGCGTTCGAATCCGACGCGTCGCACGCCAAGGCCAGCGGGCTGACGCCGCGCGCGGGCCTGCTGTGTCTGCCCACGCTGAGCACGCACGGCTATGAAGTCATGGCTCGGCGCGCGATCCCCGACATGAGCGCGGTGCTTGCCGAGTTCCTGCGGCGCGGCGCCTAGCTCGGCGCCTGGCCGCGCAGCCTGGCGACGGCGCAGTCGGTGCTCAGCCGTCGAGTTCGCCCGCGATCCCCCGCTCGATGGCGGCCCGGGCACGCTCGGGCAGCACGATCAGCCCGTCGAGTTCGCGGCGGGCAAGCTCGTAACCTTTCTCGCGCTCCTGCGGGCTGGCGGCAGTGTCGGATGCGACGCGCAGCATGCTCTGGGCGCGGGCGATGCGTTGCTGGTCGTGGGCCGAGAAATCGCCGCGCCGACGGCGGACCGCCTCGCTCTCGGCTGCTTCGAACGCGGTGACGTAGTCGGTGACGGCCTCGACGTACTCGCGCGCTACCTCACTGTCGTCGACGAGATTCTCGGCCTGCACCGGCCGCAGCAAATCCGCGCGCACCTTGGTCCGATGGAACCGCTCGGTGAGCGGATCGCGCATATCGGTCATCAGCGGGAAGTCGAGCAGCTTGGCGATGTCGAGCTCGTATTCGAGCCAGCGCGTGTCGGTTCGGTCGTGCGCCTTCACCGCGCGCGCGATAGCTTGCCAGGTTGCCGCGGTGTTGGTCCGCGGCTGGGCCTCCGGTAGTTCCGCTCGCCCGGCGCCCTGGCGTGCGCGGGCTGCCGACACCGCCCGCCAACCGCCATAGAGCACGCCTGCGAGCGGGACGAGCACGATGAGCAGCTCGAGCAGGCGGATGATCAGGCCCATAGCGACTCCATGAGGCCAGGATGCCACCGCTGCGCGATCGCTGAAGATTGCAGCTCGGGCTGTTGACGTAGGAGCAACACAGCCCTGGGTGCAAAATCGCGCGAGCCCTCAGGTCGAGTCGGCGCCAGGTCCGTACGCGCGGGCGATGTCGGGCGAGTCCAGCCAGCCCGAGTAGGTCGGCCGCTGCGGCCAACCTTCCGGCGAATCCTGCCAGTCCTCCTGGCGGCCGAATGGCAGGACGTCGATGAGCGCGAACGAGTGGCTGAGTTGTTCGGTGCCGCGCCCGTTGGTGTGCCATGTCCGGTAGACGGTGTCCTCTCCCGACGGCGCCGTCGCTTTCAGAAACACGTTGACCGCGAAGCCTTCTCCCGGGGCGGCGTCGACGTCGGCGCCGAACGAACTCTCCGACGACGAGTACCAGTCCATGCGGTTGCCGACCTTGGCGCGATAGGCCAGCGCCTCCTCGATCGGGCCGTTGGTGACGATCACGAAGCGGGCGTCGTAGCTGTCGAGGAACTCGAGCCGGGTGAACTGGGAGGTGAAGCCGGTACAGCCGCCGCACTGCCACTGCGCGCCGTCGGTCCACATGTGGTTGTAGACGATCAGCTGGGACCGCCCCTCGAACACGTCGGCCAGCCGGACCGGTCCGTGCTCGCCGATCAGCGTGTAATCGGGCATTCGGACCATGGGCAGCCGCCTGCGCTGGGCGGCGATCGCGTCCAGTTCGCGCGTCGCCGCCTTCTCGCGTGCGCGCAGCTCATCGAGCGCGACGCGCCAAGTCGGCGCGTCGACCACGGGCGGTAGGGCGGCCGGTCGAGTCGTGCCGGCGTTCGTCATGTTGTTCCTCCTGCGGATGGTGGTGCACTCGCAGGTAATGACTGACTCAGCGACCGAAAGTCATCGTCAGCTCTTCTTGGATCCGCTGGACTTCTTGCCGCCGCCGGAATTCTTGCCGCCCTTCTTCGACGCGTCGGGCGTGTTGGCGATCGCGGCCGCACGAGACTTGCTCATGCCATTCTTGCGCAGGCCCTCGTACTGTTTGTCGTTCTTGACGCTGGAACCGTGGTCTTTCGTCATCGTGGCCTCCTTGTGATGCCCATACCGAATACCCGCGAGCGCGCGTGTTTCACACGGCGCGCCGGCAAATATCCGCGGTTCCTGCACGCTCGCACCCCCGCGACCGTGCATGTGCCGCCGCGGTCACCGCATGATGTGTGGATACTGCCTGGCGGGATGTACGTCGAACATGTCCCGGTACGACGGCGGCTGACGGTCGCCGTCGTCCTTGATGCCGTATTTGACCGCCAACTCCGCACCGATGAGCGTCTGGCCACTGAGTTCCAGTACGGCCGGGTCGCGGTGCAGCGCCCAGATGACATGTCCTGTCAACTCGGGCGTCTCAGCGGTCTCGAGGATGTGGCCGAACTTATCCGGATTGCTCGCGATGATGCCGCGCACCCGCTCGGTCAGCAGCGATCCCATCCAGATCGACACCGCCGCGACGCCGAATTCGCGGAAGTCCACCGCCATGTCGGCCGCCATCTTGTCCGTACCTGCCTTCGGGACCCCGTACGCCGGTCCGAACGCGTAGTGCACCGCGCCCGAGGATGACGTGAACGCCACGAGGCCGCGGCGCTGCGGAAGCATCAGCGGCGCCGCATACACGGTGGCGACATAGCTGCTGCGCAGACCGACGTCGAGCGTGTCGATGACGTTGAGCGGTTCCTCCCAGAACTTCGTCCGCCCCATCATCTCGTCGCGAATGAGTGCGGCGTTGTTCACCAGGATGTCGATGCGGCCCTGCTCCTCGCCGACCCGGCCGAAGAACGCCTCGACTTGAGCGTCGTCGCCGTGGTCGACGCGGACCGCGATACCACGCCCGCCCGCGTCGGTGACCGCCTGCGCGGTCTCCTCGATGGAGCCGGACAGCCCCGAACTTCCTGTCTCGCTGCCCTTCTGGGTCCGTCCCGTGACGTACACGGTGCAGCCGTGGCTGCCCAGCGCATTGGCGATGCCTGCGCCGGCACCGCGACTGGCGCCGGTCACGACTGCGACGGTCTCGTCGGCCACCTGATCACTCTCCTCGAACGTCGGACTCATCTCGACGCTGTACTGTACGCTCGTACAGCGGCTCGCGTTCGCCTGGGCTCGGAAGAGGGATCTGCATGACCACGTACGACTACATCGTCGCCGGCGCCGGATCGGCGGGATGCGTTCTCGCCAACCGGTTGTCGGCCGACCCGCGCGTCTCGGTGCTGCTGATCGAGGCCGGTGGCGCGGATCGGCATCCGTTGTTCCGGATTCCCAAGGGATCCGGGATGTTGTTCGAGAACCAGAAGTACATGTGGCATTACGCGACCACCCCCTTCGGCCCGGACCAGCACTCCGAGCAGTGGATGCGCGGCAAGGTGCTCGGCGGTTCGAGTTCGATCAACGGGATGGTCTACAACCGGGGTAACCGGGCCGATTACGACCACCTGGAGCGTCTCGGCAATAAGGGCTGGGGCTGGGACGACCTTCTGCCGATCTTCAAGTCGTTCGAGGACAACGAGTTCGGCGCTTCCCCGACTCGTGGCGTCGGTGGCCCGCTGCACATCTCGGTGCCCAAGGAACCCGACTGGCTGTGCGAGGAGATGCTCGCGGCCACCACCCGAGCCGGGTTCACCAGGGTCGCCGACATCAACGAGTCCGATACCGAGCGCGCGGGTTACGCCACCTCGACCATCCGCGACGGACGTCGGGTCAGCGCCGCGAGCGCCTTTCTCAAACCCGTTCTGCGACGGCCAAATCTGATCGTTGCAACCAACACCGTTGTCGGTCGGATCCTGCTTGAGCACGGGCGGGCGGTCGGGCTGCAGGTGCACGGTCGCCGCGGTGCCGCCGAGGTACGCGCCCGTCGCGAGATCATAGTCTCGCTCGGCAGCCTCAACAGCCCGCGGCTTCTGCAGCTGTCGGGTATCGGGCCACGCGATGTGCTGCAAGCGGCTGGTGTTCCCGTGGTGCTCGCGCGGGACAACGTCGGTCGCCGGATGCGCGAGCACCGGTGCGCCACATTGCGGTTCCGACTGAACGAGGATCTCGGCTACAACAAGTTGCTGTCGAGCAGCCTCGGCCAGGCCGTCACCGGGATGAAGTATCTGGCGACGCGAAGGGGTCCGCTGGCTGCCCCGTCGTTCGACATCGTCGCGTTCGCCAAGACGCGCCCGGTCGCAGAACGTGTCGACGGTCAGATCATGATGGGGCCGTGGACGCTTCCGCCCTACAACACCAGCAGCGAGCCGGTCAGCATCGAGCGTGAGCCCGGCCTGTCTTGTCTGGGTATGGTGCTGCGGCCGACATCGGAAGGCAGCGTGGAGATCATGGGCAACCGACCGGACAGCGCACTGCGGATCGACCCGAACTACCTGTCCAGCAACGAGGACCGCGAGACGATGGTGGGTCTGCTGCGGCGGATGCGGACCATCTTCGAGCAGTCCCCCATCGCCGAGCGCATCAGTCATGAGACCTACCCCGGATCCGAAATCCGCAGCGACGACGAACTTCTCGCAGCGGCACTGGAAGGCGGTTACTGTGGCTACCACGCGATCGGGACGTGCGCCATGGGTCCCGGTGACGACGACGTCCTCGACGACGAACTGCGTGTCCGAGGGATCGACAACCTGAGGGTGGTCGACTGCTCGGTGCTGCCGACCATGGTGGCAGGCAACCTCAACGGCCCGATCATGGCGATGGCCTGGCGGGCCGCCGACCTGATCAACGAGAACTGACGACCGCCGGCATGGTGTCCCAGCCCCGCACGGTGGAAGTCCTTGACCGGCGGGCGCTTTCGATATCGATCTCCCATTCCGGGAAACGTTTGAGTACCTCCTCCAGCGCGATCCGGCCCTCCAGCCGGGCCAGCGGCGCGCCAACACAGAAGTGTGCTCCGCGGCCGAAGGTGAGATGGCCGCCCGGCTTGCGGTGAATGTCGAAGCGGTCGGGGTCGTCGAAGTGGCGTTCATCTCGGTTGGCCGACGCCAGCATCATCAGCAGGGCGCTGCCCGCGGGTACGGTCTTGCCCTGGAATTCGACATCGTCGGTTGCGACGTACCGCGCGACGTGCGGCCCAGGCGGCTCGTAGCGCAGCAGCTCTTCGATGGCTCCCGGTATCAGCGACGGGTCGCCGACGAGGTCCTTGCGCTGGTCCGGATGCTCGGCGAGCACCTTACCCATCCAGCCGAACAGGCGGCCGGTCGTCTCGACACCTGCGCCGGCCACGACCGCCAGAAAGACGACGATCTCGTCTTTGGTGAGCCCGCGGGTGGTACCGGTCTCGTCGGTGAACTCGACGTTGAGCAGTTCGGTGATCAGGTCGTCGGATGGGTTGTTCTCGCGCCATGCCACGTATTCGGCGAACATGTCGCCGTCGAAATAGTGGTCCTTGTCCACCGGCAGCGGCTTACCGGGCTCGTTACGCAGCGTCTCGTGGGCGTGGGCGCGCACCGCGGGTTGGTCCGCATCGGGGATGCCGACGAGCATGCCGATCGTCTTCATCGGCAGCTCCGCGCCGAGATCGACGACGAAATCGAAACGGTCATCGCCCATCAGGGGATCCAGGCAGGCGACGCAGAAAGATCGCACCTTCTCCTCGATCGCCCTGATCCGCTTGGGTGTGAACGCCCGCGACACGATCGCGCGGTGGATGGTGTGCAGCGGCGGGTCCTCGTTGATGAACACGCCCGGCGGCATCACCGGGTCAGCCTTGACAACCTCGAGGATGTCGCCCTTGGCCGAGCTGAGCCGGGCGGTGTCGCGCAGCGCGGCATCGACGTCGTCGTAGCGGCTGATTCCCCAGAAGCCGTGGGGTTCGTTGTAGTACAGCGGGGCTTCGTCGCGCAGCCTGCGATAGGTCGGATAGGGATCGAGATCGATCGCCACGTCCCAGGGGTCGTAGTACAGCTCGCTCACGAAGTTCTCCTCGGAAGTTTGTACGAGCATATAGCATCTGCTGTACGGGCGTATAGGATGATGAGTCAGAGGAGCGCCTCGATGGCCAAGCGGATGATCTTCACCCTGCTGCTGATGAACTCCGTCGGTCACAACTTTTTCGGCGGCTGGCGCCATCCCCGTGCCCGCAACCGGGATTACAAGACCTTCGACCGGTTGCTCGAGTTCCAGGCGGCCGGCTCCGACGGCGTGCAAATCTTGAACATGCTGATGCCGGAGAGCTACGACGAGTTCTTCGACCATGTCGTGCCGGTGCTGCAGGACAAGGGTCTGATGCAGACCGAGTACCGCACCGGCACGCTGCGGGAGAAGATCTTCGGCGCCGACGACCCGCACATCAGCGGCCGGCATCCGGCGTTCGGTTACCGCGGCATGTTCAGTGCAGAACAAGCGGGTGCGAGAATGTGCGTCAGCCAATCTGAGAGGTGACGATGGCAGCAGCGCCCCGCCGCGTCGGCGCGGAGACGTCAAAGACCCGCGACCTACTGCTCGACTGCGTCGAGAAGATGATGCTCGAGGAAGGCTACGCCAGCGTCAGCTATCGGGCGCTGGCCGCCAAGGCCGGCGTCACTGCGAGCCTGGTGCAGTACTATTTCCCGTCCCTGGACGACATCTTCCTCGCCGCGATCCGCCGTTACTCCGAGCGCAACCTCGAGGTGCTGAGGAAGGCGCTGGAAACGCGGTCCGAGGATCCGTTGCACGCGCTGTGGGAGTACAGCTGGGACGAGGCGACCGGCGCGCTGATCACCGAGTTCATGGCGTTAGGCAACCATCGCAAATCGATTGCCTCCGAGATCGCCGGCGTGACGAACCGAGTCCGCAAGATCCAGCTCGACGCGCTGGCGCAGCGATACGGCGCCCGCACCCGGTTCGAGGGTGACATATCCCTGGGCACCGCGGTCCTGTTGATCACCGGCATCCCCAAATTCCTGAACCTCGAGGAAGGCGTCGGCGTCGACGCCTCACACACCGAGGTCGTCAAGGCCGTCGAGAGGTACCTCGACGCGATCGAACCGCGAGTCACCCGACGCAAACCGAAGAAGGGTTCGACCGCTCGCCGCTGATCTTGCTATACACCTGCATAGGTTGTACGTTCGTACAGCAGAGCAGGGGCGATAGCAAGGAGACTCAACGACGTGAACCGCGTAGCGGTGGTCAGCGGCGGCGGCTCGGGCCTGGGCCGCTCGATAGCCGAACATCTCGCCCGTGACGGACATCGCGTCGCCGTCATCGACATCGACGGCCAGGCGGCGGCCCGAGTCACCGAGGACCTGCAGACGCGAGGAGCGCGGGCCATCGGCATCCAGGTCGACGTATCCGATCAGGCGGCCATCACGCAGGCGTTCCAGACAGTACGGAAGTCGTTGGGTCCGACGGAAATTCTCGTGACCAGCGCCGCGCTGGCGGGCTTCACCAAGTTCGACGAGATCACCCTCGACGAGTGGAACCGCTATCTCGCGGTGAACCTCACGGGCACATTCTTGTGCCTGCAGGCGGCGTTACCCGACATGGTGTCGACGGGATGGGGGCGGATCATCACGATCTCGTCGGCAGCCGGACAGAACGGCGCCGTCCGACAGGGCCACTACTCTGCCACCAAGGGCGGGGTGATCGCGTTGACGAAGACCGTCGCGCAGGAGTACGCCGCAAAGGGCATCACCGCCAACACAATCCCGCCCTTCGTCATCGACACGCCGATGCTGCGCGAACAACAGCGCGCGAAGAAACTGCCCCCCTCCGAGATGCTGGTCCGCGCCATTCCGGCCGGCCGACTGGGCACGGGTGACGACGTGGCTGCGACGTGCGCATTCCTGTGCTCGGAAGCCGCGGGCTACGTCACCGGACAGGTGATCGGCGTCAACGGCGGAGCAGTGATGTGACCACGGCAGACCGGCGGGAGTTGAAGCTGCGGTGATCGACCTCCAGTCGGATTAGGCGGGCGGTACCGGACGCACCTTGTTGTGCACCAGTTCGATCAGCTGGCCTTCGGGATCGCGTGCCATACAGGCGAATCCGCCGCCCGGGTCGGCGATGATCGTGCCACCGGCCCCGGTGACCGCGGCCTGAGCCTCGGCCATGTCGTCGACGGCGATCGACAGGTGCGTGAGCCCTGCTCCGACCATGGACCGCTCGGGTTCGTCGGGGGCGGGATGCCCGGCGAACGTCAGCAACTGCAGGACGAACCCGTCGTTGCTCAAATAGGCGGCTTCGAACCCGATCGGCGGTTCGAGCGGAAGCAGTCCGGCGGCCATCTCGTCCGGGATCGTCAGCCGTTTCACCTCGTTGAACCCGAGTGCCTCGTAGAAGCGTTTGGCTGTGTCGAGGTCGCGGACCCGCAGGCCGATATGGCTGACCCCCATGTCACACCCCTGCCGGGCCGGGTGCGCCGTGCATGTACAGCGTCTGGCCGGAGCAGTAGCTCGACGCGTCGGAGGCGAAGAACAGCACACCGTGGGCGATCTCGTCGGGCTCGCCGATGCGGCCGGCCCCGTTGGTCTGGCCGATCATGTCGATCTCGAAACCACCTCGCTTCGCGTCGGATTCGAGGCCTGGAGTACGAACGGCACCGCACGCGATCGCGTTCACCCGCACCCCCTTTCGGGTCCACGCCGCCGCCATCGACCCGGTCAGGTTGTTCAGGCCCGCTTTGGCCGCCGCGTACGCCACCGCCTGCGGCATCGCCAGCAGGCTCGCGCCCGAGGAGATGTTGACGATCGCCCCCTTGCCCTGCTTGATCATCGGTTCAACCGCGGCCCGCGACAGGTACCAGGCACTGGACAGGTTCAAGTCCAATACGTGCTGCCATTCCTCGTCGGTCCACTTCATGATCGACTTCGTCTCGCCGCCACCGGCGTTGTTCACCAGTACGTCGATGCGGCCGAACTCGCCGACCGTCGCGTCGACGAGCGCCCGGCACGCGTCGGCCTCGGTCACGTCCGTCGGCACCGCGAGTGCCCTGCGCCCCAGCGCCTCGATCTCGCTCACGGTCGATTTCAGCGGCCCGGTCCGCCGTCCGGCGAGCACGATGTCGGCGCCGCGCTCGGCCAGCGTCAGCGCCGAACCGCGGCCGATGCCCGTTCCGCCGCCGGTGATGACGGCCACCCTGCCCTCCATCGAGAACCTGTCGTTCACAGTAGTGATCCTTCCGAACTTGTGTCGTCTATCAGGTTGAGGGTCAACGACGTTCGCCGACCATGTCCGCGTAGCGGTCCAGGAATCTCAGTGTGCTCGACGGGTCGTTGCCGTCGCGTCGGCCGCCGCCCAGCACGACCCGGTTGAAGCCGAGATCGCGGTAGCGCGCCAGCGTTTCGAGCTTGGGGTCGCCGAAGGCCATAACCGTGAGATCCAGTGCCCACGGGTCGCGGCCGGCGTCCTCGGCCGCGTGCCGGTACTCTGTCAACGCCGTGCCCAAATCAGGGAACGCCGCATCGCCGGGCAGCCAGCCGCCCGCCCACGCGACGCACTCACGCGTAGCCTTCGGCCCCGTCGTCGCCGCCAGCACAGGAAGGTTCAGCTGTAGGGGTTTGGGATAAGACCACACCGGGTCGAAATCGTAGAACTCGCCGTGGTGTTCGGGCTCGTCGTCGGCCCACAGCTTCCTGAGCGCGACCACCATGTCGGTCAGCGCCCGGTACCGGTCCCTCCAGGCGATCGCAGTGCTCAGCTCCAGTTCGGCTCGCATGCCAACGCCCACGCCGAGCAGCAGCCGGCCCTCGCTGAGCTGATCGAGCGTCGCGACTTCTTTTGCGAACGTGAACAACTCGCGTTCCAACGGCAACGCTACCGAGGTGCCGACCCGCAACGTGTTGGTGGCCTGCGCGGCGGCCAGCAGTGACAGGAACGGGTCCCACATCCGCTTCTGCGATCCGAGCAGACCGCCGGGAAACTGATCTTTCGCGGCCACGGGGATCTGCGGGTGCTCGCCCACCCACAGCGATTCGTACCCACGAGCCTCGAGCTCGGCGCCGAGGATGTCGGGCCTGAGGTCGCGAGGCGTGTTCAGCGAGACAAATCCGAGGTCCACCCTCACGCTCCTCTACGCCGTCCCGCGCCTTTACCCCTAAGCCATTGTGCCATACGATCGTACAATGCCATACGGCCGTACAACACAGGCACCGTTCGAGGTCTACTACGACCCGTACAACGTCGCTATCGATGCCGACCCCTACCCGGTCTACAAGAGGTTGCGCGACGAATCGCCCGTCTACTACAACGACGAGTTCGGGTTCTGGGGGCTGAGTCGGTTCGCCGACGTGGAGGCCGCACTTCGCGACTTCGAGAATCTCAGTTCCGCCAAGGGTGACATCCTCGAGGTGGTCAAGGCCGAACCCGTGATGCCACTGGGTGTGTTCATCAACGAGGATCCTCCGCTGCACACCGTGCACCGTCTGCTGGTGTCGCGGGCTTTCACCCCGCGCAAGATGGCGGCCATCGAGGACCAGGTGCGCGCGTTCTGCGCAACCTGCCTGGATCCGTTGCGCGACGGCGATCGCTTCGATTTCACCACCGACCTAGGCGCCGAGATGCCGATGCGGGTCATCGGCCTGCTCGTCGGCATGCCGGACTCGCTGCAGCGCTCGGTCCGCAGCGTCGCCGGCCGCAGGCTCCGTAACAAGCCGGGTGAGCCGCTGCCGGTGAGCACAACGAACTACTTCAACGGCAACATGTTTCGCGACTACGTCAACTGGCGCGCGCAGAATCCGTCGGACGATCTGGTCACCGAACTGCTGAACGTGGAGTTCACCGACGTCGACGGCACGGTGCGCCGGTTGAGCACCGAAGAACTGCTGATCTTCCTCGGTGTCATCGCCAACGCCGGCACCGAGACGGTGGGCCGGTTGTTCGGCTGGCTCGGCAAACTGCTCGGCGAACGCCCGGAGCAGCGACGCGAGTTGGGCCGCGATCCGGCGCTGATCCCGGGTGCGGTCGAGGAAGTGCTGCGCTACGAACCACCGGTGCACCACATCGCACGCTACGTCGCCAAGGACGTTGTCTACCACGACGCGACGATTCCGGCCGGCAGCGCACTCCTGCTGATGGCCGGCTCGGCCAACCGCGACGAACGCAAGTTCGCCGATCCCGACACGTTCGACATCCACCGGGCCGCAAGCAATCACCTGTCCTTCGGCCGGGGCACGCATTTCTGTCTGGGCGCGTCGCTGGCCCGGGTCGAGGGACGGGTAGCGCTCGAGGAGATTCTCAAGCGCTGGCCGGACTGGACGATCGACATCGACAACGCCGTGCGAGCTCCGACAGCGACTGTGCGCGGCTGGGACTCGATGCCCGCGGTCCTGGGCTGAGCGCCTGCCCCGCCAGGGCGCGGTTTCAACCGCGAAACGCCCCGGGAGGCGAATGAGGCCGCACTGTCACCGACGATTGCGCAACGCGCTCTTGTCGACGCGCGAAGGCGTCAAACCCGGGGCACCACCACGTTGAGCCGACTGTCCGGCGTACTCAGCTCGGCGAATTCCATCGCCCAGGCGGGCTTTCCGTGTTGAGCGACCCAGACCGTTCCGGTGGCTTCCAGCGGCGTGGTTGCGGCGGCCATCACCGCGTCGGCGATCGCCTCGGGCTTCATGACCGGCACCCCGATACCCTCCACCAGCGGCCGCCGGTCACCGAGTACACCCGTTTCGGTGATACCGGGGCAAATCGTGTGGACCGCGATCCGCTCGGGGGCGAGATTCAATGCAACGGAACGCATCAGCCCGATGACGGCATGCTTGCCCAGCGCATACACCGGATCAGGATGCCACGGCATCAAACCCGCCAGCGATGCGATCGCCAGGATCGCGCGCTCGCCGTCACCGCCGAAGGACCGCATCGCCCGAACGGTCGCGGCCACCCCGAACACCACGCCGTCGAGGTTCACGCCGACCGACTTTCGGTAGTCGGCAAGGTCGAGCGCGCCGATGTCGCCCGACCATCGGATCGTGATACCGGCATTGAGCAGTGCGAGGTCGAGTCCGCCGAGCTCGGCGACGCACCGCGCGACAGCCGCCTCCACCTGCTCCGGATCGGACACGTCGCAACGCAGCGCCAGTCCGCCGAGCGGAGCGGCCACCGCGGCGGCGGCGTCCGCGTCGATGTCGAGCACACACACCCGCATACCTTCGACGGCCAGGCGCTGCGCGGCGGCACGGCCGATACCCGAACCGCCGCCGGTGACCAGGGCGACGCGCCCGGCGAGTTCCATCAGGACTTCACCACCGGTCGACGGGCTCGCTGTCCATCTGCAACGGCCGGGCGTACGACAGGTCGGTGCGGTCCCACTTGCCCTTGATGAAACCCTTGACCGCGCCGGATGCCAGCACCGACGAATCGCCCTGCATCATCCATTCGATCGTGCAGCGGCGCAGCGCGATCTTCCACACGCCGTCTCGGCGTTCGAGACGGTCGAGGTAGCGCCCGCCCATCAGGGCCACCACCTTGCCGCCCTTGGCCCGCATCGAGCCCATCACATAGCTTTCGGCGTGCGCGACGTCGCCGTCGATCTCACAGGTGTGGGTGGTGACGTTGTGCAGGTGGTCCTCGAACACCGCGCTGTGGGCGGTGTTGGCGTACTCCGCGTACTCGGCGCCGACCTTCACCACAGGACCGTGTTCGTCGATACCGTCGGTGAAGTACACGCTCGACATCAACTCCGCGTCGTGGCGGTCGTGGCCACGAGCCTGATTCATGACGCAGTCAAGAATCGCGATCCGGTCCTCGACGTACTGCAGCCGGCTGCGCAGCTGCTCGAGGTCGTCGGCGGTAGTCATGGTGGCCCCTTCCGATGGCATCTATACGTCCGTACAGCACGTTATACGATCGTATAGCATCGTCTCAACGCGCCGGCTCTTCCGGATAAGGTGCCCTAGTCGAGTCGCCGAACGGAGGAGCATGCCGCAGTCCACCAATGACGTCTGGGAGACACTGTCCACCGCGCGGGCGATCCGCCGGTTCACCGACGAGCCGGTCGAGGCGGCCACACTGGACCGCTGCCTAGAGGCCGCGACCTGGGCACCCAACGGCGCCAACGCGCAACTGTGGCGCTTCGTAGTGCTCGACTCGCCCGAACAGCGGGCCGTCGTCGCACAAGCGGCACAAGCCGCGCTGCGCTCCATCGAGTCGATCTACGGGATGAGCCGCCCCGCCGCCGACGACAACAGCCGGGCCGCGCGCAACAACCGCGCCACCTACGAATTACACGACCAGGCCGGCCATTTGACGTCGGTGTTGTTCACCGCGTTCCGCAACGAGTTCTCGTCGGAATTCCTGCAGGGCGGCTCTATCTTCCCCGCGATGCAGAACTTCTACCTGGCCGCCCGCGCGCAGGGCCTCGGCGCATGCTTCACCAGTTGGGCGGCCTACGGCGGCGAGGCGCTGATCCGTTCTGCGGTCGGCGTTCCCGACGAGTGGGCGCTGGCCGGACACGTGGTCGTGGGCTGGCCCCGCGGTCGCCACGGCCCGGTGCGTCGACGCCCCATCTCCGATGTGGTGTTCCGCAACCACTGGGACACCGAGCGCAGCGACATCATCTACGGCGCCGGCGCCCGCAAGACACGCTGAACCGTTCTGTGCGAGCGGCCGTCCTTGCACAAGGACATCCCGCGCCCGGCTGGCAGTTTGCGGTCATTCGCCGACACCGGTCGCTACTCCCCCGGATCGGCGGGCACCCGCAGATGCTTGCGGGCTTCCAGCTCGTCGTCGTCGACCAGCACCAGCATCGGCCGGCCAGGTGCGCACAGCATCGTCACGGTGAAACGGCACCTCACGTCGTCGCGGTTGTTGCCGTCGGAGTAGTGGATGACGTCGCCGCCCGGTTCCCAGAACGCCTCGCCGGCCCGGATGACGCGCGGCGGCTGCCCTTCGAGCTCGAACAGCATTTCGCCCTCGAGCAGGTAGCCGAACGCGGGCCCGCCCGGGTGGCGGTGCGGCGGGGCGCCGGGACTCCCCGGCGGGTAGTCGATGACGACGGTCATCGCGTGCGCGTCATCGGGAATGAACGGCGGTTGCACTTCCTGCACAACTGAAAGCGCGTTCTCCCAGGAGGGGTCGTTGTTGTCAGTCATTCTTCTTCTCCTTCGGACGGGTCAGATGGCCGAGCCGCCGCCGTCCGCGTGCAGTACCGAACCGGTGATGAAGCTCGCGCGCGGTGAGGCCAGAAACAGCACCGCCTCTGCGATCTCCCGAGGCCTCGCGGTGCGGCCCAGCGGCAGCGAGCGGCCGAGTTCCTCGTTCGTCTCGCCCCATTCCGCCTCGACGCCAGCAGTTTTCGTGGGCCCGGGCGCGACGCTGTTGACCCGGACGCCGCCGGGTCCGAACTCGGCCGCCCAGGTGCGGGTGAGTGATTCGACGGCGGCCTTGGAGGCGCTGTACACGCCCGCGCCCGGGACACCCTTCGACGCCACCATCGTCGTGACGTTGACGATCGCGCCGTGGCCGCGCGCGAGCATCCCCGGCACCAATCCCGCCGCCAGGAAGTACAACCCGCGGACATTGGTGTCGAAGGTGGCCTCGAACGCTTCGACTTCCTGGTCTACCGTCAGCGCCGCGGGAAAATTCGCCGCATTGTTGACCAGGATGTCGATGTCGCCCGCCTCGTCGATCAGTGCCGGCACCGCGTGCATGTCCGAAAGGTCGGCCTGGACGAACCGCACGTTGCCGTCGATCCCCGCGGCCGCCTGCTTGCCCCGCTCGGGGTCTCGGCCGGTGATGACGACCGCGGCGCCTTCGCGCGCGAACAATCGGGCACAGGCCAGGCCGATCCCGGCCGTGCCACCGGTGATCAAAGCGTTCTTGTATGCCAATTCCATGGTGATTTCCTTTGTTACGCGCTGCAGGGTTGGAGGTCTTCGGGGCTGACGTGAGCGAGGTGCGCCAACGCGACGCGTAACCGCTTCCGTGCCCGGGACACCCGTGACATCACGGTGCCCATCGGGATGCCGAGAATCTCCGCGGTTTCGGCGTAGGTGTAACCCTCGACGTCGGCGTAGAACAGGACTTCGGCGAAACCGTCGGGCATCGCGGCGATCGCGGCCTTGATGTCTCCGTCGGGCAGGGCGTCGAGCACCTCAGCCTCCGCCGAAAGCACCGCGGCGGGTTGACGCGCGGCGCTGCCGAGCAGGTCGCGTTCGGTGATGTTGTCGGCCGGAACCTCGGCGACGCGGCGCTGTTTGGCACGGTGTGCGCTTACCCAGCGGTTGTAGAGGATGCGGAACAGCCACGCCCGCAGGTTGGTGCCCTGCTGGAAAGTGGCGAAACCCGCATACGCGTGCAGCAGGGCGTCCTGAAGAAGGTCTTCGGCGTCGGCCTCACTGCGCGCGAGCCGACGTGCTCCGCGGGCGAGGACGTCGAACAGCGGCTGGGTTTCGCGCGCGAACCGCACTGCGAGATCCTGGTCGAGCGCGTTCCTGGCGGGAAGCGTTGTGACGGTCATGGTCAGATCTCCTCAAGTCGCGGGTTGTCACCTCTCACGCTTGCGGCTGCGCGGCGAAAGCGGACCCTTGAAAACCCGTAGTCCGTGGTCCCTGGTCCGTGGTCAAGGGGCCATGGTGAAGGGGCCGTGGTGAAGGGGCCGTGGTCAAGGGGCCGAGGAACACACGAAGGTGACGTTTTCCTCGAGTGCGGCGCGTCCGGTGCGCACGTAGCTGACCTCGGGGTCCTCGTAGCCGATCGACATGCCGCAGAACAGCATGAGCTCGTCGGGCGGTTGTACGACGTCCGCGACGGTCCGGCGGACCTGTGACCAGGCCATCTGCGGGCAGCTGTGCAGTCCTTCGGCGCGCAGTAGCAGCATGGCGGTCTGCAGGTACATTCCGAGGTCGGCCCACTGCGGCCTGCCGAGGTCGCGGTCGATGTAGCAGAACAGCGCGACGGGTGCGCCGAAGCAGTCCCAATTGGCGATCGCGGCGCGCTGGCGGGATTCCCAGTCGTCGCGCTCGATGCCGAGCGCACCGTAGCGTTCCTTGCCGAATTGCGCTCGGCGCTCGCCGTACGGCGACTTCAGCTCGGGCGGGTAGAGCGCGAACTCACGCTCATCCCAGGGCTCACCCGCAGCGACGCGCGCCGTGGCGAGCTTCTTGAGCCGCTGCAAGGGTTCACCGGTGACGACGTAGATCCGCCACGGTTGCATGTTCGATCCCGACGGCGACCACGCGGCCGCCGAGAGCACTCGCTGCAGAACGTCCTGCGCGACGGGCTCGTCGGTGAATCCACGCACCGCGCGCCTGCTCGTGACTGCCTCGTAGACGTTCATGTTCGCCTGCCTTCCGGATCGGGCTTGTTCGGCTGTCACCTCGAGCGTGCCGATGTATGCAGCCGGCCGGACCCTGGAAAGCCCGTAGTCAGAGTGGATTACGAACTCTGCGCAGCGCGATTCAGCTTGCCCACGACACGGTGCGAAGCTGTCTGCGCGAGGTGATCCCGAGCTTGACGAACACTTTGCGCAGGTGCCATTCCACGGTGTGGGTGCTGATGAACAGTTGGGCGCCGATCTCCTGATTCGTCAATCCGTCGGCGGCGAGCCGGGCGATTTGTGCCTCCTGAGCGGTCAACTCGCCGCCGACCGCATTCGTCTGCTGCTTGCGCACCTTCTCGCCGGTGGCCATTAGCTCGCGGCGCGCCCGTTCAGCGAAGGCCTGTGCGCCAATCCGGGTGAACGTCTCATACGCTTCACTGAGTTCGCGTCGGGCGTCGACGCGCCGGTTGGCGCGGCGCAGCCATTCGCCGTACAGCAGGCGGGTTCGCGCGAGGTGCACGACGATATCGGTGCGGCCCAGGCGTTCGATGGCTTCGGTGTAGAGCTGGTCGGCGTTGTCGTCGTCGGCCAGCATCGCCTGCGCGTTGGCCAGTGCGCCCAGACCCCAGTCGGTGCCGCTGGCACCAGCCCGCTCCTCGAGCCGGTCCACGGCTTGGCTGGCCGTGTCGTCGGCCCCGGTTCGCGTTGCGGCCTCGACCAGTTCGAACAAACACCACCCGTGGATCCCGAAGTCGTCGTACTCGCATGCGTCGCGCGCGGCGGTGAACGCCTCGTCGTAGCGGCCGAGGCCGTTGTACAGCACGGCGGTGGCATAACCGGTCAGTCCGAGCAGACGTCCTTCGCCCCGTGCGATCCCGTCCGCCGCAGCGCTTTCGAGCAGCGGGCCGGCCTCCGCGACGTCGCCGCGCCAAGCTGCCAGCAGCACCGAGTGGTACCGCACCGGGGAGTTGTGGTCGGTGGCCGCGGTGATCGAGGCGGCCTCTTCGAGAACCTGTGCCGCCATGGCGAATTCGCCCGCGATCATGTGGACGCCGGCACGGTAGATGAGCGCTCTCGGCAGTCCGGCGAGCGCCCCGGCGGAGCGGGCGTACCGGACCGCAGCGGTCGACAGCTTGCGCAGTATCGCCTCGTCCCACAGTTCGTGAGCCGACGATTCCTGCAGTATCGGGAAGCCCGGTACCTTCAGCCAACGCCCGACCGCACCGTCGTCGGAATCCGCCTGCTCGCACATCGCTTCGAGCCCCGCTCGCAACGCCGCCCAACCGTGCCCGACTCCGCCGGTGATCCGCTCCGCCACGCCCTTGAGCAGGTGATCGATCGGGCGGGGCAGATCTGACTCGCCGCGCAACGCCGCCCGCGCATCCTCGGCGGCTTCCACGAACGCGTGGGGTTCCCCGAGGCGGCCCGCGTACATCAGCGCGGCGATCGCTTCGAGGTAACCCTCCCTCGATGAATAGCGGTCGACGCCGTGCAGACGGCGGGCGGCGTCGAGAAGCGGTCGCGCGGTCGCCGACAGTTGCGGCGCACCGGTTTCGCCCGCGCGACTGCGCACGAAGTCCATCTGCGCCCGTAACCGCGCCACCAGAGCCTGCTGCAGGTCCGAAAGCGGACCGAGTTCGGCGATCGCGAGCAGTTCACGCGCCGCTCCCGGCGCCGCCGCGTCGCGTTTGGCATGGGCAGCCGCCACCGCTCTGGTTCCGCGCAGTGCGGGATCGGACGTCAGCGCCGTGGCCCGCTCCAGAAACGTTGCTGCCGCCGCGATTCCGCCTCGGCTCTGCGCACGCGCCGCCGAGTCCTCCAGCTGCGCGGCGATCGCGTCATCGGGTCCGGCCGCCGCGTTGGCGGCGTGCCACGCCCGGCGATCCGGGTCGACGGCTGGGTCGGTGGCATCCGCCAAAGCACGGTGGACCGCTCGGCGGTCGCCCAGGTCGGCCGCGCGGTATGCGGCCGAGCGGATCAGCGGGTGGTGAAACCGCATTCGGGGACCGAACTCGATCAACCCGTCGGCTTCTGCCGGTCCGAGTTCGTCGACCGGGATACCCAATTGCGCTGCCGCGCGAAGGAACAACGCGGCATCGCCGATCGGTTCGGCCGCGGCGACGAGCAGGAGTTGGCGGGTCGCGCGTGGCAGCGTCTGGACCCGTCGGACGAAGCCCTGCTCGACCGCCGCGGCCGAGGAGCGCTTACCCGCGATCCAGAACCCACCCGACAGTTCCGTCGCCGACACGCTGCGCGGCACCTCGAGGATGGCCAGCGGGACACCGCGGGTCTCGGCGACGATGCGGTCGCGTACCCGCGGATCCATGCCGCCGAACATCACTGATTCCAACAGTTCTCGCGCGTCGGTATCGGACAGGCCGTCGACGGGCAACTCGGGCAGCCCGGCAAGCACCTCCGGTTGGTCCCGGACCGCGAAGACCAATGCGACGGGCTCGGCGAGCAGTCGCCGGGCGATGAAACCAAGTGTTTGTACCGACACCTGGTCGAGCCACTGCGCATCGTCGACGATGCACAGCACGGGTTGGTCATCGGCCGCGACCGCCAGCACACTCAGCACCGCGAGGCCGACCAGGAAGCGGTCCGGCGTCTGCCCGATGCCGCGTCCGAAGGCGACGTTGAGCGCCTCGCGTTGAGGTTCGGGAATCGCGTCGAGGTGGGTCATCAGCGGCGCGCACAGTTGTTGCAGGCCGGCGAAGGCGAGTTCCATGTCCGACTCGACACCGGCGACGTGCACGATGTTGAACCCGGAGGCGGCTTCACAGACGTAGTCGAGCAGGGCGGTCTTGCCGACTCCCGCCTCGCCCCGCAGCACCAGCACCTGACAACTGCCGGAACGCACGGTCGAGACCAGGTTTCGCAGGGTCTCGCACTCGCGGGCGCGGCCGCGGAGGGTCCGTGTTCCACCCTGGCCAGACATAGACACCACCGCACGTTTCGGGTGGACCGACGGCCGTTGCTACCCCGATCCGATCTTGGATCCTAGGAGCCACCCCGCGGTTTGTGAGTGATTCCGTGCGCGGGATCGCACGTTTTCACTCACAAATCGCCAGGTGGTGAGCGGTCAGGCCTTCGCTGCCGTCTCGAGAATCCAGTCCTCGAACCGCGTGTCGAACAGCGTGGCGTCCGCACCGGGTACGAGTGTGCGCTCGCCGAGGGCGATCCCCCAGTACGTCGCCTCGGGGTCGGCGACGACGTGACGGTTGTCGCCGCGCGCGGCCAATGCGCTGCGGAGCAGATCGGGCAGCAGGGCCTCCACCGGTCCGCCGATCTCGACGATGCGGTTAACCGGGTCGTTCGCCGCAGCGATGGCAAGCCCTTCGGCGACGTCTGCGGCGGCCATCGGCTGGAAGTACGCCGGTGGCATCCGCACCGTGTCCCCTTCGGTGGCCGAGTCGGCAAGTGTCTGGAGGAACTCGAAGAACTGCGTCGCGTGCACGATCGTGTACGGGATCGGCCCGTCGCTGATCAGCCGTTCCTGGTCGAGCTTCGCCTGGAAGTACCCACTCTGCGGGGCCAGCGCATCGGTGCCGACGACCGACAGCGCGACGTGGTGACCGACGCCGGCGTCCTTCTCCGCGGTGAGCAGGTTCGTGGTGGCCGTGCGAAAGAACTCCTTGGCCGAGTCGTCGAGGTTCGGTGAGTTCGACACGTCGACGACCACCTCGGCGCCGTCCAGAACCTCGCCCAGGCCCTCGCCGGTGAACGTGTTGACGCCCGTCGACGGGGCCGCCGCGACCGCGTCGTGGCCGCGTTCGTCCAGGATCTGCACCAACTTCGAACCGATGAGGCCGGTTCCGCCGATGACGACGATCTTCATGATGAGCCTTCCGTTGTCTGACAGCTTCCTGCCCGTCAAAACGGATGGCGGCTCCCGGACTCATCCCGCGAAGCCCAACTCCCCGCGAGCGACCCTGTCTGTCCCGCGACACGCTGCTCGCCGGTGACATTTTGCGGTCGCTCGCGGCAGGTGAGAACCCGCCGCAGGTGATCGTCAGACGGCGGCGGCGGTCTCGCCCTGGAACTGTCGGTCGCGCACGTCGGTGAGGAACCCGCTCACCTCGACGGCAAGCCGTCGCGCGTGTGACGAGTCGACGAGGTCAAAGGCGTGCCCAGCGCGAGGTATCTCGCTGTATACCACCGGGTTTCGCGACACCGAACGCAGCGCCTCACCGAAGTCGCGCGCCTCACCGACCGGAATGATGGTGTCCTGCTCACCGTGGATGAGGAACGTCGGCGGCGCGTCGGCATGAATACGCGCCAATGGCGATGCCGCGGCGAAGACATCGGGGTGCCGAGACTGCCTGCGGCCGACGACGACCCGCTCCAAGAAGTTCTGGAAGTTCTTGCGCATCGGAGTCGAGCGGTCCTGCCAGTCGTAGCGGCCGTAGATCCCGACCACGGCATCGACGGAAGTGTCGGCGTCGTCGGAAAGTTCACCGCGGAACGCCGGGTCTCCGGGGGTGAGGGCGGCCAGCATGGCCAGGTGCCCACCCGCCGAGCAACCGGCCGTCGCGAGGAAGTTCCGGTCGCCCCCGTATTTGTCGACGTTGGCCCGCGCCCACGCGATCGCCGCGTTGACGTCGGCGATGTGGCGGGGCCAGCGGTGCACCGGGGACACCCGGTAATCCATCGTGAGGCACACCCAGCCCTGCTTGACCAGGTGATGCAGCATCGTATGGCCCTGCATGACGCGGGAGCCCTGCACCCACGCGCCCCCGGGCACGAACAGCAGGACGGGAGCATCGGGCGGCAGATCGGGTTTGCGCCACACGTCGAGAAGCTGGGCGGGGTGGCTGCCGTACCGCACCGAGCGTCGGTAAACGCAGCGCTGCCGCTGTGCACGGAAGCTCAGGTAGGGCGGCACCCGGCGTCCGCGCTGGGCCGAGACGGTCTCTTCCGTGACGGCGGCGGGGGCGGCGGCTGCGGGCTCGGCCCCGAACCGACGCGAGACCATGCCCCGCAAAGCCGCGGGCGCGTAATGGTGGCCGTACATCGCCATCACGGTCAGGCCGGCGAACGGCTCGAGGTGCTTGCCGACGACAGGCAGCGACGAGTACAGCCGAGTCGATGCCGTGACCAGGTCCAACGGATGTAGCGAAGGCATGCTCAACCGGCCATCGCCAGGTCGGTGTCACCGACTCGAACGCTGCAGGACTCGCAAATGGCCTCTTCGAGGCTGAAATGCCCGCAGGTGGGGCAGATGAACTCGAGCATGCGCTACGCCTTTCACGCTGGTGGACCCGCCGACTGTCTGCAGCGCGCCTCGCATACCCCACCGTCCGGGAAGCAAAACCCACGCCGGGTGTCAGTAACGTGGCATCCATGAAGTACATCGATGTCGACGGAATGGGCCGAGTCAGCCGTATCGGGCTGGGGACCTGGCAGTTCGGCTCCCGCGAGTGGGGTTACGGCGACGACTACGCGACCGGTCCTGCCCGCGAGATCGTCCAGCGGGCGCTGGCGATGGGCGTCACGCTGTTCGACACGGCGGAGATCTACGGGTTCGGCAAGAGCGAACGCATCCTCGGTGAAGCGCTGGGCGACGCGCGCGCCGATGTCGCGGTCGCCAGCAAGGTGTTTCCCGTCGCTCCGTTCCCGGCGGTCGTCAAGCAGCGGGCCCGGGCCAGCGCGCAGCGGTTGGGGTTGCAGAAGATCCCGCTGTATCAGATCCACCAACCGAACCCCGTGGTCTCCGATTCGGTGATCATGCCCGGAATGGCCGACCTGCTCGACGCGGGTGTGATCGGCGCGGCCGGCGTGTCCAACTATTCGCTGTCGCGCTGGCAGCGGGCCGATGCCGCGCTGGGTCGCCCGGTGATCAGCAACCAGGTGCACTTCTCGCTGGCTCATCCGCAGGCCCTTGAGCGCCTCGTGCCGTTCGCCGAGCGGGAGAACCGCATCGTCATCGCCTACAGCCCGCTGGCCCAGGGGTTGCTCGGCGGGAAGTACGGGCCCGACAACCGGCCCAGCGGCGGCGCGCGTGCGATGAACCCGCTGTTCGGTACCGAGAATCTGCGCCGAGCCGAACCGCTGGTGCAGACCTTGCGCGATGTCGCTGCGCAAGTCGGGGCAAAACCGGCGCAGGTCGCCCTGGCGTGGCTGATCAACCTGCCCAATGTCGTCGCGATCCCGGGGGCGTCGAGCGTCGAGCAACTGGAGTTCAACGTCGCCGCCGCCGACATCGACCTGAGCTCCGAAGCGCACGCTGCGCTCACTGCCGCGGCCCGCGCGTTCCGGCCGGTGTCGACCGCGCGGTTCCTGACCGACACGGTCCGCGAAAAGCTGGGAGTCGGCTAGCCGGGCTAGCGGTTCAGCTTTCCGCCCAAGTATTCGGTGCGGCACGCGCCGCGGGCCAGCTTGCCGCTCGTCGTGCGTGGTATCGCGCCGGCGGCGACGAATCGGATATCAGCGACCGAGATGCCGTGTCGCCCTTCGACAGCGGCGCGGATCGCTGCGATCGCCGGCACCGGATCCAAGCGGGCAGTGCCGGTGGCGCGTTCGGCGACGATCACGACGGCGCTCCCGTTGATGAACGCGGTGACGTGGCCGGGCCGCACCATCGCCGATGCCTCTTCGGCGGTGGCTTCGATGTGCTGCGGATAATGCGTACGGCCGTCGACCACGATCAGGTCGGCGATCCGGCCCGTGACGTAGAGCTCACCGTCGACGTACGCGCCGAGATCTCCGGTGCGTAACCAGTCTTCCTGCTCGGCAACGCCTTCCGCGTGACTACCGGATGGCAGCCGGGACGCGAGGCGCGCGCCGAACGCCCGGCGCGACTCGGCCGGCCGGCCCCAGTAGCCGCTGCCGATGTTGTCGCCGAGCAACCAGATCTCGCCGACCCGGCCGTCGGGCAACTCGGCGGCGGTGTCGGGCTCGACGATAACGGCCCACTGGCTGCGCGCCACCTGCCCGCACGACACGAGCGCCACCGCGTCGGGTGTGCCGGCGGCTACGGGCACTCCGCGACCCTCGCCGAGTTGCTCGCGGTCGAGATACACCGCGGCGGCAACGGCGTCGGGTGCGATGCTCGCGACGAACAGCGTGGCCTCGGCGATACCGTAGGACGGTCGAAAAGCGTTCGCCGGCAGTCCGTATGGTGTGAACGCGGTGTTGAACGCACCGATGGCGTCGATACTCACGGGCTCCGAGCCGATGATGAGCACCGCCTTGCTCAGGTCGACGTCCTCACCGGGAGCGGGCAACCCGCGCTGAGCCGCGTACTCGTAGGCGAAGTTCGGCGCCGCGGTCACCACCCGGCCCTCGCGCGACTGGTCGGACAGCGCCCTGATCCACCGGTGCGGGCGGCGGATGAACGCGGTCGGCGACATCAGCGTCGAGTGCCCGCCGTACACCGCCGGGAATCCGATCATCGAAAGCCCCATGTCGTGAAAGAGGGGTAACCAGCTGACGCCGTGGACTTTTCGGTCCAGCAGGTCGATGGACAGGATCATCTGGATGAGATTGGTGCCGACCGCCCGGTGGGTGATCTCGACCCCGACCGGGGGCCGCGTCGCGCCCGAGGTGTACTGCAGATGCGAGACGTCATCGAGTCGCAGGGCGACCGGGTCGAATTCGTCGGTGTCGCTGATTACGTCGATGACGACGACGTGCGGTGTGGGCAGGTTTTGGAGTCCGGAGAGGAAGTTGCGCACGTTTGCGGCGGCGGTCGACGTCGTGACGACCACCGCGGGCTCGGAGTCGCGCAGCGCGGTCTCAAGTCGTTGTGCGTGGCCTTGCAATTCGGGTGCGAACAACGGGACCGCGATGGCGCCTGCCTTGATCGCGGCGAAAAATCCGACGACGTAGTCGAGCCCCTGCGGCGCCAGGATCGCCACGCGGTCGCCCCGCTGCGTGACCCGCTGGAGCTCGGCCGCAACGGTGCGCAGGCGGGTGCCGAGCTGGGTCCAGGTGAGTTCGGTGGCGCGCGCTTCGACGGTTCCGGTGAAGTCGAGGTACCGATAAGCCGGCGCATCGCCGACGTTGGCGATATTGCGGTCGATGAGCGAAATCAAGTTCACTCCCGGCGGGACCGCGACCTGGCCGTCGGCGTCCAGGCAGTCCTCGATCCGCAACAGGCCGTCGTGCGGTACGGATGCGGGAGCCATCTTCGCAGTCTAGGTACTGGTACGGCCGTACCAAGGACTCGCTATGGCTCCAGCGAGAGCACGGTGACGTCCGGCGGGGCCCCGATGCGCACCGGCGGGCCCCAGAAGCCGGCGCCGCGTGTCACATACAGCTGGGTACCGTCCACGGCCGTGAGTCCCGCGAGGGACGGCTGCACCGCCCGGACGGCATAGTGGAACGGCCACATCTGTCCGCCGTGGGTGTGCCCGGACAACTGCAGGTCCACCCCGCGCGCCGCCGCCTCATCGATCAGGACGGGCTGGTGCGCGAGCAGCACCGTCGGCCCCGCCGGGCTGCGCCCCGACAGCGCGCGGTCGAAGTCCGGCCCGTCGGAATGCCGCTTTCCGGCAAGGTCGTTGACACCGGCCAGGTTGACCACCGCACCGCCACGGCGGATCAGCGTGTTCTCGTTGCGCAGCGGCTGGATGCCCAACCTCTCCATCTTTCGGAGCCACTCGAGCGTGTCGTCGACGAAGTACTCGTGGTTGCCGGTGACGAAGAAGGAGCCTTCCCGCGCCACCAGATCGCCCAATGGTGCTGCGGCCGAGCCGAGTTCGGCGACGGTGCCGTCCACCACGTCACCGACGATCGCGACGAGATCCGGTGCTGCCTCGTTGATCATCGCGACGATCCGCTCGGTGTGCGCCCGCCCCATCAGTGGCCCGAGATGGATGTCGGACACCACCGCGATGCGAAAACCGCGGAAGGCCGGATCGAGATTGCGCAGCCGCACCGGTACGCGCAGCAGGTCGGGCGGTCCGAGCGCCGTGGCCGTCCCGACGCCGACCAGGCCCACCGACGCTGCGCCCGCGGCGACGGCACTCGCGCGGGCGAGGAACAACCGGCGGCTCAACTCGGTCGAGCCCGCCGCCGGTTCCTCGAGTGACTCCGGCTTGCCGCGCACCCAACGCCGCAGCGCCAATCGCACCGGTTCGAGCGTCAGCAATATCAGCACCAGGTACGCGGCCACCCCGAACCAGACGTATCCCGGCCAGGCGAACCAGCCCGCCCCGGCCGGGCCGACCGCCCAGGGCAGCATCAACGCGCCGATCAACAGGCCCGCCAACACCAGCAGGGCGGCGGTGAGAGCCCAGCGCACCCGTCCCGGTCGCGTGGTGTCCTTGATCAGCCGCTTCCACAGGTAGACGTGCATCAGCGCGAGCACCGCCCCGAGGACGACGATGAACATGCCCACCTTTCGGTGATTTCGGTGCGCTACCAATCGATAGAGGCGACCGGTAGCGCACCGAAATCGCAAGTGTTAGAGCGACACCGTGCCGTAGTCGCCGACGTGCGGGATCAGAGTGCGCAGTTGGTCGTCGGTGGTGCCGAACGTGTTGTCGATGGCCGTGAGCCGAGCCGCGTAATGCCCGACGGGGTACTCCGCGGTCATCCCGATGCCGCCGTGCAGCTGGATCGCCTCCTGCGCGATATGGCGTCCGGATCGACCGATCTGCAACTTGGCCCGCGCGGCGATCACCGGATCAAACCTGTCGTCGGCGATCGACATGGCGGCGTAGAAGTTCATGCTGCGGGCGAGTTCCAGCGAGACGTACATATCCGCCGCGCGCTGCGTCAACGTCTGGAACTTGCTGAGCGGAACACCGAATTGCTTACGGCTGGTGAGGTATTCGGTTGTCAGCCGCAGTGCCTCCTCCATCGCGCCGACCGCCTCCGCGCACAGCGCCGACTGGAAGCGGATGACGGCGCGGGCGACGTGTTCGGTCGCGTCGCCGCCCTCGCCGAGTGGCTCTGCGGGTGTGGAGTCGAAGTCGAGTTGCGCACCCCGGCGCCCGTCGAACATCCGGTACGGGTGTCGCGCCACCGCTTCGCCGTCGACGAGAAAAAGCCCGACGCCCCCGCCGGGGAGGGTCGCGGTGGCAACCACCGTGTCAGCGCAGTCACCTGCCAGCACCGGGTTCTTCTGCCCGCTCAGCGTCCACGTGTCGCCGTCCTGCGCCGCGCGAGCGGCGGGTTCGGCCGACGCCACCCGCGCGCCGCGTTCTGTATGCGCGAAGGCCAGCAGCTTCTCACCCGCTGCGACGGATTCCAGAATCTCCTTCTGCCGGTCGCTGCCCAACTCGGCGATCAGCCCGCCGGGTATCAGCGCGGCCGCCGCGACCGGTTCGGGTGCGAGCCGCCTGCCGATCTCCGTCAACACCACCATCGCCTCGATCTGACCCGCCTCGGTCGGGTCGAACCCGAGCCCCAGGATCCCGACCTCGGCCAACTGACCCCACACCTCGCGGCTCCAGCCGGGCTCGTCTCCGGTGCGGGTGCCGCCGTCATGACGGGACAGCACGTCGCGGGTCACGTCACGGAGCAGCTGCTGCTCTTCGGTCAGGTCGAAATCCACGAGAGACTCACAATCCCAGAATGGTCGAAGCGATGATGGTGCGCTGAACCTCGTTGGTACCGCCGTATATCGACGTCTTTCGGTAGTTCAGGTAGCGGGGCGCGGCGTCCTGCGCCCAGGCGGGCACGTCGAGATTGTCGCCGGCGTCGAACGGCAACGCGTCGGGACCGGCCACCTCGACGAACAGCTCGGTGGCGGCCTGCTGCAGTTGGCTGCCGCGCAGCTTGAGAATGGACGACGCGGGGTTGGGTTTACCGTCGGCCTCCGAGCCGCTGACCCGCATCTGGGTGAGTTCCAGCGCCAGCAGCCCGGTTTCGATCTCGGCCACCCGCGCGGCGAACAGCGGGTCGGACAGCAACGGTTTTCCGTTCACCTCCAACCGTGCGGCGTGTTCCTTGACCTGCGCCATCCACAGTTTCGTCAGCCCGATGCGCGCGATGCCGGTGCGCTCGTTGCCCAGCAGGAACTTGGCGTACGTCCAGCCCTGGTTCTCCTCGCCGACGAGTTGATCGGCCGGGATCCGGACGTCCTCGAAGAAGACCTCGTTGACCTCGTGGCTGCCGTCGATCAACTCGATCGGCCGCAGCGTGATACCCGGTGTGGACATCTCGGCGAGCAGAAACGAGATGCCCGCCTGCCGTTTGGGTGCATTCGGATCGGTACGCGCGAGCAAGAAGATCCAGTCGGCGTACTGGCCGAGCGTCGTCCAGGTCTTCTGCCCGTTGACCACGTAGGTATCCCCGTCGCGCACCGCGGTGGTGCGCAGCGACGCGAGGTCCGAGCCGGCCTCCGGCTCGGAGAAGCCCTGGCACCACCAGATGTCGATGTTGGCCGTCGGCGGGAGGAACCGCTCCTTGAGCGCCTGCGAACCGAACTGGGCGATCACCGGACCGACCATCTTGGTGTTGAAGGCCAGCGGTTCCGGGACGCCGGCCAGTTGCATCTCGTCGAGCCAGATCTGTCGTTGCAGCGGTGACCACTGCTTGCCGCCCCACTCGACCGGCCAGTTCGGCACGGCCAGCCCGTTTGCATTGAGAATCCGCTGGCTGGTCACCATGTCACCGGGAAAATCCGGATGGCCGGTCTTGCCGCGCTCGCGGATGTCTTCGGGAATCTCTGTGCTGTAGAACCGTCGCAGCTCGTCGCGGAACGCAGCGTCCTCGTCACTCAGTGTCAATTTCACGATGCCAACTTCACGATGCCAACTTCACGATCTACCCCGTTTCTCGCTGCGGCCGCCGGCCGCACACCCGCGGACTACCCACCACGAGCCGGCCCCACGCTGGAAAGAAACCTACCTCCATGCGAAGACCGGTTGCTCGAGTTCGTCGACCGGATCATGTCGGCCCTCCAGACACAGCCACCGCAACTGAAGCAGCACCGCGCCGGTCGGCGCGTGGATCAAATCGTTGCCCAGCGGGACCTGCACGACCGGTCGGGGGCTTTCGGGGATCTCGATGAACCGCGGCGAGTCCTCGCGCTGCAGTTGGTGCAGCCCGACCCGGTACACGGCGACCACCTCTTCGGGTGCCGGTCGTGGATCGAGCCGCCCGCCGCCCCAGATCACCACCGGGGTAATGACGTATCCCGACCGCGTCGGATAGTCGTCGAGCAGTCCCAACACCGTCGAGCCGGGCAGGCTCACCCCGACCTCCTCGTCGAGCTCACGCAACGCCGCGTCCACGACCGTCTCACCCGGATCGAGCCGGCCACCGGGCAGCGCCCACTGCGCGGCGTGCGACGTCAGTCGCGATGCCCTGCGACACAGAAAGAACGCCGCGCCACCCGAGACGTCGACCATGCGGCCGTCGAGACCCGCCTCGGGTAACCCGCGCCCGTCGTTCCAACCGTCGACGTCTGCCGGATCCACCCGGTCCTCACCGACCTGGGAATCGACCAGCACCACCGCGACCGCGGCGTGCCGCTTGGCTGGATCGTTGACGGCGCGGCGCTCGTGTCCGGACAGGTTTGCCCTGATCCGCTCACGCAGCGATTCGTCGTAGGAGATCGTCACGGCTTGACCATAATGACGCGGTGTTTCGTCGGCACCGTCCGGGGCAACTCCCTGGGCACCCATGCGGTATCAGCCCAAACAGAAGGGATCGACATGGCACTCGACGATGACGACATCACCACTTCGGGCGCAGGCGGTGAAGGCACCGCTGACGGCGGCTCCAACCCCGAAGGCCACGACGGCGGCGCCGACGGCACAGCCGGCGGCGAGGGTCCAGCCGACGGCGGCTCCAACCCCGAAGGCCACGACGGCGGCGCCGACGGCACAGCCGGCGGTGAAGGCACAGCTGACGGCGGCTCCAACCCCGAAGGCCACGACGGCGGCGCCGACGGAACCGCATAACCCTGCTCGATGCTTCAACGTTGCGTTGCGGCCGATGCTCGGCGGTTCGCCGATGAGTACTGGGGCCGCAAACCGTTGCTCAGCCGAGCCGACGCACTACCCCGCGATTTCAGCGATCTGCTGTCACCGGACACGGTCGACGAGCTGATCGCCGAGCGCGGGGTACGCGCGCCGTTCATCCGCTTGGCCAAAGAGGGCGACGTGCTGCCCAAGGACTGTTACCTCGGGCCAGGCGGCTTCGGCGCGGAGATCCCCGATCAGATCGACTCGACGAAGCTGCTGGCTCAATTCGGCTCCGGGGCAACGATTGTGCTGCAAGGCCTGCACCGGCTGTGGCCACCGCTCATCGACTTCGTCCGCCAAGCGGTCGACGAGCTCGGTCACCCGGTGCAGGCCAACGCCTACATCACCCCGCCGGCCAACCGGGGCTTCGATCCGCATTACGACGTGCACGATGTGTTCGTCCTGCAGGCAGCGGGCTGCAAGCGCTGGGTCGTGCACGAGCCGGTCTTCGAGCATCCGCTGCCGTCGCAGCCGTGGACGCAGCACCGCGCCGAGATCGCCGAGCGCGTCGCCGATGCGCCGGTGATCGACACGGTGCTGTCCGCGGGCGATGCGCTCTATCTACCCCGCGGCTGGGTGCATTCGGCACAGGCGCGAAACGTCACGTCGATCCACCTCACGATCGGTGTCGAGCCGGTCACGGCTGCCAACGTGGCCCGCGCCGTCGTGGACGAGTTGACGGCGCGCGAGGCGTTCCGTGCGTCGCTGCCCATGGGTCCCCCCGGTCCGGATGAGACGATGGCGACGGTGACGAAGGTGATGGCGGAGATGGTGGAGTCGTTGCGCGACGAAGCGGCGGCCCTCAGCGCGGGTGCGGCCGCACATCTTTCGCGCCGCCACGCCGCCCGGACCCGACCCGTTGCGGTCCGCCCGCTGGCCTCCCTTGCGGCGGCCGATCATGCGGGCGAGGCCGTCGTCCGATGGCGCCACGGGCTGATCGCGACACTCGACCGGTCCGGTGACCGCATCGTCCTGCGCCTGCCGGACCGGACCATGACCTTTCCGCGGACCTGCGGCGAGGCCGTACAGGCCCTGCTCGACGGGGCCGCCCTCGATGCGGCGAGCATGCCGGGTCTGGACCTCGCCGACGGCACGGTTCTCATCCGGCGGTTGCTGCGGGAGGGGGTTCTCGTTCCCGTGCGGCGGAACACGCCGGCAGACGCCGGATGACGACCGCCAAGAAAACCCCGTGCAGCGACCAGTCGCTGGCCCGCGACGACCCGATGTACGGCACCGCGTCTGCCGGTTCGTCGTGGGTGCTGCTCGAGTTGAGCGGCGCGTGGGGTCCGTCGGCGTTTCTGCAGTCGCCGAACTGTATCGACCCGCAACTCGGTCGCGCGATTGTCAGCCGCATCGAGAAGGCGGGTATGCGCATCGCGGCGATCCGGCGGCACGGTCGTCGGCCCGATGTTCCCCGATGGCGCTGGTACATCGCGCATTCCGACGTCGGTAGCGAGGCGCTTCATCACGGGGAGGTCGCCGACCCGAGCGAGTTCCTCGAGCTCGCGTTGGACGGCAGCGACGGACGGTCGACCACCGACCCGCTGATCGCGATCTGCTCGCACGGAAAACACGACCAGTGTTGTGCGGTCCGGGGCCGCGGCGCATGCCGGGCGATCGCTGCGGAGTTTCCCGAATTCACCTGGGAATGCTCACATCTGGGTGGCGACCGGTTCGCCGCCACCATGCTGATCCTGCCCGTGGGGCTGTGCTACGGCCGGGTTGACTCGGCGGACTCGGCGGGCCTCGTGCGTCTCTATCTCGAGGGGCGCTTGGACAACCGGTTCCTGCGCGGGCGCACCTCGCTGCCGCACGCGGTGCAGGCCGCGCAGTATTTCGCCCGGCAGCGGTACGGCGACGACCGCATCGACGCGCTGCACCCGCTGCACGTCGAGCGCGGCGAGCACCGGATCCGCGTGCTCCTGGCCGACGAGGCCGGGCCTATCGAGGTCATCCTGCACGAGGAGTTGTCCGAACCCCTGCTGTCGCAATGCCATGCGAAGGTCGCCGGTCAGGTCCGCGTCTTCACCCTGGGTTCCCTGGGGCCGGCCGAGTCCGAGCGCTGAGCGTCAACGCCCGTCGCGCACCGCGGGCAGAACCAACGTGTCGATGACAGCGCGTACGAACGCCGCGTCGACACGCTGCCCGTTGACCACCCGCATCAGGCTCATCGCGGTCGTCACGTCCGACACCAGCGACCAGTCGCGGTCGGCGGAGATCTCGCCGCGGTCGACGGCCCGCCGCAGGATCGCCGACATCATGCGTCGGCCCCTCAGCAACATCAAATCGTCGAGCGCCAAGGCCAATTCGCGGTCGTGGACGGCTTCGAGTGCCACGCGCAGGATCAGGTCGTAGGAGACGATCGCATCCTCGTTGCGCTGCGCGCGCTCGACGAGGGCTTCCAGATCGCCGTGCAGGCTGCCGGTGTCCGGCGCCTCGTCGGTGAGCAGTTCGGGACGCCAGTACACCAGGGCGTCGGTGATCAGTGCCGCCTTCGACGACCACCGACGGTAGATGGCGGCCTTACCCACACCGGCACGCGCGGCGATGTCGTTCATGTTGGTCGCGTCGTAGCCGTGCTCCTTCAACGCGGCCAGCGCAGCATCGAGGATCGCCGGATCCCTCGACCGGTCCAACCGCCCCTCAGTGCGCTGGCGTAGCTTCGGCTCCGTCTCTGCCATCACCGACGAGCCTAGGCGTCAGGGCGACGACGGCTGCGGTATCGGCGCGGTATCCGCCGGTTCCGCCGCCCGCCGCCGGCGGGTCCGGTCGACGATCTGAATGGTGTTCAGCGGCCACCAGAACCAGCGGCCCAGCGCCGCGGCGATCGACGGTGTCATGAACGCCCGCACGATCAGCGTGTCGATGATCAGGCCGATCCCGATGGTCATGCCGAGTTGGCCGACCACGCGCAGGTCGCTGACGATCATCGCCATCATGGTGAACGCGAACACCAGGCCCGCCGCGGTGACGACACGGCCGGTAGCGCCCATGCCGCGGATGATGCCGGTGTTCAGGCCGGCGTGTATCTCCTCTTTGAGACGCGAGACGAGCAGAAGGTTGTAGTCCGAACCCACCGCCAACAGGATCACCATCGACAACGGGATCACGATCCACTGCACGCCCAGGCCCAGAATGTCCTGCCAGAGCAGTACCGACAAACCACATGCGGTACCCAGGGATGCGGCCACGGTGCCAACGATCACGAGGGCGGCCACCACGCTGCGGGTGATCAACACCATGATCGAGAAGATCAGGATCATCGACGCGATGAGCGCGATCGTCAAGTCGGTCACGACGCCGTCCTGCATATCGGCGTACAGCGATGCCGTGCCGGCAAGGGACACCTTCGCATTGGCCAGCGGAGTGCCCTTGACAGCGTCGGCGACTACGCCTTTGAGATCGCGGACGTGCTCGATACCCTCCACCGAAGCCGGGATGCCCTCATGGGTGATGATCATCCGGACCGCCTTGCCGTCCGGCGATACGAACATCTTGAGCCCACGCTCGAAGTCGGGGTTTTGGAAGACATCCGGCGGCAGGTAGAAGAAATCATCGATTCCGGCTTGGTCGAAGTACAGACCGATCTTGGTCGCGCCTTCGGCCAGTTCCTGTTGCTGAGCCTGGGTGCCTGCCATCGTGCTGTGGGTCGCCAGCATGAAGTCGCGCATGGTCTTCATCGACTCGATGGTGTTCTCCAGAACCGGCAGCATCTGCGGCAGCAGCTGATCCAGCCGATCCATGTCCACTGTGATGCCCTGTATCTGGTTGGCGAGGGTGTCGATGCCGTCCAGTGAGTCGAAGATCGACCGCAGGGCGTGACAGATCGGGATGTCGAAGCAGTGCGGTTCCCAGTAGAAGTAGTTGCGCAGCGGGCGGAAGAAATCATCGAAATCGGCGATGCTGTCGCGCAGTTCATTGGTGGTCTCCGCCATCTCGTGGGTCCTGCCCACCATGCTGTGCGTGGTCTCGGTCATCTCCTTCGTGATGGTGTACATGCGTTCCATGTTGGCCACCGTCTCGCTCAGTTCGTCGGCCTGCTCGAGCATCTGAGCCGAGTTGTCGTTGTTGAACTTCGCGGCCTGCAGCGTGCCGGCGTTCTGCGCACCGAGCAGGAACGGGATCGAGCTGTGCTCGATCGGCGAACCCAGCGGGCGGGTGATGGTCTGTACCCGTTCGATGCCCCGCATGTCGAAGATCTTCTTGGCGACTTGGTCGATCACAAGCATGTCCGCCGGAGTGCGCAGATCATGATCGGCCTCGAGCATCAACAGTTCGGGATTCATGCGGGCCTGCGAGAAGTGCTCTTCCGCGACGGCCATGGCGACGTTGGCGGGCATATCGGCGGGGGTGAAATCCTGGTCGTTGTACTGCGGCACGTAGGTCAGCAGGCTCACGAAACCGACGATGGCCACCAGGCTCGTCACAAAGATGATCGGGGCGGGCCAGCGGACCACGGCGGTACCAACTTTGCGCCAACCACGTGTGGAGAGTTGGCGCTTGGTGTCGAGGAGTCCGAACCGGGATGCCACGGTGAGCACCGCGGGCGCCAATGTCAGCGCCGCGGCGATGATCACCAGCATCGCGATCGCGCAGGGCAAGGCCATGGTCTGGAAGTAGGGCAGCGTGGTGAAGGTGAGGCACATACACGCGCCGGCGATGGTCAGCCCGGAGCCCAGGATGACGTGTGAGACGCCGTGATAGGCAACGTAGAACGCGTCTTCTGTACTGAGGCCCTTCGATCTCTCTTCCTGATATCGGCCAAGCAGAAAGATCAAATAGTCCGTTACCGCGGCCAGCGACAGCATCGTCACCATGCTCACCGCGTAGGGGGTCAGACCGATGATGTCCAGATTGCCGGCGGTGGCCGTAACACCCTGTGCGGCAAACAGTCCCAGGCCAATGATGACCATGGATATGAGCATCGTCACGACGGAGCGGTAGATGAGGAGCAGCATCGTGATGATGATCGCGACAGACACCAACTCCATCGTCGCCATGCTCCGATGCCCGGCAACGCTGGTGTCGGCGTTGAGCACCGTGTTGCCGGCTACATGGGCCGTGATACCCGGCGGTGGGGGGACCGAAGCGACGATGTCGCGCACGGCGGCCACCGATTCGTGGCTGGCGCTGGTGCCCTGCGAGCCGTTGAGAAAGATCTGTACGTAGGCGGATTTGCCGTCCACACTCTGCGAGCCCGCCGCGGTCAGCGGATCGCTCCAGAAGTCCTGAACGTTCTGCACGTGTTCACGATCGGCGATCAGCTTTGCGACGATCTCGTCGTAGAACGCGTGCGCGGCGTCGCCGAGCTCGTCCTCGCCCTCCAGTACGACCATCGCCGTGGAGTCCGAGTCGTATTGCTGAAACACCTTGCCGATGTTCAACATCGACTGATACGAGGGCGCGTTCGTCGGGCTCAATGGCACCGATCGGGTTGCGGCGACTTCGCCCAGAGACGGGGTCATGACGCCGAGGGCGACCACCACCAGCACCCAGAACAGAATGATCGGCAACGAGAAGACCCGAACCATCCGGGCCGGGAAGGGGCGACGCCGTTCCACTGGCGTGTTGCTCATACGGATTTCACCAAGCAGTAGACGAACGGTTTGACTGTGTCGTCACTCGACCGGTCGTCGCGCACCACGCCGTCGACGGTCACCCGACACCCAAGGTCGCTGACATCGCGCTCGCCCTGCGCCATGATGTTGGCCGACATCGACGGCAGCGTCGTCACGATCGTGAACGACCACGGCAGCGGTGCGCTTTCGACAAGGTGCGGTTGACCGTTCTCATCGAGATAATTGAGGTTCGCGGTTCCCCCTGACCCGGTGACCTCGTACTCGATGTACTTCGGGTTGAAAGGATCGGTAATCCCGGAGCCTTCGGCGGTATTCGGGGGCCGGGGGGCAGCGGACTCGCGAACGCGAACGATCGCATACGCGCCGACGGACACGACAACCACAAGCAACAGCGGAATCCAGAACCGCTTCAACACCCGGAACACCGCGCGTGCCTCCCATTCAGGTCAACCAGATCCAGACGTGCGCGGCAGCCGCTGACACAACGTCCGATGCAGGCAGAAAGTGAACCGCCTCGTGACGGAACTTAAGTTCCGTTTGGTATGCCGCGGAGAACTGTACCGGATTGGAACCTGTGAGTTTCCTGGAAGTTGGCACACGACCGAGGGCACCGCAGCGCCCGGTTCAGGCAGTAGCCGGTTCAGGTAGTGGCCGGTCCAGGCAGTAGCCGCTTCAGGCAGTGGCCCTGCCGAAATAGAGTTCCTGGGTCGCGAGGCAGACGAGCTGTCCGGCCCGGTTGTACATCGTCGACGTCGTCAACCCGCGGCCCGCTATGCCACTGGGCGAAACCTGGTCGGAGAGCACCCAATCGGACAGGTCGACGGGCCGGTGAAACCACAGGGCATGGTCGATGAGCGCGTTGAAGGTGCCGATTGCGGTGGCGCCGCGCATGGGGAACGCCGTCTCGACCATTGTGGTTCCGGACAGGTAGGCCAGCAGGCAGCTGTGCAGTACGTCGTCATCAGCCACCGGCTCGCTGGGCCGCCACCACATCCGCATCCGCGGTGACGGTTCCTTCCGCTCGACCGCCAGGCGCGGCGGCGCATCGACGTAACGCAACTCGAAAGGCTGCGGCCGGACCCAGAAGCCGTCGAGCTCATCGGCGAACTCGGCCAGTTGCTCCTGCACCGGAAGAAGCGAATCCGGTTGCGGCACATCGGGAATGTGCTGCTGGTAGTCCAGCGACTCGACGGGCGCGCTCAGCGACACCAGGGCCTCGAGCAGAATCTGATCGTTCTGCCGGGCCGTGACCTGACGAGTCGACAGCGTCCCGCCGTCGCGGGCCACGTCGACGTGCAGGTCGACGGGATAGCGGGCATCACCGGCGCGGACGTAGTAGACGTGTGCGCTGTGCGGCGCTCGGCCGGGTGCGGTCCTGCTCGCCGCCATCAACGCCTGTGCGGCGATGTGGCCGCCCACGATGTGGTGCGCCGGGTTGTCCAGTTGGGTGGCGACGAAATGCTGTTCGTCGCGCCGGTCCAGGTCGAGGGTGGCGATGACGTCGGCAAGCGCCGGCGAGCGGTAGGTCACCCCGGCATCATGCCAGCGCGGTTTCGGTGTAGTTCGTCGCGCTCATCGCAACCAACTACACCGAAATCACAGCAGTGGGGCGACGATTTCCTCGCCTATATATGTATGTGCTATGCATACTTCGTGGCGGCGTCCCGATACGACCAACTCGACGAACTGCTGACCCGCATCGCGGTCGCGCGGCAGCGGCCGAGTTGGCGCGATCGGGTTCTCGACGGTGCCGGCCCGGTGACCAGCGCGTCGACGCTGCGGGTGCTGCGCGCCGTCGAACAGTGTCAGCAGCTTTCCGGTGGCGCATCGGTCCGCGATGTCGCCGACTTCCTGGCCATCGAGCACTCGACCGCCAGCCGTTCGGTCGCGGCAGTCGTGGCCGCGGGCCTGGCGACAAAGACATCCGCTGCCGACGATCAACGGCGGTGCGCGCTGGTGCTGACCGAGGAGGGGCATCAGGCGTTGCAGACGGTTTCCGATCGGCGACGTGACCTTGTCGCGGAGATGATCGCCGACTGGCCCGAAGCCCGAGTCGACACGCTGGTCGATCTCCTCGACCGGTTGACCGAACGGTTCGAACGGGCGGCCGCCCGATGACCGCCGGAACCACCGCCCCGGCCCCGGCGCGCGGTGCGCTGGGCCTGATCTTCGACCCGGTGTTCGGCGCGCTGTTCTGGGGCAAGATCTTCTCGGTCGTCGCGGTGTGGACGCACGGCATCGTCGCGGCGATCGTGATGTACGACGCGACGGGCTCGGCGCTGATGGTCGGGTTGGTGGGCGTCGTCCAGTTCGCGCCGCAGTTGATCCTCAGCCCGACGAGCGGCAAGTGGGCCGACACCGGGGACCCGGCACGGCAGATCCTGCTCGGCCGCGCGTTGTGTGTCGCCGGATCGGGCTTCACGGCGGTGTGGCTGTTCGTCGAACCCGCACGACACGACATCTCCTCGGCCGTCCCCGTCCTGCTGGGCACCGGACTGGTCGGCTTCGGCTTCGTCGTCGGGGGGCCCGCGATGCAGTCGATCGTGCCGAACCTGATCCGCGACGGCGAACTGTCGACAGCCATGGCGCTCAACAGCTTCCCGATGACGATCGGACGCATCGTCGGTCCCGCGGCGGGTGCCTACATCGCGGCGCATCTGGGTGCGGGCGCCGCGTTCGCGGTCAGCGCCGGCCTGCACCTGGTGTTCACGCTGTTCCTCCTCGCCGTGCGTTTCCCGGCCCCGCCGACGCGGCATGCCGACGCGGACTACCGCGTACGGGTGGCCGTCCGATACGTCTGGCGGGACCGTCCGCTGTTCCTGGCGTTGCTCGCGGTGGCAACCGTTGGGCTGGCGTCGGACTCGTCGATCACCTTGACCCCGTCGATGGCGGATGAACTGGGCGGCGACGCCCGCCTGGTGGGAACGCTGTCGGCAGTCTTCGGCGTCGGCGCGGCGGTCGGTATGGCGGTGCTGGCGCTGATGCGCGGCCGGATGGCGTCACAGAACGTATCGGCGTTCGGGATGGCAGGGCTCGGCGCGGGATGCGCGGTGCTCGCGGTCGCGCCCGTGGCCGCGGTGGCCGTGGCGGGGTTCGCGCTCGCCGGTCTCGGGTTCGGCTGGGCGATGACCGGTCTCGGCACTCTCGTGCAGGAACGCGCACCGGAGGCGTTGCGCGGACGGATCATGGCGCTGTGGCTCGTCGGCTTCCTGGGGTCCCGCCCGATCGCCGCCGCGCTGCTCGGCGGAACCGCCGACGCGTTCAACGTGCAGGCCGCGTTCGCCGTGGCCGCGGCGTTCTGCGTGGTGGCCGCGCTGTGCAGCCGCCCGGCCAAACTCGTCGGCCCGCTGCCGGCGCATGTGTGATTACTTGAGCATCAATCGTTTTCGGCGGCCCTGCGCGCCCGCTCCGTCATCGAGGCGATCACTCCCCCGTCGTTCAAGATGTCCGTCCCGGTGAGGTACCCGGCCCTGGAACTCGCGCAGAAGGCGAGCAGTTCGCCCATCTCCTCCGGCTTGCCCCACCGCGGCACGGCGGCATCGGCGACCATCGCACCGGCGCCGGCCTGCTCCTCCAACCGGCCCATCTCGGTGTCGAAGGATCCTGGCGAGACCGACACCACGCGCAGGCCCTTGCCGTTGAACCGTTCGGCCTGTGACGTGCTGTACCACCGGACGAAGCTCTTGCTCAGCGCGTAGGCGATGCCCGACCGGGCCTGTGGCCCAGCGATGTCGCACGCGGCCAGCATCCCGGCCATGAATGCGTCCTGATCCGTCAGTGCCTGCGGGAACTGGCTTTTCGGGATCATCTCGTCGGGCAGCATGTGCGCGGCCATGGACGCCACGTTCACGATCGCGGCGCCCTCGCCGGCCGCCTCGAAGTAAGCCTCGTTGACGTTGAGCGTGCCGATCGCGTTGGTGCGCATGACGTATTCGGCGTCACCCATGCTGGGGCTCACCCCGGCGGTGTGGATCACCGACGCGATCGTGCCGAGGCCCGATGCGGCCTCGAACAGACGGTTGACCGCCAGTCGGTCGGTGACGTCGCAGTGCACCGGGGTGGCCGTGATGCCGGCATCGGCCAGCGTCGCGGTTGCGGTGTCAAGCCGGTCCTTTTTGACGTCGCAGAGGACGACGGTGTGGTCCCGGCCGACAATGGTGGCAGTGGCCTGACCCATGCCGCCCGCGCCGCCGGTGATGATCGACACTCGACTCATACCGGCGACCGTATACCGAAAGGCCGACCGGTTGGCCGACGGGTCCTAGATGCCCACTGCGCGTTCCAGCTCCTTGAGCGACGTCTCGAGATGGCCGAGCAGCCGCTGAAGAGACGGCACGCTGCGCCGGTCACCGACCAGTCCGAAGTCGAGGTTGTCGGCGTTGTTCGCCAACGTGATGTTGAGCGCCTGCCCGTCGAGCGGGATGGAGAAGGGATAGTTGCCGTCGAGGCGGGCGCCGTTCCAGTACATCGGCTGGCGGGCACCGGGCACGTTCGAGATGACGATGTTGAACGGCGGCGGCGCGGTCGACACGAAGCCCGGCAACAGCGCGAGCGCCAACCCGCCGATGAGCAGGGCCGAAACCGCCAGCTGTTGAACCCGCGGAAGTTCGGAGTAGACCTTCTTGTTGTCGCGCATCGAGGCGGCGATGGTTTCCAGCCGCCGCACCGGATCGTCGACATCGGTGGCCAGATTGCACAGGATGGCGCCCACCAGGTTGCCGCCGTTCTCCGCGTCGTTCTCGGTGCGCAGGTTCACCGGCACCATCGCGACCAGCGGCGTGTCCGGCAGCGCGTTCTCGTCGGCCAAGTAGTTGCGCAGCGCGCCGGCACACATCGCCAGCACGACGTCGTTGACGGTCACCCCGGCGGCGCTTTTCACGTTCTGGATCCGCTCCAGCGCCCAGGACTGCGCGGCGACGCGGCGGGCCCCGCCGATGCGGACGTTCAACATCGTCTTGGGCGCCCGGAACGGCAGCGTGAGTTCCTGCTCGAGCAGCGCGGCGCGCGCCAGTGACACCGTCGTCGGCGCGACTCCGACGACGGACCCCAGAGCCTGGCCCAGCGTTTGCAGCAGTGACGCGCCGGGTTTCGTACCGCTGCGGCGCCGCGGCGCCAGGCTCCAGGGCGCCGCCAGTTCGGTGTCGGTCGGATCCGTTGTCATGGTCCGCTGCATCAGCTTCATCGCTGAGACGCCATCGATCAGCGAATGGTGGAACTTGGTGTAGATCGCGAACCGCCCGTCGTCGAGGCCCTCGATCAGGTGCGTCTCCCACAACGGGCGGTGGCGGTCGAGCAGCGTGCCGTGCAGTCGTGAGGTCAACTCCAACAACTCACGCACCCGACCGGGCGCCGGCAGTGCCGAACGGCGCAGGTGATACTCGAGGTCGACCTCCTTGTCGGAGGACCAGACCAGGTTGGTCACACCGCCGAAGAACGCCGGATGCTTGCGGAAGGTGGGCTGGACGTCGCTCTGCTCGACCAGCACGTCGTAGATCTCACGCAGGAACTCGGGCCCCGTCCCCTCTGGCGGCTCGAACAGTTGCAGACCACCGACATGCATTGGGTGCTCGCGCGATTCGCCGAGCAGGAAGATCAGATCGGTCGGTGATATCGGTTGCATACGGCCTCCCGGCGTCGATGCTCGAAGCATGCTCCAAGTCCAGCGTCCCACGCACAGCGCCACTGCGCGAGGTCATCCGACGGCGGACCGCGACGGTGGCGCGGAGCCGCCCCGTGCCCCGTCGGTCATCAACCGGATGATCTCTGTGCGGTCCGCCTCCGACGGTAGCCCCATATCCGGCTCGTATCCGTACACCTCGTGCAACGGCATGGAAGCCGTCCGGGTGTCGAGGATGTCCACGGCGTCGGTACTGATCAGCCCGGGATGCTCGACGCCACACGCCTGCGCCACATTGACCAGGTCGCGGCGCAACGTCTTGATGTAGTTCGCGACCCGCTCGGCCTTGACGTCGGGCACCAGAGCGCGGGCCAACCACGCGTTCTGCGTGGCCACTCCGGTCGGGCACGTGTCGGTGTGACACTTCTGGGTTTGGATGCAGCCGATCGCGAGCATCGCCTCGCGCGCGGCGTAGACCATGTCACAGCCGAGCGCGAAGCCGACGACCGCGTTGTCCGGCAGCCCGAGCTTGCCGGCGCCGATGAACCCGACATCCCCGTGCAGGCCCCGCTCGGCGAAGATCCGGTACACCCGGGCGAAACCGAGTTGGAAGGGTAGCGACACGGTGTCGGTGAAGATCAACGGTGCCGCGCCCGTGCCGCCTTCCCCGCCGTCGATGGTCACGAAGTCGACCCCTCGGCCGGTATCCCGCATGAGATCGGTCAGCTCGTACCAGAACTCGAGATCACCGACCGCCGATTTGATCCCGACGGGCAGGCCGGTCTCGGCGGCCAGCAGTTCCACCCAGTCGAGCAGGCCGTCGGTGTCGCAGAATTCGGCGTGGCGGGACGGGCTGACGCAGTCGCGTCCCTCCGGAATGCCTCGCGCAAAGGCGATTTCGGCGGAGACCTTCGCTGCGGGCAGCAGGCCGCCCAGGGTGGGCTTGGCCCCCTGGCTGAGCTTGATCTCCAGGGCACGCACGGGCGCACCAGCCACCACGTCCTTGAGCTTGTCGAGGTCGAAGCGGCCCTCGGCATCCCGGCAGCCGAAGTAGGCGGTACCGATCTGGAAGATCAGTTCACCGCCGTGGCGGTGATAGCGCGAAAGGCCGCCCTCGCCGGTGTTGTGCAGACAGTCGGCCATCGCCGCGCCCCGGTTCAGCGCTTCGACGGCGTTGGCCGACAACGATCCGAAGCTCATCGCCGAGATGTTGACCACCGACGCCGGCCGGAACGCTCCCGCGCGCCCGCGGGCCGCCCCGATCACCTTGGCGCACGGCACGTTTGTCTCCGTGCTCGCCTGGGGGTCGACCGCGGCACGGTCCGGGCGAACGTGCGATGTTTGATCACCGGATAGCCGGCGGTGTACTCCAGGTCGTTGTCGGTGCCGAAGCCGAAGTAGTTGTTCTCCTTCTTCGCCGAGGCGTACACCCAGCGACGCTGGTCGCGGGTGAAGGGCCGTTCCTCGTCGTTGGCCGCGACGATGTACTGCCTCAGCTCCGGGCCGATGGCCTCGAGCAGATAGCGGGCGCGCCCCACGACGGGGAAGGCACGCAGCAGCGCGTGTCTGCGCTGGAAGACATCACGTACGGCCACGGCACCCAAGGTGGAGGCGGCCGCGGCGGCGAAACCACGAGCGATCCGGCCCATGCCATCGGTGTTGCCACACCCGTACATCCTGAAACCGAGCCGACACCGCGCGGGTTCGACAATCGGCCGACCGTCACATCGCCCGCAACCCGTACATGTACGTGGTGAGGTACTCCTCGATGACCGGACGGCGGATCTTCGGCGATTCGGGCATCGTGATGAGCAGCGCGTAGAGGCCCACCAGGAACGAAACACCGTTGAGCATCACGTCGACGTCGGCGGGGATCTCGCCACGCTCTTGTGCCCGTCGCAGCTCTTCTACGACCGCCACGATCACCGGGTGGGTGGTCCACTCCTCGGACGGCGGTCTGGTGGTGGAGAAGTGCAGCGCAAGAAAGTCTTTGAACAATCGCGCGCCGAGACGCCGCTCGAGTGCCTCGAGGACGGCGACTGCCTTCGCCAGGGTCGCGCGAACATCGTGGGGGCGTCGGTAGTGGCGCGTCAACTCTGCGGCCATGCGCTCCTGCTCCCGCATCTCCAACTCGAGAAGCACGTGCTCCTTGGTGGGGAAGTGGAAGAAGAACGTGCCATGCGCGACACCGGCCGCCGAGACGATGGCACCGATGTCTGCCGCGGCTATGCCACCTCGCTTGAACTCGCCGATCGCCGCGCCGAGCAGTCGCTCACGCGTCTGCAGTCCCTTCCTACCGCGCTCGATCTTCTCGGGTTTGGGCACCGTGTCCGTTCCTGTTCGGTGGGCGACGTTGCGCAGAACTCTACGCGGGACAGCTGAACAAAACTGACTTTACTCAGCTTTTAGTCTTTCTATTCCTGTTGTGAACCGCTACCGTGCTGCAGGGAAACATCCAATGTGGAAGCGTATTCGGCGTGGCGGGCTTGCTCGACGGTGCGGGTTTCCGGTCGGCATGTTGTTGACCTGAGTCAAACGGAGGTGGCGGTGCAGATCCTGGAACAAGTGCAGGACCTTCCGAAGGCGGGCAACATCAAGGCCCAATGGGTGAGCCTGTGGACCGGACCCGCGGTCGGGGCGGTACTGCTGGTCGCGTTGCTGGCCTTCCCGGGATTCTGGCCACCCATGTCACCGCTGCTGTCGGCCGACCAGGTGGCGGCGTTCTATGCCGACAACACCGCATGGATTCGGTTCAGCCAGGTGACGTTCAACCTGTGCGGGATCATGGTTCTGCCGTTCTTCATGGTCATCGTCGTACAGATGAAACGGATGAAGACGCAGAGCCACGTCTTCGCGTACTGCTATCTGACCGCAGTGGTCAGCGGCGCAACGATTTTCGCACTGTCGAACATCTTCTTCCTGGTGGCCGCGTTCCGCCCCGACCGCAGTCCCGAAGTGGTGCTGGTGCTCAACGATCTGGCGTGGATCGTGTTCATCGCACCGATCGGCATGGTGGTCACACAATTCGTGGTGCTGGCCGTGGCGATCTACTTCGATGACGGCCCCGAACCCGTGTTCCCGCGGTGGGTCGGCCATTACTCGCTCGCTACCGGGCTCGCGATGGTTCCCGCCGCGGGTGCGGCCGTCTTCCAGACCGGCCCGCTGGCGTGGGATGGTCTGCTGTCGTTCTGGGTTCGCAACGGCGCCTTCGCGCTCTTCGTCGTCGTGATGTTCTTCGTGTTGCGGCGCGCTGTGCTCAAGCAGGCGCACGAAGAGGGTGTCGCGCGGTGACCACGCTGATCTCGCGTCGATTCACCGAGGGCACCGGCGAGACACCCGGCGGCAAACCCGATGTGCGCCTGGTCTGTTGGTTCTTTCCGGCTTGGTACGCGGTGTTCGGCGTCATCATCTGCGTGCTGGCCAGGGTGACGCCGCCGCCGCGCCCCGACGTCACCGCCGTCGACAAGGTCGCGTTCTTCGCCGAGAACGGGTTGACCATCCGGATCGGTTTCTGTGTGCTGCTGATCCTGCTCGGCGGCGCGGCCGTGACCAATGGTCTGGTGGCGTATTTCATCCTGCGCATGTCGGTCGGCTCGGTTTTCGCATACGGCTACATCGGCGGTATGGGCGTCGGAGCGCTACCGGGATTCCTCCTGGTGGCAGTGTGCTTTCTGACCGCCACCTTCCGCGTGGACCGCGACCCGGAACTGGTCAGCATGCTCTACGACCTCGGCATGTTGTCCTACAACGGATCCCTGGGTTGCTTCTCGGTGGCATACCTGGTGTTTGCGCTCGCGATTCTCTACGACAAACACGACATCTTTCCGAAGTGGTTTGCCTACGTGACCATCTGGCAGATCGTCACCGAGGTCATCGCGACACAGATGTTCGTGGCCTACTCCGGTCCGTTCGCCTGGAACGGCTCACTCGCGTTCTGGTGGTCGGTGGTGGTGTTCAGCGTATGGCTGGGCGTACTGATCGTGCTACTCAAACGAGCCACGAACCGCGAGCCGCTCGATGCACCGCCGGTGGACTGAGGAAACCCGCTATGACGCAATCTGATTCCCGACCACAGACGACCGCGCCGCCGGCCCTCGCCACGGTGACCACCGGCCATCTGCCGGGTGACGTGCACATGTGGGTGATGGTCCTCGGTGACCTGATCATCTTCGCCGGCTACTTCATCATCTTCATGGTCTACCGGACCATGAATCCCGACGAGTTCCTTGCCGCCCAACAACACCTCGACATCAACATCGGTGTGCTCAACACCGTGATCCTGCTGACCAGTTCGTGGTTCATCGCCCGCAGCGTGTTGGCCGCCCGGTCCGGTTCGCACGTCCTGGCGATCAGGCTCACCTATGCCGGTGGCTTCTGCGGGCTGCTGTTCATCGGCTTCAAGGGCTACGAGTGGGCCAGCAAGATCTCCGCCGGCCACACCAACTCCCAGATGTTCTACTCGTTCTACTACGTGCTCACCGGTGTGCACCTGGTGCACGTGCTGATCGGCCTCATCGTGCTGGGCGTCGTCGTGCGCGAACTACGCAACCCCGGCAGGCGCAGGACCTCGATGGTCGAATCGGGCGCGGTCTACTGGCACATGGTCGACCTGCTGTGGGTCGTCATCTTCGGTCTGCTCTACGTGATGAGGTGACAATGATCGGCACTTCGAACATCCGCCGCACCTCCCCGGCCCGCGCCATGACCTGGACCTGGGTGGCGCTCACCGCGATCACGATCGGTTCATGGTGGCTGGCCCCTGCCCACTTCACCGACACCGTGCATGCCAGCGCGTCGATCACCGCGCTGGTATTGGCGCTGACCTTCGTCAAGGCGCGGTTGATCATCCGCAATTTCATGGAGGTGGGCTCCGGGCCGCGATGGCTGAAGCGGTCCACCGACGCCTGGCTCGGTTTACTGCTGGCGGCGGTGTTCGTCATCTACCTGATCTGACTGCCCCGGTACGTTGGTTGTAGTGGAACACGCTGACGACCGAAAAGCCGACGACGTTGCGCTGAGCGGAGTCTCCGAAACCGCGCTGCTGACGCTGAACGGACGGGCGCATCAGGCCGGCCATCCGCACGCGATCATCGACGACCCCATGGCGATCCGGCTCGTCGAGGCGATCGAATTCGATTTCGACAAGTTCGGCCGCAAGGGCCAGGAGATGGCGCTGCGTTCGTTGGCGTTCGACCGGGCCGCCCTCCGCTATCTGTCGGAACACCCGCGCGCCACCGTCGTCGCACTCGCCGAAGGGCTGCAGACCAGTTTCTGGCGTCTCAACACCGTGTTGCCACATGCCCAATTCCGCTGGCTGACCGTCGATTTTCCACCGATCGTCGACCTACGTGAACGGCTGCTGCCCCCGTCACCGCGGATCACCACCCTGGCGCAGTCCGCGCTCGACTACTCGTGGATGGACCGGGTCGATGCGGGCGAGGGTGTCTTCATCACCGCGGAGGGCTTGCTGATGTACCTGCAGCCCGACGAGGCCATGAGCCTGATCTGCGAGTGTGCGAATCGCTTCCCGGGTGGCCAGATGATCTTCGACCTACCACCGGTCCTGGTGAAGAAGATGGCCCCGAAAGGGATGCGCGCTTCTCGCCGGTACCGCGTTCCGCCGATGCCGTTCAGCTTGTCAGCGGCGCAACTGGCGGATCTGGTGCACACCGTCCCCGGGATCCGGGCCGTACATGACTTACCGATGCCGCAGGGCCGTGGCTGGTTCTTCGAGAACGTGTTCCCGGCCTTCTGGCGGTTCAGGTTGACCAAGAACCTGCGCGGCGCCTACACGCTGCTCGAATTCGGCTGAGTCGCCCGAGCGCGGGGGCGCCGGCGGTGCGAGTGCCGAGATCGCGGGGAATAAACAATCGTCGCCGAACAGTTACGAAGGTTTGTCCCACCTGTCACACGGGTAACTTTGATAACAGGGCGGTCACTGATGCCGGCCCTTCCACACCGAAGAAAGAGACGAATGGGAATTCACGATGAATACCGTCCTGTACTTCAGCACCACCGGCACCGTTTATGAAACCCGCGCGTACACCACCGCGGATATCGACCAGCTCGTCGCGGATCAGGGCCTGCAGTGTCTGACCAGCGCCGATCGGCAGTTCGACTTCTGGTTCAGCCCGTCGACGCAGCAGTGCCAGCGTCGCCCTAACCGAAAAGCCACCGAACTGCTGCTGGCGACGACCACTCTGACGGCCAAGACCGTGCCCTTGCTGCGCGGCTGCGTCGTCGTCGCCACCCACGATGAGGACGGCGACCTCGACGGTCTCAGCTGGCAACAACTCGACCTTCTCTTACGCAGGCGCCACGCGCTCAGCCGGCGCGACGAACGAGTGCTCAACAAGCGCATGCTCCGCGATGCGCGCGCCGCGCAGCGGAAAACCCCGCGTCCGGCGACTGCCGCCGTCAGCTGCGCACGGCCCCGCTCGGCAGTGCACTGACCGGTTTCTGACCGCCGCCCGGGAGCGGCCCAGCTGCGGCGCCGCGACGCGTACGGTCACACGGTGGACTTTGACGAATACCGGCGCCATGACGCGACTGGGCTGGCGAAGCTCGTAGCCGACAAAGAGGTGACGGCAGCAGAACTGCTGGACCTGGCGAAGAATCGCGCGGCCGCGGTGAACCCGCGCATCAACGCGATCGTGCGCGATGTCCCCGCGTCCCCGCCGAAGAACGCCGAAGCACCGTTCTCCGGTGTGCCGTTCCTGATCAAGGACCTCGCCCAGGACTATGCGGGGCTGCCGACCTCCCGGGGCTCACGCGCGCTGATGTCGCAGCCGGTGGCCGAGCACTCGGCGGTCGTACAACGCTGGCTCGACGCCGGACTGGTCATCTTCGGCAAGACCAACACCCCGGAGTTCGGGGCGAAAGGGATCACCGAACCCGTCGCCTGGGGTCCGGCACGAAATCCATGGGACCTGAACCGGACGCCGGGTGGCTCCTCGGGCGGATCGGCGGCCGCGGTCGCGGCGGGCATCGTGCCGTGTGCCGGGGCGAACGACGGCGGCGGATCGATCCGCATCCCGGCGGCGTGCTGCGGTCTGGTCGGCCTCAAACCAGGCCGTGGGCTGACACCTTCGGGACCCGCGACGGGCGAGTCCATGCACGGTGCGGCCGTACAGGGCGTGGTCTCCCGGACCGTGCGCGACACTGCCGCGATGCTCGACGTCATCCGCGGTGGCGAACCGTGCGGGCCGTATGTGCCCGGCATTCCGGCGTCGTCGTTCGCGTCATGTGTCGGAGCCGATCCCGGCAAGCTGCGGATCGGCGTGCGGGTGCCGTCGGCGATCAACCCGACGCCACATCCCGAGGCCGCCGCTGCCGTGGAGACGACCGTGCGGGCACTGACCGAGCTGGGCCATCACGTCGACGAACTCCCGCGTGCGCCCTTCGACGACGCGGCGCTGGCGCGCGAATTCCTGCTCACCTGGTTCGTCTACACGGCATGGGAACTCGACGAGGCCAAGCGGCTCTCGGGCGCCGGCGACGAGTCCTTCGAACGCGACACGCTGATCCTGGCCGCGCTCGGCCGGGCGACCAGCGGCGTGGACTATGTGGACACCGTCGAGCGCCGCCACGAGCACACGCGCCGGCTGACCACCTTCTTCGAGTCATACGACCTGTTGCTGACACCCACGTTGGCCACTCCACCGCCCACCATCGGCGAGTTCGACCTGCCGGTCGCGCTGCAGCGTGCCGCCGACGTGCTGATCAAGACGCGAACCGCAAAGCTGTTGCGCTACACCAAGATCGTCGACGACATGGTGGACAAGAACCTCGGTTGGGTGCCGTACACGCAGCTCGCGAATCTCACCGGCCGACCGGCGATCTCGCTGCCGCTGCACTGGACCGCGGACGGCTTGCCGCTGGGTGTCCAGTTCGTCGCGCCGCTCGCCGGTGAAGCGTTGCTGATCGCACTGGCCGCCCAACTCGAACAGGCGCTGCCCTGGTCGGACCGCGTCGCCCCCGTCTAGGACCCGCCGCCAGGCAGGCGCCGACGCACGCGGCCCAGCGCCACGTGGTTCTCGTGTGTGGTTATCGTGCAGCCATGAGCCTGGTGACCTACGAGTTGGACGACCACGTCGCCACCATCACCCTCAACCGCCCCGAGGCGCGCAACGCGATCAACGGTGAGCTACGCCGCGACCTGAACGCGGCCTGGGAGCGGTTCCGCGACGACGAGGACGCCTGGGTCGGGATCCTCACCGCGAACGGCGACGTGTTCTGTGCGGGCGGCGACCTCAAGGACGGCGAAGGCTCGGTCGGCACATTCGGCGGCACCTTCTGGGAGAAGCCGACCATCAACTCGTTCGAGAGCGGCATGGAACTGTTCAAGCCGACGATCGCGGCCGTCAACGGCCCCTGCATCGGCTACGGCTTGACCGGTGTCTTGTTCTGCGACTTCGTGATCGCCTCGACGACAGCCACCTTCGCGTTTCCGGAAGTGTCGATCGGTGTACCCACGATTGTCGGTGCGATCCGGTTGCCCGAGCGGGTGCGGTGGGCCGACGCCATGGAACTGCTGCTGACGGGTAAACCGATCACGGCCGAACGCGCCAAGGAGGTCGGGTTGGTGTGGCGGCTCGTCGAACCCGACGATCTGCAGGCGCAGGCCCGCTCGTGGGCGCGCACGCTCACCGAGGCGGCGCCGCTGGCGCAACGCGCCACCAAGGAGGTGGCGTGGCGGACCGCCAACATGGGATGGATCGAGTCGGTGCGGTTCGGCGAGACGATGCGCAAAGTGGCCGGCGCCACCGAGGACGTGTCCGAAGGTATCCGGGCGTGGCAGGAGAAGCGCAAACCGAGGTGGCGCGGACGCTGAGCGCACCGGCATGTCGCAGGCGGAAACCCGCCGGTGTCGACATCGGTGATTTACACCTCGCCGCCCGGGCCTGAGCATGGATGCAGCGAGCCAGGAGAGGCGGAGGCGATGACGATCACGGCGTCCACCGCATCGTCCGCACGACGACGAACCAGCGCGGTGGTGAACTGGAGATGGCCACCCGGGTGTTAAACCGCGGCTCGTGGTGCATGGCCGGAGCGGCTTCGAGACAGGCTCGCCGAGATCGAGGTGGCCGTCGAGCAGATCGCCGACCGGTTGCGCCCCGTGCACCGCGGTGCGGCATGGGCGCCGTCAATCGGACAAGGCGTCGATCGCGGCCCTCAGCTTGCTGCCGACTTCCTCGGCGACCGGTTTCAGCCCAGGCTCTTCGGTGACGTCGACCAGCAGCTGCGGATTCATCGCCTCGACGAGCGTCGTGTCCGGATCGTCGGGATCGCTGCGTACCACGACGTTGCAGGGCAGCAGCAGACCGATCTGACGTTGCACCTCGATTGCGCGGTGCGCCAGCGGCGGGTTGCACGCGCCGAGGATGAGGTAGTTCTCCATGTCCTCGTCGAGCTTGTTCTTCAGCGTCGCCTTCACGTCGATCTCGGTGAGTACGCCGAATCCATGTTCGGCCAGGGCGTCCCGGGTGCGGGCTACGGCGTCGTCGAACGACGTCTTCAGGCTTGTGGCCAAAGCGATGCCCATGATGACTCCTTTGTCTCTTCAGGCCAGCGCGAGGAAGAGCTTCTCGAGTTCCGCCTCGCTCATCGGTTTCTCGTTACCCTCTTGATCGCCGGTCATGCACTCGCGTAAACCCGTCGCGACGATCTTGAAGCCGGCACGATCGAGCGCCCGCGACACCGCCGCGAGTTGAGTGACGACGTCTTTGCATTCGCGGCCCTGCTCGATCATCCCGATCACACCCGCGAGTTGGCCTTGTGCGCGCCGCAGCCGGTTGAGGACCGCATCGATCGTTTCCTGGTCGCCGACCATGGTGTTCCCTTCCGTTGTCCTGACTGCGTTGCTCCGCGTCCACATTACGCAGCGGGGTAGTTGAGGAATAGATACCCCTGGGGGTATCGTTCAGAATACCCGTGGGGGTATCTGAAGTCGAGACCCGAGCGAATGGGAAGGAAGCCGAAGATGATCCTCGAGCAGTACTACATCGAGTGTCTGTCACATGCGTCGTATCTGATCGGCGACGAGTCGACCGGTCGCGCGATCGTGGTGGATCCGCGCCGCGACATCGCCGATTACCTGGCCTCTGCGCGCGAAAACGGGCTCACCATCGAAGGTGTCATCAGTACCCACTTCCACGCTGACTTCGTCTCCGGGCACCTGGAGCTGGTCGACGCGACCGGCGCCTGGATCGGCTTCGGCGAGGCCGCCGAGACCGACTACCCCATCCGCCGGCTGGCTGACGGAGAACGCCTCTCGCTGGGCGCCGTCGACCTGGAGATCCTGTCCACGCCCGGCCATACCTGGGAGTCGATCAGCGTGCTCGCCCGCGAGCGCGCTGACGGCGAGCCCGTAGCAGTGCTGACCGGCGACTCGTTGTTCATCGGCGATGTCGGTCGACCCGACCTGGCCAACATCGGTGAAAGCTCGACGAGTGACTTGGCGCGGGCTATGTATCACACGATTCACGCCAAGCTGATGACGCTCCCCGACGAGGTGCAGGTGCTGCCCGCACACGGCGCAGGCTCGTCCTGCGGCAAGAACCTGTCGACCGAGCTCACCTCGACCATCGGCGAACAGCGGTTGAGCAACCCGTCGGTGCAGCCGATGAGCGAAGAGGCTTTCGTCGCGATGCTCACCCACGGTCAGCCCGCCGCCCCCGCGTACTTCGCCTCCGACGCCGCGATGAACAAGCGCGTGCATCCGCTCTTGCGGCAGGACCGCACGGTGCCGGCGATGACGCCCGCGCAGGTTCGGGCTGCGCTCGACGCCGGTGTGTGCGTCCTCGACGCGCGCAGCGTCGACGATTTCGCCGCGGGGCACCTGCACGGCTCGATCAACGTCGGCTTCGACGGCCGCTTCGCCGAGACCGGTGGCATGGTGGCCGAGGTCGGCGACCAGATCGCGCTGATCACCTACCCTGGCGAAGAGCAGGAGGCTGCGCTACGGCTCGCGCGCATCGGCTCGGACAACGCCGTCGGATTCCTCAACGTCGGCCGCGACGGGCAGTTCCCTGCGGAATTCGCCGACCTGGTGCAGACAGCGCCCCGGACGGCGATCGCCGAACTGGACCAATTGCTGGCCGAGGATGCGGTGACGTTGATCGACATCCGTAACCCCGGCGAACGTGAGAACGGTGCCATACCGGGCTCGGTGCACGTTCCGCTGGCACAGCTGCGCATCCGGATGGGCGAGGTGCCGACCGACAAACCCGTCGTCCTGCACTGCGCGGGTGGCTGGCGGTCGAGTGTAGCGGCTTCGTTGTTGCGCGCCAATGGTTTTCAGCAGGTTTCCGACCTTCTCGGTGGCTACAACGCGTGGGCGGACGCCCACGCCACGGTCTGATACTGCGGTCAAAGGAGATTCGACTATGTGTTTTCCGGTTCGATGTCGGTCCTGCGGTAAGACGACGTGGGATGGCTGTGGCCAACACGTCGATGACGTGATGCGGTCGGTCCCGGCGGCGCAGCAGTGCCGCTGTGAGCGGGAACCCGAACCGCCACGTCGTCCCGCACCTGGGTTCTGGCGCCGGTAGCCGGTAGCCGGTAGCCGGTAGCCGGTAGAGGACATTTCATGGCGTTGGCGACAGGCGTGGCGCTCGGTGCGCTGATCGGCGTGCTGCTGGGACTGCTCGGCGGCGGCGGATCGATCCTCGCCGTCCCAGCGCTGGTCTACGGGGTGGGCCTCGGTATCGAAGAAGCCATTCCGATCTCACTGGTCGTCGTCGCCACGGCCTCAGCGGTCGGCGTGCTGCCGAAGATCCGCGCAGGGCAGGTTCGGTGGCGGATGGCCGGGATCTTCGCGGCGGCCGGCATCCCGGCGACCATTCTCGGCAGCGCCATCAGCAGACACCTGCCCGAATCGGCGCTACTTATCGGGTTCGCGGTGGTGATGGTGGTCGCCGGTATCCGCATGCTGGCCGACCAGGACAACACCGGGACCGCATGCGAAGTGCGCGCGGGACAGGTCAACTGGCGCCGCTGCGCGCCACGGTCGATCGGAGCCGGTCTCGTGGTGGGCTTGCTGACCGGACTGTTCGGCGTCGGTGGCGGGTTCCTCATCATTCCGGCGCTGGTGGTGGTGCTAGGTGTCGAAATGTCCACGGCCATCGGCACTTCGCTGCTGATCATCATCGCAAACTCAGTAGCCGGCGTCCTCACGCATCATCAGGGCATCAGCGTCGACTGGTCACTCACCGCGGTATTCGTCGTGGCCGCCATGGTTGCCTCACTGGTTGCCGGATACTTTGGCGCCAAGATCGACACCACCCGCCTGCAGCGCTGGTTCGCTTACCTCGTCTTCGTCGTCGCCGCTTACGTACTCGTCGACACCGTCTTCCTACGTTGACCGCAGGAGAAATTCACGGACGTCACGATCATCGAAACCACCGGGCTCGGCGACCGCAGCTATCTGATCAGCCACGGCGACGTTGCCATAGCGATCGACCCGCAGCGCGACATCGACCCGACGGAATTGCGCCGCCGCCTCGAGTGAAAGGGTGGTCGATTTGCGTAACAGGATCGCATTCGCTGCTGGGCATCTGCAGGGTGCGTTGGGATTCGAGCTGTCGGGCTCCTTCGTCAGCTATCGGGGCGGACCGGCTCACGGGTGCTGCCACGGGAGACATCGATGTGCTACGCGACGGAACTCCACTCAGCTCGTACCCGGTTGCCGACTTCGACTGCCTGACCCAACAGCGCGCACGGGACACCGTGGCGGTGCTCGATGTACGGCAGCGCAACGATTACGAGTCCGAGCGCATTCCGGAAGCTGTCAACATACCGCTGCACGAACTACCGAACCGGCTCGACGAAGTCCCCGACGTGACGGTTTGGGTGCACTGCGCGTCCGGCTATCGGTCCTCGATCGCGGCGTCGTTTCTCGACCGCGCCGGCCACGACGTCGTTCTCATCGACGACGACTTCGACAACGCGACAAAGCTCGGGCTCACGGCGACCGCGCAGCCCTAGCTGCCGGCGCTGATCAGGTTCGGGACGGTACCAGCGACGGGCTTCCGACGCCGATGGTGATCTGTGGGTTCGCCGCGGGGTCGAGCCAGGTCAGCAGCGAGCGCATCTCGTCACGGCCGATCGCCACACACCCCCAGGTCGGGTTTCCGTCGGTCACGTGCAGGAATATCCCCGACACCCGGCCCGGAATCCGCTGCGGGTTCACCACGATGTTGACGGCGTAGTCGTAGACGGGACCGGAGTCGTACAGGTTCTCCGCGATCGACGACGGCTTGCTGGGACCCCGCACATGGGTGTTGTACGTCGGCGAACTGGCGTCCTCGTCCCACCAATCCTGGTCTGTGGCTTGGAAATACGGCATCTTGGTGCCGGGATTGGGCTGGCGGCCGAAGGCCTGGTCGAACGGGAACGTCCCGACCGGGGTGCGGTGGACGCCGTCAGCGGGTGCGCCGACGCCAAGAGCGCCCACCTTGGCCGGCGTCGGGCCCAGGACGGGCTTCCATTGCCGGCCGGTGCGCTGATAGGCGGTCAGTGTTCCCGATGTGGCGTCCGCGGTGGGCACACCGATGACGATCCACTGTGTCGATTGACCGTCGGCGGCGGCCGGTTGCGCCGACACAGGCGCGGCGAGCAGCAGCCCCAGCAGCGTAACGCCGAGACACACCAGCACTTTTCGCAGTTTCACGGGCACCTCGGACCGCAAGTGGAGCCATCGACTTCAGAATCGAGACATCGTATCCGCGCAAAGCGGTCCCAATCGGCTGACGAAACCCGTTCGCCGCCGAAGCGAGACCTCTTCGCTATTCGTCAGCTGGCGTCGCGCAGCCCCGCCAGTTTCTGGATCACACGAATCTCGTTGTCGTCGTGGGCTCGTCCGTCGGGATGGATCAGGTCACTGAACCACGTCTCCGGCAGCGTCGTATAGGGGTCCTGCCACGAATCCCATGGCAGGTACGTCTGGGTCCGCCCGGCGACGAAGCCCCAGTTGTACGCAGCGACGTTGCGTCGCTTGGCGATCGGGAGAATGCCCTCCACGGTGCTGCCCAGGTTGCGCGCCAGGTATTCGGTGCACAGGATCGGTCGCCCCAACGGTGCGAGTTCGTCGATGCGGTCCTCGAATTCGGCTGGATTGCCGTAGCTGTGGAAGCTGATGACGTCCGAAAGCTCCAGCTGCAGGCTGCAGATCTCACTGCGACTGCCGGGATCTCGCCAGTGGCCCTGCCACACCCCGCTGGTCAACGGTTGAACCGGTTTGACGGCCCGCACCCATTGGAAGACGTGCGGCAGGAATGCGGTGACCAGTTCCAGCTTGTCCGCGTGTTCGACCTTGCGGTAATCCTTGGCAGGGTTGTCCGGTTCGTTCCACACGTCCCAGCCGAGCACCCGAGGATCGTTGCGGAACATACCCACCACCCCAGTGACGTAGCTCTGCAACACCCGTGTGTAGGCCGGATCCTCCAACCGGTGCGCGCCGGGACTCTGCACCCAGCCGGAGTTGTGCACTCCCTTTGTCGGCGGCCGCTGACGCCCCGCCTTGGGCAGCGGATCCCAGCACGAGTCGAACAGGACGAACAACGGTTTGATGTTGTGGCTCGCCGCGATCGACACGAACTGGGACAGCCGCTGGCTGAAGCCCGCCCGGTCGGTGGCCCACAGCTGGTCGTGCAGAAACACCCGCATGGTGTTCATGCCGATGCGCTTGGCCACGCTGAGTTCGCCGTCGATGCGCCGGGCGTCATACGTCCCGGCCTGGAACATCTCGAGCTGGTTCACGGCGTTCGACGTGACGTAGTTGGCGCCGAGCAGCCATCCCTGCTCCGCGTACCAGGCGTTGGCTCGGTCAGCCGACCATCGGCCGGTCTCGGCAGCAGCGGCGCGCGGGAGCTTGGTCAGTGCCGCGGCTGCTGCCAGATACAACGGGAGCTTGAGGGCCGTTCGCCTGCGCACCATGTGAACATAGTGTTCGCGACCAGGCCTTCAGCGCTCATGTCTCATCCTGCAACACAACAGGTTTCGAATCGTTACCGATCGGGCCGACCCGGACGGCTACCGCGGGCTACCGTTGCGGACCAAGTCGATGACGTACTGGTTCACGAAGGTGCCCGCCGGCGGATCGCCCTTGTCGCACTTGCCGTCCGACTCGCCGGGACGCTTGATCCACAGGTAGGCGTCGGCGTGGGCGCCCGCGGTCTGCGTGGTCGGCGGGACACCGAGAGCCCGGCCGCTGGGGTTGCACCAGTGCAGCGGCGAGTCGGGTGCGGCCCCGTTACCGTTGCGCGAGGTGTCGATGACGTAGTGCTTACCGTTGGTGAGCCCCGAGATCGCCTCGCCGTAGCCGATCTCCTCCTCGGTGGTGAAGAAGTTGGCGACGTTGAGGCTGAAGCCCCGCGCGTGCTCGACACCGGCTTGGTTGAGTCGCGACGCCATCTCCTCGGCGCTGTGCCAGCGCAAGTGACCCGCGTCGACGTACACGGCCGCAGCCGGATTGCGGGTGAGCGTGTCGACCGCGTAGCGGATCAGGTCGAAGCGCTCCTGACGCTGATCGCCCGACAGGCAGTCGGCCATGGCAAGCGCGTCGGGTTCGACGACGATCGCCGCCCGAGAACCACCCACGCCGGCGGCGATGCCCTCGATCCACGCCCGGTAGGCGTCGCCGCTGCCCATCCCGCCCGCGGCGAAGCTGCCACAGTCGCGGTGCGGGATCCCGTAGATCGACAACACCGGGATCGCGCCGGCGGCCTGCGCGTCGCCGACGTACTTCGCGACCGTGGAAGCCGACGGCCCCGGTGTGATCCAGTAGGCCTGCGGCGTGTTGGCGACGGTGTTCAGCTCCGCAATCGGTGGGTCGGCCTTGTGCGAGGCACGCATCGCCACCGAGTCCGGGTTGACGTAGAACGGGGCACCGACCAGCGGGTTCGCTTCGCTGGCCAACCGCACGGCGGGCGCGGGACCAGCCAAGCCGGAATTCAGGCCCAGGGTGAGGGCCGCGACGGACAGGACGGGAACGATCCACCGTGCGACCGCCCCGGCAGCTGAAGACATCACCCGAGGAAAGTTAGCGCCCGCCGAGTTCCAGCGCCAATCAGCGGTGGCCGTCATACCGGGAGACCGTCGGCGACCCGCGGCAGCCGCGGTCAGGACGCCGCCGAGCAGCCGTCGCCGTGAGATCTCCACGCGTGCCTTCCTGGAGTCCGCGCTCCGTGGACGGTGTCCGCGACAGGTCAGTGTCCTGACTCCCGGATCAGCGTTCGCCCCGATCTTCCAGCCTCGCGGCCGTGGTCACAGCGGGGTCCACTCCCCGGTCACAGTGGCGGGACCGCGCCGGATTCACACCGGCTTCCTGGTTCCCGTCGCGTGGATTTTCGGGATCACCGTAGCCCACCTATGTAAACGGGTTAGTCAGCTGGACCCCTTCGATGATCTGACCGTCGTTGAGGTCCTCTGTCCACAACGTGCCACAACGAAGTTCGGCAGCACTGCGGACGATCATGGCGTCCCAGAAGGAAAGCTGGTGGCGACTCGACAAGGTCGCAGCGGCGACGACGTCGTCGGCCAACGGCGAATGCACCCGCCATCGCGACAGGCTGATCAGTCGGTCGACCGCGACCATGGGATCGATCGTCTTCTCCGCCTTGCGTGTGGCATTGACGTAGAACTCCTGCAGAACTTGAACACTGATTGCTCCACGGCGTTCGCGCCAGAGGCGATCAACGAGAGCGGCAGCCAGGACATGCTTTTCACCGGCCGCCGAATCATAGGCATAGAGCAGGATGTTCGTGTCGACGAACTCCACGTCATCGCTCGTGAAGCTCGTCGCGCGACCATGTGATCGGTCCCATTCGCAGTCCGAGACCTTCGCCCATCAAGCGGCGCTCGCCCTCCCATACCTCGTCGTAGTCGCGCACGTCGCCGACGAGCTGCTCGAGCAGACGGGCAACGAGGTTCGACACGGACATGTCACGCTGCGCCGCCAGGACTTTCGCGCGGCGCACCAACTCCTCGGGCATCGAGAGGGTGATATTCTTCGATGACATGTGATTCAGTGTAGCACTGAATCACTGACGCCTGGCTGGCTTTCTTGTCAGACCGTGAGGCCGTCGGCGACCCGTGGTGTCCGTTCCGCGGCATTGCTGTCTTGGGTGCCGTCCAGCACCATCGCAGCGATCCGCTCCCGATGTTCTTCGGCGCTGCCCAGCAGCACCGCGTCGGTGGCGGCGCGTTTGTAATACAGGTGGGCCCGGTGCTCCCAGGTGAAACCGATCCCCCCGTGAACCTGGATGGTGTCGTTGGCGACGTGGGTCAGCGCGGCCGAGCAGACCGCCTGCGCGATGCTCGTCGCCAACGCCGGGTCATCGGATGCATCGGTCAGCGCCCAGATCGCGTGGTAGGCAGTCGACCTCGCGTGTTCGACGTCGACCAGCAGGTTCGCCAACCGGTGCTTGACCGCCTGGAAGGAACCGATCGGCCTGCCGAACTGCAGCCGTGACTTCGCATAGTCCACCGACAGGTCGAGCAGATGCTGCGCGGCGCCGACCTGCTCGACGGCCAGCAGCGCCGCACCGACCTGGAGCGCGTGGTCGAGGACGCGGGTGGCCTCGTCGGGTCCGGCGATCAGGCGCGCGGGTGCATCGGTGAGCGTGACGTTGGCTTCGGACCGGGTGAGGTCGAGCGTGGCCAGCCGGGTGCGCTGCACTCCGTCGGCGGCGGTGTCGACGGCGTACAGCGCGACGCCGTCGGAGCCGCGTGCGGCGACCAGCAGCACATCGGCGATGCCGCCGTCGACCACCTGAGTCAGACTGCCCGACAACACTTCTCCGTCGGCGGTCACACTGACGCCCTCGGGATCGAAGACCCCGGCGCGATCTACCACCGCGACAGCGGCGGTGCGCCGGCCCTCGACCAGGTCACCGAGCAACTCGTCGCGCGCCGGACCGGACGCGGAGGCCACCAGCGCGGGGATCGCGAGGTAGACCGTGCCGAACAGGGGCCCGCACGCCAGCCGTGCCGCGAGTTCCTCGATGGCAACGGCCTGATCGACCAGGGTTCCGCCGACGCCGCCGTCGGCTTCGGGCACCGACAACCCCAGCACGCCGAGCTCGCCGCCGAGCCGCGCCCAGACCTTGGGATCGAACGGCGGGTCCGACTCCATCAGCTCGCGGACCGTCTCCTCGGTGAAGTGCTCGGCGCTGAATTTGCGTACGGCGTCGCGTAATTGGGCCTGCTCTTCGGTGAAGCGGTACTCAACCTGGGTGCTCTCAGCTGGCCCGTCGGGCTGATGCGCAAGCTTCTCAGCTTGCCCGTCGGGCTGATCCGCAAGCTTCTCAGCTTGCCCGTCGGGCTGATCCGCAAGCTTCTCAGCCACGCGGCACCTCCTTCCACGGCATGCCCGCATCGGCGCGCAGGTCGCCGGGCAGCCCGAGTATTCGTTCACCGAGAATGTTGCGCATCACCTCGGATGTCCCGCCTTCGATGGTGTTGGCGCGGCTGCGCAGGTACCGCTGCTGGATGGGCCCCTGCCAGTCGCTGTGCTTCTTGGCGACCGCGTCGCCGCTGCCCTGCTGATATCCGTGATACAGAATCCCTTCGGGGCCAAGGAAATCCATGCACCACTGGTAGATGTCCTGGTTGAGCTCGGCGCCGACCAGCTTGCCGATCGAACCCTCCGGTCCAGGCCCGCCGACCGTCGCGGCGGCGCGGGACCGCTCCGAGGTGAGCCGCTGCGCCTCCGAGCGCAGCCACAGCTGGGTCAGCCGGTCCCGCAGCACCGGCGTGTGCCGTCCGGGCCGCGACGCCCACAGCCCGGTCGCGTCGGCGATGGTGCCCGCGCCGCGGCGGCTGCCGCTGCCGCCGAGCGCGGTGCGTTCGTTCATCAGGGTGGTCATCGCGACGGCCCAGCCGTTGCCGACCTCGCCGAGCCGGTGCTTGTCCGGGATACGCGCGTCGCTGAAGTAGACCTCGTTGAACTCGGCCTGTCCTGTCATCTGACGCAGCGGCCGCGTTTCGACGCCGGCGCCGTGCATGTCGATCACGAAATACGTCAGGCCCTTGTGCTTCGGGACGTCGGGATTGGTCCGCGCCAGCAGCAGCCCCCACCGCGCCCGGTGCGCGAGGCTGGTCCACACCTTCTGGCCGTTGACCACCCAGTCGTCGCCGTCGCGCACGGCCGAGGTGGCCAACCCGGCCAGGTCAGACCCGGCGCCGGGTTCGGAGAACAGCTGGCACCACAGGTCGTCGGTGGTCGCCAACGGCCGCAGCCACTGCCGCTTGACGTCCTCGGTCTGGGCGTGCTCGCGGATCGTCGGCGCGGCCATGCCGTAGCCCATCGGGTTGAGCCCCAGGGGCACCGGACCGCCCGCGCCCTGCAGCATGCGGTCGGCGACGGCCTGCAGGCCGCGGGACACCCCGAGCCCGCCGAGGCCTTCGGGAAAGTGCACCCATGACAGACCTGCGTCATAGCAGGCGCCGAGGAACTCCGGGATGGGCACCTTCTGCGGGTCGTGGTCGGCGACGACCCCACGCGCCAGTTCGGCGACCCGACCGGCATCAGCGTCATTGCTCATGGGTTGTCACGATAGAAAGTCGACACGCGTCGAAGAACACCGGGATGCCGTAGGCGGTCGTGTGGCGCTAACGGGTGGATCGCACGCACCTGGTGGATGCGATCCACCAGTTAAGCGAGTCCAGCGAGCCGGGACTCTATCCGCGGTACTCGGCGACCTTGGCGGCGTAGTCGTCGAGCAGGCGCAGCGATTCGTCGCGCGGCTTCGTCGGTAGCAGCAGGTTCGCCTGCCGGTAACCGAGGCCTTCGAGGGCGCGCCAGTAGTCCGGATCGATCGGCGTGCCGAACGTCGTCAACGGGACGTCGTGGCCGGCGCCTTCGCGCATCGCGTCGATGCGTTTCGTCAGCCGCTCGACGGGCAGCGGGTTCGACATCCACCCCGCGCCGTGACGGATCACCCGCTTGACGGTGGCATCGGAGTCCCCACCGATGAGGATCGGCGGATGCGGTTTCTGCACCGGCTTCGGCCGCTGGTACGACGAGTCGAAGTCGACGAAGCGGCCGTGGTACTCGGCGGGCTCGTCGGTCCACAGCGCCTTGATCGCCTCGATGCGTTCGTCGAGCAGGGCGCCGCGCGTCTTCGGGTCGGTGCCGTGGTGGCGCAACTCCTCGATGTTCCAGCCGGCGCCCACACCGAACACGAACCGCCCACCCGAGATCACGTCGATGCTGGCCGCTTCCTTGGCGGTGGTGATCGGGTCGCGCTGGATGAGGAGCGCGATACCGGTGATCAACTCGATCTTCGAGGTCACCGCCGCGGCCGCCGCGAGCGTCACGAACGGGTCCAGCGTGCGGTAGTAAATCCTGGGCAGGTCACCGCCCATCGGGTACGGCGACTGCCTGCTCGCCGGGATGTGGGTGTGCTCGGCGACCGCCAGCGCGTGAAAGCCCCGCTCCTCGATCGCGCGGGCCAGCGACACGGTGTCGATGGTGTCGTCGTTGACGAAGGTGGAGATCCCGAATTCCATGCGCGCCCTCACTGCCGTCGATGCGCCTGCCAACGCCCGTGCCCCCGAGGCTATTCCTCAGGACGCTTCGTCAGGCAAGGGGTTCGCCGAACTTGGTCAGAACATGCCATTCGCCGCCGAACATGTCGAGGCCCTGCCCCTTGGCGTCCCTGTCCGTCGTGTCACCGGCGTACCGGTACAGCGGATGGCCTCGGTAAGTGACCTGCTCGCCACGGTCGCGCCGCGGAACGGTCCGCGCCGCCGCCACGTCGATGCCCGTCCCGCCGGCCGGGTCGGCGTCGGCCAACAGCGGCAGCCAGGTGTCGGCGCACTCGCCGTAGCAGGTGGGGTCGCTGGGCCCATCCGCCGAGAAGACGTACAGCGTGCGGCCGGTGCTGTCGACGACGATCTCGCCCAGGTCACCGCGATCATCGATCCCCAGCGACACGTCTCCGATCGGCAGTTTCCGCTCGACCGACGGCGGCGGATCGGGAGCCGGCGCGGTCTGTTCGGTTCGCAGAGCAGTCGCGGAGGCGGCTGTGCTGGATGCCGCGGCACTGTTGGTCTCCTGGTTTTCGAGCGCCGAACACCCGGTGAGGGCGAACACGCTCGCGGTCAGGATCGATGTGCATGTGGCAGCCGTCATTCGCGACGTGGACATGTTCGACCCATTTCCAGCGGCGCCACCGCTCAAACGTGCCGTGGCGCACTGCACTCACCCAGCGTCGAGATAGGGGCCCTAGAGGTCGGTCGCGTTAGTGTGCTGGGGTCGGCCTCAGCGACAAGCCGGCAGGAAAGTTGAACCGTCATGACAGCAGCACCAGAAACGTCACCGCTCGAAGCACGGGTCGGCCACTGGTATCAGATGGCCGGTACCTACCTGGTGGGCCGCGAGAAGGTGCGCGAGTACGCCCGCGCCGTACAGGACTATCACCCTGCGCACTGGGACGTCGCCGCCGCTGAGAAGCTTGGCTATTCGGACCTCGTCGCGCCGTTGACGTTCACCTCGACGCCGGGCATGACCTGTAATCGCCGCATGTTCGAGGAGATCGTCGTCGGTTACGACACCTACATGCAGACCGAGGAGGTCTTCGAGCAGCACCGCCCGATCGTGGCCGGCGATGAACTGACCGTCGACGTCGAACTGACGTCGGTGCGCCGGATCGCCGGCAGAGACCTCATCACGGTGACGAACACGTTCACCGACGCTGCCGGCGAGCGGGTGCACACCTTGCACACCACGGTCGTCGGCGTGACTGCCGAGGACGTCGATCCGGCGATCAAGACCGCCGTGGCGAACGCCATGATGCATGACGTCAACATCATGGCCGTCGGTCAGGCCGATGCCGCCTACGAGAAGGAAGTGCGTCCCGACGGCGAAGTGCTGATGGCCGAGGACGCGGCCCGGGCGCCCGGGACGCCATCGTTCGATCAGGTGAATGTCGGCGACGAGCTACCGGTGCACCACACGAGGCTGTCCCGCGGCGATCTCGTGAACTACGCCGGTGTGGCCGGCGACGCCAACCCGATCCACTGGGACGAGGACATCGCCAAACTGGCAGGGCTACCCGACGTGATCGCTCACGGAATGCTCACCATGGGCCTTGGAGCGGGATTCGCCTCCGAGTGGTCGGGCGATCCAGGTGCGGTGACCCGGTACGCGGTGCGGCTGTCGGCACCCGCGATCGTGTCGGCCACCGAGGGCGCGGACATCGAGTTCAGCGGCCGGATCAAGTCGCTGGACCCGGCCACCCGCACCGGCGTCGTGATCGTCGGCGCGAAGTCGGCCGGAAAGAAGATCTTCGGGCTGGCGACGCTGCACGTTCGCTTTCGCTGAAAACGCTTGCACGACGGCGTTATTCAGCCCGGAACGTTGGCCTTCAGCGCTGCCAACGCGTCGGTGCTCAACCGGGCGAGTTCCTCGGCCTCGGCGGAATCGAGTGCAGCCGTGAAGATCTCGGCCATCCTGCGGTTGGTGGCCTGTTCGATCTCGGCGTAACGGTTCTTCTTGTCGGCGCCGTCGGCGAACGGTTCGGGCCAGCCGAACATCGTGGTGTACTGATGGCCCTTGTTGAGCATGTGCGCCTCGACCGGCGTGATCCCGGAGATGGTGAGTGCGTTGAAATGCACTCCGGCGCGCAGTTCCCGCAACACGAACATCACCTGCAGCGCGCGGGCGGCGGCGTCGTCGGCCAACGGCATCGAACGCCAGCCGGCGAACAGCGGCAATCCCGCGATCGGCGTCGCGGCGATGATCTTCTCTCCCAACGCGGCGATGCGATCCAGCCCCTCGGCACCGGCCAGGTACTTACGTCCGAAATCGGCGGTCTGGTCCCAATACAGCTGCGCTGCACCGTTGGCGCCGCGCACCGCAACGCCTTCGTCCCACAGCGCGGCCAGCGTGGTCGGCTCGAACACCGCGAACACCGAACTGACGGTGCCTCCGGTGGCCTCGCCAAGCACTCCGCCGCGACCGGCTACGTATCCTGCCAACGGATTCTGAAAGCCGGCGGCGACGCTTTCGCCGAAGGTCTCCGGATGCAGCATGAACACCGCGACGGCCTGTTCCATCGCCGTGCCGGTGGCCGCGGCCGCTTCCTCCATGCTCATCGCTTCGACTCCTTCGCTGTGGGGGTCCGCTCAGCATGCCAGGTAGGCTCAGCGACCCGCGGCCGCATGTCCCGACCGGACCAATGCGTTGGTGGGACGCAAGAAACCGGGCTGCTGCCGCCGGCGGATCGCACGCAGGGTGCCCATCGGGATGACGCGCCGAAAGAAGGCCCCGGCGTCGAAAGTTGCACGTACTTCTCTGACGTAGTCGCTGGACAGGCCGAAACGGATCAGCCCTTGGCTGACGTCGATCAGATCTGCGCGACGCACGGCTTCCACCAGAGGCGCGTAGGGGTGGTCGGGGCCGTACCGGAGCAAGCGGTGGTGCTCGGCGACGACGACCGCCAATTCGTCGGACCACGCCTGGCGGCCGGTGCGCTGCAGCCACTCGTCCTGGGCCTCGATCGAGGGCACCAGGTAGTCGAGCGTGTCGAATGCGGCCAGGTCGTGAAACGCCGCTGAGATCGCCAGCTTGTCGTCGCGGTCGGGCACAACCGGACTGAGCGCACGAGCGAAGTCCACGACGCGATAGACGTGGGCCTTATAGGCGTCCCACCCGGCGTCGTCGCCGTGCGCGCGGTGACGGTTGGCCTCGAGGATCTCCTCGACGAGCGGCAGGCTGCGAGCTATCTCGGGCGTGGTCATTGCCCGGACGCTACCCCTCCCCGCCTGGTTACCCGCTTAACTTTCCCGCCCGTATGCCGGCATCGGATTGGTTGCGCGCGACAGTGAACCGGTTCATTCGGACGCCCGAAACGGGTAGAGAAAGACTATGGGAGCGCTGAACGACGTCGAAGTCATCACCAGCCGCGAGGTGCCGCTCGGTGGGCCTCGGGCGATGACGGTGCGCCGCACGCTGCCTCAACGGGCCCGCTCCCTGATCGGCGCGTGGTGTTTCGTCGACCACTACGGTCCCGACGACGTCAGCCGTACCGGCGGTATGGACGTGCCGCCGCATCCACACACCGGCCTGCAAACGGTGAGCTGGCTTTTCGACGGTGAGATCGAGCACCGCGACACCAGCGGCGTGCACGCGCTGGTCCGCCCCGGCGAACTCAACCTGATGACGGCCGGACACGGCGTTGCGCACTCCGAGGTCTCCACCGCCGAAACGCGCACGCTGCACGGCGTTCAACTGTGGACGGTGCTGCCCGAGCACGCTCGACACGGTCCACGCGGTTTCGACCATGCGGTGCCCGAGCCGGTCCGCCTTGCCGGCGCCACGGTCAGGGTGCTGCTCGGCAGACTCGCCGGTCACAGTTCACCGGTCACCACGCACAGCCCGTTGGTCGGTGCCGAGCTGGTTCTCGACCCGCATGCCGAAGTCACCGTCGACGTCGAACCGGGCTACGAGCACGGCGTGCTCGTCGACACCGGACCGGTAGTTCTCGACGGCACGCGGCTGGCCGCCAGCGAGCTGGGCTATCTGGCGCCCGGAGCGGCCCGGCTGACGTTGGCCAATCCCGAATCCCGGCCAGCACGGGTGATGCTGCTCGGCGGGGTGCCGTTCACCGAGCCGGTGTTGATGTGGTGGAACTTCATCGGCCGCAGCCACGAAGAGATCGCCGGCTTTCGGGCGGAGTGGGAAGCGTCCTCCGCTCGCTTCGGGCAAGTGGAGGGCTACCGCGGCCGCGTGACACGCCTGCCGGCCCCGGAGATGCCCACTGTGCGTCTCAAACCGCGGCTGTCTCCGCCCGGCAGCGGCGATCCCAGCGCCTGGGGATAGCGGTTGCTTCGTCGCGACGAAGAATGGGTGGCACGGTCAGCGAACGGCTCCGGTCTGCGCGTCGACGTCTAACTGCACTTCCGAGCCGTCGGGGCGCACGAGTTGCACCTCCCACACCAGCACGCCGTTTTCGGTGTCGATCTCGATCTCCGACACGGTGGCGTCGGCTTCGCGTTCGGCGGCAGCCTGCACCGCCCGGACCGCGTCGACCTGCGCGTCCTGCACTTTGGTGACATCGTCGCTCGGCGCGCTCGCCTGGTTCTGCGAGATGACCTGCTTTCCATCCTCGCCAACGAGCACCTTGATCTCGTTGCCGTCGGATGCAACCTTTACCTCAAACACCTTGCGTCCGTTGCGGTTTTCCACCTCTAAACCGAATGGCCGGCCGTTCGGCACAGCGCGCGCCGCGGAGTTCAGCGCCTCTTGGGCAGCTGCGACCGAGACTGAATCGCCCCCGCCAGGAGCCGGTGCGGGACCCTGGGCCACGCTGGTGGTTGCAGTCGTGGTTTCAGTTGTGGTGCCGGTTTCGGCCGTCGGGGTCGTCGTCGGTTGCTCCGTCTGCGAATCATTCGAACAACCGGACAGGACCAAAGCCAAGGCGAGTGTGCCCGCAACCGCCATGCGTCCCGATCGCATCATTGTCATCTCCAATGCCATGTCGTCGATCTCGACCAGCCGCGGTGATCAGTCCACGGCTGCGGCCCGCCCTACCAGTCGGGGCCGCCTAGACGCTCGGCGTACCCGGCGCGCCCCACAATAAACAGGCGACAATGATCCACATTCCGGATCGGCGGGGACTCGATCTACGGCGCTGAGAACCGAATTCCCCGTAGTGTCTGGCGGTAGTGGCTCGAAACGAGGGACACATGACAAATCGAGGCAAGTCAGCACTGCTGATAGTGAGTTTGGCGGTCATCACTGTCGTGTCGACTCCGAGCGCCGACGCTCGCCCCACCTGCCACGACACGGGTCACGCGACGATCTGCCAAACCAACGGCAGCGTGTCGATCAAGTCGCGGCCGGCGACGGTGGCACCTCCGGCCAACGAGCCGGTGGTTCCGTGGGGCGGCGTACCCAATCGTGCTCGTCGCCCGGGTATCAGAAATTAGCTGAGGTTTCCGCTGCTCCGGTCTGCCGGTTTCGGTGCCAGACGAGAATCAGGGCTGTCGGTACTGCTTGCCGAAGCCGAATGTGAATCCCTGCCCGGCACCGGCTGTGCTGGCAACCAGGGTCGCCACTGAACCGTTTACTCAGCGAAGATGTGAACCTAGCCGGCGACTTCCTCGGTGCTACGGGCCGACGCCGGCACTTGCTTGCGCAGCCTCAGCTTGTTGTAGGTGCTGATCCCGATGACGCCGACGAGCAGGACATACAGGGTGATCGTGATCGGTGTACTCACCAGCGTCAGCGGGTTGTTCTGCGAGTTGTTCATCGCGGCGCGCAATGATGACTCCGCGAGCGGGCCGAGAATCACCGCGATCAGGACCGGTGCGAGCGGAATACCGTAGCGGCGCATGACAAATCCGAGCACGCCCAGCAGGATCATGAACACGACATCGATCATCGCCGAACTCGCCGCGTACACACCGAAGCAGGCAAACACTGCGATCCCCGCGTAGAGGTACTCCTTGGGGATCGAGAGCAGCCTGGCCCACAGCGGAGCGAACGGCAGATTCAGGATGAGCAGTACGACCATCCCGATGAACAGGCTGGCGATGAGTGCCCAGACGATGTCGGCACTGCGATCGAACAGCAGCGGACCCGGCTGCATGCCGTACTGCTGGAATGCGGCCAGCAGCATCGCCGCCGTAGCCGACGTCGGCAACCCCAACGCCAGCAGAGCACCGATCGCGGTGCCTGCCGTGGCGTTGCCGGCCGCCTCCGGACCAGCGACGCCACGGATCGCACCGTTGCCGAACATCGGCACCTTGAGCCGACGGTCCAGCCGCTTCTCGACACCCAGGGCAAGAAACGTCGGAACCTCGGCGCCGCCGGCCGGAATGACACCGAACGGCACACCGACGGCGGTGCCGCGCAACCATGCCGGCAATGCCTCCCGGTACTCCGCCCTGGAAAGGAACGGGCGCCCCGTCGAGGGTGTGAAGCTGCGATCGTCGGGTCGCCCGATTCGTGAGGCGACGTAGATGACCTCCCCGACGGCGAGCATCGCAACGGTGATCACGACGATGCTGATTCCGTCGAACAGCGCCACGCTGCCGAAGGTGAACCGCTGAGAACCACTGACCTCGTCGGTGCCGATCATCGCCAGCGCCAGGCCTATCAGCAACGCCGCCAAGCCCTTGAGCACCGATTCCGACACCACCGCCGAGGTGGCAAGGAACGCGAAAAGCGCCAGTGCGAAGTATTCGCCCGGGCCGAACTTCGTCGCCCACTCCGCCAGCGCAGGGGCGAAGAAGACCACCAGGATCGTGGCGACTATACCCCCGATGAACGCGCCGATCGCCGAGGTCGCCAATGCCTGTGCGCCGCGGCCTCTCCTGGCCATCAGATGACCCTCGATCGACCCGGCGATGGCCGTCGAGTTTCCCGGCGTGTTCATGAGGATTCCGGCGATCGAGTCGCCGAAGAGGCCACCGAAATAGATTCCTGCGAACATCACCAGCGCAGCCAGCGGATCGAGGGTGAACGTAACGGGCAGCAGCAACGCGACCGCCATCGCCGAGCCCAACCCGGGCAGCACCCCAACCGCAGTGCCGATGAGGGCGCCGATGAGTACATAGAGAAGGTTCGCCGGAGTGAGCACGTCGCCGAATCCGCCGAGCAGTCCGGCCAGTGAGTCCATCAGAACATTCCCATCACGCCGGGAGGCAGGCTCAGGCCGAGCAGGCCGGCGAAAATCAGCTGCATGACCGACGAAATGGCCAGACCGATGAGCAGATTCGCCACATAACGGGAACTGCCCAGCCCGACCGTCACGCCCCAGAAGACGATTGCTCCGGCGATGATCCAACCGGCGGGCATCAGTAGCACCGCGAACGCCACGAACGCCCCGACCGTGATCCCGGTGGATCGCCAGTTGCTGAACAGACTGGCAATCTGCCGCCCTTCCTCGTCCACGACGGGTTCTGGCACTTCTGGGTTGCGCAGGATCGCCAGGGTGAGGAGCACGGCGATAAGGAAACAAAACCCGGCGGTGATCCACGGGAACGCCCTGGGCCCGAACAGTTCCGAGTCATCGGCGACCTCCATGTCGAAGATGCCGTAGACCAGCACGAGCCCGAGCCCCGCCATCAATGCGGGCATGATCAGCGCGCTCTTGCCAGCCCAAAACCTCTGCGGCGGTGCAGGTCTGTCCGCGGTGGCCGCGTCGCGGTCGCTTGCCGTCATGTCAGCCCCAGCTCTTGCAGAATCGTTGCCACCCGCTGCTCTTCCTGCTTGATGAAGCTGCCGAACGCCGCCCCGGCCAGGAAGGTCGGTTTCCAACCGTTCCGCTCGATGACGTTGCGCCAATGCTCTGTCTCGACCATCTCCGACACGATTTCGATGAGTTCCTGCTGCTCGCTGTCGGTGAGTCCGGCCGGGGCGACGAGGCCGCGCCAGTTCACCAGGTCGACGGCGGGATAGCCCGCCTCTGCAGCGGTCGGCGCGTCGAGGCCGTCCAACCGTTCCGGCGCGACGACCATCAGTGTCCGCAGCCGCCCCTCGGCGATCATGTCCCGGAAATCGTTGTATCCGCTGATGCCGACGTTCGGCGTGCCCGGCGCCGTCGACAGCAGGTTGATGGTCAGTTCACCGCCGCCGGCGTAGGCGGCGTACCGGATCTGCTCTGGGTCTATCCCTGCCTCACGCGCGAGTTGCGCGGCGACCATATGGTCTATCCCGCCGGCCGAGCCGCCGCCGATCGGCATCGCCGCCGGATCAGCGCGCCACGCTTCGATCAGCTCGCCGAGCGTTCGGTACGGCGAATCGGCCGGTACCGCAATCACTTCGAAGTCCTCTGCGAGACGGGCGATGGGCGTCATGTCCGACAGCGCGACGGAAGAGTCGTTGCGGACGATCCCGCCGAGCATGACGGTGCCGGTCACCATCATCGTGGTCGGGTCACCCCCGAGCCGAGACAGCTGGCTGAGCCCGATCGTTCCGGCGGCGCCGGGCACGTTGACCACTTGGACGTTGTTGACGATGTCGTTCGCGCGCAACGCTTGCTGAGACTCGCGTGCGACGAGATCCCAACCGCCGCCGGCCGCAGCGGGTGCGACCAGGGTCAGCTTCGCGCGGGCTTCGGCACCGGAGCCGGTGCGGTTGGCGTTGATACCCGCCGCCACCACCAGAGCGCCGACACAGATCACGGCGAGAATCCACCGGGCGGCCGCCGGAATGCGCAATGGCATATTCCTCCGATCACTGTGTCCACATACTGACCGTTCGTTGTGACCTATGTCGTCCATTTCGGCATCTGCGGGCTGCTGTTCGTGGTTCCGATTGCCACCGGGTTTCCAACAGTGGCGTCTGCTGCCAACCGGCCGGCGCTCCGATGGATAGGCCTCCAGGTAGCTGGCAAGCCCCGGAAGCGCCCTCGGCGACAATGCTTTCCGTCCGAGGCTGGATAGTCATACCGCCAGCCTGCTGTGTCGGCGTTTTCGCGCTAGCCGATGGTGTCGGCCGAAGGCCAAGCTCGTGCCAACCGCTCGTCGGTGGTGAGCAACACCAGATCTGCCGTGTCGGCGAGTTCGACATAGAGCGCATCCGTCAGGCGCAGACTGCCGCGGCGCGCCCAAGCACCAGCAACCAACGGTGCGAGATCGTGCCGATTTACCGGTGCCTGCGCCAGCTCATCAAGTCCGGCTTCGACTTGGGCAACTGTTATTACCCCGGCTCGTTGCATGCGCCCCAGTGCCGATAACACTTCGGCGTCAAAGTGCGCCGGCGCGTGCATCACCGTGCTGACCAGTCGCGCACGCACCGCGGTGAACCGATCAGGAGTGCGCGCAAGTAGGTCCACCATGGCGCTGGCGTCGATGACCACATGCTCCGATACCGAAGCGGAACGCCCGCTCACGCTCCGAGCTCGTCGCGGGCGGCGTCGAGCGCATCCAGCACGTCGGCATGCCGAGCGCCAGTGCTTCTGTCCTCCAGCTCATCAAGCCACGCGTTCGTTGCAGAATTTTCCAGCTCGGCGCTGATCGCAGCCTGAGTCAGCGCCGAGACGTTCAAGCCCCGCGCTCTGGCGCGAGCTGCTAGATCGTCTGGTACATACACGTTCAACCGAGCCATACACACCAACATACACAATTGCACGGTGGGCGGGGCTCAGTGACGCCGACACGAATCCGTCAAGAACGCGCGGTCCAAAACCACAACTCGGTCGGAGTCAGCCGCAGGTTCGCCCGCAGCTCTATGGTTGTTGGCAAGCGAGGGAGGATTCTGCGGTGCACGGAGCATCATCGCTGGAGAGAAGCCCATGAGAGCTGCTGCTGTTGGTCTTTCGACGGTCTTGGCTCCGTTGTTTTTCGCTTTGGCACCGTCGCCTGCCCTTGCCGAGCCCGAGGCTGAGCCGTGGCCGAGCATCAGGTTCTTCGACCGGCACGATGTCGGTGTTTACGCCGTGCAGGGTGCGGACGGCGTCTGGTTCACCGCGCCGACCGGGCAGAACTGCGGCATCTGGGGCCGAGGCAGCTTCGCCTGCCGCGGTGAGATACCCGGTGCGCCACCGGGCACGCAGGCCGTCGGGTGGGTGACCGGTGACCGGGCCATGCACTACGACTGGTCGGTACCGTTGCGAATGCCGTCGACCCGGGCGCATTCCACACTGGCGCCGCGCACCTACGTCGAGCATCAAGGGACGACATGCGCCGTCACAGCCGACGCCGAAACGTACTGCGAGCGGGGGCCGCTGCGGTTCCTGATCACCAACGCCGGGACGTGGCTGACCCCGCCGTGGATGGACCTGCGCCGGCGGTGACGACTTTCACGGACCGGCGAGTACCGCAACGACCAGTGTGCGCCCCGTGTCGTGATCGCGGATCACACTGCTGCCGATCGTCTCGTATGAACAGTCGGCCAGCTTCGAATACCCTTGCAGGAGCGCTCCTTTGACCGCCTCGGCATCCGTGTGACCGTGGCCCTGCAACTGGGTGGCGGTGGCGGCGTCGCTGCCGAGGTCCTTGAGGACGACCAGCGGATCGGCCACCGGCACGTACTCGGCATCATGGTTGAGGTAGTCGGCGGTCGACCGGTTGGAGATCTCGGCCGCCCGTTCGACGAGCGGGTCATGCCGCAACGCACCGCACGAGCCGCCCGCCCGCACCGCCGCGATGCCCTGTTCGAGGTCGTCGGCGCGTTCGGCCCCGGCCGGCGGCGCACACAGCAGCACCGCACCCACGCACGCCACCAGCAGCGCGCGCGCCGCCAGCGGACGTGGTTCAGTCGCAGACATGGGACCGGTTGATCCTGCTGCCCCAGTACTTGAACCGCTGCACCGACGGGCCGGTGAACCACGCCGGTTGACGGCCCCGGATCCCGCCGCTCACGTTCGACAGATGCTGCCACATCAGGTAGAAGCTCTCGCCCTGGTACAGCGGGAAGTAGTTGTCGCCGGCAAACGTTCGGGTTTGGGTGAGCGCACGCGCTCGTGGCGTGAGGAATTCCACGGACTGGTCGATGTTGGCGGTGACTGCGGCGGCGTGGGCCATGACGTCGTCGGCGGCCCAGTTCCCGTTCCGGCTGATGAGCTTGATGTTGAAGCGGTCAATCTGCTGCCGCAGTTCGTCGTACTGCGCGGTGAACCATTGACACATCTCGCCTTGTGCGGCGATGTCGGCCTCGGTCACGTGGCGACGGGCATCCTCGTACAGGGCAGGGAATTTGGGCTGCCAGTCGGTTGCCGTCGGCACGACGACCGGAAGGCGCGGCGGCGGCGGATCCTGCCCGACGGGATCGGGCGGGGGGTCGGCGAACGCCTGTCCTGCCGACATCACGACGGCTATACAGGCGATGACCGCGGCCGCGCAGCGGGAGGTTTTCGTCATCTACGTGTCCTCATCGAGCGCACGCGTCCTCATCGAGCGCCGACCACGGCGTCGATGCCCCCGACGTCGGTGATCAGCCAGTCCTGGTTGCTGTCGATCGTGACGCTGTACGTGGCGGTGGACTGCAGGCCCTCCGGCGCCTGCGTGGTCTTGGTCAGCACGCTGACGAACGCGTCGACGACGTAGGCACCGCCGACGCTGGAGCGCACGACCGCCGCCAACGGTTTGGCGGTCGATTCCCACTGCAGCGGGGTCAAAATTTGCTCCATGGAATCCGCTGCGTCGCCGAGCTTCTTCGTCAGCTCCGGTGATGTTCCGGCCACCAACCGCTCTTTCCACGCCTCGAGGTCGCGGAAATCCATCTGTGCCGCAGCGACGGCGTAGTCCATCGCGATCTGCTCGGCCCGCTGGTTGTCGGCGGCTTGGCGGGCCTGCGCGTCGAGTTCACCCCGGGCATCGACGTACAACCAGGCGAACACGCCGAGGCCGACGGCCAGCGCCAGCACGAGAGCCCCGAAAAGCAGCGTGCGCACCGAGATCGAGACCTGCCGCCCGCCGCTCGCGGAGGTCTGCGCGGGCGCGGGAGCGCCGGACTCGTCGGGTGAGTCGGCTCCCTCGGGTGAATCGGCTACGTCATTGCTGGCGTCGCCCATATGTCTGCCTTTCGTGTCTCTCATCTATTCCTACCCTGGCCTATTCCTACCCTGGCGGGAGTACCGAGACGCGCAGTTCGATCGCGCCGTCTTCGGGTACCCCGCGCAGCATGTTGCCCAGCAGTCGGCCGGTGTCGAAATTCGTCAGCGCCGAACCGATCGAGCGGATGTTGGGCAGCAGCGTTTCGGCCAGCACCTTGATGTCCGGCGCCCTGGTGTCGAGGAAGTTCTGGATCCTCGCCAGGTAGGCCTGCAGCCGTTCGATGGCTTCCGGTGAACCGGCCAGGACCAGGTTCATCGCCCCGGCGAAGATCCCCTGCACGTTGGGGCCGAGCTGGTGGAGACTGGGCGCCAGGTTGGCCAGTGTCGGTCCGACGAACTCCGCGTTGCGCAACAGGGTTTGGAGATTGGTCAGCAGCTCCTGGCCCCGCCCGTCCATGCTCATCACCTCGCTGCGCAGCAGGGTGGCGGCGTGGACCAGGTTGGGCAGCACCGTATCCGGGTCTCCGAGCGCGGTGTCGGCCTCCGCGACGATTCGCGTCAGCTGTGCAGGGTCGGCCTGCTGTAGCAGCCGTCCCATGCTGACCGCCAGATCGGAGATCGTCGGCGGCTGCGTGACGGCTTCGGTCGCGAGATGTTGCCCGTCGGTCAGCACCGGCCCGCCCGACGTCCGCGGGAACAGCCCGATGTAGGTCTCCCCCAGCGCGGACAGGTTGTCAAGTCGCACGGTGCTGTCCACCGGTATCTGATGGGCGCCGTCGATGTAGAAGGCGACGGTGGCCGCATCGACGGTGGTGTCGATCGCCGTCACCTTGCCGACCGGCACCCCCCGCAGCAAGACGTTGGAGCCGACGACCAGGCCGTTGACGTTCGCCACGGCCATCGACAGATTCGTGCGGTGCTCGGGCGGTTTGATCCGGACGCCGAGTGCGGCGATGTAGCCGATGCCCAGTACCACGATCGCCGTCAACGCGGTGACCGTCAGCAGGTTTCGCACGTTCACGGCATCGCCCCCAGGATCCGGAGCACGTCGTGGACGTCGCCGGACAGCTCGCGGCCGTCCGGGCCGATGATCGAGGTGATGTTGATCGCCGGATACTTGTCCTGCGGAAGGAAGTAGTCGGTGAACAATCTTCGCCACCTGGGCAACTCGTCCTCGACGGCCCACTTCGAGGCCTGCACGGCACCGGTGGCGTCGCCCATCGTGGTGAGCATCGGTACCAGCCAGAAGCCGCCGCTATACACGCTGCCGATCGACGGGATCATCACACTGAGCCGCGACGTCACCTGGGTGGCCCGATCGAACCCCAGCATCCCCGCCGGCGAGAACCAGTACTCCATCGCAGACCGCTTGCCGCTCAACACCGTTGACGTGTCGGTCATCCCGCTCAGCGCTAGGTCGGCCGAGTCGAGGTTGTCGGCCAGATCGGACAGGTTGGTGGTCAGCCGGCCCATGACCTCGTTCAGTTCGACATCGCCGGTCTGCGCAACCTTGTTCAGACCGATCATCGTGTCCTGTGCTCGCTGGATCGATCCGCTGGCCACGAAATTGGCGAGGCTGGCGATGGTGTCCTCGATCTGCGCCGGCGATGAGGTCCGTGCCAGCGGCACCGTATCGCCAGGCCGCAGCGGAGATACCGCAGGGTCGGCGCCGGCGGGCCGGTCGAGCGCGACGAAGATGTCGCCGAGCACAGTGGGTTGCTTGAGCGCCGCGTGAATGTTGGCCGGTATGACGACATCGGAGTCGATTCTGGTCGTGACGTCCACGCGCTTGTCGACGATGCCGACATCGGTGACGAGACCGACCGTGACACCGTCCATCACCACCCGGGCCCGATCCGGCAGGTTGAGCACGTTCTCGAATTCCAGGACCACGTCGTAACCGTCACGGTCGCCGTCGGGCGCGGGCAGCGAGTCGACCGTCAGCGCGGTGCACGACGGAACGAACGCCGCGCAGATGACGGCGCCGAGCAGACGGACGAGTGAGCGGTTCATCGGCTGGCCTCGGTGATCGCGTACTGCAGGAGGGCCACGTCGACTGCGTACGGGGTGCCCGCTACATCGGCGCAGCTGCCAGGCACCCGCGAATTCATGATGCCGCACAACATCAGTCCGTCCTGCGTCCGGATCCGGAACATCGGCGGGCGCCACTTCAGTTGCAGCCCTTGCTCGTTGAACCGATCCGATACGGTGGTGATCCACCCCGGAATCGGGTTGAGCAGATCCGACAGGGCGGTGGCATGCGGGCTCGCCTTGCGCAACGGCACCGAAACCGTGTCCAGTACCCGCTGTGTCTGCTCCCCGAGTTCGCGCTCGAGGTCCGCGACGAGGGTGACCATCAGCGGCAGCGTGCGCGTCATCCGTTTGACCCCATCGGTTGCCACGACGAGATCCGGTGTGGTGGCTTCGGCATCGAGCATCACCTGTTTGAGCGTGCCTCTGATCGCGCTCAATTCACGTGTGAGCTGCGCGAGGTTGGCCACAATGGAGCCGGTGTCGCTGATCGCCTGATCGGGGCTGTCCAGCACCGCCGACAGCCGCGTGAGGAACTCACTGGTGCGACCACCCTGACCGGTCAGGAGTCGGTCGAGATTGCGGACGGTATCGGCGACGTTGCTGGATCCGTCGGGACTGATCGTGTCGGCGAAGGCCGCGATCGACCCGACCATCTCCGACAGGCTCTTCGGGGTTGCGGTGCGCTCCAACGGAATGCAGTCCCCGGCGGCGAGTTCGGGGCCGCCGGCATAGTTGCCGACCAGCTCCAGGGACCGGTCGGCGAGGATCGACATCGATCGGATGACCGCGGTCACGTCGGCCGGGATGCTGCGCTGCTCGGTGAGGGTGAACCTGACCCGGACGTCGTGGTTGCCGGGTTCGACGGCGGTGACGGTGCCGATGCGAAAACCCATTTGCGTCACCGCGTTACCGGCGTACAGCCCGATGCCGTCGGCCATGATCGCGCAGTAGGCGTTTTCTGTCGACGGTCGTGTCGCGCCGCATGAGAGCACCGAGGCCGCGACGGCGGTGACCGCGACGACCACGGCGAGCAGCCGGCGAACGGGATTGCCCATCAGCACGCACTCCCCGGCACCGGGATGCACAGGTCGGTGGCCAGCAGGTCGGGCCGGGCGTTCTGCGCGTCGAGCACCCGGTCGAGCTTGTCGCGGACCCGCCGTAGGCCACGCACCACCAGGCCGCTGCGGTCGGCCCACGTCTGCACCATCTCCTGCAGGTTGCGGACCTTCTCGATGAACTTGTCGCGGTGCCCCGCATAGAACTGGCCGACCGGGTTGAGCGAATCCAGCACGTCGCCCATCCCTTTGAGCGCCTGGCCGAACCCCTGTGAGTACAAGGTCAGCGTCTGTTCGATGACCGATACCTTGCGGATCATCTGCTTGAGTTGGCCGGTGTAGTTGCTCAGCGCATGGATGTACTCGTCTGACATGTTGAGTATCGACGAGATCTGTCCGCGTTGCTGGTCGATCGCGGCGGTGAGGCTGTTGCCGGCATCCATGATGGCGGACAGGGTTTCGACGTTGTTGCCGGCCAGCCCGCGTTGAAGGTTGTCCAGCGACTCCCTGATCGGCTTGGCGTCGACGTCGTCGGCGATGCCGGTGGCGTCGGTGACGGTGCGGACCAGGTTGTAGGGCATCGTGACCCGCTCGACGGGAATAGCCTTGTCCCCCAACGGCTCGTCGCCCAGAGAAACGATCGCGGTGTAGTACCCACCGACCACGGTGCGCATCCGGACCTGGATCTGGGACTGATCGCCGACGAACACGTCCTTGTCGACCGTGGCCCGGACCTCGACGTGGTCGGGTGCGATTGCCAAATCCTTGATCCGGCCGACGTTCACGCCGGCGATCCGCACGGCGTCGCCGGCGCGCACGGCGGCGGAGTCAGCCGTGTGGAAGGTGACGACCTGTTGGTTGGGCGGGCTGAGGTAGACCACCGCGGCCGCCACCGCGATCACCGCGACCATGACCAACGCGCCGATACCGAGCAGGATCGGATGGTCGGACAGTCGCCTCAGGGGTTGCATAGCACCACCCGCTGGCCGTTGAGCAGGACGTCCATCGTCGCCGGCAACTGCGCGCGGCCACGCGAACACGGCACGATGTCGCCGGTCGCCGACGGCGGGGCGATGTTCTCCCACACGACGGGCACCATCTTGAAGCTGTCGATGGCGTCGTTGAAGTTGGTCAGCGCCTTGTCCAGCCCGGTGTCGATCTCGGCGCCGTACTTGAGCCCGATGTTGTTGAGGAGCCGGACAACGGCCTGGGTGAACTGCGGCCCGTACAGGTCTGATTTGCGGAACTCGTCGAGCACGCTCAACGCCGCATCGATCGGACGGTTCGCCCAATCCAGCAGCTGGATCAACTCTTTCGAGTGCCCGCCGACCGATTCGGAGACGGCGGACAGATTGTGCAGCAGTGTCGAGATCACCGACTGCCGATCGGATACGAACTCGGTCAACCGGTTGATGCTGTCGAGCATCGGGCCCACGCCGTCGCCGCCGCCGGACAGGAACGTGGCGACGTTGTCGGTGAACGTGTTGATCTGCTCGGGGCTCAGCGTCGCCAGCACCGGTTGCAGACCGTTGAACAACGTCGTGATGTCCAGGGAGGGTTGGGTCATGGTGGTGGGAATCCGCGTCACCGCTTGGGCGGCGGTGTTCCCGGCGCCCGCGTCGACGGGGTCGATGACCTCGACATAGCGCAACCCGGTCAACGCCTGGAACTTGACGGCCAGCCGGGTCGTCGGCACCACACCGAACCGCTGCTGCAGCGTGAACCCGACCTCGGCGAGGCTTTGTCCGGCCCGCCGGATCACCTGCACCGATTCGACCTTGCCGACCTGCACTCCCCGGACCCGCACGTCGGTACCGATCTGGACACCGGATGCGTCGGTGAATTCCGCGGCATACGAACGTGTCTCACCGGCGATCGGCTGGCGCAGGACGTTGATGACCACGACGCCGACCGCGATGGCGACGGCCGCGCTCAGCACGAGGCGCCACAGCGCAGCCCCGGGCTTGATGATCCTGATGCGGTGGTTCACCGCCGGCCGCCCATCGCGCCGATAGGGGCGGCCACGCCGGGGAGGTTGTCGAGCACGATGCGCACCTGCAGCGCGCGCTGCTCGGGTGAACCTTCGTACATCCGCTCGAATCGGGTTCGCAACTCCACCAACGTCTCTGAGATGTCGTGGGCGCGGGCTATCCCCGGCACCGGGGTCGCGAGGGTGCGAACGACCTCGGTGGCCGGCCGCAAGTCTCTTACGTGTGACGACAGCAGCTTGCCGACCGAGCCGAACAGTCCGGTCGAGGCGAGTTGCACCGTCGCCAGGAAGCGTTCTTGGAAGAAGCGCTCGTCGACGTCGAGGCCGGTGTGGTCCAGCCGGTCGGCGAGGTCGGTGGCCGCATCGACGAAAGAAGGGGCGGCGACGCTGATCCCGGCGATGTTGCGGACCATGCGCTCGACGCTGACGGTCTGCACCTTGGTGACCGTGTTCGCGACCAGCAGTAGGGTCTCCATCAGCGGGTTCAGGCCGTCGACGTAGCGGGTCGCCCGGTCGATGACCGACACCAACTCGGGCGTCACCACCCCGTTGGTGAGTTCGCCGACCCGGGTCAGCAGCGCCTGCATCGTGTAGTTGCCGCGGGGGACCAGGTCGAGTTGCGCACCGTCCCGCAGGGGCGCTCCCCGCGCCGGCCCCTGGATCAGGTTCAAGCCGGTCACACCGAAGTAGTTGAACGGACGGAAGTCGATGGCCAGGGTGTCGGTCAGGCCGTCGGCGGGTTCCGGGCGCAGCCGAAGGTGCAGGCGCGCACCGCCTTCCGGGCGGCTGGTCACTGATGCGACGTCGCCTACCCGCACGCCGTGCATCAGCACCGGTGTCCCGGTCACGACACCCTGGCCGACATACGGGGTGTCGATCGTCAGCGCGGTGCGCGCGTCGGCGTCTCCGGCCCCTGGTTCGGCGATCACCATCGAGATCACCAGGGCGACAACGCCGAGAACGACGACGATGAGCCCGCCGCCGACGCGTGCCAGGATCCGGGCTTCGTCTTCTGCCGACTTCCAAAACAGCATGCGTCGCCTATCCCCGAAACACGAACTCGGGGCGCAGGCCCCACATCGAGACCGTCAGGACGAAGTTGACGACGACGACCATGACCAGGCTGGCACGCACGGCGCGGCCGGATGCCTCCCCCACGCCCACTGGTCCGCCCGATGCGAAATAGCCGTAGTAGCAGTGGATGAGCGTGACCATCGCGCAGAAGACGGTCGCCTTTGCCACCGAGTATCCGATGTCCACCGGGGACAGGAACTGGACGAAATAGTGGTCGTAGGTGCCGCCGGGCTGGTCGCGGAATACCTCGACCACCGTGTTGGCGGCCACGAAGCTGGCGATCAGCACCACGAAGTAGCCCGGGATCACACACATCAGACCGCCGACGAGCCGGGTCCCGACGACGAACGGGATCGGCCGCAAACCCATCGCCTCGGTGGTGTCGATCTCGCCCGAGATCCGCATCGACCCGATCTCGGCCGTCATGCGGCAACCGGCCTGGATCGCGAACGCGATTCCGGTTACCAGCGGCGCCATTTCGCGGACATTGGCCACGCCGGCGACGATGCCCGACAGGGAGCCGAAGCCCATCATGTTGAGGATCGAGAACGCTTCGATCGCGACCGAGGCACCCATCGCGATACCCATGATCAACAACACGGACAGCACGCCGCCGTCGACGATGATCGAGCCCCGACCCCATGCCAGTCCGTTGAGGGCCTGCCACGTCTGGCGCCGATACCGCCGAACGGTCAACGGCAGAAACCACAGTGTCTGGCCGACGAAGACGCCCCACCGACCGACGGTCTGCAATGCCCCGTGGGCCCGTTGTCCCACGGCTGCAGCAGGGCGACTGCCGGCGAGCTGGCCCATCAGGAGACCTCCGCCGGGAAGAACATGGTGAACACCTGGGTCATCGCGACGTTGGCGATCACGATGCAGATGACGTTGAGCACGATCGCAGAGCTCACGGCGTCGGCGACCCCGCGCGGCCCGCGTTTGGCCTCGATGCCGCGCAGCGACGAAATGATCGCCACGATCACGCTGAAGACGACCGTCTTGCCCAGCGCGAACCAGACGTCGAGGTCGCGGGCGAACGTGCCGAACGACATCCAGAAGCTGCCGACGGTCACGCCGTTGAGGCCGACGGCGATCACGTAGGCCGCCGAAACCGCCGACCCGATGATCACGAAGCAGAGCAGCGGAGCGATCAGCACCAGCGCCAGGAAGCGCGGCACGACGAGGCGGCGTACCGGGTCGATTCCCATGGCGCGCAGAGCATCCAACTCCTCGCGCACTTGCCTTGACCCCAGATCGGAGGCGATCGCCGCCGCGGCAACCCCGCCCATCAGGAAACCACCGGCCATCGGTGCGCCCTGCCGGATCACGCCGAAACCGCTGGCCGCTCCCACCATCGACGTCGCACCGAGTTGGTTGACCAGACCGCCTACCTGGACGGAGACCAGCGCACCGATCGGGATCGCCATCAACACCGCGGGCAACGCGGTCACCCGCAACAACATCCATGCCGAGACCAGTAGCTCACCGACCGGAAGTCGCAGCGTGACAACGTCTTTGACCGAGTACTTCAGGACGGCAGCGGCGAGGAGGACGCCTCTGCCGATCGTCGCCACGCTACGGGCCGGCCCCGCGGCGATCCGCGATGCGATGGTCGGCGCGCTGCGGCGCTCGGCGATCTCTACGGCCACGGCGCAGATCCGACCGATGATGGGGGACGTGACGGGCTCACGGTGTCCCGCGCCGCTCAGCGTTCGGGGTGCACGATCAGGTGCACCTGACATGCCCCGTGGTGCGGGTCGGGACGTACGGTCGCGCGGTGCCGGCAGCCGAGCGCGTCGGTATTGACGTCGAGGATCTCCTGAAGAAGCCCCTGCTGGATCCCGGAGACCACTTCGGGTGCCCGCGCGGCGATTTCGGCCAGCGGGCAGGCGCATACCTGGACTGTCACGGCGCCGAACGCGTTGACGATCGAGTGGATCTGGAATCCGAGTTCGCCGAGAGCGTGGGAGATGAGGTCGCCGACCGCTGTCCCGGCAGGCGGTGCCGGCAGGTTGACGCGGCGAGCCAGGTCGGCGCCGATGCGTAGCGCACGGGCTTCGCGTTCGGCGGCGTCGCCGCCGAGGTGGACGGCGAACAGCGCGACGATGTCTGCGTAGTCGAGGCGGGGGGCGATCTCGTAGGTCAGCCGCGGGCGACCCGCGCCGCGGTGACGCTGACCGGTCCCGCGGCGCACCACCCGCTGCCCCTCCAGAGTGCTCAGGTGGAAGCGGGCCGTGGTGATGTGGATGTCCAGCGCGTCCGCCACCTGGCGCGCGTCGACGGGGCCCGCGGCGTCACGCAGAACGCCGAGCACCCGTTGCCGCTGTTGACCGGCGCCGCGCTCCGCCCTGCTCGGGGCGAGGCCGTGGGTTTCGTGCGTGTGCTCGGCCGTCGCGGCCGTCGTCATGGCGCGGACGTCGGCTTTGCGCCGGGAACCTCGGCGACGATCGCCACCGCGGTCAACGCATCCCGATACCGGGTGAACGTGCGCCGCATTCCGAGCACCCGCTTGCGAGCACCCGGGTGGGTGAGCACATTGGCCGCGATCCGCAACGCTCCGAACAGACCTTCGTCGGCGACCATCCGCTTGGGTTGCAGCAGTGCCATCGGCGCCTGCTCGACCGTCTTGACCACGAAGCCGGACTCCGAAAGCAGCGTGGTCCATTCCTGCACGGTCAGGGGGCGGGCGTTGACCTTGATCGCGCGGGCCATGTCGCGCCTGATGGTGTCCTTGATCTCCTGCTCGAGGGTGTCGGGCTTGAGACCGAGCTCATGGATGGCGTAGCGCCCGCCGGGGCGCAGCACCCGGAAGGCTTCGTCCACGATCGCCTTCTTGCCCCGCTCGCTCTGCATGGTGAGCATCGCCTCGCCGACCACGACGTCGGCGCTGTCGGGTTCGAGTCCGGTCGCGGCGGCGTCGGCGTTCACCGCGCGTCCACCTGTGGCGTCGATGACCTGCTGGACCATCGCGGAGGCCGCGCCGCTTTCGTCGACGCCGACGTAGGACGACGGCCGCAGCGCCTCGATGTCCTTGGCGGTGCGCCCCAGACCCGGCCCGAGTTCGACGACGTCCGAGCCGCCGATCCCGGCCGCCGTCAGCAGACGCGTCGTCAGCTCCAGGCCACCGGGCCGCAGCACGCGCTTGCCCAATCTGGCCAACAGCCAGTGCCCCGGCAGGTCGGCCCACGAGCGCTCCGCGAGAGGAAGCTGGTCTTTCTGGGTCATCTCAACGATTCCTTTCGAGCGGGGCGTAGCCATCCGCCATTAAGCGGAATCTTTTCCGGCAAATAGTAGAAGTTTGGTTAGGCTAAGACAAGTCATACGGCGGCCGGAGAGGTCTTGTGAGTACACACCTGCCGAATCCGGCCATCGCGGAGAGAACCTTGACGAAGGTCTCCCGGCGCCTGATCCCCTTTCTGATACTGCTCTACATCGTCAACTATCTCGATCGGGTGAACATCGCGTTCGCCGGTCCCAACGGCATGAACGCCGAGCTTGCGATGAGCGCCAAGATGTTCGGCTTCGCCTCGGGCATCTTCTTTCTGGGCTACCTGCTGCTCGAGGTACCGAGCAACATCGCCCTGCACAGGTTCGGCGGTCGACGATGGCTCGCGCGGATCATGGTGAGTTGGGGAATCATCAGCGCTGCAATCGCTTTCGTACCCAACACCGAGATGCTGATCGCGCTGCGCTTCCTGCTCGGGGTCGCAGAAGCCGGTTTCTTCCCGGGCATCATCCTTTACCTCACGTACTGGTTCCCGGAGAAGCAGCGCTCACGGGCCGTCTCGCTGTTCATGATCGCAGTACCGGTGTCCACCGCGGTCGGATCCACGATCTCGTCGCTGATCATCGACTGGGGGCACGGCGTCTTCGGGCTTGCCGGCTGGCGCTTCATGTTCCTCGTCGAAGGTCTGCCCGCAGTCGCGCTGGGCATCATCTGCTGGTTCTATCTCACCGATCGTCCCGATGCCGCGCGTTGGTTGGCCGCTGACGAAAGGCGCTGGCTGGAAAGCACATTGGCCGAGGAGCGCGCCGTTGTGGACAGTGCCGGCCACTGGCCGCTGAAGAAGGCCCTCACCCATCCGCGGATACTGGCCTTGGCGTTCATCTACTTCGGCATCACCTACGGCCTCTACGCCGTCGGATTCTTCCTGCCCACCATCGTCGCGGGCTTCCAGGAGGAGTACGGGGTCCATCTCAGCGTCATCGAACGCGGACTGGTCACCGCGGTTCCCTATGTCGTGGCCGCGGTCGTCATGGTGCCCTGGGCCCGGCATTCGGATCGAACCGGCGAACGTGTCTGGCACGTCGCGATCCCCGCGATCGTGGGAGGTATCGCGATTCCCGGGGCGCTCTACATGACCGACGTCTACCTGGCGATGCTGGCAGTCACGTTGTGCACCTGCGCGGTGATGTGCGCGTTGCCCGTATTCTGGTCGCTGCCACCGGCTTTCCTCACCCGCGCGGCCGCCGCGGGTGGGATCGCGCTGATCAACTCGCTGGGAAACCTCAGCGGGTTCGGCGGGCCGTACATCACCGGTTGGCTCACCGATCTGACCGGCAACAGCAAGGTCGCGCTGTGGGTCGTGGGCTCGTTGTCGCTGGCGGCCGCCGCTCTGGTCGTCGCCTTGGGCGGCGGGCCGCGCCCCACGGTCGAGAGATAGACCCGGGGTGGAACCCGGGCGCGCTGGGTACTCCGTCAGCCATGACCGAGACGCGACCCCAGGCGGACGAACCCGATGAGTCGTTCGACGATGCCGACGACGAGCGCGACCCGGAGTCTGTGACGTCGGACGGCCGTTCCGCCGTCGTCATCTTCGCTCCGCTGCCGGTGCTCACCGTGACGGTCGAGGACCGCTCGGGAGAACCCGACATCCACGTCCACGCCGGGGGTCAGGGCGTCTGGCAATCGCGAATGATGTCCTCGCTGGGCGTACCGGTCGTGCTGTGCGCCGCCCTCGGCGGCGAGACCGGAGACGTCCTGCGCCACCTGCTGCCCGCGGCCGATATCACCGTGCGGACCGTGCCGGTCAGCGCGCGCAACGGCGCCTACGTGCACGACCGCCGCACGGGCAGTCGTGAGATCGTGGCCGAGTCTGCCGGCAGCGCACTCGACCGCCACGAACTCGACTCACTCTACGAACTGACGCTGACCGAGGGACTGACCCACGGCCGGGTACTGCTGTCGGGCCCGCAGGAGGACGACGTGGTGCCCGCCGACCTGTACCGGCGGCTGACGAGCGACCTCGTCGCCAATGGCTGCAAGGTGGCCGCTGATCTCGCGGGCGAACGGCTCGAGGCGGTGCTCGCCGGCGAACCGGACCTGATCAAGGTCAGCCACGAAGAGCTCCTCGCCGACCGCCGGGCGAAATCCGAGGACGCGGAGGATCTGGTGGCGGCCATGCGCACCATGCGCGACGAGGGCGCGTGCACGATCGTCGTGTCGCGAGCGGGTTCGGCGCCGGCGCTGGCGCTGCTCGACGAGGCCGAGTCCGGCGGCGGGACACGGGGCGGTGACGTCGTCGAGGTCCAGATGCCGACGTTGGAGCCGGCCGATTCCGCCGGCGCCGGGGACTCCATGACCGCGGGTATCGTCGCCGCGCTGGCGAGCGGTCGCCCGCTGCGCCGGGCGTTGCAGATCGGGGCGGCGTGCGGGGCACTCAACGTTGTGCGTCACGGGTTGGGCACCGGCGGCGCGCGGGCCGTGGAGACGCTCGCCGAACGGGTCGAGCTGCGGCCGTGGGAGCCGACCCGAAAACCACGGAAATAGAAGGGGACCGACGGGTGCCGCGAGCATTGGTGACGAATGACGACGGGATCGACTCGCCCGGCTTGCACGCGCTCGCGACGGCTGCGCTGAAGGCCGGACTCGAGGTCATCGTGGCTGCCCCGGCCGAGCAGGCCAGCGGTGCGAGCGCGGCACTGAGCGCGGTGCGGCGGGACGGCCAGACGATCGTCGAGCGCCGAGAGCTACCCGACCTCGACGGTGTCGAGGCGTGGGCGGTCCAGGCCCAGCCCGGTCACATCGTCGCCGCCGGCCTCAACGGTTGGTTCGATCCGCGACCGGACCTGGTGCTGTCCGGAATCAACCACGGCGCCAACGTCGGCCGGGCCATCCTGCACTCCGGCACGGTCGGCGCGGCGCTCACCGCGAAGATCAGCGGCACCCGCGCCCTGGCGGTGTCGCTCGACGTCGCGCTGTACCCCACCGGCGAGCGGCACTGGTACAGCGCCGCCGATCTGCTGCCGTCGGTGCTGGAACTGCTGCTCGACACACCCGAGGGCACCGTCCTCTCACTGAACGTCCCGGACCGCCCTGCGGCGCAGTTGGGCCCGATCCGCCATGCGCGGCTGGCCCGCGGCGGAGCGGTGCAGACCCGGGTCGAGGAGGTCCGCGACGGTGGCGTCCGCCTGAGCGAGGTCGAGGTGTCCGACGAGCCGGAGGACGACACCGACAGTGCGCTCCTCGATGCGGGGCATCCCACGCTGACGGAGCTGCGGTCGGTCGAGGCGGCCGACGGCGATCTCGTCCGGAGGTGGCTGGAGAAGCGCGCGTCGATCGTCAGTTAGCTGGGTGCCAGGATGCGCTTCAGGAAAGCGATCTGGTCGCTGACGACCCGCTCATGCCAACCGGCCCCGGGGTACACGTCGAAGTGGTCGCAGGGATAGTGATGGACCGTCGCCCGCATCCGCGTCGCAGCCGTGGCCGCCGGTCCCGGCGGGGCGGTGCGGTCCTGATCACCGATCTGCACGAGCGCAGGGCAGGTGACTCGTCCGGCCCGCGCAATCGGTCGGTAGCCACCCATCACCAGCACAAGCCGAGCGGCGAACTCGTTGCGCCAGGTGGGACCGGCGATGGCGGCCATCCCCTCGACGGCCCCCTCGGCGCTCAAGCCGGCCACTGCACCGGGTGCGGCCACCACCGGGATGAGCACGGGCGGACGGCGGCGCAACTGCGCGGCCACATCACGCACACCGTGCGCCATCACTCGCCCGATGTATCGAAGCCCGACCGTTCGCAGCATGTGGCCCACCACGGGCAGACCGTCCGTCGCGGGCGTCAGCGCAATGATTCCTGCCAGGTGCGGGTCGTCGGCCGCGACCCGGATGACGTGTCCGCCCGACAACGAGACGCCCCACGCCACGATCCGCGCCGGATCCACATTCTCGAGTCGCCGGACGTGGTCGATCACCGCGCGGTAGTCGGCGACCTGCCCCGGTAGTGAGATCAATTGCCTTGGCTGCCCTGAGGATTCGGCGAAGTGCCGGTAATCGAACGTCACGACGTCGGTGCCCGCGCCGGCCAGCGCCTCGGCGAACTCGAACAGGCCACAATCCTGGGTCGGAGGCCGTGGGCCATGACGACGCAGGGGCGGCCCGCCGAACCGGTCAACGCGTCAGTCGTCGCTGTGAAGCGCCGCGCCGCGATGGTCTCGCCGGCAACGGGGATTTCCATTCGGGTGGCTGTCATTCGAGAAGACGTCATTCGAGACGATGTCATTAGCCGGCCTCCCCGAAAAGCGCTGTGTGCCAGACGTGTATCACCGCCGCGCGCAACGCACCGGCAGCCTCCGGGGCGTCGCCGGAACGGACATGGCGGTCGAGGACGCGTTCGTTCATCGAGATCAGCGTGTGCGCGAGTGCCGCCGGGTCGGGGACATCGACGGTGGGCTGGGTGGTGATGAAGTCACAGACGAACTCCTCGTAGCGCTGCAGCCACTGGTCCCAGATCGCGCGTGCCTCCGGGTCAGTGTCGCGGGCGTCGAGCATCGCCCGGAACAGTGTCCGGTGGGTGTGCCACGACTCGAAGGTCCGCGTCATCGCGTCGGCGACGCTGGCGCGCGGATCTCCGCCGCCGGCCAGGAAACCGCCGATGGTGAAGACGTCGTCCTGGAAGATCCCGGTCAGCAGTTCGGTCACGACTTCGTGCTTGCCGGCGAAGTAGAAGTAGAACGCCGGCCGCTTCAACCCCGCCGCCCGGGCCACCTCCGCGACGCTGATCTCGGCAAGCGACTGCGTCTGCAGCTGCTCCTCGAAGGCCTCGAGAAGCCGCTGCCTGCTCTGGTCACCGCGGGGTTGGGGCCGGCGTGCGTTGCGTCGCGAGGTCTGTGTCGTCTCAGGCGGCACCGGCGGCCTCACGGGCCCGACCCGCCAGTGCTACCGGTCCGAGCTTCTCGACGCGGCGCCGTCCGGCGGGCAGCTCACGCTTGCGCATGTTGCGTTCGTAATCCCAGTAGTCCACCTGTTGGGTGTGTCGCGGTTTGTCGGCGAAGTGCCCGACGTACTTGCGTTCGTCGGCGGCGATGACGCGCCACATCTCGGCCTCGGACGGGGGCCGGTAGGTACCGGCGAGGTAGGCGGCGGCCAGCCGGGCCTGGCACTCCACGAACGGGAACAGCGTGGGTACCGCCTGCGCGAACCCGACGAACAGCAGGTCGTCGATACCGGGTTTGAGGATCCGCTTGTAGAGCGGCAACCGGTTGTCCGGCGCCTCGATGAAGCTCCGGTCGAAGAACGGGAACGTGATGTTGTATCCCGTCGCGTAGATGATCACGTCGGCTTCCACGGTGGAGCCGTCGACGAACACCACCGAACGGCCGTCCAGCCGTTCGATATTCGGCTTCGCGGTCGCGTCACCCGACCCCAACCGCATGAGGAGCTCGGCGGATTGGGTGGGGTGCGCCTCGAGGAAGCGGTGGTTGGGTTTGGGCAGGCCGTAGCTCTGCGGATCACCGAACATCAACCGCGCGAAGGGCTGCATCGCACGCCGCTGCCACGACAGCGGGACCACGGGCAGCGAGCGTGCCACCTTGTCGGCGGTCTTACCGAAGATGTACTTGGGTACGACCCATGCGCCCGAGCGCGTCGACAGATAAACCGTGTTGCGCCAGGACTTTTGGGAGAGTTCGGAAACGAGGTCGGCCGCCGAGTTCCCGATGCCGACGACGACGATGCGTTTGCCCCGCAGGTCGAGCGGTTCGGTGGGGTCGATGTAGGAGTGGGCGTGGATGCTCTCGCCGGTGAACTCGCCGGGGAAGTCGGGTGTACGCGGATCCCAGTGGTGGCCGTTCGCGACGACCAGAACGTCGTAGCGCCGGGTCTGTCCGTCCGCGGTGTCGAGCTCCCAACCCCCTTGGGGTTGACGCCGCGCGTGCTTGACCTCGTTTCGGAACTGGATGCGCTTCAACAGGCCGAATGCCTCGGCGTAGTCGTCCAGGTACTCCTTGATCTGGGAGTGATGCGGGAAGTCGGGAAGGTCGTCGCGCATCGGGAAGTCGCGAAACGAAAGACACTCGCGCGAAGTGTCGATGTGCAGCGACCGGTAGGCGCTGGAGTGGCCGTTCGGGTTGCGGAAGGCCCAGTTGCCCCCGATCCGGTCGGACGATTCGAAGCAGTCGTACTCGATGCCTGCGTCAGCGAGGTTCTTGCCCGCGGTCAAGCCGCTGATGCCCGCACCGATGATCGCCGCCGTGGGTGCTGTCCTGGGTGATGCCGTGGGTGATGTAGCCATGTCGCCTACCGTTCTGTGAACTCCGTCACCCGAGACGGTACCAAGTTTCTGACAGGTGTCAAAGAATTGGGTCGGGGCGAGGCGCAGCGGTCGACGTCCAGATAGTTCGGTTGGTCACCGGTTCAACGGTCGGTAGAAGACCAAGCCGTTGCCTTTGTTGTCGTAGACCACCGCTCGGCGCTCATGCGCGTCGTCGTAGGGGCCCGTCACGATGCCGCCGCCGCTGGCCTCGACGGCCTTCGCCGCGGCGTCGACGTCATCGGTCTTGATACCGACGACGACCTGCCCGGGTATCGGATGGTCCACGGCAGTCGCCAGGGCGACGGTCACCGGGCCACCGTCGAGAGCCGCGAAATGTGCTCCGTCACGGAACTTCAGCGACATACCCAAGGTTTCGCTGTAGAACCGGATCGATTCATCGAGATCATCGGTCGACAAGATGATCATCTTCACTTCATGCCCGCTCAACGGTTCCTCCTGTGTGTATGCCAGGGCCTTCGCAGGTCGAGACTATGTCGCGGAAGCGTTGCCCCTCAGGGATTCAGCGGTGTGCCAGGCGTGAGGTTGGCCTACTCAGGTGGTGATCCGCATTTCGGCGCCCGGGTGCGAGCTGAGCGTGACGACGATCGTCCCGCTGCCGGTCGCGAATGTGGTGTTGGCGTACCCGATGAAGCCGTAGTGCCCGTCGATGGTCGACACCGCGGTGATGTCGTCGCTGCCCGATGCGCCGGTGTCGAGGTTCGTCCAGTCGGCCGTCACCGTGAGCGCACACGAGCCGTCGTAGCGGCCGGCGTCGTAGTGAATCGCCACGCGGACACCGTTGTCGGCACGACCGTCGATCTGTACCGGCGTCACCTGGGCCTCGGCGCTGACGCTGCCGCCACACGTCGGTGATGCCGTCACGGGGACCCGCTCGAGTTGCGCGAACGCGTCGGCGTGGGCGGTTGCCGACCACAGCAAGGGTGCGGTGAGCGCACCGGCGAGCGCGCCGCAAGCGCGAACCGAAGTCATGCCGGTTTTATCGACGATCGCGAGGGCGGCGTTTCATCTTTCGCCTGGTCGCTAGCAACCGGGGCGGGACGGCGTTTCTAGGTTTCGTTGAGGAGCTGGCTGACTCGTTGTGGTGTGACGCCGAGGAGCTCGCCGATGTCTCGTACGGGTACGCCTTCGGCGTGGAGGTAGTAGGCGAATTCACGTGAGTCTCGGCGGAGTCCTTCCTCGAGTTGGCGGAGTTGGCTTCGGCGGTCTTGGATGTCTTCGGCTTTGCCGAGGAGTTCGGTGAAGTGAGGCGAGTCCATGCGGATGGAGGCCACTTCGATGTCGACGTCTTCGAATGTGGTGTCGGTGCTGATCGCGATGAGGCTGCGGGCCATGTCTGTGACTTCGTTGAGCCGGCGGGCTTGGGTGAGGCCGTCGATGTCGGGGATGTGGATCATCCACCATTTGCCGTCGCGCTGAACCTCGACTTTGTAGGTGGTGGTCACTTCGCCTCGCTTTCCTCGATCGCCTTGTTGATCTTGCGGACCACGCCTGGGGAGATCGTGCGATGGCTCTCGGGGACCGCTACCCATGCGCCGGTCGGGTGGGTCCACTTGCTGTGGCGTCCGTCGGCGCTGGTGCGGGTGAAGCCAGCCGCTTTGAGCCGCTTGATGACTAGGCGGGTGGGTTACTCTTTGGCCATGACTTTAGTCAACCGACTTTCATATATCTAGTCTATCGGCTTTCGCAAGGAAAAGGCCGGTCACACGCCGAAAACTTGGCCTATGTCAGGCTCGCCTACGGTTTCAGGTCTTCGGAAAGCCGCGTGAGATGGCGCGCTTTTGCCTCCGCACTCTCGGTCGTCGGCTTCACGAACACCTTCAACGTCAGGCCGCCGTCTTGCTCTGACAGCTCGACGCTGACGCCTGTGCGGTCATAAATGCGGCCCGTCTCATCGACCAGAACGAACCTGTTGGTTGTGCTCATGCCGTCCTTTCTTATCCACCGATACCTGCGTTCCGTCGCCCATTCGAAAACCCCCGCGGGTAGCTCGATTCGAGGAGCTTGCCCGGTGGAGTGGCGCCAGCCGACGAGATGGCTGTCGGTTCGGCGGGTCGTCAGCCCGCGATCGCATCTCGGACGTCGAGCACCGCCATATCCGCCGCTGCCCGCCCAGCACCCCAACCTGCGCCGTTGGACACTGTGACCGAGCGGGCCGTCATCGACGGGAACATGTGCTCGACCAGCTCATCGACCGCCCGGCTGCTGGCCGCCAGCACCGGCAGCAGTCGGGCGTCGCGCTTGACCTCTTCGGTGACCGACGCGCTGGTGCTGTCAAGCCGTTCGCCGATCCGCTGCGCGTACGCGACGAGAAACGATTGGCGATACGACCTTGTCCGCGTCGGCGCTCCGCTGCCGCTTTGGCGGCCGGCGCCGAGCATGGCCCGGTTGGCTTGCACGAGAAGCGAAGTCGTGAGCAGTTCGACGAGATTGAGGTCGGTGTCGGAACCGACGATGGTGACGAATCCGGGGTTTTCCGCCCATACTGCCTGACAACGATTGGCACGGCTTACCGCCTGCACGAGCACCACCTTGGCCGCGGCGTACGGATTCTCGATCCAGATCCGTCGCGCGAGCGCCACCGGTGCCCGGCCACGCTCGTGGTCGGCGACCGCTTCCCGCAGCGAGTACCTGCTCATCAGTTCCTGCGCCTTGGCCGACAGCGCCTCCGCTTCGTCGGTGAACTCCGTGGCCTCAGCTTTCGCGAGCAGGCCCCGCACCTTGACGAGCACCTTCTCGTCGGCCTCGCTCACCGTCGATGCGGTGTACCGGTAAGTGCCAGGTGGCGGCAGCAGCGTGCCAAGGGTGGGCAGCCGGCCGAGGAGATTCAACACCCTGATCACGACGCTGACGGCTTCGCTGCGGCCGACGCCGTTCGTCGTCGCCCACCGCCACATCTGCGGCGACGGACCCACGGGGCCGACGCCGGAGGAAATCTCGGCGAGATCGGCGCGCCACCGCGGGTGCAGCGACGCGGTCGCATACGCCTGGGACTCGAGGAGGATGGCCTCGTCGAGGTAGCGGGCGTCGGACGACTTCAACCTGCGACGGGCGGCCTCGTGCAGGTCGGACGGCAACCAGCCGTGCGCCCACGCCGCCCCGATGGCCTCATGTACAGCGCGGTCGGCCGCCACGTCGAGGTCGCGCGGGAACGCCCCGAATTCCCCGAGAATGTCAGCGGCGTACCGCGCCGCATGGTCGGCGGGATGCGAAGCCGCCGTACTCAACGCGACCACGAGAGATTCGATGAGCCCCGCCCGGTCCGGGCCCGAATCCAAGCGTTCGCGCTCGGCGGCCGCCCGGCGCCGGTTCTTCTGCTTGGCGGCCCGCTTCTCGCGATTGCGTCTACTCATGTCACGGGAGTATGGCGAAGAGGTCCGACAGGCCGCGGCAAGCGCGCCGTGCTGCGGCGACGCGGCCGCGCTGGCTAGCATCGAACGACGACTCCTCTTCAGTAAGGCTTCACCGAGGCTTCAGTAAGGCGAACGTGGCTGACCCATCGGATCTCTCGCAGCTCACGCTGCAACAGAAGGTCGCGTTGGGCAGCGGCGCCGATATGTGGCGCACACGTGCCGTCGGAGCGATCGGTACACTCACGCTGGTCGACGGCCCGCACGGGGTACGCATGCCCACGGCCCGCTCCGCGGGCAACCTGGATGCGGCCGCGACGCAACCGGCCACCTGCTTTCCTCCCGCCGTCGCCCTGGCGCAGACGTGGGACCCGGCGCTGATCGAGCGCGTGGGCGTCGCGCTTGGAAACGAATGCCGCGCGCTGGGAGTCGACGTGCTCCTCGGTCCGGGGCTCAACATCAAGAGAGATCCGCGCGCCGGCCGCAACTTCGAGTACTTCTCGGAAGACCCCCTGCTGACCGCCGCGCTGGGCACCGCGTGGGTGGCAGGTTTGCAGAGCACCGGTGTGGGCGCGTCGGTCAAGCACTTCGCGGCCAACAACACCGAGACCGACCGCATGCGAGCCAGTTCCGACGTCGACGCGCGCACGCTGCGGGAAATCTACCTGCGCGCCTTCCAAGCCGTCGTACAGCGAGCACACCCATGGACGGTGATGTGCTCCTACAACCGCATCAACGGTGTCTACGCCTCGCAGAACCGTTGGCTGCTCACCGACGTGCTGCGCGAGGAATGGGGTTATGACGGCGTCGTGGTCAGTGACTGGGGCGCGGTGAGTGACCGTGTCGCGGCGGTCGCGGCGGGACTGGATCTGGAGATGCCCGGCGCCGGCGATGCCGGCGACACCGCCGTGTTGGCCGCGGTGGACGCAGGCGCCCTGAGCACATCGGATGTCGACCGGGCCGCGCGCCGGGTCGCTCGACTGTCGGCACGGGTGGCGCAGCGCGCTCCCGCGGCGGAGTTCGACAGCGCGGCGCACCACGCGCTGGCGCGTGAGGTCGCCGGGCGGGCGGTGGTACTGCTCAAGAACGACGACGACCTGCTACCGCTGGACGACGAAAACATCGCTGTCATCGGCGAATTCGCCCAAGCGCCGGTCTACCAGGGCGGCGGCAGCTCGCACGTCCGTCCGACCCGGCTCGACGTTCCGATCGAAGAGATCCGCCGGCTCGCGGGTGACCGCACGGTGAGCTACGCGCCCGGTTTCACCGCGGGCGGTGACGGCTCGGCCGCACTGCGCGAGGAGGCGGTGCGCCAGGCAACCGCCGCCGACGTCGCGGTCGTGTTCCTCGGCCTGCCACCCAGCGCGGAGTCCGAGGGCTGGGATCGCGAACACATCGATCTGCCTGTCGAGCAACTGGATCTGCTGCGAGCGGTCGCCGAGGCGCAGCCACGGACGGTGGCGGTGCTGTCCCATGGCGGCGTCGTGCGGTCCGGGCAGGTGGCCGAACTGGCGGGGGCCATACTCGACGGTGCGCTACTTGGACAAGCCGGCGGCGGCGCGATCGCCGATGTTCTTTTCGGACAGGTGAATCCGTCAGGCCGCCTCGCCGAGACGGTACCGCTGCGGCTGGATGATGCCCCGTCCTACCTGAACTTCCCCGGCGAGGCCGGCCACGTGTGCTACGGGGAGCGGGTTTTCGTGGGCTACCGCGGTTACGACGCGGTGGGCCGCGACGTGGCATACCCGTTCGGACATGGGCTGTCGTACACCGAGTTCGAGTACGCCGACCTTTCGGTGCAGGTGAGCGGCGGCGACGACGTCACCGTGCGCCTGACCGTCACCAACATCGGCCGACGATCCGGCCGCGAAGTGGTGCAGGTCTATGCCGGGCTGCCGGCATCTGCCGTGCCGCGTCCGCCACGTTGGTTGGTGTCGTTCGGGGATGTCCAACTGGACGCCGGCGAGACGGCGACGTGCGAATTACTCTTTGCTACTTCGGAGTTGGCGTACTGGCATACCGGGGCCGGTCGCTGGGCCATCGAAGGCGGCGAGTACGCAGTTTCGGTGGGCGCCTCGAGCCGGGACCTGCGGTTGACCGGTACGGTGACGGTCAGCGGCGACGAGCCGCGCGCGGTTCTGACCCTGGAATCGACACTCGCAGAGGTGCTTTCCGATCCTCACGCAGGACCCGCGGTGATCTCCGCGCTGTCGAACATGGGGGGCGATGTCACGTCGACGCTGGATCTCGGTGCCGATCTGCTGAAGATCATGGGCGGCATCCCGATCGGGCGCTTCATCGCCTTCACCGGCGGCAAGATCAGCGCCGAGGAGATCCGGTCCCTACTCGAGAGCGGTCAACCCTGAGGAGTCAGAGCCGCCTCGAAGAACGCCAGCTCCAGCCGCATCGCCCGCCGGTAGGCGACCCGCGCGGCGGCGACGTCGTCGGCGTGCTGATCGAGCAGGCGCTCCAGCAGGGCGGCCACCTCCTCGAAGCCGGGATCGGCGTAGGTCTGCACCCACTGGGCATACGGGCCCGCGGTGCCTGCGTCCAGGCGCGACCCGATGTGCGCGTAGAGGCGCATGCACGGCGTCATCGCCGCACACACCACCCCGAGATCTCCGGTGGCGGCGTTGGCCAGCAGGAACTCGGTGTAGGCCAGCGTCGCCGCGGCGGGCTCGACACCGGCCATGTCGATACCCCACGACGCCGCATACGACGCGTGCAACCCGAGCTCCTCGCGCACCCCCGCGAGCAGGTCCGCGAACGTCAGCAGGGTGTGCGTGTCCGTGCTGCGGGCCAGCGCCAAACCGTAGGCGCGGGCGAAGGATTCGAGGAAGAACGCGTCCTGGGCGATATAGCCTGCGAAAAGGGCGCGGTCCAGCGAGCCGTCTCCGATACCCCGCACGAACGGGTTGGCCAGCACCTCGGCCACCACGTCGGCGTTCTCCGTCCACAGTTGAGCTGCCAACACGTCACGGACTCTAGACGAAGTGGCCGCGTCGGCGGTCAGGCGTGCTCGGCGCCCGGGTGGAATCGCTTGACGCGGTGCAGGGTGTTCTCGTCGGTGTGGTGCATCTCCTCGCCCGTGGCGGCCAGCCGCAGCAACAGATCGGACGTGTAGCTGAAGGTGCCGTCGTCGTTGAAAGTGAAGCTGCTGGTGAAGTTCTTGATCTCGGCGCGATCCAACAGATAGCGGTTCTGCAGGACTCCGTAGCAGGGGTCACCGGGGGTCGCGTTGAAATGCAAGGTGCGATCACCGATGGCGGCGTCACCGCCGGCGAGGATCGCGATGCCGCGGCCGAACACCACGTTGCGAATCACCTGGCCGTTGGTCTTGTCCCAAAGCAGGAAGCCGATCTCGTCGTGGAAGGGGTCCATCGCCTCTTCCCCGTGACGCCAGGCGGTCATCGAGTAGTTGAGGCCCCAGAGCACCTGCTGGCCGTTCTCCTGCAGGGGGATCGGCTTGAACACGGCCTTCTCGAAATAGGTTGTCTCACCGGTGACGTCGTCGTTGTTGTGGTAGCTCAGGTCGACGCCGCGGTCGCCCTCCCACTCGCCTACCAAGGGGGTCAGCGGCCCGAGCTTCTGCGGGCCCTGGACGGCGGTGCGGTCGAGGGTTTGCGCGCTGGTCATCTGCGATGCTCCGTTCGATCGATGGTTCGATTGGGTGTTTCGGTGCTGACAGCTCGGCATGCCGGGCAGAGGCCCCAAAAGGTCACCTCGGCCTCGTCGATGCAGAAGTTCTGATCTTCGCTGGCTTGCAGGCATGGGGCTTCTCCTGTCGCACAGGCGATATCGACGATCGCCCCGCAGCCCCGACAGACGAGGTGATGATGGTTGTCACCGGTCTCGACCTCGTAGATGGTGCGCATCCCCGCCGGTTCCACGCGGCGTAACAGCCCCACCCGGGTGAGGGCGTGTACGACGTCGTAGATCGCCTGGGTGGACACCGTGCCCAATCGTTTCCGGACGCCTGCGGTGATCGTCTCGACGTCGGTGTGCGGTCGGTCCGCGAGTTCGGCAAGCACCGCGAGCCGCGGCCGGGTCACCCGCAGGCCGGCGGCACGCAGCTTGTCCTCGGCGCTCTGCATGAGATCCTCGATTCTGGAGTGCGTCAAGATTACGCCAAGCATTTGTCTTGCGCAAGGCAAGTCTTGCTTTTAGCAATTCCTTCTTGTTCCGGGGGCGGTGGGTCAGTACGGGATCCGCGGATCGCCCGGTGCTTCCAGCACCTCGTGCAACCGCTCCAGCGAGGCGATGCACTGCGCTCGCTCGACGGAAGTGAGTCGGTCCAACGCATTACCGAGTTCCCGCCGCCGACGCGCTTCGACCTTCTTCACCAGTCGTCGACCCTCATCGGTGAGAGCGAGCACGACGGCACTTCGGTTGTGAGCGTCCGGACGACGGACCAGGTGACCCGATGCGTCGAGCCGGTCCACCAGACGGGTGACGGAAGAACCTCCGACGTCCAGCAGCTGGGCACACCTGGTGGCGCTGGCTTCACCCAACTCGTCGAGGGCGCGGAGCAGTCGGAACTGCGGCAGCGAGACTTCGAGGTCCTCGACACTGCGCAGGGCCACACCGACGAGATCGCTGGTGGCGAGTTGGATGGCCGCCAACTCTCGCGCTGTCGAGCCCGTCGGCTTCCTGCTCACCACGCCGCGAGTATCGCACGCGACCATTCGCCTGGAATGCAGCTTGTTTCTGTGCGTATCGGCGCGGCGCGGCTCACGGCAGTGCGCTGCCGGCGAGCCAGTCCTCCCACGGCACACTCCAGTCGCCGTTCTGCCAAATCGGCAGCGGTTCGCCACCGGTGTTGCGGACTTCGAAGACGTCTCCGGGTTGAGAGAATTCGTAGAACCATCGTGCGTTGTCGGCGTTGACGTTCAGGCATCCGTGCGACACGTTGGTACTACCTTGCGCCCAGATCGTGCTCTGGAGTTCGTGGACGTAGATACCACTGCTGGTCAGCCGTACCGCGTAGTTGACTGTCTGTTTGTAGCCCAGAGCGGAATCGACCGGGAGCCCGTAGGTAGAGGAATCCATCACCACGGGGTTGGCCTTATCCATCACGGTATAGACGCCGGGCTGGGTCCAGAATGAGATCGTCTTACCACCAACGGTTTCCGAGCCGCCCATGCCCATGGAGGTGGGTATCGTCCGAACCAACTCGCCATTTTCGTACACGCTGATCTGCTTGGTCGAGTCGTCGGCAATCGACACTCGCGAGTCCCCGATCCCGATCGAAACCGCACTGTCTCGTTGTCCGTACAGTCCGTCGCCGAGATGCGCGCCGTAGATGTCGGCACGGGCGACGATATGGGTGCCCGGTGTGTAGTAGTGCTGGGGCCGCCAATGGGCGCGCTGGCTGTCCATCCAGTACCAGGAACCATCGACCTGGGGGCTGGTCTCGACATGCAGTCGCTGTTCGGCGGCGGCACGGTCAGTTACCGGTTCATCGAAGTTGGCCACGACGACGGTACCGACACCGTAGGTACCACCTTCGTTCAACTCCGCACCAGATGTGGCGGTGAATGTCACCTGCACTTGTTCGCGAGGGGTTGGCGTGGTGAAAGTCGAAGTCTGAGTGGAAGCCAGTCCGCGGGCACCGCGACTCGACGCCGTCAGGGTGTAAGTGCGCGCGTACTCCAGTGGCGCGTCGGTCTGCCACGACCGGCCGTCGGCGCTGATGCCGCCCGGCACAATGGTTTTGCGGTCATCGACCAGCGTGACGTCGGTGAGCGTGCCCGCGCTCGCGTTGACCCGCACACCACTCGCCGGATCGACTGCGGTCACCCCTGCTGGGGGCGACACCTCGACCACCGCAGGTGTGGCGGGAGAGTCCGGCGCCACCGCCGCTGCTCCCGTACCCACGGCACCCGGCCGGTTGATCAACCAGCCGGTCGCGATGACGAGCGTGGCCACCAGAACCAGACCGACCGCTAATGCCGCTGGCCGCCCAGCCGTGCGACGTCTGCGCTGGCCGCCAGGGATTGCCGATCCCGTTGGCGTCAGCTGCTTTTCGTTTGAACGCATGATGCGCTCTTGCCTCCCGTATGCCTGTCACCCCTCCGGCGGAAGGTGTGCTACACATATCTACGTACCTACGCCGTAGATACGTAAGAAGATTAGCACGGAGGTGGACAATGGCTGGTTCGCGAGACAGCGTGCGTAAGGACCTGCTCTTCATCGCCGGTCTCGTGGTCCTGGCCGCGGCTTTGTTGCTGTACTTGGCTACCCGGTCGCCGGGAAATGTCGATTCGGCCACCCCGGGCGCCGTTCCGCCGATGAACTCAGTACCCGCTGCCGCCGCACGCGATGGCGCGGACGGTACGGGTTCGGTGGCCCTCGAACGCCGACAGGCCGACGACCCGTTCGCCTTGGGCGATCCACACGCGCCCGTGGCGATGGTGGTGTTCTCAGACTTCCGATGCCCGTTCTGCGCCAAGTTCAGCCGTGACACCGAACCTGAACTCGTCGAGCGCTTCGTTGACAACGGCACGCTTCGGATCGAATGGCGCGATTACCCGATCTTCGGCGAGCAGTCGATGTTGGCGGCGCGCGCCGGCCGCGCAGCGGCCGAACAGGGCAAGTTCTGGGACTTCAACCGCGCCGTGTTCGCGGCGTCCCCGGAACGGGCGAAAGCAGATCTGACTGAGGAGGCCCTGATCGGCTTCGCCGAACAAGCGGGCGTGGCGGACATGGACCGGTTCGTCACCGCGATGCGGGGGGACCGCTTCGACGCCGCTATCAACGCAGATCTGGCACAGGGCAACAGCATCGGCGTGCCCAGCACGCCGGCATTCCTCATCAACAACCAGCCCCTGTTGGGCGCTCAGCCCACCGAGGAGTTCGTGCGCGCCATCAACGCGGCGAAGGAGAATCTGTGAGCAGCATCGGACTGGTGGGCGCGTTCCTGGGCGGACTGGCCTCGCTGCTCAGTCCCTGCTCCGCACTTTTGTTACCGTCCTTCTTCGCTTATGCATTCGACCGCGTACAACTACTGATTCGCCGTACCTTCATATTCTGGATCGGGCTATGCGCTGTGTTGATGCCCCTCGGCGCCGGGGTCGGCGCAGTGGGCAGCGCGATCACCCGTTACCGCAGCGAAGTGACGCTGGTCGGCGGCGCCGTCCTGGTGGGTTTTGGGCTGGTGACCCTGCTCGGCAAGGGGTTCGCGCTGCCCGGTGTCCAGCAGGCCACCGCCCGGATCAACATTTCGTCGACGCTATCGGTGCTGGCACTCGGCTCCGTGTACGGGCTGGCCGGCTTTTGCGCAGGTCCGCTACTGGGAGCCGTACTCACCATGTCGGCAATGGGCGCCGACCCGGGCTACGGGGCGCTGTTGATGACCGTCTACGCGCTCGGTATGGCTACACCGCTGTTCTTGCTCGCCTGGCTGTGGGACCGTTTCGGTCTGGCCCAACGAAGCTGGTTGCGCGGACGACCGCTGCGCCTCGGGCGCCTGCAAACACACACCACATCGGTGGTGGCAGGGCTGATCATGATCATCATCGGCGGGCTTTTCCTCCTGACGGACGGCACCGCGAATCTCGGCGGTGTGCTGACCGTCGACGCCGAGTACACCGTGCAGATCTGGTTGAGCCGGGTTTCTGCAGGGGCCAGCGATCCGGTCGTGTTGGCGGCCGCCATCCTGGCGCTACTCACCTGGCAGGCCTACCGGCTGTGGCGGCGACGTATCCAGCCACGAACAGAAGCTGCCGAAACGGGCGTCGAGCACAGGGATACCCATGCCACCGCAACCGGGAATCCGAAGCGGTGAGCAAAAGAGCTACTATCGCGCTACATAGGTTTGGCGCGCGAGTTCAGACAGGGCTCGGCCGACCCCTGCGCCACGGAAACGACATGTCAGAGCGGCACACCGGGTGGTAACAGATATGACAATCAGAGGTTTCGGCGAGCTCGAAGCCGTGGTGATGGATGAACTGTGGTCCCGGTCCGAGCCAGCCACGGTGCGCAGTGTGCACGACGAGCTCGTCGCCCAGCGCCAAATCGCGTACACCACCGTGATGTCGACGATGGACAACCTGTTCCGCAAGGGATGGCTGCTGCGCGACAAAGTCGGTTTGGCCTACCGATACCGGCCCACCATGAGCCGCGAAGAACACTCGGCCAAGCTGATGCGCACCGTGTTCGAATCCGGCGGGGACAGCGAGTTGATCCTCAACTTCTTCCTCGAGCAGGTGTCCGAGGACGACTCGGCCAAGATGCGCCAAGCGCTTCGGCGATTCACCCGGAACCGTTCCCGATGAACGCGGTGACGTTTCTGCTCGGGTACGCCTTTGCATTGACGTGGTTGGCGCCATTGCCGCTGTCCAGCCCGATGACGAGCGGCATTCCGCCCCGGCTGTCCGTCACCGGGTGGCTGGTGACAGTGGCAACGGCCGTGCTCGCTTGGATAGCGGCGCTGACGATCCTGGTCATCGGAGCCGTGCACAGTCTGATCACCGACGCCGCGCTGACTTTCTGCGTCGAGACGCTGGGTATCACCAACGCGGTGATGTTGCCATCGGCGGTCGCCACGGCTTTGGTCATGGCGTTACTCGCGCTCACTGCAGGGGTGGCGATCCACACCGCACGCCGGGTGATCGTCACAATGCTCAATATTCGGCGCAGCAATCACGACCACGCCGAAGCGGTGCAGATCATCGGTCGGCCCACCGACTACGACGGCGTCGTCGCGATCACCGCCGACCGGCCGGCGGCCTACTGCGTCTCCGGCGGTGGGCGTAGCGCGGTCGTGGTCACGACCGCGACGCTGGAAATGCTGGACGAGGCCGGCCTGGCCGCGGTCCTGGCTCATGAGCGGGCACATCTGCACGGACGCCATCACCACATCATCGCGGTCCTCAACGCACTTGCAGCGGCGCTGCCACGGCTGCCCTTACTACGTGCGGCCGCCCATTCCGTTCCGGCGCTACTAGAAATGTGCGCCGACGACGCCGCCACCCGCACCCACGGTCGAGAGCCGTTGTTGGCCAGTCTGATCGCGCTCGGTACACAACACCGGCTGCCCGACGGCGCGCTGGCGGCGGCGGGCACCGCCATCGTCGACCGCGCGCTGCGGCTCACTCAACCGCCGCACCAGTCGTGGTGGCGCCCAAGGACACTTTCGACGACGCTCGCGGTATTCGCGACGCTCACCACCCCTGTGTTGGCACTCGCGCTCTGCACCCTGTGACGCCGCCTCCACGCCACCGACCGGGCTTTCATCATGAAGAACACCTCCCCATCGGCCATCGACATGGCCTGCCGGAGCACCGTGCCGCCGTACTCACCCGGGGGCGGCTTGGGCAATTTGGCTCAGCCTCACCCAGTACACTCCGCTCCTCTGCGGGGTAGATCAGAAGATCCTCGGCTGATTTAGAAACTGCGTTGGGCCGAGCAATGGGGGTGGACACCGGCGCCCGGTGTGCCCGTGAAGGTTTCAGCGGTGCGGATGTCGGGCATGACGCCCTACGTCACGCGCATCATCGAGACGTGACGAGCAACGCGCGGTGCGGCTCGTCGCTCAGTAGGTGAGAGTTTCGTAGCCCTGTTCCTGCAGTCCGAGCACGTACGTCAGGGCGTTTTGGGTGGTCGGTACCTCGGGCGGCAGCAGGGCCGGATCGATGCCCATCCGCTGAACCGAGATATCGCACGCGACGACCTTGAGTCCATCGTCGATGACAGCCCGACGGGCCGCATCCTTCACCGCCGGATCCGTTGCGATATCTTGGACCACTTTTCCGTAAACGACAATCTGAAAGTCGATGGCGGAGCTCTTCGCCTTGAATTCCCGGCCGGTCATGATGGCCACGTTCATATGCCGTGCGTCCGAGACCACCAGTGCATATTTCCCATCGGCCCGGATGGCGTTCTCTGTCGCGGAAATCTGTTCCTCGCTCAAGGGCTCCGCATACGCCGGACTGGCGATTCCCCCGAGTGAAATAATCGTCATGGCACCCGTCAGCATCAAACACTTGCTGAGCTTCTTCATGCACCCTCCATCGTTCTCATTATTTAGTTGACACCGTCCCCAGTATCCGCTGGATGTCGGGCTTCATCTGCTGCAGCTGCTGACCCCAGTAGCCCCAGCTGTGCGTGCCACTGCCCGGGAGGTTGAACACGCCGTTCTTTCCGCCGGCGGCGAGGTACTGCTGTTGGAACGTCTCGTTGGTCCGTATCGTGAAGCTTTCGAGGAACTTGGCGTTGAAGTTGTCGCCCTCGGGAACACCGGCGCCAATGTCAGCTGGCG
>NZ_QMEW01000020.1 GCF_003284965.1 Mycolicibacterium sp. GF69
CAAGCATGAGACCAGAGGATCGATGTGGCCGCCGACCGCGCGCTGGCCTGGTAGTAGGGCAAACCGCGTGGCCGGTGGCTGCTCCGGCGAACATGTGCGGCCCGTCCGACGCAGGCCCGCAACCGATTTCAGCTCTGTCAAGCGTTGTTCAGCCGACATCATCGCCAACTCGGATGCAGACAAGTTAAAACTCTGCGGAGTCCGACATTGTCCTACTAAGACGGCCAGTAGAAGATCACGGTATCCGATTCGACCGCCGGACACGCGACCGCGAACGGGCTGGCGACAGCGCCACCGGCCACACGGCGGCCCACAGAAGGAGTTGTGATCTCTCGCCCGGAGCACGGACATGCTGACCGACACCTCGAACGGCTCGGACACCACGCCCCTCAGATACAGAGTCCTATCCCGAGCGAACACGACCCCCAGGCCGGACACGGCGAACACTTGGCCTACGTCGCTTAAGATAGCCCGGGCTCGGGCCATGACCGCCATGGCGGGCACGGGGACGTCCGGGGATGTGTTGCGCGGCAGGTTCTCTGGGGCAGCCTGATTTTGTCCGTACCGGTGGTGCTGTTCAGCCACATGGTCGCCGAACTGTTCGGCTACCTCGGATGGCGGGCAGCGTGGTGTCGCGTGGATCGCACCGAATCTGGGGCACGCTTATCCGTCTCCGGCGGTATGCCTTTATCTCACCGGCGGGTGGGCCCGAGCTGAAGTCCGTCGCCCGGGGATGATGCTGCTGATCGGTATCGCGTCAGCGTCGCGTTCATCGCGTCGGTGTGGTGCAGGCTAACTGGCGTATCGCGTCCCGGTATCCAAGCCGCCGGCGTTCGATGCAGGCCGATGCGGCGCGCGGGGTACTTGTCGACGGCACGATCTTGCCCTACGCTTGGCCTACGGAGTTTCACCGTAGATGTGTGGGGTATGCGCCTGTCGTCCATGAGTTGTGGCTGTGCCGTCAGGCTGGCCGCGGTCACACGGATAGCCGCGTCTTGATGAAACCTCGCGGCACAACACCTGACAACAGTGATGGAGTGAGGCAAATGAGCACCGCGGCTGAAATGCTGGAAACCTACCCGCAGGATCTCGGCGGCATCGACCGTGCGGCATTGACGGCGTGCATCGAGGCGTGTATCGAATGCGCACAGGCATGTACCGCATGCGCAGATGCCTGTCTGAGTGAACAATCGGTCCAAGAGCTGACCACCTGCATTCGCACCAACCTCGATTGTGCAGATCTGTGTGAGACGACGGGTCGGGTGCTTTCGCGCCACACCGGCTACGATGCCAATCTGACCCGTTCGGTGTTGCAGGCGTGCGCCACGGCATGTCAGTCCTGTGGTGACGAATGCGCTAGGCATGCCGAGCACCACGAACACTGCCGCGTCTGCGCCGAGGTGTGTCGACGTTGCGGGCAGGCGTGCGAACAGCTGCTCTCATCGCTGGGCTGATCGCTGCGAAGCCTCCCCGAGGGTAGCCAGCCTGCCGATGGCATCGTTGGCTTCTGTGATTCAGTATGGGCCCGGCCCGCTTCTGCGGCATGACACGCAGAGCCTGACCTGCCCCGGTTTCCTAAACGGAGTGAGCTGGCCGATCGTCCCCATGAGGAGGAATACACCAATGGCCACAGCGGAATACGCGTCTCCGGGATGACATGCGGTCACTGCGAGATGTCGGTCCGCGAGGAAGTCAGATCCCTCGGCGGCGTCAAGCATGTCGAGGTGAGCGCTGCCACCGGCGAACTGGTCGTCACCAGTGAGGAGCCCATCGCCGATGCGGCCATAATGGCGGCCGTAGACGAGTCCGGATATACCGCCGTGCGGATGACATGAGTACCGTCCAGGTAGTGTCCACAGCGGCGGCACGCCACGATGCCACACTCAGCCGAAACCAGCCCAAGTGCTGACGCGGGTGGCGCTTACTTATTGACAAGCGTCGAGAACGGCAGCTCTCTGGCACGGCTCCCCATGGCGATTCAGGGAGGCTGCAACCGCTCGAATGGCGCCGGGGGCGGGTGACGCTCCGGACGCTTCCAGCGCCCTTCGAAAGCCGCCTCGGTATCTGCAGCCGTGGCAGTTTGCCACGAACGACACGGCTATACGCGAACTTTCGATATCTGTCTCAGGAAGTACTTTCGCTATCTACTATTTAGGTTAGTATGTGTCGGGGCGGCTGGGGCGCCGGTCCGATCTCCCTAGCTCGGGTGGCGCCTCAGTCGTTCCTTACATGCCAGCCGGCGCTGATGCGAGGGCCGTCGAGGTCACGAGAAGCATTGTCGCTGTTGCCTGTCGGTGCAAATCTGAACCGGGTCCCTTCGTCTCGAAGTTCATGCGACCGATTACTGGACGCCTTCCGCGTGCGGTGCCGCATCTGGTAAGCATGGTCGTAGAAGTACGTAGCAGCTGCGTATGCCTGCGGCGGCGTAAAGAATGGACAGGCAGTGCGAAATATCGTGATTGTGATGGCGGCGGCCGCAGCGATGATGCTGTTGGTGGGCACCGGCATACCAGCCGCGTTTGCAGCGGCGAAGTGTCCTCACATGTTCGGCTCCCAACAGCGAGTGGCTGACGCCGGTGCGCCGGTGGTGCAAGAGTGGACAGCCATCGATCTGCAGCGAGGCGCCGACCTCCTGCCTGGATATTCGGCAGTCGGCAAGCTGTGGGAGGCAGGCGTGTCGGTGAGCGCCATGAACGGAGCGGTCACACCGATCATCCCCAATTTTCAGGCCGTATCGCGTTCCGGCGTCCGGTATCCGGCGCTCTGGCAGGTGCCCAGCCCCAACGGAATCCCCAGTACGACCCTTGCAGACGGACAGACCTCGACGGGCAAACTGTACTTCGACGTCACCGCTGACGACCCTGTTGCCCTGATCTATACCACCGGCACGCCACGACCTGTGATGATGTGGTGCTGCAGCGGACCCATGCTCGACATGCAAATGGGGCCGGGCATGCAGATGGGCGATTGCCAGTGTAAGGAATCGGCAACGCCGTGTGCGTGCTGCGAACTCCAGGCGACCTAGCCGCATGGAACATTTCGTCGTCTGGCCAGAAACGAGGAGTCCCAAGGACGATCGGGGACCGTGTCGAATTATTCGCGAGCTCGAATGCCCGAGGCCTTTATATCAGCAGGGCCTGACCCGGCCTCAAGCGTCTTCTACGTGGTGGAGTATCCACGTGCCCGCCCATCGAAGCGCCGGCAACGAGAGCAGTGGTCGCGTATCGGGGCGCGACCTGCGAGCTCAACACTCCCACGACCATCGGACTACGGAACAGCGTGGTAGCGAGCACGCGAACGCACAAGGAAACAAGACAGTAGGAGAGGTGGCCGCAGAATGCATGGCGATGACGGGTGGATGTGGCATGACGGCTGGAGCTGGGGCGGCTGGGCGTTAATGGTTATCGCGATGGTGTTGGTGTTGGCGGCGATCCTCACGGTCGTGGTGCTGGCCATGCGCTTTCTGACTCGTAACAGCACTTCCTCGCCGCCTCGTTACTCACCCTTCGGCCCGGCCGAAGATGTGCTCGCCGAACGCTACGCGCAGGGTGAATTGGATGACGACGAGTACCGTCGGCGCCTCAGCGTGCTCAGGAAACATAGAGCAGCACCATGAACGGCTTCCGTCTGGCGCTTGGGAAGTCTTTTGCCTTCGGCGAGACCGGCTGTGTTCCGATGGACTCACTATGTGCCGCATCGGCTGAAGCCAATTTCAACCATGAGTAAAAGGGGAGTTCCGCTACATCCGATGGCCCTAGTCGTGATGCTGGCAATGGCATTGACGGGTTGCTCAGGCGAAGCGGATGGACCCGCGAGACAGGAAGGCGCATCGCCCGAGCCAGCTGGCAGCGTAACCGGCTCGGTATGGGTAGCAGATGAGGACGGCGACAGCATCACGGTCATCGACGCTTCGACGAACGCCGTGATCGCCACGCTCGACGGGATCGAGGAGCCGCACAACATTCAAATGGGCCCTGGCGGGGACACCGTGTACGCGGTCAGCGGTAGCGAAAATCTGTTGGTGGCGATCGACGCAGCGACATTTGCGGTCAAGGCAACCGCCCCAACCGGTGCAGAGCCTGCGCACGTCATCGAAGCCAACGGCAAGGTCTACGTGACCAATGCAGCAGATGGCACCGTGTCGGTGTACCGGGCTCCTGAACTGCAGCCGACCGGCGGCATCACGCTTGGCGGGTTGCCGCACGGTCTGCGACCCGCCGGCGACGGCTCGGTCATCGTCGTGGCCAACACCATGGCCGGCGCGCTCGATGTGATCGACCCCGCCACTGACACGCTGTTGGGTGCGGTTCCCGTGGGCAGGGGCCCGGCTCAGGTGGCCGTCACCGCCGATGGCCGCTACGCCTACACAGGGATCAGTGAGCCGTCGTCGGTGGCGAAGGTGGATCTGGCTACTCGGACGGTGGTCGGTACCGTACCCGTGCCGACCCCTCCAGTCCAGGTCTTTCTGGCTCCCGATGGAGAAACCGTCGTGTCCGCAGACCAGGGCACACGGGACCGACCGGGAAACACCGCGTCGGTGATCGACACCCATTCAATGACCGTGCGCAGCAGAGTAAACACCGGTTCCGGACCCCACGGTGTCGTTATCGATGACACCGGCACACGGGCATGGGTGACCAATAGCTACAGCGACACGGTCTCGGTTATCGAATTAGCCACGTCCTCGGTGGCCGCAACGGTTCCAACCGGCGCCGAACCCACCGGCATCAGCTATTCAATCCGCCGCCCCGCACCGGGCGCGTCCACAACCACGACATTGAAGTTGCCAGAACCGGCTACCAGCAGTCAAGAAGAGTCGCCCGACGACCATGGGCATTAGCCACAGACCACACCGACTGCAGTTTGACAGGCGTTCAAATCGGTCGCGGCCAGCGACGGGCTTGCACGCATCGCATGACCACACCGCTCGCCACAGGTGGACCGACCGGAAGTCATACTAACGAGGTATCAGCAGCACCGGGCATTACACCACTGCCGCACTCATCATGTGATCAAGACTCTTCATCACCGGGCTCGAAGGCTGGACTGATCACCAGCTCCCCGACGGCACCAAAGTGCTGCGCGCTCTCCGCGGGCACCTGTACGAGGCCAGCCCTCCCACGGGCCGTGTCATTCCGTCTGTGTAAGGCCGGGGTAGTCCATCAGCGGAGCGCCGTTCGGGCAGACAGTAAGGATGTTTTGCGGGCAAGACCACGTCAGGTGGCGGGTACGGCGGAACGCGCCTCGGCGATTGGCGGAGACGTTTACCGCTGAGACGTCTACCGCCCGAGTTGGATTCGCTGATCAAGGATGCGGTCAAAGAGGGAACCACGATCGACGGCGCTGATGGTTTGCGAAACGAGTTGACCAAGGCCGTGCTGGAACGCGCGCTGAACTCGGAGCTGACCCATTATCTTCGGGTATGAGGCCGGCGATCCGGCCGGGCCTGGCTCCGGGTATTCCCGCGAACGGCACGACGCCGAAAACGGTGACCACGTTCAATGGTCGCGTCAAGATTGACTCGCCCCGCGACCGCACGGGTCGTTTGATCCGGCGATTTGCGGCGAAGAAAGACCGCCGGTTTAACAGCATCAATTCCATTGTGCTGTCGCTGTATCCGCGCGGCGTAGCTACCCCCGATATCGTGATGCACCTGGCCGAGGTGTACGCGTGTCGGTGTCGCGGAGAGCGGATCTCCAATTTTTACCGAGGTCGCGGTCGATGAAATCAAGGCTTTGCACTCAACACAGCGAGGGCACGATGTTCCTGCAGGAAGTCGTCATCGAGGTAACCGCGGGGCTCGCTCGCCGTCTTCATCCTCGTCGGGGCCGTCATTGCGAACTGAGCGCGAGCCACATCGCAAGTTCACGCCCCCGGGGCGACACGCCGGAACGTTCGTTTTCTAGATGTCTGACTCGTCCCGGATCGCAGGGGTGTGTGGTCGTCTTCGGAAACTGCGGCCGACGCGCTGTGACTATGGGTGACTGCTTGCATTACCGTCGTGGCCGGTCTTGGAATGCGGGATCGGTTGGGGGGGCAGAGTTCCCGGATCCCGCCCCAGGCGGGCGCATTCCGCGGGTGTAGTGCAGGGCCGCCCCAGCACCGCTGGTACGTCGGGGTTCCCGGGGATGGCGCCTTGCGGTGTTCTGGGAACGAGGTGGGGCACACACGTCCCGGTCAACGGATCTGGTTCCTCGCCGGATACACACGGTTGCGCTGACGCGGTCGGCTCGCTGGTCACAGCCGGGACCAGGGCCAACAGGAGGAGCCCAGCAGCGGCTGCAATCCACACCCTCACAAAAAGCCGCCGCACGGGATTGTCGATAGCCATCACGATGCTCTCTGTCGTTTAGGCCCGCTGGAAGTTTCCATTGGGTGACCTAGTACTAACAATGTCCATATTAGCGATGGTGGCGTCCCGCGCAAGGCCGTCAACGACGTCTGCGAGGCGGCCCCTCACCGGTTGCGCCCTGCTCAGACATGACGGCTTAGTCTTAGGCCTGCCAACGGCTCCGAAATGCGCCGGAACAAACTGAGCGCATCGCACCAGGTCCCGATCTCCGTACGTGTCCGTGCGCACCCTTGAGGTACTATTTGCATCATCAGTACGTGACATATCAGTACTATCTATACCAGTACTAGAGTCATTAGGGAACCTAAATAGCCGCGCCAGCCCGGCGCCTGCGCATCGACGTCCCCGACGGAGGTTGAGTAGTTGCAAAACGGGGCCGCTACGCGGGGCATTGCGATCGAGGAGACTATGCCAACACCGCACTGCGATCCGGTAAGTGCGTCGTCTCTATGAAGACAACCAGCGAAGCGTATTGCGAGATCTAACATGATGTGAGCAGGTACCTTGGGACTGGCGGTCGGTCGCCACGAGTCGAAGTTGGGCTCGCCAGTGGCCGGGCGGTTGAAGCAATGAGAGCTTTCGGCCCCGCGTGGTGATCAGAAGTCCTCTTGCCGGTGTCGCACTTCTAAGTCACAGTCGTTGTTCATACACACAGAATGCATACATCGAGGGGACGTCAGGTGATTAACAAGAGGTTGAGCATCACGCGCGTGAGCTCAGCATTGGCGGTGTTCGGCGTCATCACCTACGTGGTCTGCTTTATCTGGCGGGCTCTGGCGCACTCGACGTTTACCGACAGTGCCTTTGCCGCCGCATTTCCCGGCTTCAGCTGGAGTGTCGTCGGATTCTTGACCGGCATGGGCTGGAGCATCGTCTACAGCGTTTACGCCGGGGTGGTGTTCGTCTGGGCATATAACCTGTGCTGCCGCGTCACGATCGACCGTCGTTCGCGTGCCGAACACCAGAGCGTCCGTTAAAAGCGGCACTGTCCGGCGCAAAGCTGTTGGCTCCGCAACCGTGGTAAGCGAACCAGCAAACCACGGCGCAAGCACTAGCAACAGTCGCCCGATCAGCCCGACTCATGTGGACTTCCAACGAAATTGGAGAAGTTCTGCGCGGCCTGGCATCGTCGGATACTTCAGTACTACCGGAAACCGATCGGCACATGTAGTCCACACCCGCGGCTGGTCATTGTCGCGTGTTCGACCGCGCAAGGCTCGGGCACCGTCTTTCATTCTCGGTCGACGGCGGATTTGCTGCCCGGATACGGCTGGACCAAAGTCCTCTTCGACACTGAGCCCACCGCCCACTCTGACTGAACCGGGCAGCTGAGGCGCGGATTGGCCTGGCTTGGTGGGAGGCTCATCGTTCCACATTGGTGCTCGTCGGCTGCGGCACCTCGAAGTAATCGCAATATCGCCTCCGCTGCCCTCAATCGAGACGACGCCGAACAATTGTGCGGTGAAACAGGCAACACCATAGTCCCGCTCAACTCACGATCCAGACGATCGGTAGGTCTGCAACTGACGATGGCGGCAACGATCGACAATCTCGCCGATCTCGTCAGGATCGTCGCTGAGCACAAGTAGCTCAACGTCATCGGCCGCAACCATTCCCGGCTCAAGCAGCCGTTCGCGGATCCATCGCTGCAGTCCACTCCAGTGCGCCGATCCCGCGAGCACGACCGGAAAGTGGCGGATCTTTTCGGTTTGTATCAGAGTCAAGGCCTCGAAGAGCTCATCGAGCGTTCCAAAGCCTCCCGGAAGGACTACGAACCCGTTCGCGTAGCGGACGAACATCAGTTTGCGGACAAAGAAATACTGGAAGTGAAGCTCGAGATCGACGAAGGGATTGATGCCCTGTTCTTGGGCGAGCTCTATGCCAAGGCCGATCGAACGCACGCCAGCCTCGCGTGCGCCGCGGTTGGCGGCCTCCATAATCCCGGGTCCTCCACCCGTGATGATGTCGAAACCCAGCGCGCCCAGCCGTGCAGCCAGCGCGTGCGCCAGCTTGTAGTGCGGGTGATCCGGCGGCGTGCGCGCGGAGCCGAAAACTGACACGGCGTTCGTGACGTTCGCCAAAGCCGTAAATCCGGACGTCACTTCGTCCCGGATCCGGGTCACCCGGTCGGGGTCACCGCCGGCCAGTGCAGCGAAGTCCGGTCCCAACCAACGCAGCAGTTCCTCGTCGCAAGTCGCTGGAGGGTGCTCTATTGACTCTGGCATCGCCACACGATGGTCCCACGCGCGGCGGAAATACATCTCACCAATCGACGGAAAGTTCTCCGCGCTCCAATCAAGTGCACGCTCTCGGTATCGTCGGCGCCGCACGTGAGGGCTGATGGCGACGAGCGTGGCCGCCCGGATGGCGGTGACGGCCGCGATGTTTGAGGCCGAGATCGGCGAGGCCTGCGGCCGAAGGGTAAGCACAACGGTGGCCGGGCCGCGGTGCGTCACGGCGCCGGGAAGCGTCTACTCGCCATCGTCCATGTATCCTTCTACAACGTCTGCTGTCGGGTGATTTCGGACCGTGGCTCCGCACCCGCATGCGAAATCCGTGCAATCCGACCACGATGCTCGGTAGCTGCAGCATCGTTGAACCGATGCGAACGCGCCAAGGCGTCCACTTTGCGACGCGGAACCGGCAAGCGCCGCTGATTCGGCGGAGGCCGGCAGCAAAAGAACATCAGAGACGGAGCAGATATGACCACACAGTCGGCAAGAGTTCGGGTTGCGGTGAACGGATATGGCGTCATCGGCAAGCGGGTCGCCGACGCGGTGGCGAATCAGGAAGACATGGAACTGGTCGGTATCGCCGATGTCGACGCCGGTTGGCGAATGAGAATCGCGGAGCAAAAAGGGTTCCGAATCTTCGCCTCCCTTGACGACCGTACCGAGGCCATGCGCGATCGAGGTCTGCAAGTCGCGGGCAATCTCGACGACCTACTCCGCGATGCCGAAGTGGTAGTCGATTGCACGCCCAAACCATTGGGCGCGCAGAACGCTGAGTACTACCGCGCGCACGGGGTGAGGTTCATAGTTCAAGGCGGTGAGAAGCATGAGGTTACCGGACACTCCTTTGTTGCCGATGCGAATTACGCCAGTGCGGTAGGCCGAGAGTCCACTCGCGTCGTCTCCTGCAACACCACCTCGATCGTGCGGACGCTGATCGCGCTCAAACGCGTCGGCCTTTTGAAGAAGGCACGGGGGACGTTGATGCGGCGGGCAACTGACCCTTGGGAGAGTCACGAGGGCGGCATCATGAACACGCTGGTGTCCGAGGCCAAGATACCCAGCCATCAGGCGCCGGACGCGCAGACCGTGGATGCTGAGCTTGACGTGGTGACGATCGCGGTCAAGGTGCCGCAGACGCTCGCTCACATGCACAGCTGGTCGATTCAGCTCACCCGGAACTCCACCGCCGAAGAGGTTATCGACGCCTTCAGGCAGTCCTCGCGTATCGCGATGATCCGCGTGGACGACGGATTGACAGCGCTCAACACTGTCAAGGAATTGATGGCAGACCTCGGGCGCCCGCGTGACGATCTCTACGAGGTCGCGTTGTGGGAAGACATGGTGGCGGTGAGCGAGGGCGAAGCCTTCTACGCCTACATGGTGGACAACCAGGCCATCGTCGTTCCCGATACGATCGATGCCATACGAGCTCTGACAAGTCGCGATCAGGACCCTCAGGCGTCGATGTCGAAAACTGATGCAGCCCTTGGGATTGGTTCAAAGCTGGTGTGACGGTGCGCCGCGCTGTCACATGCGCGCCACATGGATGACCCAACCCGAAGCAATGGGCGGATGGCCGGCACCCTTTCTGGCCGACCTACCGCAACCGACCTTCCCGGACTCTCCACCTCCTGTCTTTCGTCCTTACTTTGGGAGGATTCGCCCGCGGAGAACCGCACGTTACCCCTGCTGCGGGCTGTCAACCCGATGCGCGCTACAGGGTGGAGCCGCGACCAGTTTGCGGCGCGCGTTCTATGACGAATCGCCCCGGCCCGCCGCATTCGCGAGCTTGAAAGGGAGCTTTCGACCAATCCGTAGTAGTCTTCACCTGACAGGTGCGCTTCCTCGTGGAGATTCGTTGTGTGAGTAGCTCCGATATCCTTGAGGCAGTGCACCTTTCGGGTCTACGACACCCGATCAGACCGAATTGGGTGAAAGATCGAGGTCAAGAGCCAACAACATGACTGATGGGGCGATTGGGTTGACGTGGCGCGTCCCCAAAAACCGCCGTATGCAATTTAATAGAGATGTAGATCAAGAGCTGATACCCAGTTTAGTTGCACTGCATACGTCCAGGAAAATTGTGGGGCTGCTTCCATTCCGCCATAAGCCATTAAGAACAGAAAGCGTGGAAAGTTTCTGGACTGACTATTGGGTTATTGTCCTTGCGTTTGACACGGACCCCGACATCGTTTGGCAATCGATACGCAGTTCCGCGGTACCGAGGACGTTATTGCGAGCAGAAGTTCTTCTTATTCAACCAGGCATGGATATGTACTATCCCCGAGGCGGTGGAGCCAAAAGCTCTCCTGTTTGGCACATAATGGAATACGTTGTGTCGAGATTTGAGACACGCGCCGAATATTATAGAGAGCAGTATGAGTTTTCACGACCTGTTATCACGCATTTTTGGAAAAATGACTCTGTAGAAAGGATGATTGGTTTCGAAAGGGAACGCCTCTTACAAGACGACGGTTTCCTTCCGGGGTGGGACATTATTCATATAACAGGGTTCAAACCGTCACGGTTAGGTAGGGTTGCCTGGCATCTTTTGCGATCTCTGGCCACCTTCAATGGCTATGCGGAGAGAATCGGTTACAGGTCAGCTATGGAAGTCCTCCGTTCCTGGGACAAGAAGCGAAGAAAATATCTTGTCATCGCCAGGCAAGACTATGCGCATACATTGCCACTATTTTGAAGATTGCTAATAATCCCGGAGGCTCGTGTGACCGTTTGCAGCCAGCTTGTTCGGTTCAATACGACCGATACGTTCCGATGATCATCGGGGTCAGTACATCCTTTTTCCGTGAGGGCAGAACACTTTGGTTAGGTTAGGCGTCGTCTGACTCGATACCCTAAGGGGTATCGTCGGTGTCAACCACGGTAGCGCTTCTGATGCGCGGAACGCAACGCCGACGGCGGAGAAAGTGCAGCGGGAGAACACATACGGCGCCACTCTCGGAATAACTGAAAATCCCGCGATCCGATGAACGGCTGGGCTTCGTCCAGTTGCCTACTTCGTAGCATCGGTCGCGCGTGCCTGTTGCCTAGCTAAGCTAGCTACTGGTGTGTGACTCGGATCGGACAGGGCCATTTCCCAGCGTTGGCCTGGGATCAGTGTTCGTGTGACATCTTCGAGGCAAACCCGGATCGGGCCGGTCGCACACGGATGAAGGTCCAGCACCACACGGTTGCTGCTGAGTTCGACGTCGATCGGTTGGCCGCGGTAGCGCATTTGGAAGGTGACGGCGCCGAGCTGGCGGGGCAGCAGTGGGTGAAGGCGCAGGACATCGTCACGGGTTTCGACTCCGGCGTAGCATCTGATCACCATGTCCGCGGTGCCGGCCATCGCACCCAAATGGATACCCGTGCGTGTTGTCCCGCCCTGGATGTCGGCGAGGTCGCTGTCCAATGCCTCGGTGAACAGGGACCATGAATGCGCACGGTCTGACCGAGCAAGCACCCAACTGTGCACCAGTCGGCTCAGGGTGGACCCATGGCTGGTGCGGGAAAGGTAGTAGTGCACGGTGCGGGGGATGAGTTCTGGTGGCAGCTGGTAGCCGAGGCGGGTGAAGACGGCCCGTAGTTCTTCGGCGGAGAACAAGTAGAACAGCATGAGCACATCGGCCTGTTTGGACAGTCGGTAGCAGTTGGTGCTGTCACCTTCGGCTTGCAAAATCAGGTCGAGGCGCCCGATGTTGCCATAACGTTGGCGGTAGCGGTCCCAGTCGAATTCGGCGAGGTCCTCATAGCCTTCGAACTGGCTGATGACGCCGTCATGAAACGGAATCCGCAGCCGCCGGCTGATCCGGTCCCATCGGTTCAGTTCCTCGGCGTTGACTGCGAGTCGAGACAGCGATGGGCCGCAGTCGCCCTGGTGTAGCAGGTCAATTATGTCGCGCGCTCGTGTCAGTACCCAGGATGCGAGCACGTTGGTGTAGGTGTTGTTGCGTATTCCCTCGCCGGGGGCGTTGGGGTAGCCGTCATGGAATTCGTCAGGGCCCATCACGCCGGTGATGTCGAAGCGGTCATCTGCCTTGTCATGGGTGGCAAGGTCGGCGAAGAACCGGGCGACCTCCACCACGATCTCGGCACCGTGATTGACGAGGAAATCGATATCGGCGGTGGCTTGGTAGTACTGCCATACGCTGTAAGCCAGGGCAAGGCCGACATGACGTTGCTGGTGGGAATTGTCGGGCATCCATTGCTCGTTGCGCAGATTGAACAATTCGGTGGGCGTCTCCTCGCGGCCGTCGCTTCCGCTCTGCCATGGAAACATCGCCCCTGCCAGCCCGACAGTGCGCGCGGCGGTTTGCGCCTTCGCGAGTCGGCGGTAGCGGTAGAGCAGCAGCGAGCGGGTCAGTGCGGGTCGGCGCAATGTGAGCATCGGGTAGATGAACAGTTCGTCCCAGAAGATGTGTCCGCGATAGCCCTCGCCGTGCAGGCCGCGTGCGGGTACGCCGGCGTCGAGTTCGGGGCTGGTGGCCGCCACGGTTTGCAGAGTGTGGAAGATGTGCAGGTTCAGGGCGAGTCGTTGGCGCGCTCCGGTCAGCATGCCGATGCCGAACCGGGACCACCACTGTTGCCATGTGTTGACGTGCGCGGTGAGCAGTTGGTCGAAGTGGGGTGCTTGTTGGATCCGGTCGGTGGCAGCTAACGGTGCTGTTGAGGTGCCCCGGTCGCGTGAGGTAGCGACCGCGACGACCTTTTCTATGATCACCTCAGCATCGGGTTTGACGTCGAGCACGAAATCATGGCCGGCCAGCGCGGCTTCGGTGAAACCCTCTCCATCGGCCGCGGGGACCTGGCCCTGACGTAGCCGGGTTCGTGCTGCGGTAGCCAGGCTGATCCCCGACTGGTTGGTGACGGCTTCGACGACCACCGTCTTTGCGTCTGGCTGAATCACATCGACAATCGTCAGGTGGTGATGATTCAACGGCGCGTCGTCGGCGGCGTTGCTGTTGCTCACGTCGCCGTTGACCGCTGAACGCACTTGGATCTGTCCGGCCCAGTTCTCCGCCTGGATTGCGATCTCGAGAGCGGCTAGGTGTGGCGTTGCCAGCGAATGCAGCTGTCGGCTGGTGATTCGGGTAATGCGGTCGTGGTTGTCGCGGTAACGAGTGGTGCGGGTCAACACTCCATGGCGCAAATCGAGGCGTTGGTCATGACTGATCATCTCGGTGCTTCCGGGACACATGGGTTGGCCGTCGGCTACCTGGATTCTGACGTAGGTCCAATCGGGTGCGTTGACCATGTGTTCGGACTCGACGAGCCGGTCACCGATATCGCTGATCACCCTGTTGTATACGCCTGCGAAATAGGTTCCGGGATAGTGAGTTTCGTCGATAGTACTGCTCGGTGCTGAACCGCGGGTGGCCCAATAGCCGTTTCCCAAGGTGCACAGCGTTTCGCGGGTTCCCTCGTGTTCGGGATCGAAACTGTCGTAGCTGAGAAGCCAGCCACTGACTGCCGGGTCCGCTCCGCCGCACCATTGGTCGCCGGCGCCGTCCGACGGGCTGGCGGCACGCTCGGGGTCGGTACCGCTGAGCAGACCGGTCAGGTTGGCCTGGGCCACGTCGGTCACCACCACGTCCGCGCCCGATGAGGTCAGTTGCGAACGGTCGCCCGTGGTGTCCACCCCGACAATCAAGCCGATCCCCGCGGCCGCCGCAGTGCGCACACCCGCCGCATTGCGCGTCACCACGACCGTTTCCGCCGGCGTTGTGCGCAGGCGACGTGCGGCTTGTACAAACACTGCGCGGTCGGAGTTGTTACTGCGCAAAACCGGTGGGCCGTCGGTGCCCTCGACGCGCAGGGGCCACGCGTCGAGGGCAGCGGCATCCTCGAGGCTTTCGTCGGCGGGGAGCTCTTTGAGGACAACCGCGGTGGGTACGCCGGCCGAGTGGAAAGTGCGCACCAGCTTCGCCACTGATTCGTCCGCCCGGATCGCGCCGGCATCGATGATGACCGCGTGTAAGCCGCTGGCAAAGCGATTCTCATGATCCATTGCGCCCACCTATGTGTCGTGTGACTACGGCCGGGCCGGCGTTACCGCGAGGAAGAGGGTGAATACGTCGATAGGGAGGAACTCTCAATCCGCTTCCAAGAAGTCATGCGCTGCTGCTGATGGGGGCAGCCGTCGCGATGGTCTGTGCGTTGTCAGCCAACTGACGACTGGTGTCGCCCAGCACGTCTTTGGTTAGTACTATCTTCGATAGTAGGAGATCTTCTCGGCGCCCGACGTGTCAACTGCGCGTTATTCGCACGCAGTGGAAGGCGAGCCTGTGAGCGATGTCGTCCGCGTTGGCGTCTCGAAGGGAGGGGTGCGGCCGTGGCGGATGGTGGTGATCGCCATAGCGTGGGGCTCCTGCTTCCCGTTGCTGGACTGGGGTCTCGACGGTGTATCGGCGCTGTGGTTCGTCACCTGGCGCGCCATCGTGGCCGGGTTGGTGTTGTGGGCCCTTGGTGCAACGGTCAACTGGACTCCTGGGGCACCATCGCCGCAGATGAGGCTGGGTACGTGGGCGTTGATCGGCGTACTGGCACTGATGAATGTCACGGTGTCGTTTGCGGCGATGGCCACCAGCTCCACCGGCATCGCCACAGGTATGGCCACGGTGCTGGCGAATTCACAGGCGCTCCTGGTGGTCCTGCCGGCGTGGGCGCTGTTCGGCGAGCGGCCCCGAACCGCCGAAATCGCCGCGGTGGTGTTCGGGGTGGGAGGCCTGCTTATCATTGCGGTGCCCTCGGGCGGTGGCCAGGGTTACGGGCTGGCGCTGCTGGCGGCGGTAGGGGTCACGGCGGGCGCTCTGCTGGCTCGGCGGCTGACAGACGTCGATGTGCTGAAGTTGGGTTACTGGCAGTTTCTGGTCGGCGGTGCCGCTCTGGCCGTCCTCGCCGGAGTGATCGATGGGCCACCGACCGTGGGAATGTCGGCGCGCAGCTGGGTGGCGTTGTCCGTGCTGGCTGTTGGGGGCACCGCGCTGCCCTACCTGTTGTGGTTTGTCGAGCTGCGGCGCGCGTCGATCACTGCGGTGACGTCGTGGACGTTGCTGGTGCCTGTGGTGGGTTTGGCGCTGGGCGTCGTCGTGGTCGGGGAAAGGGTGGCTTTGGCCGAACTGCTGGGTGCAGCGACGGTGGTCACCGCGCTGGCGATCGTCGCCGTTGCCGGGCGCATCACGACCCGGCCGCAGCACATCAGGGGTGATGGCTGAGCCGACATCGGAGACAAACTCAGACTTGATCATGACAACGAGGAGAAGGGTCCTTAGATGGGGCAGTTAGCGAGTATGGGAGGGGACACGTCGGCCGACGACGTGGACACGAGCACCGGGGAATCCATCGCACCGCAGCCTTACACCCTGGGGGATGCTGACGGACCGCTGACTCGCGATGAGCTGAACCTGGTCGATGCGTGGTGGCGTGCGGCGAACTACCTGTCGGTAGGGCAGATCTATCTGTTGGACAATCCTCTGGCGCGTGAGCCGCTGCAGCCCGACCACATCAAGCCACGTCTGCTCGGTCACTTCGGCACCGTGCCCGGACTGAATTTGGTGTGGGCACACGCCAATAGGCAGATAATTCGCCGTGAGCTGAGCGCCTTGTTTGTTGCCGGGCCCGGGCATGGTGGTCCGGGGCCCAACGCGTGCGCGTGGTTGGAAGGCACCTATTCCGAGCTCTACAGCCACATCCCGCAGGATCTCGCCGGGATGAAGGCGTTCTTCACCCAATTCTCGTATCCAGGGGGCGTTCCGAGCCATTGTGCGCCGGAGACGCCGGGTTCGATCCATGAGGGCGGTGAGTTGGGTTATTCGTTGTTTCATGCGTTCGGGGCAGCGCTGGACAATCCTGACTTGACGGTCTTTTGCGTCGTCGGTGATGGTGAAGCCGAAACCGCGCCGCTGGCGACCAGTTGGCACGCGCACACGTTCTTGAATCCGGTCCGCGACGGCACGGTAATACCGGTTCTCGCGCTGAACGAGTACAAAATCGCCAACCCCACCATCTTCGCCCGTATGCCCGAATCTCGACTGTTGGAATTGTTGCGCGGATACGGCTATGACCCACATGTGGTCAGCGGTGATGATCCCGCGGCGGTGCATCAAGCGATGGCCGCGGCTCTGGATGCCTGTCTGAACCAGGTCGCACAGATCAAAGAGTCGGCCCGGTTGAATACCGATCGGCCCTCCGACCGGCGCTGGCCCATGATTGTGTTGCGCACGCCGAAGGGCTGGACATGTCCGCCCATGGTTGACGGGCAGCAGGTCGAGGGTACGTTTCGTTCCCACCAGGTGCCCCTGCCGGCCGCCCGCACCGATACCCGACACCGCGAGGTGCTCCGAGAGTGGTTGCAGTCGTACCGTCCGGAGGAGCTTTTCGACGAAGCTGGGCGCCCGGTGGCCGCGCTGTCGGAGCTGGTGCCTGACGGTGATCGGCGAATGAGCGCCAATCCGGTGAGCAACGGCGGAACTCAGTTGCGCGATCTGCTGCTGCCCGACTGGCGCGAGTACAGTGTCGAGGTTTCGGCTCCGGGGGCCACCTCGCACGAGGCCACCCGGGTGTTGGGCCGGTGGCTTCGCGATGTGACCGACTGGAATCGCTCGAACTTTTTGACCTTCGCGCCTGATGAATTGGCCAGCAACCGGCTGCAGGACATTCTGGAGGTGACCGGCCGTAATTGGCAGGCCGATATCGGCGAGTTCGACGAAGGGCTCGATCCGCACGGCCGAGTGATCGAGGTGCTGTCCGAACACATGTGCCAAGGGCTGCTGGAAGGGTACCTGCTGACCGGCCGACACGGCGTCTTCACCTGCTATGAGGCGTTCATCCACATCGTCGACTCCATGTACAACCAGCACGCCAAGTGGCTGCAAGCCAGCATGGCTGTGCCATGGCGCCGCCCCATCGCCAGCCTCAACTACCTACTGTCATCACATGTTTGGCGGCAGGACCACAACGGTTTCACTCACCAGGACCCAGGCTTCCTTGATGTGGTGATGAACAAAAGACCCGAGATCGTGCGGGTCTACCTGCCCCCCGACGCCAACACCTTGCTCTCGACCTATGACCACTGCCTGCGCTCACGGCACTACGTCAACGTGGTCGTCGCGGGCAAACAACCACAAGCCAATTGGCTGTCGGCGACCGACGCGGCCCTGCACTGCGCGCGTGGGGCGGGGACCTGGTCGTGGGCCGGCAACAACGATGTTGTGGGAACCGTGCCCGATGTCGTACTCGCCTGCGCTGGTGACATCCCAACACTGGAAACCCTTGCCGCCGCATCGATCCTCCGGGACCGCCTCCCAGATTTGCGGGTTCGTGTGGTCAATGTCGTGGACCTGATGCGACTGCTGCCCGAAGACAAACATCCCCACGGCCTGCCCGACTACGAATTCGACAGCCTGTTCACCGAAAGCAGTCCGGTGATCTTCGCCTTCCACGGCTATCCGTGGCTGGTTCACCGACTCACCTACAGCCGAACCAACCACAAGAACCTCCATGTACGCGGTTACAAGGAAAGAGGCACCACCACAACACCCTTCGACATGGTGATGCTCAACGACCTGGACCGGTACCACTTGGTCATCGATGTCATCGACCGTGTTCCCGCACTAGGCACCCGGGCCGCCGGGCTGCGCCAGGAAATGGCCGATGCTCGCCTTCGGGCGAGGACATGGACCCGGCAGTACGGCGCCGACATTCCCGACGTCGCCGAATGGACCTGGCCAGGGTAAGAGTGTGGAACACTCGTCGGTGGGGCCGGGGCCTCACTCATTTAAAGCCGGGCCTGACGTGGCTGTCAGGGGCGGCGTTGGTAGCTGTCGCGTGGACGTGGTGGCTATGGGCAACCTGAGGGTGAACGTGGCGCCGGCGCCTGGACCTGGCTGGTTGCGGGGGTAAGCCCCCTGGGGTGGTTGGATTTCGAGGCTGAGACCGAATGGGCTCGGACGCTACCAAGCTTTTGCGCCGTGGTACCCCGCGGTGTGCAGATGCACATGAAATGCACCCGGCAGCGCTGCCATGATGAGTCGGTGAACTGTTGGGCCACAGCGGCTTTCAGCCCGGCGTGGGCATTGCAGATGACCAGATGCACCCCGGCCAGGCCGCGGGCGCGCAGCGAGGCCAAAAACTCGCGCCAGAACTCGTAGGACTCACTGTCACCCACCGCGGTACTCAACACTTCACGCGTGCCCTCGGGGCAGCGACGTCGGCGGGGTCGGTGTGGGCGAAAACCGTCTTGACCGCCGCGGTCACCGCTGGGGCGTGTTTAGCCGATACCGCCAACCATGCGACATTGAATGCTCGATGTGCGGTCATAATTACTCGGCCATCCAACGCACTCCGAACAAGCGGCCGGCGTCGTCGACGCCGGTGATCAGGATGCACATACAACCCGGGGACGGCCTGCGCCGAAGTCAGCGCAACGGTCAACTGCAGCTTTGTGTTCCGTTGGTTGCGATCACTTCGGCGCGGTGGACCCCAAGCGGTCGATCATGGCGGCCGCGGCCGCGGCGATAGCCTCGCCGAAAACAACCAGTGGTGACCGCACACGTTTGCGCCAACTCCGGTCAGTTGTGTCTGTCACCGACAGTGTCGGCTGTTCGTCGCTGCCACATCTCTGGTGTCGTCGACAGATTCACGTTGGGCAGAATGTCAGGTTGTCTCTGCGGCTGTGGTCGACAACCGAATCAAGCCAATGAATTTCGTCCTGAAGGACATGCGGACACAGAAGCGGCTTTCACCGCTACGGCGCGGAGGGTCGGGTAGGACGGGGGAGGACGCGAATTTCACCGCCACCACGGCAAACCACCGCCGGATCCGGGACGAACGTCCAAAGCCCTATGCCTCGGCCTGCGCCGCCACCAGGGGCGCGGGCGCTGCCCGGATACGATTGGACGAAGGTGGTCTTGGATACCGGCCTCACCGCACAATTCGACCAGATCGGCCCGCTGTTGATTGGCCTCCTGGCTCGCCGGGTTAGTCATTGCCGCAGCGGTCATCCTCGCCCGCCGCAGCACGTCGCCGTAACACGACAGAACAGTCGCTGCAGTCGCTTGAGCATAAGTGCGAGAAACCCGTTCAGCGATGATCTCCGGGGGCGCGATATCTCTTTCGGTGATCTCGCATGGATGCCGCGCTCATCATCGCCTGCGAACGGCCCAGCGAGAAGGCGTGGGATGTTATCGAGCCGCCTCAGCGGCACCGCCTGGGGAGCGAAGTACCGCGTACACCTCGCAGTGTCCTCACCCACCGCATGCAACGTTGCCGGCGCTTCGGTGTCGCCATCGTCTGCCAATTCAAACAGTATTAGACGAGGGGCGAATGTCGCTGGCCGGCATGCGCCGGCATTGCGCCCCGTCGGGCACAGCCGGGGACTTTGGTCGGTTGCGATAGAGCCCAATTGGCCCGCCGGTAGTGGACGTTGTGCTGTTCGCGCGCCCCGGTGGGTAGCGCAAAATCGACACCGTAGCACCGATGAAAGGATTCCCGATGAAGACTCAGCACGCTCTTTGGTATGGCGCTGCGGTCGTCGCCGTCGCGTTGGCCGCGATCGTCTTGGGCGCTCCGGCGTCGCTTGTCCTGCTGGCCCTGCTCTTGCTGGCATGCCCGGTGATGATGATGTTCATGATGGGCGGAATGGGCGGCGGCCATGGCCATGGCCATGGTTCCGATCGTGAGTCCACCGACAGCCACGTTCATCGCGACTCCGCCGGGCGGCCATAACCACCAAAGACACCGCGGATCAGACGCAGCGCGAGGGCCGATGCAACCGGCAAGTCGGAAGACATGCTGATCAACCGTGACGAGCGAAGCATGGTTGTCGCCGTTTTCGGCGCGCATGGAGGCTTGCGCGGGATCGCCTGGTGCACGCGCCAGCCACGCCACTGACGGTAAGGGCGTTGTGGACCCAATCCGTCGCCGCAAAGCCGATGCGTCAAACGTTTTCACGCCGCACACCGAACCGCCATCGGGCGCACCGTCGCACCGAACGCCGGTGAGGCCCTGTTCGAAGCGGTCTCCGCGCGGGTGCGCACGCTGCCCGACGGGCAGCGGCCCAATCTCGTGGTGTTCGGGGAAAGCCTCGGTTCCTTCGGCGCCGAGGCGGCGTTCTCGTCGCTGAACAACCTCATCGCCCGCACGGATGGGGCGGTGTTTTCCGGCCCGACGTTCAACAACACGATGTGGACAGGGCTGACCGAGGACCGCGACGCGGATTCACCGCAGTGGCTGCCGGTCTACCAGCGCGGCCAGAACGTGCGGTTCGCTGCCCGCGCTGCAGATCTCTCCCGGCCCGACGCCGGGTGGGATCACCCGCGCATCGTTTATCTGCAGCACCCCTCCGATCCCATCGCCTGGTGGGATCCCGATCTGGCGTTGCGCAAACCGGATTGGCTCAAAGAGGACCGCGGCCATGACGTGTTGGCGAGCGTGCAGTGCAGTGGATTCCGGTGGTGACATTCCTGCAGTCGCCGCGGACATGGCCGTGGCGACCGGGGTCCCCGACGGCCACGGCCACCGCTGCGTCAAAGACCTTGTGACGCTTGGGCGTTGGTCTTGCAGACCACCGGCATGGACCGCCGACAAAACCGAGCGCTTACGCGCGATGATCCAGGCGCCCCAATAGCCCAGCCGACGTGGCACCGTCGGGGCCCAGCGGTTTTGACGAACTCCCCGCGGTTTGAAAAGGGCCTTCTACCCTCGATTTCGTGTCCTAGTACCACTGCGTTGACGCCCCAGCGGCCTCCAGTCTTGAGTGTGGGGGACAGGCGCGAAGGATTCGGGAGTGGCCGTGAACGAACACATGGTGGCGTTGGACGTGATCCAGGATGCGCTGGAGTTGGCGGTGCGGGCGCCGTCGCTGCATAACAGTCAACCCTGGCGATGGGTGCTACACGACGGGGTGCTTGATCTGCATGCGGATCCCTCCCGTATCGGTCACGGCAGCGACCACACCGGGAAGGAGGTGCTGCTCAGTTGTGGTGCCGTGTTGGATCATTTACGGGTGGCCATGGCCGCGGCGGGCTGGGACAGCCTCACCGAGCGCTTCCCCAACCCGAACGATCGCGATCACCTGGCAACAGTTGAGTTCGCGCGTGCGGTGTTCGTCACCGATGCCCAACGCGGCCGCGCGGCGGCCATCGCCCACCGGCGCACCGATCGGCTTGCGTTCGCGGTCCCCGCGGGCTGGGAGGCGTTTGAAACCGTGTTGCGCGCAACGGTCATCGGCAACGGCACGCATCTGGATGTCCTCGACGCGGATGCCCGCTCCCAATTGGCACACGCGTCGCGGCTCACTGAGCAGTTGCGACGCTACGATGCGTCCTACCACGCCGAATTAGCATGGTGGACAACACAACCGCCATCCACACAGGGCATCCCGCCGACCGCGTTGGCCTCCGGCGCTGAATCGGCTCGGGTGGATGTGGGGCGGGCATTTCCTGTCCGCGGCGAGACCAACCGGCGCGCCGACATCGATCGCGATGACGCCAAGATTCTGGTGTTGTCCACCTACGATGACAGCCGCGACTCCGTGCTGGTCTGCGGCGAAGTGCTCTCCGTCGTGCTGCTGGAGGCCACCATGGCCGATCTGGGCACCTGCACCCTGACACACATGATCGAAGCGGCCGCCAGCCGCGAAATCGTGCGCCGCCTCACCAGACGAACCGCCGAGCCGCAGGTGTTGATCCGAATCGGCAGCGCGCCGCCAATCGATCCGCCGCCAACTCCCACACCGCGGCGGCCGCTAACCGACGTGCTCGAAATCGGCCCCTAGCCTCCCCTAGCCTCGATCTACGTTAAGGGCTCAGTTGTTGGGGGTTGGGTCGGTTGTGTCGGGTGCGGTGGACTGGGCGTGGGTGGTCCTCGGCGCTGTGTCGCTGATTCTCCTGTGTCCTTGGTGGTGGGGTTGCTGGTGGTGGATTCAGTTGAGCGCGGCGAGGTTTCGTTGTCCGTTGATCAGCAGCTCTGACCAGGGCCATCGTCGGCTCAGGCGCAGGATGTGGCGGCGGCCGGTGGTGATGATCCGCCCGGCCAGGCTCAGTAGCCGCAGGCGTAATCGTTTGGGTTCCCAGCTGCGGGGGGCGGGCCAGGCCAGCAATTGGGTCCAGGTCAGCAGCTCGTAGGCCAGGGCGGCGAGATCGAGCCAGATCTCGTTCTTGCCGAAGGACTGTAGTGTTATCTATCTAGAGCTGGTTATCGGTTGTCCACTACGTGCATGACGGAACTTGCAAATCCCGGATTCCGCGTCCATGAAACGGCAATGCCCGCGAACATGATCGGCTCTACACGGATTGCGTGCGCCTTGATTTTTCGAGCGCCGGCGCGGACCATTACGCCATCGACTTGAGCTTGTGCGGATGATGCCACAATCGGACGCAATCCGGCGACGTCCCGAAAGATTCGAGTAGCGGGACGCTATCGTACTATGGCGGTCAGTAGACGTTGAGAGTACCGATTCAACCGAGCGCGCAGGGTTGACCGGTGAATACCTGCATTAGTTTCATCCCACCTACTTGCTGTCAGGAGCTGTGATGTCCAACCCAGAGAAGGGACACGTCGGCCCACATCCGAGATCCGCCAGATACGAGCATGCCACCCAGGCACAGAGCCCAGCGCCTAGCGACGAAGATCCCCACGCTGGGCACGGAGAGCATCTGGCTTACATCGGACAAGATGGCCAGGCCGGACATGACGGTCATGATCGACATGCCGGCCATGGCGCGCACGGGGAGATGTTTCGCCGGCGGTTCTGGTTCAGCCTGGTTCTGTCGGTACCGGTGGTGGTGTTCAGCCACATGATCGCCGAACTGTTCGGCTACACCCGGCCGGACTTTCCGGGCATGACATGGATCGCCCCGATTCTGGGCACGGTGATCTTTGTCTACGGTGGCATGCCGTTTCTCACCGGCGGCTGGGCCGAGCTGAAATCGCGTCGTCCCGGGATGATGCTGCTCATCGCGATGGCGATCAGCGTCGCGTTCGTCGCCTCGTGGGTCACCACTCTGGGGATCGGGGGTTTCAACCTGGACTTCTGGTGGGAACTGGCGTTGCTGATCGTCATCATGCTGCTGGGGCATTGGCTGGAGATGCGGGCCTTGGGTTCAGCATCGGGGGCGCTGGACGCATTGGCGGCGATGTTGCCCGACACCGCCGAGAAGGTCACCGACGACGGAGTCCGCGAGGTCCCTCTCTCAGAGCTGGGGCTAGGCGATGTGGTGCTGGTGCGTGCCGGCGCCCGGGTGCCAGCCGACGGCGCCGTCACCGACGGCCGCGCCGAGGTTGACGAGTCGATGATCACCGGCGAGTCCAAGCCGGTGACCCGCCAGGTCGGCGATACCGTGGTGGCCGGCACCGTGGCCACCGACAGCGCTCTGCGGGTGCAGATCACCGCGGTCGGCGATGACACCGCCCTGGCCGGTATTCAGCGTATGGTCGCCGCCGCGCAGGCTTCGTCTTCGCGGGCGCAGGCACTCGCCGACAAGGCCGCCGCGTTTCTGTTCTATTTCGCCGCCGTCACCGGTGTGATCACCTTCGCGGTGTGGACGTTGTTGGGCAACCTCGACTATGCGGTGACCCGCATGGTCACCGTCCTGGTCATCGCGTGTCCACATGCGCTCGGGCTGGCGATTCCGCTGGTCATCGCGATCTCCACTGAACGCGCCGCCCGCGCCGGGGTGCTAGTCAAGGATCGGCTGGCGCTGGAACGGATGCGCACGGTCGATGTGGTGCTTTTCGACAAGACCGGCACCTTGACCGAGGGGCGACATCAGGTCACCGGCACCGTTGCCACCGCCGGGATCAGCGAAGAGCGACTGCTCGCGCTGGCCGCCGCGGTCGAGTCCGACAGTGAGCATCCGGTCGCCCGGGCCATCGTGGCCGCGGCCCAATCACGAGTGCCGTCCAGTGAGCGGGTTGTCGCTAGCGACTTCCGGTCCCTGCCCGGCCGGGGGGTGCGGGCCAGCGTCGACGGGCTGGATGTTTCTGTCGGTGGCCCGGCCATGCTGGCTGACCTGCGACTGTCGGTCCCCGATGATGTCAGCGCGATGACCGGGGGGTGGGTGCAGCGTGGCGCGTCGGTGCTGCACATCGCCCGCGATAACCAGGTGCTGGGCGCGGTGGCGCTCGAGGACGCCGTCCGGGAGGAATCGCGTCAGGCGATCGATGCGTTGCACGCACGAAACGTCAAGGTTGCGCTGATCACCGGCGATGCCCAACAGGTCGCCGACGCGGTCGCCGCCGATCTGGGCATCGATGAGGTGTTCGCCGAGGTGCTGCCCGAACACAAGGACGCCAAGGTCGCCGAACTGCAAAACCGCGGGCACCGGGTGGCGATGGTCGGCGACGGCGTCAACGATGCACCGGCGTTGGCCCGCGCCGACGTCGGCGTGGCCATCGGCGCCGGTACCGATGTCGCGATCGAATCCGCCGGGGTGGTGCTGGCAGCCAACGACCCGCGCGCAGTGCTGTCGATCATCGAGCTGTCCCACGCCAGCTACCGCAAGATGTGGCAGAACCTGGTGTGGGCGACCGGATACAACATCATCGCCGTACCGTTGGCCGCCGGTGTACTCGCTCCGATCGGGGTGGTGCTGCCGCCTGCCGCGGCGGCGGTGCTCATGTCGGTCTCGACGATCGTCGTCGCGCTCAACGCCCAACTGTTGCGCCGCCTCGATCTGGACCCCGCCCACTTGGCCCACACCCGACAAGCCACTCGCCACATCCGCGCCGACAGAGGTGCATCAGTCAGTACCGATACCTAGAAGATCCTTTCGTGGCCGAACGCGTCGCTGTCGCGGTGTTGATGCTGGCGGCCTGCGGAACCGCCCCGCCGCCGCGCGCCGATTGCGATGCCCCGACATCGATCGCGGTCCCGTCGGCCCGCTACAGCATTGGTGCCGCCGCTGCTGCACCTCGACGCGAGGGGAACGGTGTTGGCCGGCACCCACACCGGAACGTGCTGCATCGCAGGCAGGGCGGGCACCGGACTCTGCAAGCGTGGCCTACCAGCGAACCTGCCCTACTTCCCACGCGTCTCGTAAGGCAGATTCTCACTTCTAGTTTCGTCAGCACAAGCATCGTTGTCGCGCATCCAATTCGGCGGTCGACTTCGCTGAGCATTCGAGCGCCTGCCCATCGGCGGCCCTGCGGACGGAATGCTGTGCCGACTTGCGGAGACGGTCACCGCGACGGTGCTTCAAATATGGGCGGCTCGCTTGCCCAACTTTGGGTGTTTGTGCGTGACGAGTCGCTGCTGCAGTGTGCACAGTCCGCACACGGATCAACTTAGTATTGACCGACTACATATAGCTTGCAAACGTCCATCTAGTGGCAGTGAAGCGCTGAGCGGAATGTTCAGTTGAGATTGAACATGGCAACGTCGGGACGCACGGGTCCTCCAGGATGGGTTGAGGTGGAGAAGCTGACCGACTGAGGAAGGACGTTGGCCTACAAGAAAATTGCGGCCGCTTTGCTCGCGTTCGGCGTGCGGTGTGCGTCGCCGCAAAAGGGAGCTAACTGTTACTGTGGCAAGCTCCTCGAGCGACCGTGTAGAGCCTTACCGAGCCAATGGATGGAGTATCAGCCGCGAACGAAGATGCTCGAATCACCTCTTTCGCAGAACCTTGACAGCTTCACACGCTATCGTCAATTCTCGTATAGCAGGGTCACTTCGGTAGTGCAGGGAGTGAAGTAACAGGCTCGACAAGGAGAGGCTGATGGAGCTAGCGCAGAGCTGGCGAGTTACCGGCCCGAGCCCTCACGCAGCAGATGCCGCGTGCAGCCTATATGTCCATCGGCGATTAATACGTGACTGCACTTCGGAGCAATGGCTAGTGCGAACTCCTTTGGTTCGGTTCGTGCACGGGCATAGCACACATCGCGCATTTGCGCGGCAACGGGCGGTAGTCGGGGAGTAGCAATCGAGAGGAGACATGAAATGAATGAGGTTCTGCAATACAGATGGGTAAGACGGCGTCTGGGTGGCGCGACTACCGCTGTTGCGGCGGCGTGCATCGTAGCGTCGGTAGCAGCCGGAGCTGCGGTTGCGCAGCCACCGCCGCCGGATCCGTGTTCTCCGGCCGCCGTGATGCGCGCGCACGCCGAAGCGATGACTCGAATGGCTGACTATCTCGACTCCCGCCCCGACGTTCAACAGGTGTTTGTCGATGCCAGAAGCAAGGCCACACCCCAGGAGCGGCACGGCGTGATTCAAGCGTTCACCGAGAATCACCCAGACGTGGCTGCTGCCTTTCAGAACATCCATCAACCGGTTAAGGATCTGAGTGCGAGATGCGGCTTGCCCATGGGCCCAGGCATGATGCCCGACGGCATGGGGCCAGGTGGTATGGCGCCCGGACAGATGGGTCCCGGCGGCATGGCGCCCGGACAGATGGGTCCCGGCGGCATGGGGCCCGGGCAGATGGCACCTGGAGCGATGCCTGGACAGTGAGTCTTGGCGCTCGTCGCTTAATGACTACGCGAGAGGCGACAGTCGTGCGACATGACGTCACAAGCTCTGAGCGCAATTCATCTTCGGTGGGTGGCTCTCTGCTCACCGGCGAGTATGGCCGAGCGCGGGCATACTTGAGCCGCTAGCGCGTCGCCGGCTGCGCCTGACGACCGACGCTAGTTTTGCTTCGGTCAGCACCGCGGTCGGTCCTGGCAGAAGCATCGCTTCCTCAGGGCCGGCGACCAGCAACGGCATGAATACGGCATTGCCCGATCGCGGCCGTAGAAGGCGTCGCTGTTGAATCCGGAGTGCTCGGCGCCCGTGAGGTGAGCCCGCTGTAGTGGTCCAGTCGTTGTGGGACTCTGTTGCCCGAGTGCTCGGGCAGGAAGAATCACCAACGACATGGCAACGAATAAGCGCCGGCGGCACACCCCGGACCAGATCATCCGCAAGCTGGCCGAGGGCAACAAGCTCCTCGGGACCGGCCAGGAGCTGGGCGAGGTGTGCCGGCACCTGGAAATCGCCGAGTCGACCTGGCACCGCTGGCTGGCCCAGTACGGCGGCATGAAGGCCAACGAGGCCAAACGACTCAAAGAGCTCGAGGCCGAGAACACCCGCCTCAAGAAGTTGGTCGCCAACCAGGCCCTCGACATCGACATGCTCAAGGAGATCTCGGCGGGAAACTTCTAACCCCGAACCGCAAGCGCAGCGCCGTGCAGGCGCTGCGCGACCGGTTCGGGGTGTCTGAGCGCCGCGCCTGTACGGTCGTTGGTCTGCACCGTTCCACGATGCGCCTGCAGCCGCCGCCGATCACGACCGAGGAAGCAGAGTTGCGTGACTGGCTGCGCCGGTTCTCGGTGGACCGGCCTCGCTGGGGGTGGCGACGGGCGGCGAAGATGGCCCGCCGAGCGGGCTGGCAGGTCAACAACAAGCGTATCCGCCGGCTGTGGCGTGAGGAGGGCCTGCGGGTCCCGCAGCGCCGCCGCAAGAAGCGGCTGACGGGCATCGGCGTCGCCGTGGGCGCGATGTCACCGATCCGTCCAAATATCATCTGGGCGATGGACTTTCAATTCGACACGACCGCCGATGGCCGCGGGTTGAAGATGTTAAACGTGATCGATGAGTTCACCCGTGAGGCGCTCGCGATTGAGGTGGATCGCAGCATCGATGCCGGGCGTCGTCGATGTGTTGGATCGCTTGGCGCTCATGCACGGGGCGCCACACTACGTCCGTTTCGACAACGGTCCCGAGTTCGTGGCGCACGCGGTGAGCGATTGGTGTCGATTCAACAGTGCCGGTTCACTTTTCATCGATCCCGGCTCGCCGTGGCAGAACGCCTGGATCGAGTCGTTCAACGGCCGGCTACGGGATGAACTGCTCAACTCGTGGCGCTTCGATTCGCTGCTGGAAGCCCGTGTGATCATCGAGGACTGGCGCTGTGACTACAACGCCAGCCGGCCCCATTCCGCCCACGGAGAGCTCACCCCATCGGAGTTTGCCCTACAGTGGGCCACGGCCCACCAACCGAAAGTCGCATAGCGACTGGACCACCAAACGGGTCCCCGTCACCCGGGCTTTACCAGAGGGCCGACAATTCTACTAAGCGACTCAGTAGACGTTCCGCATACTACTAAGCTATTTAGTAGTATGCGGAGACGGACAGCGTGTGGACAGTTTGTCGGCCGACTCGGCGCCGGGCCGGTTAGCCAGGGCTGACCCGTCGGCATCTGGCGGCGAATCTCGATGCCAACCGGTCTCACCATAGGAGCACCATGGACACATCTTCCGATCAACCATTCACCGGCACGACCAGCGGGGCTACCGCTAGCTCCGAGTACCGGGTGATAGCCAGCTACCGCGACTACGCGCAAGCTCAGCGCGCGGTCGACTTCATGTCCGATTCAGAATTCCCGGTGGAGAACCTCCGAATCCTCGGTCACGATGTGACCACCGTGGAAGCCGTCATCGGCCGCCTGACCAAGGGCCGCGCCGCGCTCACGGGCGCGTCGAGCGGAGCCTGGTGGGGCCTGTTGATTGGGCTGCTGTTGGGGATGTTTGCCGTTGGCACCGCCTGGTTCGGCGTTATGGTGGCTGGCTTGCTCATCGGCACCGTCTGGGGGGCGATTTTCGGGTTCGTCGAGCACTGGGCGACCGGTGGCCGGCGAGATTTCACGTCGATGTCGACGCTGGCCGCTGAGCGTTACGACGTGGTGTGCACGCCGGCGTTCGCCGAGCAGGCCGCTCAGCTGCTGGCCACCATGCGAGGCTGACGACGCTGGCGGCGCTCTGGCTCGCCACCTTCGCGGTGTGGTGGGCCGTCGGCGCCAGCGTGCAAACCGCGAGGCTGTTCGCCATTACCGTGGTGGTTATCACGTGCCTGACGCGCTCGGCTTGGCCACCAGCGATCATGGTCGGCACAGGACTTGGCGCAAGCGCGGTGTCCTGTTCAAAAACGCTACCGCACTGGAGACCTCAGCACGCATCGACACCGTCGTCATGGACAACACCGGCACCTTGACTAAGGGTGAACCAGAGGTCACCGACGCCGTCGTCGAAGGCATCGCCGAGGACGAACTCCCGGCGCTGGTGGCGGCGGTGGAGACGGAATCTGAACATTTACTGGCAGCGGCGATCGTGCGCTATGCCACCGAGCAAGGCGCTACGTCACTGCCGCTCAACAACTTTCGAAGCAGCGTGCCCGGACATGGAGCCACCGCTGACGTGGCCGGACACGTGGTCGCCGTCGGCAATCGCAAGCTCATGATCGAGCAAGGCGTCGAGTTCGGTGCGCTAATGGACCGACGTGACGAACTGGCATCCAGCGGCCGCACCGCCGTACTGGTCGCAGTGGACGGTCGCGGTGTCGGGGTAATCGCGCTAGCAGACGCGGCCCGACCAACATCAGCTGCGCGGTCGCCGCTCTCCACGACCTCGGAGCACAGGTCGTCATGCTCAGCGGCGACAACGAGGCGACCGCCAGACGGATCGCTTCGCAACTGGGTATCGACACGGTCATAGCCGACGTGCTGCCTGAGGACAAAGCCGCCCAAATCGCCGAACTACAGCGAGACGGTCGAAAGGTCGCCATGGTCGGTTACGGAGTCAACGACGCACCTGCCCTGGCTCAAGCCGATCTCGGTGTGGCGATTGGTGCCGGCACCGATGTCGCCATCGAGACTGCCGACCTGGTGCTCATGCGCGCCGATCCGCTCGATGTACCCATCGCCGTCCGTATCGGCGGTGGCACGATGCGAAAGATGCGACAAAACCTTGGGTAGGCAGTCGGCTACAACGTCATCGCGATCCCTATTGCCGCGGGAGCGTTTCAGCCTGCATTCGGGCTCGTCTTGCGCCCAGAGATCGCCGCTTTGTCCATGTCCGGATCCAGCGTGATCGTCGCTGTCTTGCTAGCGGCTGAGCCTGCCCGCGACAGCACCGGATCCCGCGCCCGCACGCATGACGAGCGCGTTGGAACCGGACTTCTGCGCGAGGGTCCAAAGGCCCTCGAGTTGATTGCATACGCCTCTGTCGGCGTCTCTGCGTCTCAACCATCGTAGTAAGGCGCTGCAGGAGCAGCCGACGTTCACGAGGAGGTATTGCCGTGATGATTTGGTACGGCGACGGCATGGGATGGTGGGGATACGCCGCCATGGGCATCGGAATGGTGTTGTTCTGGGCGTTGTTGGTCGGCGGGATCGTACTACTGATCAAACTCGCCGCCGGCGACGCGACCCAGCCAATCCGACGTCCACTCTCCGCCGAACAACTTCTTGCCGCACGATTCGCCGGCGGCGAGATCACTGAAGCGGAGTACCACGACCGCCTGCAGGTTCTGCGGGGTGCCCCTCGAACAACACCATAGTGATCATCAAAGACAACGGCTTCGACGAAATCGACCGGGCCGTCCGACGACGCACCTTCGGCACGTTGTCGACAATGGACCGACGGGGAGCGCCTCACGCCACCGCCGTGATCTACGCCGTGTCACCGCCCGATCAGCCGTTGACGCTCTTCGTCACCACTAGAAGCACCACAGCCAAAGTGCACCACATCCGCGAGCATCCAGAAGTGGCGTTCGTCATCCCGGTGCCTCACCGGTTACCGGTGTTCCCGCCGAGTGCCGTCCAATTTCAGGGTTTAGCAACGATATTGGAGGCTAACGACACCGCTGCAATCGGCGCCTTTCAAAAATCATGGTTCCATCGTCGGATCCTTGCTGCAGAACAGCGCATAGTCAGCCAGGGCGGTCAGATGTGTTTCATCGCGATCCAGCCGAACAAAACGATATTCAGTTACGGCATTGGGCTGTCAGCCCTCGACATACTGCGACGACCGCGCCAAGCGGCCGGACGGACACAGCTACCCGCAGGTCGATAGGCGGACAACGTTGCTTGGCGAGATACCGCGACCGAGTCTTCCAATACTGGCGCGTCATCGAGATGCAAGTGCCAAGAAGGGCTGCTAGTTGTCGTCGCGGATCGGGGCAAGGCTTACATGTGTGCGTCGCCGGGCGTGCGCTCGTGGTCGTCACGGTGGAGACTTCGCCGTCGCTTGGGTCATCGGGGCCCGTCGATTACCCCGTCGAGCCTTGGCGTGCAGCTTCGCACGGCGAGTCGACGAATCTGAGTACCACCAGCGGCTAGGATGTCCTGCGGCGCGCAGCCGCTATGCACTCACGACCGCTGGCATGACCGGCCTTTACCGAATCTTCAAGAAACCGCTAGCCGAGCCAGAGCGAGGACGTCGAGACTTGTGATGACCAACGGCAGGTATGACGACGACCGGTGCGCTGGATAGGAAAAGGAGCTTTTAAAATGAAATCGATCCACACAGTGGTGGCGGGGGCGGCCGCCGTGAGTGCACTTCTCGCTGTCGGGGCCTGTAGTAACACCGCCACTGAACAATCGGGGCCTTCGACGCCCGCGGCATCTACCTCGATGCCCGCCGAGGCTCAAGCACACAACAACGCCGATGCGATGTTCGCCCAGCACATGATTCCGCATCATCAGCAGGCCATTGAGATGAGTGACATAATCCTCGGCAAGCAAGGCATTGACCCGCGGGTCACCGACCTTGCCAAGCAAATCAAGGACGCTCAAACGCCCGAAATCGAACAACTCAAGGGCTGGCTTAGTGCCTGGGGGATGCCCACCACGATGCCCCGGATGGACATGCCTGGCTCCAGCAACATGCCTGGGATGCCAAGTCATTCGATGCCCAGCGCTAGCGGGACGCCCGGTGATGGCGGTGGAGCCCATCATGGTGACATGCCCGGTTCCAGCAGCATGCCCGGCAACTCGATGATGCCTAGCGGGTCGATGTCGCCCGGCGCAAACAGCATGCCGGGTATGGGAATGATGTCGCAGGCCGATATGGACAGCCTGAAGAACGCGCAAGGCGTAGAAGCGAGCAAATTGTTTCTCACACAAATGATCGCCCATCACCAGGGCGCGATCGATATGGCGCAGAACGAGGTCGAGAACGGCCAGTACCAGGCGGCGGTGGAGATGGCCAAGTCGATCACTAGCAGCCAGCAGAAGGAGATCGACACGATGAAGTCGATTCTGTCCTCGCTGTAGACAGAGTCGGACTGCATGGCGGCTCAGAGAAGGATACGCGTGCTGCTTCTTGCAGCCGCTGCGATATGTGGTGCAACCCTGGTTGTGATCGCCATAAGCACGTGGGGTTTCGGGCTCATCAACTCGACAGTCGTGAACGCGTCTGCGCGTGCGGCACAGGAGCGGTGTGAGCGTGATGTCGTAGCGAGGCTAGCGTCACCATCGACAGCGAGGCTTTCCGACATCACCGTGACGAGCGCGCAACTTGATCCGGAGGTGAGGGACTTGTTCTCGTCGTTGGAAGGGGGGCCCCTCTACGGCGTCGACCACTCTCGCATCACCGTTCGGAATGTGGAAGGCATTGTCGAGGCCCCGAGCGAGGTCGGCGGAACCCTGCACGACCCCTTCGTGTGCCGGGCGTATTTTATCGACGGCAATCTGGCCGACACTCTTGTCGTGTTCGACCATGACCACTGACACCGGGCGGCTACCCTTCGCGTGCCGACGGGCCGACCCAGTTCGCGCACCAATGCCCTTTGCAACCGCCTGGTGCCCGAACACGGCCGCTTCGCGAGTTGACAACCCGCCAAATGGATATCACGCAGTTCGCTGCGCGGACGGACGATTCTGACGCCGAGGGTCTCGAATCCGCTTCCCATCCCCTTGACACTTGTATACCCCCTAGGGGTATAGTGCGCAAGCACCCCTATGGGGTAAGTGAGAGGAGTCCTAGTCGTGGACACGACGGCGCTCGGTTACCTGCAGTCCAAAGACGGCTATTTGAAGCGGTTGCGCCGCATAGAGGGTCAAGTGCGCGGTGTGGCGAGGATGATCGAGGAAGACGCCTACTGCGTTGACATACTCACCCAGATCTCGGCTGCCACCAAGGCGCTGCAATCGGTGGCGTTGATGCTGCTCGACGAACATCTGAACCACTGCGTCAGCCACGCCGTCCAGGAAGGCGGCGATGCGGCCCAGCAGCGGCTCACCGACGCTTCCGCGGCCATCGCCCGTCTCGTGCGCTCATGAACAGACCCCACCTACTGAACGACCCCTATTACCGACGAAATGAGCCGATGAAACCGAATCTCACCTCCCCGCTGCCACTGGCCGAGCCCGCAACCGCCGGATGCGGTTGCTGCGGCCGGCAACAGACTGCTCTATCCATCCCAACCACACCCGTGCAGGAGAACGACATGAGCACCACCACCGCCAGCTACCCCGTCACCGGGATGACCTGCGGTCACTGCGTCGGCGCGGTCACCGAGGAACTCACCGTATTGCCCGGCGTCACCGGTGTGAGCGTGGACCTGGTGCCCGCAGGCACCTCGACAGTCACCATCACCAGCGACACCTCGCTCGACATCGATCAGGTGCACGCCGCGCTGCACGAGGCCGGCGACTACCACCTGGCCACTTCCTAAACCAACACCGCACCGCGCTCCGCAAGCGGGTCGACTGTAGGAGACAACAGCACGTGAGCACCACCGATCACGCGGCCGCGCTCGATGAGCCGCGCAGCGTCGAGTTGTCGATCGGCGGGATGACCTGCGCTTCGTGTGCCGCCCGGGTCGAGAAGAAGCTGAACAAGCTCGACGGGATCAGCGCCAGCGTCAACTACGCCACCGAAAAGGCCAAAGTCACCTATCGCGGATCGATCGATATCGCACAACTGATCGCCGCCGTGGCGGCCGCCGGCTACACCGCTGCCGCACCGCCACCCTCGGTGGCCGCCGGCGGTGAAGACGTCGAAACCACGGCAGCAGAATCCGACGAGGCCGCCTCGTTGCGGACCCGACTGCTGATCTCGCTGGTGTTGACCGTGCCGGTCGTGGTCCTGTCGATGATTCCGCCGCTGCAGTTCACGAACTGGCAATGGCTCGCTCTGACCTTGGCGTCGCCCGTCGTGGTCTGGGGAGCGTTGCCGTTCCATCAGGCGGCCTGGGTCAACGCCCGCCACGGCGCAGCCACCATGGACACGCTGATCTCCCTGGGTGTCACTGCAGCCTATCTGTGGTCGCTGTGGGCACTGTTCTTGGGACATGCCGGCATGCCCGGCATGCGGATGACGTTCAGCCTGTTCCCGGCCACGGGCGGGGGCGCCGACCACATCTACCTTGAGGTCGCCTCCGCGCTCACCGTGTTCATCTTGGCCGGGCGTTATTTCGAGGCACGCGCGAAGACGCGTTCGGGCGCGGCGCTGCGGGCGCTGATGGACATGGGGGCCAAGGATGTCGCGGTGTTGCGAGGCGGCGCCGAGACCCGGATCCCCACTGCCCAGTTGGCCTTGGGGGATATCTTCGTCGTGCGTCCGGGGGAGAAGGTTGCGACCGACGGTGTTGTTACCGAGGGCGATTCGGCGGTGGACGCCTCGATGCTCACCGGGGAATCGGTGCCAATCGAGGTGCGACCGGGAGATCGGGTCATCGGGGCGACCGTCAACGTCGGCGGACGATTGTTGGTGCGCGCCACCCGGATCGGCGCCGACACCCAGCTGGCGCAGATGGCGCGACTGGTCGCCGACGCCCAGAACGGAAAGGCCCCTGTGCAGCGCTTGGCTGACCGGGTCTCGGCGATCTTCGTCCCGATCGTCATAGCGTTGTCCCTGATCACCATGGGTGTGTGGCTGCTGGCCGGGCATACGGCGGCGGCGTTTACCGCCGCGGTCGCCGTCCTGATCATCGCCTGCCCGTGCGCCCTGGGGCTGGCCACCCCCACCGCGCTGCTGGTCGGCACCGGCCGAGGCGCCCAGCTCGGTATTTTGATCAAGGGACCGCAGGTCCTCGAGTCCACTCGCCGCGTCGACACCATCGTGCTGGACAAGACCGGCACCGTCACCACCGGCCGGATGAGCCTGATCGCCGTGTACCCGGGTGTCGGCGAGGACGCCGCGCAGGTGCTGACACTTGCCGGGGCCTTGGAGAACGCTTCGCAACACCCGATCGCCCAAGCGATCGTCGCGAGTGCCGCCGCCAACGGTGACGCGCTGCCGTCTGTCGACGGGTTCACCAACCACGACGGATTGGGTGTCAGTGGCGTCGTCGCTGGGCGCGCCATGTTGGTCGGGCGCCGCGGCTGCCTCACGGAACAGTGGTCGCTGACCGCCCCCGACGACCTCGTCGACGCCGCGGAGCAAGCCGAAACACAGGGCCAGACCCCGGTCTGGGTGGGCTGGGACGGGGCGATCCGCGGAGTGATTGTCGTCGCCGACACAATAAAGTCGACCTCGGCTGCCGCGGTCGGCCAGTTCCGCCGGCTTGGTCTGCGCCCGGTTCTGTTGACCGGGGACAACCGGCGCGCCGCACACGCGGTGGCCGCGCGGGTCGGCATCGACCCGCGAGATGTGATCGCCGAGGTGCTACCAGCCGACAAGCTCGACGCGGTGAAAGACCTGCAAGCGCAGGGGCGCACTGTCGCCATGGTCGGCGACGGAGTCAACGACGCCGCCGCGCTGGTGCAGGCCGATCTGGGCCTAGCCATGGGCACAGGCACCGACGTCGCCATCGAGGCCTCTGACCTGACATTGGTCGGCGGTGATCTTCGCGCCGGCGCAGATGCCATCCGGCTGTCCCGCTCGACGCTCAAGACGATCAAGGGAAATCTGTTCTGGGCGTTCGCCTACAACATCGCCGCCCTGCCGCTGGCCGCACTCGGGTTGCTCAACCCGCTCATCGCCGGCGCCGCAATGGCGTTCAGCTCCGTTTTCGTGGTCAGCAACAGTCTGCGCCTGCGCCGCTTCGCCAGCCACGCCTCCCATCAACCCTCATCCGCGGTGAACACCGAGGCAACAGCACCAGGGGCCCCGAACCAAGCTGTCATTTGAAGTAGCAGAAACTGTTCATGGATACCAGACATTGGTCCACAGTTGTGGGCTGACTAATCCCGTTGGTACACCGCATAACATAACAGCGATATCGGAAAAGTGCGATGGGAGCTTGCTTACGCACTTCACCGGCTTCGATGTCAGGCAACCGTGACATCGACGAGCTTGTTTACGGTACCGCGACATCAGTGTCGTGCTGCCCGCTGCACGTGCCGTGAAACGGTGATCACTCCGGATCCGCGCAGCGGCGAGGACACCTACGACCCTCATCGACGACGCCGTCGCCGCGCTGGCCGATCGCCGGGGAGTCTGGCTCGGCGATGACCTGGCCAGCATCGCGCTGATCGCCAGTCTCATCGAGCAAGCCGAAAGATGGTTGCCCCACCTGGTCCACGACGCCCGCGCCAACGGCCACGGCTGGACCGAGATCGTTCGAGCACTGGGCACCAACCCCGACGAGGCTCGCTTTCGATTTGACCCCCAATCCCCAATCGCCGACGGCAGATGGCCCCTACGACCACTAACCGCGGCGCGACGCCCCTCAGGCCCGCTAACGCCCAAATGCGTTGAGCAGCAAGTTTCTTCGCAAAGCCGCATCGAAGCGGGCAACGTTACCGGTGCCGATCTTCGGGCTCGCGCGTGTGTTGAGTTGGTGCTGCGGCGAATCGCTGGGCGCATTCGGGCGAGCAGAACCACTATCGCCGTTGTTGTGGCGCGGTCGGCTCGGCGCCGCGCTGGCATCAACGCGCACGTGGCAGACGGGCGGTCAACCGGATAGCGCGATGCGGTGAGCGCCACGGCATACAGCTTCACCGGTGTCGCGATGTTTGCGTAAATGCCGGGGGGCCCAGCGGCTCTGCGTAAACTCCCAGACCGGTGCACGTGTCCTGGATCTATTTGGTCACCACGGCTTGCCCCGCGCTGGCGAGCGCGGTGACGCGGGCGGCCAGGTTGACGGCGTGGCCGAAGTAGTCGCCGATGCGGTGCACGGCGCTGCCGTGGTGGATGCCGGCGCGCAGCGCGAGGAATCGGTCTTCATCGGCCGCACGGTCGGCGAGGTCGAGAACGGTCGCGACCATCGGCTCCGGCGTGTCCGCTCGCAGCATCACCGCATCATCGATGGTCTCGACGATAGTGACGCGCGGCCGGGCCGCCTGGCGGGCAGGTCGGAAAGGCGCCCGGCCAGGCGAGCCGCTTGCCGGTCTCCGCAGATTTCGGTCAGCACGACAAATCCTGCGAGGTCGACGAACGCGAATGTCGCGTCGGCGGTGTCGTTGACGGTCATGGGTGGTTCCTTTGGTCGTGCCCGTGAAGTGCAGATGTCCGCGATTCGCCCGGGTCAACCGGCCGCCATGCTGGTGGCAAGCGTTGACTCGCCACCAGCAGCAGGCGGTCAGCAGCATTGGTGTCCGCATACCCATGGCGGGCAGCTGGGGTCATCGCAGCGGCAGGGCAATGGCTTGTCGATCATCTCGGGTCACCTCCTTGGCTTCTCGTGGTGTGTGGTGTGGTGTGCAGGGGGCTGAACGCGGACGAATCCGGCTGTGCCCCAACGGGTTTCCGGATTCCCGGTTGCGGCTGCGTGCCACATGGTCAACTCCGGTGCGCACGTTCGGGTTGTAGGCGGCCGATCCCGGGCAGGAAACGCCCACCCGCGAGGCGTAGTCGGTGTAGGCCGCGCCTGGACACGGCGTAGGTGGGGCTCCTCGACCAGGCGCACCTGCACCTGGATTCCGATCACGGTGATCACGATGCCCCGCGAGGGCGACCGGGTTGGGCACCATCAGCGCCAAGCCGAGGAATGCGACGAGGAACGCCGCGAAGATCGGGTTGCGCACCACCCTGTAGGCGCCGTTGGTGACCAGGCCCGTGCGCTCGCTCTGGTCGAGGCTGATCCGCCATGAATCGCCGAGGGACATCTGCGCCGAAGCCGCAGAGCAGCCCCAGCATCGCGATGGCGACTCCCAGACCGCGCATCACCGGCTGGTTCAGGACAACCAGCGGCGGTAGGCCGGCCAGGTCGGCGATCGGCGCGCCGACACCGACGAGCAGCCAGCCGAGGTCGGTCACCGCCAGCGCGCCCACCACTCCAGCGAGCGATCGGGGCGCCAGGTGCGCCGGTTGCCGCTGTCGCCGGTGCGGCCCAGTTGGATGTGCCGGCGCAGTGCGCCGTCGAGCAGCATCATCGCCGCGAAGATCACCAAGGCGGCGATGGCCATCACGCCTCACCCCCGGCCGGGACCGGTTTGGCGGCCACGCCGAGCAGATAATCGCCGTGGATGCGGGTGATCGATCCGAGCACCACCAGATCGCGCCCAGTGAGTTCGTCAAGGAACTGTTCGGCGGCAAACCGGTCTTCGGTGGGGTGGTCGAACAGCCGTTGGTAGGTGGGCCGGGCCAGGGCGTGGGCGGTGACTTCTTCGAAGTAGAACCGGCCTCCCGGTCTCAGCACCCGGGTCACCTCGGCCAGCGCGGTGCGCCAGTGCGGGATGTGGTGCACGATCCCAAAGTCGAACACCGCGTCATAGCTGCCGTCTGCGGCATCCAACGCGGTGCGCAGGTCGGTGGCACTGCCTTGGGCCAGCCGAACCCGATCGCCGTAGCGGGCCAGGCGCCGCCCGGCCCGGCCGATCATCACCGGGTCGAGGTCCACGGCGTCGACCGTGGCGGCACCGAATCGCTCCACGATCAGCTGCGAGCCGTATCCGGAGCCGCAGCCGATCTCCAGCGCCCGCGATCCCGGGAGCAGCCGGCCGCCGAACCGCAGCAGCACCGGCACCTCATAGCAGGATTGCAGCCACCGCCGCGGCGGCGAGGTCACCAGCGCGGTCTCGGCCCGGTTCATCAACATGGTGTCGTTCCCACGGTGTGCCTCGCGTCTCCTCGCCCAACCGACTGCAGCGGTATCGTGTTCAATCGATATTGTCGGATTTGCCCGATCAATATGGTTGAACGTTATCATCGTCAGGTGGCGATGAAAAGCGGTGAGCCGGTGACGGCGGAGCCGGTGTCGTTGGATGCGGCGACGGCGTTGTTTCACAGCCTGTCGGATGCGACCCGGTTGGCGATCCTGCGTCGGCTGGCGCTCGGGGAGGCGCGGGTGGTGGATCTGACCACCGAGTTGGGGTTGGCCCAGTCCACGGTGTCGGCGCATCTGGCGTGTCTGCGCGACTGCGGGCTGGTCGACTACCGGCCCCAAGGCCGGGCGTCGGTGTATCGGCTCACCTGCGTCGAGCTGCTGGACTTGTTTATGGCGGCTGAGACGGTGCTGGAGGCCACCGGCAGCGCGGTCGCGCTGTGCCCGAACTACGGGCACCCCACGGCTGGGGAGACGGCCCGATGACTGAGGCCTGCGGCTGCGGCCACGACCAACCCCGCCCCGGCGAGGGCGACGAGGTCGAGGGCGAACCCGAACGGCTGTGGCAGGTCGTCGAGCTGCGCGCCGCCGCGGTGGCCGGGGTGCTGCTGCTGGCCGGCTACCTGGTTGGCTGGACCGACGGGCCCGCGCCGGTGGAACTGGTGTTATATGCGGCGGCGCTGGCGGTGGCGGCGTTCACGTTCGTCCCCTCGACGCTGCACCGGCTGGTGCGCGGCCAGATCGGGGTGGGCACGCTGATGACCATCGCCGCGGTCGGTGCGGTGATTCTCGGCGAGGTCGGCGAGGCTGCCATGCTGGCGTTCCTGTTCTCCATCAGCGAGGGCCTGGAGGAATACGCGCTGGCGCGCACCCGCCGCGGCCTGCGCGCGCTGCTGTCACTGGCACCCGTCCAGGCCACCATCGTGCGCGAGGGCGCCGAAATCGTCGTCGCCCCAACCGAACTGGCGGTCGGCGACCGGATGCTGGTCAAACCCGGTGAGCGGATCGCCACCGACGGGATCATCGCCGAGGGGCACACCGCGCTGGACGTGTCGGCGATCACCGGCGAGTCGATGCCCATCGAGGCCGGACCCGGCGACGAGGTGTTCGCCGGGTCGATCAACGGCACCGGCGTACTGGCCATCGAGGTCACCACCACCGCCGCCGACAACTCGCTGGCGAGGATCGTGCGGATCGTGGAGGCCGAGCAAGCCCGCAAGGGCGCCTCTCAGCGGCTGGCCGACCGCATCGCCAAACCCCTGGTACCCGCCATCATGATCACCGCCGCGGTCATCGCCGTGGTGGGCAGCGTGTTCGGTGACCCGACGACCTGGATCGAGCGGGCCCTGGTGGTGCTGGTGGCGGCCTCACCGTGTGCGCTGGCGATCTCGGTGCCGGTGACCGTGGTCGCCGCGATCGGCGCGGCCAGCAAGCTCGGTGTGCTCGTCAAGGGCGGCGCCGCCCTGGAGGCGCTCGGCGCAATCCGAGCGGTGGCGTTGGACAAGACCGGCACGCTGACCGCGAACCGGCCCGCCGTCATCGACATCGCCACCACCAACGGCGCCACCCGCGACCAGGTGCTCGACATGGCGGCCGCGCTGGAGGGCCGCAGCGAACATCCCCTCGCAGCGGCCATCCTGGCCGCCGCCGGTCAGGTCGCCCCCGCCAGCGGGGTGCAGGCGGTGCCCGGCGCCGGGCTGATCGGCCACCGCGACGGACACGCTCTCCGGCTGGGCCGGCCGGGCTGGATCAACCCCGCATCGCTGTCCGCGCAGGTGGAGCAGATGCAGCAGGCCGGCGCGACCGCGGTGCTGGTCGAAGACGACGACCAGCTCATCGGCGCCATCGCGGTGCGTGACGAACTGCGCCCCGAAGCCCGCCAGGTCGTCGAGCAGCTGCGTCGTGATGGCTACCAGGTGGTGGTGCTCACCGGCGACAACCACGCCACCGCCGCCGCACTGGCCCAGGAGGTCGGCATCGACGTGGTGCATGCCGAACTGCGTCCCGAGGACAAGGCCGCGCTGATCACAAAGCTGCGTGCCCAATACCCAACGGCGATGGTCGGCGACGGCGTCAACGACGCACCCGCGCTGGCCACCGCCGACTTGGGCATCGCGATGGGAGCGATGGGCACCGATGTGGCCATCGAGACCGCCGACATCGCGCTCATGGGTGAAGACCTGCGCCACCTCACCCACGCGTTCACCCATGCCCGCCGGGCCCGACGCATCATGTGGCAGAACATCGGCCTGTCGCTCGCTTTGATCACCGCGCTGATCCCGCTGGCACTGTCCGGGGTGCTCGGCCTGGCCGCCGTCGTGCTGGTGCACGAACTGGCCGAGGTCATCGTCATCGCCAACGGTGTGCGCGCCGGACGCACCACTGCGATCCAGATCCCCACCGGCAGCCACCGGAAGGTGTTGACCCCCACCGCCCTCGGGTGAGGTTTCGCGGCGTTAGTAGCCGCCCATCATGCCCGGCCCCCACGACCCTGGACCCATCACCCCGGCCCGTACGGTCCAGGGCCCATCATGCCCGGTCCCCACTGTCCAGGGCCCGTGCCCGGCCCCCACGTGGGTGCTGGCCCGCAGTCAGGGTTCCAGCTGCCGTCAGGCCACCAACAATTGGGGTCCCATGGCTGGGCCGGATACGGCCCGCTGGTCAATGAGACGCCACCCGCGGGTTGGGCGAAAGCGGTTGAAGTGCCGGCACTTAGCCCCGCGCCCGGAAGCGAGGTCGCCAGCGCGGCGATGGCCACACCGGTGATCGTTGCGCGTCTGGTGAACATGCTGCTCACCCGTCACCTTTCGTCGAACAGCCCGCTCAACGGTCAGCGCGGGCGCCTCATTTCACTCTCGCTGCCCAGCACGCGATGACCGTAGAGCCTTTCGACCCAGACGCAGTCGACGAATAACACACGATTAGGGCGACAACCCCCGAGCCGTCGCATCCGCGCCCGCAGAGCGAATCCCTCGGCGCGCGAAATCAATCACCGATGCGATGTAACGCCTGGCGGGCCGGTGGCGGTGCAGTGAGGCTTACCGCGCCGCGGAAGGTGCCTGCGATTCAGCGAGGGAATCGATGGCAGCCTGAAGTTTTGCGGTGACGTCGTCGGCCACCGGTTGCAGATCGGCTTCGCCGCTCACCTCGACCAGCAGCCCCGGGTTCATCGCCTCCACGATCACGGTGCCCTCGGCGCCGGGGTCGGCGCGCACGACCACGTTGCAGGGCAACAGCAAGCCGATCTGGCGGTCCACGGTGATCGCTCGATGGGCCAGCGGCGGGTTGCAGGCACCAAGGATCAGGTAATCCTCCATGTCGGCTCCGAGCTTGGCCCTCAATGTCGCCTTCACATCAATTTCAGTGAGCACGCCAAACCCCTGCTCGGCCAATGCTTTCCGGGTGCGATCCACCGCGTCGGCGAACGACGTGTGCAGCGTAGTCGACAACGCAATACTCATTCCTCGATCCCCTTCTTGTCTCCCGCAGGACCACACGGCAGGTTGACCGCGTCCGCTACTAAACTCAAATACCTTGTTGCCGCGACCAATCAGCGGTTGCCGACCACATCGAGTTCGGTGTACATGCCCGCCCCGTAGTGGCCCGCGATATTGCACAGCACCTCATAGCGGCCGGGCTGCAACGTGACGGTGGTCCAGCCGATGCTGCCGGGCAGGATGCCATCACCCTCGCCTTCGGCGCAGGTGCGCTCGGCATGCCCCACGGCGCCGAACTCGTCGACCTGGCCGTTGGCGTCGATGCCCAGCTGTCCCGGCGAGCGGCCCGGACCCAGCGGCAGCACCGTCATCTCATGGATCATCATCCCGGTGTTGCGCACCCGAAACGACACCGGGCCCGCTGGCACTGTCAAGGGGTTGAGGACAACCCGCATCATGCCCATGCCCGGCCACGGGTACGCGCCCGGCCACGAGCCGTCAGCAGGCGCCCCCGGAGAATAGGTGCGATTCCAGCCCGGCCCCATCATGCCCGGGCCCATCATCCCGGGACCCGTCATTCCTGGGCTCATCATGCCGGGGCCCATCATCATGCCGCCCATATCGGCCAGGGTGACATCGACGACCGTGCCGGTCAGCTCGGGCGCCGCGCACGACCACGGAGACGGGGTACCAGCTGGTGCGGCGCGGCCCGGGCCGACCGGCCCGGCGAACGCCGCCAACGCCGCCGTGCTGCCCACCCCCAGCACCAGGGCGGCAGCCGCGATGCCGATGATCAGCCGAAGACGGTGGGCACCCATACTGATCACCGATGCTCGCGTATCAGTGTCAGACGCCGCCGGTATTCCTCGTCGTCGATCTCACCACGCGCGTAGCGTTCGGCCAGCACATCCTCGGCTCGACCACCGGTTGAGGTCGGCCCGCCACCAGCCCGGCCCTGTGCGGAGCCCCCGCCCGCGAAGTAGCGCACAGCCAACACGATCGCGGTGATCACCAACGCCCAAAACACGATCATGACCAGCGCCATCAGGATCCAGCCGCCCCAGCCGCCCCAGCCATAGCCGTCGCCCCACATCCAGCCACCATGCATCATCGACCGTTCTCCTTATCATCGCCGAACCCGGATCACACGCTGGGCACCAGAATGCCCCCACGACACGACGATGTGTAGGGGCCGATAGTCCTCAGTCCCCACCCCCAAACGGCCCCCGCACGCAATCCCCGACGCCCGGCCACCAGCACAAATGCGACTACTTGCTGCTGACGTTGCGGTGGCACGCGGCCCCCCAAACGTCGGACCGCATCTTCACCGTGCTGCACGCCGAACTGGCCACAACCGACCTGCACGAATGACAGGCTGAAAGCTCTACCGCGGGGGTGTGGTTGGCGCGGCCGGAGTTGGTGTCGGCGATAGCTGCTGACCGGGCCCCATCATCCCGCCGGGCCCCATCGTCTGACCGGGCCCCATCATCCCGCCGCGCTCCATCATCCCGCGGGGGCAATACATTTCGCGTCCGTCGCGGTGACCGCCGTCGTACTGCTTTCCGACGAAGAACCCGGAGAAGAAGATCACCGCGACGATAAACACGACACCAGCAGCGATACCCACCCATGCCGCGCTCTGGGTGAGCCTATTGGGATGGTCCGATCCAGGCGGCAGCTCCCCGCGCCCCTTCTCGGTGGCCACCGCTGTCGGTTCGTTCCGGGATTCGGGCGTTTCGGTCATGACTCGATCATGCCTACGCCACCCCAGCGATGAATCGAGACGTTGCGTTCTTCATCGAATCTTCACTGAACCACTAGCTCAGCAATACCGATCGACTGACGAGCTCTGGATCGATCTGGAGATCGTGGCGGTCGCCACGAACGCTACGCAGGAGCGTTCACCGTGTACTCCCTTCGGTGGCGCCTGGCTTCTGTTGACCACCCCAATGGACAACATGTCTGTTCATGCGAGGGTCCAAGCCAGGCCCCTGACACGCGTCTTACACATGCGCACGGTCAGCACACCCGGCCCGGCCGGATAGCACACATGTAACTCGCCTTCCTACCAACGGCAGCGATCGGTCTCACCGTCCCCGTTACAGATAAGCGGTGCGCTCCAGAGGGGTGGTCAAACACCAATCAGCGGGCGGCCGTCGGTCTGCCAGGCGCGCATGCCGCCGCGAAGTTCGACAACATCGGTGTAGCCGAGATCGCGGAGCGTCTCAGCCGCGATTGCACTCATCGGTCCAGACCGGCAGTAGATGGCCAACCGGGTAGAGCGATCGGCTGGGAGTCGACCAGCCTGCGCCGCGATCTGATCGAAAGGAATCGACAAGTCCGTGCCAGCGATATCGCCTTCGAACGGCACATGAACATTTACCGTCACCCGATCAGGTTCGGCGATCACTGCGGAGAATTCGTCGGGATCGACCAAGCGGGCGGTGCTCGAGGCCTGGGTTTGCGATGTTGACATCCGGGGTGGAACTCCCGACGCGCACGCCGGCAACACGAGCAAGCCAGCGGCTGTGAGAGTCGCGACAACGGATCGCGATGGAGACGCAGGGACTACCGGCTGCCCCGGCTGCTGATACTGCGGCCGAGAGGCTTCCACGCGACTGCGGCGGGTCGATCCACGCATACTCGCAATATACCCCCTGAGGGTACTTGCGCCCAACTGCGTCGACGGCTAACGTCCCTATGGTAATAGTACCCCCGGGGGGTATAGATAGGAGAGAACGATGACAACCACAACAGCCGTCGACTGGCATCTGCGCGGCGACTGGTTCGACGTGTGTAGCTGCAAGCTGCCCTGCCCATGCAGCTTTGCTCAAGAGCCCACCCACGGGGACTGCCTGTTCACCCTCGTGTGGCATATCCGCGATGGCTACTTCGATCAGGTGGATCTAGCGGGACTCAACGTCGTCTCCCTCGGCGAGTTCACCGGCAACATGTGGGTCGGTGACCCCAACGCCATGATGAAGCTGATGTTCTATATCGACGACAACGCCGACACCGACCAGCGTGAGGCATTGAAGCGCATCTTCACCGGCAAGGAAGGCGGCTGGCCAGCCGAATTCGCAAGCCTCATTGCCGATTTGCGCGACATCGAGTACGCGCCGATCACCTTCGAGGCCGCCGACGATCTGGCCTACTGGCGCGCCGAGATCCCGACCAAGGTCGATGTGCGGGTCGCCGCGCTGACCGGGCCCACGTCGGATCCGAACCGGCGGGTCACCACAATCAACGCACCGGGCGCTGAGGTTGGCCCCGGTCAGGTCGCCACATGGGGCGTCGTCGAACGCGATCATGCTGTCGGCTTCCAGTGGTCGCACGAGTACCGCGGCGGTTCCAGTAAGCACTTTCCGTTCGATTGGCGACCCGACGGCGGTGACGCACGCCAGCAGGAATCCACGACGAGTGAGGGGTCGTCATGCAAGTGCCATGCCTGACCATGGCGGCGCGCAACGACCGATGAAGGCCGCCCAGGGAACAACGGTCCCTGGGCGGCCAACCCGCCCGTCCTGCGGCACCGCCCGGCTTTGACGACAGCCACCGGTGTCTGCCACTAAGCCGGATTCGCGCCCAGTCGTGCGTTTCGCCATTCGCCGAGCAGCCCTCCGCAATCCCGCACGGCCGCCGAGCACCAAGGGCCATGCCCCTTCGCCAACACCGCCGCGCGCATCACTGCACTCACCTCGACCGGCCAAACCGTGATCACCGAACCGGTCCTGCTCGCGTGTGACGGCATGGCCTCACAGCCGAACCGTTGGGGCCACCGCGCTCCGCAACATCAGGTCTCCGTGGCGCCTCCCGCATGAAGGGGCCGGCTACGGGGCGGCGGGGTAGGCGTGTACGAGAGCGCTAGACAGCTTGGGCAGCACGTGAGTGAGGGTGTGTTCGGCCCCGTGGGCGATGCGGTGGGCGTCAGCCAGGCTCGTGGCCGGGTCGATGTCGAGTTCCGCGTCGGCGTGCAGGCGGTGCCCGAGCCAACGCATCTTGATGGTGCGGACGGCGGTGACTCCCGGTTCTGCTGCTAACGCGGCTTCGGCGGCGTCTACGAGGGTGGGGTCGACGCCGTCCATGAGGCGGCGGAACACGTCTCGGACGGCGGTGCGCAGGACGGCGAGGATTGCGGCGGTGATGAGCAGCCCGATGATGGGGTCGGCGAGGGGGAAGCCCAGCGCGACGCCTCCGGCGCCGAAAAGCACGGCCAGTGAGGTGAATCCGTCGGTGCGTGCGTGGAGGCCGTCGGCGACCAGGGCGATCGAGCCGATTCGGCGACCGACGCGGATGCGGTAGACCGCGACCAGTTCGTTGCCGATGAACCCGACCAGTCCCGCGGCGGCGACCCAGCCGACGTGCTGGATGGGAACGGGGTTGATGAGGCGGCGGATCGATTCGACGCCGGCGACGACGGCCGACAGCGTGATCATCGCGATGACGAATAGTCCGGCGAGGTCTTCGGCGCGGCCGAAACCGTAGGTGTAGCGCCGGGTGGCGGCTTTGGTGCCCAGTGCGAAGGCGATCCACAGTGGAATGGCGGTCAGGGCGTCGGAGAAGTTGTGGATCGTATCCGCGAGTAGCGCAACCGATCCCGAGATCACCACGATCAGCACCTGCGCGACCGACGTCGCGGCGAGCGCGAGCAGACTGATCTTCACCGCCCGGATGCCGGCGGCGCTGGACTCGAGCGCTCCGTCGATGCTGTCCGATGCGTCGTGACTGTGTGGGGCGAACACCTCCCGTAGGGCGGCGCCGATTCTGCCGCCGCGCGCGTCGTGGTGATGTCCGTGGCCGTGACTGTGGTCGTGGTCGGCCGGGTGGTCGTGGTCACGGGTGATCGGTTCGCCGTCAGGAGTCATACGCGGCGTCCTTTCCGTCGTGTCATCGCCGAGCCGGGAGCCGTGCGCGATTCGGTGTTGTTGTCCGAGTGCAGGCTTCGTAGTTCCTCGGCGCTGCGGTGGTGGCCCGGCACTCCCGGGCCGGCGTGTTCGGCGTTGAACACCGCGTCGGTGACCAGCTGTCCGATGTGATCGTTGTCCAAGCTGTAGAAGACCGTCGTGCCCTCACGGCGAGTGCGAACCAGTCGCGCCATCCGCAGCTTCGCCAGATGCTGTGAGACGGAAGCGGCGGGCTTGCCGACGTGCTCGGCGAGGTCGTTGACCGACATCTCCCGGTCGACCAGTGCCCACAGGATCTGCACTCGGGTGGTGTCTGCCAGCATCCGGAAGACCTCGACCACCAGGTCCACCTGATCGCGGGGCAGCGCCCGCCGGCACACGCCGTCGCTGTCTGCATTCATATGCAGATAGTAGGATACACATTGCGGAATGGTGGACAGGGGTCAGGCCACGACAAAGGTTTCCGCCCCGGCGAAGGGCCCTGCGAACCACCCCTGCAGCGACATGGGTGGTCAGCAGACCGGAGCGCGGCCTGTCAGACGGGCCTGGTGGGTGGACGCTCGGACGAAGTCGGCGGGGAGGCAACAGTATTGACGAGCGTGGACGGCTGGCTGGTGGTCCTCGGTGTAATGGCCGGCATGGCGTTGTTGTGGTTGAGCGTCGTGGCCACCCTGCTGCTGCTCAGACCCGATGCTGTCGGTGTACGCGAGGCCCTGCGGCTGGTCCGGACCTTTTGCGGCTGCTTAAGGGGTTGGCATCGGATACGACGCTCCCTCGGGGGATTCGGCTTCGGTTGCTGTTCGGTCCCTCGAAGAATCATGCGATGACCTTCAATCACTCGGCTACGACACGCCGGTACCGCCGATCAGGTCCGACTCGTACACCACTCTGCTGGACGCAACCGATTCCTGTCGGCAACCCACGTTCACATGCAGTGAGGCCCCAGCCTCGTCACACCGTCTAGCCACCGTCGGCATCGTGGGCGCCTGGATCGCCGGAACCGCGCTGGCCGACCCGCGTTGTGCGTCGTTATCGTTATGGGGGGCGGGCTGGCCATGCTGGTCACCGCCCTTGTCGGCAACTCGTCCATGGCTAGCGCCGGCATCCGATGGGACAGCGCGAGCCTCGGGCGTTACGAGTGGGCGGACGACTCGAACCGCACATGCGCGTCTAGCCCGCTTCGGGTCCTGGTGTGAGGGCGTGGCGTCAGATCAGCGGTGGCGCCACTGGCTTGGGCGAGCCGGGCGACGATGGCCAGGCCCAGTCCGCTGCCGGCGGTGTCTGTAGATCCCCGCCAGAAGCGGTCGAAGGCTCGAGCGCAGTCCTGTGCAGACATGCCGGGACCCTCATCCCGTACGTGCAGATCCACGGCATCGCTACCGACAGCCGCTGCGACGGTCAGCTCGATGGTGGTGTCGGGCGGGGCGACCGCCAGGGCGTTGTCGATGAGATTGTCGATGATCTGCTCGGTGGCTCCGGGCACAGCCAACACGAGGGCCGTTCCTGGAGCCGTCACGACGATGTGTACCCCCGATTCCTCGGCCAGCGCCTGCCATTGTTCGACGCGCGCGCGGGCAAGGGCGGCGAGGTCGATCTCCTGCCGCGGGATCGCCGCGTCGTCGGCGCGACTGAGTACCAGCAGGTGATCGACGATCTGCTGGAGGCGCAATGCCTCGTTCTGGGCTGCCGCGACGGTCTCACGCGTGGCTTCGGGGTCGGCCTCGACGAGGTCGGCGGCGTTGTCTAATCGCACGCGCAGCGCAGTCAACGGTGTGCGCAGCTGGTGAGAGGCGTCGCCGGCGAATGCGCGCTGCTGGCGAAGCTGATCTTCGATCCGATCGGCCATTTGGTTTACCGACCTTGCCAGGCTGCGGATTTCGGGGGCCCCGCCTCGTTGTGAGGTTCGCGCGTCGAGCCGTCCGTCGGCAAGCAGTTCGGTCGTGCGGCGCAGTTGCTGCAGCCGGCGCGTGACCGTGCCGGCGAGGACGAACGCCACCACACCCGCCAGCAGCACCGTGATGCCGGCGATCAGCCACAGCATGCGTATCTGCCCGCGCACCTTGTCGGCGATGACCTGCGTCGGATAGGTCAGACGCACCGCCCCCAGCACCCGGTCACCGCTGACGACTGGCACCGCGACATAGAGCAGGTCGGTGCCCAGGCTGACCGAATGACGTTGTCCGGTGGCGATGTCGCCCGACAGCGCCGTCTCGATCTCCGGGCGCGACCGGTAGGAGCCGCCGGCGGCGGACTGATCGTCGTCTGAGGTCACGACGGCGTCGCCGGCGGCCTGGTGGTCTGCGGCCGCGCCAAGGAACTGATCACGGTGGCCGGGCGCAACATCTTCCCCGCGGAGGTGGAGCGGGTGGCCGCAGGCGCGCCCGGGGTGCGCGAAGGCGCCGTGGTCGCGGTCGGCGTCGGGGAGCGATCGATCCGCCCCGGGGTTGCGATCGTCGCGGAGTTCCGCGGGCCCGACGAAGCGCAGGCCCGCGCCGACCTCATCGAACGCGTCGCATCCGAATGCGGCGTGGTCCCCGCCGACGTCGTCTTCGTGCGGCCCGGCACGCTGCCACGGACCTCGTCGGGCAAGCTGCGCCGACTCGAAGTCAAGCGCGACCTGCTGCAGCGATAACCGGCGTCACCCGCCCGGGGCGGCGGGCGGGGTCTCGGTCGGGCTTGTCGTCGTCGGCGTCACGGTCGTTGTCGTCGTGTCCGTCGTCTGCGCAGGCGTCGTGGCCGGGGGCGTCGTCTCGACCGCCGGCGGCGGCACCACGGTTTCAGTGGTCGGACTGATCACGGTCGTTTCGGTCACCGTGGTCGGTGTGGTCGTCGTGGTGGTCGTCGTGGTGGTGGTCGTGGTGCCCGACCCCGATTCGATGACGCCGCACGCCACCCGCGGGCCGGCGTCACCAGTTGCCAGCGTGTCCTGATCCGGACCGGGTGTGCCGTTGGGCTGGGTGTAGCGATCGGGGATGTGGCCGAAGTTGTCTTCGTCCTGGTGGATCATCAGCGCGGTGCCTTCGCCCGCCAGCAGGTCCTGTGCGGTGAACGCATCGGTGGTCGTGACCAGTTCGGCCGAACCGTCGGAGCGGACCTCCAGCGACGTGAGGTCACCGCTGGCCGGGTGGCCGGTGTGGCCCGGCGCCTGGAAGTGACCGCCCGCGGAGAGGAAGTCGCCGGGTTCTCCGCCGGTGGGCGCCACCGAGTTCGCCTCGCACTTTCCGACCGCATGGATGTGCAACCCGTGGAAACCGGGGCTCAACACGCCGTCTTCGATGGTCTGGACGCTCACCCGCGCGTAGCCGTTCGCGAAGTCCAACGTCGCATCGGCGACGGCAGTGCCGTCCGCGGTCTTCAGCTGTGCGGTCAACCGCTCGGTTCCGGCGGGTGCCGGTGTCTCGGACGTCGTTGTCTGCTCGTCTGCCTGCTCGGTGCTGCAGCCGGCGAGCGCGATGATCGGCGCCGTGACGACGGCAGCCGCATAGATGAACCGGTTTGCCATGCCAGCGGCGTACCCAACGAAGTGATCGGCAACACATAAGCGCAACTGACAAGATGAGCCGCGTGGCTGAGCGCGTCAGTTTTCCGAGCTCCAGCGGACCCTCGCTCGCCGGCGTGGTCGACCTGCCCGACGGTGACATCCGGGGCTGGGGCGTCTTCGCGCACGGGTTCACGCTGGGCAAGGACAGTCCGGCCGCGAGCCGGATCTGCAAGCAACTCGCCGACGAGGGCATCGGCATGCTGCGCTTCGACAACATCGGCCTCGGCGACTCCGAAGGCGACTGGAGCGACGGCTCGTTCTCGCACAAGGTCGCCGACACCGTGCGGGCCGTCGAGTACATGGGCTCCCAAGGTCGCGAGGTGCACCTGCTGGTCGGGCACTCATTCGGTGGTTCGGCCGTCATCGCCGCCGCGCACGAGTGCCCGAGCGTGGCGGCGGTGGCCAGCATCGCCGCGCCCTACGAGCCCGCGCACGTCGAGAACACCTACGACGCGCTGGTGGAACGGATCGAAGCCGAGGGCGAGGCGCAGTTCCTCATCGGCGGAAAGGCGCTCACGCTCAAGCGGCATTTCGTCGAGGACGTCCGCAACGCCGACCTGCGCGAGCGCATCCACACCCTGCGTCGCGCGCTGCTGGTCATGCATTCGCCCACCGACAACACCGTCGGTATCGCCAACGCCAGCGAGATCTTCCAGTGCGCGCGCCATCCGCGCAGCTTCGTGTCCCTCGAGGGCGCCGACCACCTGCTCACCGGTAAAGACCAGGCGGCGCGCGCTGCGCGGATCATCAGCGCCTGGGCCGACCCCTACCTGTAGTCATCTAACTGCTGCACTCATCTAACTGCGACGACGACCTTGCCCTTCGCCGAGCGGTCCTCGAGCGCGGCGATCGCATCGGCGGCTCGCTCCAAGGCAAACACCTGCGGCTCCGGCGCCGACACTGCGCCCGACGCCAGCAGCGGCTCGAGTTCGGCCCACTGCTCGGCGAGATAGTTGGGATGGGTGAAAGTCCATGCGCCCCAGCCCACCCCGACCGCATCGACGTTGTTGAGCAGTAACCGGTTCACCTTGACCGTCGGGATCTCACCGCCGGTGAAGCCGATGACGAGCAGCCGCCCGCCCGGCGCCAGTGAACGCAGCGAGTCGGTGAATCGGTCACCGCCGACCGGATCGACGACGATGTCCACGCCGCGGCCCTCGGTCAGCTCCTTGACCTTGTCTTTGAACCCGTCGGCCAGCACGACATCGGTGGCCCCGGCCGCTTCGGCCACCGCGGCCTTGTCCTCGGTGCTCACCACCGCGATCACCCGCGACGCACCCCACGCGGGTGCCAATCGCAGCGTCGACGTCCCGATCCCGCCGGCGGCCCCGTGCACCAGCACGGTTTCGCCCTGCGCCAGCCGCCCCCGGGTCCGCAGCGCGTGGTGCATGGTCAGGTCGTTGAAGAGCAGACCCGCGCCGGCTTCGAAGGAGACATTGTCGGGCAGCTTGAAAACCCGTTCGGCGGGAAGTGCCACGACCTCGGCCATCGCGCCGCACAGCATCGTCAGCGCCGCGACCCGGTCGCCGGCCTGCACGTGCGCGTCGGCCGGTGCGCTGCGCACGACGCCCGCCACCTCGCCGCCGGGCGTATACGGCAGCTCCGGCTTGTACTGATAGAGCCCGCGCGACTGCAGCACATCGGGAAACGCCACACCGGCCGCGTGCACGTCGATGACAACGGCGCCGTCGCCGTCGGGTTCGTCGACCTCGACGAGCTTGGCGGCCTGGGGTCCGTCGAGACTGGCAATCTGGATCGCGCGCATGGCGCCATTTAACTCTTTCGCATCCCCGGCTGTGCGGCTGGCGTGGATCGTCGCCGAATCGGGGGCGGGCGGTGACCTCGGCGCGGCACACTGTTAGATAAGCTGACTTACGCGGCAATGTCGCCGAGGTCGAAACGGAGCGCATATGAACAGTGGTCCCCGACGCCGGTCGAAGGTGGCACCCTTCGCCCTTGCGGAGTCACTGCCTCCCGGTCGGGCCCTGGCGGTGCGCTCCACAGACGGCACCCGACTGCACGCCGAGGTGTTCGGCCGCGAGGACGGCTATCCGATCGTGCTGGCACACGGCATCACCTGCGCCATCCGGGTGTGGGCGCACCAGATCGCCGACCTGTCTCGGCACTACCGCGTGATCGCGTTCGACCACCGCGGTCACGGCCGCAGCGCGGTGCCGGCGCGCGGCGGCTACAGCATCGACCACCTGGCCGCAGATCTGGATTCGGTGCTCGACGCGACGCTCGCGCCCGGCGAACGGGCGGTCATCGCCGGCCATTCGATGGGTGGCATCGCGATCACCGCATGGGCCGAGCGGTACGCCGAGAGGGTGACCGAACGCGCTGCCGCCGTCGCGCTGATCAACACCACGACCGGTGATTTGTTGCGCGACGTCCAGTTGCTGCCCGTGCCCGCGGCGCTTGCGGGTGTCCGCATCCGCACCGCCGGGACGTTCCTGAAGACGTTCGGCGCAACGCCGCTGCCGCGGGTCATTCACCGGCCCAATCAGCGGTTCATCTCGATGCTGGCGGTGGGCCGCGACGCCGACCCCGCGATCGCGGCGTTCGTGCACGAGCTGTTCAGCTCGACGCCGCCCGCCGGCCGTGGCGGCTGGGCTCGCACGCTCGTCGACCACCTCGGCCCCCAGCACATCGGGCTCAACAACCTCGTCGTGCCGACGCTGGTGATCGGCAGCGAGAAGGATCGGCTGCTGCCCGTGACGTCGGCCCGTCGCATCGCCGACGAAGTGCCCAACCTGACCGAGTTCGTCGCACTGTCCGGTGGGCACTGCGCGATCCTGGAACGCCCCGACGAGGTCAACAAGCACCTGCGCGGGCTGATCGACTCGGTGACCGCCGAACGCCGCATCAGCTCCTAATCGGCCAGCGCGCGATGCACCTCGTCGGCCGCACGTCTGCCCGACCGCACGGCCCCGTCGAGGAAGCCCGTCCAGGTGTCGGCGGTTTCTGTTCCCGCCCAATAGATTCCGTCGACGGGCTTGCGCAACCACGGTCCGTACGTCGTCCATGAACCGGGCGGCACGGCGGCCGTCGGCCCACCCGGCGCGAACTGCTCTGCGCCCCAACAATGGTCGAGGTAGTCGATCGGTTGCCGCGCGGCCTCACCGAACAACGTCGCGAACCCCGACAGGGCGCGCTCCCGGCGCTGCGCCGGCGGGAGCGCGTCGAACGAGCGGGCGTCGACGAAGCCGAGCAGGACGCCCGGGCCACCCCCGCGAGCGGGGAATTCGTCGGAGTCGTCCGGACTGACATCGAAGGTGATGAACACCGGTCCCTCGTCGGAAAGCGCTTCCCCCGAAAGTCCTTTCGCGCGCCAGAACGGAGTCTCATACGCGGCGTAGGCCTTGCTGAGGTTGCCCTGAGGCCAGTGCTGGGCAAGCTTGCCGTATTCGGGGGAAAGCTCCGGCACGAATGCGATCGACTTGCGGTGCTCGGGCGGGATCGCGACGATGACGGCCTTCGCGCGCACGGCGCCATGATCCGATGTCACGGTGAGCGTGCCGTCGCTGTGACGTTCGATGCTGCGCACCACGGCGTTCAAGATCACATCGTGACCCAGTGCCGTCAGTTCGTCGGCGATCCGGATCGCGATCTGCTGCGTGCCCGCGGCGAACCGGCTCTGTTGCGCGCCGCCCTCGACGTCGAGCATGCGATCCAGTCCGCCGGCCGCCTTGACGTAGCGCACCGCGTGCAGCATCGACACCTGCGCGGGCTCGCAACCCCAGGTGACCCGCGACATGATCGCCATCAGGTCGCGCGTGCCCGCGCTGGCGTGCACCGACTTCAGCCATCCGTCGAGCGACAGGGAGTCCAGGCTGTCGGCCTGCGAACCGGTCCACGGCGCTTCGACCGAGACCCGGCGGCAGACCCGCTCGAAGCGCCACTGGATGCGCGAGACGTCGAGCAACTCGATGATCGACAGTCGCGGAATGGTGCTGCGGTAGGAGCGAACCCGGCCCCGCCACCGGATCAGGTTCTTGCCGCGGCTGAAGGTGGGCACGGCCGCAGAGCCCAGCTCCGCGGCCAACTCGGCGACGGCGTCCTGGGTCGGCCCGACGAACGTCGCGCCGAGGTCGACTGGGACGCCGGCGATGGTCGCAGTCGACGACCGGCCGCCCACGCGGTCGCGCCCCTCGAGGACCACGACGTCATGGCCGAGGCGTACCAGCGCCCGTGCCGCCGACAACCCGGCGAAGCCGGCGCCCACCACGACGACGTCGGTACTGGCTGGGGTACTCACGGGATTAGGCTCTCACGCCGTGAAGGTGATGACGGCGTTGTTCGGCCCAACCGACGCGATCGAACGGGCGCAAATGCTGCGCGACGCGGGCGCCGGCGGTGTGTTCATCTTCGAGGGGCCGCACGACGTGTTCGCGCCGTTGACGCTGGCGTCCGCCGTGGACGGCCTCGATCTGATGACCAACGTGGCCATTGCGTTTCCGCGCAACCCGATTCAGCTCGCCCACCAGGCTTACGATCATCAGCTGCTGGCCAAGGGCCGCTTCACGCTGGGGCTGGGCACGCAGGTGCGCGCACAGGTCGAGAAGCGCTACGGAGCGGCATTCGACCATCCGGTCGCCCGGATGACGGAGATGGTCGGCGCGCTGCGCGCGGTGTTCGCGGCATGGGAGACCGGCGAGCGCCTCGACTTTCGCGGCGAATACTTCCAGCACACGCTGATGACGCCGACGTTCAACCCCGGGCCCAACCCGTACGGACCGCCGCCCATCTACCTCGGAGCTCTGGGCCCGCGGCTGACCCGCGCCACCGCCGCCGTCGCCGACGGCCTGCTGGTCATGCCGTTCGGGTCCAAGCGGTTCCTGCACGAGGTGACGATGCCCGAGGTCCGCGCCGGGCTGTCGGAGGCGGGGCGCACCATCGACGAGTTCGCGGTGGTGCCCGAGATCATCGTGTCGGTGGGTTCCGACGACGGGGAACACGCCGCCGCGCGCAGGCTGTTGGCGTTCTACGGCTCCACGCCCGCCTACCGCCCGGTGCTCGACGTGCACGGCTGGGGCGAGTTGCAGCCCGAACTCAACGCGCTGTCGAAGCAGGGACGATGGCAGGAGATGGGCACGTTGATCGATGACGACGTGCTGCACACCATCGCGGCCTGCGGCAGTCCGTCAGAGGTGGCCGCCCACATCCGCGACCGCGTCGACGGGGTGTCCGACCGGATCTGCCTCTACCAGCCCGGGCCCATCGCGATCGACGCGTTGGCCCAGATCGTCGACGCGTTGGCCCCCTGACTCCTATGGTGGTACTCAGCGGGACCAAAGGAGGTTGCGGACAGTGGAGTACGCCGACGTACTGATCATCGGAGCGGGCATTTCGGGGATCGGGGCCGCTTACCGCATGCAGGAGAAGAACCCGAACCTGACGTACACGGTGCTCGAGCGCCGGGCCCGCATCGGGGGCACCTGGGACCTGCACCGCTATCCGGGCATCCGGTCCGACAGCGACATCTTCACGCTGAGCTATCCGTTCGAGCCGTGGACCCGCCCGGAGAACGTGGCCGACGGGCCCGACATCCGCGACTACCTGGTGCAGACCGCCCGCAAGCACGGCATCGACGAGCACATCCGGTTCAACACCCATGTGTTGTCGGCGGATTGGGATTCGGCGACCGACACCTGGACGGTGCAGACCGAACAGGACGGGACACCGACTACATACCGGAGTCGCTTCTTGTTCTTCGGTACCGGCTACTACAACTACGACGAGCCCTATCGCCCGGATTTCCCGGGCCTCGAGCAGTTCAGCGGGGAAGTGGTGCACCCGCAGCACTGGCCCGAGTCGCTGGACTATGCCGGTAAGCGCATCCTGGTGATCGGCAGCGGGGCAACGGCGGTGAGCATGATCCCGTCGCTGACCGAGATGGCCGGGCACGTGACGATGCTGCAGCGGTCGCCGACGTACATGCTGTCGGGTCCGCGGATCAACCCGATCGTGCAGGCGCTGCGCAAGGTGCTGCCGGGGCGGGCCGGATACTGGGGCGCCCGCATCTACAACACGATCTTCACGGTGTTCATCTACGCGTTCGCCCAGGCGGCGCCCAAGCTCAGCAGGCGCTACATCCGCAGCTACGCAAAACGCAATCTGCCCAAGGGCTATCCCGTCGACAAGCACTTCAAGCCGCGTTACGACCCGTGGGACCAACGATTGTGCGCGATGCTCGACAACGATTTCTACGACGCGATCAACACCGGCGGCCTGGAGGTGGTGACCGATCGGATCGACCACATCGATGCGACCGGCGTCGTGTTGCAATCGGGGCAGCGGATCGACGCCGACGTGCTCATCACCGCGACCGGGATCCAGTTGCAGGCCCTCGGCGGCGTGCTCATCAGCATCGACGGCGAAGAGGTCAAACCGCAGGACCGCTTCGTCTACAAGGAGCACATGCTCGAGGACGTGCCGAACCTGGCCTGGTGCGTCGGCTACATCAACGCATCGTGGACGTTACGTGCCGACCTGACCGCGCGCGCCTTCGCAAAGCTGGTGTCCTACATGAACTCCCGGGGTTACACGCACGCCTACCCGCATCTCGGCGACAAGCCGATGGCCGAGAAGCCCGCGTGGAACATCAACGCCGGATACGTGCAACGCTCCGCGCATGTGCTGCCGAAGTCGGGCACGCACCGGCCGTGGAACGTCCGGCACAACTACGTGCTCGACGCGATCGACCATCGGCTCGACCGGATCGAGGAGTCGATGGTGTTCGGTCGGGCCCCGGTCCCGGCGACACCGGTGGCCTGACGGCCGAAGCCCCTCAGTCCGCGACGGTGAGCCAGTCCTTGAAGCCCGAGGGATCGTGCCGGCCCAGCGCGCCGTGCTCGAACAGCCCCCAACCTTCGGCGGATCTCCCGTTCTCCCGGCACACCGCGCGGCCGACATGGTCGATCACGCCGAACATGCTGCGGCCGTTGACCGCTGGATCGGTCATGTCGTAGGTGAGACGTTCGGTGAACTTGTCGCCCTTCCACACGCCATGCAGCCAGTCGGAGTCGCCGCCGTACCCGCCACCGATATGGATCGGCACAGCGAGCTTGGATTCGACCTCGAACTCCACCGGCGAGCCGTCCGGTGTGGTGGCTTCGATGGTGGCGCCGTAGGGGATTCGCGTGCCCGAGGTGTAGTGGATCTTGACCCGCGGCCAGCCGAGCTGCTCGACTCGGCCGTCGCGCCAAATTCGCGTGCAGTCGTTGAGGCTACGGAACCCCGTCGGCTCCTCCTGGATGATCAGCACAATCCCGAAGTCGTCGAACGCCATCGGAACGTAGAGCCACCACATCCCTTCGAACGGCGGATGCGCAGGGCGGCCGGCGGGTTCGGGTTCGCCGATCGGCCGAATGCCCCACGACCGGTCGCGACTCCCGATCCAGACCGACGGGTCGACGGTGACCTCCTCGCCGTCGACGGAGATGACGCCGCTCCATGACCCGACTTGGGCGAACCGCTGGGCGTCCAACGTGATTCGCGTGCCGGTGCGCAGCACATGGCGTTGTTCCTGAACGGCGTCGAACAGGCCGTCCCAGGTGAGGTCGACGGCGATGCCCTCGGTCTCCTCGAGGACGATCCGCAGCTTGCGCAGCGGTTCGCTGACCTCGACGCGATAGCCCAGCACGTGCTGGTTGAGCCGGTCGGCGTCGATGCCGTCGGACAGGTGCACCGCGGTCTGCTCGTCGCCGCGCCGGACGAGGACGAAGGCGTCTTTGACACCCAGGTTCGGGTAGTACCCGATACCGGTGATCAAGAAGATGTCGCCGGTGCGGTCGTGGGCATTGAAGTAGGACCGGTCGTAGAAATTGCGGTCGGACGATCCCGGCCACGCGATCGGCTGCGGGATCTGGTGGATGGGGAATTCGTCGGTAGGACCGAGCATTACGCCTCCTGGTCGATGAGCCTCTTCAACAAGGCTCCGTGGTAGAACAGCGATTCGACGTCGTCGGGCTGCTCGATCTCGCCGAAGCGCACCCGCCGCGCGCTGGTGCGCATGAACACGCACGCCCAGATCACTCCGGAGTACACGTAGAACCAGTGCAGGTCGCCGAGTTCGACGCCGGTCAACGCGGCGTAGGTCGACTTCACGTCGTTCTCACGCATGAAGTCGGGCAGACCGGGCAGTCCCGCGAGACCGGCCAGTTCCTGGAACACGTTGTGCGCGAAAATCATCCACGCCGCATCCATCTCGCGCGGTCCGAGCGTGGCCATCTCCCAGTCGAGCACCGCCACCGGCTCATAACCGGAGTACAGCACGTTGCCCACCCGAGAGTCGCCCCACACGAGGACCGGATCGTTGGCCGCGACATCGGCGGGCCAGTTGGCCTCGAGCCAGTCGAGGGCGCGCTCGATCAGCGGCGAGCGGCCGATGTCCGGAACGGCGAACTGATACCAGTCCTTGAGCCAGTTCAGGTTGCGCCGCAAGGCGTTTGCATCGGAACCGTCGTCGAGGAAACCGAACGTCGTCTCCGGCTGCGGAATCGAATGCAGCTTGGCGATCACGCCGACGGTGTTGTCTTGCAGTTCGCGTCGTTGTTCGGCGGGGGAGTCGGCGAACCAGTTCCCGCCGAAGGTGTACGGCATGACATCGGGCGGCACCCGGCCGTCGACATAATCCATCAGGAAGAACGACGTCCCGAGCACCTCGCCGCTGTTCTCCAGCCACCGCACCTGCGGCACCGGGACGTCGGTCTTCTCCTGCACCAGCCGGATCACGTCGAACTGGTGATCCATCCGATACGACGAGAACACGGGGACGTCCTGGTCGGCGGGGGCCACGCGCGCGACCCACTTCTGTTCTCGCGCCTGCTCGTCCTCGGTCCACCGACCGGTCAGGATGATCGTTTCCGAAGACATGCCGTTGGCGTCGACGCCGCTTTCCACGGTGATCTCCGGTGCCGCCCCGCCGGGCAGCACTGTCGAGAGCCACTGCGACATCACGCCGGGGAGGGTGGACAGGTCGCGACTCGAATGCTCGAGGCGGTCGACGTCCTCGACAGCCGGTTCACTAGCCACAGATTCTTCCTTCTACCGATAATTACGATACGGTGGGTAGCGTTATGAAACCAGACGCGTCACCGGTTGACAAGCCCGCGAGTGCCGGACGGCCCCGCGATCCGCGTATCGACGCTGCCATTCTGCGCGCCACCGCCGATCTGTTGGCCGAAATCGGTTATTCGAACGTCACGATGGCCGCGGTCGCCGAGCGCGCGGGTACCACCAAGACCGCGTTGTACCGGCGGTGGTCGAGCAAGGCCGAACTCGTCCACGAGGCGGCGTTTCCCGCAGCGCCGACCGCGATCGCGACACCGCCGGGGGATATCGGCGCCGACATCCGCGCCATGCTTGCCGCTACGCGCGACGTGTTCGCGACGCCGGTGGTGCGCGCTGCGTTGCCCGGCCTGATCGCCGACATGGTCGCCGACGCCGACCTCAACGACCGGGTGATGGGACGCTTCACCGGGGTGTTCGCCGCGGTGCGCGACCGGGTGGCCGACGCGGTTGGGCGCGGTGAGGTTCATCCCGACGTCGACCCGGACCGGTTGGTCGAGGTGATCGGCGGGGCCACCCTGCTGCGGATGCTGCTGCAGCCCGGTGAGCCGCTCGGCGACGACTGGGTTGAGCAGACCACCGCGATCGTGGTCCACGGTGTGGTGGCATAGCAGGCGTGACGGGACGATTTCCATCCGACTGGCGCACCGCGTTGGTGTTGGTGCCGCATCCCGACGATCCCGAGTACGGCTGTGCTGCGGCGGTCGCGAAATGGACCACCGAAGGCAAGACCGTGCATTACGCGTTCGCCAGCCGCGGGGAAGCCGGCATCGCGGGCATGGCGCCCGAACACGCTGGGCCGCTGCGGGAGCAGGAGCAGTTACGGTCGGCCGCCGTCGTCGGCGTCACCGACGTCGAGTTCTGGGATTTCCCGGACGGCGCGATCCGCAACACCGCTGAACTGCGCGCGAAAATCGTCGAGGCGATCACCGAGTACGAACCCGAGGTGGTGGTCAGCATCTACGGCGGTCCCGAGTGGGCGCCCGGAGCGCCCAACCAGCCCGATCACATGGAGTTCGCGGCGGCCGTCGTCGACGCCTACGACAGCCTGCCCGACCCGCCGCAGTGGTTGTTTCAGAACGGACCCGACGTTACGCACGTCGAGGTGATCGACGACGGCTGCTTCGAGCGCGCCGTGGCCTCGCTGTGCGAGCACAAGGTCTACCTCTCGGTGCTCGATCCGGACACACCTGTCGCGGTGCAGGCCCGCAGGCAGGTGGAGATGGCGACACCGCACCGGCCGGAGTTCGCCGGACACCGAACTGTCGGCTTCATATTGCTGCGCCCCTGATCGCGCGCCCCTGATCCTGCGCGAGCGTGCGGGTCTGCACACGACACGCCGTCTGATAGCAACACTTTCCGCACGCTCGAGCGCCCGCGAGCGTGCGCAAACCGCGGCAGCACGGCGGCGTGTCGTGTGCAGACCCGCACGTTCGCGAAAAAGGGGAGTCAGCGGTCGAGCTGGCTTTTGTTGCGCTCCGACACCGCGCGGAACTGGTCGCCGAGCCCGTCGAAGTCGCGATGCTGCGCGAATGCGATCTTCTCCTCCGCGGCAAGAGCGGGATCGATCACCGCCGCCGCACCGGTCGTATAGATCTCCTTCAGCCCGAGCATGACCGGCGCCGGCACCTCGGCGATCTGTGTGGCCAGTTCGACCGCGCGCTCGACCAACCGGTCGTGGTCCACCACCTCGGTGACCAGTCCGATGCGCTCGGCGCGCGCCGCGTCGACAACCTCCCCGGTCATCGACAGCCGACGCGCCATCGCCAGGCCCACGACCGGGGGGAGCCGGGCGGTCATGCCGCCACCCGGCAGGATGCCGACCCGAGCGTGGGTGTCGGCGAACACCGCTCGTTCGGACGCGATGAGAAAGTCGCAGCCGAGCGCCATTTCCAAACCGCCGGTGAACGTTGCGCCGTTGATCGCCCCGATGATCGGTGTGCGCATGTTGCCGGTGGCGGCGATGCAACTCTGCGACCGGAACTCCTCGAAATAGGCCAGGCCGTCGCGCTGCGCCTCCTTGAGGTCGACACCGGCGCAGAATGCGGGGTCGGTCCCCGTGAGTACCACGGCGCCGACGGTCTCGTCTGCGTCGGCTTCGGTGAGCGCCCCGTAGGTGGCCTTGATCAGTGCGCGACTCAACGCGTTTCGCGACTCGGGACGGTTCAGCGTCAGCACCCGCACGGGGCCGTGGTCGGCGACGAGGACGAGTTCGGTCATGGTCCGACGGTAACCTGCGGGCCGCCGATCGCCTATATTAGTTACGAAACGGATGCGTAATGAAAGGAGCGGCCGATGGTTGACGACGTCCTCGTGGTGGGGGCCGGTCCCGCGGGCCTCGCCGCCGCCTGTGGGCTGCTGATGCACGGTGTACGTGTACGGGTGATCGACGAAGCCGCCGGCCCCGCCACCACGTCCCGGGCGAACTTCCTGCATGCCCGCGGTTCCGAGGTGCTCGATCGCCTCGGTGCGATCGGCGATCTCCCCGAACGCTCGGTGCGGGCGATGAGCATCCTCACGTATCTGGGCGACAAACCGATCATGCGAATCCGGTTCGGCGACCCCGATATGCACACCGCGGCCCCGCCGATGGTCATCTCGCAGGCGTCGGTCGAAGCCGCGCTCCGCGACCGGCTCAGCGACCTCGGAGGTGAGATCTCCTGGGGCACATCGCTCGTCGACCTTCACCAGGATGAGCATGCCGTCACTGCCGCCGTTGCCGACGGCGACGACATCACGGCCAATTGGCTGATCGGTTGCGACGGCGCCGGCAGCACGACGCGGCGCGCCGCCGGTATCGACTTTCCCGGGGTTCGGCTCACCGAACGTTTCCTGCTCGCCGACCTTCGCCTCGGATGGGATCTCGATCGCTCGGGTACGACCGGTTGGATACACGCCGACGGCATGCTCGGGGCGATGCCGATGCCCGACGGGTTGTGGCGGATCATCGCCTACGACCCCGCTATGGGATCCGAAAAGCCCACGCAGGAAGAGATTCTCGCGCGGTTGGAGCGCATCATCCCCGAACGCACAGGCCGTGCCGCGAAAGTGGAGCACGTCGAGTGGCTGTCGATGTTCAGCGTGCACCGTCGGCTGGCATCGACGTACCGGCGCGGCCGCGTGCTGATCGCAGGCGACGCTGCCCACACCCACGCCCCGTTCGGTGGTCAGGGGATGTTGACCGGCCTGGGCGATGCCGAGAACCTGGCGTGGAAACTCGCACTCGTCGCGGCGGGACGCGCCGACCAGAGGCTGCTGGATACCTATGAGGCAGAACGACGGCCGCTGGCCACCGAGGTGTTGCGGAGTACCAGTGCGGTCACCAAAGTCAATGTGGCGCAGAGCGGAATCGGTCGCTTCATCCGCGACCGCGTCGTGGTACCGGTGATGAACCTCCCGGCAGTGCAACGGTGGGTGACGTACCGGACGTCGCAGTTGTGGGTGGCATACCGACGCGGCCCGCTGGCGCAGCGGTCGCTGCCCCTGCCGGGAGTGCGCCCGGGCGACCGGGTACCAGGACTGTCCGGGGCCGAGCTGGACGGGCGGTGGGGACTGTTGGGCTTCGACGACGAAATGAGAGGTGTTGCGGTCGAACACCTCGGTGGTGAGCGGATCGCGGTGATCGACCGAACCGAGAACGTCGATGCATACCTCGTCCGCCCCGACGGTCATCTTGCTTGGCGCGGCCGCCGTCCTGAGTCGTTGAGCCGGTGGCTGAGTCGTGCACTGACGAGGGGGAACGTGCGGTGATACCGGGCAGTCGCGGGCGGCCGCGCAGCAAGGAGCTGGACGCCGCCATTCTGCGGGCGGCACTGGACTTGTTCATCGAACGCGGGATCGCCGGTATGAGCATCGAGCAGGTCGCCAAACGTGCCGGCGTCGGCAAGCCCACCATCTATCGTCGGTGGCCGGGCAAGGAGCAACTGGTCGCCGACGCGATCGAGGGGTACGTGAGCGCCGACATCCGGCGGCCGTCCCATGACGAGATCGCGACCAGCGCTCCTCGAGCGTTGATGCGCCGCAACATCGCCGGAGCCGCACGCACTGCGACCGATCCCCGGTTCCGTGCTCTCGTCGCGCAGATCTACGGGTCGGCCGTCACCCATCCCACACTGATGCAGACGTATTGGGATCGCTACATCCAGCCTCGCCGCACCCTCGCGATCGCCATGCTCGAGCAGGCGCAACGCAACGGTGCGGTCGCCGAGGACGCCGACCTGGAGGTTCTCGTCGACATGCTGGCCGGCGCCGTGACATACCGGGTGCTGCAGCCCAATCCGCCGACCGAACGCCAGATGCGGCGCTACCTCGAAGCCGCCTACCGACAGGCGGGTCTGCTGTCCGGTGACTAGGGCAGGAACTGGTCGGCGTGGTTCGCCAGATCCAGCAGCGGCTGCGGCAGCGCGCCGAGCGCGAACGTCACGGCCGCGGTGACCGTCACAACCGTGGTGCTCAGCAGGCTCGGTATCACGACCGTCGGCGCGTCCTCGGGCGGATCGGTGAAGAACATCAGCACGATCACCCGCACATAGAAGTACGCGGCGATCGCGCTCGCGATCACACCGACGATCACCAGCGGCATCGCACCACCCTCGCCCGCGGCCTTGAAGACCGCGAACTTGGCGACGAACCCGCTGGTGAGCGGGATACCGGCGAATGCCAGCAGGAACAGCGAAAAGACAATGCCGACAATCGGATAGCGCCGTCCGAGGCCCGCCCACCGGGCCATCGCGGTGGCCTCCTCGCCATTCGCGTCGCGCACCAGGCCCACCACCGCGAACGCCCCCACGGTGCTGAAACCGTAAGCGAACAAATAGAACAGCGTCGACGAGAGCCCGGCGTCGTTCGCGGCGATCAACCCGGTGAGCATGAAACCGGTGTGCGACACCGCGGAATACGCCAGCATCCGCTTGACATCGGCCTGGGTGACCGCGGCCACGGTCGCTACCACCATCGTCAGGATCGCGACGGCCCACAGCACGGCACGCCAGTCGTCGCGCAGTTCGGGCAACATGACGTAGAACACGCGCAGCATGGCGCCGAACGCCGCGATCTTGGTCGCCGCAGCCATGAACGAGGTGATCGCGGTCGGCGCGCCCTGATAGACGTCGGGGACCCAGGAGTGGAACGGCACCGCCCCGATCTTGAACAGCAGGCCGACCAACAGCAGGCCGGTGCCGATCAGCACCAGTGAGGTCTTACCCGACCCCGCTGCGATCGCCTCGGCGATACCGTCCAGCTCGAGCGTACCCGCGTACCCGTACAGCATGGCCACGCCGTAGAGGAAGAACGCCGACGAGAAGGCGCCCAGCAGAAAGTATTTCAACGATGCTTCTTGTGACAGCAGTCGACGCTTACGCGCCAGGCCGCACAGCAGATACAGCGGCAGAGACAGCACCTCGAGCGCGATGAACATCGTGAGCAGATCGTCGGAGGCGGGGAACAAGAGCATGCCGCCGATCGCGAACATCGTCAGCGGGAAGACCTCGGTCTGGATGACGCCGGCCTTGGTGGCCACCTGCTCGGCCACGCTGCCGGGAACCGCGGAGGCCTGGGAAGTGAACCCGTCCAGGCCCCGGCGAACCGCAGCATCCGCGTCCGCGCCGACCTGCCGTTCGGCGATGAGTAGGATGCCCAGAACGCCGACCAGAAGGATGGTGCCCTGCAGGAACAGTGCCGGGATGTCGACGACGACGGCCCCCATCACGGCCGAGCGCCCGACGGTGCCGTGCAGGTCGCGTGCGAGCATCACGACCGCCACCAGGGCGGCGGCCAGCGCACCGAAGCAGAGCAGCAGTTGGCTGGCGTACCGGCGCTGACGGGGCAGGAATGCCTCGACGAGGACCCCGGCGATGGCGGCCCCGAAGACGATCAGCATCGGGGAGACCAGACCGTATTCGACGGTCGGCGGGGTGAGGGTCATGGGGTCGGCCCTTCCGCGAGTCTGGGGGCAGGGTCAGGCTGGTCGATGGTCGTCAGGGTGTGGTCGACCGCGGGATTGATGACGTCCAGCGCGGGTTTCGGATACACCCCGAGCACGATCAGCAACGCGATCAACGGTGCGACGACGACGATTTCGCGCGGCACGAGGTCGCGCACCCGGTCGTTGCCGTCCTTGACGGGGCCGCCCATCATCCGCTGGTACATCCACAGGATGTAGATCGCGGACAGCACCAGCGCGGTGGACGCGAACACCGCCAGTACGGGGTAGCGCGTGAAGGTACCGATGAGAACCAGGAATTCGCTGATGAAGGGCGCCAGGCCCGGCAGCGACAGCGTCGCCATGCCGGCGACCAGGAAGGTGCCCGCCAGCACGGGCGCCACCTTCTGCACACCACCGTAGGCGTTGATCAGGCGAGTTCCCCTGCGCGACACCAGGAAGCCCGCGATCAGGAACAGCGCCGCCGTCGACAGGCCGTGGTTGATCATGTACAGCGTCGAACCGGACTGTCCCTGGCTGGTCATCACGAAGATGCCCAGGATGATGAACCCGAAGTGGGAGATCGACGTGTAGGCGATCAACCGCATCACGTCGGTCTGGCCGATCGCCAGGATCGCCCCGTACACGATGCCGATCACGGCCAGCGTGACCACCAGCGGCTGGAAATACGCTGATGCGTCGGGGAACAACTGCAGGCAGTACCGCAGCATCCCGAACGTGCCGACCTTGTCCATGACCGCCATCATCAGCACCGCACTCGCCGGAGTCGCCTCGACGGCCGCATCGGGCAGCCACCGGTGGAACGGCCACAGCGGGGCCTTGACGGCGAAGGCGAACATGAACCCGAGGAACAGCAGGTTCATCACGGCGGGGTTGACGGCGAACTCGCCGCTGGACACCGCGGCCACGATCGCGCGGAAATCGAACGTGCCTGATGCGAACGCGTCGCTCGAGGCAGTCACCACGTACAGCCCGATCACCGCAGCCAGCATGATCAGACCGCCGAACAGGTTGTACAGCAGGAACTTAACGGCCGCCTTGCTGCGGTTCTCGCCGCCGAAGCCGCCGATGAGGAAGTACATCGGGATGAGCATCGCCTCGAAGAACACGTAGAACAGCAGGATGTCCAGCGACACCAGCGACATCAGGACCATGCCCTCGACAGCCAGCGTCAACGCGAGGTAGGTCTGCACCGAGCGGCCGCGCAGCCCGATCTGGGCGTCGGCGTCGTTCCAGCCCGCGATGATCAGCAACGGGACCAACACGGCGGTCAGGACGACGAGCGCGAGCGCGATACCGTCGACCCCGAGTATGTAGCCGGTGCCGAATGACGGTATCCACCGGTGGGATTCGACGAACTGGTACTGCTCACCACCTGGTTCGAACCCGACCGTGACCACCGCGGTGATCGCCAGCACCGCGATCGAGATGACCAGCGCGAACCACTTGGCCAGCACTCGCTGGGCGCCGGGCAGCAGGAGCACCAGTGCGGCGCCGACGGTCGGCGTCGCCCACAGCACCGTGAGCCAAGGAATGTTGTTCATGACCACAGTTGCACCGCCAGGATCGCCGCGACCAACAGAACCGCACCCGAAAGCATCGAGAGCGCATACGAGCGGGCATAACCGGTCTGCAACCGTCTCAGGCCCGTGGACAGGCGGCTGACCAACGCGGCCAAGCCGCCGGCCGCGCCCTCGACCGCTTCGTCGTCGATCTCGACGAGCCCGCGGGTCAGCACCTGGCCGGGCCGCATCAGCGCCGCTTCGTTGAAGGCGTCGCCGTACAGATCCCTGCGTGCCGCGACGGCGAGCGCCGAGCCCGCCGGAACCCGCTCGGGCACGGGCTTGGTGCCGTACATCCGGTAGGCGATCGCGATGCCCACCGCGACCACCGCGAGGATCACCGTCGTCACCACCCACACCGGTGCGACGTGGTGCACCTCGTGCGCGCCGACGACCGGTTCGAGCCAATGCTCGAGCGTGCCGCCGATCGCGAACGCCGCACCGGATCCGACGGATCCGATGGCCAGCAGGATCATCGGCCAGGTCATCACCGCAGGCGCCTCATGCGGATGCGAGTTGTCGGCCCAACGCTTTTCACCGAAGAACGTCATCAGCATCACCCTGGTCATGTAGAACGCGGTGATACCGGCGCCCAGGATCGTCACGCCGCCCAGGATGAAACCCTTGACCCCGCCGGCGCCGAGTGCGGCTTCGATGATCCCGTCCTTGGAGAAGAATCCCGCGAGCGGCGGCACACCGATGATCGCCAGGTAGCCGAGTCCGAACGTGACGAACGTGATCGGCAGTGCTTTGCGCAGGCCGCCGTAGCGGCGCATGTTGACCTCGTCGTCCATCGCGTGCATCACCGAGCCCGCGCCCAGGAACAGGCCGGCTTTGAAGAAGCCGTGGGTGAGCAGGTGCATGATTGCGAACGCATAGCCGACCGGGCCGAGACCCGCAGCGAGCACCATGTAGCCGATCTGCGACATCGTCGACGCCGCAAGCGCTTTCTTGATGTCGTCTTTCGCGCACCCGATTATCGCGCCGAACAGCAGGGTGACCGCGCCGACGATGACGACGCCCAGCTGCGCGTTGGGCGCGAGGTCGAACACCGGCCCGGAGCGCACGATCAGATACACGCCGGCGGTGACCATGGTGGCGGCGTGGATCAGGGCCGAAACCGGCGTCGGGCCCTCCATCGCGTCGCCGAGCCAGGACTGCAGCGGCACCTGAGCCGACTTGCCGCACGCCGCGAGCAAGAGCAGAAGGCCGATCGCGGTGAGTGGGCCTTCTCCGGCCCCGGGCGCGGCCGCGAACACACCCTCGAAGGAGATCGACCCGATGTAGGCGAACATCACCATCATGGCGATCGCCAGGCCCATGTCACCGACGCGGTTGACGACGAACGCCTTCTTGGCCGCGGTCGCCGCGGTCGGTTTGTGCGTCCAGAAGCCGATCAGCAGATAGGACGCCAAACCGACGCCCTCCCAGCCCACATAGAGGCCGAGGTAGTTGTCGGCGAGCACCAGCAGCAGCATGGCGGCCAAAAACAGGTTCAGGTATGCGAAAAACCGTCTGCGCCCAGGATCTTCGGCCATGTAGCCGATGGAGTAGATGTGAATCAGCGAACCGACACCGGTGATCAGCAATACGAAGCACATCGACAGCTGGTCGAGTTGCATACCGAAGTCGACCTGCAGCCCCGCCACCGGAACCCAGGAGAACAGGTTCTCGTGGATCGTGCGGTGTTCGGCGTCGCGGCCGAGCATGTCGACGAACAGCACCGCGCCCACCACGAACGACGCTATCGACGCCGCACAACCCAACAGATGACCCCAACTGTTGGTGCGTCGGCCACCGATAAGGAGTATCGCGGCACCCGCCAACGGAAGGGCGATGGTAAGCCACACCGGAGTTGTCATCGTGCCCACCTGAGTTGTCTCTTCTCCGCGCGAGCGCTCATCAGTGTTTCAGCAGATTGGCGTCGTCGACAGAAATCGAGCGGCGCGTGCGGAAGATGGCCATGATGATCGCCAGGCCCACCACGACCTCGCATGCGGCAACGACCATCGTGAAAAACGCCACCACCTGGCCGTCCAGTTCGCCGTGCATACGCGAGAACGCGACCAGAGCCAGGTTGGCGGCGTTGAGCATCAACTCGACGGACATGAACATGACGATCGCGTTGCGGCGCAACAGTACTCCGCTGGCGCCGATGGTGAACAGCAGCGCCGACAGGTACAGGTAGTTGTCTGGGTTCATGCGCTTCCGGTCCCGCCGTTGACCGAGGTGACGGAGCGCTTCTCCAGAATGGGGCTCACGGACAGCTCGGAATCGGAACCGTCGGGCAGGCGCGCCGCGGCATCGACGGCGTTATAGCGGGCATAGACACCGGGATTGGGCAACGTCGTCGGATAGCCGCCCGGTTTGAACCGCTCTTCGGCAAGTTCGCGCTGACCCTTACGAGGCGCGAAGCGTTCCCGGTGCGCCAGCACCATGGCGCCGAGCGCAGCAGTGATCAGCAGTGCGCTCGTCAGCTCGAACGCCCACAGGTAGCGGATGAAGATCAGCGCCGCCAAGCCCTCGACGTTGCCGCCGGCATTGGCCTGCCCCAGCCCGGCGAACCCGCCCGCCGAAACGTTTCCGATTCCGGCGATCATCAGGACGCCGAACCCCAACGCGAACACGGTCGTCGCAAGACGTTGTCCGCGAATGGTTTCCACCAGGGACTCCGGCGAGTCGACACCGATGAGCATCATCACGAACAGGAACAGCATCATCACCGCGCCGGTGTAGACCACCACTTGCACGACGCCGAGAAACAGGGCGCCCTGGGTGATGTAGAACACCGCCAGCACGATCATGGTCGTGGCCAGAAACATCGCGGAATACACCGCCTTGGGCGCAGTCACCACACCCAGGGCGCCGATCAACGCGACAGCGCCGAGCACCCAGAACAGCACCGCTTCGGTGGTTGTCGTGCGGCCTGCGGCGTCGACGGCCATCGCGGCAACCCACTCCACCGTCATCGGATGTCCTCGGTCACGGGCTTGATGTTCCCGCGGTAATAGTCTTCGTCGGTGCTGCCCTCGGCCATGGGGTGCGGCGCCGGCAGCATCCCAGGCTCGAGCGGGGCCAGCAGCTTGTCCTTGCCCAGAATCAGGTCGGCGCGGTTGTCATCGGCCATCTCGTAGTTGTTGGTCATCGTCAGCGCGCGGGTGGGGCAGGCCTCGACGCAGTAGCCGCAGCCGATACATCGCAGGTAGTTGATCTGGTAGACGCGGCCATAGCGCTCGCCGGGCGAGTACCGTTCCTCTTCGGTGTTGTCGGCGCCCTCGACGTAGATGGCATCGGCCGGACACGCCCACGCGCAGAGCTCACAACCGATGCACTTCTCCAGCCCGTCGGGATACCGGTTCAGTTGGTGACGACCGTGATAGCGCTTCGCGACCGGCCCCGGCTTCTCCGGATACTCCTCGGTGATGGGCTTTTTGAACATGGTTCCGAAGGTGACCCCGAAACCCTTTATCGCCTCGAGGAACTTAGGCATCGGCTCGCTCCTTTGTTGCGGTCGGGTCTGTGATGGTCGGCAGCGGCGGGGTGGGGAAGATGTCCGGGTCCAGCTTCTGCTGCGGAATCGTGCGAACCTTGCGCCGGCGTGCCGTGCGCCAAAGACCGACGACGATCAGCAGCGCCGTGATGGTGCCGAGTGCGGCCAACGTCGTCGTCACCTGGCTGAAGCCCTCGTTACGCAGCGCCCGCGCCGTGGCGACGATCATGATCCACCCCAACGAGAACGGGATGAGCACCTTCCAGCCCAGCGCCATGAACTGGTCGTAGCGCATGCGCGGCAGGGTGGCGCGCAGCCAGAAGAACAGGAACATGAAGGCCCACACCTTGGCGACGAACCACAGCAGCGGCCACCAACCGGTGTTGGCGCCGTCCCACATGTTGATCGGCCACGGAGCATGCCAGCCGCCGAGGAACATCGTGGTCGCCAGAGCGGACACCGTGGTCATGTTGACGTACTCGGCGAGCATGAACATCGCGAACTTGATCGACGAGTACTCGGTATGGAAGCCGCCGACGAGCTCACCCTCGGCTTCGGGCAGATCGAAAGGCGCGCGGTTGGTTTCGCCGACCATCGAAGTGACGTAGACGAGGAACGAGGGCAGCAGCAGGAAGATGAACCAGGTGCCGTCCTGGGCGGCGACGATGCCGGACGTCGACATCGATCCGGCGTAGATGAATACCGCCACGAACGACAGTGCCATTGCGATCTCATACGAGATGACCTGCGCACTGGAGCGAATCCCGCCGAGAAGTGGGTACGTCGATCCGGATGCCCAGCCGGCCAACACGATCCCGTACACGCCGATCGAGGTCGCCGCGAGGATGTAGAGCACGGCGACGGGCATGTCGGTGAGCTGCAGCGCCGTGCGGTGCCCGAAGATCGAGACCTCGCCGCCCATCGGGATGACCGCGAACGCGATGAAGGCTGGCACTGCGGCGATCACGGGCGCCGCCAGGTAGAGGAACTTGTCGACCCCGGCGGGGACCAGGCCCTCTTTCAGCGCGAGCTTCACGCCGTCCACCAGTGACTGCAGAAGTCCCTTGGGCCCGACGCGGTTGGGGCCGAACCGCATCTGCATGCGTCCCAGTAGTTTGCGTTCGATCAGGATGGCCGCGAGCACCGAGAGCATCAGGAACGCGAAGATCGCGACGGCCTTGCCGAGGACCAGCCACCACGGATCGTGCCCGAACAGTGTCGGATCGGGGTGGATCACGGCTCGGTCCGCCCGATCGACACGACATGCCCGGTCGATACGCCCAGGCTGCGGTGCACCGCCGAACCGGGGGAGTTCAGCGGCAGCCAGACCACGCGGTCGGCCATGTCGGTGATGGCCAACGGCAACGTGACCGTCCCGCGCGGAGTCCGCACGGTGACGAGATCGCCTTCCTCGGCGCCGATCTCGGCCGCCGTCGTGGCCGAGAGCCGTGCGACCGGTGCGCGGGCGGTGCCCGCCAGGTGCGGCTCACCGTCCTGCAGCCGGCCCTCGTCGAGCAGCATCCGCCAACCGGCGAGTACGGCCTGTCCCTCGGCGGGCTCGGCCGGGTTCGATGCCGGGATGTCGGGCGCCTCGGGTCGCGGACCGCCCCACCAACCCAAGCGCGCCAATTCGTCGCCCGCCGCCGATGCGTTCGGCAGGTTCAGCGCGACACCGATCTCGTCGGCCAGGAAGTTCAGTACCCGCAGATCCGGGATGGCGTTCGTCTTCAGCGACGGCTGGAACGGGCGAAGTCGCCCTTCCCAGTTCAGGAATGAACCGGCCTTCTCCACCACCGGTGCGATGGGGAAGACCACGTCGGCGACCGCGGTGACAGCGCTCTCCCGGAGTTCCAGACTGACCACGAACGGCGCGGACTCGATCGCGGCCAGCGCCGCCTCGGGGTCGGGTAGGTCGGCGACCTCGACGCCGCCGATGAGCAGGGCGCTCAGTTCGCCGCTGCGCGCCGCTTCCAGGATCGCGGTGGTGTCGCGACCGGGTGCGGTGGGTAGTTCACCGACATGCCAAGCCGCCGCGATCTGCTCACGGGCCACGCTGTCTTCGATCGGTCGGCCGCCCGGTAGCAGGTTCGGTAGGGCACCGGCCTCCACTGCGCCCCGTTCGCCCGCGCGCCGCGGTACCCACGCCAGCCGGGCACCGGTCCTCGCCGCCAATCTGCTTGCCGCAGAAAGTGCACCGGGTGCGGTGGCCAGTCGCTCGCCGACCAGGATGATCGCGCCGGGCAGCCGCAACTGCGGGTCGTCGGCAAGTCCGTCGAGCGCAGCGGCCTCGCCGCCGGGAGCGGCTCCGACGAGCCGGCCCCGCAGCTTGGTCAAGCTGCGCGTCGCGAACGGTGCAACGGAGATCACCTGCAGCACCTTCTTGCGCACCGCCTTACGCAGCCGCAAGAACACGATCGGCGATTCCTCTTCGGGTTCGAACCCCACCAACAGCACCGCGGGAGCGTTCTCCAGGTCGGTGTAGGTGACCGTCATCGGCTGACCGGCTACCTGAGCGGCTAGGAAGTCCGCCTCCTCGGAGCTGTGCGCGCGGGCCCTGAGATCGATGTCGTTGGTGTTGAGGACAATTCGTGCGAACTTAGAGTAGGCGTACGCGTCTTCGATCGTCATCCGCCCGCCGACCAGCACGCCGGCGCTGCCGCTGGCAGCCGCCAGCCCGTTGCCGGCCACCGCGAGCGCCTCGGACCACGACGCGGGCCGCAGCTTGCCATCCTCGTCGCGGATGAGCGGCGTGGTGATGCGATCGCCCTGTGTGGTGTAGGTGAAGGCAAACCGGCCCTTGTCGCAGTTCCATTCCTCGTTGACCTGCGGTTCGTCACCGGCCAGACGGCGCATGACTTTTCCACGGCGATGGTCGGCGCGCTGGGCGCATCCGGACGCGCAGTGCTCACAGACGCTGGGGCTGGACACCAGGTCGAACGGGCGCGCCCGGAACCGGTAGGCCGCGCTGGTGAGCGCACCCACCGGGCAGATCTGCACGGTGTTGCCGGAGAAGTACGACTGGAACGGCTCGCCTTGTGCGATGCCGACCTGTTGCATGGCACCGCGTTCCAGCAGATCGATGAACGGGTCGCCGGCGATCTGCTCGGAGAAGCGGGTGCAGCGCGCGCACATCACACAGCGCTCGCGGTCCAACAGCACCTGCGAGGAGACGTTGATCGGCTTGGGGAAGGTGCGCTTGACGTCTTCGAAACGGGTTTCCGGGCGGCCGGCGGACATGGCCTGGTTCTGCAGCGGACATTCACCGCCCTTGTCGCACACCGGGCAGTCCAGCGGATGGTTGATCAGCAGAAACTCCATGATTCCCTGCTGGGCCTTGTCGGCGACCTCGGACGTGAACTGGGTGCGTACCACCATGTCGGGCGTGCATGTGATGGTGCACGACGCCATCGGTTTGCGCTGTCCCTCGACGTCGACCAGGCATTGTCTGCACGCACCCACGGGGTCCAGTAGCGGGTGGTCGCAGAACCGCGGAATCTCCACGCCGATGAGCTCCGCGGCCCGAATCACCAATGTGCCCTTCGGAACACTGACCTCCACACCGTCGATGGTGAGAGTCACCATCTCGACGGGCGGGGCGTCGTTGGCCGGTTCGGTCACCGTCATTGAGACCCCCTTTGGTCTGACATCACATTCCCACGCTTTCGGTGGCCATCAACGTCGAGGCGTGCGGGTCGAACGGGCAACCGCCGTCGAGATGGGCAAGGTACTCGTCGCGGAAATACTGGATCGAGGACATGACCGGGGCTGTCGCGCCGTCGCCCAATGCGCAGAACGCTCTTCCGAGGATGTTGTCGGAAATATCGAGAAGCTTCTGGATGTCAGCCGCCGTGCCGGCGCCTGTCTCGAGGCGCTCGTAGATCTGGATGAGCCAATACGTTCCCTCGCGGCACGGTGTGCACTTGCCGCACGACTCGTGCGCGTAGAACTCGCTCCAACGACGCACCGCCCGCACCACGCACGTGGTTTCGTCGAAGATTTGCAGCGCCTTGGTGCCGAGCATGGTCCCGACACCGGCCATGCCTTCGTAATCCAGTGGCACGTCGAGGTGTTCGTCGGTCAACAGCGGCGTCGACGAACCGCCCGGGGTCCAGAACTTCAACTTGTGGCCGGCGCGGACGCCGCCGGCGTAGTCGAGGAGTTCTCGCAGCGTGATGCCGAGCGGCGCTTCGTACTGCCCGGGGTTGGTGACGTGCCCGGACAGCGAATACAGCGTGAAGCCAGGCGATTTCTCGGTGCCCATCGACCGGAACCAGTCCACGCCGTTGAGCACGATGGGTGGCACGCTGGCGATGGATTCCACGTTGTTGACCACTGTCGGACAGGCATAGAGTCCGGCGACGGCGGGAAACGGCGGACGTAGGCGAGGCTGGCCGCGTCGGCCCTCCAACGAGTCGAGCAACGCGGTTTCCTCACCGCAGATATATGCTCCGGCGCCGGCATGCACGATCAGCTCCAAATTGAATCCCGAGCCGGCAACGTCGTCGCCGAGGAAGCCGGCCTCATGCGCCTCGGCCACCGCGGCATTGAGCCTCCGCAGTACCGGAGCCACTTCACCGCGCAGATAGATGAACGCGTGGTGTGCCCGAATGGCGTACGAAGCGATGATCGCGCCTTCTATCAGGAAGTGCGGCGTCGTCAGCATCAACGGAATGTCTTTGCAGGTACCGGGTTCTGACTCGTCCGCATTGACGACGAGGTAGTGCGGCTTTGCGCCCGCACCGGTCTCGTCGGCGCCTGTCTGGTCGCTCGGCAAGCCTCGCTCCTGCGGTATGAACGACCACTTCGTGCCGGTCGGGAAGCCTGCACCGCCGCGGCCCCGTAGGCCGGAATCCTTCATGAGTTCGATGACCTCGTCAGGATGCATGGCCAAGGCCTTCTCGAGGGCGCGGTAACCGCCGTGCCGTCGATAAGTCTCCAGCGACCACGGCTCCGGCTCGTCCCAGAATTTGCTGAAAACGGGTGTCAGTGCGGTCATGTCGGCGAATCCGTTGCGTCTGGGTTTGTTTCAGTGGTGTTCGGCTTCGGCGGAACGGTCGCCGACGGTCCTGGCGCGGGCGCATCCTGCGTCGCTTCCGCGGCCGCCTTCTGGTCGTCCGGCGCGTCGCCGGATATCGCTCCGGCGTCCGGGCCCGGAGCAGTCATGCCCCGTTCGCGCGCCACCCGCAGTCCTGCGAGCGTGGCGTCGCCAATCCGGTCGCCGCCGGTTCGCGGATCGGGCAGGCCCGCCAGCGTGCGCGCCGTCTCGCGGAACGTACACAGCGGTGCGCCACGCGTCGGCTCCGGTGGATTTCCTTCGCGCAACCCGTCGACCAGCTCGCGCGCCGAAGCCGGTGTCTGCTTGTCGAAGAACTCCCAGTTGACCATCACGACCGGTGCGTAATCGCATGCGGCGTTGCACTCGATGTGTTCGAGCGTGACCCGACCGTCGGCGGTCGTCTCACCGGCGTGGACGTCCAGGTGGTCCTGGAGCGCCTCCAGAATCGCGTCGCCGCCCATGATCGCGCACAACGTGTTGGTGCACACGCCGACCAGATAGTCGCCCGTCGGGGTGCGCCGGTACATCGTGTAAAACGTGGCCACCGCGGTGACTTCGGCGTCGGTCAGCCCTAACTGCTTGGCGCAGAACGCGATACCCGCCGTGGTCAGACAGCCGTCCTCGGACTGCACCAGGTGCAGCAGCGGCAACAACGATGAGCGTGGTTGCGGATAGCGCGCGATGATCTTCTCGGCGTCAGCCGCCAGTCGTGCCGTGACGTCATGCGGATAGGACGCAGGTCCGTGGATCGGTGGGCCTGGCTCTTCGGGTCGCTGACCAAGCTCGAGGAAGATGCTCACGGTTGCCTCTTCTTCGCGCAAGCGCTCATCACCGATCGTCTGTTCTTCGCGCAAGCGCTCATCACCGGTCCACGCCTCCCATTACCGGATCGATCGATGCCACCGCGGTGATCAGATCGGCCACCATGCCGCCCTCGCACATCGCCGCTACAGCCTGCAGGTTGTTGAACGAGGGGTCGCGGTAGTGCACCCGATATGGGCGGGTGCCGCCATCGGAGACCATGTGGACGCCGAGCTCGCCACGGGGCGATTCGACTGCGCAGTACACCTGGCCCGGGGGGACCCGGATGCCTTCGGTCACGAGCTTGAAGTGGTGGATCAGCCCCTCCATCGAATGCCCCATGATGTTCGCGATGTGTTCATTTGAGTTACCGAGGCCGTCGGGGCCGACTTTCAGGTCGGCCGGCCACGCCAACTTCTTGTCCTGCAACATCACCGGACCCGGCTTGCCGAGCCTGTCCACACACTGCTCGACGATCTTCAGCGACTCGCGCATCTCTTTGACCCTGATGATGTAGCGACCGTAGGAGTCGCAACCCTGATCGGTGATCACATCGAAGTCGTAAGCCTCATAACCGCAATAGGGTTGGGTCTTCCGCAGATCGTGGGGCAGTCCGGTCGAGCGCAGGCACGGCCCGGTGATACCGAGCGCCATGCACCCGGTCAGATCCAGGTAGCCGATACCCTGCGTGCGGGCCTTCCAGATGTAGTTCTCGTTGAGCAGGTCTTCGAGGTCTTGCAGCCGTTTCGGCATCAACTCGAGCAGGTCGCGGATCTCGGGGATGGCCTCGTCGGGAAGGTCCATGGCCACGCCGCCGGGACGAATGTATGCGTGGTTCATCCGCAAGCCGCTGATGGTTTCGAAGACGTTCAGCACCAACTCGCGCTCGCGGAAGCCGTAGAACATCGCGCTCATCGCGCCGAGTTCCATACCGCCGGTCGCCAACGCGACCAGATGCGAGGAGATCCGGTTGAGTTCCATCATCATCACTCGGATGACACTGGCCCGCTCCGGGATGTCGTCGGTGACACCCAGGAGCTTCTCGACCGCGAGGCAGTACGCCGTCTCGTTGTAGAAGGGCGAGAGGTAGTCCATCCGGGTCACGAAGGTGACCCCTTGGGTCCAGTTGCGGAACTCCAGGTTCTTCTCGATCCCGGTGTGCAGGTAGCCGATTCCGCATCGCGCCTGGATGACCGTCTCACCCTCGATCTCGAGGATCAGGCGTAGTACCCCGTGCGTGGAGGGGTGCTGCGGCCCCATGTTGACGACGATCCGTTCGCCGGCGTGCGCGGCCGCCGCATCCCTGGCGGCCTGCACGACCTGGTCCCAATCCTGGCCGCCGACAACGACAACGGGGCCGTCCTCGGAGGTGCCCGAGGGGGAAGGGCCGCCCTGGCCGGGCGGGGTGGGTGATGCGCTCATCAGTTGTAAGCCCTCCGCTGATCGGGCGGTGGGATCTCGGCGCCGTGGTATTCCACCGGGATGCCGCCCAACGGGTAGTCCTTGCGTTGCGGGTGCCCGATCCAGTCGTCGGGCATCTCGATGCGGGTCAGCGAGGGATGGCCGTCGAAGATGATCCCGAAGAAGTCATAGGTCTCGCGTTCGTGCCAGTCGACGGTCGGATACACCCCGAACAGCGACGGAATGTGCGGATCGTCGTCCGGTGCCGCAACCTCCAGGTGAATCCGCCGGTTGTGCGTGATCGACATCAGCGGGTAGAAGGCGTGCAGCTCGCGTCCGGTGTCGTCCGGGTAGTGCACGCCGCTGACGCCGAGGCTCAGCTCGAAGCGCAGCCCCGGGTCGTCGCGCAACGCCTGCGCGACCGCGGGTAGCTGCCCCCGGAATACCTCCAGTGTCAGTTGCTCGCGGTATACCACCACCCGCTCGATCGACTGCGTGTACCCGTCATCGCCGAGCGCGGCCTGCAACCGGTCGACGACGTCGTCGAAATAGCCGCCGTACGGCCGCGGTGAGCTGCCCGGGAGCTCGATCGGCTGAATGAGGCGCCCGTAGCCCGAGGTGTCACCGCTGCCCTCCACGCCGAACATGCCGCGACGCACACCGATGATGTCGGGTGCGTCGGTCGAGGTGTGGCTTTCGTTCTCGCTCATCGTTGGCTTTTCTTCGCCCGAGTGGCTCATCACCGCAGCAAACCTTTGAGCTCGATGGTCGGAGGAAGTGCCAAGGCCGCCTGCTCGGCTTCGCGAATCGCTTCCTCGCGGTTGACGCCGAGCGGCATCTGCTGAATCTTGTCGTGCAGCTTGAGGATCGCGTGCAGCAACATCTCGGGCCGCGGCGGACAACCCGGTAGGTAGATATCGACCGGTACGACGTGGTCGACGCCCTGCACGATCGCGTAGTTATTGAACATCCCGCCTGACGATGCGCACACTCCCATGGCCAGTACCCACTTGGGTTCGACCATCTGGTCGTAGATCTGCCGCAGCACCGGAGCCATCTTCTGGCTGACCCGACCTGCGACGATCATCAGGTCGGCCTGCCGCGGAGTGGCCGAGAACCGCTCCATGCCGAACCGGGAGATGTCGAACCGCGGGCCCGCTGTGGCCATCATCTCGATCGCGCAGCAGGCCAGGCCGAAGGTCGCAGGCCACAACGAACCCTTGCGGATGTAGCCGGCCACCGTCTCGACGGTGGACAGCAGAATCCCGGCGGGCAGCTTTTCCTCTAGTCCCATGTCAGGCCTCCCCGCCGCCACACGTAGGCGTAGGCGACGAACACCGTGGCCATGAACAGCAGCATCTCTATGAGCGCAAACAGCCCCAGGCCGTCGAACGCCACGGCCCACGGGTACAGGAACACGATCTCGATGTCGAAGATGATGAACAACATCGCGGTCAGGTAGTACTTGATCGGAAATCGTTGACCGACCCCCTGGCGCGACGGATCGTCGGGCGCAAGCGGGTCGATACCGCATTCGTAGGCTTCGAGCTTCGAGCGGTTGTAGCGTCGCGGGCCGACCAGCAGAGCAATGCCGACCGAGCCGACCGCGAACGCAGCAGCAATAGCGCCAAGCACCAGGATTGGCGTGTACAAATCCATACCGAGCAAACGCTCCCTCGTGGGCTGTTCGATGTGAGCTTACCCACACCCTAGCGGGCTTTGGGATGCGCGCCACACCTTTTGGTTAGTATCGCTATTGGCAACACGTGGCTATGTCGTCGTGCCTCTAAAAGGCAAGCGCGACAGGTGATTACGTGTTTTCCAGCTATCGCACGAGGGTGCGTAGGAGCGACGCCACGGCGTCTCCGAGCCGGATCGGGTCGATCGGGTGGGGAACCGCGGCTTCCGCGCGCGACCAGCGGGCCAGCCACGCGTCGTCCGGGCGGCCGGTGAGCACCAGGACCGGCGGGCAGTCGGCGATCTCGTCCTTGAGCTGCTTGGCGATTCCCATGCCGCCTGTCGGGGCGGCCTCGCCGTCGAGGATCACCAGATCGAACCCGCCCTGATCCATCTGCCGGATGACCATGGGCCCGGTTGCCACCTCTTGGTAGGTCAGTTCCGGCAACTCCGGATGCACCCGCTTGCCGAGCGCGAGTCGCACCTCTTCTCGGGTCCTGGGGTTATCGCTGTAGACGAGGACCCGCAGCGGACGCGATGACTCGACCATGCGGTGATCGTACGGCTAGCCGGTGTGTCGGAACACCAAGTCGCCGGAGATCGTCGCGTTGTCACCGATCATGCCCACGAGGTTGCCGTCGACGCCGAACTCCTGGCGATTGACGGTGGCCTTGGTGACGAGGCGCATCCCGCCGTCACCGACCGGTGTCACCTTGGTCCGCAAGGTCAGCGGTTTGGTGGTGTCCCTGACGGTCAGTTCGGCGCGCAGGTCGACGGTGTCCCCGTCGACCGCATCGGCCCCTGAAATGAGCACCCTGATTTCCGGGAACTTCTCGGCCTCAAAGAAATCGGCCGAATGCAGGTGCTCGTCGCGTTTGCGGATACCGGTGCGCAACGACGCGGCCTTGATCGCGATGCTGCCGGAAACCGTTTGCGGGGCGGCGAGTTGGCCCTCACCGCTGAACTCGGTGAAGCGGCCCTTGACCGGCACGAGACCCCACATCGACTTGGTCTTCACCGCGATGGTGGAACGGGCTGGGTCGACCGTCCACGTGCCGGCTGAACCGGAATCGCTGAAAAGTTCGCTCAGGCTTGCCATGTCATCTCCTCAGTTGTCAGTCGGCTCGAGCAGCGGCGCGATCTGCGCCGGGTCGAAGTACTCGTCGATTCGGCTGATCAGGCCGTTGGCTCCCAGCTTGATCACGATGCCGACACGCATCGCAATCACCCCGCCGTTGTGCCCGGTGGCGTGCAGGATGTGCTGCTGGACGAACCCTCCCTCGAACAGTTGGCGATCGAGGATCTCGTATCGACGCTGGGTGGTGGTGTCGATGAACCAGTTGAGGACTCGCAGAGCCCGCTCCTTGTCGCGGTCGCGGTCGGCGACCTTCCAGACCACGATGTCGTCGTTCCACAGTCGGTCAATCGCGTCGTGGTCGCCGGACTCGATCGCCTGGAACAGGCGGTCCGCCACGTCGGCAATGGTCACGGTGATCATCCTCCTTTCTACCGGCGATTTGTGGAGTCGCACCGGCGCTCACCGCCGCTGCGGCTCCACAAATCGCTACTGCTCGGCATATCCGGGGTGGGCAATTGTCAGTCGGTGGCGGACGATCGTGCGTAGCACCGGCAGCACCTCGGCCGCGCGACCGTCGAACTCGCCGGCGCGGATCGCGGCCGACAGCGCCGGTTCGTCGCGGTAACCGACGCTCTGGAGCGCCTCGATGACCTCGCCGGCGGACGTGTCGAGCAGTTCCCGTTCGACGATGCGCAGCACGTTGGCGGCGACGCGGGCGTGGAAGTTGACTTGACCCGCGGCGGCGAGCCGACCATCGGTCCCCGCGGCCGGCTCGCCGCCGCGCCCGGTGGCGTTCCGCACGTCCTTCTCCAGGAAGCCGGCCACGGCGGCCACGAGTTCCGCCGCGGTCGGTCTGCCGTACAACCAACTCATCGCGGGCCACCTCCCTCGAGTAGATCCAGTACATCCCATTCGGTTTCACTGACCCGCCGTCCGATCGCGGCGAGCTCGACCGACTCCGTCTGGCCGGAGAGATGGCGTTCGGCCTGGTACCGGCAGATGACGCCCCACCTCAAGGTGGCCACGGTCAGCCACCAGCGGAACGCGTCGCGGTCCAGCTTCTCGCCCGCGGCCGCCTCGTACGCGGACAGGAAGCTCTCGACGCTGCCCAATCCACCGGCGCCTTGATGTTCTGGTGCGCCGAAACGCCACGCCCGGATGCAGAACCAGGCCAAATCTTCGTAAACCTCGCCGACGTGCACAAGTTCCCAGTCCAGCACTGCGGCCAGACCGTCCTCGTCGACGATCAGGTTGCCCATGCGAAAGTCACCGTGCACCAGCACCTGCCGCGATGGCGGCGGACGGTTGCCGGCCAGCCAGCGAAACGCCCACTCGAATGTCGCTGTGGTGTCGCCCATCTCGTCGAGCCGCTCGCGCCATTCGGAGAGCTGATCGGACGGCGGCACACCGATACCGCCATAGTCGGCGCGGTGGATGGCCGCCAGCGCTTGGGCGCATTGGTTCAACAACCGTTTCCGACCGCTGTCGTCCAGGGTGCGGTAGATCTTGCGCACGATCGTCTCACCGCCGATGGCGTCGCAGATAAGGTACGGATTGCCTAGCGCGGCAGGGGAGTTGTCGGCGGCCAGAATGTGTGGCACCGGTGCGCCCGCCGCGGCCGCCCGCTGCTGTACGGCGGCTTCCAACTCCATACTGGCGTGGACGTCATCGGGCGGGCCGGTGCGCAGGATCAAGGCGCGGCGGCTGTCGGTGAGCGCGTCGAACGCCCATGTGGTGCGGCTGGCCCCGCCGGTGAGCGGGTGCAGGTTGTCGACGACGACACCCTCGCCGAGCACCGGGCCCAGCACCGCGGTGAGCGCTCTGGCGAGTTCTGCGCTCAACGTTTGCCGAACCCGAACAGGCGTTGCGCCACGCGTCGAATCTGAATCTCTTCGGCCCCCTCGGTGATTCGGTATCGGCGGTGATGCCGGTAGATGTGTTCGAACGGCTCGTGCCTGCTGTAGCCGACACCGCCGAACACCTGCATCGCGCGGTCGGCGGCCTCGCACACCAGCCGATTCGCGCGGTAGTTGGCCATCGAGACCTTGTCCGAGACCTCCATGTGGTGGTTGCGGTCCAGTTCCGCGGCCGCGTAGTACACCAACAGCCGCACCATCTGCGCCTCGGTCTGCAACTCCACCAGCGGCCACTGCACGGCCTGGTTCACCGCCAGCGGTTTGCCGAACACCTTGCGATCCGCAGCGTATTGCACGGCCCGGTCGATGCAGTACTGAGCAGCGCCGAGGCTGCTGGCGGCCTGCCGGATCCTGTTCTCGTGTAAGAACGTCTGGCCCACCTCCAGGCCGCGGTCCACGTCGCCGAGCACCGCGTCGGCAGGCACCCGCACGTCTTTCAGTTCGACCTCGCCGTGGTCGGTCGGCATGTTGAACGACCACCAGTAGTACGGCACCGTGAACCCGGGGGCGTCGGTAGGCACCAAAAACGCGGTGATGCCACGCGCTTGGCCGGGATCTCCAGATGTCCGGGCGAACACCAAGTCATGGGTGGCACGGTGCACACCGGTATTGAACCGCTTGGCGCCGTTGATAACCCAGCTGTCGCCGTCTCGCACCGCGGTGCTTTCCATCCACGTGGCATCGGATCCGTGGTCGGGTTCGGTCAGACCGAACGCCATCGACCGTTGCCCGGTGATCAACGCTTCTGTCCACTCGGCCTTCTGCGCCTCGGTGCCGAACCGGTCCATCATGATGACCTGCGGGAAATTGCCGACGATCGACGACTCGTTCTGCAGGTCGTTGTGCAGGCCGAGGCCCTTGTGTGCGAGATGCTCGCGGATCACCGCCATGTCGACGTTGCTGCTGTCGCGACCACCGAACCGCGCAGGCAACCCGTAGCGCAGCCAGCCCGCGGCGTCTGCGCGCCTACGCATTTCGTCGAGTAGGTCCTCCCATTCGCGACGCGGGATACCGTCGTTGTCCCAGTCGGTGCGGGCATGCTCGCGACGCTTGTCGAAATACTGGATGTTCTCGCGTTCCAGCGGTGCGATCTCGGCTTCGATGAACGCGTCCATCTCCGCGAGCAGTCCGGGCAGATGGTCGGGCAGAGTGAAATCCACAGTGATTTCCTTTCCGGGTTCAGAAACCGTACAGCGTCTTCTTCCAGATCCTCGACAGCGTCGCGATCGCATCCTCGTCGGTAATCTCAACGCCGAGGCCCGGCGTTCCGACGAAGACGGTGGTGAAGTTCTCGAACAGCAGCGCGATGGCCGCGGCGGTGTGCTCAGGATTCAGTTCGGTGCCGTAGCCCTGTTCCTGTGCGCGATGTACGGATGCGGCGATGATCTCCATGCCGAACCGGCGAAATCCGTTCTGGACGGCGGCGAATCGCGGTTGTGTGGTGGCCAGTTGCGCGACCGCGATCATGATGCCGATGTTCTGCTTGAACATGTTCCAGTAACCGGTCACGACGGTGCGGAAGAACGCGTCGTCATCCGGCGAACCGGGCAGGTCCAGGCTCACTCCCGACGGCGCCACCACCTCGTGCAGGAAGGACGAAGCCAGCACCGCCAGCAGGTCTTCCTTGTCGGCGAAATAGCGGTAGAAAGCAGCCGGTGATTTGCCCGCCGCGGACGTGATATCGCCGAGCGTCGTACCGTGAAAGCCGCGCTCGGCGAACAGTTTCCGCGCAGCCCGCTCGATCGCCTCGCGGGTCTGAAGACCCTTGGCGCTCAGCGTTCCCGACGATCTGGTCGACATCTGCGCTCAGGCCAGTATGCGATCGCCGGCCCGCAGCAGCGAGCTCGGAAGGTCGTGTCCGACCAGGCGTTGCGCCACGCCGGCCGCCTCGATCGCGGCGTCCAGGTCGACGTCGACACCGATCCCGCTGTCGCGCAGCAGATACACCAGATCCTCGGTGGCGATGTTGCCACTCGCGCCGGGTGCGAACGGGCAGCCACCGAGCCCGCCCACCGAAGCGTCCAGCCTGGTGACGCCCGCGTTGACCGCCGCATACGCACTGGCCAGTCCGGCGCCGCGGGTGTTGTGGAAGTGCGCACCGAGGGGAAGCTCGCCGATCAGCGGCCGCAGCGCGGCAATGGTTTCGGCGACCCGCCGCGGCGTGGTGGTGCCGATCGTGTCGGCGATCGCCAGGCGGTCGACCTCGCTCTGGAGCGCGGTGGTGATCACGTCGACCACCCGCTGATGCGGTGTCGGGCCGTCGAACGGGCAGTCCCACGCGGTGGCGACGATGACCTCGACGGTGGCGCCGCTGTCGTGGGCGATCGCGACGATTTCGGGAATCAGCGCGGTCGCTTCTGCGGAGGTGCGGCCCACATTGGCGTTGCTGTGTCCGTCGGCGGCCGACACCACGTACTCGATCGACGACAGCCCCGCCGCGATCGCGCGTTTGGCACCGTTCGGGCTGGCCACCAGCGCGGAGAACTCGATGCCGTGCGAATCGCGGTACGCCTGCAAGTGTGCGGCGAGTTCGGCGGCGTCGGCCAGTGCGGGCACCTTCGACGGCGAGACGAACGCCGTCGCCTCCATCTCACGTACCCCGGTGGCGGCGACCGCAGCGAGCAGTTCGAGCTTGGCCGACAACGGAATCGGATCTTCGATCTGCAGCCCGTCGCGCAGCGAGACGTCACGGATGTCCACACGGTCGGGATGTTCGGGTAGTTCGCTCACAGCACTCCCTCCTCGACCAGCGCGTCGAGTTCGGCGGGACTCTTGCCGAGCAGGCCGCGGTAGACCTCGTCGTTGTGTTGGCCGGGGGCGGCCGGTCCGGCGTAGCGCACCGTGCCGGGAGTTTCCGAGAGCACCGGTATGACGCCGGGGCCCAGAACGGCGCGTTCGACTCGCTCATCCCAGTGCTCCACCAGCATCCCGCGCGCGCGCAACTGCGGGTCTTCGACGACCTCGGCCACGGTGTTGATGGGGCCCGCGATCACTCCTGCGGCGGAAAGGGTTTCGATGATGTCGCCGGGCTGGCGGTCGGCGGCCCAGTCACCGATGATCTTGTCGAGCTCGTCCTGGTTGCGGCCGCGGGCCACATGATTGGCGAACCGGTCGTCGGCGGCGAGTTCGGGACGACCCATCGCCTCGCACAACCGGCGAAACACGGTGTCCTGATTGGCCGCGATCACCACCCAACTGCCGTCGGCACTGCGGTAGATGTTCGATGGCGCGATGCCCTCCAGCCGGGTGCCCGACGGGCCGCGTATGACCCCGCCGACGTCGTAGTCGGGGATGGTGGATTCCTGTACCGCCAAACACGCCTCGGTCAGCGCCGCGTCGACGACCTGACCATCGCCGGTCACCGACCGGCGGTACAGCGCAGCCAACGCGCCCTGTGCGGCGAACATGCCCGCGAGGCTGTCGCCCAGCGACAGTGCCAGTCGCGGCGGCGGACCGCCGGGGAAGCCGTTCATGTGTCGCAGGCCACTGGCCGCTTCGGCGACCGAGGCATAACCTGCTTTGTGCGCCTCGGGACCGGTCTGCCCGTAGCCGGACACCCGAACCAGGATGATGCCGCGGTTGCGTTCACGCAGTATGTCGTAGCCCAGGTTCCACTTTTCCAGCGTGCCGGGCCGGAAGTTCTCCACGATGATGTCGGAGCGCTCGACCAACTCCAGGAACAGCGTCCGACCCGCCTCGGCGCGCAGGTTCAGCGTCACCGCTTTCTTGTTGCGGGCGTGGACTGTCCAGAAGAAGTGGTGGCCATCGAGTTCGGCCTGCCCCCAGGTGCGCAGCGGGTCCGGCGCGCCGGGTGGTTCGATCTTGATCACCTCGGCGCCCATATCGCCGAGCAGGCGCCCGGCGAACGGCCCGGAGATCAGCGTGCCGACCTCGATGACGCGGATGCCGTCGAGCGGACCGGAAGGTGTCATAGCGAAAAGCCGTGCCTGTGCAGCCAGTCGGTGACGACGCCGACGGCCTCGCGCAGCTTGTCGCGCTGGTCGGCCCCCGCGTAGTAGTGGTTCGCGCCCGGGATCTCGTGCATCTCCTTGTCATGATGCCCGATCGCCTCGAAGAGCCTGTGCGTATGGCTCGGAGTGCAGGCGTCATCGGCGAGATTGCCGATCACCAGCGTCGGCACCGTGATGTCCGGTCCGCACTGCACCGCGTCGCCGTTGGCGTCGTCGTAGCTCCACTGCGACAGCCAGCTGCGCAGCGTGCAGAACCTCGCGAGCCCGACCGGGCTGTTGTTCACCACCTGGGGATCACCGAGGTAGCAGGTGCCCGGCTTGCGTTCGTTCGGGTCGACGGTGGGGTCCAGCCAGCGCGGGTCGGCCATGGTGCCGTGCACGACGAAGGCGAACTCGTCATCGGGCCGGCCCGCCGTCTTCAGTTCGGCAAGCTTTTCCTTGACCCACTTGGTGATTCGGCGGTTGCGGTCGATCTGGGCCTGGCGGTAACGGTCGAGGAACTCCTCGGTGTACGGCGGCTGGTTGGGGTTGTCGGGGTTGTAGAGGTCCAACTCCGGGTCGCGCTTGGTCGGGTCGGACTCGTCGAGGATCGACGCGTCGAGCCACTCGGTCATGGTGCCGTGGCGGCTGATGTGGGCGGCCAGCAGCATCAGCCCGTCGGCGGGAATGAGGTCCAGCTTGGTCAGATCTGGGCCGTCACCGGACGGGCTCGCCGTGATCGTGGGGCGCTGCGCCTGCTGCTGGTAGAACACCGAAAGCGAACCGCCGCCGCTCCAGCCCGCCAGCACCACTTTCGAGTAGCCCCAACGGTTCTTGGCGTCCTTGATGCATTCGCCTAGATCCTCGACGACCTTCTCCATCAGCAGCGCGGAGTCGGTACCGCGGAACCGGCTGTTGCAGTAGATGACGTGATGGCCTGCCCGCGCGAGCGCGTTCATCATCGGCAGGTACGCACCACCGCCGATCGGGTGCATGAAGACCAGCACGGTGTCTTTGGTCGCCGCCGGGGCGGCTCCGGCGGCGCTCGGCTCTGGGTCCTTCGGTCGCAGCAGGTGACTTTCCAGCACCACCAACTCCGCCACCCCGCCGTACACGTCGCGTACGCCCGAAGTGTTCTGGTAGGCAACGAGATAGGGGATACGGTCATATTCGTAGCGCACCGGCGCCTCAGTCGTCTGCGTCATGCGTGCTGGCCTTTGTCCGATGTCGCGGCCGTTGCCGCTCCGAGATCGTGCGCCAATACCTCCGCCGACGGCGTCAGCCGCCGAGTGGTGTCGACGGAGATGACGTACCAGCCGACACGGTCCTGTTCGTCGAACTTGCGTCGCGCCCGCTCGCGGGCTTTCTCGGGCGCGCCGTGATGCACGCCCTGCGGGGCATGGCTGAGAAGACCCGGCGGCATCGGGATGCCGAAAAGGTCGCCGCCGTGGAAGAACGAGACCTCGTCGTAGTCGACGTTGCGGTGATACCAAGGCGGGCGCTCGGTGCCCGGCACGGATTCCGCGGGGCGGGGCAGGAAGTTCATCACCGCCACGCCGGTCGCCTGCATGAAAAGGTGCACCGTCGGTGGCAGGTGCACGCTCTCGCTGGCGATGACGTTGTAGTCCGCGATGTTGAAGGTGAACGGGAAGTTGTCGCCGCGCCACCCTTCCACGTCGAGCGGATTGTGTTGGTAGAACAGCGATGTCGGACCGCCCTCATGGACGAGGCGAACTTCATATTCTCCGTTGGCCTGCGGGCCGTTCCCGTCGTCGACCGGCTCTGGTTCCGGCACGGTGACTTGCGACGGGTCGAACGGGAAATGCCTGCCGAGCGGTCCCGGGGGAGGCACCCGGAACTCGTCGGTGGCCTCGATCATCAGCAGCGTGGTCTCGTCGTCGGGAACGTGACGCCACGTCGTGGCCTTTGGCACGTAAACCCAGTCGCCCTCGCGGTAGCGCAGGGGGCCGAACTCGGTCTCGAGCAGACCCGCACCCCGGTGCACGAACGACAGCACGTCGCCGTCGACGTGGCGCACGAAGAACGGCATCTCCTCGCTGCGGCGGCTCAGCGAGATCCGGCAATCCTGGTTGCTGAAAAGCAGCAGCGGCGTGCCGGCCGCGTCGGTGGCGTCGCTGGGTTTGAGTTCGCTGGTCATCACGTCGACCGGGCGCAGCGGCCCCGACGCCCGGTACGCGGTGGGGTCGTGGCGGCGGTAGATGTTCGCGGTGCGGCCGACGAATCCGCCGCGCCCGAGCTCGTCATCCTTCAAACCGTCGAGGTCGGCGTGCAGACGCTTGGGTGTGCGGCCTTTGCGCAGGTGAACAAACGATTCCATGGTTCGCTCCATCGACGGCTACGGCGGGGTCCGACCCCCAGAACTAAAACTGACTTTAGTTTTACTTACGGTGCGGAGTCAATCCTCGAGATCGATCCTGATGGTCAGCAGGTTGGTGCCGAAGGTCCGCACGCCGAAGCTGTTGAACTGTGGAAGCGAACGCAGCCGTTGCTGCGGGTCGTCATCGGGCAGCAGATGCGCAACGCCCTTGTGCCACTTGCCATTCAGCCTGACGCGCACCGCAGGATTCGCGCGGATGTTCTTCACGTACTGTGAGTTCTCGCCGAACTCGGATACCAACCAGAATTCGTTGCCCACGCGGCGGCCGCCCAATGGGGTACGGCGGGGTTGACCCGACTTACGTCCCGTCGTTTCCAGCAGCGTCTGAAACGGCAGCACCTTCATCAACCGGTTTGCGACGTTCTTCTGGAACAGAATCGTGACTCGGTCACGCAAGTCGCTGGCCATGGTTCCCCCTTCGATCACACCATTGCGGTCCGTGACACCTTCATACCCAATCTCAGCGCGCCTGCCAGTTCACGGCTGGTGTCGTAGTCGAAGACCACGTGACCCGCCAGGACATCCACATCCCGCTTGATCCGCTGCAGTGGATTGTCGACGAAATGCGCGCTGGCGCCCGACGCTTCGAGCAACAAGCCGATGACGGCGCGCGACTCGTGCACGATGTGAGCCGCCGCCATCCGGGCCGCGCCGCGCGCCGGTCGCGGCACAGAATCGCCCGCGGCGACGATGCTCTCGATCTCGCCGACCGTGTCGGCCAGCAATCCGCGCAACGCCCGCAACCGCACCTCGGCTTCGCCCAGGCGTGCTTGCGCAATCGGCTTGTCCTTCTGCATGACGCCTTCGTACGCCAGCACGCGGCCCGTCAAGCGTTCGGCGTAGATCTCGGCGACGCGTTCGGCGCTGCCCAGCGCCGGCATGGCCGCCAACAGCGCCAAGGCGGGCACCAGCGGCCAGCGGTACGTGTCCGCGTCGTGCAGCGCGGCGCCGGGCGCGGTGCCGGTGTAGATATCGACGACGCGCACCAGGCGGTGCTGCGGGACGAAGGCGTCGGTGATCACGACGTCGTTCGAACCGGTGGCGCGCATGCCGTCGGTGTGCCAGACGTCCTCGATCACGGCCTCGTCGATCGGCAGGAGCGCGAGCGCGGGGTAGATCGCATCGTCCGGCCCGCACAGGGCGCCGACGATCACCCAGTTGCCGTGCATCACGCCGGTCGCCCACGACCACCGTCCGGTGAGCCTGATGCCGCCATCAGCGGGCATTCCTCGGCCCGTCGGCGCCAGCGGCGCAGGGGCGAAGAACGGGCGCGAGGCGAATGCCTCCTCCTGGGCCCGCTCGTCGAACAGCGCCAGCATCCAGTTGTGCAGGATGTAGAAGCCGATGGTCCACGCGCTCGAAGCGCAGCCGTGGGCCATTCGGCGGACCGGATCGAAGATCGCCGGCAGCGGGGCCTGGATGCCGCCGAAGCGCGCCGGCACCAGCAGGTCGGTGAGTTTCGAGGCGGTTAGTTCGTCCACGGTCTCGGAAGGCAATTGGCGCAACCGTTCGGCCTCCACTGCCCGTTCGGCGAGCCGCCCGATGAAATCCGCATCGACGAGGGACAGAGCCGAGGTGGCCGTCATGGGTGCGAGATTACCATACTTTTTTGTATGGACGAGACCTCATGCCGGCGGTTAGTGCATCTGACGACGTTTTTCGCAGGCTTTCGTCGTCAGATGCACAAACGAGCCGCAGAGTTGAGGCTCGATCTACGCGAGCATGATGTCGAGGAAGCGCTCCCGACGCGCCACGGCCTTCGCACCGGCTCTCGAACGCGACAGATTCGAACGGGACAGATGTAGAAAGCCGACACCCGCGGCGAACGTCGCATTCGCGCGCAGGTCGGCCTCGTCAGGGTCGAATCCGTGATCGACGAACGCCTGACGAACGGCGTCGAGCACCCGCCCGTCCGATGCGCGCACCCCCTCGGCGACCAGTTCGTCGGTTCGGGCCCACTCCCGCATCGCCCGCTCCAGCGTCCAGTGCCGGTCGTCCACCAGGGCGCTCATCATCTGTGAGAGCCGCTCCCGGGGTGGCAACTCGCTCAGCGCCGCGAAATGTCGGCGATCGTCGTCGCGCAGCTCGCCCCACGCCCGCACCAGTGCGGATCGATAGCCCGCCATATCGGTGAAGTGCCAGTAGAAACTGCCCTTGGTCGCTCCGACGCGGGCGCACAGCGAATCCAGCTTGAGCGCCTTGATGCCCTGCTCAGCGAGGATCGCGTAACCGGCCTGAATCCAGTCGTCGACCGACAGTCGCGGCGTACGGCCCGGTGCCATGACCGGAAGCCTACGGGCGCTCGAACGTACCCGGCGACGGCGAGTTCAGCGCCGTTCCGAAGGTGCCGTCAGCGCCGAAGGGCGCCAAAATAGTGGCGCGCGACACGGCCCTGAGTTTCTCCTTCGCTGATCATCGTGTTTTACTGCACACGCGACAACTGAAATTTTCTCGGTCCGTTCGACGGCCCTGGGCTCAGTCGAGCGGGCATGACAGCGCAGTGAAGAGTTGCTGCGGTGTCGATGGCGATCGCTCGATCGCGTACGGAACAGCCTCAGAAGCGGCAACCGGAAGATGGATGGACTTGCAGTATGAGCTTGATTGACAAGATTCGCGGCCCGTGGGCGCGGCGCTTCGCGGTGGTAGCCGCCGCGGCCGCCCTGCTACCCGGCCTGGTGAGCCTGGCCGGCCAGTCAGCCACCGCGGGGGCGTTCTCGCGGCCCGGCCTGCCGGTCGAGTACCTGATGGTGCCCTCGCCGTCGATGGGCCGCGACATCAAGGTGCAGTTCCAGAAGGGCACCGGCTCCAAGGCGGTGTACCTGCTCGACGGCTTGCGGGCGCGGGACGACTACAACGGCTGGGACCTCGAGACCCAGGCGTTCGAGTGGTTCTACGAGAGCCCGCTGTCGCTGATCCTGCCGGTGGGCGGCCAGTCCAGCTTCTACACCGACTGGTATGCGCCGGCCTGCGGTAAGGCCGGCTGCCAGACCTACAAGTGGGAAACGTTCCTGACCAGCGAGCTGCCGCAGTGGCTGTCCGCCAACAGGGGTGTCTCGACGACGGGCAACGCCGCCGTCGGCCTGTCGATGTCGGGTAACTCGGCGATCATCCTGTCGGTGTACCACCCGGACCAGTTCATCTACGCCGGGGCGCTTTCGGCGTTCCTCAACCCGTCCGAGGGCCAGTGGCCGTTCCTGATCAACATGGCGATGGGCGATGCGGGCGGCTTCGACGCCAACGACATGTGGGGCCGTACCGAAGACCCGAACAGCGCGTGGAAGCGCAACGACCCGATGGTGCAGATCCCGCAGATCGTCGCCAACGGCACCCGGCTTTGGGTGTACTGCGGTAACGGCACGCCGAACGAACTGGGTGGCGCGAACCTGCCCGCCGAGTTCCTCGAGGGCCTGACGATCCGCACGAACATCGCGTTCCGCGACAACTACATCGCCGCGGGCGGCAACAACGGAGTGTTCAACTTCCCGCCGTACGGCACGCACAGCTGGGAGTACTGGGGAGCGCAGCTTCAGGAGATGAAGCCCGACCTGATCTCGCACCTGGGCTCGTAACACAAGTCGCAAGGTCCCCGGACGCCCACACGCGTCCGGGGACTTCTGCGTTCTGCGGCCCCCCGTGTGGTGAACGACGTGAGGCGGATGAGCCCGCTTCTAACGACCGCCGAACGTGGGTTACCCGCACGCAAAATGCGCTCGGGGCGTGTATCGAGGCCACACTGGGCGCGCCCGTGAGCGCACCCGTGAGCGCGCGCTACTTCAGTTCGGTCGATGACAGGCCGAGCAGGCGACGCGCCACCACCAGCAACTGAATCTGTTGCGTGCCCTCGAAGATGTCGAGGATCTTGCTGTCGCGGGCCCACTTCTCCAGCAGGGTGACCTCCGAATAGCCGACGGTGCCGGCCAGTTCGACGGCTTTGAGCGTGATGTCGCTGGCCACCCGGCCGGCTTTCGCCTTGCCCATCGACGCTTCTTTGGAGTTCGGGATGTCGTTGTCGGCCTGCCACGCCGAACGCACCGTCAGCAGATACGCTGCCTCCCAGTCGGATTCCATCCGCAGAAACTCCGCGGCGGGTGCGCTCTGGGCGTGGGACGGTTTGTCGTAGGAGATCTCGATACCGGCTTCGGTGAGAAGCTTGCGCAATTCCTCGAGCGCTGCGCGCGCGATACCGACAGCCATCGCGGCGACGACGGGCCGGGTGTTGTCGAAGGTCTCCATGACCCCGGCAAAACCCTTCTCCACGTGGATCTCTGGGCTGCCCAGCAGGTTGTCTTTGGGAATCCGAACATTGTCGAGCCGGATGACCGCGGTGTCGGAAGCTTTGATGCCGAGCTTGTCTTCGAGCCGCTCGACGGTCACCCCGGGGTGTTCGCGCGGCACCACGAAGGACTTGATCGCGGCGCGCCCCAACGACTTGTCCAGCGTCGCCCACACCACGATGTGAGTGGCCCTCGACCCGGCGGTGACGAAGATCTTCTCGCCGTTGATCACGTACTCGTCGCCGTCGAGCTTGGCCGTGGTCGACACGGCCGCCGAATCGGAGCCGAAGTCCGGTTCGGTGATGGCCATCGCTGCCCACACGTCGTCGCCCAGACGCTGAAGCTGCTCGGGTGTGGCCACGCTCGAGATGGCCGCGTTACCCAGGCCCTGGCGGGGGACCGACAGCATCAAAGCCACGTCGCCCCAACTGATCTCCATCACGTTGAGCACGGCCGACATATTCGCGCCGTTGTGGTTGCTGGCTTTTGGTTCGTCGCCGCCCGCGAACGCCTCGGCGCCGGCGAATGCGACGGTCTTGGCGCCCCGGATGCCCTCGAAAAGGGTGGCCAGAGTTTCGAGTTCCACGGGGTACTCGTGCTCGCGCAGATCCCACTTGCGGGATATCGGACGCAGCATCTCCGCGGCCCCCTGATGGGCCTTCTCGATGACCGCCTCGAGCTTGCGCGGTAGTTCCAGGTTGATTGCCATGGTTCGACTTTCGCTCGTCAGACTCAGATAACTACGACGCCCTCGGCGACGCCGATGGCCCGCAGATCGCGGTACCAGCGTTCGACCGGGTGTTCCTTGGTGTAGCCGTGGCCACCGAGCAGCTGCACGCCGTCCAGGCCGATCTGCATGCCCTTGTCGGTGCCCAGCCGCTTGGCCAGCGCGGCCTCGCGGGCGAAGGGTAGCCCTTGATCGGCGCGTGCGGCGCCGCGCCAGGTGATCAGCCGCAGCCCGTCGAACTCGATCGCCATGTTGGCGCACATGAACGCCACCGCCTGCCGATGTGCGATCGGTTCGCCGAAAGCACGGCGCTCCTTGACATATGGAACGACGTAGTCGAGCACCGCGTGCGAGGTGCCGACAGCCAGCGCTGCCCAACCGAGGCGTGACAACGCAAGGGCTTCCGAGTAGATCCGGTCTGAATCGGCCGGCGGCCCGTCGTCCTCACCGAGGCGTGCCGACAGCGGGACGGTGACTCCCTCGAGGGTGACCTGTCCGATCGCCGCGGCGCGGATTCCCATGCCGGGGTCGGGCGTGACGCTGAGCCCCTTCGACGACGACTCGACGATGAAGAGCGCCGGTTTCCCGCTGAGTTGCGCTGCGATGATCAATAATTCGGCGTTCGCGGCGGCCGGGACGAGCGACTTGACACCGTCGATGCGGTAACCGCTGGGGGTGCGCACTGCAGTGGTCTTCAGCGCGGTCGGGTCGAACAACGGCCGTGGTTCGGCGATCGCCACACATGCCTGCGGCACGTTCTCGCCCGCGAACTCCTTCAGATAGGTCGCCTGCTGATCGGCGCTGCCCCAGTGCGTCAGCGCCGACGCGACACCCGCCGGGGCCAGGATCGGCAGTGCGAGTCCCATATCGCCGTAGGCCAGCGCCTCGGCCACCAACACGTTGGTGACCGCGGCCCGGTGCGCCGCGATGCCCTCGAAATCCTCGGGCACGTTGATCGCGGTGATACCGAGTTCGGCTGCCTTGGCGACGAGGTCTAGCGGGTACTCGGCGTTCTCGTCGGCCTCGCGTGCCGCCGGGCGGATGGCCTCCTCGGCGAACTCGCCGACGGTCTCGACGATCATCTGTTGCTCGTCGTCGGGGGTGAGATCAAAGTAGTCCGAACCGCTCTTCTTCAGTCGGGTCGGACCGGTCTGATTGCCGGCGACGCGTTTGAATTGGCGGCTCGTTGCGCCCGCGACGGAGAAAACTTGTTTGACGCCGTACTTCAGCCCGCGGTTCAGCGGATCGCGCAGCTTGTAGCGATCCAAGAACTCCTGACCGACCAGGGGAGTGACCAGCGCGAGCCCGAGATTGATCGCTGAGCGCCGATGTTTTTTCAGGCCGACGGCGCTTTCCTTGTCGCTTCGCTTGGGCTTCGATCCGCCTTTCGACGGCGCGGGTTTGGTCATGTCGACTGCCTCGCTTGGTGGGGTGATGTTCGAGCTCGCCGAACTGACTCCAGAGTAAGGTATGTGGAACTGACTTACGAGTAAGTTGTTGTCCAACTCACAGTGCAGACCCG
>NZ_QMEW01000021.1 GCF_003284965.1 Mycolicibacterium sp. GF69
ACGGCCGCGCGACTAGCCCGCGGCTTTGAAGCCGCGGACTCGTAGTGCGGACGCTCAGGAACCCACCGGAGTGGGACTTCCCTCTAGGAGCCGCCGCGCTCTTCGGGCTTGGCCCGTGTCGCAGCGACGAATCAACAAGTTACGTGAGGGAAAACTAGGAGTCAAATGGCCTGATAGAACGGGTATTTCAACTCGAACCCGTCACGCGCACCTCCGGTGCGTTGGCTCCCAGTCAGAGGGTTCAACGCGCGGACCACTCCTGTTGTTCCCTGCTGCTCACGCGACTCGTTCGATGCCGGCGATGTTGCGCTTGCCGCGGCGCAGCACGAGCCAGCGTCCATGGAGGAAGTCGGTGGGCCCAGGAATCCACTCCTCGCTGTCGACCCGGGCGTTGTTGACATAGACACCGCCCTCGGCCACCGTGCGGCGGGCCGCCCCCTTGCTCGGCGACAGCCCACTGGCGACGAGCAGATCGACGATCGCATCGGGGCCGCCGGGCCTTAATTCGGCGACTTCGTTGTTACTGGCCTCGCGCAGCGCCGCGGCCAGCGTCGGCTCGTCCAGTTCGGCCAGCTCGGCCCGGCCGAAAAGAGCCTGGCTGGCATGTTCGACCGAACGCGTCGCGGCCTCGCCGTGTACCAGCGTGGTGAGCTCACGCGCCAGGCGCCGTTGACCCGCGCGTTCGTGGGCCCGCTCCGTGGTCGCCTGCTCGAGTTCGGCCAGCTCGTCGGGCGAGAGAAAGGTGAACCAACGCAGGTAGCGGACGACGTCGGCGTCCGTAGTGTTGATGAAGTACTGATACCAGGCATAGGGGCTGGTCATCTCCGGGTCCAGCCACAGGCTGCCGCCCCCGGTCGACTTACCGAACTTCTTGCCTTCGGAGTCGGTCACCAAAGGTGTGGTCAAGGCGTGCACCGTCGCGCCGTCCTTCTGACGGACCAGCCTGACACCTGCGATGATGTTGCCCCACTGATCGGAGCCGCCGATCTGCAGGGAGCAGTCGTAACGCCGGTGCAACTCCACATAGTCGTTGGCCTGCAGCAGCATGTAGCTGAACTCGGTATAGGAGATGCCTTCGCCGTCGAGCCGGCGCCGGACGGTGTCGCGGTCGAGCATCACGTTGACCGAAAAGTACTTGCCGATGTCACGCAGGAACTCGATCGCGGACAGCGGCCCGGTCCATGACACATTGTTTTCGACGACTGCACCCGTCGCGGGGTCGTCGAACTCGACGAAACGCTCGAGCTGCCCGCGGATCCGTTCGGACCAGTCCGCCACGGTGTCGGCGTTGTTCAGTGTGCGCTCGCCGGTATCGCGCGGGTCGCCGATCATGCCGGTGGCACCGCCCGCGAGCACGATGGGTCGATGACCGGCCTGCTGAAAGCGGCGCAGAGTCAACAACGGAATGAGATGACCGGCGTGCAGGCTCGGCGCGGTCGGATCGAAACCCGAATACACCGTGACGGGTCCGGCCGCCAGTGCTTGCGCCAACGCGTCACGGTCGGTGGACTGCGCGATCAGCCCACGTTCCTCCAATTCGTCGAGAATCGACGTACCCATGGCTGCGATCTTTCCGTACTAGTCGCTCTCGCCGGGAGTCGGTGCCCGTGGGCTGCGGCGATACGCCGACACCTCCGGCCGGCCGGCCAGCCACATTCGCCACGGCCGGTCGGCGGCCTTGCTCACACCGACGCGCGGACCCACGACCGCGACATGGCGCTCCCCGAGCGTCAACTGAATAGGGCTGTCAGGGTCGAACAGATCGATCCCGTTGTCCTCCATCGTGATTCCGAGCGCCGAACACAGGTTGCCCGGTCCTCGTGCCAGCGCGCGCGGACGGACCGACTCGCCGCGACGCGCGTGTGCGGTGCTCAGGCCGGCTTCGATCGCGGCGGCCCGCAGGAGCACGGCGCCCGCCACGCCGTCCGTGGCACAGACGACGTTCGCGCACACATGAATGCCGTGACTGCGGTAGGTGTACAGCTGTCCGGCAGGACCGAACATCACCCGGTTCCGCGCCCCGGGACCGCGATACGAGTGGGCGGCGGCGTCGGGCCATGGCCCGTCCGCTGGGCCGCCATAGGCCTCGACCTCGACGATCATCGCGCTGACGCCGCGCCCGGTGAGATCGGCGCCGAGCAGTCGACGGGCCGCGGTCAACGGGTCGACCGAGAGCAATTCAGCAGTCACCGGCAAGCATCCTACGGAGGGTGTTGACACGGGTGGGTCAGACGGAGGATATTCATCACATGATGACTTCATCGGGTGATGAATTCTCTCGGCAGGGGGCGGTCCCTGCGATCGAGATCGAAAACCTGCGGGTCGTACGCGGTAAGCGTCTTGCCCTCGACGACATCAGCGTGCGCATCGCCCCGGGGACGATCACCGGACTGCTGGGACCCTCGGGCTGCGGTAAGACGACGCTGATGCGCAGCATCGTCGGCACGCAGATCGTCACAGCCGGCGCGGTGCGAGTGCTCGGTAAGCCGGCGGGCTCGGCGGAATTGCGGCATCGCGTCGGTTACGTCACCCAGGACGCCACCGTCTACGACGACTTACGGGTCATCGACAACGTCCGCTACTTCGCCGCTCTCTACGGGACCGGTTCCGATTCCGCCGATGACGCCGTGGCGGCCGTGGGACTCGCAGACCATCGAACGGCGTTGTGCGCCAACCTGTCCGGTGGTCAGCGGACACGAGCGTCGCTGGCATGCGCATTGGTATCCCATCCGGATCTGCTGGTCCTCGACGAACCCACCGTCGGACTCGATCCCGTGTTGCGCGTGGACCTGTGGGACCAATTCCACCGGCTCGCCGCACACGGCACCACCCTGCTGGTCTCCAGCCACGTCATGGACGAGGCCGATCATTGCGGCGACTTGCTGCTCATGCGCGATGGCCGACTGCTCGCCCACGTCACGCCCGCGAAACTACGAGAGGACACCGGATGTCAGTCACTGGAGGAAGCGTTTCTCTGCGTCATCAGGCACAGCACCGACGGTCCCAAAGCCGGGGTCGGTTGAGTCCGCACGGCTATCTCGCCACCACCGGACGTATCCTGCGCCAACTGGCGGCCGACCACCGCAGCGTCGCAATGATTCTCGTGGTGCCCAGCCTCATCATCGCGTTGCTCTACTTCATGTTCCAGAATGCGCCGCATCCGCCGGGCGCGCCGTCTCCGTTCAACAACGCGTGCCTGATCATGCTCGGTGTGTTCCCCCTCATCGTGATGTTTTTGATCACGTCGATAACGATGCAGCGGGAACGCGTTTCGGGCACCTTGGAGCGGATTCTGACCACTCCCCTGCGCCGAGTCGATCTACTTGCGGCGTACGGCACCGCCTTCTCGATCGCGGCTGCTGCGCAGGCGACACTGGCCTGCATCGTGTCGTACGCATTTCTCGGCCTGCACACCGAAGGCAGCCCGGTGTGGGTGTTCGCCATCGCCATCATCAACGCCGTCCTCGGAGTCGGGCTCGGCCTGCTGTGTAGCGCCTTCGCGCGCACCGAGTTCCAAGCCGTACAGTTCATGCCCTTGGTGATCGCGCCGCAACTTTTGCTGTGCGGGATCATCGTGCCGCGCGGCGCGCTGCCGGAGTGGCTGCAGTGGATCAGCAATGTGTTGCCCGCGAGCTACGCTCTGGAGGCGCTGCAACAGGTCGGAACAGTCGCAGGTCCGACGTTCACCGTGGTGCGCGACACGGCGGTCGTCGTCGGCTTTGCGGTTGTCGCCCTCGGCCTCGCGGCGGCCACGCTACGACGAAGGACACCATAACTACCTTGACCACCAACGCTGATCGCAGGCGACCGGGCCGTCCGCCCGGGCAGTCGGATACCCGTGACCGCATCCTGGCCAGCGCTCGAGAACTGTTCGCGCGCAACGGTGTCGACAAAACGTCGATCCGGGCGATCGCGGCAGGTGCTGGGGTGGACCCAGCGCTTGTCCACCACTATTACGGCACCAAACAACAGTTGTTCGCCGCGGCGATCGAGGCACCCATCGACCCCATGGACGTGCTACGCCCGCTGCGCGAGATGCCCGTTGAGGAGATCGGGCACAAGTTACCGGCACTGCTCGTGCCGCTGTGGGATTCGGAAGCCGGTCAGGGTTTCATCGCGACCTTGCGGTCGCTGCTGGCGGGCTCGGAAGTAGGCTTGATCCGGTCTTTTCTCCAAGAAGTGATCGCCACGGAAATCGGCCCCCGCGTGGATAATCCGAAAGGATCGGGACGGCTTCGGGTTCAGTTCGTCGCATCGCAACTCGTCGGGATCGTGGTCGCCCGCTACATTCTGGAACTCGATCCGATCAAATCGCTGCCCGCCGACCGCATCGCCGAGACGATCGGCCCAAACCTGCAGCGCTACCTCACCGGCGAGCTACCCGGCTTCACCTGACGCGCGGTCCAGCATGCGCTGATGCTCAGCCTCGTCGGTGACGGCGACGGCCTCGTCGATCAACAGCACCGGGATGCCGTCGTCGATGCGGTATGCCCGGCGCAGCCGCGGGTTGTACAGGTACTCCGGAGAGTGCCCACCGACCAGCAGCAGGGGCCCGCGATCCTGCGGACAGACCAGGATGTCGAGCAGTTTCTCGTCGAGTGCCACCGCGGATCAGCCGGTCGGAGAGCTCGTACCGGGGATGACGGGGATCCCGCCGATGGTCTGGTTGCTGGCGGCCTGCTGCGCCGCTCGCGCCTGCATCTTGCGCTGATGGGTGATGGTGTCTTTGAGCGCCTCGACCAGCGGAGTCTGGTTCGGCCGGTGCTCGAGGGCTTCGGCCAGCGCCACCGCGTTCGCGTTCGAGGGACGGAAACCCAGTTTGCGTAGCTTCACCGCATCGTCGATGAGGGTGGAAACCTGACCGCCGCCGTCGCCCTGTCGGTACTGCTCGTGGATCAAGGACAGGACCTGATCGGCGTTCACCTTGGGCGTGGTTTGCTCGTCAGCCCTCTTGCAGTCATCGCCGGTGCACGGTTTCTTCGGGCCGTCGGCCTGCGGCTGTGGTGCCTGGGTCTCGACGGTCGGTTCGGCGGGCTGGGCGACCGCGGTCGGTGCCGCCGCCCCGGCCAGCAGGCCCACGGTCAACGCGCCGCCGGCGATACCGCCCACGCACAGGCGACGCCAGATGCCGCGGTGCGAACCGCTTCGCGATGTCATCAAACCTCCAGCTCGGTGGCGCGGTTGCTCAACCGGGTCCTCGACGTGCGAGGCGCCGCCAGCGGCGAGCCTAACAGCGCTCGTACCGGTCGGCACGGCGTCATTGCGGCTTGCCCTCGGCGATCTCGGCACGAACGGCGACGGTCAACCGCTTGTACCGATTCGTATCGGGCTCGAGGAACCAGGCGTTACGCGACGGCTTCGGAATGCCTTGCGCGCGCACGGGGCTGACCAACGGCCGGTACGACGCGCTGAGCGCCAGGTGTGGCACCACGTGAACGATGTCGGGAGCGTTGCCCACGGCAAGGTCGGCAAGGGCCTCTGACAGGTCAGCGGACGGAATGCTGCCGCCGGCCCGCAACTCCACCGCGGTGACGGCCAGCTGTCGGTTGTTGGCCTGCACCCCATAGGTGACCGCGAGGTCGACCGCGCCGAGGCACCCGATCGCGTCGTTGACCGTCGACGCGTAGACAGGACCCCGCTCGGTGTGGATGACCGCACCGCGGCTGTCGACGAGCCAATAGTCGCCGTCGCCGTCGCGACGGAACAGGTACTCCGTCGAAACCCAGGTGTCGGCCGGGGCGAAGACACCGCGCTTGACCGGGGCGGTCGGATCGACCGGACCGCGCGGACGGGCGATCAGTACACCGACCTCGTTGGTTTCGGCCCGGCGCACGAACCCTCGCTCGTCCTCCAGGATCAAATCCTCGTCGGGGTCGTAGGCCGCCAACTCGAGTTCCCGGCCACCCGGCAGCGGCCGGCCCTTGCTGCCGATCTTGGCGCCGGACACGTTCGCGAGAACGGCCTGCCCATCCGTGGTGGCGAAGAACTCGACGACGTTCGCCGGTTCGAACACCTCCACCACCCGTTTCCACAGACCGGTCGGCATACCCGAGCCGATGAACAGCCGCACAGGGTGGCTGCCGTGCAGCGCGAAGGACGGGTCGTTGATGACCTCGCGCAGCATCGCCCACGTGTACGTCACGACAGTGACGCCGTATTGGCGAATTTCGTTGAGGAACCGATCGGGCCGCAGGCCGCGCGACAGCGCGATCCGCGAACCACCGACGGCGGCGCCGCCCAGCGCAACCAGCAACCCGGACTGGTGGTGCAGCGGGGTCAGGCAGTAGACGGTGTCGGCGCGACTGAGGTTGGCCGCCGACGCGGTCCCGAACGCCGAGATCGCCCAGCGCGCGTTGGTGATCTGTTTGGCTACCAGTTCGCCGCCGGCCGAGCTGAAGCCGACGAACGCGAGGTCTCGGGCCAGACCCGGATTGGGTCGGTACCACCCCGGGAGCTCCACCTCGTCGGGGTCGATCTTCTCCATATCGATGACGTCGGCGTCGGCCGGGACGTCGAGATCGCGGGACTCGCCACCGCCGAGCACCAGCACCCGCATGTCGAGTTGGCGGGCGGCTTCGAGGCTGCTCGGGTCGGCGATGATGTCCGAAACCGACCCCAACCGGGCGGCCGTGGGTAGGTCGGCGTCCGGCGGCATCAGGACCGCCACCGCCCCCAGCCGCGACAAGGCCGCGATCGCCACCAACGCGCTGGGCCGGGTCTCCATCAGCACGCCGACGTGCGCGCCCTGGCGGACCCCGACCTCGATGAGACCGCGCACGACGTTGTTGATGCGACGGTCCACGGCTTCGTACGTGTGCACTCGTCCGTCGAACAGCAGGCAATCGCCGCCCGGGAGATCGCTGGCCTGCTCGGACATGATCCTGCCGAACGAGATGCGGGTGTGCTCGTTGATCTGGCCGAGCCGGGCCAGTCGCGGGAGCGTACGAGCCGTCTCGACAGCCAACGCTCGGGCGGACTTGTTGGCGGTCAGGACCGCGTCGGCAGCCGAGCGAGCGAAGGTCCACGCCATCTCGGTGGCCGCGGCGGTGCCATGCGCGATCCGCGAGCTGAGCGAAACCCCGCTCTCGTTGGGTTCCGCATTCAACGGCACCATCGCGTTGACGCCGTCGGGCCGATCGCCGGTGCCATCAAGCCACTTGACCCACTGCGCGACCGTCGGCCACGTCTGGCTCGCCGCCTTCGAACCGACAACGAGACCGAAATGGCCTGCCCGGATGAGGAATTCATAGACATCGGCCTTCGGTGCGGCGCGCTTGATCCCGCGCACGGACGCCGGCTGGCCGATATCGTCGACCTCGCCTATCACGGCCAACACCGGGCATTCGATGTCCGACAGCGTGACGAGGTCGCCGTGGATGGAGAAGCCGCCGCTCATCATCCGGTTGTGCGCGATGAATTGCTTCAGCAGTTCGGCGATGGCCGGCCCGGACCAGGCGATCCAGCCATCGGAGGCCAGGAACCGGCGTTGCTGCTCGCGAGGCAGCAACGCCTCGCGGTCGTGCAGTTGACGCAGGAAATCGAGGCGCGACTGTGCGGTCTTGACCGGGTCGAGCATCTGGAAGCCGGTGCGCGCGAGCCAACCGGGGATGTCGATGCGGTTGAACACGTGATCGGCCATGAAGTCGGCGGCCGCGGGCGCGATGCTGGCGGGCAGGTTCATCGGCAGCGCGGCCAGGGTGTCGACAGGCGAGCCGAACGCGATGATGCTTGCGAGGTCCTTTGATCTCCGATACGCCGCGACCTGGTAGGCGAACATGCCGCCCTGCGAGTACCCGGCCAGGTGTACGTCGCGGCCGGTCACCTCTTTGACGGTGTCGATGGACTCGCTCAGCGCGACCACGTGGTCGGCGAGCGTGCGTTCCATGCCGCCCTCGACCTTGTCGGGTGAGCCGAAGTCGATGACCCACGGGTCGACACCCGCCTTGTGCAGGATGCCGACCGCACCGTCGTCACGCGTGACGTCCCACATGTCCGCGGACATCATCATCGGATGCACCATCAACACGGGCGGACCGGGCGGCTTGGCGCCCGGCCTCGTGTCGGGCGGGAAGTAGCGCCGCAGCCGGTACATCGGCACGCTCTGGATGATCTGGAACGGCGAAGGCACGGCGCCGGTTTCCAGGCCGCCGTAGCGCAGCACCTCCAGCCCGTTCTGGGCGGTGGCCACCAGCCGTCCGACCGGCTTGGTTATCGCCGACAGATCCACACCGCACCCCTCCCCTTCGAGCCGACGCCAGCCCCCAATTGTCGACGTCATCATGGCACAGCGGACCGCTCGGGAGGGCCGACCTATCATCGGCGGTCGATGGCGAACCTGATCAATGTCGAGCGCGCGACAGTCTCCTATGGCACCCGCACGCTCCTCGACGCGGTCAGTTTGGGCATCGACGAGGGCGACGCGATCGGCGTGGTGGGCCGCAACGGCGACGGCAAGACCACGCTGCTACAGATCTTGACGCTCACCCGCGCGCCGGACTCGGGGCGGGTGACCCATACTTCCGGGCTGTCGGTGGGCTACCTGCAGCAAAGCGACGACTTCGCCGCCGACGCGACCGTGCGCGACGTGATCGTCGGCGGCCGAGCCGACCACGTCTGGGCGGCCGAACCCGAGACCCGCGAGGTGGTCACACACTTGCTGGCCGACGTCGGGCTGGACAGCGCGGTCGGTCGGCTCTCCGGCGGCGAACGGCGTCGCGTGGCGTTGGCCGCGGTGCTGATCGCCGGTCACGACGTACTCGTGCTCGACGAGCCGACCAACCACCTCGACGTCGAGGTGATCGGCTGGTTGGCCGCGCACCTGAATCGGCGCAGAGCCAAGGCGCTGGTGGTGGTGAGCCACGACCGTTGGTTTCTGGACGCCGTGTGCACCAGGACGTGGGAGGTGCACGCGGGCGGCGGAAAAGGCAAGGTCGACGGGTACGACGGCGGCTACGCGGCCTACGTTCTCGCGCGGGCGGAGCGGATGCGGCTGGCGGCCGGTGCCGAAGCGCGCAGGCAGAACCTCATGCGCAAGGAACTGGCGTGGCTGCGCCGCGGCCCGCCGGCACGGACGTCGAAGCCCAAGTTCCGCATCCAGGCCGCCAACGAGCTGATCGCCAACGAACCGCCGCCGCGCGATTCGCTCGTATTACAGCGGTTCGCCACCAGTCGGTTGGGCAAGGACGTGTTCGATCTACACCGGGTACGGCTCGAGGCGGGCGACACCGTCGTGCTGGACAAGGTCGACTGGTCGATCGGGCCCGGCGCACGCATCGGGCTCGTCGGCGTCAACGGGACGGGGAAGACGACCGTGCTGCGGCTGCTGGCCGGTGCGGCCGCACCGACGGCGGGCACGATCAAGCGGGGCACGACGCTCAAGATCGGCTACCTGAGCCAGGCGCTGGCCGAAGTAGACGGTGACGAACGGGTGCTCGACGCGGTCGAAAACCGGCGCCGCATCACGGAGTTGGCGGGCGGCGGCGAGATCAGCGCCGACACGCTGTTACGGGACTTCGGATTCACCGGTGACAAACTGACCGCGCGGGTGGCGGAGTTGTCGGGCGGGGAACGGCGCCGGCTGCAGTTCCTGCGGCTGCTGCTCGACGAGCCGAACGTGCTGCTGCTCGACGAGCCGACAAACGACCTCGACATCGACACACTGACCGTCATCGAGGACTACCTGGACGGGTGGCCGGGCACGCTGATCGTCGTCACGCACGACCGTTACTTCCTGGAACGGGTTTCCGACGTCACCTACGCGCTGACCGGCGGCGGCCGCTGTGATCTGTTGCCGGGCGGGATCGAGCAGTATCTGGCGGAGCGTGCGGCCAGGGCCGGGGCGCCCTCATCGGTGGGGACGTCGTCGGATCAGGCCCCGCAGGGCGAGACCGCGTCGGCGCGAGAGCGCCGCACCGGCAAGGAGATGACGCGCATCGAGGGGCAGTTGGAAAAACTCGAGCAGCGGATTGCCGCGCTGCACGAGGCGATGGCCGACGCGGCGTCCGACCATGTTCGGGTCGGTGAGCTCAACGGCGAATTGCAGGAGTTGTTGAGCCGCAAGGAATCTCTCGAAGAGGCGTGGCTGGCCGCGGCGGACGACTGAATACTCCCACGCGGCTATGCGTCGAGCACCCGAGACAGGAACTCCAATTGGTCGCTGAGCACATGCTGCCGCACGTCTTCGCGGTAGAAGTCGAAGTGCGCGAGATCGTAGACCCGCAGCTCACCGTGCGGCGCGAGGTGGGCGAGCTCGGAGGACTGGGGCGCCTGAGTTTCCTTGTCGCGCTCGCCGATACACACCAACAGCGGAGCGCGCACGAACCGAGCGTGGTCACCGGGCCGGTAGCGCCACATGTCCAGCGCCGACCGTGGGGCCACCACGTTTTCCCAGGTGCCGCTGGCCATGCCGTCGATGGTCTGCTGCGCTTCGGTGGTGGCCATGATCGCTAATTCCCCGGGGCCACCGACCTGCTTGATGTAGGCAGGCGACAGGTGTAACGCGCCTCGAACGGCGTCGAGGACCATCACCCCGAGCAACCGCAGCGTCGCCGCCGCGGAGCGGCCCTGGACCTTCTTGGGAAACCCGTTGTACGGAATCTGGGCGACCCCCGCCGCGATCCGCGGATCGCGAGCCGCGGCGGTGACGACGTGACCGCCGCCGAGAGAGGTTCCCCAGAGCACGATTCGGTCGGGATCGACGCCGGGGTGCCGACGGGCATAGGCCACCGCGGCGGCGATGTCGTCGAGTTGGCCTTCGATGTCGACCACTTGGCGCGGCAAACCGGAACTCTCGCCAAAGCTGCGGTAGTCGAACGTCAACGCGAGGTAGCCGGCGGCGGCGACGTCACGGGCGTTCGCGGTGAACGCCGGCGTGTCCTGGGTTCCGCCGAAACCTTGGCACAGCACGACACATGGTTTCCGACCGCTGCTTTCGCCGTACAGATGACCGACGCACGTCTCACCGCCGGATTCGAACGCTATGCGAGCAGCCATCACTGCAAACGTAGGCGAAGCTTCCCGGCGATGTCACGGACGAGACCGAGTTGTTCGGCGACCCGAACGGGCGCGGTACCGCCGCGGGCGTCTCGCGCAGTTACCGAACCCTCGACGGTGAGCACCTCGCGCACCTGCGGGGTCAGAGCGGGGTCGATCGCGGCGAGTTCGGCGTCCTCGAGCTCTTCCAGCCCCACACCGCGCGCCTCCGCAGCGCGGACGGCCGCGCCCGCCGCCTCGTGTGCCACCCGGAACGGCACTCCCCTGCGCACCAGCCACTCGGCGATGTCGGTGGCCAACGTGTAGCCGAGCGGTGCGAGCTGGGCCATCCGATCGACGTCGAAACGCAGGGTCGCCACCAGCCCCGCCATCGCGGGCAGCAGCAACTCGAGCTGCGCGGCCGAGTCGAAGACCGGTTCCTTATCTTCCTGCAGGTCCCGGTTGTACGCCAGTGGCTGGGCTTTGAGCGTCGCCATGAGCCCGGTGAGGTTTCCGATCAGCCGTCCGGACTTGCCGCGGGCCAGCTCCGCGATGTCGGGGTTCTTCTTCTGCGGCATGATCGAGCTGCCGGTCGACCAGGAGTCGTGCAAGGTGACGTAGCCGAATTCCGTTGTGCTCCAGAGGATGATGTCCTCAGCCAGCCGCGACAGGTCGACACCGATCATCGCGAACACGAACGCCGCCTCGGCGGCGAAGTCGCGTGATGCGGTGGCGTCGACCGAATTGTCGGCTGCGGCGTCGAAGCCGAGATCCTCGGCGATCGCATCCGGGTCCAAGCCCAGCGACGATCCCGCCAGGGCTCCAGAACCGTAGGGCGACACCGCCGCTCGTCTGTCGAAATCGGCGAGCCGGTCGATGTCGCGCAGCAGCGGGTGCGCATGCGCGAGCAAATGGTGGGCCAGCAGAATGGGCTGGGCGGACTGCAGGTGCGTCTTGCCGGGCATGATCGCGCTCGGATGGGCCGCCGCCTGGGTCGCCAGCGCGTCGACGACCTGCAGGACGCCGTCCGCGACGCGCCTGATCGCGTCGCGCAGCCACATCCGAAACAGCGTGGCCACCTGGTCGTTTCGCGACCGGCCCGCCCGCAGACGGCCCCCGAGTTCAGCGCCCACCCGCTCGATCAGTCCGCGTTCCAGCGCGCCGTGGACGTCTTCGTCGGTCACCAGCGGACCGAAACTGCCGTCGGCGACGTCCGCGGCCAGGCTGTCGAGGCCCGCGGTCAGGCCTTCGCGCTGCTCTTCGGTCAGCAGCCCTGCGTTGAAAAGCACCTTCGTGTGTGCTTTCGACGCCCGGATGTCATACGGCGCGAGCACCCAGTCGAAGTGGGTCGACTTCGACAACGCCGCCAGGGCTTCGGACGGGCCCTCGGAGAACCGGCCGCCCCACAACGAGCCTTCGTTCGTGCTCATCTGCGGGCACCCCGCACAGCGCCGAGACCGACGTTTTGGTGGTTTTCACTCCCACTTTTCCGCCATAGCGTCGGTTTCGGCGTCACTTGAGGTCCCGGCGGGCGGAGATGCTCGACGACAAGCCGTGGATCTGCACGAAACCGCGGGCCGCGGACTGGTCGAACGTATCGCCCTCGTCGTAGGTCGCGAGGTTGAAGTCGTAGAGCGACTCGGCGCTGCGCCGACCGTTGACCGCGATGTGCCCGCCGTGCAACACCATTCGAATCTCTCCGGTCACATGCTGCTGGGTGTTCGCCACGAACGACTCCAATGCTGTTTTCAGCGGCGAGTACCACAGCCCGTCATAGACCAACTCGCCCCACTTCTGGTCGGTGTGGCGCTTGAACCGGCCGAGTTCACGCTCGAGCGTGACGTGTTCGAGTTCGGTGTGCGCGGTGATCAACGCCATCGCACCCGGGGCCTCGTAGATCTCGCGGCTCTTGATGCCGACAAGCCGGTCCTCGACGACGTCGAGCCTGCCGACCCCCTGCTCGCCGGCGCGACGGTTGAGCTCCTCGATCGCCTGCAGGACGCTGACGGCCCGGCCGTCGATCGAAACCGGGATGCCGCGTTCGAAACCGACGACCACCTCGTCGGGCGTGCTCCAGTTGACGGTCGGATCCTCGGTGTAGTCGTAGACGTCCTTGGTGGGCGCGTTCCACAAATGCTCGAGGAAACCGGTCTCCACGGCGCGGCCCCAGACGTTCTGGTCGATCGAGAACGGCGAGCGCTTCGTGACGTTGATCGGGATCGCGTTCTCCTCGGCGAACGCGATCGCCTTCTCGCGCGTCCACGCGTAGTCACGCACCGGTGCGAGCACCTTGAGATCCGGTGCCAGCGAGGCGAATCCCACCTCGAAGCGCACCTGGTCGTTGCCCTTGCCGGTGCATCCGTGCGCGACGATGCCGCCGCCGTGCTCGCGCGCCGCGCTCACCAGATGCTTGACGATCAGCGGTCGGCTCAGCGCCGACACCAGCGGATAGCGGTCCATGTAGAGGGCGTTGGACTGGATGGCGGGCAGGCAGTACTCGTCGGCGAACTCGTCGCGGGCGTCGATGACCACGGCCTCCACGGCGCCGCAGTCGAGCGCGCGTTTGCGCACGACCTCCATGTCTTCGCCGCCCTGACCGAGGTCGATCGCCACGGCGACCACCTCGCGGCCGGTCTCCTTGCCGATCCAGCTGATCGCCACCGAAGTGTCCAGACCGCCGGAATACGCCAGGATGACGCGTTCGGACATCAGCAAGTCTCCTTTTGTCGAATGCTCTCGAGTTTCGTTGCCAGATCGGCGCCGGTCATCGGCTCACGTGCCACGACCAGGATGGTGTCGTCGCCGGCGACGGTGCCGACGACGAAAGGCAGCGCGGCGCGGTCCATCGCGCTGGCCAGATAGTGGGCAGCCCCGGGCGGGGTGCGCAGGATGGCGAGGTTACCGCTGGCGTCGGTCGACACCAGCAACTCGGCCAACAGCCGCGACATCCGCTCCGTGCCACCGGAAACGCCGCGCACCGGGCTGCCGTCCTCGGGGACGATGTACACACCGACCCCGCCGTCGGCGCCGCGCAACTTCACCGCGCCGAGTTCCTCCAGGTCGCGCGACAGCGTGGCCTGCGTGACCTCGATGCCCTCCTCGGCCAGCAGCGTGGCCAGTTCGGTCTGGCTGTGCACCGAACGCGACGACAGCAGCGACACGATGCGGGCCTGCCTGCCCGCCCGGGTGGCCGCGGACGTCACTTCGCACGCTCCAGAAGCCAGACCAGCAGCGCCTTCTGCGCGTGCAGCCGGTTCTCGGCCTCGTCCCACACCGCGCTCTGCGGGCCGTCGATCACGTCATCGGCGATCTCCTCACCGCGATGCGCCGGAAGGCAGTGCAACACAACGGCTTCCGCATCAGCGAGGGCCAAAAGGTCGGAATTGACCTGGTACGGCCGAAACGGCCCGACTCGGTCGAGACCGTCGTTCTCCTGACCCATCGACGTCCAGGTGTCGGTGACGAGCACGTCTGCGCCGTCGGCGGCCGCGTTGGCGTCCGACGTGACCGTCACGGTCGCGCCGGTTTCCGACCCCCGCTTCTTCGCGGCGTCGACGAAGTCCGGATTCGGTTGGAATCCGGTCGGTGCCGCGATCGTGACGTGTACGCCCGCGGTCGCCCCGCCCAGCATCAGCGAGTGGGCCATGTTGTTGGCGCCGTCGCCCAGGTAGGTCATCCGCAGGCCCGCCAATCGGCCTTTGCGCTCGGCCAATGTCTGCAGATCGGCGAGTACCTGGCAGGGGTGGAAATCGTCGGACAGCGCGTTGACGATCGGCACCGAGGCGCCGGTCGCCATCCCGGTCAGCCGGTCCTGGGCGAAGGTGCGCCACACGATCGCCTTGACGAAGCGCGACAGCACCCGGCCCGTGTCCTCCAACGTCTCGTCCCGGCCGAGCTGGGTGCTGCGGCCGTCGACGACGACGGCGTGGCCGCCGAGTTGGGCGATGCCCATCTCGAACGAGAACCGGGTGCGGGTGGAGTTCTTGTCGAAGATGACCGCGACCCCGCTCGGGCCCTCCAGCGGGCGACGACTGAACGGCTGCGCTTTGAGCTCGGCCGCCAAGGCCAGCACCTCGGCCTGCTCGTCGGGGCTCAGGTCGTCGTCGCGCAGGAAATGCCGCAGGCTCATGACGCGACGCCCTTGTCGAGGACGGCGGGTAGCGCGGTGAGGAAGTGGTCGATCTGGGACTCGGTGATGACCAGCGGCGGGGCCAACCGGATCACATCGGGCGCTGCGGCGTTGACGAGGTAACCGGCGTCGCGGGCCGCAGTCTCGACGGGTTTAGCGGCCTCTGCGGTCAGTACGACACCGAGTAGCAATCCTCGGCCGCGCACCTGGCCTACCAGAGGGTGGCCCAGCGCCTCGATGCCCGCGGCCAGCGTCTTGCCGAGCACGTCGGCCCGGCTGATCAGGTCGTCGTTGGCCAGCACTCGCAGTACGGCGAGCGCGGCGGCCGCGCAGATCGGGTTGCCGCCGAATGTGCTGCCGTGTAATCCCGGGGTGAGCAGGCTCGCCGTCGTCCCGGTCGCGATACAGGCCCCGATCGGCAAACCACCGCCGAGACCCTTCGCCAGCGTGACGATGTCGGGCGTGATTCCCTCGTGCTGGTGGGCATAAAAGGCTCCAGTACGCCCGACCCCCGTCTGCACCTCGTCGAGTACCAACAGCGCGTTGTGCCGCGCGGTGATCTCGCGTGCAGCGACGAGATAGCCCGCGGGCGGGACCACCACGCCGCCCTCCCCCATGATCGGCTCGAGGAACACCGCGGCGGTGTCGCCGTCGACGGCCGACCGCAGCGCATCGGTGTCGCCATACGGCACATGGGTGACGTCACCGGGCAGCGGTTCGAACGGCGCCTGCTTCGACGGCTGGCCGGTCAATGCTAGAGATCCCATCGTCCGGCCATGGAAAGCACCCTGTGCGGCAACCAGTTTGGTACGGCCGGTGAGTCGCGTGATCTTGAAGGCGACCTCGTTGGCTTCGGTACCCGAATTGCAGAAGAACACCTTCGCGTCATCGACGCCGAGCAACCCGACGAGCGCCTCCGCCAGTGCGACACCGGGCTCGGTCGCATACAGGTTCGACGTGTGGCCCAGCGTGTTGAGTTGTGCGGTGACCGCGTCGATCACCGCCGGGTGCCGATGGCCGAGGATGTTGACCGCGATGCCGCCGAGCAGATCCACATAACTCTTACCGTCGACATCGGTGACCACGGCGCCGTCACCGCCGGCCAGCGCCAGCGGTGGGGTGCCGTAGTTGTTCATCATCACGGTTTGCCACCGATCGAGCAGGCTCATGTGCTCACCACCTTCGTGCCCGTCCCCTCGTCCGTGAGTAGTTCGACCAGCACGCAGTGTCCGACCCGGCCGTCGATGACATGCGCACTCGGCACGCCGCCGGCAACCGCACGCAGGCACGCCTCGATCTTCGGCACCATGCCCGCCTCCAGAGTCGGCAGCAGTTGTGTCAGTGCGCCGGCATCGATTTCGCTGACCAGTGAGTTGCGGTCCGGCCAATTCGTGTAGAGGCCCTCGACGTCTGTCAGCATCAACAGTTTTTCGGCGCCGAGCGCTTCTGCCAGGGCCGCCGCCGCGGTGTCGGCGTTGATGTTGTACACCACTCCGTCCGCATCGGGAGCGATGGTTGACACCACCGGGATCCGGCCCGCCGCGATGAGGTCCAGCAGGGACCCGGCGTTGACCTTCTCGACGTCGCCGACCAGACCGATGTCGGTGGCCACACCGTCGACGGTCACACTGCGCCGCACTGCGGTGAACAGCTGGGCGTCCTCGCCGGTGACCCCGACCGCATAGGGGCCGTGGGCGTTGATCAACCCGACCAGTTCGCGGCCGACCTGACCGAACAACACCATCCGTGCCACGTCGAGCACCTCCGGTGTGGTGACCCGGAAACCGCCCTTGAAGTCGCCTTGAATGCCGAGGCGTTTGAGCATCGCGCTGATCTGCGGTCCGCCGCCGTGCACGACAACGGGGTGGACGCCGCAGTTACGCAGGAAGACCATGTCGGCGGCGAAGGCTGCCTTGAGCACATCGTCGGTCATCGCGTTGCCGCCGTACTTGATCACCACGATCTTGCCGTGCAGCTGTTTGAGCCACGGCAGCGCAGCGGCCAGAACCTTTGCCTTGACCGGGGTTTCGACGCTCATGAGCTGTACGCCGAGTTCTCTTCGACGTAGCCGTGCGAAAGGTCGGTGGTGCGTATCGAGGCCTGCGCGGAACCCTCTGCGAGGTCGATCGTGACGGCAATATCCGCGCCGGACAGATCGAGCTCCCGCGCACCCGGCTGGGGTGCGCCATCTTGCCAAACCGGAACCTCGTTGAACGCCACCGTGATCCGCTCCGGGTCCACCTTGAACGGGGCCATGCCGATGGCCGCCAGCACTCGGCCCCAGTTCGGGTCCGATCCGAACAGCGCCGTCTTGACCAGGCTGTCGCGGGCGACGAGGCGCGCGCCGAGCAGTGCGTCGTCCTCGGATGCCGCACCGGTCACGCTGATGACGATCCGCTTGGTCACGCCCTCGGCGTCGGCCTGCAGCTGTTGGCACAGGTCGTCGCACACGCGCAGGATCGCGTCGTCGAGTTCACGCTGGCTGGGCGCGACCGCGCTGGCGCCGGAAGACAACAACAGCACCGAATCGTTGGTCGAGCAGCTGCCGTCGACGTCGAGACGCTCGAAGGTGCGAGCTGCGGCCTTGCGCAACGCCTCGTCGAGGGCCGCCGCATCGGCGACGGCGTCGGTGGTGAGCACACACAGCATGGTGGCCAGCGACGGCGCGATCATGCCCGCGCCTTTCGCGATCCCACCGACGGTCCAGTTGTCCGGGTGATGCAACGCGACCTGTTTGGGCACGGTGTCGGTGGTCATGATGGCCCGCGCAGCCTCCTGGCCGCCGGACAGTCCGCCGGCCAACTCGTGCACGATCTCGGTCACGCCGGGCAGTAGCTTGTCCATCGGCAGCCGGTCACCGATCAGCCCGGTCGAACAGACCGCGACCTCGATTGCGCCGGTCTCGGTGCCCCAGTCGCTCAACGCCTCGGCCACGGCCTCCGCGGTGGCATGCGTGTCCTGGAAGCCCTGCGGTCCGGTACAGGCGTTGGCGCCGCCGGAGTTCAGGATCACCGCGCGCAGCCGGCCGGCGGTGAGCACCTGCCGGCTCCACAGCACCGGAGCGGCCTTGACCTGGTTGCGGGTGAACACGCCCGCCGCCGAGTAGTCGGGACCCTCGTTGAACACCAGCGCCAGGTCCAGCGCGCCGGATGCCTTGATGCCCGCGGCGATCCCGGTCGCGCGGAAACCCGCAGGCGCGGTGACGCCCTGGGTGCGAAGCAGGCGCGTGCCGGCTGCGGAAGCCGGCTGGCCCTCCGGCGCCGTCACGGTGCCACCCCGACGACCGAAAGCCCTTCTGTCTCCGGCCAACCCAACGCCAGGTTCATCGACTGCACCGCGGCGCCGCCGGTGCCCTTGACGAGGTTGTCGATCGCGGCGATGCCGATGAACGTCTGTGCGTCCTCGTCCACCGCGACGGCCAGCTGAGCGGCGTTGCTGCCCAGCACTGAGCCGGTCTTGGGCAACTGTCCTTCCGGCAGCAGATGTACGAACGGCTCCGCGTCGTATGCCTTCTCGTAGGCGGCACGGATCTGCGAGAGCGGCGCCGAGGTGCGGGCGGTGCAGGTGGCCAGGATGCCGCGCGAGGTGGGGATCAGCACCGGCGTGAACGACACGGTCACGTCCTTGTCGGTGACTGCGCGCAGCCCCTGCGCGATCTCCGGCGTGTGCCGGTGCTTTCCGCCGATGTTGTAGGCCCGCGCGGATCCGATCACCTCGGCGCCGAGCAAGTCCGGCTTGGCGGTCCGGCCCGCACCGGATGCGCCGCTCACCGAGACCACGGTCACGGCGGGCTCGACGAGATCCTCGGCGAACGCGGGCCACAGCGCCAACAGTGCCGCGGTCGGATAGCAACCCGGGACCGCGATCCGCTTCGCGTCGCGCAGCCTGTCACGGGCACCCGGCAGTTCCGGCAGCCCGTACGGCCAGCTCCCGGCGTGCGCCGACCCGTAGAACCGCTCCCACGCGGCGGCATCGGTCAGCCGGAAGTCGGCGCCGCAGTCGACGATCAGCGTGTCGGGACCCAGTTGTTCGGCCAGCTCCGCGGAGTGACCGTGCGGCAGGCCCAGGAACACCACGTCGTGCCCGCTCAGCACGTCTTTGTCCGTGGTCTCCAACACCCGGCCGGCCAGCGGCAGAAGGTGGGGATGGTGCTCGGCCAGCGTCGTCCCGGCGCTCGAGGCGGCTGTCAACGCCCCGATCGTCAGCCGCCCGTCGGCGTAGGCGGGGTGACCGAGCAGAAGTCGCAGGATCTCACCGCCGGCATATCCGCTGGCACCGGCTACCGCCACAGAAACCATGCGCGCAATTCTGCATGTTTATGCATTCTGTTGCAAATTCATTAACTGTGAGTTGGTGCGCCTGTCGCTGCGCGATCGTCGGCGCACCGAAACCACTCAGCGACGCTGCTCGGCGCCGACGCGCTGGGCCGCGGCCTGGACTGCCGCTTCGCGTGCGGCGCTGGCTTCGTCTTCGGTGAGCGTGCGATCGGCGGCACGGAACCGCAGCGCGAAGGCCAGCGATTTGCGGCCTTCCCCGATCTGCGGGCCGGTGTAGACGTCGAACAACCGGACATCCTCGAGCAGCGGCCCGGCGCCGGCCCGGACGGCATCGACCACACTGGCCGCGGTGACGTCCTCGTCGACGACGAGGCTGATGTCCTGAAACACCGCGGGAAACGGCGACACGGACGGTGCCGGGAACGTCTCGACGATGGGCACGGCGTCCAGATCGAGTTCCAGGGCGCAGGTGCGTCTGGGCAGGCCGGCCCGCTCGACGACCGCCGGATGCACCTCCCCGGCGTGCCCGACGACGATCCCGTTCTCGCGGTCACCCAGGACGACCTCGGCGCAGCGGCCCGGATGCCACGGCAGGTGCTGCGCGGGCCGCAGGTTCAGCTCGACACCCGCAGCGCGTGCGATCACCTGCACCGCCTCGAACGCGTCGCCGGCCTGCACCTCGCGACCGGGACCCCAGGGACCCGCAGGCTCGCGCAGTCCGGCCAATACCGCGCCGACGTGTTGGGGTTGCCTCGGCAGCGATGCATCCAGCGCCGCGATCTCGTCGCCGGTGGGCCGCCGGTCGGTCGGGATCCGCTCTATGACGCCGGTGTTCGACGTCGGCTCGACGACCTGTTGGATGGCAAACAGCGCTACGTCGACGGTGCCGCGAGAAACGTTGCGGTTCAACGCTTCCAACAGCCCGGGCAGGAGCGTGGTCGCCAGCTGCGGACGGTCGGACTCCAACGGGTTGAGCACCTTGGCCGTCGTCCGGCGGGCGTCGTCATCGGGTAGGCCCCACTGGTCGAAAACTCCCGCCGGCAGAAACGGGGTCGGCAGGATTTCGACGTAACCGTTGAGCCCCAAGGATTTGCCGATCGCTCGGCGGCGCTTCTGCGGCGCGCTCAGGCCGCGGCCGGCCGGGGCCTGCGGCAACACCGACGGGATGTTCTCCAGGTCCTCCAGGCGAAGCACCTCTTCGACGAGGTCGGCGGGCTGGCGCAGGTCGGGCCGCCAACTCGGCGGGGTGGCGGTCAATTGCCCGTCGTCGACGAGAACCCGCGCACCGATCTGGGTGAGCCGGCGCTCGGCCGTACCCGCGGCGTACTCGACCCCCGCGGTGCGGTCGGGCAGGTCGATCGCCATCGTGACCGGCGGCGGGGACCAGTTCTCCCGAGGTGGGTCGCCCCGCCAGTCGGTCAGCGTCGGCTCGGCTGTGCCACCGGCGATTTCGGCCAGCAAAGTGGCGCAGCGGTCGAGTGCGGCCACCGAGATCGCGGGGTCGACGGTGCGCTCGTAGCGCCGGCCCGCCTCGCTGTAGAGGTGAAGCCGCCGCTGGGTGCGCGATACCGCGGCCGGGTCCCAGACTGCGGCTTCGAGCAGCACGTCGGTAGTGCTGTCGCGCACCTCGGTGGTGCCCGCACCCATCACGCCGCCGATCGCGGCGGTCGCGGCGTCGTCGACGATCAGCACATCGGCCGGGTCGAGGCGGCGTTCGACATCGTCGAGGGTCACCACCGTCTCCCCCGGTTCGGCGAACCGCACCCGGAAGCCGCCCGTGATCAGGCTGCGGTCGTGTGCGTGCATCGGGTGACCGAGTTCGAGCATCACGTAGTTGGTGACGTCCACCGCGGGCGAGATGGAGCGGATGCCGGACAGCAACAGCCGTCGTTGCAGCCACCACGGCGAGACGGCAGCAGGGTCGATGCCGCTGACCGGTCGCAGCCCGAAGCGCAGCACACCGGTACCGGGTTCGATGACCAATGGCAGCGCCTCGCCCTGGGCGGGTAGTGGCGTCACGTCGGCGGGGTCGACGAAGTCGAGATCGTAGGCGGTGGCGATCTCGCGGGCCATACCGCGCACCGAAAGGCAGTAGCCACGGTCGGGTGTGATCGCGAGGTGGAACACCACGTCGTCGAGGCCGAGCAGATCGGTGGCCGGCGTGCCCGGTTCGGCGGTGCCCGCAGGCAGCACCAGGATGCCCGAATGGTCGGTGCCGAGGTTGAGTTCGGCCGTCGAGCAGATCATGCCGTCGGAGATCCGACCGTAGGTCTTGCGGCTGGCGATCGTGAAGTCGCCCGGCAGTACCGTGCCGGGTAGCGCCACCACCACCAGGTCATCAACGGCGAAATTGGTTGCCCCGCAGACGATGTCGCGCTGTACACCATCGGGTGAACCGACGTCGACCTTGACGGCGCGGATCGGCTTCTTGAACTCGGTGAGCTCTTCGATCGCCGTCACCCGCGCAACGGTCAGCGGACCCGTGACCGGACCGACCGGGATGACCTCCTCGACCTCGTGGCCGATTCGGATCAGCGTCTGCTCGAGTTCATCGGGGCTCACGTCCCAACCCGGAGCGCCGGCCTGCACAATCTCGCGCAGCCAGCTGTAGGGCAGCCGCATCAGGCTCCTACCCCGAACGGCAGCGAGAACCGCACATCGCCCTCGACCATGTCGCGCATGTCCGGAATACCGTTGCGGAACTGCAGCGTCCGCTCCAGGCCCATGCCGAACGCAAAGCCGGAATAGACCTTGGGGTCGATGCCGCAGGCGCGCAACACATTTGGGTTGACCATGCCGCAACCGCCCCATTCCACCCAGCCGGGCCCGCCCTTCTTGTTCTCGAACCAGATGTCGACCTCGGCCGACGGCTCGGTGAAGGGAAAGAAGTGCGGCCGGAACCGGGTTCGGCCCTGGGGACCGAACTCGGAGCGGGCGAACGCGTCGAGCGTGCCGCGTAGATGGGCCATCGTCAGACCCTTGTCCACCGCCAGACCCTCCACCTGGTGGAACACCGGCGTGTGGGTGGCGTCGAGTTCGTCGGTGCGGAACGTGCGCCCGATCGAGATGACGTACACCGGTAGCTCACGCTCGAGCAGCGTGCGGATCTGCACCGGAGACGTGTGGGTGCGCAGCACCTGCCGCGAACTCTCCGGCGCGATGTGGAAGGTATCCTGCTCGCTGCGCGCCGGGTGATCGGGCGCGAAGTTCAACGCGTCGAAGTTGAACTGTTCGGTTTCCACCTCCGGGCCCTCGACCAGCTCCCAGCCCATCGCGATGAATGTGTCGGCGATGCGCTCACCCAGGATGGTGATCGGATGGCGGGCGCCGACCGGTTGCCGAGTCGACGGCAGCGTCACGTCGATGCGCTCGGCCACCAGGACCGCGGCATCCCGCTGCGCCCGCAGTGCGGCCAACCGCTCGTCATAGGCGCGCTGCGCATCGGCGCGGGCGACGTTGACCCGCTTACCCGGATCGGCCCGGTCGGCCTTGGCCAGCGCGCCGAGGGACTGGCGTGCCACCGCGATCGGCGACCGGTCGCCGAGGTGTTCGGTCTTCGCACTCGCGAGCGCATCCAGGTCGGCCGCGGAGTCGAACGCATGCCGAGCCGCGCTGACAGCCTTGGCCAGCGCTTCTTCGGACAGGTCTATGGGCCGATCAGCCACTCGGCGATCATAGCGATCGGCCTGGCGCGACCTCGCTGCCCGTCACGAGGCTCACGTCGAGCCGCGAGTCTTGAGTCGGTACATGACCATGTCCGGAGGCACCCCGTCCTGCTTGGATGCGAACATCTGCCGGTGCAGTCGCTTGGCCTCCACGCCGAGCGATTCAAGATCCTCGGGTGAAATCCGTTCCAGCGTCGCTTGCGAGACGATCAGACCCCCGCGCGTGGCGCGTTCCATGACCCGAGCGGCGATGTTGGCGTCGACGCCGAGCCAGTCCGACCCGATGCGCTGCGGGTGACCGGTGTGCACACCCACTCGCATCCGCGGCGTGAAACCGTCGACATCAACGGCTTTCACCGCATCACGCGCGACGATCGCGGCGCGCACCGCGGTCGTCGGGTCGGCGAACACCGCCATGATGCCGTCGCCCATGCGCTTGACGATCTGACCACCGGCTTCCAGCAGCGGCGGTTCGGCCACCTGGGACACCCGGCGCAGCAGCCGCAACGTCGCCTCGTCGCCGGCGTTCAGGGCCCACGCCGAGAAGCCGACCAGATCGGTGAACACCAACGTCGCCTCGCGATTGGCGGGCTTACCGGAAACGCGCTCGGTGAGGGCCTGCCACACCTGCAGCGCGCCGAGGCTCACCTCGCGGGTGGCGGCGTTGCGGTGGAGCAGACGATCGGCGGCGCGGGCCGCGGCACGCGGTCCACCCACCCCGTCGGCCGACAGCGGATCCCCGAACTCCGGATCACCGGGCAACGCGCGCCGAGTCCGCCGGAGAAACGCGATGACGCTCTCGTTGCGGTTGGTGTCCTTCAGCCAGCCCAGGGGCCCGGTCGACCGCTCGAACGGCTCGACATCCACTCTTCGAGCCTAAGCGGGCCGCTTGGCACCGAGCAATCTCACAGTGCGAAAGCGTCGTCCGTGTCACGAACCAGCGAGCGCTGAACGGACTGGTCACAACGGTGTGGAGGGTGAGTAGCCACTGAATAACGTTGACGCGCGACGCGCCCCGCAAATCGTAGACAACATATGTTGTCAACATTATCGTGGGAGTTGATGCCGATTCAGCGAGGAATCACATGACCGCGAGAACGACCGAGCTGCGATCTGGAGCCGATGCCACCGACACGGCCGGCCACCCCCTGGGGCCCGACTCGCTGACGTGGAAGTACTTCGGCGATCTGCGCACCGGCCTGCTGGGCGTCTGGATCGGCGCCGTCCAGAACATGTACCCGGAACTGGGCGCGGGCGTCGAGGACCACTCGATTCTGCTGCGCGAGCCGCTGCAGCGCGTCGCCCGCTCGGTGTACCCGATCATGGGCGTGGTCTACGACGGCGAACGCGCCCCACAGACCGGCGAACAGATCAGGAGTTACCACACCACGATCAAGGGTGTCGACGCCGAAGGCCGTCGCTACCACGCGCTCAATCCCGAGACGTTCTACTGGGCGCACGCCACCTTCTTCATGCTGATCATCAAGACCGCCGAGTACTTCTGCGGCGGCCTGACCGAAGCCGAGAAACGGCAGTTGTTCGACGAGCACGTGCAGTGGTACCGGATGTACGGCATGAGCATGCGGCCGGTACCGCAGAGCTGGGAACAGTTCTGCGAGTACTGGGACCGTAAGTGCAGCGAAGAACTGGAGATCAACCGGGCCACGCTCGACATCTTCTCGATCCGCATCCCCAAACCGTGGTTCGTGTTGCTGCCGACCGGGGTCTGGGACCAGATGTTCAAACCGATGGTCGGCGCGCAGCGCTGGATCGCGGCCGGCCTGTTCGACGACGCCCTGCGCGAGAAGGCCAATATGCGCTGGACACCCGGCGACGAGGTCCTGCTGCGCCTGTTCGGCAAACTGGTCGAGTTCGCGTTCGTCGCGGTTCCCGACGAAATCCGTTTGCACCCAAGAGCTTTGACCGCTTACCGGCGCGCACAGGGCCGTCTTCCCGCGGACGCTCCGTTGGTCGAGGCACCGGCGTTCATGGCGCCGCCGAGCGACAGGCGCGGGCTACCGATGCACTACGTCCCGCCGCGCAGATCGCTGCTCGACCGGGCGGGCTCACTGGTGCACACGACGTTCTCTTTGGCGGGGCTGCGTCCGGCCCGCGGACGCCATAAGGCAGCCTAGGTGCATGCTCGAATGGTCTGATGTCGATCTCGCCGTGCGCGATGCCGTGCGCGAGTTCGTCGACAAAGAAATCCGTCCGCACGTCGATGCGCTGGAAAGCGGCGAGATGGAGCCCTACCCCATCGTTCGCAAGCTCTTCGCGACGTTCGGGATCGCCGATATGGCCCGCGAGTCGCTGAACAAGCGCCTTGCCCGGCTGCGTGAAGGCGGCGAATCGTCCGGCAAGCCCTCCGGTGGCGGCGGCATGTTCGGTGACGGCTCGGGCGGTATGGGCTTCGTCGTGGTCAGCGAACTGTGCCGGGTGTCGATGGGCGTCGTCACCGGGATGGGTGTGAGCCTCGGCCTGACGGTGCCGACGATCATGAGCCGCGGCACGCTCGCTCAACAGGAGCGCTGGCTGCCGGACTTGGTCACCTACGACAAGGTGGGCGCGTGGGCGATCACCGAGCCGGATTCGGGCTCGGACGCGTTCGGTGGGATGAAGTCCTACGTCGTGCGCGACGGCGACGACTACATCCTCAACGGCCAGAAGACGTTCATCACCAACGGTCCCGACGCCGATGTCGTGGTGGTCTACGCCAAGCTCAATGAAGGCGGGGCGGGCGATTCCGAGAATCCGCGCGACCGCAAGGTGCTGACCTTCGTGCTGGACCGCGGGATGGAGGGCTTCGTACAGTCGAAGCCGTTCCGCAAGATGGGGATTCACAGTTCACGCACCGGCGAGTTGTTCTTCAACAACGTGCGGTTGGGTCGCGACCGGCTGCTCGGAGAAACCGAGGGGGACCCGGCCGATTCCGCCTCCGACGGCCGCGCCAGCGCCCGGTCCAGCTTCTCCGCCGAACGCATCGGCGTCGCCGCGATGTCGCTGGGCGTGATCGAGGAGTGCCTTCGGCTGAGCGTCGACTACGCCAAGAACCGCAGGCTCTGGGGCCAGGAGATCGGGCAGTTCCAGCTCATCCAGCTCAAGCTGGCGAACATGGAGGTCGCGCGAATGAATGTGCGCAACATCCTGTTCCGGGTGATCGAGGCGGCACAGAGCGGCACCCCGATCTCGTTGCCCGAGGCGTCGGCGATCAAGTGGTACTGCTCGCAGGCGGCTACCGACGTCGCGATGGAGGCGGTGCAGTTGTTCGGCGGGAACGGCTACATGACCGAGTACCGCGTCGAACAGTTGGCGCGCGACGCCAAATCGCTGATGATCTACGCCGGCAGCAACGAGGTGCAGATCACTCACGTCGCACGGGGCCTGCTCAACGGCACCAGCGGCAGTTAGGCCGCCGGGAAATTCGGTTGGGTCCTGCCATGCCCACCTCTGCGCGACAATTCAGCGACTTCGTCATGTAATGCGCGAACTCGCTTGAAGATCCGGTGTTCGGTGGCCCTGGGCATGCTCCCCGGGCGGTACCTACCGCGCCGGAACCGGATGACGCGCCCGCGCGCCCGTTCCCACCGCAGAGCGTCCGACACGCTTTTCGACGCCCGCCCGACGGTGCGGAAGCCGTGGTAGGTCAGCGCATCGACCAGTTCGTCGACAGTGGCGGGACCGTGCTCGAGCAGGTATGCGGTGAGCAGATACCGCAAGTCGGTTCCGCTCACCTCCAGCGATGTGTTCATGCCCGAACGATGGCATGCCGGTACGACACCGCCGCGCCTGTCGCTGGATTGTCGCTCAGAGGCGGGCAGCTCCTCTGCGCGGTCAAGCCCGGCGGTGCGCCCGGGCACTCTGGTACAGACAGATCGCCGCGGCCGAGGCGACGTTGAGGCTTTCCGCTTTGCCCGGCATCGGGATGTGCACCCGGTGACTGGCCCGGTCCGCCAGCTCGGCCGGCAGGCCGTGCGCTTCGGGCCCGAACAACCACGCGGTGGGGACCGCCAGGTCGGCGTGCAACTCGTCCAGCGACCGCTCGCCGTCGACGGTGGCGGCAAGCACCTGCAGGCCGGCGCCGATCAAGGCGTCGACGACTCGCTCGGCGTCGGAATCGACCATGACCGGGACCGAGAAGATGCTGCCCGCCGATGCGCGCAGACATTTACCGTTGTAGGGATCCACACTGTGCCCCGCGAGCACGACCGCATCGGCGCCCATCGCGTCGGCGACGCGGATCAGCGTGCCGGCGTTGCCCGGTTCGGAGATCTCCATCGCGACGGCCACCAGTCGTGGCGAGCCGGACAACACATCGCCGAGCGACACCTGCGGCATCGAACAGACTGCGACCAGGCCGACCGGAGTCACCGTCTCGGACAAGGCTTTTGCAGCACGCTCGGTGATCAGCTGCACCGGCGCGTCGCCCAGCATCGGTCGGAAACGGTCCAGGGCGGCCTGGGTGGCGAAGACTTCGGATACGAGTCCGCGCCGCAACGCTGCCTCGACGAGGTTGGGTCCCTCGGCCAGAAAGCGCGCGGCGCGGCGACGTCCGACGTGGCGGTGCAGCTTGACGGCTGCAGCCACCCGGGCGGAGCGTTCGGTGAGCGTCAGGCAGCCTCGCCCGACGGCGCATTCACATCGCTGGGCAGCGCACCCTTGGCGACCTCGACCAGCGCGGTGAACGCGGCCGGATCGCTGACGGCGATCTCGGCGAGATTCTTACGGTCCACCTCGACCCCGGCGGCCTTGAGGCCCTGGATCAACCGGTTGTAGGTGATGTCGTTGGCGCGAGCCGCGGCGTTGATCCGCGAGATCCACAGCTTGCGGAACTCACCCTTGCGGGCCCTGCGGTCGCGGTAGGCGTAGTTGAGCGAATGCAGCTGCTGCTCTTTGGCCTTGCGGTAGAGCCGCGACCGCTGGCCCCGGTAGCCCTTGGAGGCCTTGAGGATGGTGCGCCGCTTCTTCTGGGCGTTGACTGCGCGCTTGACGCGTGCCATGGGAATGTCCTTCGTTCAGGTCGTACGAGACGAGTGATCAGCCGTTCAGCATCTTCTTGACGCGGGCGGTGTCGTTCGCCGACACCGTGGTGCGGCCGTCGAGACGCCTGGTTCGCTTGCTCGGCTTGTGTTCGAGCAAGTGGCGACGGTTTGCCTTCTGCCGCACGATCTTGCCGGTTCCGGTGCGGCGGAACCGCTTCGAAGCGCCGCTGTGGGTCTTCGCCTTGGGCATATTTCCTCTGCTCTGTCGTTCTAACTGGTTCTGTCAGGTGCTGGGGCCGGCTCTGCTGAGCCTTCGGCTTGCTGGGCCGCCTTGGCGCGAGTCTTCGCGCCGCGGTGCGGGGCCAGCACCATCGTCATGTTTCGACCGTCCTGCTTGGCGGACGTCTCGACGAAGCCGTAGTCGGCGACGTCGGCGCCCAGCCGCTGCAGGAGGCGGAAACCCAACTCGGGGCGCGACTGCTCACGCCCGCGGAACATGATCGTCACCTTGACCTTCGACCCCGCCTCGAGAAAGCGGATCACGTGACCTTTCTTGGTCTCGTAGTCGTGTGGGTCGATCTTGGGACGAAGCTTCTGCTCCTTGACGACGGTCTGCTGCTGGTTCTTGCGAGACTCGCGCGCCTTCTGAGCCGTCTCGTACTTGAACTTCCCGTAGTCCATGATCTTGCAGACCGGTGGTTTGGCATCCGGCGCTACTTCGACGAGATCGAGATCGGCATCCGCGGCGACGCGGAGGGCATCTTCGATGCGCACGATGCCTACCTGTTCACCGCCCGGTCCGATCAGGCGGACTTCAGGTACGCGGATACGCTCGTTGACGCGGGTCTCAGTGCTGATGGGGCCTCCTACTGTTGTCTTCTAGGAGCCCACTCCATCAGCATCTGCTCGATGAACAGAAAAGCCCTGCTCACAGCAGGGCCCACAGCCGACCAGGACAGGCACGGATGCCTGTGACCGGACCGCTGAGCCTTCGGAAAGTTCCGGTGGCCAACGGTGGGAGAGGGACTCCACTTGCTGTCCCTGGCGTTTGCCGGGACGGTCGCGCATGCCAGTCTAGCAGCCATGACCGATGACTCGAACATTCGAGAGCTTGCCGACATCCCCGCTGTGGAGGTGATCACCCGGTCAGCCGTCATGCTGATGAGCGCCGCCGCAGAAAAGCTCGGCTTGTCGGCCGAGGATCCAGACGACAGCCCGCACCGCGATCTCGACGAGGCGCGCAGGTTGATCACCGCGCTGGCCGGCTTGGTCACCGCATCCGCCGAGTATCTCGGACCCCACGCCGGACCGGTGCGCGACGGGCTCAAGACACTGCAGTTGGCCTTCCGCGAAGCCAGCGCATCGCCCGACGAACCGGGTCATGGACCCGGCGAGAAATACACCGGTCCCGTCTGGGCGTGAGTCACCACCCATTTGACAGCTCCACCGAATAATGTCGCGGCCTATGACCGTCGCTAGCCTGACCGCCGCCCGCCGCAGGTCCAGGTACTGGTGGGTGCCCGCCGCGGCGGGATGGACCGTAGGCATCATCGCGACGCTCTCGTTGATCGCGAGCGTCTCGCCGTCCGTACGGTCGGTCATCAGGGTGCCGCGCGAGTTCGTCAACGACTACATCTTCAACTTCCCCGACACCAGCTTCGCGTGGGCGTTCGTGCTGGCGCTGCTGGCCGCGGCGCTGGCGGCCCGCAAGCGCATTGCCTGGTTGATCCTGCTGGCCTACATGGTCGGCGCCATCGGCTTCAACGTCGGCGATCTGGTGGCCGGAGACGAGTCCGTGGTCGAGGAGATCGGCGAGGTCATCGGGCTGGTGTTCCACGTCTCGGCGATCCTGTTCCTGCTGCTGGCGCGGCGCGAGTTCTGGGCGAAGGTGCGCCGCGGCGCGCTGGTCAAGGCGGCGGCGGTGCTGATCGCGGGGATGGCGATCGGCACCGCGATCGGTTGGGGTCTGCTCGAACTGTTTCCCGGCTCGCTGGCCCGCCCCGACCGGTTCTGGTACGCGCTGAACCGGGTGAGCGCGTTCGCGGGCGCCGATTCGTCGAACTTCTCTGGGCATCCGCACGTGCTCGTCAACGCGCTGCTCGGACTGTTCGGTGCGCTGGCGCTGATGGTGGCGGCCATCGTGCTGTTCCAGTCGCAACGCGCCGAGAACGCGCTCACCGGTGAGGACGAGTCCGCTCTGCGCGGGTTGCTCGAATTGTTCGGCAAGAACGACTCTCTGGGCTACTTCGCGACGCGCCGCGACAAGGCGGTGGTGTTCGCTCCGAATGGGCGTGCAGCCATCACCTACCGCGTCGAGGTCGGCGTCTGCCTGGCGAGCGGCGATCCGGTAGGCGACCCGCGGGCGTGGCCGGCGGCCATCGAGACGTGGCTCGCACTGTGTCAGACCTACGGCTGGGCACCGGGCGTGATGGGCGCCAGCTCCGCGGGTGCGCAGGCGTTCCGCGAAGCCGGGCTCAACGCCCTGCAGCTCGGTGACGAAGCCATCCTTCATCCCGACGACTTCCGGCTGTCCGGACCGGACATGCGCGCGGTCCGCCAGGCCGTGACAAGGGCGCGGCGGGCGGGCACCAGCGTCCGCATCCGCAGGCACCGCGATCTGGGCGCTGCGGAGATGGCCGAGGTGATCGCCCGGGCCGATGCCTGGCGCGACACCGACGACGAGCGCGGTTTCTCCATGGCGCTGGGCCGGCTCGGTGACCCCGCCGACGGTGACTGCCTGCTCGTGGAGGCGGTCCAGGAAGATCACGTGGTCGCGATGCTGTCGCTGGTGCCGTGGGGCACCAACGGAGCCTCGCTGGACCTGATGCGCCGCTCCCCGCGGTCCCCCAACGGCACCATCGAACTGATGGTCAGCGAGCTCTGCATGCAAGCTGAAGACATTGGCATCACGAGGGTTTCGTTGAACTTCGCGATGTTCCGCTCGGCGTTCGAACAGGGCGCTCAGCTGGGCGCGGGCCCGGTCGCGCGGCTGTGGCGCAGCCTGCTCGTGTTCTTCTCGCGCTGGTGGCAACTCGAAACGCTGTACCGCTCCAACATGAAGTACCAACCCGAATGGGTGCCGCGTTACGCCTGCTATGAGGACGCCCGGCTGGTCCCCCGAGTCGGGGTCGCCTCGGTGATCGCCGAAGGCTTTCTGGTGCTGCCCTTTTCACGGCGCCATGAGCAGCCGCACACCGGACATCACACCGCGGTGCCGCGGAACCTGATGGCGACGGGTCTGCTGCATCGCGACGGCACGGCTCCGGATCTGCGCGATTTGGCGGCTGATCTGCCCGAGGCCGACGAGCCCCGGCTTCCGGAACAGGTTCGGGTACGGATGGCCAAGCTCAAAGCGTTGCAGGACAGTGGGATCGACGCCTATCCGGTGGGTCGTGAACCGTCGCACACCGTCGCCGCCGCACTCGACGCCGCCGATGACGTTGCGGTGACCGTCGCCGGGCGGGTGCTGCGCAGCCGCGACTACGGCGGCGTGCTGTTCGCCCAGTTGCGCGACTGGTCCGGTGAACTGCAGCTGCTGCTGGACAACTCGCGGCTGGGATCGGGGACGACCGCCGAATTCACCCGCGCCATCGACCTGGGTGATCTCATCGAGGTGTCCGGCACGATGGGCTACAGCAACAAGGGCATCCGTTCGCTGCTCGTGCATGACTGGCGGTTGATCGGCAAGTGCCTGCGGCCGTTGCCGGACAAGTGGAAAGGGCTGACCGACCAGGAAGCCCGGGTGCGCGCCCGCTACGTCGACCTGGCGATCAACACCGAGGCTCGCGAGCTGATCCGCGCCCGAAGCGCCGTACTGCATGCGATCCGGGAGACTCTGGCCGGCAAGGGTTTTCTCGAGGTCGAGACGCCGATCCTGCAACAGATACACGGCGGTGCGAACGCCCGACCGTTCCTCACCCATATCAACGCCTACGACCTCGATCTCTACCTGCGTATCGCTCCGGAGCTTTACCTCAAGCGGCTGTGTGTCGGCGGGGTCGAGCGTGTCTTCGAACTGGGCCGCGCGTTTCGCAACGAGGGGGTGGACTTCAGCCACAACCCCGAATTCACATTGCTGGAGGCGTATCAGGCACATGCGGACTACAACACGTGGATCGACGGCTGCCGTGAGCTGATCCAGAACGCCGCCGCAGCCGCCAACGGCGCGCACGTGTTCTACCGCCCCCGCGACGATGGCGGGCTGGAACCCGTCGACATCTCCGGCCGGTGGGCCGTCAAGACCGTGCACGGTGCGGTGTCGGAGGCGCTCGGGGAGGAGATCGGTCCGCAGACCGGGCTGCCGGCACTGCGCAAACTGTGCGACGCCGCCGGCATCCCGTACCTGACGCACTGGGACGCCGGCGCCGTGGTGCTCGAACTCTACGAGCGGTTGGTCGAGGACCGCACCGAAGAGCCGACCTTCTACAAAGACTTTCCGACGTCGGTGTCACCGCTCACCCGCCCGCACCGCAGCATCGGCGGCGTTGCCGAACGCTGGGACCTGGTGGCGTGGGGCGTCGAACTCGGCACGGCCTACAGCGAACTCACCGATCCGGTCGAGCAACGCAGGCGGCTGCAGGAGCAGTCGTTGCTCGCAGCGGGTGGCGATCCGGAGGCGATGGAACTCGACGAGGACTTCCTGCAGGCGATGGAGTACGCGATGCCCCCGACGGGCGGTCTCGGTATGGGCGTCGACCGTGTCGTCATGCTGATCACGGGTCGCAGCATCCGCGAGACGCTGCCCTTCCCGCTGGCCAAACCACGTTGACAGACAACTCACAATGCGTCATAAGCCGTCGGAGTTTGCCAGCGGGTACCGTGGTGGGCATGCCGGACGAACCGACCCCGGAGCAGGAGCAGGAGCAGGAAGCCGCGGTCGACGCGGAGATCGTGCAGCCCACACCGGAGGCAACCACTCCCGTCGAGCCGGTCGACAGCGGCTACACCCCGGGCGGTGTGCCGACGTTCGACGGCGTGCGCGAGAAGATCGAAACCCGTTACGGCACAGCCATCGGCGCCTCTGAACTCGCTGCCGAAACTCCCGAAGGTCGCAGTGTCGCCGAACAGTACGACGAACGGCAGCGTGCGGCCGCCGAACGATTGGCCCAGATTCGCGAGCAGATGCGCAAACAGTCCGGCGAATCTCAGTAGTCGGATTCGGCCGCCAGTATCTCTGCGAGAAACGCATCGGCACCTGGTCGAAGCAGCCGTGAGCGCGCATAGGCCCGCACGCGATCTCGGGTCTGCACCGACTCCTCGACATCGGCTCCGACGAGCACTCTGATCTCCTGCCAATCATGGTTCCAGGCAACTGTTTCCGGGATCGACGTACCGTCGGTGTCTACGAGCGGGAGCGACGCGCGACCGTCCGCTCCGAGTGTGCCCGTTGCGCCGATACGGCCGGAAGTCAGCCGCACCGCGATACCGTGCGGCGAGCCCAAACCTGCCAGCTGCGTACCGATCATGGCGTGGGCCCGGTCACCCTCCAGTTCAATAGACCAATCGACGGTGTCTTCCGCGGCGTCGAAGACGCCCGGTGGTACGGCAGCCCAATTGATCGACGCGGTGCCGCCGGCGACGACACCGGCATCACGGTTGCGTGAAACCGCACCTGCCACAAGCGCATAATCGGCGCGCCGTCCGAACTCCGGTTCCCCGTCCAGGGCCAGACCGACGTCATCGGCCACTTCGCGACATCTGTCGATGAGCTCGATGATCCGCGGGTCACCCTCACCCGCAGCCGCATTCAACGCCGCCCCATGCGGCGCCAGCAGATGCGTCATCTCCGAATCGAACGTGTCGTCGCCGAAATAGTCCTGTGCCGCGGCGGTCAGCAACGCGACTTCGGCGTCGAGGAGCGGCCCGTCGAGCGCCGCGATGGCGTCGCGCGGACTGGCCGGCCACCAGCGTCGCAGCCAATGCCCGAGCGCGAGCCGGCGAAGCGGATCCAGCGCGCCGGGCATCGGGTCGACCCTGGTCACCTCGATGGTATCGACACCGCCGCGGCCCACCAGCGCAGATGCGAGCGCGTGGTGTCCGGATTCGCCGACCATCCGCCACAGCCAGTCGGCTCGCGTAGCGTCGGTGAACGCAATCTGGAACTCGCTGGCATCGTCGACGGTCCACGACAGCACCGCACCGCTGACTTCCAGCACTGCCACCAGCGGGGGCGCCGCGACGTGCGGGCCGGTGGTCCAGAGCCCCGAATCTGCCATCAGCCTCATCCCGCCACCTGCAGTTCCAGCATGGTCTTGATCCGCTGCCGGTGGTCGAGGCTCACCGATCTCGCCACGCCTTCCAGTACCGCGCGCACGTCGTCCACGTCGTCGCACGGCTCCTGCCACACGTCACGCCCGTGCAGCCGCGCCCACAGCCGGCTCAAGTAGGGCCGCGCGAACGCCGCGAGGTCGTCGATCACCTGCTGTTGGCGCGGATGGATCGGGCCGCCCGCGACGAGATAGCGGCGCGCATGCAGCACGTAGGCCTCTTTGCGCAGTCGCGCCTGGATCTGCCGGGCCAACTCGTAATGGGGTTCGGCATAGTCGGCCAGCGGGGCCAGCTGGACCGCCACCTCGATACCTGCGACCAGCGTTGCCTGCTTGTCCTCGCCGATGAGACCCCACGGTGCACATGCCCGGTCGACCTCTTCGGCGCACAGCATCGGCACGTCGGGCAGCTCGTCTCGGTCCATGGCGCGACGCAGCGTCGCGCGCACCCTGTCGATGACGCTGCGGTTCAGTGGCCGATCCTTGTCCGAGCCGCCGATGACGGCCGGCGGCTGTTGCGGCTCAACGGAGCTGAGGCCCAGAGCCACGATCGACCATGGCAGTTCGGGCACCCCGCTTCGCGCCCTGGCCCCGAGGTTGTAGGGCGTGACATCGGCGATCAACGCCTGCCAAACGCGTCGCCGTGCGACGGAGGCAGCGTGGCCGTCGGCCGAACCCAGCACCGTGGCCAGACCCGCCATGAACGGGCCGGTGATCTCGGTGCCCGCTCGCACGTCGCGCCAACTGCGACTGAGTTGGTTCGACAGGCCGGCGATCACCTTGTCGTCGGCGACGAACTGGTTGAGGACTTCGATCGCGGTGCGGTCCCGCTCGGCATGGATTTCACGCAGCGAATCCTGTGCGGACGAGTCCGCCTGCGACGGCGGTCCTTTCGTCACAGCCAACTCGAAGCACACCGGGAAGTAGAGCTCCTGGGCATTGCCCGAGGTGATCCGCAATCGGCGGCGCTCCCGCTTGAGTACCTCGAACCATGCTGCTGCATCGCGTAATTGGTCGGCGTGACCCACGATGACGTCGTACATCGCCTCGGCGACATCGGGCGCCAGGAACGGCGCGGAGTAATGCGTGTTCGACCGGAGCCGCAGCACCAGCGGGTCGATGATTCGTTTCACGGTTCGCCGCAACGGACCACCGTCATCGCCGCTGAGCACCTCGACGCCCGGGCCGATCGCGCGCCAGGCCCGATCGATGACCGCACGGCGCGGGTGGGCGACGGCCACAGCCGCGTCGGTGCTCATCAGCACAGGATAGAAGTTGGGCCCCGTAGTTGACAGCACGAAAGTTGGGTTCGGTAGCCGCGCGAGCGCGCGATCCTGATCAGCGGGCGCCGTCGACGGCGAAGCTGACCAGCGCCGCCCAGTACAGCGGGCTGGCGCTCAGATCGCCTCCGCGCCAATCGCGCATCCGTTGCCGTTGCCACCGGTTGACCGCGCGGCCGGCGTCGTCGGTTTCATGAGCGCGGTCGACGGCGACGATGGCATCGCTCATCGGATCGGCTTGCGAAAGGGCGAACTGGCGGTAGCCCGCTGTGGTCGGCAACGACCACAGCGTGGCCGTGACCAGTTGTGCGCCACCGAGGATCATGGCCGCCACCAGCCCGCTGGCCTCGTCGAATCGGTAGTCGCCGCCGGACGCGCACGCCAGCAGCGCAACCCGGGGCGGGAACGGCAACCTCGACGACATCAATTCACCTGCGGACAGCGGCCGTTCATCGGCGAGATGCAAGGCCGCGCGGTCGGCATGACCGGCGTCCCCATCGGCGGCGCTGGCATGCCCGACGTACAGCATCCGGCTGGGACGTCGGCCGAGCAGCCCGGCGAGCCAGCCCCGATCCGCGTCGGTGCGCCGGAACAGATCGACCGGCACCGCCACATCCGGCAGCAGGGAGCGACGCTTCGTCAACTCGCCGAGGTGACGGGCCAGCACCGTATCCGGCGACGGCCGGCCGAGCACGGAGCCCAGCGCGGAGTCTGGCCGCTGACCCGGCACCCGCGGGTCGAGCACCATCAATACCGGGTTTGCGCGCCTGCTGTCCCACTGCGCCGGTGTGCGCGGCGAATTGACGATGTTCGGCGGTGCAGCCATCAGCACCTCGACCAGCTCCATCAACCGGTTGCCCTCGTCGGCGGGCATCGCGAGCAGGCCCCACGGGATTCTGGCCAGCCGCGCGCTCGGCGAGACGAACAACGTCGCGCGCGGCGGCGAAGCGTGGTCGGCGAGCAACTGCCAGGCAGAGGGTGCGATCAGGTGCGTGCCCAGTGCACGTGCGAGTTCGAATTCGGTTGTGGGCGAAGAGAACGCCCCCGTGTTGAGTGCGCGGTCGAGCGCGTCGCGTTGGGTTTCTGCGCCGATCGGGTCGGGCAGGGCGTCGGCCAGCCGGTCCACGGCGGCGACGACATCGGGTTGTGCGACCACCCAGGTGAGTGTCTTCGACGGGTCGCCGACGACGCGCAGGCTGGCGTACGTCGCGACGCCGACGTCGGCGAACCGCAGAACGAGCGTCTCGGTCACGGCCACGTGGACCACGCGGGCTCGTCCGCGGTGACATCTCGGCCGTAGCGCTGGGCGGCCAGGGTTCGGTAACGACGGATGATCGGATCGGTCGTGGGATCCATCATTAACGGCGGCAACGGGCCGAGCTTGGTCAGCGACGCGCCTCTGGCCAGGGCCGGGTCGTCATGCGAGGGGCCCGCCGCGACGAGCGCATAGTCCTGCGCCGACTCCACCGGGACTGCTGCGGTCGCGGTGTCCGCCCACGCCAGAGTGTCGGCCGAACCGGGTTCGGAGCTGAATGTGCCGCGCGCAGTGTGGTATTCGATGAGCTCGCTGACGAGATTGGTGTTGCCCCACTCCCATGCGACGGCGAAGGCGCCGGCGAGGATCGGAGCCGATACGTGGGTCGCCCACCGCATCCGGGCGTCGGCATCCGGTATCGAGTGTCGCACCGAGTCGACCGCCAGGGCCGCGGGCACTTTGAGTTCAGCGGCTCGTTCCAGCTTCTCCGCCGCGTGGACGGGATCGGCGAGCGCATCGGCACGCCAGATGCTGCCGAGTTGATCGTCGAGCCGGGCGTACTGCAGCCAACTGTGCCGCGGCCAACCGTCGAGTAGCTCACGTGCCTGTGCGACGCGGTCACGGGCCGCGGCGAAGTCACCACGAAAGATGTCGACCCAGCTGCGCTGCAACAAAATTCGATGGATGTGCAGCGGTTTCTCGATCTCCCGCCAGTGCCGTTCGGCATAACCGAGTCGCTCGTCGGCATCGTCGAAGGCTTCGACGGAGATGCTGATCAGCCCGAAGTACAGCCAGCACCGCGAGACATCGTGGGCGCGCATGTGTTCGGCGATGGCCGGATAGGCCGCGTGGACCAGGGTCTGTGCCTGCGCCCGGTCCCCCGCGGACCATGCCGCCGTGGCGCGTTCGAGTTGTGTTCGCGACACCGCCAGCCGCCACCCCCGCGCTTCGGCACGGGCTCCGGCTCGCCGCAGCCAGGGGTCGGCTTCCGAGAGCCGGCCGGTCTCGACACAGAACCGGCCGTAGCCGGTCGCCCCCAGAACGAGCAGGTGGTCGTGGAAATCATCGGGAAGGGCGCCGCGATCGGCGGGATGTTCGATGGCGTCGATTACCCGCTGCCACAAGGGAATCGAGCGCATGTGCAGGTCGTCGTCGCACAGCGCGATCGCGCATAGAAGCTCGGCGTACGTGGTGAGAAAGCGGTGTTCGGCAGCGAGTTCGACGTCCGGTTCGTCGTCGGTCAGCGCTATCAGCTCAGCCTCCGCGGATTCATGGTCTCCGTGCGCGGCGGCCAGTCCGATCTGCAGGAACTGTGCACGGCGCGAGTACCGGCGCACCATTCGGTCGAGTTCGGCGCTCGACACCGACATCCCCGCCAGGCAGTCCCGCATACGGTGTAGGCACTCCTCGGTCCCGCTGTATGCGGTGCGCACGAGATAGATCTCGCCGAGCAGCGCGTACGCCTCCAACATCCAGTCATCGCGGCCGACCTGCTCGATCTCTGGCAGTAACGACACCAGCAGATCTTTGGCCGCCTCCTCCTGCGCGGCGAACGCCAGGCAACGCGCGCGCTCGAGATCCGCGGTGATCGCCACCGCTGAATCATAGAAAGCGGCGGGCATGCCTGGCACGCCCGCCGCTTCGGGAGGTGGATCGCTCAACTGCAGTTCACCCTGACGGTGAACGGCCTGGTGATCGATCCTGCCATCGGGTTCGAAATGTCGGCGCCGGTGGCCTCGCCGGTGATGGTGTATGTGCTGCCGTCCACCTTCACCTCGGCCGAACCGACCTTGGCGCCCATGGCATTGGTGACCGCGAGCGCATTGCCGTCGACGACCATGCCCAGCGACTCCACCGTCGGGGTGGCTTCGTCGGTCATCACGATGCCCAGGCCCTGCTGGCCCCCGATCGCACCGCTCGCGACGTTGATCCTGCCGCCCTGCTTGACGCAGGTGACCGTGTCCAGGTCCAGGCCGTCGAGGTCTTTGCCGTCGACCTTGACCTCTGTGCTGCCGCCGTTGCTCACCCCGGCCGCGCCGGCCGAAGGAGTGCTGCCCTTGTCGTCCGAACAGCCCACCAGCACGGCGGCCCCGGCGACCAGTCCGATCAGTCCCGCGACAACTCGATTCATCGATCTTCCCTTCGTTCGGACGTCGCCCCGATGGCGCCCGTCATGGGGAAAGTCAAAAGCGCGCGCATCGCTACCGATCCCAAACTTTGTCGGCGGCCGCGGGTACGGTTCGCTGCGATGCGCAGCTTCACGATCGACGAGCGCCGTGCGCGGCTCGCCCGTCGCCACTTCCTGTGTGCGCCCGCGGAGTCCGTGGGCGCGGCCGTACACGGCCTCGTCGGCCTGCACACCACCGACCCGGCCACGCCGTACCTGTCGCTGTGGGCGCGGCTGGCCGGGTTCACCGTCGCCGATCTGGACGGCGAAACCTATGAGCGCCGGACGCTGGCCAAGCACCTCGCGATGCGCAGGACGCTGTGGACCGTGTGCGTCGATGATCTGCCGCTGGTGCAGTCCGCGGCGAGCGACCGGGTGGCCGACAACGAGCGTCGCCGACTCGTCGCCGACGCGCAGAAGGCCGGTCTCTGTACCGACGGCCACGCATGGCTCGACGCGGCCCGTACGGCGGTGTTGCGTCACCTCGACGAGAACGGCCCGACCAACGCCAAGGAGCTGCGGGCCGCGTTACCTGCATTGGCGGGCACCTGGGACCCGGCCCCGGGTAAGCGCTGGGGCGGCCAGACACCGTTGGCGCCGCGGATCCTGACCGCGTTGTCGGTGCGCGGGGACATCATGCGAGGCCCCAACGAGGGCCAGTGGACGACGTCGCGTCCGTGCTGGGTGGCGACCGCGGATTGGCTCGGCCCCGTCGAGGCGGTGGACCCCGATGCGGCTCCGGCAACGCTGGTGCGACGGTGGTTGGCCAGCTTCGGGCCGGCCACCGTCACCGACGTCAAGTGGTGGTTCGGCACCACACTGACGTGGGCGCGCGACGGGTTGCGCGACATCGGCGCCGTCGAGGTCGATCTCGACGGCACACCGGGATTCGCGCTACCCGACGATCTCGACGTCGAACCCGAGCCCGAGCCGTGGTGCGCGCTGCTGCCCGGTCTGGACGTCACGACGATGGGCTGGTTCGACCGCGACTGGTACCTCGGGTCACACCGCAGTCAGGTGTTCGACCGCAACGGCAACGGCGGGCCGACCGCCTGGTGCGACGGCCGGATCGTCGGGGGATGGAGCCAAGACGAGGCTGGTCGCGTCGAAGTGCGTCTGCTCGAGGACGTCAGCAAGTCTGCGCACAAAGCGTTGCAGCGACGCGCGGTCGAGCTGACGGACTGGCTCGACGGCGTGCGGGTGAGCCCGCGGTTCCCTTCGCCGCTGTCGAAGCGCTAAGTGGCGAGCACAAGTTCAGTTTCGGCGGACAGTCAGGCGCTGGCTCTGGCCTTCCGGCCGTTGCGTACCTTCGGCTTCGGCCGGGCGACCCCCAGACACTCCGCGAGGAAGTGACCCGTGTAGCTGTCGGGATTGACCGCGACATCCTCGGGTGTCCCGGTCGCGACCAGGGTGCCGCCGCCGGCGCCGCCCTCGGGCCCCATGTCGACGATCCAGTCCGACGTCTTGATCACGTCCAGGTTGTGCTCGATGACGATCACCGTATTGCCCTTGTCCACAAGGCCATTGATCACCTTGAGCAGCTTACGGATGTCCTCGAAATGCAGCCCGGTGGTCGGCTCATCGAGGATGTAGATCGTTCGGCCCGTCGACCGCTTCTGCAGCTCGGAGGCGAGCTTGACGCGCTGCGCCTCACCGCCGGACAGCGTCGGCGCGGGCTGGCCGAGCCGGACGTAACCCAGGCCGACGTCGACGAGCGTCTTGAGGTACCGGTGGATCGAGGTGATGGGTTCGAAGAACTCCGTCGCCTCTTCGATCGACATGTCGAGAACCTCGGCGATGGTCTTGCCCTTGTAGTGCACCTCGAGCGTCTCGCGGTTGTACCGGGCGCCCTGGCACACCTCGCACGGCACATACACGTCGGGAAGGAAGTTCATCTCAATCTTGATGGTGCCGTCGCCCGAGCAGGCCTCGCAGCGTCCGCCCTTGACGTTGAACGAGAACCGGCCCGGTTGGTAGCCGCGCACTTTGGCCTCGGTGGTGGCCGCGAACAGGGTGCGGATCTTGTCGAACACCCCGGTGTAAGTGGCCGGATTGGAGCGTGGTGTGCGGCCGATCGGCGACTGGTCGACCCGGACCAGCTTGTCGAGCTTGTCGAGACCCGTCACCCGGGTGTGCCGGCCCGGCACCTGCCGGGCGCCGTTGAGCTTGTTCGCCAGCACCGACGCCAGGATGTCGTTGACCAACGTGGACTTACCTGAACCCGAGACGCCGGTGACCGCTGTCAGCACCCCGAGCGGGAAGGCCACGTCGATCTCGCGCAGGTTGTGCTCGCGGGCGCCGACCACCGTCAGCTGCCGCTTCTTGTCGACGGGCCGCCGGAGCGCCGGCACCTCGATCTCTTCCTTGCCCGAAAGATAGGCTCCGGTAAGCGATTCCGGGTTCTTGACGAGTTCGTCGTATGGCCCGCTGTGCACGATCTGCCCGCCGTGCTCGCCGGCGGCCGGACCGATGTCGACGACCCAGTCGGCGTGGGCGATGGTGTCGAGGTCGTGCTCCACGACGATCAGCGTGTTGCCGAGGTCGCGCAACCGGACCAGCGTGTCGATCAGCCGGCGATTGTCCCGCTGGTGCAGTCCGATCGACGGCTCGTCGAGCACGTAGAGCACGCCGACGAGCCCCGACCCGATCTGGGTGGCAAGCCGGATCCGTTGTGCCTCACCGCCGGACAGCGTGGCTGCGGCCCGCGACAGCGACAGGTAGTCCAGACCGACGTCGAGCAGGAACCCCAGCCGAGACTGGATCTCCTTGAGTACCTGACCCGCGATGGCCTGCTCGCGGGTGCCCAGCGTCAACGCGTTGAGGAACTCCGAGCACTCCGCGATCGACAGTTCGGCGACCTCGGCAATGGATTTCGCGCCGAACTCCCCCGCCGTCAGCGTCACCGCGAGAATCTCCGGTTTCAGCCGCGTGCCATCGCATTCCGGGCAGGGCACGTCGCGCATGAATCCCTCGTAGCGCTCCTTCATCTGCTCGGAGTCGGTCTGCTCCATGCGGCGCTGCAGGAACGCCATCACGCCCTCGAAATCGGCGTAGTACGAACGGGTTCGGCCGTAACGGTTCTTGTACCGCACGTGCACCTGCTCGTCGCATCCCTCGAGGATCGCCCTGCGCGCCTTGGCCGGCAGCTTGCGCCACGGGGTGTCGACGTCGAACCCGAGTTGGGTGCCGAGTCCGGCGAGCATCCGGGTGAAGTACTCGGCGGTCTGGCCCATCGACCAGGGCGCGATCGCGCCCTCGGCCAGGGTCAGGTCGGGGTCCGGGACGACGAGTTCGGGGTCGACCTCTTTTCGGATGCCCAGCCCCACGCACTCCGGGCAGGCACCGTAGGGCGAGTTGAACGAGAACGACCGCGGTTCGAGGTCGTCGACGGCCAGCGGGTGCCCGTTGGGGCAGGCCAGCCTCTCGGAGAACCGCTGCTCGCGGTGCGGGTGGTCGTCCTCACGATCGACGAACTCCAACACCACGATGCCGTCGGCCAGGTTCAGCGCGGTCTCGATCGAGTCGGTCAGCCGCTGCTTGGCGGTGGCCTTCACGGTGAGCCGGTCGACGACCACCTCGATGTCGTGCTTCTCCTGCTTTTTGAGCTTCGGCGGATCGGTGAGCGGATACACCACACCGTCCACCCGCACGCGGCTGTAGCCCTGGCTGTTGAGCTTGTCGAAGAGGTCGACGAACTCGCCCTTGCGGGTGCGCACCACCGGCGCGAGCACCTGGAAGCGCAGCCCCTCGTCCATCGCGAGCACCTGGTCGACGATCTGTTGCGGGGTCTGGCGGGCGATCCGCTCCCCGCACACGGGACAGTGCGGTGTGCCGGCGCGGGCGTACAACAAGCGCAGGTAGTCGTAGACCTCGGTGATGGTGCCGACCGTCGACCGCGGGTTGCGGTTGGTGGATTTCTGATCGATCGATACGGCCGGCGACAGCCCCTCGATGAAGTCGACGTCGGGTTTGTCCATCTGACCGAGGAACTGGCGCGCATAAGCCGACAGCGACTCGACGTAACGGCGCTGGCCCTCGGCGAAGATGGTGTCGAAGGCCAGCGACGACTTACCCGAGCCCGACAACCCGGTGAAGACGATCAGCGCGTCACGGGGCAGATCAAGATCGACACTGCGTAGGTTGTGTTCGCGCGCACCCTTGACGACAAGGCGGTCAGCCACCCGGTTCCTCCCAAGACATAGTTCAAAACCATGCTATGTGCCGCCTCCGACAAGTCGGCGGTCAAGCCGGCCCGAAGCCCGATACCGTGAGGGCATGACCACCGTCGACGACAGCTACACCGGCCACGTCGAGCCGGGCACCGCCGCACGCCGCGCTCTGCCGGGCGCCACGATCGTCAAGGCCTCGGTCGGCCCGATGGACAACAACGCGTTCCTGATCACGTGTTCCCGAACGGGAGAAACGCTGCTCATCGACGCCGCCAACGACGCACCGGTCCTGCTCGAGCTGATCGAGAAGCACGCGCCCAAGGTGTCGCTGATCGTCACCAGCCATCAGCACTTCGACCACGTGCAGGCACTGGAAGAAGTGGCGAAGGCCACAGGCGCGCCGACCGCCGCGCATCAACGCGACGCCGACGCCCTACCCGTCAAGCCGGACCGGATCCTGGCCCACGGCGACACGGTCGAGATCGGCGACCTGAAGTTCGACGTCATCCACCTGCAGGGCCACACCCCCGGCTCGGTGGCGCTGGCGCTCGACGGGGCCGACGAGGCGACCCACCTGTTCACCGGGGACTGCCTGTTTCCCGGCGGCGTCGGCAAGACGTGGGAAGACGGCGCCTTCGACCAGTTGCTCGGCGACGTGACCCGTCGAGTGTTCGACGTCTACGACGATTCCACGGTCGTCTATCCGGGCCACGGCGACGACACCACGCTCGGAACCGAACGCCCACACCTGGCGGAGTGGAAAGAACGCGGTTGGTAGTCGCGTCCGAGCGGGCCCGGCCACCGTCGCTACCGCGAGATGGCGACGTCGCTGGGGTTCCAGGGTCATATGCAATGGGCCGCGGCAATGCTGTGAGCACGCTGTCCTAGGCTGGTCGAAACGGCAGGTCATTGAGGAGACAGGGATGAATGAGGACCAGTTGAAGAAGGCGCAGAGCGGCGCCGGTTTCATCGCAGCGCTCGATCAGAGCGGCGGGAGCACGCCCAAGGCGCTGAAGCTCTACGGCATTTCCGAAGACAGCTACTCCGGTGACGAGCAGATGTTCGACCTGGTGCACGAAATGCGGACCCGCATCATCACCAGCCCCGCCTTCGACGGCGACCGCATCATGGGCGCGATCCTGTTCGAGATGACCATGGATCGCGAGATCGAAGGCCGGCCGACGGCCGACTATCTGTGGAACGTCAAGAACATCGTGCCGTACCTCAAGATCGACAAGGGTCTGGCCGAGGAGAAGGACGGCGCCCAGACGATGAAGCCGATGCCCGGTCTCGACGAGTTGCTCGACCGGGCCGTCGCCAACGGGGTCTTCGGCACCAAGGAACGCTCGGTGATCAAGGCCCCCGGTGCAGGCTTGGACGCCGTCGTGGACCAGCAGTTCGAGGTGGCCCGGCAGGTGCTGGCCAAGGGGCTGGTACCGATCATCGAACCCGAGGTCGACATCAACAGCCCGAAGAAGGCCGAGGCCGAGGACCAGCTCAAGGCCGCACTGCTGGAGGCCGTCGGCAAGCTCGGCGACCAGAAGGTCATGCTCAAGCTGACGTTGCCCGACACCGACAACCTGTACAAGGACCTGGTCGACCATCCCAATGTGTTGCGGGTGGTCGCGTTGTCGGGCGGATACAGCCGCGACGTGGCGAACGAGAAACTCTCGCGCAACGTCGGTGTCATCGCGAGCTTCTCGCGCGCGCTGACCGAGGGGCTGACCGCTCAGCAGAGCGATGAGGAGTTCAATTCGACGCTCGATCAGGCGATCGCGAGCATCGCCAAGGCGTCGAACACCTGATCTGGATGCGGGGTTACGCGTCGGCGCTCGTCGCCGGCGCGCTCCCCGCACTCGCATTTCCGGCACCCGCCCTGTGGTGGCTGGCGTGGATCGCCCTCGTCCCGCTGCTCTTGATGCTCCGCGCTGCGCCGTCGGCCGGACAAGGCGCCGTCCGCGGCTGGCTCGGGATGGCGGCGTTCGTCGGCGCCACCCAGTACTGGCTGTGGCCCAGCACCGGTCCCCTGCTCCTGGTCCTCGCGGCCGGGCTCGGCGCCTTGTGGCTGCCGTTTGGCTGGGCGGCCCATCGTCTGCTCGCCGGTGACGTCACCGCAGGCCGGGTGTTCACCGCCATGGCGGTGCTGCCCAGCTTGTGGGTGCTTGCGGAGGCGGTCCGGTCGTGGGACCGCATCGGCGGGCCGTGGGCGGTTCTCGGCGCATCGCAGTGGAACCAACCGGCCACCCTGGCGTCCGCGTCGCTCGGCGGCATCTGGCTGGTGAGTTTTCTGGTGGTGGCCGTCAACACCGCGGTCGTCGGAGTTCTGCTCGTGCGTTCGGTGACGTTGGCCGCAGCGGCGGTGCTCGTACTCGCGGTCGGTCCGGCGTGGTTCTGGCTGAGCCCGGCGCCCGGCCGCAGCAGCGATGCCGGGCCGACGATCCGGGTGGCGCTTGTCCAACCGGGCGACATCGCCGAGGCGACGGCGCGGCAGGCCGCCAGTGAGGCTTTGACCGCGCAGCTGGTCGGGAGCCGCCTCGATCTCGTCGTGTGGGGCGAAAGCAGTGTCGGCGTCGACCTGACCGCACACCCCCAGGTCGCCGATCGGCTCGCCGCACTGTCCGACCGGGTGGGTGCGGACCTGCTGGTCAACGTCGACGCTCGGGCGGCATCGGGCGGAATCTACAAATCAGCGGTGCTCATCGACGCGGGCGGCGTGCGGGACTCGTACGCGAAAACACGCCTGGTGCCGTTCGGCGAGTACGTGCCGCTGCGGCCCCTGCTGCGCTGGGCCACGGAGGCGACCGATGCTGCCGGCGAAGATCGCCGACGCGGCGAGGGCCAGGTCGTCTTGCACACCGATTCGGTTGCGCTCGGCCCGCTGATCAGTTTCGAGACGTTGTTCTCCGACCTGGCGCTGCGGCAGGCGCGCCTCGGCGCCGACCTGCTCGTCTACCAGAGCTCGACGTCGTCGTACCAGGGCAGTTGGGCGCAACCGCAGTTGGCGGCCATGCCCGCCGTGCACGCGGTCGAGGTGGGGCGGCCGGCGGCGCATGCGGCGTTGTCCGGAATCAGCTCCGCGTTCGACGCGAGCGGCCGTCAGCTTGCCCGACTACCTGCCGCTGAGCGCGGCGTGGTGGTCGTGGATGTCCCACTGACTGCGCGGACCACCCTGTATCAGCGGTGGGGCAATTGGCCGATCCTGGTGGCGCTGACGGTGATTACGGCGTGGTGTGCACTATCAGCACGTCGGTCTTGGACCGGCGCGCCACGTTGGCCGGCACGGAGCCGAGCAGCCTACCGGCGATGGTGGACAGACCGACGTTGCCGACCACCAGAAGATCGGCCTTGACCTCCTCGGCCAGTTCCACCAGCGCGTCGACAGGTGCGCCGACGATCGCCTTCTCCTCCACGTTCGCAGCACCCGCTTGGTGCGCACGTTCCTTCGCCTCGCGCAAGATCGCGTAGATGGGCGCGTTGCCGGCCATCTTGTAGCCCTCGTCCTTGAGCACGTCGGCTGCTCGCTGATCCTCGGACTGGGGGAAGTACGCCGTTGCGACGATCAGCTTGGCATCGGCTCCGGCGATATGGCCGGCCTTCTCCACCGCGCGCAGCGACGAGTCCGATCCGTCCGTGCCAACCAAGACGGTCTGATAGGCGCTCATCCACATCCTCCCAGTTTCAGTTCCTTTGCCACCCGGAACAGTAGCCGCTCGAGTGGCATTTGCCTGCGATTTCGTCCGACTTCGCCTGCAACGTCACCCTGGGCCCGCCCGGGTGACGCCGCCTACACCCGCCGGTGTGAACCGGCCTTTGACGAGCACCCCGAGCGCGAGCACGCTAGCGTTTTGCCGTTCGTCGGAAGAACGGGTGGCAGGGGTGGATCTTTCGCTGGGACCGCTTCATGTCGCGCGCCTCGACAGTTCGGGATCCGTGCGGGTGGGTCGGTTCGACGCGGTGCTGGTCGCCGTGTTCGCGGTCGCGGTGTCTGCAGCCGGCGCCGCACGGCCGTCGCTGTGGTTCGACGAGGCGGCGACGATCTCCGCCTCGACCCGGTCGGTTCCCGAATTGTGTGGTCTCCTGCCCAACATCGATGCGGTGCACGGCCTGTACTACCTGCTGATGCACGGGTGGTACCTGGTGTTCCCGATCACCGAGTTCTACTCCCGGCTGTCGAGTTGTCTGGCTGTCGGTGTGGCCGCGGCGGGTGTCGTCGTGCTGGGGCGCCCCTTCACCACCCGGACGACGGCGGTTTGCGCGGGCATCGTGTTCGCGCTTCTGCCCCGCGTCACATGGGCGGGCATCGAAACCCGGTCCTATGCGCTGACCGCCGCGGCCGCCGTATGGCTGACCGTCCTGCTGGTCGTCACCGTACGTCGCGATTCGAAGCGGTTGTGGGCCTGCTACGGCTCGGCGGTCGTGGCGTCCGCGCTTCTGAATGTCTTCGTCGTGCTACTGGTGCTCGTGCACGCCGTGGCGCTGAGCGCGCTGTCTGCCCGGCGTGCAGCGGTGCGCCGGTGGGTCGTGACGGTCGCGGCGGCGCTCGCCGCTGTGACGCCCTTTATGGCGTTCAGCACGACGCAGATCGCCCAGGTCCGCTGGATCTCGCCGCCGGGCTGGCACACGGTCGCAGAAGTCGTGCAGGAACAGTATTTCGACCAGAGCGTGGCATTCGCCGTCACGGCCTTCGTGCTGTCGGCGTTGCCTGTCGCGCTGCGCCGGTTCCGGCCGATCGATGCCGGCGTGCGCTCGCTGGTGCTGATCAGCGCCGCGTGGATCGTGCTCCCGACGGCGACGTTGCTGCTCTACTCGGTGTTGTTGGAGCCCGTGTACTACCCGCGCTATCTGACCTTCACCTCGCCCGCGATGGCGTTGCTGCTTGCGGTGGGGATCACCGCCGTCTCCAGGACGCGCCAGGCGATCGCCGCGGCGCTGACGGTGCTGGCAGTGGCGGCGACCCCGAATTATCTACTGGATCAGCGCGGTCCGTACGCCAAGGAGGGCATGGACTTCAGCCAGGTCGCCGATGTGCTGACCGCGCACGCCTCGACCGGCGACTGTCTGGTGCTCGACAACACCACCAACTGGGCGCCCGGCCCGATCCGCCCACTGACGGCCGCTCGCCCCGATGCGTACGCTCGGCTCGCCGATCCCGGCCGCGGTCAGCGTGCGGCGGACCGGAACCGCCTGTGGGACGCGCATCTTGGCGTCTGGGGGGTGGCCGACGGGATACGGCGCTGCACCGTGCTCTGGACGGTTTCGCAACGCGACACCACCGTCGCGGATCGCGAGAACGGGCCCGCGCTGGATCCCGGGCCGCGTCTTCGCCGCGCACCTGCCTATCGGGTACCGCAGGCGATGGGCTTCCGCATCGTGGAGCGCTGGCAGTTCAGCTTCGCGCAGGTGGTCAAGTCGACGCGGTAACGCGTGATCGTGGCGGGAACGGGTAATCGTCGGTAATGCCCGCACGGCCAGCCCACTCCGCCGCGGAGTTCGTCCCGGACACTCGCGACCTCGACGACCTCGCCGCCGCCGCCGCCGGATGCAAAGGCTGCGATCTCTACCTCGACGCCACGCAGACGGTGTTCGGCAGCGGCAGGGCGGACGCCGACATGATGCTGGTCGGCGAACAGCCCGGCGATCAGGAGGACAAGAAAGGCGCGCCGTTCGTCGGCCCCGCGGGCAAGCTGCTGGACAAGGCGTTGGTGGAGGCCGGGATCGACCGCGAGCGTGTCTATGTGACCAATGCGGTCAAGCACTTCAAGTTCACGCTGCCCGAACGCGGGAAGCGCCGCATCCACAAGACGCCCGGCCGCACCGAGGTGGTGGCCTGTCGGCCGTGGTTACTCGCGGAATTGGACGCGGTCAGACCCGAGGTGTTGGTGCTGATGGGAGCTACCGCTGCGAAGTCGTTGATGGGAGCTACTTTTCGGCTGACTGCCCACCGCGGTGAGGCGCTTCGACTGCCAGCCGCCGACAAGATCCCCACCGGGGTGGACGTCGCTGTCACCGTCCATCCGTCGTCGGTGCTGCGCGGGCCGCCCCAAGATCGTCAGCAATCATTCGACGCGCTAGTGGCCGATCTGCATTTCGCCGCCGGATTACGTTCCCACGCAGTGTGATCGGCCTCGGTCACCGGCTAACAGGCCGCCGGCGGCACCCACATCGAGACGGCGGGCGGGACCCACGCACAGTGACTGCCATATCGCGGTCCGTCCCAGCGACCCCGATGCCAGTCGTTGTTCCAGTCCTCCCAGTCGTGATCGTGCTTGTGGAGCTTCCACGCCACCCCGGGCGAATCAGGGACTGCCGAGTCTGCGCTGGCTACCCCCGAACCGATACCGACGGCTGCGCCGGCGAGTGCGCCGACGATCGCCAGTTCGGCTCCGAACTTCATCCGTGTCACGATTAATCCCTTACTGCTGCATCGAATTCGGTAACCGACCCGAGGACACCCTATCCCCGATGCGGCCATCGAGTCGAAGCTGATTACCTCGGGTTGCCTCTTGCGCCGGGGACAGCAAAGCACCGTGTCGATCGCTTACATCAGGTGCTCTGTGCACTGTCGGATTCGCGCGGCTGCTGGCAATACGAGGCTCGATCGACACGCCGCACTAACGATCACCGCGATTCAAACGCTGGGCGGGCGCCTGTCGCGCTGGCACAGTGTCTTGTGATGCGGGTGTGGCTGAGTGGCTAGGCACCGGCCTGCAAAGCCGTCTACACGGGTTCGAATCCCGTCACTCGCTCTACGGCTGGACAGGCCGTCCGCTTCGCGTCGAGGCCACGACGCCGACCGCGGCCAGTCCTGCGAACACCGCCAGCAGCCACCGCGCGGGCGTGGCATCGCCGGTGTCGGCCAGGTTGACCACCACACCGGCCAAGCCGGCGCCGAACGCGCCGGAGATCAACTGCACGGTGTTGATCGCGGCGGCGGCCGTGGGCCCCTCGGCCGGGTCCTTCACGCGGCTCATCGCCCAAGCGGACAGGTGCGGCCAGGCGATCCCGACCCCGGCGCCCGTCACGATCAGCGCGATCGCCCACACGGCGATCACGACGGGCGGCGCGTCGTCGCGCATGGTCGCCGCCGCGAGGGCAAGACCCGCCGCCATCACCGCGGGCGCGATCGCGACCGTGCGCTTGATCACCCGCGGGTCACCGACCGATGCACTGCCGATTTCACCCACCGTCCAGCCCAGCGCCAGCCCCGCGCCCAGAAAGCCCGCCGCCACAGGAGTGAGATGTGCCAGCCGCTGGCCGAACAGCGGCACGTACATGTCCGCCATCGTCGCGGCCATCAGCACACCGAGCGTCAGGTAGATCCACTTCAACGGGCCGCGCCCAAAGGTGCTGGGCGGCAATACCGCAGCGGATGCCGCAGCACTTTGCCGCCGGTCGACGACCAGGAAGGCCGCGACCAGAATCACACCGATGCCCAGCAGCGCGACAGTGGCCCGGACGTCACGCGGCAACCCGGCCACACTGACTGCCAGCGCCGCGCCACCCAAAAGGATCAGCGACCACACCGGTATTCGTGTCTTCGGCACATCGACGTCGGCGTCGCGGCGCGCGGGCAAGGCCAACGGCACCAGCACACCGATCGCCGCGGTCAGGATGGCCAGCGCACCGAATGCCCAACGCCACGAACCATACTGGGAGAAGAGGCCGCCGGCGGCGGGCCCCAGCAGCGTTCCGACCCCCCACATCGCCGATACCAGCGCCGAGGCCTTGGTCCACAACCGCTCGGGCAGCGCGGTGTTGATCACCGCATAGCCAAGTCCGGCCAACAGCCCGCCTGCCAAGCCCTGAACCGTGCGACCGACGAGCAGCGCCGCCATGGTCGGCGCCATCGCGCAGGCCACACTGCCGGCGCCGAATACGCTGAGCGTCAACAGATACGACGTCCGCGGACCGAAGCGCATCAGCGTCGAGTGCACGGTGGTCGCCGCGACCACCGAGGCGACGAGGTACACCGTCGTCACCCACGCGTACAACCGGTGACCGCCGATGTCCGCCACGGCACTCGGCATGAGGCTGATGGTGAGGAACTCGTTGGTAGCGTACAGCGCGACGCCGCCGGCGAGCACGGCGCTGGCGCCCAGGTACTTCGGTCCCAGCAGGTCGCGCCAGCGCCCCGTGGCAGTCGTCGCCGCGTCGGTCACGCCGCACAGGTTACGAGCTCAACCTTTGTTGAGGTCAAGCGTGGTCAGCCGGCCGGTGTGATCAGCCCGTAGTGCCCGTCGTAGCGGTGGTAGAGCACGCCGGCCCGACCTTGCGCCGCGTCGATGAAGAACATGAACGGCAGGCCCAGTAAACCCATCCGCTCCGCGGCCTGCTCGACGGTGATGCAGGGCGCGGGTTGGGGGCTGATGGTCAACGCGAGCTCAAACGGTGCGAGCTGTTCTTCCGAGGCCGGCTGAACCTGCGCCAGGCGATGGCCCGTCGGGCCGTCCTTGTAGAGGACGCTGGCCATACCGGTGCGTTGCTCGGTGAACAGGTGGAAGTCGTAGTCGAGCAGCTCCATTTCCACCGCCGCCTCGTCCACCGTGCACGGCGCGAGGGCGAACGACTTGTGCCGGACGACCTGGCGCTCCTCGGGGGCCACGGCCAGCCGGCCGGGCCGGTGATCCGGTTCGGCGTCGGTGTCGTGTGGAATCCGTATCGATCGCCCGTCGCGGCGAGCTTCCCAGTGGTCGGCGGCCCGGCGGAGCCGACGCCGAAGCCGTTCGTCCAGCCGATCGATCGCATCGCGCGCGGTCTCGCCCTCGGCTTCCGCCCGCACCAACCGGCCGTCCATGTCGAGATTGGCCTGGGTGATCACCGGGCGTTCCAGAGCCGGATCCCCCGGCCGGCTCAGTTTGACGTGTGCGTGCAGCAACGGCCGGTGCAGGAATCGGCGCAGATCCTCGATTTTGGTCCGCGCGTACTCGTCGGCACCTGGAAGGTTTCCGCGCACCGTCACGTCGACATGGACTGGAAATTCGATATCGGTTCTGTCGCTCATACTTTCGTTGTACGCGACAAGATCGTTCGGTGCTAGGGACGAAGGTCACCGAGCACGATGGTCTCGGGACGCTATTTCAGGCCCGCGGCATCCATGCCGCGCAGCTCCTTCTTCAGGTCGTGGATCTCGTCGCGGATGCGTGCGGCCAGTTCGAACTGCAAATCGCGGGCCGCGGTCATCATCTGCTCGGTCAAATCCCTGATGAGGTCGGCCAACTCCGCGCGCGGCATGTTCGACGTATCGCGGCCCTCGATGATGCCGGCGCTCACGGCTCGACCGGGCTCACCCTGAGCACGCCTTCCCCGCGACGCGTTCCGCCCCGAGCCGCCCACCTCGACTTCGTCGGCTTCCCGGTAGACCTGATCGAGGATGTCGGCGATCTTCTTACGCAACGGCTTCGGATCGATGCCGTTGGCCTCGTTGTAGGCGATCTGTTTGGCGCGCCGCCGCTCGGTCTCGTCGATGGCCTCACGCATCGACTCGGTGATGTTGTCGGCGTACATGTGCACCTCACCCGACACGTTGCGGGCGGCACGGCCGATCGTCTGGATCAGGCTGCGGGTCGACCGTAGGAACCCTTCCTTGTCCGCGTCGAGTATCGCGACCAGTGACACCTCCGGCAGGTCGAGTCCTTCGCGGAGCAGGTTGATGCCGACGAGAACGTCGTACTCGCCGAGGCGGAGTTGGCGCAGCAGTTCGACGCGGCGCAGCGTGTCCACCTCAGAGTGCAGGTAGCGGACCCGGATGCCCATCTCGAGCAGATAGTCGGTGAGGTCCTCGGCCATCTTCTTCGTCAACGTCGTGACCAGGACACGCTCGTCGCGTTCGGTGCGTTGGCGAATCTCGCCAATCAGGTCATCGATCTGGCCCTTGGTCGGCTTGACGACGACCTGCGGGTCCACCAGACCCGTCGGGCGGATGACCTGCTCGACGAACTCACCGCCGGACTGGCTCAGCTCATAGGGTCCGGGCGTCGCCGACAGGTAGACCGTCTGGCCGATCCGATCGGCGAACTCCTCCCAGGTCAGTGGCCGGTTGTCGACCGCAGAGGGCAGCCGGAACCCGAAGTCGACGAGGTTGCGTTTGCGCGACATGTCGCCCTCGTACATACCGCCGATTTGCGGGACGGTCACGTGCGACTCGTCGATGACCAGCATGAAGTCTTCCGGAAAGTAGTCCAGCAGCGTGGCGGGCGCCGAACCGGCGGGCCTGCCGTCGATGTGGCGCGAGTAGTTCTCGATACCCGAGCAGAAACCGACCTGACGCATCATCTCGACGTCGTAGTTGGTGCGCATCCGCAGGCGCTGGGCCTCCAGCAGCTTGCCCTGGCCTTCCAGCTCTGCCAGCCGTTCCTCCAGTTCCTGCTCGATGGTGGAGATCGCGTGCGCCATCCGCTCCGGACCCGCCACGTAGTGGGTGGCCGGGAAGATCCGAAGCGAGTCGACCTTGCGCACGACATCGCCGGTCAGCGGGTGCAGGTAGTACAGCTGCTCGATCTCGTCACCGAAGAACTCGATGCGAACGGCCAGCTCCTCATACGACGGAATGATCTCCACCGTGTCGCCGCGCACCCGGAACGAACCCCGGGTGAATGCCATGTCGTTGCGGGTGTACTGGACGTCGACGAGCAGCCGCAGCAGCGCGTCACGCGGTACCTCATCGCCGATCTTGAGCTCGACGCTGCGGTCTAAGTACGACTGCGGAGTCCCCAGGCCGTAGATGCAGGACACCGAGGCCACCACCACCACGTCCCGACGGGACAGCAGGCTCGAGGTCGCCGAGTGCCGCAGCCGCTCGACGTCGTCGTTGATCGAGCTGTCCTTCTCGATGTAGGTGTCGGTCTGCGCGATGTAGGCCTCGGGCTGGTAGTAGTCGTAGTACGAGACGAAGTACTCGACAGCGTTGTGCGGCAACATCTCCCGCAGCTCGTTCGCCATCTGCGCGGCGAGGGTCTTGTTCGGTTCCATCACCAGCGTCGGCCGCTGCACCCGCTCGATGAGCCATGCCGTCGTCGCTGACTTACCGGTTCCGGTGGCGCCCAGAAGGACCACGTCGTGCTCCCCCGCCGTGATGCGGCGCTCCAGCTCGTCGATGGCCGCCGGCTGGTCACCGGCCGGTGCGTATGGGCTGACCACCTCGAAGCGGTTTCCGCTGCGCACGATCGCATCGACGGGGCGGTACTCCGAGTGCGCGAGCACGGGATGTTCGGTTGCGAAAGCCATAATCAATCAGGTTAAGCGCGTGCTCCGACAAGTTCATTCCCGTATACGTCCCGCCGCCGCCCTATCCTGGTCTCATCCACGCTCCCAAACATGAGACGTTCGACCTGGCCGCCCGCACCAACACCGATCCGAAGGGCATCGTGCGGGCCGTCGACGTCTACACGCTTCACCCCTGGGGTCTCTACCTGGCCCGCCCGACCCCCGGGCGCAAGCAGTTCCATTACCTGGAGTCCTGGCTGCTGCCGTCCCTTCGGCTGCGGGCGACGATCTTTCACTTCAACGCCGGCTACGAACGCGACCAGGACTTCTACCTCGACGTCGGGTGCTACACGCCGGGTCCGCAGGTGTGGCACTCCGAGGACCACTACCTCGACCTGGTGGTTCGCACCGGTGACGGGGCCGAACTCCACGATGTCGACGAGCTGCTCACCGCCGTGCGGCACAACCTGCTGACACCCGAGACCGGCGAACAGGCGGTGCAGGCCGCGGTGGCCGCGATCGACGGCTTGTCCCGGCACGATTACGACCTCAACCGCTGGTTGGCCACCCAGGGCATGGAGCTGACGTGGCGCGACGAATAACCGAACGGGGTGGGCCGCTGGGCCGAGCTCCCGTCCGGTGGCGTGAACCGTGAATTTGTCCGCGCAGGCACGGCCGGTATCGTCTCGTCGCATGTCCTCGATCAAGATCACGAGTACTGTCGGCGCGGCGGCGCTCATGCTGGTGGGCTCGGTTCTGGCTCCGGGGACCGCGACGGCTCAGCCGAACGACCGGACAGAGGTGCAGCCCGCTCCCGCGGAGCCCAAGATCATGCACAACGTCATCTATCGGGCGCGGGCCGACGGCACCTCCCGCGGTGCGGTGGTCGCGTACAAGATGGACGATCGGAACGTCAACAGCGCGACCCCCACCCTGTTGCCCGGTCAGACGTTCGAAGTCAACGCGGTGCTGGCCGACCCCGAGCTGGCCGGCATGGAGATCTCCATCGAATGGCCCTACGGATCCAACCTGCACTGCGAGATCCTTATCGACGACCAGATCGTGGCCAAGGCCGATCAGTTCATCGCGCCGCGCCTGCTCCGGCCCAAAGACGATCCGATGTACGGCATGTTGCAGTGCGGCGCCCCGTTGAACCTGCCGGTCGACGGTGCCGCCACCCCGACCGCCGAGCCCAGCACCGCGCCGCCCGCCTGACTCAGGGGCGCCAACCGGTGGTGTCGGCCCACTCCCATGCCCGCCGGTAGGCGTCGAGGAACCATGGCTCCTTGGCTTCGGCGTACGCCCCTGTGGTCGGATACCCATCAGCGGCGACACGCCGCTTCAGTGCCAGGTAGTCACTCTGTGCGTCCGGGTTGGCTCGCAGCCAGTCGACGAACAGCAGCGCGAACTGCTGGTTCGGCCAGCCGTCTACCCGCAGATGCACGTTGGTGGGACGCCCCGGATCGGCGGAACAATGGATCCGCTTGCGCCACAACGCATTGTCGTCGGAGTGGTCGAATTCGGCGACTGTGCTGCGGGCGTCCGGTTTGCCCACGTCCTCGGTGATGGGCTGGCGGACATAGCCCACAGGGGTCAGCACCTCGCTCAGTTCATCGGCCACCTCCAGCGACGCGACCGTCACCTGGACGTCGATCACGTCCTTGGCGTCGAGGCCGGAGACTGCGGTGGAGCCGATGTGGTCGACGCGGACGGCGCGGTGCCCGCAGGCGGTGCTGAGCCGCGCCAGGATGCGACGGGTCTGATCGGGCCACGCCGGGTCGTACGGGACCAGGGCGGGAGCTGAACGCGCGCATGTGTTCTCGTGAATGTTGTGCGCGAACGGCAGGATGCGTTCGTGCCACAGCGCACGGGATTCTTCGACCAACCGGTTCGCGGTGCCGGAGTTGTCCAGCCACACGTCGGCGACGGCCCGGCGCTGTTCCACCGTGGCCTGCGCCGCGATTCGGGCCCGCGCATCCTCTTCGGTGAAGCCCCGGTACTCGATCAGCCGTTTCACGCGCAGGTCCTCATCGGCGTGGACGATCACCACCAACGGAAACATCGGTGCCATACCGGATTCGACGAGCAAGGGGATGTCCTCCACGATCACGGCGTCCTCCGCCGCGGCAGCGATCAACTCCGACCGACGATGCGCCACCAGAGGGTGCACGATCCCGTTGAGCGTCTGACGCTTCTGCTCGTCGCTGAACGCGATCGCGGCGAGGGCGGGCCGATTCAGTGCACCGTCCTCGTGCAGGATCTGCGCACCGAACGCGTCGACGAGCTGGGCCAAGCCCTCAGTGCCGGGTTCGACCACCTCGCGGGCGATCACATCGCCGTCGACGACAATTCCGCCGAGCTCACTGAACGTCGCGGATACGGTCGATTTTCCGGCGCCGATACCGCCGGACAGGCCAATGCGCAACACCGCACCAGTCTGTCAGGACCCCACAGCGAGGAATGCCCCGGCTCGGGTGAGCCGGGGCATTCGATCGTTTACGAGTCAGGCGTTACCTGCGAGCTTCTCCCGCAGCGCCGCCAATTGGGCGTCGCTGGCCAGCGAGCCACCTGCGGACTGCTCCTCGCCGCGCGAAGCGCCGTTCGACCTCGAACCAGAGGCCTCGACGGCTTCTGCTTCAGCGGCGGCGAACTTCTCCATCTGCGCGGTGTGCATCTTGTGCCGGCGCTCGGCCTCGGCGTAGCGGGACTCCCACTCCTCACGCTGCTTCTCGAAACCCTCGAGCCACTCGTTGGTTTCGGAGTCGAAGCCCTCCGGGAAGATGTAGTTGCCCTGCTCGTCGTAGCTGTCGGCCATGCCGTACTTGCTCGGGTCGAATTCCTCGGTGTAGTCCTCGTTGGCCTGCTTGAGGCTCAGCGAGATGCGGCGACGCTCCAGGTCGATGTCGATGACCTTGACCATCGCGTCGTCGCCGACCTGAACCACCTGATCCGGGACCTCGACGTGGCGCTCCGACAGTTCGGAGATGTGCACCAGGCCCTCGATGCCCTCCTCGACGCGGACGAACGCACCGAAGGGCACCAGCTTGGTGACCTTGCCGGGCACGATCTGGCCGATCGCGTGGGTGCGGGCGAAGTGACGCCACGGATCTTCCTGAGTCGCCTTGAGTGACAGCGAAACCCGCTCGCGGTCCATGTCGACGTCGAGCACCTCGACGGTGACCTCGTCGCCCACCTGAACCACCTCGGACGGATGGTCGATGTGCTTCCAGGACAGCTCCGAGACGTGCACCAGACCGTCGACACCGCCGAGGTCGACGAACGCGCCGAAGTTGACGATGCTGCTGACCACACCCTTGCGGATGGCGCCCTTCTGCAACTGGTTGAGGAACTCGCTGCGCACCTCGGACTGCGTCTGCTCCAACCAGGCGCGGCGGCTCAGCACGACGTTGTTGCGGTTCTTGTCGAGTTCGATGATCTTGGCCTCGATCTCCTTGCCGATGTACGGCTGCAGATCGCGGACCCGGCGCATCTCGACCAGCGATGCGGGCAGGAAGCCGCGCAGGCCGATGTCGAGGATCAGGCCGCCCTTGACGACCTCGATGACGGTGCCCTTGACGGCCTCGTCTTTCTCCTTGAGTTCTTCGATGGTGCCCCAGGCTCGCTCGTACTGAGCGCGCTTCTTCGACAGGATCAGGCGGCCTTCTTTGTCCTCCTTGGTGAGGACCAGGGCTTCGACCTCATCACCCACGGAAACGACCTCGTTGGGGTCGACGTCGTGCTTGATGGAAAGTTCGCGGGAAGGAATGACACCTTCGGTCTTGTAGCCGATGTCGAGTAGGACTTCGTCACGGTCCACCTTGACGATCGTCCCTTCGACGATGTCGCCATCGTTGAAGTATTTGATGGTCTTGTCGATGGCGGCGAGAAAGTCCTCGCTCGAGCCGATGTCGTTGACGGCTACTTGCGGCGAGGTGACGGAGGGACTTGGCATGTGGTGGGTTGCTCCGGACAGGTTTGATCGTAGGGACTGAGGACATTCGAGTTATTGGCTCGGCGCGGGCGCCGACATCGTGCTCTGTACCCGCCGCAGAAGATCACAAAAACCACAGACAGGTACCCGTAGAGGTTACTCGACTGGGCACATGCTGGACAAACCCGGTACTGGGCGGCCGCTAGTCTGCCCTCGTGACACATCCCGGCGCTCCGCGATCGGCCTGGTTGCCCGCACCGCCGCTGCAGCGCAAAGTCCGCAGGGTCGGGGTGCCGCTCGTGGTCCTCATCCTGCTCGCCACCGTGGTGGGGCTGATCGTCATCGGGCTGACCGCGCTCAACCCGCTCGGCGCCGGGATCGGGCTGGTCCTGTCGAGCCTGGCCATGATGGTCGTCGTACTGGCCTATGTCTGGCTGGACCGGTTCGAGCCGGAGCCGCCGCGATTGTTGGCCTTCGCGTTCCTGTGGGGCGCCTCGGTCGCGGTGGTGCTCTCCGTGCTGTTGGGCCTCTACCTGGAGTCATTGATCGTGGTGGGCGAATCCGACGGAGTCAGCTGGGTATCGGTGGTGGTCATCGCGCCGGTCGTGGAGGAAGCGGCCAAGGGCGCTTTTCTGCTGCTGATGATGACCGGCCGGCGCCGCAACGAGGTGAACTCGCTGACCGACTGCCTGGTCTATGCGGGGCTGGTCGGCGCCGGCTTCGCGTGGCTGGAGGACGTGCTCTACATCGCCAGCGGCGAATCGCTCGGCGACTCCCTGCTGACCGCAGCGTTGCGCCTGATCATGGCGCCGTTTGCGCACTCGTTGTTCACGACGTTCTTCGGGATCGGCGTGTATTTCGCACTGCGGCGCCGCGGTGCATCGGCCCAAGCGGGGCCGTTGCTCCTGGGTTACCTGGCGGCGGTCTTCACGCACGCACTGTGGAACGGCTCTTCCCTGCTCGGTGTCGGGTGGTACTTCGGGATCTACCTGTACTGGATGATGCCGCTGTTCGCGTTGGCGATCGTTCTCGGTGTGCAGAGTCGCCGCCGCGAGCAGGCGATCGTCGCCGGCAAGCTGCCGGGCATGGTGCAAGCGGGCCTGGTGACCCCCAACGAGGCCACCTGGCTGGGTTCACTAGGGCACCGCAAGTCGGCCCTCGCCCAGGCCGGCCGGCAGGGCGGACGCCCCGCCCGCAAGGCGGTCAAGCGGTTCGCCTCGCAGGTGGTCGAGTTGGCCTTCGTCCGCGACCGCATCGACCGCGGGTTCGGTGACCCGCGGGTGCAGGCGATGCTGGTCGAGGAGACCTACGCGCTCTACGCCGCCCGCGCGGCCCCAGCGTTGCAGCAGCTGGCCGGCTTCCAGGTCCGACCACCCGCACCACTCACCGCGCGACCCGGGTGGTGAATGTTCCGTGGTAGCTCATCGGAATGTGAAACGGTAGCCATGCCTCGGCGGTCGGCCCCTCGTCGATGTGGGCCGCGTCGAACACCATCAGGCGACTGCGATGCCGGATTTCGTCGTAACCGACGGTGAGCACCCAACCGTCGTCCTCGGCAGTACCCCCGGGCCGTGCCACGAAAGTCGGCTCGACGAGCACATTGTCCTCCTGGCAGTACATTTGCGCGGCCCCGGTGCGGTGGTCCACCCGCGCAATCCCCTGGCCGCCGAACCGGTCCGGTTCCTGCACCGCGACATAGGAGAAGTCGTGTCGGACCGTTGACCGTCGCTGATCGATCTGCGGAAATTCGCAACCGAAATCAGCAAGCGGTTCACGCGTGACCCGGCCGGCGGCCGTGATGCGGAATCGGGTGAGCACGACGGCATCTGCAGGTTCGGCACCGCCGATCTGAGCGATGTCCGATCGCACATGAGCGGTGTAGTTCTTCACCCCGGACCACGTGTGTGGTGCAAACCGGGGCAGTTCGACCACCACGTCGCCGCCGTCTTCATACGCGTTGGTGAAATGCCAGTGGAAGAAGGCGTCGGTTTCCACGATCCGTACCGGCCCGCCGTTGCGCGGTGCCAGCACAAAATACGACGGAAGATCCTTTTCGAATTGCATCGAGTCCCAAAACGACGCGTATCCCGTTAGCGCCCACGGATTGATCCGCATCGGCGACACCACGAAGATCGCGTAACGCTGGGTCAGTGCCATGTCGTGGACGATGGCCAACCCAGGCAGGGGCACCGATCGCACATACCGGGTGACCCCGCGTGCGTCGGTCTCATACACCCGCAATCGCACCCGCGGTACGGCTTCCGCCAGTAGCTCTCGCAGCCGCCTGCGCCGCTCCGCGCCTCGGGCGTCTCGAAGCGCCCACCGCAGGTCCAGACGCGGGATGTAGGGATCGAAACCGAAGTTGACCTTGGTATCCGCGATCGGATCGTGGGTGTAGTGCGCCGAGTAGGCGCCCACCGGGCCTTTCAGAACACCGCCGAGGCTGCTGAGTCCATAGGTCTCCAGGGTGTCGAGACCGAGTTCGTGAGGACGACCGCCTTCCCAGAGCGCCAGCAAACGGTCTGCGTTGACCATGACGTTCGTGTTGGCGGTGTTGGCCGGCAGCCGCAACGCGTTGGCCAGCGGGCCGCCCGGTCGCTGCGAGCTGAACCCCCGGTCGAGCGGTTGCCCCGCCTCGGTGGATCGCAGGTAGTGCTTGGTGCGCACGAACTTGTTGCGGAATCGGACGCCACGGCCGTCGAGGACAAACGCGCTGACCATGCCGTCGGCATCGAAGACGCTTTTCACCATGGTGGAGCCGATGTTCCACCGCCCTGAACCGTTGCGATAGAGAGTTCCGACGAGGTTGGCAGGCAGCGACCCGGTGATCTCATCGACCGGAAGATCGAACTCGCCGGCGATGTCGGTCCAGTATCGGGATGGCGCTGCCGCGTTGAGAACCATAAAAGACAGTGTGTCTTTTATAGCGCTCCACTGTCAATGGTCTTGATGTTCTCGGCGACGAACGGCAACGCCGCTCCGCCGTCCCAGCACAGCGCGGTCAGGTGCTCAACGAGCTCGACACGAGGCATCGTCTCTGTGCGACACCACCATTCGGCTGCGGCGACTGCCGAGCCCACGATCGCCCGAGACCACGGCGCGGCTGCCGGCGCGCGCTGATCGGAGGCGAAAGCGGCGGCCAGCATGAACTCGACGGCCACGGCCAACCGCTCGAACACCCCCGCGGCTGGATCTCCGCTGAGCGCGCGGTACAGATTCGGTTCGTCGGCGATCCAACCGCTGACCACGTCGAAGAACAACGACATCCGCTGCCGAAGATCGGTGGATCCGTCCGCGCGGCGGGTGATCTCAGCCAGCAGTCGCTGGGCCGTCCGCTCACTGAGCGCAGCCATCAGCGCGTCGCGATTGGGAAACATCGCGTACACAGCCGAGCGCACGAAACCGGCTTCGGCCGCGACATCGCCCAAACCAACCGTCGGGCCCTTCGAGCGAATCGCACGTTCGGCGGCGTCGAGCAGTGCGGCCTGCCGTTCGGCGGGGTCGACGCGCGAACCGGCCGGACGGCCACGCCCCCGCTTCTCGGGCTTCACAGGAAAAGCGTACGAGGCTAGTGAGCCGCGGCGTCCCAGCTTCGGCCGTAGCCGACCGACACTTCCAGCGGCACATCAAGCGGGTAGGCGTTGCCCATCTGCTCGCGAACCAGGGCTTCGACTGTGTCCCGCTCCCCCTCGGCAACCTCGAAGAGCAGCTCATCGTGCACCTGGAGCAGCATCCGCGACTTCAGTCCGGCGTCCTTGAGCGCCGTGTCGACATTGATCATCGCGACCTTGATGATGTCGGCCGCGCTGCCCTGGATCGGCGCGTTGAGCGCTGCACGCTCGGCAGCCTCGCGGACGTTGCGGTTGCTGCTGTCCAACTCCGGTAGATAGCGCCGCCTGCCGAACACGGTCGACGTGTAGCCGTCCTTGCGCGCCTGGTCCACCACGTTGCGCAGGTAGTCGCGCACCCCGCCGAACCGGTCGAAGTACTGCTCCATTTGCACCTTGGCTTCTTCGGTGGAGATCTTGAGCTGGGCTGCCAGCCCGTAGGCGCTCAACCCGTAGGCCAGCCCGTACGACATCGCCTTGACGCGGCGTCGCAATTCGGGATTGACCTCGTCGATCGGCACCGAGAACGCCCGTGAAGCGACGAAGGAGTGCAGATCCTCTCCGGTATTAAAAGCCTCGATGAGGCCGTCATCTTTGGACAAGTGCGCCATGATGCGCATCTCGATCTGGCTGTAGTCCGCGGTCATCAACTCCGCATAACCCTTGCCCACCACGAAGGCATCGCGGATCCGGCGGCCGGCGTCGGTGCGGATCGGGATGTTCTGCAGGTTGGGCTCGGTCGACGACAGCCGCCCCGTCGCGGCGATCGTCTGGTTGAAGGTGGTGTGAATGCGGCCGTCCGACGCGACCGAATTGAGCAGCCCGTCGACGGTGACCTTCAGCCGCGTGGCGTCGCGGTGGGCGAGCAGATGCTGCAGGAACGGATGGCCGGTTTTGTCGAAGAGTGACTGCAGCGCGTCGGCATCGGTGGTGTAGCCGGTCTTGGTGCGCTTGGTCTTGGGCATCTCCAGTTCGTCGAACAGCACCACCTGCAGCTGCTTCGGCGAGCCGAGGTTGATCTGTTTGCCGATCACCGCGTAGGCCGCCTCGGCCGCGTCGCGGATGTGGTCGGCGAACTCGCTTTGCAGCCGACCGAGTTGCTCGAGGTCCACCGCGATGCCGGCGGTCTCCATCTCGGCCAGCACCCGCTGCACCGGCAACTCCATGTTGTTGAGCAGCGCGAGCGAGTCGATGCGGGCCAGTTCCTCGTCGAGCGCGTCGGCGAGGTCCATCACGGCGCTGGCCCGCAGTATCACGGTCTGCACGGCCTGGTCATCGACGCCGTCATCATCGTCAAGCAGCGAAAGTTGTTGCTGTTCAGGGTTTTCGGCGCGCAGTTCGCGCTTCAGGTAACGCAGCGAGAGGTCGTCGAGCGTGAAGCTGCGCTGCCCCGGCCGGACCAGGTAGGCAGCCAGTGCCGTGTCCGAGGTGACGCCCGCGAGTTTCCACCCGCGGCCCTCGAGGTCGTGCATCGCCAGCTTGGCCTCGTGCAGCGCCTTGGGCGGCCCGGGGTCGGCCAGCCAGGAGGCCAGCGCCGCCTCGTCCTCGGCTGTCAATGTGGCGGTGTCGAGGTAACGGCCGTCGCCGTCCGGAGCGACGATGGCCAGCGCGGTCGCGTCGGCGTCGAAGGCCAGGTGGGTGCCGACGACCGCCATCCCGAACCTCTTGCCCGAGCTGTGTTCGGCCAGCCAGGCCGCGAGCTCACCGGGCTCCAATGCCCCGCCACGCACGTCGAATCCCTGGTCGACCTCCGGGTCCGCCGACGCCAGCGTCTCGAACAGCCGATCGCGCAGCACTCGGAATTCCAGGTCGTCGAAGAGCCGGTGGATCTGGTCCCGGTCCCATGGCTGCATGCGCAACGTGTCGGGCGTCTGCGGCAGCGGAACGTCTCGGACCAGGTCGGTCAGTTCCCGGTTGAGCACGACGCTCGACAGGTTGGCCCGCAACGCATCGCCGACCTTGCCTTTGACGGTGTCGACGTTGTCGACCAGCGCCTGCAGTGAGCCGAACTCGGCGATCCACTTGGTTGCGGTCTTCTCGCCGACGCCGGGGATGCCGGGCAGGTTGTCGCTGGGGTCGCCGCGCAGCGCCGCGAAGTCGGGGTACTGCTCGGGCGTCAGGCCGTACTTGTCCTGCACCGCCTCCGGTGTGAACCGGGTCAGCTCGCTGACGCCCTTGCGCGGGTACAGCACCGTGACGTCGCGGCTGACCAGCTGGAGCGAGTCGCGGTCCCCGCTGACCACCAGCACGCGATAGCCGCCTTGTTCGGCCTGTGTGGCCAGCGTGGCGATGATGTCGTCGGCCTCGAAGCCCGGTTCGGCGAGCACCGTGATGCCGAGCGCGCCGAGCACCTCTTTGGTGATGTCGATCTGGCCGCGGAACTCGTCGGGCGTCGACGAGCGGCCGGCCTTGTACTCGGGATACTTGTCGACGCGGAACGTCTGACGCGAGACGTCGAACGCGGCGGCGATGTGGCTGGGTTGCTCGTCGCGAAGCAGGTTGATCAGCATCGCGGTGAAGCCGTAGACGGCGTTGGTGGTGAGCCCACCCTGGGTCTTGAAGTTCTCTGCGGGCAGCGCGTAGAACGCCCGGTACGCCAGCGAATTGCCGTCGAGCAACATCAATGTCGGCTTCTGGTCCGTCTGCTCGGAGCTCACGGCCCCACTCTATGCAGCCGGGGTGACAACGAACGCACCGCGGGAGGCGTCGATCTCGCCGCGACTGTGTGCGCACGCTCACGGCGTCAAGGCGTCCCACTGAACTGGAACACGTTTCAGTTTCACGATGCGACTGGGTACGCTGACCGGGTGTCAGCTTCCACTCAACCCGCGGTCGACGGGTGGTTCGCCACCGACGGCTCCGGAGAGGCCTATCTGATCGGCGGCAAGTGCCACCAGTGCGGCACGTACGTGTTCCCGCCGCGTGCCAACAACTGCCCCAACCCCGCCTGCGACGGTGACGAGTTGGCCCAGGTGCCGTTGTCGCGGCGCGGGACGCTGTGGAGTTACACCGAGAACCGCTACGCTCCCCCGCCCCCGTACCCGGCACCGGATCCGTTCGAGCCCTTCGCCGTTGCCGCGGTGCAACTGGCCGCCGAAGGGCTGATCGTGCTCGGCAAGGTCGTCGAGGGAACGCTGGCCGCGGACCTGAAGGTCGGCATGGAGATGGAATTGACCACGATGCCGTTGTTCGTCGACGACGAGGGCGTCGAACGTGTCGTTTATGCATGGAGGCCTGCATGAGTCCCGAACCGCTGTACGTCCTCGGCGCCGGCATGCACCCGTGGGGCAAGTGGGGGCGTGACTTCACCGAATACGGCGTCGTGGCCGCCCGGGCGGCCCTGGCCGAGGCGGGACTGGACTGGCGCCAGATCCAGCTCGTCGCCGGCGCGGACACCATCCGCAATGGTTACCCCGGCTTCGTGGCGGGCTCGACCTTCGCGCAGAAGCTGGGCTGGAACGGCGTGCCGGTGTCGTCGAGTTACGCGGCGTGCGCCAGTGGGTCGCAGGCGCTGCAGAGTGCTCGCGCGCAGATTCTCGCGGGATTCTGCGATGTGGCGCTGGTGATCGGTGCCGACACCACGCCCAAGGGCTTTTTCGCCCCGGTCGGCGGTGAGCGGAAGAACGATCCCGATTGGCAGCGCTTCCACCTGATCGGCGCCACCAACACCGTGTACTTCGCGTTGCTGGCCCGGCGCCGCATGGACCTCTACGGCGCCACCCTCGAGGATTTCGCCGCCGTGAAGGTCAAGAACGCCAAGCACGGCCTGGACAATCCGAACGCGCGCTACCGCAAGGAAGCCACCATCGACGACGTGCTGGCCAGCCCCGTGGTCTCCGATCCCCTTCGGCTGCTGGATATCTGCGCGACGTCGGACGGTGCGGCCGCATTGGTGGTGGCGAGCAAGTCGTTCGCCGAGAAGCACCTCGGCTCGCTCGACGGCGTGCCGTCGGTCCGCGCGATCAGCACCGTGACGCCGCAGTACCCGCAGCACCTGCCCGAATTGCCGGACATCGCAACGGATTCCACTGCGGTGGTGAATGCCCCGGAGCGGGTGTTCAAGGATCAGATCCTCGACGCCGCCTATGCGGAGGCCGGTATCGGACCCGAGGACCTGAGCCTGGCCGAGGTCTACGACCTGTCCACCGCGCTGGAACTCGACTGGTACGAGCATCTCGGTCTGTGCGCCAGAGGCGAAGCCGAACAGCTGCTGCGCAGCGGCGCGACGGCGATCGGCGGCAAGATCCCGGTCAACCCGTCCGGCGGCTTGGCGTCCTTCGGCGAAGCCATTCCGGCACAGGCCATCGCGCAGGTGTGCGAGCTGACGTGGCAGTTGAAGGGACAGGCGACCGGACGTCAGGTCGAGGGTGCCAAGGTCGGCGTCACCGCCAACCAGGGCCTGTTCGGCCACGGCTCGTCGGTGATCGTGGCCCGCTGAGCGGGTGATTCAACAAGAGTTCGCTAGGGAGTTCGAACCGTACGGCCCCTCCTACTGGGGCGCCATCGCGGTGTTCGTGCTCGGGGCCGCGTTGCTGGTGTGGGCCGGGCGCAGTAGGACCGCTGCGCAATCGAATCGCGTGAGCCGCATACTCGGTGGGCTCACCGCGGTGATCTACGCCGCGATCCTGATCTACAACCTCATGCCGCCGACCCTGGCCGGATCGGTGCCACTTCAGCTGACCGATCTGGCCACCGTCGTGGCCGCCATCGCCCTGTGGACACGGCGACAGTGGGCGTTCGCGCTCACCTACTACTGGGGGCTCGTGCTGAGCGTGCAGGCGTTGATCTCGCCCGTGCTGCGGGGCCCCGACTTCCCGGACTACCGGTTTCTGGCGTTCTATGCGATCCATCTGCTGGTCGTGTGGGCCGCAATCTATCTCACGTGGGGCCTCGGCATGCGGCCCGACTGGCGCGACTTCCGACTGGCCGTGCTGGTCACCAGCGTCTGGGCCGCGGTGACGGTCGTCTTCAACAGGATTGCCGGCACCAACTACGGCTTCACCAACTACAAGCCGAACACCAAATCGGTGTTGGATCTGCTGGGGCCGTGGCCGGTGTACATCGTCGTCACGGCGGCGCTGGTCTTCTTCGTGTGGGCGCTGATGACCTGGCCGTGGGTGAGACGTCAGGCGACACCGAGATAGGCCGCACGAATACTGTCGTCGGCCAACAGCTCTCGGGCATCGCCGGTACGGGTGATCTCACCGGTCTCCAGAATGTAGGCCCGGTCTGACCGGCTCAGCGCCTGCTGCGCATTCTGCTCAACCAGCAGCACCGTGGTGCCCTGCGCATTGATCTCGGCGATGATCCGGAAGATCTGCGAGATCACCATCGGGGCCAGGCCCATCGACGGCTCGTCGAGCAGCAGCACCCGCGGGCGGGCCATCAGGGCACGCCCGATCGCCAGCATCTGCTGCTCACCGCCCGACAGCGTGCCGCCCACCTGACTGCGGCGCTCGGCGAGCCGGGGGAACGTCTCCAGAATCCAGTCCAGTCGTTCCCTGTGTTCGGCCCGCGACGCGAACTTGCGTCCGTAGCAACCCATCTCGAGGTTCTCCACGACGGTCATTCCCGGGAAGACGCCTCGTCCCTCCGGCGCCTGTACCAGCCCCTGAATCGCCCGGTTGTGCGCCTTGACCTTGCTGATGTCGCTGCCTTCGAACCAGATCGAGCCCACCGTCAACGGCAGCAGCCCCGAGATCGCCCGCATGGTGGTGGTCTTGCCTGCGCCGTTGGAACCGAGCAGCGTGACGAGCTCACCTTCCCGCACCGACAGCGAAATCCCGTGCAATGCTCGAATTCTGCCGTACTGGACGACGATATCGCGCAACTCGAGGATGACGGGCCGCTCAGGCTTCGTTGGCTCACTCGACTGCGTCATCGGGCACCCCCAAATACGCTGCGATGACCTTCGGGTCGTCGCGGATCTCGGAAGGCAGACCGTCGGCGATCTTGCGCCCGAACTCCAGCACCACGATCCGATCGGTCACACCCATCACCAGGCGCATATCGTGCTCGATCAGCAGCACCGTGTAACCGTCGTCGCGGATTCGCTGGATCAACTCGATGAGCGCGGCCTTCTCACTCGGGTTGAACCCGGCCGCCGGTTCGTCCAGGCACAGCAGTTTCGGTTCGGTGGCCAGGGCACGGGCGATCTCGAGCCGGCGCTGATCGCCGTAGGGCAGGTTCTTTGCCTTTTCTTCACCCCGGTGGGCGATCCCCACGAAATGCAGCAGCGCAGCTGATCTTTCGATTGCCGAGCGCTCTTCGCGGCGGTGCCGCGGGCTTCGCACCAGCGCGCCGGGCACCGAGGTGAAGTGCCTGGCGTCGGTGCCGACCATGACGTTCTCCAACGCGGTCATCTCGCCCCAGAGCCGGATGTTCTGGAAGGTGCGCGCGATTCCGCGCCGGGTGATCTGGTGCCGTTTGATCCGGCCCAGCGGCGCACCGTCGAAGGTGACCGTGCCCGACGTCGGACGGTACACCCCGGTGATCGCGTTGAAACAGGTCGTCTTGCCCGCGCCGTTCGGCCCGATCATGCCGAGGATCTCGCCGCGGCGAATGTCGAACGACACCGAGTCCAGCGCCGTCAGCCCCCCGAACTTCATCGTGAGATCCGTTGTCTTCAAGAGGATCTCGCCCTCCGCGGCCTGGATTTCGCGGTGGACGCCTGCCAGTTCTTCGATGGTCATCGCGCCGATTCCTTCTCCGGTGAGCGCAGCAGGCCGCGGGCGGCCCGACCGTAGGCCAGTAGTTGCGCACGTGCCGGGAACAGGCCCTGCGGCCGGAAGATCATCAGCATCACCAGCGCCAGCCCGAAGAACAAGTACTTCAGGTCGCCGAGGTTGACGCCGAGGAACTCCACCCCGAGCAACCGGTTCGGCAGGTACACGATGATGAACGCACCCACGACCACACCGAGCTTGTTGCCCTGACCGCCGAGCACCACGGCGCACAGGAACAGCATCGAGTTGATGATGTTGAACGTCGGCGGCGCCACGAACTGCACCTGGCCCGCGTACAGCGCGCCGGACAGACCGCCGATCGCCGCACCGATGACGAATGCCCACAGTTTGAACCGGAACGTGTTGACGCCCATGACTTCCGCGGCGTCCTCGTCCTCGCGCACGGCGATCCACGCGCGGCCGACTCGGCTGCGCTCGAGGTTACCGACCAGCAACAGGATTCCGATCATCAGCACGATGCCCAGCCAGAACCACCATGTGCCGTAATTGGCGTCGCCCGCGGAGTTACCGCTCGAGAAGACCCCCTCGGGCACTCGCTCGCTCTCGCCGAATCGGGGGTAGGCCACCTCGTTGAGGCCGCGGGGGCCGTTGGTCACCTCGGAGAGGTTGTCGGCCATCAGGCGGATGATCTCGCCGAACCCGAGCGTGACGATGGCCAGGTAGTCGCCGCGCAGTCGCAGCGTCGGTGTGCCCAGGATGAGTCCGGTCAGCGCGGTGATGGCCATCGCCAGCGGCACACAGGCCAGCCATGCCCAGTCCTCGTTGAACCATCCAGTGGGTCCCAGCCGGTTCCACGGACTGTTCGGGCTGGTCAGCAGCGCCACCGTATACGCACCCACGGCATAGAACCCGACGTAGCCCAGGTCGAGCAGACCGGCCTGGCCGACGACGACGTTGAGGCCGATCGCGATGATGGCGACCATCGCGAACTGGGCCATCGTGCCGCCGAAGCTGATGTTCGGCGTGTCCAGGAACGGCGGCGGGAACAGCGGCAACAGCGCGAGCAGCCCGAAGGCGAGCACGCCGAAGCCCCACTTCTGCGCGCGCGTGAGACGGTCCCACCACCGTCGCAGCGCGTCACCGGGCGCCAAGAGCTTCTCGCCGACCGTCATGCTCGTGCCTTCCCGAGGCTTTCGCCGAGTATCCCGGTCGGGCGGAAGAACAACACGAGAACCAGCAGCACGAATGCCACCACGTCGCGCCACTGAGTTCCGAATACGGCCTGCCCGTAGTTCTCCATGATGCCGAGCAGCAGACCACCCAGCAGGGCCCCGCGCAGGTTGCCGATGCCACCGAGCACCGCTGCCGAAAACGCCTTGATGCCGAGCAGGAAACCGCCCGAGTAGATGATGCCCTGGGGCACCTTCAGCGTGTACAGCAGCGCCGCGGCACCGGCCAGCAGGCCGCCGATCAAGAACGTCATCATGATGACGCGTTCGCGCGAAACGCCCATCAAAGTCGCGGTATCCGGATCCTGTGCCACCGCGCGGATTCCGCGTCCGAACTTCGTTCGGTTGATGGTCAGGTCGGTCATCAGGGCCAGCGTGAGCGCCGCACCGACGATGATCAGCGTGATATTGGAAACCGCCGAACCGAACAGCGTGAACTGAGTTTCGGGCGCGACCAGCCGGATCGGCTGCTGGGCGTTGGAGCCCCCGTAGCCGTCGATGATCTTCGGCAGGATGAAGTGCACGAACTCCTGCAACACGAACGACATGCCGATCGCGGTGATCAGAAACGACAGTCGTTCGGCCTTGCGCTTGCGCAGCGGCCGGTACGCGACCGCCTCCAGGCCCATGGCCGTGGCACCGGACACCGCCATCGCGAACAGCATGGCGATACCCAGGTACAGCACCGTCAGCGCGATGCCCTTGTCGTAGGTATTCCCGCTGGGAGTGAAGCCAAGGATCATGTCCAGGCAGAAGTACGCACCGAACATGCCGAACATGAAGACTTCGGAGTGGGCGAAGTTGATCAGCTTGAGCACGCCGTAGACCAGCGTGTAGCCGACCGCCACCAGGGCGTAGATCGCGCCCCACGACAGGCCGTCGATCGTCAACTGCCAGAAGCCATCTCGCAGCCCATCCAGATTGAAGCTGATGTTGGCGGTCAAGCAGGTGTACTGGTCGACGCACTCGGGGGGGGGATCCCGGTCATCCGGTGGCGGCTCCTCGCGGCGGCTTCTAGCGAAAACGCGTCCGAGCCTTCAGGTCTCGGACGCGTCCCGCCTCAGCGACTATTGAACTTTGTAGATCCAGATCAAACTGGTGGTGAGCTCGCCGTTCGGCGTCCACTGGTACTGCCGGGCCACGCCGCGCCCGTCGTAGTTGCGGACGAAGTCGAGCAACGCCGGCCGCGTGATGGCCCCGGAATCGATGCCCTTCAACATGATGGTGCCCAGGTCGTAGCCCTCGCTGCTGTACGTGCCGGGCTCCTGGTTGAACTTCTGGGTGTACTCCTCGGCGAAGTTGCCGGTAGCCGGCCCGCACGGGCAGGACAGGACCGCGTCCTTGGCAGCATCACCGGCCTGCTTGACGAATTCCGGATCCTTGGTGCCGTCGGCGCTGGCGAAAATGCCTTCGTATCCGCCGTCCCTGAGTTGCTGGACGAACGGAGCCGCTTCGGCGTAGTAACCGCTGAAGAACACCGAATCGGGGTTGGCACCCTTGATTTGGGTCACCGCTGCCGAGAAATCCTTGTCGCCCTTCTTGACAGAGATGTTGCACGACGAGTCGGCCACCGGGCCGAGCGTCTCGCGCACGGTCTGGGCCAGGCCGAGTCCGTAGTCGGTGCTGTCGTCGACCACGCAGACTTTCTTGTGGTCGAGGGTGTTCTTGAGGTAGTTGGCGACCGACGGGCCCTGCACGCCGTCGTTGCCGAGACCGCGGAAGAAGGTCCGCCATCCCTTGTCCGACAGCGTGACATTGGTCGCCGACGCCGTCGCGGCGACCAGGCCGGCCTGGTTGAACACGTCACCAGTGGCCATGGTCTCACCGGAGAATCCGGGACCGATCAACCCGATCGTCGACGCGTCGTTGATGATCTGCGGCGCGATCTGGGTGGCCTTCTGCGGATCGCCCTCGGTGTCGAAGGTCTTCAGCTGGACCTGGCAGCCGGGATTCGCGGCGTTGTGCTTGTCCACCGCCAGCTGGATACCGTTCTTGATGTTGATGCCCAGCGCCGCGTCGGGACCGTTCAGAGCACCCGCCATCGCCAGCGACACCGGTGGACACTGTGCGTTGCCGTCACCGGCGGGGTCGGCCGGCGTCGCGCCCTCGTCCGCCTTGACCTCGGCGCCGTTTTCGTCGATCTGCACCTGTTCGACGATCTTCAGCTCACCCTGCGCCGTGCCACCTTCGCTCGGCTCGGACTGTTGGCAGCCGGCCATCGCGAGCGCGACCAGACCAGCGCTGCTGATAGCAAATGCTTTCCGTGCCACGCGACCGCGCACGCTTCACCTCCAGGTCATGTTTGTCGCCGGCTCCGGCCCACCCGGGTGAGGTCGGGCGCCGACGCTCCGGGAAGACCTTAGCCAACGCTCGGCGCTGCTGCTCGTTGTTGCCACATGCGCAGCGGTCACCGTCCGCCGGTTTCGGCGAAACTGCGCCGTCGGAAACGCAGTGTTTACCGCGGTCGGGTCAGGCTTGGCTGGATTCCGGCGCATCGTCCGGTGTGTCGAGGGTCTCAACCACTACCTCGGCAACGCGTTTCATCGTGGTCCGGCGGTCCATCGCGGCGCGCTGAATCCACTTGAACGCCTCGGGCTCGGTCATCCCCTGCTTGGCCTGTAGCAAACCTTTGGCCCGTTCGACCAGCTTGCGGGTCTCCAAGCGGTCCGACAGGGTGGCCACTTCTCGCTCGAGCGCGGAGATCTCGCCGAATCTGCTCACGGCCACCTCGATGGCCGGGATCAGGTCCGAGATTGTGAACGGCTTGACCAGATAAGCCATCGCGCCGGCGTCACGGGCCTTTTCGACCAACTCGCGCTGGCTGAACGCGGTCAGGATCACGATCGGCGCGATCCGCTTGCTCGCGATCTCTGCCGCCGCATCGATACCATCGCGCCGCGGCATCTTGACGTCCATGATCACGAGGTCGGGCTTCAGGCTCTCGGCGAGGTCGACCGCCTCCTGCCCGTCACCCGCCTCACCGACGATTTCGTAGCCCTCTTCGCGCAGCATCTCGGCCAAGTCCATCCGGATGAGCGCTTCGTCCTCGGCGACGAGAACGCGGCGTGCCTTCACGGCGTCCGGCGGTGACCCAGCAGGAGGAGTGGCCATCGATGACATGGAAGCCATTGTGGCGGTAGCCGCCCCGTACAGCGACTTCGGGGCATCCTCTATGGTGGTAAGCCGCGCGATGGCGCAGGCCCTCGTATCCCAACTGGCAGAGGAAACGGATTCAAAACCCGTACAGTGTGAGTTCGAATCTCACCGAGGGCACGTAGAAGCAGCAGGTCGCATCGCTGTCGGCGTTACGCTCTCTTTGTGGAGATGAGGCTGCGGCCGATCTGCGTGCCCGAGATGGCGTTGGAGAGCCGAACGCCCGCCCGGGTCCGACACCACGCCGAAAGATCGGTGCGCCGCCGCCGGGTGCTCGACGTGACCTCCATGATCAGCGCGGCGATCAGTGCCTTCTTCGGCTTCCAGGGTCTGCTCATCGGGCTCGAGGTCTGGTGGATTCCGGTCGTCAACCTCGCCAGCGCGGTGGCCTTCGCGACGATTCCGCTGCTATGCCGGTTCGGCGAGCTCGTCGCACCGCTGGTGTTCTTCGGTGTCGCCTACGCGACGATCACGATCCAAGCCATCCAGCTGGGCACCGGCTCTGGGCTGCAGTTCTACTACGTCGTCGCGGCCGCGATCATGGTCATCATTCTCGGCATCGACCACATCCTGCTGGCATCGACGCTGTCGGCGCTCGGTGCGGTGACGGTGGTGCTGTTGGAATTCTTCGTCCCCGAGAACACCGGTACCCAACCGGCATGGGCGTTCACGACCTCGTTCGTCCTCACCATCGTCACGGCGTGGATCCTGGTGATCGCCACGCTGTGGTTCGCCCTTCGTGAGATCCGACGCGCGCGATTGGCGATGGAGGCCGAGTACGAGCGGTCCGAACGGCTGCTGGCCAACATCCTGCCCGCGACCATCGCCGAACGGCTCAAGGATCCGACCCGCACCGTCATCGCCGACAAGTACGACGACGCATCGGTCCTGTTCGCCGACATCGCCGGCTACACGCAGCGGGCCAGCGACACCACGCCCAGCGACCTGGTGCGCTTTCTGGACCGGCTCTACACCGACCTGGACGCCCTGGTCGACCGGCACGGGTTGGAGAAGGTCAAGACCAGCGGCGACTCGTACATGGTGGTCAGCGGTGTGCCGCAACCGCGGCCCGATCACCTCGAAGCACTGGCGTGTCTGGCGCTCGACATGGCAGAGGCGGTCGCCGACCTACGCGATCCGCGCGGCCGGGAAGTGCCGCTGCGGATCGGGCTGGCCGCCGGGCCGGTGGTCGCCGGCGTCGTCGGCGCGCGCAAGTTCTTCTACGACGTATGGGGTGATGCGGTCAACGTCGCATCCCGAATGGAGACCACCGACGTCGAGGGCCGCATTCAGGTTCCCCACGACGTCTACGAACGTCTGCGCAGCACCTACGTGCTGGAACCGCGCGGCGAGGTCGAGGTCAAGGGAAAGGGCCTCATGAAGACCTGGTACCTGGTGGGCCGGCGCGACGACGCGGCGGTGCGCGAGGTGGTCGAGCACCAACCGCTCAGTCGCCGACCTCAGTCGGTTTGAGTCGTTCGGCCAGTGCGCCCAACCGCCAGAGCGATTCCCGATTGCGGGGATAAGCGGCGAGGTCGGTCACCTTGTTGGGCATGATCGCGGCAGGCCCGCTCACCGGGAACTCCGTCATCTCCACCCGGCATCCGTCAGGTATGTCGTAGAGCCGCAAGACGATTCGCGCGCCCCCGAAGGGCCGGCCCTTGGCGTGCAACACCAGTTCGTCTGGCGGCACGCTCTTCTCCACGACGGTGACGTCGTTGAGCAGCAACGGCCAGACACCGATCGAGTGGCGGATCTCCGATCCCGGTTCCGGCCAGTTCGGATCGACGGCGCGCATCCGGCTGTTGCCGACGACCCACTGCGAGTACGTCCATCCGTCCGCCATGACGTCCCATACCTGCTGGCGAGAAGCGTGAATATCGCGAGTCACAGTCACCCGGGTGATATACCCGCGGTCGGCGAATCAATACCCCGGCCGCTCGAGCAGTTCGAGGAGCGCCGCCGTGACGTCGGCGGGCCGCTCTTCCATCACGTAGTGGTCCGCGCCGGTGAGACGGGTGAGCGTCGCGCCGGGGATGCGGTCGGTGAGTTCCTCGGCGGTGGCAAAAGGTATGTAGCGATCTCGGTCGCCCCAGATGACCGCGGTCGGGCAGGCGATCTGCTCGAGTCCCGCCGCCAGTTCGGGAATCGCCGGCACGCGATAGTGGCGGAAGAACTCGACGAAAGTCCGGCGTCCGAGCGCCGTGTCCATCCAGCCCAGGTAATCCTGCTCCAGCTCCTCGTCGAAACAACCCAGCGCACGGTACGGCCGCAGCGCAGCGTGGTGTAACCGGCGCAGCGGCAACCGGCGAACCAGGCCGGCCAGGTAAACCGCTGCCCACCGTTGGCTCTGCGAGTAGCGGTAGAACCACGGCCGGAAGGTGCCGTGCGCTCTGGTGTTGAGCAGACCCAACCGCAGCACGCGCGCGGGCCGGCGCAGGACGTAGCCCAGGCCCAGAAATCCGCCGTAGTCGTGTGCGATGAGGTTGAACCGGTCGAGCCCCAGGGCGTCGGCGAGCACGTCGATGCGGTCGACCTCGTTGTCGTAGGTCGGCGGGGAGTCGGGCCGAAGGGACCGACCGAAGCCGGGCCAGTCGGGAGCGATCACGCGGTGCCGCCGCGCGAGTGCCGGGATCTGGTGACGCCAGCAGGCGGCGCTCTGCGGGTAGCCGTGCAGGAGCAGGACGGGTTCGCCGGATCCGGCTTCCACGTGCGTGAACTCCATTTTGTTCAAGTTAGTATAAAATTCTGCGGGTGACCAGAGCAGCGACGCGACGTCGCGGCCGGCCGCGCGCTTACGACCCGGAGGTCGCGTTGCGCCGCGCGCGCGAGACGTTCTGGCGCGCCGGGTATGCGGGCACATCGCTCGACGATCTGTCCGCGGCGATGGAGATGAGCCGGCCGAGCATCTACGCCGCATTCGGTGACAAACGCGCGCTGTATCGACGAGCGGTCACGGACTACGCGGCGACCAGTCGCGACTGGCTGCAGTCGGCGCTCGCCCGTCCACGCCCGTTACGTGAATCGCTCGGTGCGGTTTACCGGTATGCCCGCGACTTCTATCTGGCCGCCGACGACGACCACGGACCCCGGGGTTGTTTCCTGCTCAGCACGGCGCTCACCGAGGCCGGCGCCGATGCCGAGGTGCGGCGCGTCGTCGAGGCGACGATGACCTCGTTCACCGAGACGTTCGTGAACAGCTTCGAGCGCGCCAGGCGTGCCGGGGAGTTGTCTGCCCAGACGCCTGACGCGCTCGCTGCGCTCGCGACCGCGACATTGAATGCGCTGTCGGTCCGGGCAAGGTCCGGAGCGGACCGGGCCGAACTCGACGCGCTCATCGCCGCCGCGATCGCGGTGATCTGCGCTCGGCCGGATTAGACCTTGCGGTTCTCCGACTTGATCAGCCAGGCCAGCTTCTCCAGGCCGTCGATCAGCTGGTGCAGGATGTCGGCGGTGGTGGGATCCTCCGCGTCGACCGCGTCGTGCACCTGACGCATTGTGTCGACCGCCGCGTACACCCGGCCGGCGATCAGATCGACCGCATCCTGGGTGCTCACCGCATACGCGGGGAACTGCGGCAGCGTGGTGCCGGCGGTGACCGTGTCCGAGCGGCCGTCCGGCCAGGCTTCGAGTGCACGCATCCGCTCGGCGATCGTGTCGCTGCCCTCGCGGGCGAAGTCGACGAGCTCATCGAGCTGAAGATGAAGGTCGCGGAAGTTCGTTCCGACGATGTTCCAGTGCGCCTGCTTACCCTGCAGGTGCAGCTCGACCAGGTCGACCAGAACGCGCTGCAGGCTGGCGCTCAGTTCCGGCGAGGCCTCGAATCCCTGTACATCTGCTTCTGAACGACGTGCTGTTGTACTCATAATCTGGACAACCCCTTCTAGTCTGGATTGATTCCATTTTAGCATAAATTCCTGGTCAGCGGGCATTTTCTTGATCCTGCCTGGCCAGCAGTCGCGCGTAGCCGGAGCCCATGCCGAGCAGCACCAGCCCCACGACGATGAACACCACGACGCGGAAGATGCCGTCGAGGGTGCCGAGGTCGAAGAGAAAGAGCTTGGCCATGGCCGCGGCTACCAGCGCCAGTCCCCCGCCGATCGGCACCGACCGGTCGGTTCGCGGCAGCTTCGCCGCATATCCGAACAGCGCGGCGGCCAGCGCGATCCAGCAGATCGTCGCCGCCATGTGGCCTGCGTAGAACCCGCTATCCGTGCCGCCGGCCAACACTCCGGCGGTGACGGCGAACGTCGTGAGCGCATATCCGGCGACCGCGGCCGCGCCGGCCCACGTCGCGGAGCTCCGGGCGGGGTACGACCACGCCATCACGGCCGACCACGCGATCAACACCACACTGGCGATCAGCGTCGACACGCCCACCGCGGCACTCGTAGGGGTTCCCACCAGCAGCGTGTAGGGCGGCGCCCAGCTCAGATAGTAGGCAGCGCCAACGAGCGCGACGCCGATCGAGATCGCCCTGGCCGTCGCGTGGCGACGACCCGTCGTCGCCACCAGCAGCGCCATCGCCAACAACACCGGGCCCGCGATCGGGCCATCGAACGCCACCAGCACACCGATCACCGCCGATATCGCCGAGAGCCCGGCCCAGATCCGGCGGACAGCGCCGTCGACGCCCGGCAACTGGTCACCGACCAGCACGATCGCCAGCAGCGCCGCCGCCAGGGCCGCCGCCATCAACGCCGCGGGCACGCGGTCGACGGCCAGGACGACCGACAGCACCGGCAGCACGCCGGCCCCGGTGAGCACGGCCATCACCGGCCGGTTCGCGGTACCCGGCAGCAGGATCAGCGCACCGGCGATCGCGAGCAGTGCCGCGATACCGCACGCGCCCGCCAGCCACCCGTCGTGTCCGTCGTCGAAATACACGCCGATGAGTGCGAGCAGTAACGGCAGCGTGCCCACCGCGATGCGGGCGGCGTGCAGCCAGAGCCAGTCCTTGCCGATCTGCACGGGCAGCGACGCGGCCGACAACGCGAGCATGAACGCGACCAGCAGCAGCGTGACGCCGCCGACCACCACGGGTGCCAGCACCAGCAGCGGCACCAGGACGAGAAGCCCGAGTGGCTCGGAGTTCCAGCGGCGCGCCACCGTGAGCCCGCCGCCGGCGATCATCGCGGCGATCACCAGGCCGACGGGTGCCGGAACCCAGTCATAGATGGACGTCACCGCGATGACATCCATATAGGCCGCAGCGATACCGGTCGCCATGAGCGCGATCGCCCCGACACGCCCACCCGGGCGCGCACGCAGCCACCAACCGCCGGCGGCCAGTCCCCCGGCCAGCACCGCTCCGGCAGCGACCCTGATCTCCGGCCTCAGCAGGCCCGCCTGCGCGGCCAGCACGAGCAGGAACACCACTCCGATCAGCGTGACCGCCACACCGGCGACGGCCAGCAGCTTGCCGATCCATCCGTCGTCCCGCGGCTTCCTGGGCGCCGGTGGCGGTGGTGGCGCAGGCGGCGGGGGTGGCGGCGAATACCCAACGGGCGCAACGTAAGGCGGATGATACGAAACGGGCGCGGCGTAGGGATAGGCCGGCTGCTGCTGTGGCGGCTGCTGCGGCGACGGGGCCAGCAGCCGGTCGAGCTCGGTCAGGCCAGCCGAGACACGCGCCAATTGTGCCGACATCGCGGCGATATCGGCGGACAGTGAGGCGATGACGGCGCGATGCGGTTCGGTCATGGAGCCATCGTCACAGCTGCGACGCCACAACGGGATGAGTAGGACTACTCGTCTGCGTCGTCTAAGTCATCCAGGCCGTGTTCGATCGCGTATCGCGCCAATTCGACGCGGTTGGCCACCTGCAGCTTGCGGAACGTGGCCTGGACATGGTTCTCGACGGTGCGGTGGCTGAGCGACAGTCGGGCTGCGATCTGCTTGGCGGTCAGGCCTTTGGCGACGTAGCGCAGAATTTCGGTCTCCCGCTCGGTCAGGCTCGGCGTCTCCGGACCGCCGCCACGGTTCTGGGCGATGCGCCGATACTCACCCAGTACCAGCCCCGCTAACCCGGGTGTGAACACGGCTCGGCCTTCTGCGGTGGCGCGCACCGCGTCTCCCAGTTCCTGCTTCGATGCGCTCTTGACCAGATAGCCGGTGGCGCCGGCTTTCACCGCCTCGAGCACGTCCTCGCGCTCGTCGGAGGCCGACAGCACCAGGATCCTCGATGCCGGCGATACGGCGAGTACCTCGGCGGTGGCTTGCGCACCGTCGCCGTCGGCGAGTCGCATGTCCATCACCACGACGTCCGGCTGGACCGCTGCGGCACGGCGGCGTGCAGCGCCGACCCCGTCGGCGGTGGCGACCACGGCGAAGCCGTCCTCCGCGAGGTCGCGGGCCACCGCGTCGCGCCAGATCGGATGGTCGTCGACAACCATCACGGTCGGGGTAGCGTCAGTTCCCATTCCGTCCCACTCTCCGGCCCGGTGGTCAGCTTGGCGTTGCCGCCGAGCCAGTTCATCCGTCCGACAATCGATTTCGATACCCCGATGCGTCCCTCCCGCACCGCTTCCTCGAGCCGGCCCTCGGGGATCCCGGTGCCGTTGTCCCGGATACTGACCGTGATCGCGTCCCCGAGGTCTTCGAGCAGCACGTATGCGTGGGCGCCCGGTCCGGCGTGGGCCGCCACGTTGTCGAGCGCGTTGACCACCGCGGCGGACAACTCGGTGGCGACGACCGCCTCGAGGAGCACCGGGTCGGCGGGCAGGCTCACCGACACCCGGTCCGATGCCCGCTGCCGAAGGAGGGTGCCGATATCGGTCATCGCCCCGACCCGTGGCTCTGCCTCGCCCGAACTCACCAGGCGGCGCAATGCGCGTTCCTGTTCCCCCGCGAGCTCGGCGAGTTCGGCTGTGGGACCGCCGATCTCACGGCCCCGCCGGGACACCAGCGCGAGCACCTGGATGGCGCCGTCGTGTACCTCACGCGACAACCTCTCGCGCTCTTGGTGCGCGGCCGCCAACCGCGCCGCCTGTTCGAGTTCCGAATGTGCACGACGCGCGGTCTGTGCGGCCATCCCAACCGCCAGGCCGACCGCGAGTTCGATGACGATCGTCGCGTTGCGGCCGAGGTCGTAGTTGATAAAGCCCTTGACGAGCGTGCTGGCGACCATCACCACCACTCCGGTGAGCATGCCCGCGATCGGACCCGCGACGATCGCGGCCGAGATCGTCGCGTTCGTGGCCCATAACGTCGTCGGCCACGACTGGTTGTCGAACGCCCACTGCGAGGAGGCCACCACCTCGGTCGACAGGATCAACCCGGCGACCACCGCGATTTCGGCCAGCACCCACGCCGGGCGCCTGCCGAACCCCTGGAGATAGGCCACCGCGCACAGCGCACTCCACCCGAGCAAGACCGCGAACAGTGTCCACGCCAGCCCGGGCCGGTTCAGATCGGCGTTGACCGACACCTGGAACCCGAGCGCGTAAATGCAACTCAACAGTCGAAACACCTGGGCGGCGCGCCACAGCGGGGTGGCCGGGTCCGGATTCTGCATGCTGTCCGGCATCACCTAGAGCACCTTCGACAGAAACGCTTTCGTGCGTTCGTGTCGGGGGTTGGCCAGCACTTCACGGGGCGGACCGCTCTCGACGACGACGCCGCCGTCCATGAACACCAGATGGTTGGCCACCTCGCGGGCGAATCCCATCTCATGTGTCACCACGACCATCGTCATACCCTCGGCGGCAAGCTTTTTCATCACTTCGAGGACTTCGCCGACCAGCTCGGGGTCCAACGCGGACGTGGGCTCGTCGAAGAGCATGAGCTTCGGGCTCATCGCCAGGGCGCGGGCAATCGCGACGCGTTGCTGCTGGCCACCGGACAACTGGGCGGGATAGGCGTCGGCCTTCGGCGACAACCCGACCTGGTCGAGCAAGTCTCTCGCGCGCGCGACCGCGACGTCTTTTTTGACCCGTTTGACATGAATGGGCGCTTCGCTGACGTTCTCCAACGCGGTGCGGTGGGGGAACAGGTTGAAGTGCTGGAAGACCATGCCGATGTCGCGCCGCTGTCTGGCGGCCTCGCGCGGCGACATCTCGTGAAGTTTGTTGCCGCGCTGCCGATATCCGATGAGTTCACCGTCGACGTACAGGCGGCCGGCGTTGATCTGTTCGAGATGGTTGATGCAGCGCAGGAACGTCGACTTGCCCGACCCGGACGGGCCGACCATGCACAGCACCTCACCTTCGCCGATCTCGAGCGTGATCCCGTTGAGCACCTGCAGCGCACCGAAGCTCTTGCAGACGCCTTCGGCCTTCACCATCGGCCTGGCCACCGGCGTCACGGGTGCGCCTCCCCGGCGGTCTGCGCCTTGGCCAGCGCTTCGAGTTGTCTGGTGGTCAGCTTGCGCGACGCGCCACGCGAGTAGTGCCGCTCCAGGTAGTACTGGCCGACCATCAGGACGCTGGTGATCGCCAGATACCAGGTGGCAGCGACCAGCAGCAGCGGAACGGGTTCGAAGATGCGGGCCGCGATCTCGCGCGAGGTGATGCCGTACAGGTCCAGGGTGAACGGCACCGCAGTCACCAGCGACGTGGTCTTGAGCATGCTGATCACTTCGTTGCCGGTCGGCGGGATGATCACCCGCATCGCCTGCGGAAGGACCGTACGCCGCATCGTCATTGCCCACGACATACCGAGCGCCGTGGAAGCCTCCGCCTGCCCCTCGGGCACGGAACTTATTCCGGCGCGGATGATCTCGGCCATATAAGCCGCCTCGTTGAGCGCCAGCCCGAGAATCGCGAGCAGAAACGGGATCGACAGTGACTGCAGGTCGAACCGGAGCAGCGACGGCCCGAACGGCACCCCGAGTTGGATGTTCCGGTAGATGGTGGGCAACAATCCCCAGAACACCAGTTGCACATAGACCGGAGTGCCGCGAAAGACCCAAAGGTACACCCATGCAACCGCTTTCAACACCGGGTTCGATGACAGCCGCATCACGGCAAGCAGCACCCCGAGCGCGATCGCGAGCACCATCGAGTAGATGGTCAGTTGCACGGTGTTGACCACACCGACCTTGAGCACCCGCTCGTTGAACAGGTACTTCCAGTACGTCGACCAGTGGTAGGCGTCGTTGGTCGCCGCCCCGTACAGGAACAGCCCGACCAGGATCAAGATGGCGACCGCCGCCACCCAACGCCAGGGGTGCCGCAACGGGACCGCGTCGATCGGAGCGGGGGCTGCGGATGACGACGTGTCGACGGCGGTCATCTCAAAGCGCCTAGGAGACGGCGCCGTTGACGACGGGCTTGTCGATCATCCCTCTTTCGACCCCCCAGTTGCTTGCGATCTCCTGGTAGGCGCCGGTCTCGATGAGATGCTCGAGCGCCATCTGCAGCGACTGCGCGAGCGCCGAGCCCTTCTGTACCGGCCAGCCGTACGGAGCAGCGTCGAACATCTCCCCGGCCGCTATCAACCTGCCGTTGGTCTCTTTGATCGCCCACGAGGTCACGGGGGAGTCCGCAGACATCGCGTCCGTCTGGCCGAGCACCACCGCGTTGGTGGCCGCGTCTTGTCCGTCGAACCTGACGATCTCGATTGCCGGTTTGCCCGCATCGGTGCACGCTCTGCTTTTCGCCGGGAGTTCATCGGTGTCCTGGAACGTGGTGGCTTGTACGGCGACCTTCTTGCCGCAGGCGTCGTTCGGGTCGATCGGCGCATCGGGTCGGTGCGCCCACAACGTCCCCGCGGAGAAGTAGGTGACGAAGTCGACCGACTCCTCCCGCTCCTTGGTGTCGGTGAACGACGACATACCCACGTCGAACGTGCCTTCCTGGATGGCGGGAATGATCATCGCGAAGTCGGCTTCGCGGTATTCGGGGGTCAAACCCAACGTCGCCGCGATCGCGTTCATCAAGTCGACGTCGAATCCGACGATCTTTCCGCTGGGATCTTTGAACTCGTTGGGCTTGTAAGGGATGTTGACGCCGACGATCAGCTTCCCGGACGACTTGATGGCCTCGGGAACGGTGTTGGCGATCGACTCGACTTTCTGCGCCGACACGGTGGGCGGCTGGCTCGTGGCCCCGCCGCCACCACCGCCTTCGGTACCGCTCGCGCAGCCGGATATGGCGAGCGCACCAACCGCAGCAATGACCACCGCAAGGCGTCGGAATCTGCCTCGACGATTGGGACAGTCGCCTAACACGGATGCCTACTTTCTGCGTCGCGGAACCGGCGCGAAGCACCGGTAACGGAACAGTAGTTGAGACCGCAGTCGGCGGCAGAGGAACCAAACCCGCACGTTTCGGGTCGTTGAACATAGGTCGAATCGATACCGAAATGCGACGACCATTGCCGTTGGGCTATGCCACACTGCGGCAATGCAAAGGGCAATGGAAAGGCCACTCGACAGCTCCGCACCGCCCAGCTTGCTGCGGCATCTGTGGAAAACGACCCTGATCTCGGGAATTCTCGCGGTCGCACTCGGCGTTCTCGTCTGGCTCTGGCCGGGCAAGACGATCGTCATCGCGGCGATCTTCTTCGGGGCGTATCTGCTGATCGCCGGCATCGCCCAGGTGATCTTCGCATTCAGCCTGCACGTATCGGCGGGCGGGCGCGTGCTGCTGTTCATCTCCGGCGCCGCCGCTCTGATCCTTGCCGTGCTGTGCTTCCGCAGTTTGCAGGAGTCGATCCTGCTGCTGGCCATCTGGATCGGTATCGGCTTCATCTTCCGCGGCGTCGCGACGGCGGTGTCGGCGATCAGCGACCCGACGCTGCCCGGCCGCGCGTGGGAGATCTTCGTCGGCGTCATCAGCCTCATCGCGGGCGTGATCATGCTCGCCGCGCCGTTCGAGTCCCTGGCGATCCTGACCGTGGTGGCCGGTATCTCGCTGATCGTCATCGGGTTCTTCGAGATCGTGTCCGCGTTCGGTATCCGCAAGGCCTCCAAGAACCTCGACGGCACCGCCGGACCGACCAGCGCACCCGCGGCGGAAGAGCCGGTGAGCTAACACACACTGACGTCTACTACACCCCGTCGTAGGCTGTACTCACAGCCACGGGAGAGGGTGAGATGGACGCGCTCGATGTGTCGCGGTGGCAGTTCGGCATCACCACCGTCTACCACTTCATCTTCGTTCCGCTGACCATCGGCCTGGCGCCGTTGATCGCCGTCATGCAGACCGCCTGGGTGATCACCGGAAACACCGCCTGGTACCGGCTGACCCGCTTCTTCGGCAAGTTGTTCCTGATCAACTTCGCCCTGGGCGTGGCCACCGGCATCGTTCAGGAGTTCCAGTTCGGAATGAACTGGAGCGAGTACTCGCGGTTCGTCGGGGACGTGTTCGGCGCGCCGCTGGCGATGGAGGGGCTGGCCGCCTTCTTCTTCGAGTCGACGTTTCTGGGCCTGTGGATCTTCGGCTGGACCCGGCTCCCCCGGCTCGTGCACCTTGCCTGTATCTGGGTGGTGGCGATCGCGGTGAACCTGTCGGCCTTCTTCATCATCGCGGCGAACTCCTGGATGCAGCACCCTGTCGGCGCCCGCTTCAATCCGGACACCGGCCGCGCCGAACTGACCAGCATCGTCGCGCTGTTCACCAACAACACCGCGATCGCGGCGTTCTCGCATGCGGTGTTCGGGGCATTTCTGACCGCTGGGGCGTTCGTCGCCGGGGTGTGCGTGTGGTGGATGGTTCGGTCGCACCGGGACAAGGCCGAATCGCAGACGATGTTTCGGCCCGCCGCAATCATGGGCGCCTTGGTGGTGCTCGCATCGGCGACCGGTCTCGCGATCACCGGCGACGTGCAGGCCAAGCTGATGTTCGAACAACAGCCGATGAAGATGGCTTCCGCGGAATCCCTGTGCCACACCGCGACCGATCCCGACTTTTCGATCCTCACCGTCGGCACCCACAACAACTGCGACAGCGTGGTGCACCTCATCGAGGTGCCCTACGTGCTGCCGTTTCTGGCCAAGGGAGAGTTCGAGGGCGTTCGTCTCGAAGGCGTCCAGGACCTCCAGCAGCAGTATGTCGAGAAGTTCGGAGCTGGAGACTACCGGCCAAACTTGTTCGTGACGTACTGGGCCTTCCGGGCGATGATCGGATTGCTCGCTGTCCCAGCGTTATTCGCACTCGTGGTGCTCTGGTCCACCCGAGGCGGCCGGATTCCGCAGTCGCGGTGGCTTTCCCGGTTCGCGCTCCTGACGCTGCCGACACCGTTCCTGGCCAACAGTGCGGGTTGGATATTCACCGAGATGGGCCGTCAGCCGTGGGTGGTGGTACCGAATCCGACCGGCGACCAAGCGATCCGGCTCACCGTTGCCGACGGCGTTTCCGGGCATCCGGTCGGCATGGTGGTGCTGTCGCTGGTCGCCTTCACGCTGGTTTACGCGGCGCTCGCCGTCATCTGGTTCTGGCTCATCCGTCGCTACACAGTGGAAGGACCGCAGGAGCACGATTCCGAACCGGTCGCCCCGCTGCCGCCGGGCGAGGACGAGGTCGCGCCGCTGTCGTTCGCGTATTGAGAGGGGTTGAGGCGCAATGGCACTGCAGGAGTGGTGGTTTGTCGTACTGGCGGGCCTGTTCCTCGGGTTCTTCGTCCTCGAGGGGTTCGATTTCGGTGTCGGCATGTTGATGGGCATGTTCGGCCGCACCGGCGACGACCCCGAACGGCGCCGGCGCGCCGTGCTGAACACCATCGGACCGGTTTGGGACGGCAACGAGGTGTGGCTGATCACCGCGGGCGGTGCGATGTTCGCCGCCTTCCCCGACTGGTACGCGACAATGTTCTCGGGGCTCTACCTTCCGCTGCTGGCGATCCTCGTCGCGATGATCCTGCGCGTGGTGGCGATCGAATGGCGCGGCAAGATCGACGACCCGGGGTGGCGGCGCTGGGCCGACGTGGGGATCGCCGTCGGGTCGTGGGTGCCTGCGGTGCTGTGGGGTGTCGCGTTCGCCGCTCTGGTCCGCGGGCTGCCGATCGATGCCGACAAGCGGATGCACGCCTCCATCGGCGACCTGCTGAATGGCTACACGCTGCTCGGCGGCGCCGCCACGGCCGGGCTCTTCCTTTTCCACGGCGCCGTGTTCGTGGCCCTGAAAACCGAAGGCGCAGTACGTGATGACGCGCTGCGCTTCGCCGGCCGGCTCGCGCTGCCGGTGACCGCGGTACTGGCCTCGTTCGGGCTGTGGACACAGTTGGCCCACGGCAAGGACTGGACGTGGATCGTGCTTCTCGTCGCCGGACTGGCCCAGCTGGCCGCGACCATCAGAGTGTGGCGCGGCATCGGCGAAGGCTGGGCGTTCGGATACACGACCGTCGTGGTCGCGGCGCTGGTGGTGCTGCTGTTCGGTGTGCTGTACCCGAACCTGATGCCGTCCACGCTCGACCCGGCGTACAGCCTGACCGTCGGAAACGCATCCTCGAGCCCCTACACGCTGCGGATCATGAGTTGGGCTGCGCTGGTGTTCGCGCCCTTGGTGCTGATGTATCAGGGTTGGACGTATTGGGTGTTCCGCCAACGAATCTCCGCCGAGCGGATTCCCGCGCCGGCGGGCTTGGCACGGCGGCTGACGTGAACCTGTGGCGGACCTCCCGAGCGATGCGGCGCTATCTGCTCGCATCGGTGGTCTGCGGGGTGGTACTCACCGCCGCGACGATCGCGGCGGCGGTGGTGCTGGCCGACGTCGTGGCCGGCATCATCACCGATCCCACCACGCGTCACCTCGATCATTGGCTCGGTCCGCTCGTGCTCGTGTTGGGACTGTGGGCGATCCGCAGCGTTGCACACTGGTGTCAGGGCAGGCTCGCCTCGACGGGCGCCACGCAGGTCATCGCCGACCTGTCGGGCCAGGTGTTGCGCGCGGTCACCGCGCTGCCACCGCGACGGCTGGCGGTCGAGCGCGACACCGCTGCGGCGTTGATTACGCGCGGCCTGGACGGCTTACGGCCGTTCCTCACCGCGTACCTACCGGCGGTGTTTCTCGCGGGCATCCTGACCCCGGCGGCGGTGCTGGTGATCGCGGCCGTTGACTGGTACTCCGCGGTGATCGTGCTGGTGGCGCTGCCGCTCATCCCAATCTTCATGGTGCTCATCGGCTTGCTGACCAAGCAACGTACCGAGGCCGCGCTGGCTGCGATGACCACACTGCAGTCGCGGCTGCTGGACCTGGTGGCCGGAATCCCGACGCTTCGGGCGTTGGGACGGCTCGAAGGTTCAGCCGGCCGCATCACGGAACTGGCTGCGGCACATCGGCGTTCGGCGATGGCCACACTGCGCATCGCCTTCCTGTCCGCGCTGGTGCTCGAACTTCTGGCCACGCTGGGCGTCGCGCTCGTGGCCGTGGGCATCGGGCTGCGTTTGGTCTTCGGCGAGATGTCCCTGACGGCAGGGTTGACCGCGCTGCTACTCGCACCCGAGGTGTTCTGGCCGCTTCGCCGCGTCGGCGTGGAGTTCCATGCGGCCCAGGACGGGCGGACCGCCGCCGACGCCGCGCTCCGGCTTCTCGACACGCTGCCATCCCGACCGGCCGGGACCAAGACCGTCACCGCCAGAGGCGCCACCCTGTACCTCGAGGCGCTCGACGCGGATGTCGAGCCCGGTCGCGTCACCGTGCTGACCGGCCCCAACGGTGCCGGTAAGACCACGCTGCTACATACGATCCTCGGACTGCATCCGGGACGGGTGTCGGTCGACGGCATCGACGTCGACGAACTGGACCTACCCGCCTGGTGGCGCCAGGTCTCCTGGCTGCCGCATCGTCCGGTGCTGGTCCCGGGCAGCATACGGGACAACCTCGAGTTGTTCGGACCCCTGCGCGATCTCGATAAGGCCTGCCGTGCAGCAGGTTTCGACGAGGTGCTCGCGACGCTCCCCGACGGTTTGGACACCCTGCTCGGCCGGGACGGCACGGGTCTGTCGCTCGGCCAGCGGCAGCGGCTCGGTCTGGCCCGCGCGCTGGGCTCCTGTGCACCGGTGCTGCTACTGGACGAACCGACGTCACACCTCGACGCGGCGATGGAGGCCCGCGTCCTCGACGCGATCGTCGAGCGGGCGCGGGCCGGCGCCACCGTGCTCGTCGTCGGCCACCGCGATCCGGTTCGCGCCATCGGCGATCGGGTGCTCTCGCTGGGAGATCTGGTCGATGCGTGAGTTACTGCGGCCTCGATTGGCGCGACTGGCGCTCGCGGTTGCGCTCGGGGTGCTGTCGCTGGGCAGTGCGCTCGCGCTGGCCGCGATCTCGGCGTGGTTGATCACCAGGGCGTGGCAGATGCCGCCGGTGCTGGATCTGACCGTCGCGGTGGTGGCGGTCCGCGCGCTCGGTATCTCGCGCGGTCTCCTCGGCTACTGCCAACGGCTGGCCTCGCACGACACCGCGCTGCGCACAGCGGCCGACACCCGCGAAGCGCTGTACCGCAGGCTCGCCGAGGCACCCGCCGACACCGCGCTGCGGATGCCGAGCGGCGAACTGGTGGCGCGGATCGGCGCGTCGGTCGACGACCTCGCCGACGTGGTGGTGCGTGCGGTGTTGCCGATCGCCGTGGCGGCCGTGCTTTCAGTGGCCGCAGTCGCCGGAATCGCCGTCGTCTCCGTCGAGGCGGCGGTCGTGCTCGCACTGTGCCTGCTGATCGCGGGCGTCGTCGCGCCTTCGCTGTCGGCGAAGGCGGCCGCAGCAACCGAAGCTGTCGCGACTCAACATCATTCGGGTCGCGACGTGGCGGTGATGCTCGCGCTGGAGCATGCGCCGGAGCTTCGTGTCAGCGGCCGCCTCGACGCGGTCCTCGCCGAGGCCGATCGCAGGCACCGCGACTGGGGCCGGGCCACCGACCGGGCAGCCGCGCCCGCCGCGTTGGCGGCCGCCGCCTCCACGGCGGCGATCGGTGTCAGCGTATTCGGCGCCGTGGTGGCGGCGCTGGCGATCGCCGACTCGGTCGCACCGACGACCTTGGCGATCCTGATGCTCTTGCCCCTGTCGGCGTTCGAAGCGACCACTGCGTTACCCGCTGCCGCGGTGCAGCTCACCAGGTCGCGCATCGCCGTCGGCCGACTGGCCGAGCTCACCGCGCCGACCGATTCGCCGCGCACCCGGCCGGCGGCTCCCGACGTCGCGCTGACACCCGGCGACCGCCTTGCCATCGTCGGTCCCAGCGGATCGGGTAAGACGACGCTGTTGCTGTCGCTGGCGGAATCCGAGCCGTCCGCAGTGTTTTTCGCCGAGGACGCGCACCTGTTCGACACCACGGTGCGGGACAACATGCTGGCGGTCCGCGGCGACGCGAGCGATGACGAGATCCGAATCGTTCTGCGGCGCGTCGGTCTTGGCGACTGGCTCGACGCGTTACCGGAGGGGCTGTCGACCGTGCTCGTCGGCGGGGCCGCCGCCGTATCCGCCGGGCAGCGCAGGCGCCTACTTCTGGCGCGGGCGCTGCTGACCACTGCCGCGACAGTGCTGCTCGACGAACCCACCGAACACCTCGACGCCGCCGACGGCAGCCGGATGCTGATCGAACTGCTCACTCCCGGCGGCCTTTTCCCGGCCGACCGCACGGTCGTCGTCGCCACCCATCATCTGCCCGGCAAGCTTGAGTGTCCTACCCTCATTCTCGCTGCTCACGGAGTAACCTCCTCCGCATGAGCGAACCGGACCAGCCCGAGACGCCACCGCAAACGCCGCAGTCGCCTCCAGCGCAGCCGCCACCGACGCAACCGCCGGCAGCGCAGCAGCCGCAGTACGGGGCCTACCCCGGCGGCTATCCCCCGCCCCCTCCGCAGGGCTACGCGTATCCGCCACCGGCCAACGCCCCCAAGAACGGCATCGGCATCGCCGCGCTGGTGGTCGCCATCATCGCGCTGCTTTCCGTCTTCGGCGGCATCGTGCTCGGCGTCGTCGCGGTGATCCTGGGCGTCATCGGCTGGCGGCGCGCCAAACGCGGTGAGGCCACCAACGGCGGCGTCGCCATGGCCGGCATCGTCCTCGGTGTTTTGAGCATCATCGAGGCGATCGTGGTCATCTGGCTGGCCGTCTGGGGCTTCAACGAAGTCGGCGGCACGGATTACATCGACTGCATATCGCGTGCGGGTGATGACCAGGACGCCGTGCAGCAGTGCGCCGACGAGTTCCAGCAACGCGTCGAGGACCAGTTCTCGGTGACCTTGACGCCGAATCCCTAGTCGGCGCCCCTAGTCAGCGGGCTGCGGGCTGCCGGGCCGGGAAGTACTTGACGATGCCTTCCTGCACCACGGTGGCGATGGGCTGGCCGGAGCGGTCGAAGTAGTGACCGGTGCCCAGGCCGCGCGAGTCGGCGGCCACCGGTGAAGCCGTCGAGTAAAGGACCCAGTCGTCGAAGCGCACGGGCCGGTGGAACCACACCGAATGGTTGGTGGTGACCGCGAAGATCCGGTCATAACCCCACGACAGACCGTGGGTGGTGATGATCGAGTCGAGGACCGTGGTGTCCGAGGAGTAGACCAGCGCGGCTGCGTGCAACACGGGATCCTGCGGCATCGTCCCCAGCGCCTTCATCCACACCCGGTTGTGCGGCAGTGCTGCGCCCTTGTGGCGCATCACCCAGCTCGGGTCGTTGGTGTATCGCCAGTCGATCGGCCGCAATGCGTTGACGAAGTGCGGGACGACGTCCTCGTAGCCGCGCAGCAACTCGTCCACGGCCGGCACCGACTCCGGATTCGGCACGTCCGGCGGGGCGACGCCGTGCTCGAGGCTGCGCCCCCCGGACAGGAACGACACCATCGCGGTGGTCAGGAGTTGACCACCCTGCATCACGTCGACGCGACGGTTGGCGAAGCGACGCTCGTCGCGCAACGGCACGACGTGGAACTCGAGATCCCTCTCAGGGTCACCGCCCGCTATGAAGTGAACCGACAGCGCGCTCGGCGGCGTCGAATGCTTCAGGCTCCGGCTGGCCGCCACGAATGACTGCGCCATCATCTGGCCGCCGAAGGTGCGTATCGGGTTCTTGCTGGGATGCGAGCCGACGTAGACGTCGTCGCCGGTCTTTCGGAGGTCAAGTATCGCGAGCAGCTCGTCGAAGTCCGCTGACCCTGACACTCGCATCTCCTCAACAGCTAGACGTCGTCCTCCCCGATCCGGTGCACGTGGATCAGATTCGTGGAGCCTACTGTGCTCGGCGGAATGCCCGCGATGACGACCACCAGGTCGCCCCGCTTGTATCGGCCGAGTTCCAACAGCGATTTGTCGACCTGGCGGATCATTCCGTCGGTGGTCTGGATGTGCGGCACGATGAACGTCTCGGTGCCCCAGCTCAGCGCGAGCTGGCTTCGCACCTCGGGCAACGAGGTGAACGCGAGCAGCGGCAGCGGCGTGTGCAGCCGCGCGAGCCTGCGCACGGTGTCGCCCGACTGTGTATAGGCGACGAGCGCCTTGGCGTCCAGACGCTCACCGATGTCGCGGGCGGCATAGGAGATGACGCCGCGCTTCGTTCGCGGCAGATGCGTCAGCGGCGGCGCGGCCACCGAGTTCTCCTCGACCGCGTGAATGATGCGCGCCATGGTCTTGACCGCATCGAGCGGGTACTTGCCGACGGACGTCTCACCGGACAGCATCACCGCGTCGGCGCCGTCGAGCACCGCGTTGGCGACGTCGGACGCCTCGGCCCGGGTGGGCCGCGAGTTCTCGATCATCGACTCCAGCATTTGGGTGGCGACGATGACCGGTTTCGCGTTCTCCCTTGCCATTTGGATGGCGCGCTTCTGCACCAGCGGGACTTCTTCGAGCGGCAGCTCCACGCCGAGGTCACCGCGGGCCACCATGATGGCGTCGAATGCCAGCACGACGGCCTCGAGGTTGTCGATGGCTTCGGGCTTCTCGAGCTTGGCGATCACCGGCACTCGCCGGCCGAGGCGATCCATCACCTCGTGCACGAGTTCGATGTCGGCCGGTGAGCGAACGAAGGACAATGCGATGAAGTCGACTCCCAGCCGCAGCGCGAACTCGAGATCGTCGATGTCCTTCTCCGAAAGCGCGGGAGCCGAGACTTTCATACCGGGCAGCGACATTCCCTTGTTGTTGCTGACCGGACCGCCCTCGGTGACGGTGCAGATCACGTCGTTGCCTTCGATGCGTTCGACGACCAGGCCGACGTTTCCGTCGTCCACCAGCACCCGGTCACCGGCGGTGGCGTCCTCGGCGAGGCGCTTGTAGGTGGTCGAGACTCGATCGGAAGTGCCCTCGACGTCATCGACGGTGATCCGCACCGTCTCCCCCGCAGCCCAGAACGTCGGGCCGTCCTTGAACCGGCCAAGCCGGATCTTGGGGCCCTGAAGGTCGGCGAGGATCCCGACCGCGTGCCCGCTGGCGTCGGAGGCCGCCCGGACACGCTTGTAGTTGGCTTCGTGGTCGGAATGCTCACCGTGGCTGAAGTTGAGCCGGGCGACGTCCATTCCTGCCGCGACCAGCGCACGGACGGCGTCATCGGTCGCGGTGGCCGGACCGAGAGTGCAGACGATCTTTCCGCGTCTATTCACGACACTCGAGCATAGTCGTTATCGATTCAGACGACGGCTCTCCAGGACGGGCGCTGACAGGTTGAAATCGACAACGTCACGCAGCAATTCGGACACGGGCTCGTCGCGCCGGCCCGTTCACCCGTCGAGAATTGTGGGGACCAGCGGGAATCCGGGCAGGTTGCGCACCACCGTCCAGGCCAGCGCTGAGGTGATGATCACAATGGTGGCCGACATATTCATCAACGGTTTTCGTTGGCGCCACCGGACCAAAAGCCATGTCAGCAGGAGCGGAAGGCCCACGAGCAGGTAGATATTGTCGACAACCGCGGCGGCAAGGTCGCCGTGCAGAAGGTCGTGTGTCATCCGCAGGCCGCCGCAGGCGGGGCAGTCCAGCCCGGTGATCGCCTTGAACGGGCATGCCGGGAAGACGAAGTTCGGGCGGTGCGGGTCGGCGATGCCGATGTAGGCCAACGCGCCAGTAAGCAGGGCGCCCGTGCCGAGCGCACCGTAGAGCTGTTTACGGCTCGTGCCGGCGCTAGGTGCCATCGCGCAGGGGGCGCCCCTGAGGATCGCGGACCTTGTCGGTGAGCAGCAGAATGGCGTCGATGATGCCCCAGATGATGGCGCCGATCCCGCACGTGATCAGGCCGACGACCAACTGCGCCACACCCAGCCCCGTGTAGCCGAGGTAGATACGGCCGATGCCGACCAGGCCGAAAAGGCCGAGCAACTGCAGCAGGCCCGCAATGAGTTTGGACTTGTCGGAGTACGGCTCGCCCGTCAAGGGGTGACGACCATAGGGAGCCATCGGGTCGCCGTACGCGGGTGGATAGCCCGCCGGCGGACCGTACTCGCCCGGTGGGGGCGGGTATTGCGGCTGGTAGTCCGACGGCTGTGGGGGCGGTGGAGGCGTGTTGCCGTGCTCACTACCACCGAACTGCGGCTCAGTCATGGCACCAGCATGCCAGACAGTTGTGGCATGACGCAGTAGGAAAAGGCGACCAGTTCGCGGGCGTCCAGGACATTGGCGGGACGCCACGGCAGGTGGTAGCGAAAGCAGTTGCGGGCCTGAATCTTTACGGCCCTGAGACCGACTTTGCTAAAGCTAAGCGGTTTCAGAAGGGT
>NZ_QMEW01000022.1 GCF_003284965.1 Mycolicibacterium sp. GF69
TTGCACCCGGACACGCCGCGTTTCGCCGACATTTGGCTCCCCGATCGCGGCCGGGATGAACCCACCGCGAGTGCTCACGCGGGGGCGATTCCTGCATAAAGCCCGCCGCGACGGGTAGTTCAGGACGATGGACGTCACCGTCACCTTCATCGGCAATGCCACCACGCTGATCTCCGGTGGCGGCATCACGCTGCTGACCGACCCGAACTTCCTGCACCGGGGCCAGCACGCCTACCTGGGGTACGGTCTGCTGTCCAAGCGGCTACACGGGCCTGCACTCGACATCGACCAGCTGCCCGCACTCGATGCGGTGGTGCTGTCGCACATGCACGGCGACCACTGGGACCGGGTGTCGCAAAGCCGGCTCGACCATGCGTTGCCGATTCTGACCACACCGCACGCCGCCAAACGGCTGGCCCGCCGCGGCTTCGGCCGGGCCGTGGCGCTGAAGACTTGGCAGCACCACGAGCTCACGATGGGCGCGGTGTCCGTCAAAGTCACCTCGCTGCCCGGCCGACACGGGCCCAGCCCTATCGACCGGCTGCTGCCGCCCGTGATGGGCAGCATGATCGAGTTCTCCGACGGGACGGCGCGCTGCCGGCTCTACATATCCGGGGACACCTTGATGATCGACGAACTACGGGAAATACCGGTGCGGTTCGAGTCGATCGACGTCGGTGTGCTGCATCTGGGCGGCACCCGGCTACCCTTCGGCAGACACCTGGCGTTCGGGCTGACGGTCACAATGGACGGTCGCCACGGTGCCGACGTCGCCGAGTTGCTCGACCTGCCGAGGATGATTCCGGTGCACTTCGACGATTACGGGGTGTTCGCGTCGCCGCTGTCCGACTTCGTCGAGGAGATGAACCGACGCGGGCTCGGAGACCGGATCGTCGAATTGGAACGCGGTTCGTCGGTCACCGTCTGATACTGACGCTGTGGCAGCACCATGGTCGGGCGACGTCGACCAGGGTGGACTCGAACAGGTTTCGAGGGTCGACCGGGTGGCGTCGCTCACGGGCATCCGCGCTGTCGCCGCTCTGCTCGTGATGGCCACTCACGCCGCCTACGGCACCGGTGCGCTGAACCGCGGTTATCTGGGCCTGATTTTCGCGCGCATGGAGATCGGCGTCGCGATTTTCTTCGTGCTCTCGGGGTTCCTGCTGTTCAACGCGTGGGTCCGGGCGGTCGCGACCGGTGCGGTGCCGCCGCGGGTGCGACGGTATGCGCGCAGCCGGGTACGGCGGATCATGCCGGCCTACGTGGTGACGGTGCTGCTGGTCTACGCCGTCTACGAGTTTCGGCACATCACTCCGAATCCCGGCCACACCTGGCACGGCCTGATGCGCAACCTCACCCTCACCCAGATCTACAGCGCGAACTACATCACCGCATTCATGCATCAGGGCCTGACCCAGATGTGGAGTCTGGCGGTCGAAGTGGCCTTCTACGCCGCGCTGCCTGTGCTCGCGTACCTCTTGCTCGTGACCCTGTGTCGGCGACGATGGCGACCGACAGTGCTGCTGGCGGGGCTGGCGGCGTTGGGTGCGCTGAGCCCGCTGTGGCTCGTCGTCATGCACACGACCGAGTGGTTACCCAACGGTGCAGGATTGTGGCTCCCGCACTATCTGGTGTGGTTCGTCGGAGGTATGACACTATCGGTCCTGGCCCACAAGGGTATTCGCTGCTATGCCGTGCTCGCGGTTCCGCTCGCGGTGGTGACGTACCTGGTGGTGGCCACACCGATCGCAGGGCGGACGGACGCACCGGCGCTCGACTTGAGTGAGGGCGTGGCGAAGGTGCTGTTCTACGCGGCCATTGCGACGTTGGTCGTGGCGCCGTTGGCCCTCGGTGACACCGGCTGGTATTCAAGGATTCTCGGCAGTCGGCCGATGGTGTGGCTCGGTGAGATCTCCTATGAGATCTTCCTGCTGCACGTGGTAGTGATGGAGATCGCGTTGGTCTCGGTGCTGCGGTGGCCGGTGTACACCGGATCGGTGGTGGTGCTGTTCGCCGTCACGTTGGCGATGACGATCCCGGTCGCGTGGCTCCTGCATCGGTGGACGCGCCCGCGCAGGTGAACGGGGTTTGGCGGGCGCAAACTCGGGTATCACCGTCTGCGTGAAGCTGATTGGGGCTCTGCTGGTACGGCATCCGGGTCTGTACGACTTGCTCGATGCCCTCATCGAGTTCGGCTATCAGCGCTGGTCGCCGGATCGCGACGCATCCGCACCGCCGCGTCGCGCCACCACGATCTGAGGGCTCAACGGCCCTCCGCGCAAGTCGATCTCGATCGCGGGGTCGGCATAGGCTGCCAACGCGCGTAGCGCCGACGGGCTGTAGGTTCGCAGCGAGCTGATCACGCCGTCGTGCGCGAACGGCAGCAGCGGAGCGAACGGAAGCATCGACGCCAAGCGCGCGAGATGAATCGGCGACGGTGGCCGCGGCAGGTCGATGATCACCAGCCGGTGGGCTACCCGGGTGCCTTCGGCGAACACCCGCGCCGCTTGCGACGGCGGCAGGTGGTGAAACGACTGTGCGAAAACCGCGAGGTCGAACGAACTGTCGGGTGCGTCGATGCGCGTGGCGTCCATCCGGCGGACCGTCGCGCGCGGGTCGTGCCCGAGGTCGCCTGCGGCCATCGCTGCCACCGCCGCCTCGTCGACATCGGTGACGGTCAGCCGCGCCGTCGGATGCCAGTCGAGGAGCTTGCGTGACAACCCGCCGTGGCCTGCGCCGAGTTCGAGAATTTCGGGGTCCGCGACATCCTCGATTTCGGCGAGCGCGATCTCGGCGAACCTCTCGGTGCTGCCGAACAGCTCACCGGTGAACTCCAGCGCGCGGATCACGCTGCGCTTGCGCGCGGCGTCCGCGGGGTCATCGGAGTCGCGGTCCAGGTACTCGGGGCGGTCGGTTTCCAGGAGTCGGTCCAGGCACGACGCGTCGGGCCCGCCGCGGGGCATGCGGTCAATGTCAGCGGACGTCTTCGCCATGTAGTCCATGATGGACGACGACTGCCGTCGAGAGGGGAGCAGGAATTGGCCGACTTCGTTGCCGCAATCGACCAGGGCACTACGAGTACCCGCTGCATGATTTTCGACCACGGCGGTGCCGAGGTCGGCCGGCATCAACTCGAGCATGAGCAGATCCTGCCGAAGGCGGGCTGGGTCGAGCACAATCCTGTCGAGATCTGGGAGCGCACGGCCGCGGTCATCATGTCGGCGCTGAACAAGACGAACCTGTCGGCGACCGACCTCGCGGCGCTGGGTATCACCAACCAGCGCGAGACAGCGCTGGTGTGGAACCGCAAGACCGGCCGGCCGTACTACAACGCGATCGTGTGGCAGGACACCCGCACCGACCGCATCGCCTCGGCGCTCGACCGCGACGGCCGCGGCGACGTGATCCGCCGAAAGGCCGGCCTGCCGCCGGCGACCTACTTCTCCGCCGGCAAGGTGCAGTGGATTCTGGAGAACGTCGACGGTGTGCGCGAGGCCGCGGAAAACGGCGACGCGCTCTTCGGCACCCCCGACTCGTGGGTGCTGTGGAACCTGACCGGAGGTACCCGCGGCGGTGTACACGTCACCGACGTCACCAATGCCAGCCGCACCATGCTGATGAACCTGGAGACACTCGACTGGGACGATGAACTGTTGGGGTTCTTCGGGATTCCGCGGCAGATGCTGCCCGATATCAAGCCGTCGTCGTGCCCGGAGTCCTACGGCAGCACCCGAGACGACGGTCCGGTCGCCGGCCAGGTGCCGCTGACCGGTATCCTCGGCGATCAGCAGGCGGCGATGGTGGGGCAGGTGTGCCTGAGCGCGGGGGAGGCTAAAAATACTTATGGCACAGGCAATTTCCTGTTGCTGAACACCGGCGAGAAGATTGTACGTTCGCAGAACGGCTTGCTCACCACGCTGTGCTACCAGTTCGCACCCAGAGATGGAGGCACCGCGAAACCCGTTTATGCGCTGGAGGGTTCGATCGCGGTCACCGGTTCGGCGGTGCAATGGCTACGCGACCAGCTGGGAATCATCAGCGGTGCCGCGCAGAGCGAGGCGTTGGCGCGTCAGGTCGACGACAACGGCGGCGTGTACTTCGTGCCCGCCTTCTCCGGATTGTTCGCTCCGTACTGGCGCTCGGATGCCCGCGGCGTGATCGTCGGGCTGTCTCGGTACAACACCAACGCGCATCTGGCCCGCGCGACACTCGAGGCGATCTGCTACCAGAGCCGCGACGTCGTCGACGCGATGGCAGCCGACTCGGGTGTGCACATGGAGGTTCTCAAGGTCGACGGCGGCATCACCGCCAACGACCTGTGCATGCAGATCCAGGCCGACGTGCTCGGGGTCGAGGTGGTCAAGCCGGTCGTCGCCGAGACCACCGCGCTGGGAGCCGCGTATGCCGCCGGTCTGGGCGTCGGATTCTGGGAGAGCCCCGACGATCTGCGTGCCAACTGGCAGGAGGGTAAGCGGTGGACGCCGGCGTGGAGCGAGGATCAGCGCGAATTCGCCTACGCCGGTTGGCAGAAGGCGGTGCAACGCACGCTGGACTGGGTCGACGTCGAGTGATTTCGGTGTAGTTCGTCGCGGCGCAACCAACTACACCGAAGTCACAAAGTCGACGGCGGTGTTCTCCTCGAGATGCGCCACCGACGACGTGCCCGGGATCAGCAGCACGTTCGGCGCCACCGACAGCGTCCACGCCAGTGCGATCTGCGCCGGGGTGCGCCGGAGCCTTTCGGCCTCGCGTTTGACGTCGGGGTGGCCGAGAACCGGATTTTCGGCGAAGAATCCGGAACCCAGCGGGAAGAACGGCACGAAAGCGATCCCCCGTTCGGTGCACTCGTCGAGAACCGGCTGCGAAGACCGGTCGACCAGGTTGTAGGCGTTCTGCACACATGCGATGTCGGTTCGGTTCAACGCGAATCGCAGGTGATCGAGCCCGACGGCCGACAGCCCGACGCCGCCGATGAGGCCCTCGTCACGGGCCTTGATCATCGCGGTCAGCTGGCGGTCGAACAGTTCGGGGTCCAACGGCGCCGGGACACTGGGATCACCGGAGTGCACGCGCAGGTTGACCACCGCCAGGCGGTCGGTGTCGAGCGTGCGCAGGTTTTCTTCGATGCCGGCCCGCAGTTCGTCGGGTTGCTGTGCGGGCAGCCAGGCTCCGACGTCGTCTCGGCGGGCACCCACCTTGCTGACCAGCGCGAGATCGGCGGGATAGGGATGCAGCGCCTCGCGGATCAGTTCGTTGGCGACGTTCGGACCGTAGAACTGCGAGGTGTCGATGTGGTTGATGCCCAACTCGATCACGCGCCGCAGCACCGCGAGCGCCTGCTCGCGATCACGCGGTGGGCCGAAAACCCCCGGCCCCGGCAGTTGCATGGCGCCGAAGCCGACGCGTCCGACTTGGAAAGAGCCCAGCGGGAAGGTTTGCATACTCAATCCCTACACCCTGTCAGCGCCGGACATGTCAAGGTCGAACTATCGACTCCCAAGGAGATCCTCATGACCGAGACGACGGACTCGACCCTCTACGGCGCCGACGACTTCTTCAGGCGCGGCAACTACGCGCCCGTCGCCGACGAACTGACCGAGTACGACCTGCCCGTGCAGGGCGCTATCCCACCCGAACTCCAGGGCTGGTATCTACGAAACGGCCCCAACCCGCGCCAGGCCACGGCGCACTGGTTCGCCGGCGACGGCATGATCCACGGGGTCCGCATCGAGGGTGGGCGGGCCAAGTGGTACCGAAACCGGTGGGTGCGCACCGACAGCTTCATCTCCGATTTCCCGCTCTACAACGCCGACGGCACCCGAAATCTACGGGCCAGCGTCGCCAATACCCATATCGTCAACCACGCGGGCAAGACGCTGGCGCTCGTGGAATCCTCACTGCCGTACGAGATCACCAACGACCTGGATACGGTGGGCGCCTACGACTTCGGCGGCAAACTCGTCGATTCCATGACCGCGCACCCGAAGATCTGCCCCACCACCGGAGAACTGCACTTCTTCGGATACGGCAACATCTCTGCACCGCATGTCACATATCACCGTGCCGAGGCCACCGGCGAGTTGACGATCAACCGCCCCCTTGACGTGCCTGCTTTGACGATGATGCACGATTTCGCGCTGACCGCATCGCACGTCGTCTTCATGGATCTGCCGGTCGTCTTCGACCTCGATATCGCGGCGAAGGGCAACGACATGCCCTACCGCTGGAACGACGACTACGGTGCCCGGCTCGGCCTGCTGCGCCGCGACGACCCGTTCGGCGAGGTGCGCTGGTTCGACATCGACCCGTGCTATGTGTTCCATGTCGCCAACGCCTACGACGACGGTAGTTCGCTTGTCCTGCAGGCGGTCCGGTATCCCGAGCTGTGGCGAGACAACGGCGGGTTCGATGCCGACGCAGTACTGTGGGCATGGACGATCGATCTCGTCACCGGTGCGGTCACCGAACGCCAACTCGATGACCGTGCGGTCGAGTTCCCGCGCATCGACGACCGCTTGGCGACGCTGCCCGCCCGGTACGCCGTCGCGGTCGGTGACGGCTGTCTGGTGCGCTACGACCTGAACACCGGCGACGGGGTCGAGCATGCGTTCGGTTCCGCGCCGACTCCGGGCGGCCCGGGGGAGGCGGTGTTCGTGCCGGCGGAGCCGGGTACCGGCGACGAGACCAGCGGATGGTATCTGGGCTACGTCTACGACCCCGTGCGCGACGGCAGCGACCTCGTCATCATCGACGCAGCCGACTTCACGGGGCCGCCCGCCGCGAGAATCCAACTGCCACAGCGGGTTCCCTACGGCTTCCACGGCAACTGGATCGCAGGTTAGCTCGGTGGTGTGAAGCCGCCGGGGTCGGGAGAAGCCGGATAGGGTGGCGGCGCGTGCGCGCCGGGCCACACCACCGGCGGCGGTGGTGGCGGCTTCGGCTGCAGCCGAGCCAGTTCACGGCGGTGTCGCTCGGCCAGCACCGCCGCGAGCACGAGTTGCGGCGGCGTTCCCGGCGGTGGCGGCGGTGAGATCTGGGCGACCATGTCGATGACGATTCGGTACGCCATCTGATCACGCACCATCGGGTCCAATTGGGCTGCGCGGGCGAGGAACTGGCGCGCCAGCTCGGCCTGTTCGGACCGCAGCCCGGAGAGCTGTAGCGACGACGCCCACCAGCTCAGCTGCGGCGGCATCGGCGGTGGAGGAGACATTCGGGGCGTACGCTCGCTGATCACCACCGTGCCCGCGAAGATGTCTCCCAGTCGTTTACCCTTCGCGGACAACAAGCTACAGATCACCGCGGGACCGCCGGCAAGCATCCAGATCTCGATCACTCCCGACAGCGCACGAAAAAACGCCTGCCGCAACCGCTCTGGACCGCCGTCTTCGGACACCACCCGTAGCCCCATCGCCATCTTGCCCAGCGACCGGCCTCTGGTCGTCGTCTCGAACACCAGCGGATACCCCAGCAATGTGAGCACGGTGAAGAGAATCAACACCGCACCGGACAACGCCGGGTCGAACTGCGTGATCGTCAGGCTGAAGAGCAGCACACCGATCAGATACAGCAGAAAGACCACGGTGATGTCGATGAGCGCGGCCACCGCTCGTACCGGAAGCTGGGCGATCTGGACGTCAAGGACCACCGCGTCGCCGGTGACGACGGGCTCTTGCTGCCAGACCATGAATTCCACGCTACTAGCATTGATTGCTGTGGATGTCGACGCGTTCGTGCTCACGCACCGTCCGACGTGGGACCGGCTCGAGCAGCTGATCAAACGGCGACGGCAACTCACCGGCGCCGAAGTCGACGAACTGGTCGATCTCTACCAGCGTGTGTCGACGCATCTGTCGATGGTGCGCGCAGCGTCGGCCGATCCGGTCCTCGTCGGTCGACTGTCGGGTCTGGTCGCGCAGGCACGAAGCGCGGTGACCGGTGCGCACGCGCCGCTGTGGCGCGAGTTCGTCCGGTTCTGGACCGTGTCGTTCCCCGTCGTCGCCTACCGGTCCAGGTGGTGGTGGCTGACGACGGCCGTCCTGTTCCTCGTCGTCACGGCCGTCATCGCGGCGTGGGTGGCGGGCAGCCCCGAAGTGCGCGCCACCATCGGCACCGCGAACGAGATCGACCAGATGGTCAACAACGATTTTGCCTCGTACTACAGCGAGAACCCGGCCGGTTCGTTCGCACTTCAGGTCTGGGTGAACAACGCCTGGATCTCGTTGCAGTGCCTCGGCTTCGCGATCCTGCTCGGCATCCCAATCCCCTACGTGTTGCTCCAGAACGCCGCGAACCTCGGGGTGGCCGCGGGATTGATGTTCGGCGCCGGCAAGGGCGACATCTTTCTCGGGCTCATCACCCCGCATGGGCTGCTCGAACTGACAGCGGTGTTCCTGGCCGCCGCGGCGGGAATGCGGCTGGGCTGGACGGTGATTGCGCCCGGTAATCGACCGCGTGGGCAGGCACTCGCCGAGCAGGGCCGCGCGATCGGGGCGGTGGCGGGCGGGCTGGTGGCGATTTTGCTGATCTCCGGCCTCATCGAGGCGCTCGTGACACCGTCACCCTTACCGACCGCGGCCCGGATCGCCATCGGCGTCATGGCCGAGATCGCTTTTCTCGCCTACATCTTCCACTTCGGGCGCAAGGCCGAGAGGGCCGGCGAAGCCGGGGACGTCGAGGACGCCCCGGACGTCGTACCGGTCGGTTAGAGCCGTCCGGCGGCCTTCATCGCCAGATAATGGTCGGCCAACGCCGGCGCCAATTCCTCGGGCGGGGCGTCGATCACGTCGACACCGCTGCGGCGCAGTCGCGACGCGATCGCACGCCGCTCGTTGCGTGCCCGTTCTGCCGCCGCGGCGTCGTAGACCTGTGGGGCGTCGGCGCGGCCGGTCGCGAGCAACTCCACCCGGGGATCGGCGACCGCGGCGAGGATCACCCCGTGTTTGGCCGTCAGCTGCGGCAGGACGGTCATCAGGCCTTCGTCGAGGGCCGAGGCGTTGAGGTCGGTGAGCAACACGACCAGCGCGCGCCGACGGACGCGGCGCTGCACCGCTGCGACCATCGCGCGCGCATCGGATTCGACCAGTGCCGGCTCGATCGGGGCCATCGCCGTCACCAGTTGGGCGAGCAGTTCGGTGCGCGACGCATCGAACACCGCGGCTCGGGTGACCCGGTCGTGGGCCAGGAAGTCGACGTGGTCCCCGGCCCGCGATGCCAACGCCGCCAGCAGCAGCGCGGCATCCATCGCCCAGTCCAGCCGCGGCCATCCCGACGGGTCGGTGGAGGTCGGGTCTAGTCCGACGCGACCGGCCGAGGTGCGGCCGGTGTCGAGAACGATCACCACTCGCTGATCCCGTTCGGGCCGCCACGTCCTGACCACGACGTCGGCGCGGCGGGCAGAGGCGCGCCAGTCGATCGAGCGGACATCGTCGCCGATGACGTACTCGCGCAGTGAGTCGAATTCAGTGCCCTGCCCGCGGATCAGAACCGGCGTATTACCCTCCAGCTCGCGCAGTTTGGCCAGCCGCGACGGAAGGTGCTTACGCGAGAGGAACGGCGGCAGAATACGTACCCGCCACGGCACCCGGTGCGAACTCTGCCGTCCGGCCAGACCGAGCGGACCCGTAGCACGCACCGTGACCAGCGCCGAGTCCTGGTCGCCGCGGCGCGCCGGACGCAGCGTCGTGCGGAGCCGCAGGCGTTGGCCCGCAGCCATATTCACCGGATGGGTGCGCGGATGGGCCCGGGCGCTGGGCGGCCAGGCATCGCGGACGACACCGTTGACGCGGCGCCGGCCCGCATTCTCGACCAGCAGGATCACCTCGACCTGCTGACCCAATCGTGCGGTGGTGTCCCCGGACCGGGTGAAGCGCACACGCCGCGTATTGCCGGCCAGCGCGGCATCGACCACGATCAACGCAATCAGTGCCGCCAGCAGCAAAACGAACGTGAGTGCCGGCCGAGGCGATACGGCGATCGGCAGGACGCAGAGCAATGCGACCAGCGCGGCTCGTCCGGTGAAGATCACTAGCGTGGCACCGGTACTGCCGCCAGAATTCCGTCGAGTACACCGTCGGGTGTGGCGCCTTCCAGCTCGGCTTCCGGCCGGAGCTGGATGCGGTGGCGCAGGGTCGGGCGGGCCATCGCCTTGACGTCGTCCGGTGTGACGTAATTGCGCCCCGACAACCAGGCCCAGGACCTCGCGGTCGCCAACACCGCGGTCGCGCCGCGGGGCGACACCCCGAGCTGCAGCGCCGGCGAATGCCTTGTCGCGGCGACGATGTCGACGATGTAACCGAGGACTTCGTCGGCCACCAGCACCTCTTGCACCGCGGCACGCCCGGCTGCGAGTTCGGCCGCACCCGCGACCGGCTGCACGGCGGACAGGTCCCTGGGGTCGAAGCCGTGCGCATGCCGACTGAGGATCGCGACTTCCTGTTCGCGCGCCGGCAGCGGCACGTTCAGCTTGAGCAGGAACCGGTCCAGTTGCGCCTCGGGGAGCTGGTAGGTGCCCTCATACTCGATCGGGTTCTGGGTGGCGGCGACGATGAACGGGTCCGGCAGCGGGCGCGGTTGGCCCTCGACGCTGACCTGACGTTCCTCCATGGCCTCCAGCAGCGCGGCCTGCGTCTTGGGTGGTGTCCGGTTGATCTCGTCGGCCAACAGCAGATTCGTGAACACCGGACCGGACCGGAACTCGAACTCGGCGGTGCGCGCGTCGTAGACCAATGAGCCGGTGACGTCGCCGGGCATGAGGTCCGGAGTGAACTGCACTCGTTTGAAGTCGAGCTGCAACGCCGAGGCCAGCGTGCGTACCAACAATGTCTTCGCGACCCCCGGGACGCCTTCGAGCAGGACGTGGCCGCGGCACAGCAGCGCGATCACCAGCCCGCTGACAACCGCGTCCTGCCCGACGACGGCCTTGGCTATCTCGGTCCGTAGTGCCAGCAACGCGGTGCGCGCCGAATCATCTCCGCCTGCCTGAGTCACGAGTGGGTGACCTGCCTTTCGATGTTGTCGAGTTCACGTGCCAGGTTCACCAGTTCGGCGTCGTCACCGGGCGGTGGACCGAACAGTATGCGTGCCACCGTCTGTGGGTGGACGCCGCAGTGCGCGCAAACCGCTTGGACGACCGCGGTCGGGTCGTTGTCGGCGCCGAGGCCCAGCCGGGGTCGCATGCGTTGGAGCGCGGCGGTGCGCAAGGCGTCGGCTGCGCTGTCGCGCGCACGTCGCGAGCGGTACAGGCGACCGCGTCCTTCCACCGTTTCGGATGCCCGAACCACGACGGGGAGTCGTTCGGCGACGAGTGGGCCGATCCGACGGCCCTTCCAGGCTGCCACCAACACCACCACGGCGACGAGCTGCCAGACGATCCAGCTCACCTGCTCTGGTGCGAGCTCGAAAAGAGTTGCGCCACCCTGTGCTTCGCCTTCGGTGAACTGCGGTGCATACCAGATCATCCGCTGCTGCGTTCCCGCGAGGTTCATGGCGAGTGCGGCGTTGCCCTCCTTGGGCAGCCCGCCGTTGGTCATGAAGTCGGAGTTGCCGACCACCGTGATGTCGCGCCCGTCGGAGGTATACCGGACAAGGGCGCCGTCGTAGCAGCGCGTCAGGTCGATATCGTCGTCAGCTGCGTCGTAGGCGTCGCTCATCCCGAACTGGACGGCCCCTGCGCGGGTGGCTTCGCGCAACCCGCAGTCGGGCCGCTCTCCGCCACCGAACGTGGTGCCTGCGCCCAGTTTGATCTGCGGTGCCAGCGCCTGGCGGGTACGGGAGATCGGTTCTACGAGCAAGCGGTCCCCGGGCAATGCGGCCAACCGCGCCAGCACAGCGTCGTCGACGAGGTGGTAGGTCTGAGCCACCACCAGCAGGGTGTGGGTCCCCACCGCCGCTTCCATTGCCGCTTCCACCGCCGCCACGTCCGCGGCCTCGACGACGTCGACACCGTGCTCGCGCAGCAGCGTCATCAGGGCTCGAGTGCCGTCCGGGCCGGTGGAGTTCGGGTCCAACCGTCCGCCCGGCCGGGGTGCGGTCAAATAGACGGTCACTGTTGCGAACCCGACGATGACGGCCAGCGTCAGCAGAACCCACCGCGCGGCGCGCCATCGTTGGCGGATCGTCGGCTCGACGGCGGTGTCGTCCCTGGTGGTTGCGGCGGTCATCGGATCGCCGCCCAACTGTCGGATGTGTCGGGGGCGGCCGGGGCCGAAGCGACCACCGACGCGCGCGAGCGCACGTGGCCGTCGAGCGCGACGACCAACCGATATCCGTCTTCGGTGCCCGGCCGTTCGCCGTAGGTGACGTCGTTGAAAGCCGTTGCCGCAGTGCCCAGTTCATCGCTGAGATGCGGAAGTTCGCGCCCCGCGTCGTGGGCGAGCTCGGTGGCGGTGCGGCCAGGGACCGGATCGAGCACTCCGGTTTCCTCCAGCTGGCGGGCGACCGCGCGCAGCCGGTGCCGGATGGCCGCGGCCCAGTCCGCGGCTGCCGCACACTGTTCGGCGGCGGTCCGGTGCTGCGCGGCGGTCAACTCGCGGTGGTCGAACAGGGTTTCCCGATGACCGCGGCGGGTTCGCATGGTGCGCCGCGCAATTCGGACCGCCACGACGACCGCCACCGCCAGCAGGATGAGCAGCACCGTGGCCGTCACCCAACCGCCGGGCAGCGACGCACCCTTGGCCGCCAGCCGATACAGCAGGTCCTCCGCCCAGTCGATGAGCTGCTCGGTCAAAGACCCCTTGGGGTATATCGGCTTTGCGAGTTCGCGCTGCGCGGCCTCGTGCGCGGTATCGCTGTCGATGTCTATCGTCGGCACGTCAGTTCTGGCGGGTCAGCCACAGGTGGTCGGTGGAGTCGGACGGGGCGGCCGGTCCGTATCCGGCACCGGTCTGCAGCACCAGGTCGAAGGCCTCTCTGCGGATGCGGCCGTCGGTGTACTGCAACGCCACCACGCCCGCGCTGAACGGTGCGGTGATGATCTGGCCGATCGCGCCGCCGACCGACAACAGGATCAAGGCGAGCAACGCTGCAGCCGTCGTCGTGGCAGCCATCAGCACGATCTGCCCGCCGAGGCTGAACGGGAAGGCCACCGCGCCCGCGACGAGTTGGGCGACGATCACCGCGAGCAGGCGTATGCCCAGCACTCGCCAGAAGTCTCGCTTGATCAGCGCGAAGGACCGCTGGACCGCGGCGACGATCCCGAGTCGCTCGAGCACGATGATGACCGGAGCGAAGGTCAGCATGGTGCCCAGGTACACCAGCGCGGCAATCAGAGCCAGTACCAACGGGATACCGATGACGACCGCGGCGGCGCCACCCACGGCGAATCCGATGCCGACGATGACGCCGGCGACCACGGCGATCAACAGCAGTGCGCCGAGGATTTCGAGTACCGAGAACCCGATCAGTGCCCAGAGTCGCCCGCGAAGTCGTTGCCACGCTTCGGCGATCGTGATTCCCGAGCCGAAGATGGCCCTGCCGACGACCACGGTCAGCAACCCGCTCAGCAGGATCGACGCCAGCCCCGTCGCGACGGATCCGGTGAGGCTCGACATCATCGAGCCGACCAGTACGCCCGTCGAGACCTCCTCTTCGCCACTGAGCGTCGGAATCAGCTGTCCACCGGCGGCCAGTGGACCGACGGACAGGATCAGCGCGAGGAGTTGGGTGGCGACCACGACGATGGTGGTCAGGCCAAGCGTGGCTTTCGGATTCATCCGGATGTAAGCGACCGCGCCGTTGAAGATGTCGGACAGGCTCAGCGGGCGCAGGGGGATGACGCCCGGCTTCAGCGCGGGCGGTGCGTAACCCGGCGGCCCGTAGCCCGGCGGTGCGTAACCCGGCGGCCCGTAGCCCGGCGGTGCGTAACCGGGGGGCGGGTAGCCCGGTGATGCGTAACCGGGGGGCGGGTAGCCCGGTGATGCGTAACCAGGGGGTGGGTAGCCCGGTGATGCGTAACCAGGGGGTGGGTAGCCCGGCGGCGGCGGACCCGCGAGACCGGACCCGCCGGCGTCGGTGCTCATGGCCACCATCCTGTCGATGACCGCGCGAATTGACAACGTCGGCGGACGTCCGTCGCGGTCGGCCGCGGCGTAGTTTTGGCTCATGGCCCAACTCAAGGACCGGTTACGGACCGACCTCACCGCTGCGATGAAATCGCGGGACAAGCTGCGCACTGCGACGCTGCGCATGCTGCTGGCCGCGATCGGCACCGAGGAGGTCTCCGGAAAACAATCGCGTGAACTAACCGACGCCGAGGTGCTCAAAATCCTGGCCAGGGAGTCCAAGAAACGCGGTGAGGCCGCCGAGATCTACACCCAGAACGGACGCGGTGAGCTGGCCGCCAATGAGCACGCCGAAGCACGCGTGATCGACGAGTACCTGCCGACGCCGCTGACCGAAGCCGAACTGGCCGATGTGGCCGACACCGCGATCGCACAGGTGGCCGAGGAGATCGGTGAGCGACCAGGAGTCAAGCAGATGGGCCTGGTGATGAAGGCCGCGACCGCGATCGCCGCCGGTAAGGCCGACGGGGCCCGGCTTTCAGCGGCGGTGAAGGCCAGGCTGTAGCCGCTTCGCGACCGTTTTCCCCGCGTGGGGCCGGGGTACCCGAGACGCATGACGCGGTTCGGCTACACCTTGATGACAGAGCAGAGCGGACCTAAAGAGCTTGTCCGCTATGCGGTTTCGGCGGAGCAGGTGGGATTCGACTTCGAGGTGTCCTCCGACCACTACTTCCCGTGGCTCGCCGCGCAGGGACACGCACCGTATGCGTGGTCGGTGTTGGGTGCGGTCGCCCACGCCACCGAACGCGTTGAGTTGTTCACCTACGTCACCTGCCCGACCATGCGCTACCACCCGGCCGTCGTCGCGCAGAAGGCTGCGACAGTGCAGATCCTTGCCGACGGCCGCTTCACCCTGGGTCTGGGCAGCGGCGAGAACCTCAACGAGCACGTCGTCGGCAAACGCTGGCCCACGGTGACGCGGCGCCAGGACATGCTGCGCGAAGCGATCCAGATCATCCGGGAGCTGTTCACCGGCGACCTCGTCGACTGGAAAGGTGAGTACTTCGAGGTCGACTCGGCCCGATTGTGGGACCTCCCGGACACCCCGGTCGCCATCGCCACCGCCGTCTCCGGCGAGCGCTCGGTCGAGACCTTCGCGCCGCTGTCCGATCACCTGATCGCCGTCGAACCGAACAAGGACCTCATCGACGCCTGGCATGAGGCCAGGCGTGCGACCGGGCTGCCGGGAGACGCACGCGTGGTCGGGCAGATCCCGATCTGCTGGGATACCGACAAAGACGCCGCTATGCGCCGCGCGCACGACCAGTTCCGGTGGTTCAGCGGCGGTTGGGTGGTCAACGCGGACCTGCCCACGACGGCCGGCTTCGACGGCGCCACCCAGTACGTGCGCCCCGAGGACGTCGCCGAGTCCATCCCGTGTGGACCCGATCTCGATGCGATCGTCGAGGCGGTCAGCAAGTACTGGGAGGCCGGGTTCACCGACATCGCGCTGGTCCAGATCGGCGATGAGGGCCAAGAGAAGTTCCTCGAGGAAGCGGCGGCGCCGCTGCTGAACCAACTGCGTACCGCAGCAAACTAGAAAGGACCGATATGCCTACCGGTAAAGGGATCTATGACGACGACGACGCCGACGAGCGGGACAAGCGCAAGGCGCAACGCACGGGGCCGAAAGACGAGGGCGGCGACGGGGGTATGGCGACCCGGGAGAATGCACCGGACGTCGCGGAGTCCGGCGGTGAGCCTACGGCCTGATCATTGCGCGTCCCGGCCCTGCCTGCTGCGCTTGTAGGCCGACCGCCGAAAGTCGCCGAGCCAGCGCGGAGCCAGTTCCACCTCGGGATCGCTGTGCATCGCGGGGTCGAACGCGATGTCGTCACAGCTGGGGTCGACGTGTCGAAGCGTCAACCGGGCCAACGGGCGAAATCCGCTGGTGCCCGGCGCCTGGTCGATGTCGAAGGTGATGCCGGTCGAGTCGATCTGCCTCTCGATGGCCTCCAGCGACAGACCGGACGCGTCGACCCGGGTGGCCAGTCTGGCCCGCACCCACCACAGGCCGTCGTGATAGCGCAGCGGCATCAGACTGGAGAACGTCGCACCAGACCACGACAGCGCCGGGGCCAGCCCCACCCGGGTTCCGGCCAGCGTCGATGCCAGTAACACGTCCCACGGCCCGCACGACCGCAAATCCGGTGGTGGCGGAATACGCCACGCCAGGCCGGCGACGTCGGGCACCGCACCTGGCAGGCCGACACCCTTGGAGACTCGCGCGATGACGTCACAGGAGTTCATGGGCAGCCCCTCGTCCGCCGGCGCGATCCGGTCGAGGATGCCCTCGGCCATCACTCCCGATGGATGGAACAGCCGACGGTCACGGATGGCGGCGCCGAAGCGGATGGGCAATGCGGCGATATCGGAGGCTTGCACGGTAGTCGTGTGCCCACGGGGCGCCCCGGCAAAACGATCACCGACGTTTAGCCAGCCGAAGATGGGGCATTAATTTTGCGCACTGCTGTAACGCCGCAGCGTAAACCTTGTCGAAAGGCCGACGTGACAACCGCATACACCGATGTCCGCGACCCCGTAGTCGCGGATCGTGGCGTCTACGCCCCGCAAGAAGATTCGCAACTGCTCATCGATGTCATGGACGGCGCCGCCTTGGCGCGCGGACGCCACGTAGTGGACTTGTGTACCGGCAGCGGCGTTGTCGCCATCGGCGCCGCCGAACAGGGCGCAGCGTCGGTGACGGCGTTCGACATCTGTCCGCGCGCCGTGCGCTGTGCGCGGGCGAACGCGCTGGCCGTCGACGTCGATGTCGACGTGCATCTCGGATCGTGGGCCAGAGCAGCCGAATTCGGCCCGTTCGATCTGGTTGTCTGCAATCCGCCGTATGTACCCCACGATCCGGGCGCCGCGTGCGACCCACTCCCGGCGTATGTCGGGCCGCCGCGCGCGTGGGACGCCGGTTGCGACGGCCGGCTGGTGCTCGATCCACTGTGTGCGGCGGTGCCCGACATTTTGGACCACGGCGGCAGCCTGCTGTTGGTGCAATCGGAGTTCGCCGATCCGCGCCAGACGCTCGGTGCGTTGGCGAGTGTTGGACTCGACGCTGAAGTCGTTGCGCGGCAATGGATTCCGTTCGGCCCGGTGTTGACATCACGGGCCGAGTGGCTCGAGGAGACGGGCCGTCTCGAACCCGGCCGTCGCGAAGAAGAGCTGCTCGTGATCCGAGCGGACAAGCCGTGAGCGAGGCCGAACCCCGTACCGTGCGGGTCGTGCCGAACGGCCCGCTGATGGTGCAGGGACCCGTGCGCATTGAAATGCCGGACGGCAGCGTCGTGGCCTCCGACCGCTTCATGGTGGCGATCTGCACCTGCCGGCGCAGCAAGGACTATCCGATGTGCGACACCAGTCATCGGTGCCGCAAGCGCGGCGAACCGTCAGTCAAGCGGCCGGCGTAACGACGAGCGGTTCTCACTCCAGCAGTACATCAGGTGGTCGGCCAACCGGTCCTCGACCACGTCGCGGGCGCGGATCCCGAACACCACGTCGCGGTCCAGATGCGGTTCCCTGGCGACCAGATCGCCCACCACATCGGTGCGCACCACCTGCTCGTGCACGGCATCGGCCACTACATGCTCCTGATAGAACGCTACGCACGCGTCGGGTGCGCCCATGCGACGCAACGCCTCCACCAACCGTCGCGAACCGGGCGACGACGTGATCTCCGTCGACGCGAAGTGCCCGATCGAGGCGCCGCGCAATTCGCGGTGTAGACCGAACAGTGACATCAGGTTCACCGAAGCCAACGCGTCGGCTGACACGTTGTCGAGATAGCCCAGGTAGGACGAGTCGAGGCCCGCCGCGTCCATGAGCTCGGCGTACAGATGCTGGTGCACGTGTTCGCCCCGGCCACCGCCGAACTCGTCGAACTCGACCGCAACGAATGCGGCCTTGGAGTGTCCGGCCAGCCGCGGAATGGTCCACGCATGCGGGTCGCCCTCTTTGAGGTGGTACACCGAGCGGTGCACGAAGTATTCGCGCATCTGCTCCCAGGTGCCCTTGTCGCGCAGGTGGTACGACGGACCCTCGCCCTCGACGGGTTCGATCGACAGCTTGTCCATCTCGGCTTCGGCGGTGTCGCCCTCGGCGATGTCACCGACGTCCTGGCGCACCGCGGACAGGAACGTCTCCTCGAGCCGGCCGCGCAGATGCAGCAGCGCTGGATTCCACTCCCACCGCGGGTTCACTCCCGCGAAACCCCGGTAGTGCAGCTCGTAGCAGACGTACAGCGCGAGTTGTAGGTCCAGGCCGTACGGGTCGGCCTCAAGTACGGGGACATCGATCGGCCGCACGTGCAGGGCGGCGCGTCCGCGCCGGAGGAGATCGATGACCATCGCGGACAGCGGCCCGGCGGCCTTCGGCAGGGCAGGTTCGACCAACGTCGACGGAAGAGTCACGCCCTCATCAATACCCCTGTCCCCGCCGGTCAAACCCGCTTTCCGCCGACAGCGAAGCCGTCGGCCGAAACGACCCGGCCGACACGACAACGCCAATCAAAGCTGGAGACCTGAAAAGGAGTCAGGTTCTCTGATCCGCATAAACGCTGTCGGGGTGGCGGGATTCGAACCCACGACCTCTTCGTCCCGAACCACGACACCAGGGAGTTTGATTGAGTTGGCGGCGTTGGACAGCGTGAGAAACTGCAGGTCAGCAGTTGTTGGTTGGGTTGGGTGTCACGGACGGCATGCGGATGTGCTGCGGACTGACTGCGGACTGGCGGCCGCATGATTGGCCCGGTTATCCACAATCAGTGTTACCTCGACGACATCGGGATTGACCGTGTCGCCACCGCCGAGTACTGTCATCTGTGACATCTAGAACTTTTATGACATCTGTGGACGGTTGGCATGGAGACCATCGAAACCTCGAACATTCCGGCAGAGCAGCTCACCGCTCTGGACGCTTACGCCCAGACCGCTGGCGTCGAGCTGCGCGCCGTCCTGCTTCACGTCACACGTTGCGTGCGTGAGGGCGCCAAGCTCGCTGTCATCGACCAGAGCGAGACACTCACCCCGAATGAAGCCGCGAAGCGTCTGGGGATGAGCCGGACTCACTTCTACAAGCTGCTTGATCGCGGTGAGATCCCGTTCGATCGCGTTGGACGTGACCGCCGCATTCGCGTGCACGATCTACTCGAATTCGAGTCCCGTCGCGAGCGTGACCGCCGCGAACTTGCGCAGCGATTCGCCTCCCAGCCGAAGACGCGCGATGGAGCCATCGACGAGGTCGCCGACCTGTTGTGAATCGATGGACGGTCGGGTGCGTCGGGCATCATGCTGTGCATGCACAGCCGACGCACCCGACCAACCATCCGCCTGCTGGTCGAAGACCTTCGCGACGGCTGGTCGTCACCGTATCCGCGCCGGATGTTGGACGCCGGTGATTACGACGCGCTTCACCCCCTGAGCGAACTACCGCACCCGATCATCGCCAAGGCGACGGAAACCTTCGGCATGGTTGCCGCCGACGACAACCCGGTCGGGCCGATCGCCAGCAGCACGCAGCTGCGACTCATGGAGGTCAAGGTTGCGCAGTGGCGAGGTGGCGTGTGGGTCGATCCGGAAACGGGCGTGCATTGGCTGGTCGTCGCGGGCTTGGCCAAGGGCGGTCACGAGGATCATGACGACTTCTACATGCGCGTCGCGGCCGACAACGCAGGCAACGCACCGCAGCGATGGTTGCCCACCGAACCGGATCGACGACTCCTCAAGCGAGAGACGGCAGCTCGACTCATCACAGAGTGGGAGCTGACGGTGCAAGTCCGGGTGTTAGAGGCACTGCGCAGGGTTCACGCAGGCGGAACCGACCGCTTCACCATCGACCACCCACTACCCGGAAAGGTACCCCTGGCCACCTTGACGGTGACGGTCAACCCGGTCCGTGAACCGGACTACGAATCCGACGACATCGTGGTCGAGATCGATCCCGTCGCCCAGTACGCCGGACAACACCTTTTATGGCAGCTCACGGTCCGCGTCCTCGCGGCGTTGAATCCGCCCCAGGAAGGTTGGGACCGATACGGAGACACCTACTCCAACATCGCTGAACCGGGGAGTTGGACAGCCAGGCTCGCTGAGTTGGAGACCTATGTTGAACGGCACGAACTCGTTGAATCCGAACCGGGTCAACACTGCCACTACACCCACCGCAAGCACATTGCCGGCAGCACCATCGAGGGCTCGGCCGTACGTGCACTTTGCGGTGTCTACTTCGTGCCGTGCCGAGACCACACGGACATGCCTGTATGTCCGGAATGCCAGCAGCACTACAACGATCTCCCGCGGTGAGCGCCGCACTGCAGCTCCTGCGGAATGTTGGTGAGATCGGAATCGGGTTGGCCATCCGGCATAGCCGTCCCGAACACGAAGCATGGCGTCGTTAGCCCGTCGGAACACGGCGCGGTTGACGGCATGGACAATAGACCTATGCGGGCTGCGGGGTTCAACGTCGAGGCAGGGACGCTGTTGCTGGCCGTCGTGGAACGCCGCGATGAAGGACCAGCGACCCCAGTGCCCGTTACGAGCCCAAAGCTGACACCTGCCGACTTGCCCGAAGCGCAGAGTCTCCGCGACCTCGCCAAGCGCGTGAAGCAGGAGCTCGAGGCCGCCCGGGTAGACGCGGTGGGGCTCGTCCAGACGCGCGCTTTCAGGAATCTGCAGTACAACCAGGTCTACGCCCGCGTCACAGCTATATGCGCGGTCATGTTCGCGGCCGCCGAACTCAACGTCGCCTACGAAACCCTAACTACGGAGACGATTGGAACGGCGATCAGCTGCTTACCGAAGTCGCTCGATACATTCGACTTCGCTGTACTGGGTTTCGCGCAACGACCGACGTTCTGGACGACAGGATTAGCCGAGGCGTACGCCGCTGCCTACACATTGGTCGGGGGCACGACGTGACGGTGCCTGCTCAGATGCCGAGTGAACCCAGGATCCCCGGCCTCGAGCGCTCCCGTCCACTCCGCCTGGCCTTCGAGTGCCTGCAGACGCTGCCCGAGGGCTCCAACCCGGTGCGCGTCTGGTGGGATGAGAATCTGCAGTGCGAGCAGGTCGGAAAGCGGGTCGACCTCTCGAATCTCGATGACGTGCTGCCGGAGCCAGCAATCCTGCGACAGATTCGACACGACCACGTGGTGCCGATCCTGGCTGCACCGGTTGTTGACGGCTTTCCGAAACCGATGCGGGTGATTGAGATCGTCACCCCGTACTACGAACGGGGTAGCCTGACCGACGCATTCCTCCGCGGCGAGCGATTCGTCCCTACAGAAGCCGTACGCATCGTGCAGGCTGCATTACGTGGGTTGGGACACCTCCATGAGGTGCACGGCATCCTGCACCGTGACATCAAGAGCCCCAACATTCTGCTGACCGGTGACGAATTCCTCGCCAGGGTAGGAGACTTGGGTTGCGCCGGCCGCATCGGCGAGGACGGGCGCACCCCGGCGCTGGACATCCCCACGCTGTACAGCCCACCCGAACTGGTCGGAACTGGCGTTCTCACCCGAGCGAGCGACTTGTACCCGATGGGACTCGTGCTGCTGGAGTTGCTCAAAGGCGGATTCGACTATGACGCGTACCCTAAGACACACGTAGTGCGCCGACTGCTGCGAGGCGTTTCTCCGCTGTCAATGGCCGAGCGCAGCCACCCCATCTGGGCATCGCGATCCTTGCGTCGTGCCCTGACCAAGTCCGTGCATTCTGTTCCGGGCCAACGCTTTCAGACTGCGAGCGAGATGGACAACGCCCTATCAAGGGCCCGTGTCATCGACTGGGCGGAGACCGACTCGCTTCGATGGGAGGCGCCGTTCCGCCACCATCGAGACCGCCGCGTCCGAGTTGAGGCCGTTCGGCTGCGCAAGGGCGGATTCCGTCTATCGACGCAGATGAACCGCGGCAATGGATGGCGCCGTTACGGCTTGGACGACCTCGACGTGGATGTTCTAGATTCATCCCGCGCCCGCAGCTTGTTCGACCAGGCGACAGATAGTGCCATCGTCCGCTGAGCTGCTCGCTCTACTGCGCGTCGCTCTAAATCGGTGAGTGCCGCCCACAGTCCATCGATCTCATCCTGCCGACCGGTGTCGATTTCCCACGTTGCTTCTGAGTGCACGCCCCGTGGGATGAGCCAACCGTTCAATGTCAAGTCGTAGAAGACTGCGTCGGCGGCCGTTTCGCTTACCCTTCGCCTGCCAGTCCTCAACCGCCGTAATGCCCGTTGCGCAAGGCCGCACGGAAGCGCCTGCAGCGCTTCCTCGATGAGTGCTTGACGAATCCAAGAATCGCGACCTAGTTCAGCACCGATCTGTTCCGCGTGCCGTCCCAGAGCGTCGATCGCAACCAGTACGACCGCATTGGGAGTCAGAAGCGGCCGGTCCACGCGTCCAGGATACAACGCGTTACGCGTAACGCGTAACACTTGTTGCAGTTAGGATTTAGTCGTGTCTCTGGCTGAAAGCAATGAATTGCGTGAGCTGTCGCGCGTGCTGTTCGGCCAGGCGCATCGCCTGTCGGTGATGGTGGGAATTGCCCGCGGAGGGAGGGAATTCGCACTCTCGAAACTGGCTGACGAACTGGGATTCGAGAATCTGAGCAGCATTCAAGACCCGATCAGGGATCTTGAAGCCGCGGAGTTAATCACGCGGATGCCGAAAGTAGCCAACAAGGTTCGATTCCGCAGAAACAAGAGCTATGCCTGGACATGGGCCAAGGAGCTCGCGTCCCGGTACCCCGAGGAATGATTGAGACACGGACGTGCCCGTCACACCTTTTGGTTCGAACCCCACCGAATACAGTGCCGACACGCGCGCGCGAGCCACTCCCGACACACCGGCAACAATGGCTCTGTGCGACGTCGTCGGTACCTGACCATAGAGTGACCGCAACAGCAAGAAGCCTTAGCTGAGGGGAGTGTGCGATGGCGGACCGGTCAGCGATCGAGTGGACCGAGGCGACCTGGAACCCCGTCACCGGCTGCGACCGCGTGTCCGCAGGCTGCGACCACTGCTACGCGATGACTCTGGCGAAACGCCTGAAGGCGATGGGCTCGGCGAAGTACCAGCAGGATGGCGACCCTCGCACCTCAGGTCCCGGCTTCGGCGTCACAATCCACCCGCAAGCCCTCGACGAGCCGCGGCGCTGGCGTAACTCCCGCGTGGTGTTCGTGAACTCGATGAGCGACCTGTTCCACGTGAAGGTGCCACTCGACTTCATCCGCGACGTGTTCGACGTCTGCCGTGACACCCCGCAGCACACCTACCAGGTACTGACGAAGCGGAGTCTGCGGCTCCGGCGCGTGGCCGACAAGCTGGACTGGCCGGACAACCTCTGGATGGGAGTTTCGGTGGAGAGCTCGGATGTCCTCAGTCGAGTCGACCATCTCCGCGAGGTGCCAGCCGCCGTCCGGTTCCTGTCGTGTGAACCGCTGCTCGGGCCGCTCGACGGGATTGACCTGACTGGCATCGGTTGGGTGATCGCCGGTGGCGAGAGCGGGCCGCGGTACCGGCCGATGCAGCTGTCCTGGGCCCGCGGCATCCGCGATGCGTGCACCGAGGCCGAGGTGCCCTTCTTCTTCAAGCAGTGGGGCGGTCGCACCCCGAAGGCCGCCGGCCGTGAGCTCGACGGGCAGCTGTGGGACGAAATGCCCTGTGCGGCAACAGCCTAAGCCTCGCTGTCGTCCCCTTCATCGTCCGGTGCCGCCTCGAATATTCGGATGCGGCTCGTAGCCGGCCAGGGTGCATTCTTCGGCGCGGTGGATGGAGACAACCGGACCACGACCCCCTCGCGAAACAGCTCGTCGAGCGTGGTGCGAACATGTGGTTCCGTGTGACCGAGGATCTGCGCTTGGTTGACCAGCTCGGCGAAATCGTGAATACCGACACGCTTCCGGAAGTCATCGATCAGGGGCTGAATGTCGGGTTCGAGCAAACTCGGCTGAAACGCTGTGACGGCGCTGGCCCCGCGGCCGCTGGTGGGGTCCGCAGACCATTTAGCGGAGTTCCAGCATTCGAGCCCTGCCTGATGGTGCGTTGCGAAGATCAGCGAGTACCGGGTGTACCGGCGTGCGACGTCGACGTCGAACGATGAGGTGTGGCACCCGAGCGCTTCTAGCTTGTCGCAGTAAAGCTTGACGAGCGCGGCCTTGGACTGCGCTGTGCTGAGACCGTCGGGAATGCTCTGCCAGGAGCGGTCGCCGTAGAGGCCGTTCATCACAGAGACCATCGCCGGATTAGTGCGGTATCGGTGAGCTTCGTCGGCCATGAACGTGATCACCGCGTCGTTTTTGGGGACCTTCACGATCTCCGAGACGGTGGACCAAGGGATCTGCTTGAGTCCGTACGGGTCGATGATCCACATTGTCTGTGTTCCCGGCGGCGCGTGTTGCTTTCGCACCTCGGCGACGATGTCCTCGAACTTCTTCGGGCCGACCGGTATGTGATGGATTCGGTCGTCTGCCGGAAGAGCTTTCATGCGCCTGTCCAGCGCGTCGCAGCGGCGCGGGTCGAGGTCGTTCGTTACGTAGGTGAGCGGCTGGAAGTTCGGGCGGCAGAGGTGGTCGCGGAACAACTTCGCGATCATGATCGCGCTGCCGTCGAGGCCATCGGAGTACATCCCGGAACCGGCGAATCCGTCGATGATCGTCCCCGGCTTCGCCCACCTGCCCTGCAGAACCTTACCCATCCAGCACGCGATGTACCGGCGGTAGAAGGCGTGCTTGAGGCGGGTGTGCGGGTCCGACGGGTAGTCCACCTGCATGCGCAGTTCTTCCTTACGCGTCACCAGGCGTTCCCCGTACATCAAGAACTTTCGGTGGATTGACGTGCGCCATCCCGGTGTTCCTCCCCCGTCAAATGCAGCGTAATTACGGGGGTAGACGCGCTCATCGCCGCGGTGACTTCCGCTGGTCTACTGCTTCCGCCGAGTCGAACCCCGCGTCGTACCTAGTGCTCGTCGAGTCACTTACCAGCGCTGCGTATCTCTCGAATAGCGCGGCAGAGATTTCGTAGTCGTTTACCTCTGGGGTGAGCCCATACATCCGTAGCAGGGCGATATCCAATTCAGCGTGCAGTTCTCGCAACCTCCGCGGCATTGCGTCGGGGTCGTACATCTGCGCCAGAGACAAGCTGGGGTGTTTCTCGCGCTCCGTCAGGATGGCGGTCGCCTTGTCAGTGAGTAATTCACGCTGTGTAGCGTCTACAGCGAGGAAGGGGAAGGTGTTGTAGACCGATCCTACGGAAATTTGGAAATCCGACTTCATCCGACTTGAGACAACACTCACCCAGTTCGTGAAGAGCTTGCTCTGCAGAAATGCGAAGGTTACGAGATCGGCCGGGCTAACAAAGAATACGGAGTTGTTCACAATGACATCTCTGCCGTACATCGCGACAGGGATATACATGCGATCCTTTGACGAGACACTGGGCACAAGCAAGAAGTCGTCGGCGGGTTGGAAGATCGCACCGAATCGCCACGGCCGGTCGGCCGCTCGTCCTTTCGCGCCTTTCGCACCGTTCCGTTCAGCGGCAACCAATGCGACCCGCTCACGCAGTACCGGTGACGATTCGATGTCGGACGGGGATGCATCCAGCAACCAGAGGCAGTAACGCCACTGCGAATTGAGGTGCTCCCGAGCTCCAACGAGACGACGGAGATACTTCGCTGCTAAGGGATCCGCCCGTCGGATCAGCTCTGCGTCCTCCGCAGAAATCTTCGATAGGTGACCGCCGTCTCGCGGCTCATTACCTACCGACATCGGTGGAACGCCGGCCACGATCGGCTTACTGATACTCCACACATACATATCGGGGGCGTCCAGGAGAAACGGATTGATATTGCCCGCACGCACAGGCTCAGATCCCAAGTAATCTTCTGTCCAAATGATTCTCGGACCCCGGCTACCCCCATAGCTGAAACCAATAATCACGCAGTGGACAGCCGCGGAGTCACGAATATCGTTACCCCACACGAACGTGCGATGTGCAAAGTCAATGCGCATACCTAGTTTGTGAAGCTGGCTCCAAATAATGGCTGGCTGACCGCCCTGAGTAATTGAATTGGTCGAGACGAATGCGACCCGCGCTTCAGTTCCACTGATGAAGCGCGCAGCCTTCAGAAACCAGTTAGTTACGTAGTCGAGTGTGCCCGATCCGGAGACGTCACCCCAGATGGACTTTTGATTGGCCTTCTGCCGAGCAGATTGCAGGCGTGGCCCTAGATAGGGCGGGTTGCCAATCACAAGTAGTCCCGAATCGGCGGCGCAAACGGCACTCCATTCAATTTCAAGCGAGTTCGCGTGTCTGATCTCCGGTGCAATCCTGATCGGCAGGCGGTCAGGCGCGACGCCGAACTCCTCGGCCATCTGCTGGTTAGCGAGGTGGTCCACCAGCAGCATCGCGGTCTCTGCGATACGCGCTGGCCACTCCTCGATCTCGATGCCGAAGAAGTGGTCGAGTGTGACTTTGATGTTCGCCGTGACGTCCAGCGAAAGTTGGGCACGCTCGACCTTCTTACCGGCGGCGATCGCCTCCATGTCGAGGTCTCGACGGCGCTTTAGTACGTCCAGCTCGAGAGCACGTAACTCCCGGTATGCCACTACGAGGAAGTTTCCACATCCGCAAGCCGGGTCGAGGACTCGAAGCTGCCCAAGGTCGTTGTGCAACTTGGTGAGTTGGCCCTTGTCATTCCAGGCCCGATCGAGCCGATCGCGGTACTCATCGAGGAACAAGGGCTGGATCGTCTTCAGAATATTCGCTTCGGTGGTGTAGTGCTCACCGCCGTGACGCCGGGCCTCCCTACTCTTGACCGTCTGGAACATGGATCCGAAGACCGCTGGCGAGATCACCGACCAGTTGAAGCTGCAAGCTTCCAGCAACGCACCGCGGAAGTCCGTCGGCAGGTGTGGCAACCGCATCGGGTCCTCGAACAGCCCACCGTTGATGTAACGGAAAAAGCTGAGCGGGCTACCTGCGTCCACAGTCCGGCGATCAGCCGGAGCATTGAGCACCTCGAACAGTTCGATCAGATCGGTGTGAAGAGTCTCCGGGGTGGTGTGGTTGCGCAGGTGATTCTCGAATAGGGCAGGCGGGCGCCACATGTCGGCGTCATCGCCAAAGAACAGGAACAGGAGCCGGGCGAGCAGCAGAGTGGCCTCGTCCTCACCGACACCGGCGGATTCGAGGTGGGTGTACAGCGTGCCCATGAGGCGTGCGGCTGCGACCGACGCCGTTTCGGCTTCCCGATCGAACGCATCACGCATCCGATCCAGCAGCATGACGAGCGGGAGATCTTCGTCGAAGTCGAGTTCGATCGCTTTGAGTCGATCGGCCAGATGAGTGGTGCGGTCACCGTTGTGGTACTGGTGGACAACGAGTTTTGCGTTGGTTGACCCCAGCTGCTGCCGGCGCGGCCACCGCCACTCCTGCCGGTGCTCATCGGTGAAGATGACGAGCCGCTCCAAGTTGTCCTTGCCGACGAGGACGTCGATCTGCCGCTGCACGGGCCGGGGTGGCAGTACCGGGCAGTGCCAGATGCGTAGGCCCTTGTACCCAGCCACCTGGTTGAGGGTGTAGTCGGTTCCGTCGATCTCGAGCGTCAGCGGCGGGCGGTCGGGGTTGTCCCAGCCGAGCTCGTCGATGAACAAGGTGCGGAATTCGTGGGCGTCGACGAGGTCGAGGAATCGGTTGTCGGTCATTCGCGGATTCCCATGCTGGAGACGATGCGGATCGGGTCCTTGCCGCTGCGGGCGGTGACGGTGAGGTCTCCGTCGCGGTGCAACGCGGTGATCAGCGTGGCGAGTTCGTCGTTATTCGCCTGGTTGCGGACGGCGCGTCGGAGTCGGTTTTCGGCGTCCTTGGTGAGCGGGTGCTGATACAGGTCGTCGAGAGCCGCCGATGTGTCGGCGTTGTGGCTGTACAGCGTGGCGCCCAGGCGGTTCCATAGGGTTCGACGAACCCCTCGGAGTCGTCCAGCTGCCAGGGTCGGGGTGGATAGCGGGCCGCGGACCAGTGTCTCGATGAGAGAGTCGTGGTCCTCAGCTGGCTCCAGGCCGGGCTCCTCGGGGGCAGCTTCGAAGGTCTTGAGCACTTCATGCCCGGTGAGCAGTGAGGTGGTGCCGTCCGGGGTCGCGCGGCCGAACCCGTCGACTCCGGAGTCGGTGCGGACGTAGCACACCACCCCGGTGTCGTCGTCGGTCATGCGCTTTCGGCGCGTAGCGGAGATCATGTCGGGCATCCCGGCGATCTTCGCCGCGAGATCGTCATGCCCTTCGGCCGCCTGTATCCAGTGCTGGTAGGCGAGGCTCGACGCATCGACATCGTCCCCGGAATCGTTGTCGTCGAGGGTCCCGTTGTACAGGTCGGCGATGGTCTGGATTTCGCCGTCCGAGCCGAAGAAGAGTTCGTCGGAGCCGAAGGCCTCCGCGTTGGCGTGCAGGCGTGCGCTGATGCGGCGGCGTAGGTCGATCACGTTGTCCACCGACTCGTGGAAGAACGAGTAGAGAAGGACGTTGTCCGCTTTCTGCCCGACGCGGTCGACGCGCCCTGCGCGCTGGATGAGTCGTATGATCGCCCACGGCAGGTCGTAGTTGACGACAATGTGCGCGTCCTGCAGGTTCTGCCCCTCGCTGAGCACGTCAGTCGCAATGAGGACCCGCAGCTCCCCGTCGGGTGTGACGTCGGGTTCGTGGCCGGGCAGAGTGTTCGACTGCGGCGAGAACCGCTGCGCGATGCGCGTCGGGTTCTCGCTGTCACCGGTGGCAACGTCGACCTTGTCGATGCCCGCAGCCCGCAGCGCGGCTCCGATGTACTCGGCGGTGTCCTTGTACTCGGTGAAAACGAGGACCTTCTCGTCCAGGTGGTCGGACTGCAGCAGGTGGATGAGGGCGTCGAGCTTGGAATCGGTCTCCGGTTTCCAATCGCCGTACAGGTTGAGCAACGCCCGAAGCGCGGTGGTGTCCTCGACCAAAGCCTCACGCAGAGCGGGGGTGAACAGCTCCGGACGGATCCACGTCAGGCCTGCCGGGTTGGTCTCCTGCAGTTGCGTGTACCGCGCCTCGGCGCTGGCCGCTGTGTCCTCGTTGTTCTCGTCGTTTGGGTCGTCATCCTCACCGAACTGGTTCTCAGTGATCGTGCCGGCGGGGATCGCCAACCCGTTGGCGATGGCGTACAGGAACAAGTCGTTGCGGGCGACGTGTCGCTTGAGCGACAGGGTGAATGAGTGCCCGCAGGATGAAAGCCGCTTGTAGAAGGTGGTGCGGACAAACCCGGCGACGTGTCCGCGGCCACGAGCCAGGTTGTCGATGAACTCCTGCTCCGCCTCGGTCGGTGCCGCGGTGGGCGATAGGTAGTTGCCGAGCTCGTAGCGGGGCAGCCGCAGCGCGGTGATGGTGTCCAGGGTGGCGTTGCCGGCCATCAACGCGGCGGGGTCGTCGTCGCCGAAGGAGTGGTCGACTGGCTTCGGGATGCGCTGCGGGAAGCGGAATCTGCTGCCGTCGACGAATTCGAGATACTGCCCGTCAGCGTCGGTCTGCGCGAAGTTGTTCTTGATGAACGTGCGAGTTCGGCGCACCAGGTGCTCGCTCATCAGGCGTTTCCAGTCGTCCGGATCCTCGGACCGTCGGAACGCAGCCATCGTGGTTGTCTTCCCGTCGACCTTGTCGACGAGCCGGGGGTCGGCGGCGATTGCATTGACCGGGGCGATGCCCAGGTCGTCATCGTCATCGATGTATAGGCCGAGCTGGTTGGCCACGTCCTGGAAACGGATGTTGTACGGAGTGGCCGTCAGCAGCAGCGCTTTGCTGTCGTTGGCGTGAATGTAGCTCTGGATCGCCTGGTAGTCCCGGCGGGCGTCGTTGCGCAGGGTGTGGGATTCGTCAACGATGACCAGTTGGTACCGGCGCAGCGTCGGCAGGACCGCGTGGGCCATCGAGTACGGCACTACGCGGCCGTGTAGGTCGTACGCCTCGAAGTGTTCTTCCCACATCTTCACGAGGTTCTTCGGGCACACCACCAGCGGCATGTAGCCGTGCTCGTCGCGGAGCATCAACGCGACCGCAATGGCGGTCAGTGTCTTACCGAGACCGACAACGTCGCCGAGCATGGTCCCGTTGCGGGTCATGATCCGCCGGGCCAGGGTCTGCACCGCGGTGGCTTGATAGCCCAGGAGCTGCTCTCGGATCGCACTCGGCACCGAGTACTCGGCCAATCCCTCGCGCACGTCGCGGGACAAGTCGTAGCAGACCTTCAGGAACACCTCGTATGGTCGCCTGGGCTCGCGGCGAGCCCAGGACTCGTCAAGGAGATCGAGGATGTCTGCGGTGATCGGCCGACTGAACTTATCGGCCCAGCGGTCCAAGAACCACTGCGCAAGGGTCTCGGCGGCCGTGGTGTCGAGGACATCGACGTTGAGCTCGTAGTTGACCGTGAGGCCGGGGCGGGTGAGATTCGACGAGCCGACGAACCCGGTGATCGGATTGTTGAGGTCCTCGCGGTGGCAGATGTAGGTCTTGCCGTGCAGCGGTCGGCGGGTGAACACCTTGATCTCGACGGCACCAGTGGCGAGCAGTTCGCGCAGCGATTGCAGGACCGCACGGTCCGCCGCGGTCGGAAGACCGCGCATTAGCTGCAAGCGGAGTTGCTCGATCAGGACCGCCTTGCGTTCCCGCGCGGCGTTCGCGTCGGCATCGGATTCGTCTGCGCCTTCCAGATCCGCTTGGAGCGCGTCGAGCGTTTCCTGCTGCACTCCGGCTGTCACCATGCCGATCAGGATCCGGACGATCGGCGGATCGCCTTCGCTCCAGTTTGCGGCCTTATCGGTGACCAACTGGTCGAAGACATTCCAGCCACGCAAGTTGAAGTAGCCGACGGCGACGTCCATGGTGTTGGACACCTGGAGTGTCTTCTCCAGGTGCGATCCCAAGTCCTGTTTGATGTTGTCGAAGATCCGCGTCAACGCCTGCGCCCGCTTCCCAATGGTTCCGAAGGTCAGAGCCTTTTGTACAGCACCGCGCCGACTGTCTCCCCAGCAAACGTCAGTTTTCAAGACTCAGATGCGACCATCGCATCGCTGCACCGCTCATGTCTGCGGGCGACCCTTGGGATAACGAGCCCCGCGGCACCGTCCTGACAACGACGCCGGCCGCGAGCACCTTCTAAATGCAAGGACCGATGCCGCTGATTACCCTCGCAATCCTCGCAGAACAGTGTCTTGCGCAGTGCCCGATTAGGTGTGGACGCAATATCGTCCGTCGATAAGCGGCCTGCTGTACTGGCGCAGGGGTCGTATTCATTCGGGGTGAATACGCCCTCACGCTGGTCGGCATGTAGCGCCGGGTATTGCTCTGTTCGCTTCTCACCTCTCCTGGACCAGCACGTGAGGTGCGTCCTTCATGCCTCCTGCGTTGGTCTGACCACGTCGCGGGTTTGTTGCTTTGGTGGGCCACCAGCTGGCTTCGCGTAGGAGTGTGGCGATGGCGGGCACGGTGAGGGTGCGCACGAGGAAGGTGTCGAGCAGCAGCCCGAAGCCGATGATGAGGCCGGCTTGGATCATGATGGCGACTGAGCCGACCATGAGGCCGAACATGCTGGCGGCGAATATCAGGCCAGCGGAGGTGATGACGGCTCCGGTGTTTGCCACGGTGCGCAGGACGCCGACGCGGATGTTGGTTCCGGATTCTTCGCGGAGCCGTGAGACGAGCAGCATGTTGTAGTCGGCGCCGACGGCGACGAGGATGATGAACGCCAGCAGCGGTACGGGCCAGGCGATTTCGTGGCCCAGTCCCCATTGGAAGACCACAACGCCGATGCCGAGCGAGGCGAGGTAGTTCAGCACGACGGTGCCTAGTAGGTAGAGGGGTGCCAGGAGTGCGCGCAGCAGTAGGACCAGGATGACGCCGACGATGATTATGGTGGCGATGGCCAGTTGTGCGAAGTCGGCCCATAGGAGTCGTTGGATATCGGAGTTGACGGCGGGGAAGCCGGCGACGGACACGGTGGCGTCGGCGAGTGACGTGTTGGGTCGTGCGGTGTTGGCGGTGTCGGTGATGCGGCTGGCGAGGTCCATCGCCTCAACGCTGTATGGGTCGTGGCTGCTTTCGATCATGAACCGCGCTGTTTTGCCGTCCGGTGAGAGGAATTGTTCGGCGACGTCGGTGAATTGCCGGTTCTCGAATGCGTTGGCGGGCAGGTAGAAACCGCTCGAGGAGTCGGAGTCGGCCGCTGCGCGTGAAGAGTTTTGCAGTTGGGTGGCAATCTGGCTCATGCCGGACAGCATTTCGATGTTGCTGTCGGCGAGGGTGCGGACGCCGGTGGCGAGTGCTTGGGCGCCGGAGGCCAGCTGTCCGATTCCGTCCTGCAATCGGCGGAGGTTGGTGGCCAGGTCGGCGGGGTCACCGAGGGCTCCGAATGCCTTGTCCAGCGAGGCGACTGCGTTCTCGACGTTGGCGAGGGTGCCACCGACTGTGGCATTGGTGGCGGGATCGTAGCGGTCCCCGAGGTCGGCGATCTGGGTGAAGAATCCGCTGTCGCGCAGAGTGACCAGGATCTTCACCTGGTCGCGGATTTGGGCGCATTGCGGAGTGGTGGCACACCACGGTGAGGTGTTGAGGGCGCCGACGAGTGGGTCGAGCTGGGTGATTGCGTTTTGGGCTTGGTTGGCCAGCGGTCGTAGTCCTGGGCCGGATTGGATGGCTTGGTCGACGGCGGGGGCAGTGGCGGAAAGCTGTTGCAGCAGTGGCCGGAATTGGTTGACCTGAGTTCCTGCGGATTGGGCTTGGGTGAGGATTCCGGCCAGTGGTGTGAGGGCGGTGCGCACGGTGCTGTCGAGTTGGGCGAGGCCGTCGGCGAGCTGGTCGGCGCCGCCGGTGAGTTTGGCGAGGTCGTCTTTGCGTGAGTTGCCCTCGGCGACCGCGCCGGCCATTTTGTCGCCGATCTGGCCGTTCTGCCAGGCCAGTTCTGCTTGGTCGAGGCGCTCTCCGGTGGGGCGGGTGACTCCGGAAACTTTGGTGACGCCGGGGATCTGGGAGACGCGGGAGGCCATCTCGTCGAGGTCGGCCAGTCCTTTCCCGGTCCGCATGTCGGTCGGGTTTTCCACGACGAGGAATTCGCTGATGACGACGTCTTTGCGGAAGTGGCGGTCCAGCAGGTGGTAGCCCTGGTTGCTGGCCGTGGTGTCTGGTTGTCCCTTGCGGTCGTCGTAGCTGATTTTGATGGTTGCAGCGGCTGCTGATAGGGCGAGCAGGATGACCAGGCTGACGATCAGTAGTGGCACGGGACGGCGGACCACGGCGACGGCGACGCTGTTCCAGTAGCGGCGGGTGCGGTCGGGTTTGGGTTCACCGATGCCGCGTTTGGCGGCTAGCGACAGCACGGGTGGCAGCAGGGTGACGGTGGCCAGAAATCCGAACAGCACGGCGATGGCGCACGCGGGGCCTAGGGCGGCGAAGACGCTGAGCCGCGCGAAGACCATGGCCAGGAACGCGAGTGCGACGGTGGCGGCGGAGGCGAGGATGACACGCCCGATGCTGGCGGTGGCGTGGATGATGGCCTGATCGGCGGGTACTTGGGCGCGGCGCTGCTCGTGGTATCGGCTGATCAGGAACACGGTGTAGTCGGTTCCGGCGCCGAGCAGGATCGCCGTCATGAAGGCGACGGTGAACTGGGAGACCGGCATGCCCATCTCGCCGAGGGCGGACAGCACGCCGCGCCCGACCGCCAGGCTCAACCCGATTACCAGCAGCGGTAACAGCGCGGTGAACACCGACCGGTAGACGATCAGCAGGATCAGGGCGATCACGCCCGCGGTAGCGATTGAGATCAGCAGCAGGTCGTGCTCGGCCGAGGCGATCATGTCGCTGAAGGTCGCCGGTGGTCCCGTCACTTGCACGGTCGTGGTCGAGCCGGTGAACACCTCCGCGGCGATGTCGCGCACCGCGTTGACGGATTCTGCGGCCGTGGGGTCTCCGAGGGTGCCGGCGACGCCGACGGGCAGGTACCAGGCTTTGCGGTCGACGCTGACCGCCTGGGCTTCGGTAATCGGATCGGCCAGTAGGTCCTGCACCAGCAGGACGTGGTCGCCTTCGGTCTGCAACCGGCTCACGAGTTCGCCGTAGCGCTGCCGTGCAGTCGGAGTCAAGCCATTGGGGTCTTCCATGGCGACAAACACCATGGTTTTCGAGCCTTCTTCGCCGAACGCGGCGCTCATGCGGTCAACCGTCTGCAAGGACGGCGCATCGCGAGGAATGAGGTCCACCGACTGTTGGCGCACCACGGTTTCCAGCTGGGGAAACAGCAGCGCGAGAACCACCGCGGCGCCCAGCCATACCCCGATGACCAGCGCTTTGTGCCGGAGGGTGAATCGGGCTAGCGCTGCCAACCGTTCGCTGTACTCGCGAGTGTCGGCCGGGTCGGGGGATCCGTTGGCGCGCCGACCAGAACGCGTGGCCTGGCTTGGGGAATCTGCAGTGCCGTCGGTCACTAGACCTCCACTGGTCGCGAATGGTAGCGATACTGTCGGTATCGCTACGCTACCGCATGTAGTGCACGTGGTGGCGGCCGCTATCGAGTAGGCCCGCGGCCGCGGTCACAGTAGGCAGAGGAATGGTCGAACACTCAATTGGCTTCTGGAAGCCAAGGCCGACGCTGTTCAGTCGACGACACTGGCCTTGGATGTCGTTCAGGGCCTTGCTGTTGCTGGTCCTCGACGTTGACATCGAATGCACGGACGGCCACATCGCGTAGCGGGGCCGCGGGCCGCTACCTGTGGGGTCGGGCTTCGGTTGTGGCCGACTGGTCCGAGTTCTGCAGCAGCACGTAATTGCCGAGGCTGCCCAGGAAACCTGCGCAGTGCTGAACGAGTTCATCGGTGGTGAACTCGAGTTCTCCGTCGAGTCGGCGGCGCAAGACTTCGAATAGCCCTCCCACGCCCAAGGTCGAAGCCAAATGGGCAACCCCAACGGCGGAGTCGGCGATGTCGAGGTGGAGTCTGGCTTCGCGCAAGACGAGGTCGGTGAAACCCGCCATCAGTTCGCTGCGTAGCTCTCGGAGCAGCGGCTCGGTTGCAGATTCCACGAACAGGATCCGACCCAGCCGAGGGTCGTTGTCGATCATGCTGACCAGCCTGCGGATCGGCGCGTACGCCAGCACCTCCGGTGGCTCGCCGGCATCGGGGATCGCGTCGACTATCACCTCCTGGAAGGTGGCATAGAGCTGCTGGTAGACAGCCCGCAGGAGGGCGTCTCGGCCGGAGAAGTGCTGGTAGAAGTAGCGTGACGTGACGCCTGATTCAGCGCAGACGGCAGTCACAGTGGCGGCGGCAACACCGCGCGTGCCGATCAACTCGGTTGCGGCCTCGATGAGACGGGTGCGCCGGTTCCGGTGACGCTCCTCGGCGGACATCCCGCTATACACCCGCGCCGAAACCACGTGGATAGCTTGCCATCTAATTCTGACAAGGCTTAGAGTCAGATTGCCAGCGTGCCTTTGACGAACGGGAGAACAACATGAGCGACGATTCGTCCACACGGCCCACCACGCGGGTCGTCCCGAAGCCCCGCCGTGTTCGATTCGACATGCCTGCCGGGACCAGTCGGCAGCACTTCGTCGATGGCGACTTGGTGATGAGCCACTTTGTGTCCACCTTGTCGGCCACGTTCCCCGAAGGGGAAGACTTCTTCATCCGGTCAGTCCGCGAGTACCGGGACCACATCAGCGACGCTGACCTCAAGGAGGCGGTCAAGGGATTCATTGCACAAGAGGCCACCCACCGACACCAGCATCAGCTGCTCAACGATCGGCTCCAAGCGATGGGCTATCCCACCGAGGGGATCGATCGGCATATCAAGAAGTTGGTTGGCCGACTTGAGAAGCGTTTTTCTCCCACGATGCGCCTGGCTGTGACGGCCGCCCTGGAGCACTATACGGCGACATTCGCCGAAATCATTCTCACCAGCGACGAAGCTCAAGAACTCATCGGCTACACCGAAGTGCGGCCTATTCTGCTCTGGCACGCACTGGAAGAATGCGAGCACAAGGCCGTCGCTTTCGATGTCTATGAGACGGTCGGTGGAAGCGAACGCACCAGGGTCTGGGGGATGCGGATCGCCAGCCTCCTCTTGTTCAGCGAGTTGGTCATCCAGACCACCCGCTCTCTGGCCGGTGACCGTGCCGCCTACAACCCGGTGCGGTTGCTGCGCAGCCTTCGAGCCTTCCGGCATAACCCGCTATTCAGCTCAGCAGCAATTGAGCGCTTTCGTTCCTACACCCGCGGCGGATTTCATCCCGACGACTGGGACAGCGCAGAAATCCTCGAACGCTGGACCAAGGAACTCTTCGACGCCGATGGTGGCCAACAAGTGCGTAGCAGCGTCTAGCTCGACCAGAGCCTGTCGCGGTCTATTCGGCGTGCCGAAAGGCGTTGTGAGGGCCTCCTCTTAGTCATAGGCAGCGTTTCAATAACCTTGGTGGGGCCCACTTTTACTGGCCGCTCGACGCTGCCCGATCACGGCGGGGGCTGGAGGATGCTTCGGCCGAGGAACTCGGTGACGGCGGAGCTGAAGGCGTCGTTGTCGTCGCCGGCGATCATGTGTCCGGTACCGGATACGTCGACGGTCTCGGCGTGGGGAACCAGTTGCTGGAACTCGTCGACGGTGGCTTGGGAGACCACGTCGGACAACAGGCCCCTTACGAGAAGTGTTGGGGCGCTGACCCGTCGGGCTCCGTCGATCAGCAGGTGGCTGATCGCGTCGAATTGCTCCGTTCCCGTGGTCGATTCGTCGCGGAGGAAGTCGAAGTTGGAGTGAATGAATGCCGGGTCCCACCGCCAGATCCAGCGGCCGTCGTGACGCTGCCGTAGCACCTTGCGCAGGCCGTCGACGTTGGCCGGGCGCGAGCGATGGGGGTTGTACGCGGCGATCACCTCGGCGGCGTCGGTGAGGGTGCCAAAGCCGTCGGGATGTGCGGCCATGAACGTCACTACGCGACGAGCGCCCTGGAATTCAAGCCGCGGGGTGACGTCGACCAGGACAACCGCCGCCCACAACGCCCCGGATGTCAACAGATGCGTGCCGAGCACGGTCATGCCCCCAAGGGATGCACCTACGACGGCAGGGGCGATATCCGCGCTGAAGTGCTCACGCACGGCGAGCAGATCGGTCGCGAGTCGCTCGAGGTCGTACCTGCCGGCGGGGTCCCAGTCGCTGTCGCCGTGACCGCGGGTGTCGTAGGCGACGACTGTGTATCCGCATGCGTGGAGGCGACGCGCTGAAGTGCTCCACGCGTGCCGGTTCTGGCCGCCGCCGTGCAGGAGCAGCACGACGGGACGGGCGTCATCGTGGTCGTAGCAGTCGGCGGCCAGGGTGATCCCGTCCTGGGTTCGGACCCGATGCTGCACGGCGGAGGTCATGACAAATTCCTGGCGAGATCGGAGTCCGCCCGAAGTGTGCGACCGGCTACAAGCGCCTTCATTGTGCGTTGCCCGCGGCGTTCACGATCGTGACCGTGCCCTGGGCTACGCAGACGGCTTTGTCGCCGTTGCTGATGTCGATGCGCGCTACTCCGCTGCGCTTGCCCAGTGACACGATGTCGGTGACGGCGACACACACACCGGTGGACACGGGTCGCAGCAGGTTCAGCTTGAATTCGGTGGTGGCGACCCATGATCCGGCCGGAATGACGGGGTAGAACACGACTCCGAGACAGTGGTCGACCATCGCCGATAGACATCCGCCGTGCAGGGTGCCAAAGGGTGTGAGCAGTTCGGCGCGGGTTTCCATCTCTGCCACCAGCCGACCGGCGGCGAGTTCGGTGTGCCGAAAGTTCAGGAACGTCGACAGTCCACCGGCTGTGGTCGCCGATCTGAGCAGCTGGTCGGCGATCTGCTCATCGAAGTGCGCGAATGTCATTGCCACCACCATGCCCCTTTCTCCTGTCCGGCCATGGGTTCAATCACCGTTCGAGCCTGCGAATCGTTTGAGCATGTCGCCGAATGCGCCGAGGTCGACGGCGCGGCGGAGTGCTCGACATCGACGGCGATGAACCTGGCCGTCGCGGTGAAGCACACGACGCGTCGTCGAAGAGGGGCACGGGCTAGACCGGTGTGGTCCAAGTGATGGGCAGCGATGTGTAGCCCCGGATCGGCCCGGACCGCAGCCGCCGCGCCGATTCAAGATCGACCTCCCAGTCAGGCACCCGGTCCAACAATGCATCCAGAGCGATGCGGGCCTCCATCCGCGCCAGCGCCGCACCCAGACAGAAGTGAATGCCGCGACCGAAGGCGACCTGGTGCTCACTGGTGCGCTCGATGTCGAACACGTCCGGATCGGGGAAGGCACGCTCGTCGCGGTTGGCCGACCCGAACAACAGCAGCACCTTCTCACCTTGACGCATCGTCGTGTCGTGCAGGGTGACGTCGCGGGTCAGGGTTCGTGAAAGTCCCTGTGCAGGTGAGTCGTAACGCAGCAACTCTTCCACCGCAGGCCCCAACAGTGTTCGATCGGCGGCTAGGCGTCGGCGGGTTTGCCGATGCTGGGCCAGCACGACCGCGGAGTTCCCCAGCAGATTGGTGGTGGTCTCGTAGCCCGCGACGAGCAGCAGCGCGCAGAAGCCGAGGACTTCCTCGTCGGTCAGTCCGATCCCGTCGACTGTGGCGTTGGCCAACGCCGACATCAGGTCCTCGCGGGGGTTCTTGCGGCGGTCGGCGAGGAAGTCGGTGAAGTAGGCGTAGATCGCGGCGGCGGCGGTCAGTGCGTCGGTGGTTTGTCCGTGGTTGACGTCGACCTGGACCAGTTGGCTCGACCACAATCGGAACTGATCACGATCGGTGGCGGGAACGCCCAGCAGATCGGCGATCACCGCGGCGGGCAGGATCGCGGCGAAGTCGGTCACGAAGTCCGCCGATCCGGAACCCTCGTCGAGGCGCTCGAACAACTCCGCGGCCATCTGTGTGATGGCGCCCTGCAGCCCGGCCACCCGCCGGGGAGTGAACGCCCGGCTGACCAGGGCACGCAACTGGTCGTGGCGCGGAGGGTCCATCACGATCATCATCGGCAGGAACGAACCGATGAAGTCCGATCCCGGCGGGGTGGGGAAGATGCCGTCCACCGAGGAGTACGTGCCGTGATCCAGTGCTGCGGCCTGGACATCGGCGTGGCGGCTCAACACCCAGGTATGGGATTCCTCGGCGCGGTACACCGGAGCCGCGTCACGCAATAACCGATACGTCGGATAGGGGTCGTTGAGGATCGAGGCGTCGAACGGGTCGTAACGAATCTGCACCGAGACCACAAGACCTCCTACCACCAAAGTAACGACGGTTTAGACTGGCAGTCTAAACCGGCCGAACGGGACAGGTGGGGCAAATGCGCAAGATTCCACGTCAGATCTCTGACCGGCTTCCCGCCGCGGCGGACTTGTTCGCCGAGAAGGGGCTCAACGACTCCAAGATCGAAGACGTCGCCGCGGTGACCGGTGTGCCGAAAGCGACGCTGTACTACTACTTCGCCGGCAAAGAGGACATCCTTGCCTTCCTGCTCGAAGACCTCCTCAAGGACATCTCCGATGCCGTGACCGCGATCGTGCACACCGACGGCTCCGGTGCCGAACGCCTCGCACTTGTCATCCGCGCACAACTGCGGGCAATGGCGCAGCGGCCAGCGGTATGCCGGGCACTCATCGGCGAACTGGGACGAGCGGCCCGCATGCCTGCCATCGCCGAGATGATCAATACCGCCTACCAACAACCCGTTGAAACTCTGCTCATCGAAGGAGCCCGCGACGGATCCCTCGTCGCCCAGCCCGATGCACGATCGACGTCCATTGCGCTGTTCGGCGCGGTCACCATCAATGCACTCATGTACCTGGTCACCGAGAACCACCTCGACGAGACGGTGGTCGCCAGCACCCTCAGCGCCGTCATGTTCGACGGCCTGCGCCCGCGCACAGGAGACCAGTCATGAGCACCTACGGCCTGTCGGTTCTCGGCGCGGATTTGAAGTCACTGGCCCAGACCGCCCAGGCCGCCGACGCGGCCGGGTTCGACGCCGTATGGGCCTCGGAGTTCTACTCCCGGTCCGGATCGATCTCCATGGCCGCGATGGCCAACAGCACACAGAACTGCCGGATCGGTTCCTCCATTCTCTACGGCGTCGGCCGAAGCCCCCTGGTGCTGGCCACCGAGGCGCGTGATCTCGACGAACTCTCCAACGGACGGCTGGTACTCGGAATCGGCAACGGCACCAAACGGATGATGAGCGACTGGCACGGCGTGCCCGACACCTCCGCGCCCGCGCTGCGGATGGAAGAACTCGTGATGCTGCTGCGCCGGATCTGGAACCTGCATGAAGGGCCGATCCATCACGAGGGCCGTTTCTACAGAATGAATCTCACCCCGACCGGCGACGTGGGACCCCCCAGCCGGCCGATCCCGATCGTCACTGCCGGTGTCCGGCCCCGGATGTGCGAGGCGGCCGGGCGGGTGGCCGACGGCCTGGCCGGACATCCCCTGTTCACCACCACCTACGTCGAGGAGATCGTCCGGCCCGCTATCGCCCGGGGTGCCGCGCACACCGGCCGCGACCCCAATGACGTGGAAATCATTTCCATGGTGATGTGCGCCATCCACGACGACGCCGAGGTCGCCAGGCGCGAACTGGCGCAGCAGATTGCGTTCTACTCCTCGGTCAAATCCTACGAGACGGTACTCGATGTGAACGGATTCGCCAGCGAAGGCCGAACCATCCGGGAAGCATTCGCCCAGCGCGATTTCCCGGCGATGTTCGCCGCGGTGTCCGACGAGATGATCGACACCATGGGCGTCGCCGGGACGGCACACGAAGTCCGTGAACAACTGAGACGCTACGACGGCGTCCTCGACCACATCATGCTGTATTCACCATCGGTCGGCATCGCTGCGGAACGCGTGCAGCAAAACCTCGACAGCATCATCGGGGAATGCTCGCCCGCCTCGATGTCGCCAGGGCAGTCCGGTCCACGTTCAACCTGATCCACGCATTGCCGCCCACGTCGACCCGTCGCCGCGTCCGCGGCCGCATCAGTGGCTCTGCCGCGCCGACCCCGCCGATGATTGCGTGGCGCTGTTGACGATGTTGGCGTCGTCGGTGTCGGGGAGGTCATGGCGGACCACGCGAACCCGTCCTTGAGGTAGGCAGGCCATGTAGCCGTGGCGCATGCCATAGAGCTCCCACGCTGTCTGTTCAGTGTCGGGATCGACATCGATGCGATGTCCGCGCGAGAAGCTCAGGTGTAGTCCTCCATCGTCGCTAGAACAGGCCTGGGTGCACACTGCGCCGGCGAGGTTCAGCAGTGGGCGTTCGTGGGTCGCGATCCTGAGGGGGTCAATGCGCACCGCCTCGATGGGGTAGGTGCCGACGGCCGGAAGGGTCAATAGCAGGGGGCAGGAGATGACGATTTCGTTGTAGTCATCGAAATCCAGAACCAGGCCGCCATGCAGCGAGAGGCGTTGTACGACAAGGTTTTCGATCCATTGGGTGTACATGGCAGTCTCTTTTCGACGCATCGTTGAGCCGTATCCCCAAAGAGTACGCTAAGTAGCGCTGCGATACCAGTAGTATCGTTATCGGTTGGCGGTGGGCCGAGCAGCGCTGGTCACGACGCGCCTGGTGGCTCGGTCAATGCGCTCGCGGGTGTCGGCGGCTGTCGCGCGGTCGCCGCTGAAGGCCACGAGGTTGGCCAACCAGATGTCGGAGATGACCCCAGCGACGTGCAGATCGGTAGGGGTGGGCTCGCCGCCCCTGAGCGTGCGGGCCAGCAGGATCTGGATCTCATCGGCCGCGCGGTCGAGTTCCGCGGCGGCGCGGGTGTCTGCGACGGCGAAGGCCCGTGTCATGGCCGTCGTCAGCCATGGGTCGCGCTGCCAGCGGTCATGCAGATGTGCGGTGAGCCGTTCGAGCCGTTCCAGCGGTGGGCCCTCACCACCCGCCCAGTCGCCGGCCGAGTCGAGTCGACGGAACTCGCGCGTCAGCGCTGCTACCAGCAAGTGGGTTTTCGCCGGGAAATAGCGGTAAAGCGTGCCGACGGCGATGCCGACCCGCTCGGCAACCGTCCGCATCTGAACCGCCTCGTAACCACCGGCCGCGGCCACGGCCAAAGCTGCATCCAGAATTGTTTCGCGGCGCCGTGCGGAGGCGCGTGAACGCGACGCGTTAGCGGCCCGCTTCTCGGTAGCGACCGAGTTCGCTTCCGAAGGCAGGGTTTTCCCGCGGCTGCGCGCCTGAGGGAAAGTCATGACGGCCCCGGGTCCAGACCGCCGCGGCGCGAGAACTGCTCCAGAAGATCGCCGAAAGCGCTGACATCGCCGTGTGCGGCGAAGTGCTCAGGGCTGACGGCAATGAATACTGCACTGGCGGTGAAGCGGGCGATCCCACCCTCACCCGTGCCTGTCGCCGTGACATGCAGCGCCCGCCCTTCACGAGAGACGATGTGGGCAGTAATCCGGTGGGTCTGATGCAGCGGCACCGGCCGCAAATATTCGACCGTCAGGGTGCGGGTGACCGCTGGGGTGCCGGCGATCCACAACGTGAAGCCCAGGACGTCATCACATGCGGCGGCCACTGCCCCGCCGTGAGCCAGGCCCGGGGCCCCGATATGCCGCTCGTCGAACGTCACATCGGTGTACACCGCGTCGCCGCTGCGGTGCACCACTAGCCGCAGTCCGTGGGGGTTGTCCGGGCCGCAACCCATGCAGGTCGTGGTGTGCGAGGGCAGCCGCTCCGGCGGCAACACGCTTTTGGGCACCATCACCCTCCAATACGATCGGTTTCGCTGCGCTACCGTTAGTACCACACTGCTAGACTGCTGTGACAGCATCGCGTGAAAGATCGACCGCCGAGGTGAATGAGTGAGCAACAGTCAGTCAGCGCCAGTCCCTGACGACGACGTGGACCCGCGGCGCATCCGGTCACGCACCCGGCTGCTGGATGCTGCGGCAACGCTACTGAGCACCGGTGGGGTGGAAGCGGTCACTATCGATGCCGTCACCAAAGCATCCAAAGTGGCCCGAACCACGCTGTACCGCCACTTCCACAGTTCGTCGCATCTGCTCGCAGCCACGTTCGAACGCCTACTTCCACAAGTGGCCACTCCGGCACCGACCAGCGGACCCCTCCGTGAGCAGCTGATCGAATTGCTCAGCCGCCAAGCCGCACTCTTCAACGACGCACCGCTGCATGTCACGACACTCGCGTGGCTCTCATTGGGGCCCACCGGCTCCACTAACGAAGCGGATGAGCGCCACACATCCGGGGCGCTACGGGCCCGAGTCGTTGACCAGTACCGTCAACCATTTGACGCCATACTCACCAGCCCGAGAGCACAAGCCGAACTCGACGACTTCGACCGGGAACTGGCGCTCTGCCAACTCGTCGGACCACTCGCCTTCGCCCGAATGACCGGGCTTCGCACCATCACTCACAATGACTGCGCGAACATCGTCGATGACTTCCTCGCCGCCCACCGCAAGACCGATAGCGACGCCAAAGAGTCGAAGATCGCCACCAAGAAGACGGGCCGCCCCGCGCGCTTAGCTCGCTAGGCACAACGAAATCACAGCGTCCAGCCGGCTGGTCTTCGGGCCCTTTTCGCCTTCTCGCAAATCGCGTCGGCGATGGCATCGAAGGACCGTTCGTCGCCATCATCGGCGAGGCCGTGCGCGCAGATTCCATGGGCATCCGCGTGACGATTCGTGCCGGCAAAGTGAGTGCACCACCTCAGTGTTCGGACCGCCGTTTCCCGCGTTGAGAACTCTTCCCCCTACGTCCGTGAGGTGTCTCGCGGGCAACCCCTCGCATCCGCGGTCTCGCAATCCTTGGGACGCGGGGTGTCTGCGCCGCGGATCTTTATCCGGATATCGTCCGTCGTTAAGTGATCGTGCTTATTGGCAGAGGGGTCGAATTCCGAGTGGGGTGAATGCCCAAATCAGAGGTCTGTTCGAGGGCGAGTTTGTTCGCTGCGTCGCAAGCGCTGGCTGTCGGTGTCTCTTGATAAGACTGTTGCGAGCTGACTGCGTACCTGTGGTCAACAGGCAGGAGGATCCGATGTACTTCAAGGTCACGGTCACTGGTGACGCCAACCGCTATCCCACGTGGGCCTTGTACGGCGACAACCATGAGATGGTCGCCTGGGCAGGCGAAGGCTTCGAATCGCAAGCCAACGCCACCAGAGCGGCAAATGCCTTCAAGTCCGGCGGGTCCGCAGCACGGTATGAGACATTCCAGGACGTCGGCGGAAGCTGGCGGTGGCGCGCATGGCGGTCGAGTGACAAAGTTGCCGCCTCAGGTGAGTCGTTCGCCAGCTCTTACAACGCGGAGCGCGCCGCCGAGAACGTGCGGGCGAACGCGCCGTATGCGACTGGGCCCTGAGCTGCGTACATGGGTGACAATGACGATCTGAAGTTGAATCCACGGTTCCTGCGGCGAGCAGCGGAACAGGTGCGCGACTTTGAGCGGGCGTTCAGCGCCCTGCTCGAGCTGTGTCAGTTCACCGCTGGGCTTCGGGCGATGGCTGGTCCCGACCTGCCTGACGAGGTACTTGCCGGCTACGCCAGTCTGCCCGCCGTGACACCGAGATCTGATGTGTCAGACGACGAATGGGTGGCGGCGAAGGGCCGCTGCTCACGGACAGCTGGCCGTATTGCGCATCTTCCCGACATCACCGGTGTGCGGATATCCCGCCCGGGATTCGGCGGTCCGGTTAACCCGTTCGAGATGTGGATAACTGTCACCCAGCCGCACTCGCTCGTACAGCCGGACGACATCCTCGCCGCGTCCGAACACACCATCGGCATCCTTGAATCGATGGTCGACCGTGTCGATGTCACCGGCGACATCAGCATCGAGGATATGCACCCTTTGGTCTGGGGCGCGGCTCGAGGCCAATGGCGCATCGAGTTGTACCGCGAAGCGGTGTCATCCGCCGTGGGCGCTGTCATCGACCACGTCCGCCAGCTCACCGGAAGGACTGACCTCGACGACAAGGACGTTTTCACGCAGGCCTTCTCGCAGAGTCCACCCAAGGCTGGTGCTCCGCGATTGCGCTGGCTCGGAGGTAATCAAGACCAGACCGTCATATCGATGAACCGCGGCTTGTTGAGTTTCTCGACGGGCGTCCATGCTGCGATCCGAAACCCAACCACCCACGACCGGACGCAGCTATCGGCGCAGGAGGCCGCCGAGAGGCTCGCCGCTTTAAGCCTTCTGGCGACTTGGGTGGAGAAGTGCAGGCTCGACAGCGTCGACGCCACGCAGTGAACAATCACTCGCGAGAACTCAAGCGCTGGAACCGCCGCCGCGAAATCCATCTGAGGCACAGCGATACGGTCAGCGGGCTCTTTCGGCGATGTAGGCGGTCCAGTCGCGGGCAGCAAGTCTGGCCCAGTCGGCGGCGTTTTTGTCGGTGAGCCCGAGCAGTTCGGCCAGGACTGGTGCGGGCATGTCGCCGGAGAGGTGGAAGAGGGTCGCTTTGCGGTTCTCGTAGGGCTTGATCCCGATGGCGACGAGCTGGGAGCGGATGTTCTCGGTGGCGAGGTGCGCTGCAGGGTTGCCGCCGCGGAACAGCCAGCCGGTTCCGCGTGAGGCGTAGAGGCTTTTGCCGCGGTGCTCGAGGTGCTCACGGATGAGGTCGTCGAGGAGCGGCGGCATCTGGACTGGAATCTTGCTGAAGGTGACGTGCACGGCCCGGTCGTCGGTGATCGCGACCTGACTGGTGCGCATGGCGACGATGCGTGAAAGCGGCTGTGCGAACAGCAATGTGAGCAGGCCCGCAATTCGTGTATAACGGCGCACGGTCGTGTCGTGCAGCAGACGCTCTACGGCCGCCCACCGCTGCGTATCGGAGACGGTTACTGAGGGCGGTGACTGCGGGACGTCGGGGACTCGGAGTTTGGTGTTGGTGCGGGATTGGCGTAGCCAGACGATGAAGGCGTACTCATGGTTCAGCATCCTGCCGACGTGTTCTTGGTAGCGCTCCAACAGATCCTGGGTCGCGGTCGCCGCACTGGCGTCATGGCGGGCGAGGAAGCCCACGAACTCGATCGCGACGCGGATGCGCCGTCGACACGCATCGGCCATCGACTTGGTCAACCGGTCTTCACGGGCGGCCTTGCGCATTCCTCGCAGCACCTGCCAGTGCGCGAATCGGCGAATCAAGGCGGCGTCCTCGGCGGGCAGTTCGGCGACGATGTCTTCGATCCAGGGCAGCATCCGTTCGATGCGGATGTCGAACGGTTCCAGGACACCGACCGCGACGAGAAGACTGCGAAGGTAGTCGTGGGCACGATCCGAGGGCAGGGTGCGGAAGGTGTCGTGGCTGATGTCGACCGCGCCGCAAGCCATCTGCCCGAGAAGTTGGGGGCCGATGCCAGGTTTCTTGCGCAGCCACCACAGCCCTGTTTGTGGGCGTTCGGAGTTCACCAGCTCGTCGAAGACCGGCCGCAATTGGCGGTGAATCTGGCCGGTCGTCGGGTCGGCGAGCAAGTCGCTGAGGCGTTCACGCAGGAAGCATCGCGCGCACCGATTGTGCCCGTAGGGATGGTCTTCGCGCCCGCATTCGCGGCACCCGAAGATCGACTCGACACCGGCACATGACGCGCACACCACCGTCTCGCCGCGTCGCCATGCCAGCGGCCGCACGACATGGCAGCCCGGACAGGTTTCGGGGTGGTAGTGCCGCCTGCGACGGCAGCCGACACAAATGCGACACCCATGCGTCAGCCGGGTCAGGTAGTTGGTGCTTGCGCACTCCCAGCAGGCTCGTCGATTCACTCGTTGTCGCCGGGGCGGCGGATCCTGGCGCGGATCGGCCGCAGGTCGCCGATCCCGGACCCGCTGTCGTTGACTGCGGGTGCCTCGCGGATCTGTTCTTGGGCGAGCTCGAACAGATCGTTGGGGGTGCACGCCAGGATGTCGCACAGCGCCGCCAGCAGGTCGAGATTGATGCGCTGTGGAGGCTTGGTAGCGATCCGGTGAACCATCTGTCGGGAGATCTCCACGCCACGTTCGTGCAGCGGTGCGACGAGGTCGGTGGTGGCGAACATGCCGTTCTCGGCCATCAGGCGGCGCAGGTTCCACCGGAGGACGGTTCTAGTGCTCATCCTGGCTCCCTTCAGTCGTCGCGGATCCGTAGACGCGGCGCAGCGCCGCCTGCAACGTTTTGGTCTTGAAGTCGTTGGACACCGAGGTGTAAATCGCGGTGGTCGAGGCGTAAGAATGTCCGACCTGCTCGGTAACGAACCGTTCCGGGTAACCGAACTCGATCAGGTGGGTCACATAGGAGTGCCGCAGGCAGTGCAGGGTGAGGTCTTGAGGCAGACCGGCCTGCGCCCGCAAGTAGGCGAATCGCTTGTCCATTTGCTTGGTCGCCACCCGCTGCCGACGCTCAGTCAGCCACAACTCTTGACGGCTGCCGGGACTCAGAAGCGGCCGGGCTTGATCGACCCATTGGCGCAGTCCGTCGATCACCCAGTCGAACTCGGGAACGGCCAGCACCGTGCGACGCCGAGGGGCGCTGCCGCGGCTGGACTTGGCATACCGGACGTGGACGGCGCCGAACGTTCCCCACGCCGGCATCCGCGGGTTGGGACGCAGGTCGGCCACGTCGAGGTAGCACAGCTCTCGACGGCGTAACCCGAAGGCGTAGGCCGTCTTGATCATCTGCGCGTCGCGCAACGCCGCCAACGCGCCTTTGCGACCCGAACGCGCAATGATGTCCACTCGATCGGCAAGGAACGCGAACAACGTTTCCACCTCGTCGTAGGTGAACGGCCGGCGGGCGGGCTTGCCCTCGTATTCGACCAGATGCGCCGCGGTGTTGAAGTCATGGCAGACCTGCGACGGGATCCTTTCGAACCGCTGCTCGCACTGCGAGATCCAGCCATAACGGCCATCGAGTAGGTAGTCACAAAACAACCGCAGCGTCATGTGGTAGCCGCGAATTGTCGAGGGCGCCTTGCGGTTGTTTCCCGACATCAGAGCCGCCGTGAAGTCCTCGACATCGCCGGCCGTCCAATCCCACGGATGCGTCTCGGCGAACGCAGCGAACCGTCGCACGAACGCCAATCGCGATTCGATCGTGGCCTCGGCAAGCAGCCGGGACTTCTGCTGGCGTCGCCACCCCGACAGCATCGCTTCAAAGACCGCGGACGGTTCATCAAGATGGACCACGCCCGCGGCGAGAACGAGGTGCGCCGAACCTGGAACGCTCAACTGAAGGCCTCCAGACGGTCAACTCACAGTTGTCAATGTCAACGGCAAGTTACCACGATCTGGGCCGAAATCGCTCATCAGCACAAACGGGAAATGGTTCAATGGCGGCTTGGCGGCTCTCGCCCCAAGCGCCACCCGCGTGCGTCAACTTTAAGTTGATTGGCGATCTTCCGGCCCAGAGTGCAAGAGGTGTGTGGATTTTGGGCGTTGAACAGGGACTTGATGTGATGCGACAACGTTGGAGGTGCATTGCCCGTGTGGCGGCCTGGCGGACGACGAGGCAATGAGCGCCCACGAGTTCCGCGACGACGATGCCAATGCGTGGGGTGCTCAGCGCGCAACCAGCTGGCTACGCCATCAACGTCAGGCGTAACCACCGTCCGACCGACGCACGTGTCCGCGATGCCTGGCTACACCACGATTAGCCGCAGCAGGGCGATACTGGATCGTGACAGGGTTGAGTCAGAACCATCAGCCGATCACCGGTCTCCGAACGACGTGGCTGCCGGTGCACAATCGGCTTTACGACGCGGTGGTCGAGGCCCACGACCGGCGCTCGGCCGACGAGCTAGATACAAACCGTTGGATCGCGCTGTTCTGTCGACGGTCGCTGACCATGTCCGAGACCATTGCTAGGGTTCGGTCGTTCAGTAGCGGAAGGGGCCGATCATGCAGGTGGAGTACGACAGCGGAATGCGCTGCTTCCGAATCCAGGAGCATCCTTACGGCCCAGTTACGCTCGTCAACTACTCGACTCCCTTCGACTCGTTCGAAGTCGTCGATGATAATCAGCTCGTTGTATACGCGTACGGAGGAGTTGCTGCTCGGTACAACTCCGAAGGACGCCTCCTCATGTGAAATCGACGCACCGGAGTCACTATCTGAGCGGAGGTGCAATGACGATCGGCCAGGTCCCCGATCTGTTTGACGGCCAGGCAGCGCCGTCGCGAGACGACTACGTTCTTGCCCAAGGATTTCTGCGTAACCCGGAGTACTGCCGGGGAGTGCTACCCGATGAACGGATGTGGCCGCCGGAACTCGATCGTCTTCCGGCAAATGACGACGGTCGGATTCGTATCGACCGCGCCGTCGTATTCGCGATTGCGCGGCGCGTGATAACCGAACTCGACGATCCGTGGTCGGCCACGCAGTTGCACGCAGCGATCACATTCTGGGGTGCGCCACCAGGGCAGTCGACGACACGTGCGGCGAAGCCGTTCGCGGATGCCAATGTTGCGGGGCGCCTGACCCAGGCAATCGAAATTACACGCGGTGAGGGGCCGATCAGTGCGTACAAAGCGTTGAGTAGACACCAGCGACTGTGGGTCAGAGGGCTCGGCCCGTCGTACTTCACCAAGTTGATGTATTTCGCTGGATACGACGCGAAACCTTATCTCTCGCAGCCTTTGATCATGGACGACAACGTCATTGCCGGACTGATCAAGGTCACCGGCCACCCGTGGGAAGCGTTAGGCGAGCACTACAGTCGCTACTTGGACCTGGCCAAGGACTGGGCCTACGAATTCGCCACAGAACCCGACGTGATCGAACGGCGCCTCTTCGCCCTCGGATCGTGATCTGACTACGTGAAGTGCTGCCCTTTCTTCAACGATAGGTGCTAATTCCATTGACTTAACCTCAGATCAAGATCAACGCCCGAGGTATCGCAACGCGAAGGTGGCTGTGGTGGTGGACTTGATCCGACCGCCACTTCGTAGGTTGCAGACATAGGCGCGAAGTAGAAGCTTCTTGCGCCGCGGCGGGCATAGGAAGCGCAGCTGAAAAGAAACGAGGTGTCCGTGACGTGGACAGCCAATGACTCCCGATTCACAGTCAGCAATATCGCCACGACGTTCACTGGAATCTGCCTGATCAAACGACCCCCAAACCCGCAGTGAGAATCAGCATCTGCCACGTCGACGGGAATATCGAGGGTCAAGACGACCGCCCGGTATCTCCCTCGCAACCCTCGCGAGGCGCGCTGCGTACTCGGCTAACGGCGGAGCAATAGCGAGGATGGCTTAAGTAACCGGTCATCGATCACGAAGGCCGTGTCGGTCAAGCGGATTGGCGAATCACCGGAACCTTGCGACTTGCGCTGTCACGCCGACTCTCGGGGAAACAGGGCGAGGAGGCGATCAGCGATGGTGGCTGGGTTGGATCCGGACGTGCGCTGATCTGGAGTGCTATCGGCCTGCCATTTCGCGACGGTGCTGATCAACACCGCCGCCGAGCTCGCCGGGAGTCCACGCTGCGCGCCCTCGATCCGGCCATCAGCGCTTGCGTGCTTCACCCGGACAGTGTCTGCATGCATGTCCACGGTCGCAGCGGACAGATGCAGATCCTCCGGAACCACGCGAACGGTATTCGGCACGACCCCTCCCTCGTGGCGGCTGCGATGGCTCATCCGAGGCTACCGTGAGCAAGCAGACGCTCGGTGCAGCAATTTCACTTGGCCTGCCTCCGCAATTAGCTCAAAGCGAAATGGGGCCCATCAGCGCCTCCGCTAAACCCAGCGCGATTGAGCGGCGATTTCGATTTATACGCTGTTTCGGCGCTCACGGAGCTTAGCTATGCCGTCAAATTGTTCCCGGCTAGACGACCTTGACTCTGGCGACACCGGGTGGCGCGGAGGCGGCACATTGCGGGGTTGACGCTGGCCGGTGACCTGGAGGTGGGCAATCTGTTTCCCCGCGTAGGTGACGCTGAACGTCTGGCCTGGATGGCCATTTGCAAGCGCGGCCGCGCATTGGTCGCACAGCTCATGGATTAGCGGCGGAATATTCACGACCGCGACGATAGATCGGAACGCGATCCAAGTGTTGAATGATGCATGCGTGTCGCCGCCATGGTTCGCAAAATGCGGCAGCTTGTCCTTTGACGTGTTAGCTAGCGTTCAGCTTCCCGCGGCACTCCGTCAGAGACTAGCTCGCGTCTGACTACGACGATGGTTGGCACCGCCCGTATTGACGGCGCAGCAGGGTCAACCGTAGCCATGCTCCACCACCCCATAATTTGTGCGTCGACGCGGTCGTGCCGGCGACGCTGAGACAGCTCGTCCTAGCTGCCCGCAATATGTCGGCTCCCGGTTCGTCACCTCCCTCAACAACAGGCCTCCAGGTCCCGCAACCCAATTAATACTCCTCAACGCCAACTACAAACACTCCTACCGAATCCGAACCCTTCATGGCCCATAGCCCACTACCATCGCTTCCAAGCTGACCATCAAACCCATTGGCTCCCAATCAAATACAGACCGGCACATTGGCACAAGGTATGCAATACTCGGCTTCGGGCGCTGGCGCGCCCGAACCCCGGCCGCCTGGCGGCGGCCTGTCCGGCTTGGTGAGGTGGCCTAATGGCGGTGCGACCGTGCTGACGATCTCGCGGTTGTCGCGCTGGAGCATCGGCTACTACAACGACACCGCGAATCAGGCCCGCCAGGCCTCGATGGACCGCCAAGCCGCCGGCGGCGGTCTGGGTGAGTACTACTCCGAAGGTGACACCCGCGTCCCGACCTGGGTCGTGGTCGGGGACAAGAACGTCGTCGGTGAGGCCACCGGCTTGGACGGGGCCGCCCTCGACGGCGGGTTTGCTGACACCGAGGTTGCGGCGCGCTGGCTCGATGACGGAGTCACGCCGAGTGGGGAGGCGGGGCGGGCGTTCGGGACCGGCGGGGTGCACGGTTTCGACTTGACGTTCGCCGCGCCCAAGAGTGTGTCGCTGCTGCGGTCGCTGACCGACGACGTGTCAGAGAAGGTGATGCAGAACGCCCACGTCACAGCGGTCGAAGCGGCGATGACTTACCTGCATGAGCACGCCGGGTACACCCGCGTGCATAACCGGGTGACGGGGATGAAGGATTTGCAGCGGCTGCCCGGGCTGGTGGCGATCGCCTATCAGCATGAGACGAGCCGGTGCGGGGACCCGCACCTGCACACCCACGTCATCCTGCCGAATCGCCAGGCCCGTGCTGATGGCCGGTTGGTGTCGATCGACTCCAAGTCGCTGTATCACGAAGCCAAGGCCGCCGGGATCATCTATCAAGCCACCCTGCGTCACGTGCTGCACGCCGAGCGCGGCTTCGAATGGGCGCCGGTGGATGAGCATTCCGGCATGGCCGAGATCGCTGGCGTCACTCCGGCCAGCATCAAGGCGTGGTCGCAGCGGTCGACCCGACTGCGGGAATGGGCCAAAGACAACCTTGTCGTCGTCGACGGTGAACCCACCGCGGCGCAGTTGGCAACTGCGCAGAAAGCGACGCGGCCCTCCAAGCCCGAGCAGCTCGCCTGGGAAGAACTCAAAGCGACGTGGCGCGCTGATGCGCGCGGTCTGGACTTGGACCGCGATGCGCACTTCGCCGCGCGCGCCCATCGGCGCGCACAAGCGCACATCCTCCCGCGGGCGCGCATTGCTACCGCGCTAGCGCGCATCGATAAGGCCGCGTTCACCCGCGCCGATGTCGTTGAGCTGATCGGTGCGGTCATGCCTTACGACGAATCCCCTGGTGAGGGGCGGGATGTGCGGGCGCGCATCGAGGACCTCGCCGCGCGCGTTGGTCTGCGGGTGAGCGCACCGCGCGCCGCACATGAGCGCGAAGGACACGAGAAATACACCCTCACCGCGATCCTCAAAGAGGAGATGCGCGTCCTGGAGGCCGCCGGTGCCACCGATGCGCGTGCGCGCCTCGGTGTGCGCTCGAGCGACCTGACCGCGCTGTCACCGGATCAGGCGCGCGCGGTGACCGCGATCGGCATGTCGCCGTGGTTGGTCAATCCATTGTCTGCACCCGCGGGTGCCGGGAAAACCCACTCCCTGCAAGCCCTGCGCGCCGCCGCCCACCGAGTCCACAAAGAGGTGCTGGTCCTTGCTCCGACCGGGACGGCGGTCGATCAAGCGCTGGCTGACGGCGCCGGCGACCACGGGATGACCCTCGACAAAGCGCTGCACCAGCTCGACACCGGCGCCCTGCAACTCGATCACCGCACCGTGGTCGTCGTCGATGAAGCGTCCATGGTGGCCACCCCCAAGCTGCGGCAGCTGCTGGAGACCACCACCGCCGCCAGGGTGAAGGCTGTGCTCGTCGGTGACCCCTACCAGCTTGCCCCGGTCAAGGCCCGCGGCGGCATGTTCGACCAACTGTGCACCGAGCTGCCCTGGACCCAGCGTCTGTCGCAGGTGTGGCGCATGCGCGATCCGGCCGAGCGCGACGCCTCGCTAGCGATCCGCAACGGGCGCGGCAACCGGTTACGCCGAGCGGTCGGCTGGTACCGCAGTCACGACCGTCTGCACACCGGCGATCAGGTCAGCATGGCCGCCGACGCGATGAGGGCCTACCTCGATGACCGCGCCGCCGGAAAGAAGACCCTGCTGGTCTGCGATACCCGGGACATCGCTGATGCCCTCAACCAGCGCCTCCACGACACCCTCACCACCGAGGGGCCCGCTGCGCAGGTGGCTCGCGACCAGACGGTGCGGGTCGGCGACATCATCGTCAGCCGCGACAACGACGCCACCCTCACCGTGCACCCCGGCCCCCACCACCGTGAGGGCCAGGCGGTGGATCAGGTGCGCAATGGCAACCGGTGGCGGGTGGCCGGCGTCGACGAAAAGACCAACCGGATCGCTGCTGAACGGCTCACGGACAAAGCCCGCGTTCTGTTCGACGGCGATTACCTGCGCCAGTACGTCCACCTCGGATACGCCGTAACCGTGCATGCCGCCCAGGGCGTCACCGTCGACACCGCCCACACCGTGCTCGGCGACAACGCTTCCCGCACCCAGGCCTACGTCGGGCTCAGCCGCGGCCGCGAGGCCAACCACGCCTACCTCTACACCCGATTCGACGGCGAAGCCGACCACGAACACAGCGGCCCCCACATCGGTATGCATGTGGCGAGGCGCGGCACCAAACACGCTGCCGCGCAAGCTCTTCAGATGATTCTGGCCAACGACGATCGTCCCCGCACGATGCATGCCGAAGCCGAACACACCGCCCGCGAACACCTTCCTGACATAGTCGGCGAGGTCCTCGACCGCCACGAGCAACGCCGCGGCACCTGGCGAGCCGCCTGGCGCGAACACACCCGCGCCCAACAGAGCCTCCACCAGGCCTACGAACGTTTCCGCGCCGGAGTGGAGCGCAGCACCGGACGGTCACGCTCCCGCGGGCGCGACGTCGGTGGCCTCGAACTCTAACCTTCAGCCGTTTATGCCCAGACGCCTACGCGGTGAGCCAGAGCAATCCGCGCTTCGTCCACGATCAGAGCTGTCTGCCATGTCTGCAGCGGTCCGTCTTGGGTCCACACCGCGACGCTGCGCAGTGCCGGCCATGTCCGGGCTTTCATCATGATGTCGCCGGGCCGCCCGGCTTCAAGTTCGCCTAGCGCGGCACGCACGGACGCCGCCCACCGCGGCGCCAGCCACCCCGGAAGCCCAGCTACAGCACCGCCGCGCGCATCTTCGGTGGCCGCAGTGAACTGGACTGAGGTGGTGACGTCAGCCATCACTTCGGCGGTAATCCGAGCTGTTGCGATGCCTCTCGCTGTGGCCCCGGCTACCCGTTCCAGCACCCCGTAGCTGTCTCGGCCTTCCCACACCAACGCGGCTGTGGCGGCAGCGATTGTCGCCTCAGCGGCCACCTCTAGCGGATTCCACTGGTTGACTGACCCGTCTGCACTCACCGAGCACCGCCATTCTCGTGGCCAGCCCAAAGTTCGCGCTCGGCGGCGATGTGATGGGCCAGATACACGACCTCGCGGTGATCTGGGATGCCGTGGCGCCATAACAGCAGCAGCTCGGCGAGCCGCGCCAGATTGTGGTGCACTCGCGCGTACGACGACGCCTCAGTGTCGGTGCCGAGGCGGCCGGGGCGCTGCCCCGAGCTGTCGGTGATCGCCATTGGTAGCACGGCACTAGCGAGTTCGTCCCACAGCGATTCGGTGATGGCGCTGCCTCGGTCGAGGTGAGTGGCGATTTCGCGCAGCAGCGGCGGTATCGGCAGTGTCAGAAGTTCACTGGCTTGGGTGAACGTGACGTGCGCAGTCTGTCTGGTGATGGTCAGTGATTCCCGCACGTCGACCGGGGTTGCGGTGTTCAGCTGTGCGTAGGCGGCCGGATTGAGGGCCTCTAAGCGGTGTAGCCGGGTCTCATCCAACGGCGGTTGCACGACGCCCCCACCCAGGGGGCTATCGGTGGGCATGTGGCAGTCGGCATAGTGCGGCACCCCGGCGGCCCGGGCTGGCTGTGCTGATCCGCCGAAACCCGTCGATACCGCGATCGCCCACAGCTCAATGTTGGGATTCAGCGCGGTCACCGATTGGGCGTAGGCCACCATGGTCTGCGCCGGATTGATCCAGCCGAACCAGCGACGCCGAAAAGCGTTGTCTAAACCAGAATCTGAGAACAGCAACTCCACCCCTTTGGGCAGATGCACCCCCGCCGGGATGAATCCCGCACCCTCGCCGGAGGTCACCACGGTGAGCGTTTTCGCAGGTGTCTTGAACACCCCCACACACCAGTCGATGGTGCCGTACTGACGAGAAGCCTTCATCAGTTCCTCCACCAACGCCAACGCGTCGGCCAGTAATGGATCAGGCGCAGCCGATTTCGTTCCCGCCACCGCACCCGTAGCCGCCGCGGCACCTCCCGACGCCACCACTCCAGGAGGCAGCGGTGTTCCCGGCCCACCCGCAGCCGGCGACGGTGGGGCTGCCGGTGCACCAGGCGGGGCCGACGCAGCCGCGGCGGCTGCAGACACCTGGCGCGGCGCGATATCGGAATTAAACGGCGGCAACGGACCCCCGGGCGCTGGCATTGGCGCCACCATCGGTGTCCCCAGCGTTCCAGCTGACGGCGCTGTGCCCGCAGCCGCTGGCGGGACGCTGTGCGCCACCGGACCACCAGCAGCCGGCACTGAGGGCGTACCCCCAGCACTCGCAGACCCATACGCACCAGCCGTAGAGTTCGCCGGTTGCGCGGGCGGCGGGGTCACAGGCGGCGGCAACACTGAACCACCACCCGCCAGGCCCGCGTTAAACCCCCGCGAAAAATCAGAACTAGGCGTCGGCGTCCCAGCACTCGCCGCGGCCATTGACAGGCCACCACCCGTCGAAGTAGTCGGCGACAACTCCAGCTCCGCAGGAGAATTCAGGCCACCAGCATTACTCACAGAAGAGACAGAGCTATCGCCCGAGAAGCCGCGCGCCCCCGGCATCTTCAGACCGCCGCCAACGCCGCTGCCCCCAGACGACACCCCACCACCGCCAGCCGGTGTCACCGCGGCGGGAGGCATCACCGCGAGCGGACCGTCAATTCCCAGACGCTCCTCACTCGCAGTGGGAGTAATCGGACTGCCGGGCAGGTTCCCCGCTTCATTAATGTCGCCGTCTGCAGCTGGCGCGGGCTGATTGTTCGCTGTCCCATCGGAATGCCGATCACCCTCACTCACAGAGGATTCCGGGCCATCAAATCCCGACCGATCTGATGTTGCTGTCTCTCCCTCATTGGTCCCGTAGTTCAAGGACTGATTGTCATCCGCCCCGTAGTTGGTGGGTCGAGTACTGGGCAGACGCTCGAAAGGCATACCGTCCGCCATAGCTCTGCCACCACCGGGGCCGCCTTGTTCCTTTGTGTCCATTGGTGCCGCGTCTCCGCTGCTCCCCGTCAATCCGCCTGAATTGCCGCCGCCGATGCTTGCTGCCTGCTCAGTGATCGCTGCGGTCGTATCCGTAGCTGCTGCTAGAGCTTCGGCTTCTGCTTCGCTTACGACGGCGTCGATCGCGGAGTAGAGTGCCGCCGCCGCGGCGCCAGCGCCTAATGGGGAGGAGGCTGCTGCCGCGAACTGGCGCTTCAGTCGGTCGATCTCGTCGTGGGCCTTACGGTCAATCTCGTCGAGTCGCCCGCAGGCGTGCCAGATCAGTTCACCGGTCTCTTTCACCGCTTTCGAGCTGTCGGCGTACATGTCGGATTGATTGATGATCGTTTGGGCGGTGCGGTAGGAACGCTCGCACATCGCCTCGATCATCTGTCCTAAGTTAGACGCGCCGAGCTCGTCGGCGGCACGTCGAATGGTGGCAGCGTTCGTCAGCAGGTCGATGCTCTTCTGATTGAGAGCCTCAGCGGTCTCCAACCATTGCTCCGGTGAGGTCTGAGGCCAGACCGGTCCGACAATGCGCGGTGAATACGGCCGAGACGGCATTGCCGCAGCCGTCCCTACCGCTGCCATAGCTCAACCCCCACCGCTGAACAGACTGCATACGGCCCGTTGAGGGAGGCAATGGCGTCCGTCCAAACCGCTCGATCAGGGTCCGCTGCGGGCCCAGGCCGCAGTCCATCGACGAAGAGCTTCATATCGTCGATGTGACGTTGCAACGTGCGAGTCAAATACCGCGGTGAATCGGCATGCGCGTCAAGCACTTCCTGTGCGCGAGAAGCCCAGTCGTGAGTCATTTCAACGAATTCCGGGATCCCGGCGTCGCGTTCGACTGAACCAGGCTTGCCCAAGGCTACGAATGAATTCGTCTCCGAAGTGCCTTCTTTGATGAGCGGTTCTATCGCTTTGCACAGTGCTTGGTCACCCGAATCGGCAGCAGCTGTCGTTGCTTGCGGTGCTGTCTCGACCCGATTCACTCGATCGGGTTCGGGGACCAATCCGATCAGAGCGACCACGAGAGCGGCGGTGGACATGAACACCGCCACCAACGCCAGCCCGAGCGTCAGTCCTCGGCCACTTCGGCGGCGAGGAGGCGTCAGTTGCGGGGGCCCCGCTCCGGGTGGCCCTGAGCTCGGGTACATGGCTACAAGTCTAAGACCTGGCACTGGCGTGGGACTACACAAAATAGGCCGTGCCGTATATCGGCAGTCATTGCGGCACTGCCGATTTCGAGCATCAGCGCTGCTAGCGCCGCCGCCACGCGGCGTCTAAAAGTCGGGATGGTTGACCTGGTTGGCAGCGGCGGCGGCGCGGCGCAGATCGTCGACAGACATGGTTTGTGGGTCGGACTGGTTTGACTGCGCTACGCAACTGTCGGAGCCCTTCGCGTGACTACCGTTCGCGGGATCAATCACCGGCTGTCTGACGGTCGTTGTCATCGTCATCGAGACCGGCAGAATCTGCGTCGGGCTGGTTCATCTGCTCGCGGATGGCGGCTACGCGAGCTGCGCGTTGCGGGTCAGCCAACAGTTTGGCCAGGCGTGCGCTGCCACGATCTTGCGCGGTCATGGGTGAAAGGTATCCTCCGGGCTTTGATACTCTTTGTAATCCGTTTGGCGTCATCATTCTGCAGGGGTTCGCCGGAGAGGATTCCGAGCTACGTCGGGGAGCGTTGGTAGGTCGGAACGGTATCGCTCTCTCTTGATCCGGACGTGTGAGCAGCGGAATGCGCGGACATCCAATGGGAATGGGATCAACCGATCCGAATTCGCTTCGTCAGCGCGCAGGCCTAACTAACGGCGGCCGTGCCCCTCAACGAACAACGACTACCACGCACAGAAGGTCCAAATGGGCGAGTCGGGCCTACCGTCGGCGACCAGCGTCCCGACGCTGCGCGATGCTACGAGCCATGAGGTTTTTCTTAAGTGTCGACCTGCAGAGCGACTGCGCCAAGATCTCGTGATCGGCGGCATTGGGCCGCAGTCTCCCTCTACGCGGAGCAAATCCAATGCTCGGACCCGTCGGGGGAGGGCTTAGCGATGAGGGGAGCGCAGAAGAGGTTGGGGTTGACCGGTAGATCAGCGATGACCCCGCCCGAGGCCGCGACTTGCTTGCATCGCCAAGAATAGGCGTCCTGAGGAGACACCAGGTAGGCCTGACCTATGGAGAAGCCGTCTGCAGCAGGGTACTGGTCGCCACAGGCGCTGCTGAAGTTGACAGTGTCTCCAGCGTTGGGTGTAGCGGCGGCGGGTGGCGCGACAACGACGGTAGCTCCAGCTGCGATCAAGGCCAGTGCGAAGGGCCGGGCAAATCGCCGACGGTTGCTGGAGGTCACGACTTTTCTCTCTGTTTGGTAGGTGGGAAATCGTTGTCGTCCACGATGTTGGTCGCTCCGATCTGAGTGCCCGTTACAGCAGTGGGCCCCAAGTGGGGCTTGCGGGCTCTTGTGCCTCTACGATGTCGCAGGTGGGGGGCGTTGCGGACGCAGATCAAGGCCAGACTGAAAAGCTTACGGAACTGGCTCTGTCGTGCATTGAAGAGTTCGCTGTGGATGGCCCGCAGGGGGTGCAGGGCGGTGTGCGGCGAGGTCAGCTCAAGTTGGCGATGAGGGTCGCCGTCGTAGAGGCGGACCGTATCGCGCCCGGCAGGTCGGACACAGCGCTGGCCGCCGCTGCCGCGCTCGCTTTGATCGAGAATGCCGGCGTCACTGGTTCCGGTGAGGACACCGGACGCATCTTCAAGCAGCATCCCGATTCCACTCCAGTCAGAGACGGAGTTTTCAGCCAGTACGGGCTGTTGGTTCTTGCCGCCGGAAAACTCGCGGAGGACATTGGACTGAGCCAGTTGACGCCTCGGCCGAGCCAAGTCCAGAGCCTTGCCGCCGGTGACAGCCTTCGAAAGCTCCTGCAGCGCAGCGTCGACAACCTGGAGGCCGGGCAGCCGGCCGACGAGTGGTGGGACAGCTCGTTGCCGGTCCTTGTCCAGATGCTTGAGCGCTATGCCGAACCCACCGGCGTCTACCCCACACTGAAGCCTTACCGCTTCGCGCGTCAGCGCCAGACGACGGGGGCGCCCACAGATGTCGCCGCAGAGGTCCCCGACCTCGTCGAACCCAAGACCAACAATTCGGTTCCCCCGCCAGCAGAGCCATTGGGCTGGTCGAAGTTCTGCGCGCATGTGGCTGGTACGCGACCGCGGGTCGCCGTCTTGGTCGCGGTGGTGACAGTCATGGCGTGCATCGGCCTGGCCGAAGCCGTTGCGCCGATTCCACGGGCGCTGTTCGGTTGGCAAGACACATACGTGGACTCGTACCCGATCCCCTCGTTGCCGCCCCCTGTCGAAGGCGTGGACTCGCCATTGACCTTGCCGAACACTCGCGTCCAACTGTTCTTTATGGAGCAGGGCTCCCAACAGGGGGCCACCGACCAAACCGTCAACGGCCGGTTGCCTGTGGCGACCGCCGCCGTTATGCCGCTGCAGTACCAGATTGCAACATTTCAGGTCCTGCTGTCGAAGACCCGTGCGGACGCCGATGCCGACTCTAACCTCAAACTTTGGGTCCAGGCTCCTCTGCCGATGGATATCAACGGAGCGACATTGATGAAGACCCCGCTCAAGGAGAGCATTCCGCAGCCCGAGCTCAACACCGTCAACGGAATCGGCGGAAAGGCGGTAGAGGTGCCGTCTCTCGACGACGGCGACGTCCTCTACCAGTTCCAGGTCGTGGCGCGGCCCGACAGGACGAACAACGGCTACTTCTGCGGCTACAACGCCAAATTCGTGCAGGTAATGGTGCGCTCCGAAGACAAGACCAAAACCAGTCAAGATGGCGTGGTCACGCCGTACCCGCTGTATGTGCCCCGCGGGGAAGGTTGCTGACCACCTCATGCCAGCGGACTCCATCAAAGTGGCTGTCGGTCGACCGATGACACCACCGCGCCGGGCCGTGTTACCCGACCGCCTTAAGTGACCCTGCCTTGGACAAAACCTTTCGAAGTGAGGCCTTCTCAAGGTCTGCTTCCTGCGCCTTGCGCTGATCTATGGCGCTGTCCAGCTCGTCCAGTTGGGCGGCGGCGATCTCCGCATCCAGCAACGAGCCGATGTAATCGGAGATTGTCTTAAAACCCTTTGCCGTTGCCAAGACCTGGACAGCAGCCTGGTACGTCGCCGTGACCTTCACCTGCAGATTCTTGTCCCGCGGCTCCGGAGAGGGTGCGGCGTCGGTGGACGATGAAGCGTCGTCGTCTGCCATTGATCTCGTTCTCCTCGTACCGGTGGTCCGCTTCGGGCATCGCCCGCCCAGTTATAAGGGGCATGTCAGGTGCGATCTAACCCGGCCGCAGTATTCTCTGCGCCCGCTCTTAGATCGGACATTGGGTCAAGTTAGCACCTGATTCCCCGGATGTCGCGATTCTAAGCCATGTATGCACCAGCGCAGTCTGTATTTATTCAGAGATTCTTGCTATTGCGAGAATCTACAGATTCTGTAGATACTGGCATCTGTCATGTAGTCCAGGTAAGGAGAAGTAGGTGAAGATAGCAACTAGTGCAGGACGTGGGCTTGGAGTGGTTTTTGCGGCAGCGCTCCTAGCGGTGGTGATGATGTTTGGCAGCGCGGTCCCGTACCTTGTCGACAGCGGTCAACTCGCAGTTGCCGAGGCTGATGAGGGCAAGCCAACGCGGATCAAAAGAGGCGTGGGCTGGTTCATCGTTCAGGAGGTCGCGTCGGCGGTGATCGAGTTTGTCGTCAACTCGCCCAGCCCGAACAACGCGCAGGATGTGCTCAACAAGATCCTCGCTTCAGCGCCACACTTCTCGTCGGTCAGCGATCCACAACAGATCGTCTGGCAGGCGGCCCCGATCGCCGGGCCCGCCAACGGTGTGATCTACGGGAACGCGACTAACTTGTTCAACAGCATGGCCGCGGCCGGGCAGCGTACCGGGAACACCTCACTGCGCAACGGCGTCTATACGGTCACCCTAGCGAAGGGCGGCACGTCAAAACCGCCAGTGCTCACCATTTCCAACGCGGCGATCACCAAGCGGATCATGGTCCTCGCCCGCTAGTTATTTCTATCCTCAAGGGCGCCCCCCCGCTAGCAGGGGGCGCCCTTTTGGTATCTGTTCAGGCGTCGACGAATTCCGCAAAAAACTGTGGACCAAACACCGAGAAAGGTTCCACCTCATACTTGGAACCCTAACCTCGCCACGCGGATGGGGATGGGTCGGTTCAACAGGTAGACCAGCGGCTTCCCCCAAGGTAAGGACCCTCGTCCGTGTGGTGTCGCTGAGGTACACGAAATGCGAATGTAACTGCTCGCGCACGCACCAGACCTCACCCAAGCCAGCGGTGATCTGTGGCCCCTTGGAGCCACGTGTAGACCCATCGAGACACTGCCGGCTTACTGGGCCGAGGTAAAAGCCCTTCGGAGCCATGATGACTGCACCGGCCTTGCGCTGAATCGACCTGGTGACAATTTCTACCTGGTGAAGCGGACCGATACCAATGTTTTCTCGGCGTGGTCAGGAAGCCATGTTCTTTGTGAGCGATCTTCCCGCCGTGACGGGATGCGAGGATTGCGAGGAACAATTCCGCGTTTGGTCTTCCTGGGGCGGACGGATCGACCACAGCAGCACATTCCGATGGTTACGGGCGCCGTCGTCCTCGATTGTCCAGCCCAAAGTACGCAGAGCAGCAGCGTTCCGCTTCAGTGCCGTGGTGACGTCGCGGCCATTCTTGGGCCATCCAATAGGACGCCGACCGCCGTCGCTGGTCGGCTGCACAATCGCGAGGAGCTCGGCGCCCGTCTTCCCTAATAGCGGTTCAGTGCAACTGTTGCGCATCGACTCGATGAAGACATCGCCCTGGAGGCTATCTTCGCTCAGCTGGTTCGCTCGAGCCACATAGCGCGCAAGTCCATTCGTTCCCATTTCGCTATCCACTACAGCCAGCAGGCGAGCGAAGTCGGCCATCCTTGGAGTGAAGCCGAGGCTGGCGATGGGCCGGCCATTGTGCACTGTCGCTGCGAGATTAAGCAGAGCGCCCATGATCCTCGGACGAGCCCTCGCCCAGTCTTGATAGATCTCTGATTCTGCTCTTCGGGAGCGTAGATCGATCCTCTTGAGTTCCACCACAGCGAGTCGCTCCGCGAGATCTGGGCGCAACGCGCCGACATCGATCCCATTGAGAATGAGGCATCGGCGGAAACTCACGATTGACAGTCCTCCGTCCGTGTACAAAGCACGTTTGACGCTGCCGTCTCCAGTCACCGCTCTGCACAACGAATCTGACAGCCAGGGTGGGATACCAGACAAGTTGTCGAGGGCAACAACCCAAGAGCCGGCAGCCGCCGTAACCCACGAATCGGCGTCGCGAGGTGCCTGTCGGAGAGGCACAGGCGAGGGATCGATCAGATCGACAATTATTCTCGTGACAGTGCTTTTCGCGCTGCCCTGCTCGGCGAAAAGGGCTAATACCGGATGTGGCGTGTCGCTGCTCACGAGGGCTGCAATAAGCGTGGCCAAGAGGATGGGGCGGTCTTCGACAGCCACATTGATGAATTCCCATAGCAGGTCGAGATTCGGCTCACCGGCAGGAAGGGTCATTTCACCGGTCAACTTGGTTCGCAGGAATCGAACTGGCGCCGACGGAAGGAGCGACCACCTGCCATCGCTTATTCGAAAGACCTGGCCATCGAGGCGCCCAGTGTCGACGTAAACGGCATCTGTTGCACTTGCTACCCGCAGGTATAGGCGTTCAGGCTGTTCCCGCGCCGCTAGACCGTCGAGAATCGAAATGGCATCCATCAGTGCTTGACCGCCCGCCGCGGTCCCATTATCCGAAAAGTATTGAGCAGCAAGGTCTGCGCGCAAGCCGGCTCGGCCACCACGAAGAGGTATAGCAATATGCGGCTGTGACTTTCTCGCCCCGAAGGGCTCACCGTCGTCGGTGCAACCTAGGTGGTATTGCTCCTTGGCCAGCTCGACGAGTCTTACGGCAGCAGACTTCTTTTCCTGCGAGGCGGGTGTTGGGGTCATATGCTCCGGTTCGCTTTGTGCATGAACGACAGGTTCGAGGTCGGCAAGACTGAAACCAGCTGCATAGTGGTCAGCAAAGTCCTTACCTGAACGCGGTTCGACGATGGTGACGCTGGATGCTATGGCATAGAGGTGTATCGCCACCGCAGACGCGTGACGGCGTCCTACTTCGTCTCTATCGGCAACAATCACGACTTTCTTGCCGCGCAACGGACTCCAGTCAAAGTTGGCTGATTTGCCCGCCCCCATCGCAGGGCAGACGGCAGTGCCTCCCGCCGCCTCGACCGCCAAGACGTCCTTCTCGCCTTCGACGACGTAGACGAGCTCGGCGTTCGCAATAAGGTCAGCACGAAATAGGCTGCGCCCACGTGTATTACCGGACTGGCGAAACCGCTTCTGAGGGTCACGATGCACCCGGCGTTCGTCGGGATAGACATACGTGGCACCGCGGGGAGCGTCGAATAGATCAGCAAGCGTCATATCAAGCGCGCGGACCACCGATTCGGTGTCGCAGCCCGCATGGCAGTAAATGAGCACCTGACCCTCTATCGCGGTGACGGCAAGTGACGGGTTCCGGTCATCGTGGGCCGGGCACTGTGCCATAGCACGGTCATCTCGGACAACGACTTGGCGATCACTGGTATTGAGCGCTGTGAGAATCCGCTGGTAGGCCGTTTCCGCTGGCTGAGGCAGTGGGTTCATCGTGTAGCACCGTGCGAGAAACCAGGGCCTTGCTCTTGTCGGTGGTGGGCAAGTTTTCGATCCTTGGGACCGCGATCGGGAGTTAAACTCGACATGAACCGTCCTCTGCGAAGGGTGGCAGTTCTCCGAGAGGCCCTGGGGCTCAGCCAGGGTCTCTCATTTTCATTGCTTCAGGCGGCGCCGTCACCTCCACGGCGGGTTGCGCTCTCTTGTTCGGCGATCCATCGCTCGACTTCGCTGCGTCGGTAAACAACTCGACGCCCCAACGTGAAACTTGCTGGTCCCGTCCCGGCATGGCGCCAGTACCGGAGAGTGCCCACTGGCACACCAGTGAGATCCGAGACTTGGCGGGCTGACATGATGCTCATTGATGTTCCTTTCACATCATAATGCTGAATCAACACCGCCAACGATCGCACTTTCCTTGGTGTGGGTCAAGCATTACAGTGTGATTTGTGCATGATGATCCTCCTGCGGGCGCTGACGAAGACTTCAGCCAGACGTTTGGGCGGAACATGCGCATAGCGCGCGGACAAAGGGGTTGGAGTCAGAGGCAACTCGCAGAGGCTTTGGAAGGCCAAGGTGTTCGACTCGACCCCTCGGCCGTTACGCGAATCGAGCGCGGTGATCGCGAAGTCAAGCTGCGGGAGGCGGCCGCGATTGCCGACTGTCTGAACACCGATCTTCAGCAGCTGCTGATGCCTTCAGGTCCGGACCGGTTGAGCGCGGTTCTCGCGGTCCGAGGGTTCGCCGAGAAGCGGATGCGGGCGGGTCGATTCGCATTCGCTGAGCTCGGCCACTACGCCCGAACGATGCAAGAGCTTCTGGAGCTAGCGCCAGAAGCCATGGATCGACTCCGCCGACTCCGTGGTCGTTCTGAGGAACTAGACGCTCATGACCACGTCGTCCTCGAACTAAAAGAGTTACTGGCCGACTTGCATTGGCAGAAGCCAGATTTCGAAGTCGCGGACGTCGATGAACGGCTCGGCGATGTACTCCAACGGGTCGTGAATGCGGCCGTCGACAACCTGTTTGTTGGCGCGAATTCCGAGGACGTCGGCGTAGACGAGCCTCGCGACGTGAACGGGGACGATGCAGAGGCGTAATCGGCGGGGTGGTGTCGAGGACCGCTGGCGCCGTGCAGACGGCAGTCCATCAGTACGTGCCGGAAAGGGGCGCCGCTGGCTGGCCCGCTACGTCGACGACCAGGGGCAAGAGAACACCAGGTCCTTCGATCGCAAATTGGATGCTCAAGCCTGGCTTGACGAAATCGTCGCCACGCAGGTCACTGGAACCTATGTAGCTCCAAAGGCCGGTCGCGTCAGTGTCGGCGAGCTTTACGCAAAGTGGCTCGGAACGCAGAGCCATCTCAAGAAAACCACCGCGTCGACGCGACGGTACACCTGGCCGGTTTACGTGGAGCCGCGCTGGTCAGCAGTGGCTGTTGCCGATGTCCAGACGACCGATGTGCGGGGCTGGGTCCAGTCGATGACGTCATCCGGCGCGGGCCCGGCCACCGTTGAGAACGCCGTCGGCATCTTGCGCCAAATTCTGGAGATGGCTGTCGGGGACCGACGGATCGCGCGCAATCCATGCGCGGGGATCAAGCTTCCCCGCCGTAAGCGGCGGCCGCGCGGCTATCTGACGCACCGGCAGGTGGAGCAACTCGCGATTGAAGTCGGCCCGGATGCGACGGTGGTGCGCTTCCTGGCCTACACGGGGCTGCGCTGGGGAGAGATGGCAGCGCTACGGGTCAGCGACGCCAAAATGCTTCGCCGTCGAGTCCACGTGCGGGAATCAGTGACGGAGGTCGAGGGCCAACTGGAGTGGTCGTCGCCCAAGTCCTATGAGCAACGGATGGTGCCCTTTCCCGCATTCCTTGCTGACGAACTCGCTGCACTGATGATCGGCAAGAAACCCGATGACCTGATCTTCGCCGCGCCAGAGGGCGGGGTGCTGCGGGTATCGAACTGGCGGCGCCGAGTATTCGCCAAAGCGGTCAAGCGGCTCATCGTGGAGGACGCGAGTTTCCCGGTGGTAACGCCGCACGATCTTCGCCATACCGCCGCGTCACTGGCCATCAGCGCCGGCGCCAACGTCAAGGCGGTCCAGACGATGTTGGGGCACGCTTCGGCGGTGCTTACTTTGGACACGTATGCCGACCTATTCCCCGATGATCTAGAGCTGGTTTCGGCGGCTCTAGACGATGCTCGAACCAAGTCTCTGGAACCCGCTGCGGACCAATTGCGGACTGGAACGAAAGAAGGCCCCGAACTGGACAACCAGTCAGGGCCTTCCACCTGCGAACACACGAGTCGGGGTGGCGGGATTCGAACCCACGACCTCTTCGTCCCGAACGAAGCACGCTACCAAGCTGCGCCACACCCCGCGTGAAGCCACGACAGCGTATCGCACGGCAAGGCCGCCAAGCCAAACGCCTGCGGCCGACCTCACGACACGCCGCGGGAAGCAAGGAGTTGTCGGCGGCGTTGTTCATCATGAGATCAACAACGAACGAAGCGAGGACACGATGACTGGCCTTGGCGCATCCATCTATCTGGGTTTCTTCGTACTCGCCGCGGTGTGGCTGTTCCTCACCTCCGACGGTCCGCTCATCGGCGGTGCCGACGATCAGGACCAGCGGCCCGAGCGTTCGAACTCGACCAGCACCGAGGAGAACTCCGAGGGGTCCAACCCCTGGCTGGTCAGCCATTCGTCACAGAAGTAGGTGTCCGCGTAGCGGTCGCCACTGTCGGCCAGCAGCGTGACCACTGAGCCGCTGCGCCCCTGTGCTCTCATCTCCGCCAACAACCCGAACGCCCCCCACAGATTCGTCCCCGTCGACGGCCCCACCCGGCGGCCCAGCACCGTGCTCGCGTGCCAGGCGGCAGCGACCGAGGCAGCATCCGGCACCACAACCATCCGGTCGACGACACCCGGCAGAAACGACGGTTCCACCCTCGGACGGCCGATGCCCTCGATGCGCGACGACATCCCGGTCACCACATCGCCGCTGCCTTGGGCGTAGGACGGAAAGAACGCCGAGTTTTCCGGGTCGACCACACACAATCGGGTGGCGTGGCGCCGGTACCGGAGGTAGCGGCCGATGGTGGCGCTGGTGCCGCCGGTGCCCGCGCCCACCACGATCCAGTCGGGCACGGGATGCGCCTCGTCTCGCATCTGTTCGAAGATCGACTCGGCGATGTTATTGTTCCCGCGCCAATCGGTCGCCCGCTCGGCGTTGGTGAACTGATCGATGTAGTGCCCGCCCGTATCTTCCGCGAGACGTTCGGCCTCGGTGTAGACCTGGCTCGATTCCGCGACGAAATGGCAACGCCCACCTTGGGATTCGATCAGAGCGATCTTGCTGGCGCTCGTCGACGACGGCATCACCGCGATGAACGGCAGGCCGAGCAACGCGGCGAAATACGCCTCGGACACCGCTGTCGATCCCGACGACGCCTCGATGACCGTCGTGCCCTCGTCGATCCACCCGTTGCACAACGCGTACAGGAACAGCGACCGCGCCAGCCGGTGCTTGAGGCTGCCGGTGATATGTGTCGTCTCGTCCTTGAGATACAGCTGCAGGTCGCATCCGTCACACCATGCCGACGGCAACGGATACCGCAGCAGATGGGTATCGGCGCTACGGCGCGCGTCGGCCTCGATCAACCGGACCGCTTCATCCACCCACGCGCGCGGGCCACTGCGGCTTGCTGTTGTTGCCTGCTCGCTCACCGCACCGAGACGCTCGGATGGGATATGCCCGCCCGAGTGCCCGCGTCCCGTCCGCCGATCGGCGCCGCGACGAGCGTCAGCAGAGTGGCCTCGGGCCGGCAGCAGAACCGCACCGGCGCGTACGGCGAAGTCCCGATGCCGGCCGAGACGTGCAACTGGGTGCGTGCGCCCCAGCGCGAGGGACCCTTCACCCGCGATCGGTCCAGGCCGCAGTTGGTGACGAGCGCACCGTAGAACGGTAGGCACAACTGGCCGCCGTGCGTGTGGCCCGCCATCACCAACTGGTATCCGTCGGCCGCGAACCGGTCCAGCACCCGCGGCTCCGGTGAATGGGTCAGCCCCAGCGTGAGGTTGGCCGCCGCACTGGCCGGACCCGCAATCGTCTCGTAGCGGTCCCGCGACAGATGCGGGTCATCGACACCGGCGGCCGCGACGTGCAGACCACGCACTTCGAGCTCACGATGCGTGTGCGTCAGGTCGAGCCAGCCGCGCTCGGTGAAGGCTGCCCGCAGGTCCTGCCACGGCAGTGGTTCGCCGTGAATCCGGTGACCGGGCCGGGTGAGGTAATTCAGCGGGTTCTTCGGCCGCGGTCCGAAATAGTCGTTGCTGCCGAACACGAAGAGCCCAGGAACCGACAGCAGCTCCGACAGCGATTGCACCACCGCCGGCACGGCTTTGGGGTGCGCGAGGTTGTCGCCGGTGTTGACCACCAGATCGGGCTCCAAGGCCGCGAGCTCACGTAACCAGGCCTGCTTGCGCCGTTGGCCGGGACGCATGTGGATGTCGCTGATGTGCAGCACTTTCAACGGCGACGAACCGGGCGAGAGCACCGGCATCGTCAGTTCCCGCACCACAAAGGCGTTGCGCTCGATCACCGACGCGTAGCCGATACCGGCTACCAGAGCGCCGGCCGACGCCGCGGCGGAGTTCTTCAGGATCGTCGAACGGGCGGACATGCCGGCCAGCCTACTGCCAGATACCTCTGCCGACGGCGTTCACCCGGCCCGACGTGCGCAACCGCACAGCCGATCACGGTGGTGGCGGCGGTGCGGGCGGCGGCGGTCCGAGTATGGGCACGGTGATCGGCGGTAGGCCGGGAATCTCCACCACCGTCTGGCCGACCGGCGCCGGCAGCCCCGGTATTGCGCCCGGCGGTGGCGACGGCGGTGCGGGCGGGATGCCGTTGGACACCTGGATCGTGATGATCGAACCGGGCACGGTCTGCCCGGCCGGCATGGTGCCGACGACCGAGCCCCGAGAGGCCCCGCTGTTGACCGAGGACGCCTGGTCGGCGACCTGGAAGCCGGCGTCACGCAGCCGCTGGCGGGCGGCGCTCTCGGTCAGGCCCGAGACGCTGGGCACCCGCGAGCCGGGTCCGCCCTCGACATAACGCGGATCCGTCGGCGGCAGCCGGACCTCTCCGAAGTTGTTCGCGATCGGCTTCATCGCCGCGAACCACGTCCGGGCCGGCTCATTGCCGCCGTACAGGTTGCCGGACCCGCACTTGCGCAGCGGGAAGGAACACAGTTCGCCGGGCGTGGTGGAGTCGTCGTAGATGTAGTTCCCGGCGGCGAGCGTGTTGGTGAAACCGAGGAAGGCCGACGAACGGTGCGCCTCGGTTGTCCCCGTCTTGCCGGCCATCGGCAGGTCCCAGCCCACCGAACCGGCCGCCGCCGCCGCGGTTCCTGCGCCCTGGTCGTCCTTGCTCATCGCGGTGGCCATCGTGTTGGCCAGCCCCTCGGGTACCACCTGCTCGCAGGTCTCGGTCGTGACTGCGACTTCCTCGCCGTTGCGGTCGATGACCTGGGCGATCGGGTTCGGCGGGCACCACATGCCGCCGGACGCCAACGTCGCTCCGACATTGGAGAACTCGAGAGCGTTGACCTCGATCGGCCCGAGCACGAACGAGCCGAGGTTCTGCCGTTTGATGAAGTCGGCCAGGCTCTCGTTGCTGCCGGGGTCGTAGTCGCGGGCCGTACCGGGCAGCGCATAGGACCGCAGCCCCAGCCGGACCGCCATGTCGACGCTGCGCTGCACGCCGACCTGTGAGATCAGCTTGGCGAAGGCAGTGTTCGGAGACGTTGCCAGCGCGTCGGTGATGTTCATCGCTCCGCGGTAGCCACCAGCGTTCTTCACGCACCAGGTGGCGGGCGGGCACCCCGGGGTGTCGCTACTACCGAGACCCTTGGCCTGAAACTGCGAGGGGACGTCGAGTTGGGCGTTGATGCCCATCCCCATCTCCAGGGCGGCTGCGACGGTGAAGAGTTTGAACGTCGACCCGGCGCCGTCACCGACCAGCGAGAACGGCTGCGGCTGCATGGTTTCGCCGGCATCGAGGTTCAGCCCGTAGGTGCGGCTGCTCGCCATCGCCAGCACCGGATGCGACTCCTTTCCGGGCTTGATCACGCTCATCACGCTGGCGACGCCGTCCAGGCCGGGGCTGGCGAACTGGTTGACCGCCGATTTCACCGGACCCTGCACGTCTGGATCGAGCGTGGTCCTGATCAGGTAACCGCCCCGGGCGACCTGCTCCTTGCTGATCCCGGCTCGCGCGAGGTATTCGAGCGCGTAGTCGCAGAAGAAGGCGCGGTCACCGGCGGCGATGCAGCCCCGTGGCAGCTCCTTGGGCTGCGGAAGAACACCCAGCGGCTCCTCCTTGGCGGCCCGCAGCGCCGCGGCCTCCTCAGGAATGTTCTGGATCATGGTGTCCAGCACCAGGTTTCGCCGAGCCAGCGCCCCCTCGGGATTGGTGTAGGGGTTCAATGCACTGGTCGACTGCACCATGCCCGCCAGCAGCGCGGCCTGCTGCCAGTTCAACTCGGAGGCGTTGATGCCGAAGTAGGTCTGAGCGGCGTCCTGGACGCCGAAGGCGCCGTTGCCGAACGACACCAGGTTCAGGTAACGCGTGAGGATCTCGGGCTTGGTGAACGTCTTGTCCAGCGTCAGCGCCATCCGGATCTCACGCAGCTTGCGCGCCGGGGTGGTCTCGATAGCGGCGCGGCGCTCGGCATCGGTCTGCGCCACCACCAGCAGTTGGTAGTTCTTGACGTACTGCTGCTCGATCGTGGAGCCGCCGCGGGTGTCCAGATTGCCGGACAGATAGCCCGACAGGCCGGTCAGCGTGCCTTGCCAGTCGACGCCGTTGTGCTCGGCGAACCGCTTGTCCTCGATTGAGACGATCGCCAACTTCATCGTGTTGGCGATTTGCTCGCTGGGCACCTCGAACCGGCGTTGCGAGTAGAGCCAGGCGATGACGTTGCCCTTCGCGTCGACCATCGTCGAGACCTGCGGGACCTCGCCCTCCACCAGTTGGGCCGAACCGTTCGCGACGACGTCGGAGGCCCGGTTGGAGACCAGGCCGAACCCGCCTACGAGCGGGAACATCAACGCCGCGGTGATCACGCTGGCCAGCAGAACGCACCAGGCGAGCTTGATCACCGTCACCGCCCGCGGAGGCGCGGTCGGCGGTCGACTCGGCGAGCTGTCCGGCATGACCTACAGACTAACGACGTCGCAAAACGGCAACTTCGGACGGTCGATCACCGGAGTTCGAGAACCGTCCCGAGCGGCGCGGACGTCAATTTTGCACCCTGACGGCACGGTCGTCCCAAAAAAGAGGGTTTCTACGTATTGCGCAGACCGGCTTTGACCATCTAATTTGGTCGAACAGTGCGATACAGGTCACACTGACCCCTCGCAATGTGGCGTAGATCGCAGCAGCTTTCTATACCAGGGACTGCGCCGTACCGGTGTTGGCCGGGGGGCGGTTGGAACGGAGGGAACTCTGGTGTCAGCAACTAGGTCCGCGGCTCGCAGAACCGCGATGACGGCTTCGGCCCACAGCGTTGTGCAAGGTGCCGAGGCGGAAGCCCGCATCGCATGGGTGTCGCAAGCCCGATGCCGCCAGACCGATCCTGATGAGCTGTTCGTCCGGGGGGCCGCACAGCGCAAGGCCGCAGTGATCTGCAGACACTGTCCGGTGATCCTCGAATGCGGCGCCGACGCGCTCGACAACCGGGTGGAGTTCGGTGTGTGGGGCGGGATGACCGAACGTCAGCGTCGTGCCCTGCTCAAGCAGCATCCCGAAGTGGTTTCGTGGGCCGAGTTCTTCGCCGCCCAGCGTAAGCACCGCAACGCGGTCTGAACTGCAGCTACGCGGCGGCCTCGCCGGTGATCTGATCGGCGATCGCCCGTAGTGCCTCCAAGTCCGATACATCGAACGGCAGCGACGGCACGCCCACGATCGCCACGTGCGGGTTGGCGCCGGTGAATCGGGACAGCAGCCGGATCTCACGTTTGGCGGTCATCGCCCGGTCGGCATGAATCCGCAACACCGCGGCCGTCAATGAGTCAGGGTCGGTGTTCTCGATCGACTCCGCGGCCTCGTCGGCCTTCTCGGCGTGCAGGCCCGAGAGCATCGGGTGCGTGCGGTTGAGAATCAGCCCGGCCAGCGGCATGCTCTCCTCGGACAGCCGGTCGACGAAGAACGACGCTTCACGCAGCGCATCCGGTTCGGCGGCCGACACCACAACGAATTGCGTGCCGCGTCGCTTCAGGAGCTCGTAGGTGCGGTCGGCCTTCTCCCGGAAACCGCCGAACGTCGAGTCGAGAGATTGTACGAAAGCCGCTGCGTCGGAGAGCATTTGCGATCCGAGGACGGTGGACAGCGCCTTCATCGCCAGGCCCATCGCGCCCGTCACCAACCGGCCGATCCCCCGGCCGGGGCCGAGCAGTAGCTTCCAGAGCCGGCTGTCCATGAAGCCGCCCAACCGCTTCGGCGCATCCAGGAAGTCCAACGCGTTGCGCGACGGTGGTGTGTCGACGACGACCAGGTCCCAGCGGTCCTCGGCGAGCAGCTGGCCGAGCTTCTCCATGGCCATGTACTCCTGCGTGCCCGCCAACGACGTGGCCACCGTCTGATAGAACTGGTTGTCCAAGATCTCTTGTGCCCGTTGCGTTCCCGAATACTGGATGACCATCTCGTCGAACGTGCGGCGCATGTCGAGCATCATCGCGTGCAGTTCGCCAGCCACTTCGGGAGCGAGCGGGACTCGCTGCGGGGTGTTACCGAGGGTCTTGATGCCCAGCGCCTGGGCGAGTCGCTTCGCCGGGTCGATCGTCAGCACCACCACCGTTCTGCCGTACTCGGCTGCGCGCAGCGCCATCGCCGCCGCGGTGGTGGTCTTGCCGACACCGCCCGCGCCGCAGCACACCACGACGCGATTCGAGGTGTCACGCAGAATCGCGTCCATCTGGAGGGCCGGTGGAGTGCCGCTCATCATCTGACCCCCTGACGTTCGAGTTCTTCGGCGAGTTCGTAAAGGCTGCCGAGGTCCACACCGTCGGTGATCTGAGGCAGCTGCAGGCGTGCCACGTCCAGGGCGTCGAGTTGCTCGGCGCTTTCGGCGCGAGCCCTGATCCGGGTGGCGTGCTGAATCGTCTCCGTGAGCAGCCCCGCGAAGTCGCTGTCGGACAGCGTGATTCCAGCCTCGGCCAGTTCGGTGCGCACGGTGTCGGCATCGATGTCGCCTTCGGCGGCCTTGGCCAGCGCGTCGGCGGGTAGGTAAGCCGGGATGTTGCGGTTGACGATGACGCTGCCGATCGGCAGGCCGAGGTCTTTGAGCTCGTCGATGGCCTCCAGCGTCTCCTGGATCGGCAGCGCCTCCAGGAGCGTGACGAGGTGGATCGCCGTCAAATCCGAGTGCAGCACCTTGACCACGCTCTCGGCCTGCCCGTGCACGGGCCCGCCCTTGGCCAGATCCGACACTGCCTTGGTGACGTCGAGGAAGCGCGCGATGCGACCGGTCGGCGGCGAGTCGACCACGATGGCGTCATAAACGGGCTGTTTGCCCTTCTCGGCGCGGGTCACGATCTCGCGGATCTTGCCGGTCAGCAGCACGTCGCGGAGGCCGGGCGCGATCGTGGTCGCAAACTCGACCGCACCGATCCTGCGCATCGCGCGGCCCGCCAGGCCGAGGTTGTAAAACATCTCGAGGTACTCGAGGAACGCCGCTTCGGTGTCGATCGCCAACGCGTTGACTTGGCCACCGCCCTCGGCGGTCGCGATCTTCACCTCCTGATAGGGCAGCGGCGGCACGTCGAAAAGCTGCGCAATGCCTTGTCGCCCTTCGACTTCCACCAAGAGGACCTTGCGGCCACCCGCGGCCAGAGCCAACGCCAGCGCCGCGGCGATCGTCGACTTTCCGGTGCCACCCTTGCCGGTGACGAAATGCAGGCGAGCCTTGCTCAGCCGGGACGGCCAGCCGACGGATCTACCGCCATTGGTAGTGGAAGCCACCCGTGCATGCTAGCCAAAGGTATTCCGTGCTCGATCACGTCCGCCGTCTCACAGCCGTCCCAGATAAGCTCGCCGCATGAGCGAAGAAACCAGGTGGGTGGCGTGAGCGAAGCGATCAAATGGGAGTACGCCACGGTCCCGCTGCTGACACATGCCACCAAGCAGATCCTCGACCAGTGGGGTGAGGACGGCTGGGAGCTGGTGTCGGTGCTGCCGGGGCCCACGGGCGAACAGCACGTGGCGTACCTCAAACGGCCGAAGTGACCACCTCGGCTCGACTGGCCGAGCTGGGCATCGAGCTGCCCCCGGTGGTGGCGCCGCTGGCGGCCTATGTGCCCGCAGTGCGCACCGGCAACCTCGTGTACACCGCGGGCCAGTTGCCGATTCGGGACGGGGAGTTGCTGCGCACCGGCAAGGTGGGCGGACAAGTCAGTCCCGAGCAGGCTCAGGAGCTGGCCAGGGTGTGCGCGCTCAACGCGCTTGCCGCGGTGCACTCGCTGGTCGGTATCGACTCGGTCACCCGCGTGGTGAAGGTAGTCGGGTTCGTGGCCTCCGCGCCGGGGTTCAACGGCCAGCCGGTTGTCGTCAACGGCGCATCCGAGTTGATCGGTGAGGTGTTCAGGGAGGCCGGCGCGCACGCCCGCTCCGCCGTCGGAGTTTCCGAGCTGCCCAGGGATGCACCGGTCGAGGTCGAGCTGATCGTCGAGATCGCATGAGCGCGAGGCGGTACGCGTGACCGCGGAGCACCCGGCATACGGCCTGCTGCGTCCGGTCACCGACACCGCCTCGGTACTGCTGTGCGACAACCCCGGCCTGATGACGTTGGAGGGCACCAACACCTGGGTGCTGCGCGGCCCGGGTAGCGACGAGATGGTCGTCGTCGACCCCGGCCCCGATGATGACGAGCACATCGCGCGGATCGCGGAGCTCGGCACCATCCCGCTGGTATTGATCAGCCACAAACACGAGGACCACACCGGCGCCATCGACAAGATCGTCGATCGCACCGGGGCAGTCGTACGCGCCGTCGGCAGCGGGTTCCTGCGCGGGCTCGGCGGGCCGCTCACCGACGGCGAGGTCATCGACGCCGCCGGCCTGCGCATCACCGTGCTGGCCACCCCCGGCCACACCGTGGACTCGGTGTCGTTCGTTCTCGACGACGCGGTCCTGACCGCCGACACCGTGCTCGGCCGCGGCACCACTGTCATCGACAAGGAGGACGGCAGCCTCGCCAACTACCTGGATTCACTGCAGCGGCTGCGCGGACTCGGCCGTCGCACGGTGCTGCCCGGCCACGGGCCCGAGCTCGACGACCTCGAAGCGGTCAGCGACGTGTATCTGGCCCACCGCCAGGAGCGACTCGACCAGGTGCGTGCGGCCTTGCGTGTGCTCGGCGACGACGCCACCGTCCGCCAGGTCGTCGAGCACGTCTACACCGACGTCGACGAGAAGCTGTGGGACGTCGCGGAATGGAGCGTTCAGGCCCAGGTGGACTACCTACGCGGGTGATTTGTGGAGTGCTAC
>NZ_QMEW01000023.1 GCF_003284965.1 Mycolicibacterium sp. GF69
AAACGCTAGAGCCGTGGCAGTGCTGCCGAGCGCCGTGGCACCCCACATCAGGAGTAGTGTCGCGGCCCATACGGCCACTCTCACTGTCACTCTGTTCATTCCGGCCACGCGCACTACCCACCAATCGTTCGGCTCGACATCTACGTAGCTACGTAGTAGTTACGTAGATAGTGACATGTCTAGCCCACGGGAGTCCATCCATGCAAACGGAAGCGGTAAAGCGGAGTGCCCGAGCCGCGCTGGCCGGGTTATTCGCCATCGTGCTGATCGCGCTGCCTACCGACATCATCGATACGCCGTTGTTCAGCCGGGACGTGCCGGTGCGGTGGTGGGAATACCCGGTGCTGATCGCAACCGGCGTGCTCACCGCGGCCTGGTTCGGGATCGAAGGACCACGGCGCAATACCGGATCCATCGCCTCTGGGGTGTCCCTGGTGACTTTCGCGGTGGGTTGCCCGGTCTGCAACAAGCTGGTTCTGCTCGTCAGCAGTCAACCCTGCGCGCCTCACACACCGCTACGCGACCGCATCTCCTCTGCGTGATCCTCGCCACGGAAGTAGGCGCGGGTCTCGCGATAGACCAACGGGGACAAGATGATCAGGCCGATGAGGTTCGGCAGAGCCATCAGACCGTTCATCACGTCGGAGAAGGTCCATACCGTTTGGAGGGCCGTCGTGGCGCCGATGTAGATCACGACGATGAAGAGGATTCGGTACGGGAACACCGCCTTTCGTCCGAATAGGTACTCCACGCACCGCTCACCGTAGTAGGACCAGCCAAGCAACGTCGAGAACGCGAAGAAGATCACGCTGAGCGTGACGATGACACTGCCCCACGTCCCGGGTAAGCCCTCGGCGAATGCGCGGGCGGTGAAACTGGCGGCCTCTTCGGGGCCCGCCTCTCGCCACACGCCGGTCACGACGATCGTCAGCGCGGTGAAGCTCACCACCACGAGCGTGTCGATGAAGGTCTGCGTCATCGACACCAGCGCCTGCCGGACCGGATGCGTCGTCTTCGCCGCGGCCGCGGCGATGCCGCCAGTCCCCAGTCCCGACTCATTGGAGAAGATGCCCCGCGCGACGCCATAACGAATCGCGGCTGCGACCGCCGCTCCCGCGAAGCCCCCGGTGGCCGAGGTTCCGGTGAAGGCGTCGGTGAAGATGAGGCCCAAAGCGCCGGGTACTTCGCCGATGTTGAAGGCAAGCACGGCTGCGGCGCCGACGATGTAGATGACGATCATCACCGGGACGAACAGGCTGGTGACTCGGCCGATGCTCTTGATGCCGCCGAGGATCACCGCTGCGGCAAGCACCACAGTGACGGCGCCGGTGATCGGTGCAGCGACACCCCATTCCTCGTTGACGTTGGCCGCGACTGTGTTGGCCTGGGTCATGTTGCCGATGCCGAACGCGGCCAGGGCTCCCGCGACCGCGAAGAATCCGCCGAGGAAGATACCCAGCGGCCCTTTGATGCCGCGCCGCAGGTAATGCATCGGTCCGCCGGACTGCTCGCCGGCGGCGTCGGTGCGACGAAACCGCACACCCAGAAAGGCCTCGCTGTACTTGGTCGCCATACCGACCATGCCGGTGAACCACATCCAGAAGACGGCACCGGGGCCACCGAGTGCTATCGCGGTCGCGACACCGGCGATATTGCCGACGCCGACGGTGGCAGCCAGTGCCGTGGACAGCGCTTGATAGTGCGAGATGTCGCCTTCTGCGCCCAGATCCTTACGTTTGACGAATGCCAGCCAGAACGCCAACCGGAACCGGCGGACCTGGATGCCGCGCAGCAGGACAGTCAGATAGAGGCCGGTCAGCAGCAGTAACGGGATCAGCAGCCACGGACCCCAGATGAAACTGCTGGCATCGCCCAAGAAGTCGTCGAGAGTCATTGCACCGCCGGGATCAAAAGAGACGTCAGACTCGTGAAACCGTAGTGCACCATCGCGACTGCGACACGGCATGACCATCGATCACGCCGCTACCTCGACCTCAGGGCAGGTCGACCAGCACCGCGTCGATGATCTCTGCGGCCGTGCGACCGGCCCGATCGACGTCACCGGCTTCGATGTGGTCGAGCAACAGGCCGTGATCGACGACGTGAACGGTGGCCTCGTGGCCGGTCGCGACGCTGGCGGCAATCGCCTCCATCAGCCCCCGGTACAGTTCGGTGAGCGTGCCGTTGTGCGAGCTACGCACGACCGCAAGGTGGAAATCCGCGTCGGCGCAAGCGAATTCGTCGGTGTCGCCGCCGGCCAGGCACTCGTCGCGGCGGGCCAGAAGTTTGCGCATCTCTGCTAGATCCTGCACCGTGCGGCGGGCCGCGGCCCCCCGGGCGGCCTCCACCTCCAGCGCGCGCCGGACCTGTAGGACGTCGCGCCATTCGGTGCCGCACAGCCTGCGCAGCGCACCAGAGACCTCGCTGGTGGCCCGCACGTAGGTGCCGTCGCCCTGCCGCACCTCGAGGAGTCCCGCGTGCGCCAGTGCCCGGACCGCTTCACGGACCGTGTTGCGACCGACACCGAGCGACTCGACGAGCACCGTCTCGTTGGGAATGCGTTCGCCGACCGGCCACTCGCCGCTCGTGATCGACGCACGCAGTTGCTCGATGACCTGCTCGACCAGGCCCGATCGGCGCGCGGTGACCAAAGGCACAAGATCATCCTTTCAACCAATCATGGGATGTATGGCAGATTAGCAGGGTGCAGCTCGGTCAGCGGGAAGAAGAAGGCGAGTTGGCGGCGGCGCCGCCGACCCGCGGCGCGGACGATGCCGCCGAGACTCGGACGAGCCCCGTCCCCTGGGTCGCCGGGGGTGCGCTGCTGGCTTTCGCGGTCGTCCTCACCGCACTCAACCTGCGGCCCGCGGTCACCAGCGTGGCGCCGCTGCTCGGCGAGATGCGCGCCGAATTCGGGGTGTCGGCGACGTGGGCCGGTGTGCTGACCACGCTGCCCGCGCTGTGCTTCGCGGTCGCGGGACTGACCGCACCGCGGCTCGCGGCCCGCATCGGACTCGGCCGGACCATCTCCGTCGCCTTGATTGCGATCACCGTCGGCCTCCTCGCGCGCACGGTCCAGGGCCCGCACGTGGTGATAGCGGCGACGCTGGTGGCCTGTGCGGGCATCGCGCTGGCCAACGTGTTGATCCCCGTCGTGATCAAGGAATCGTTTCCCGCCCAGATAGGGCTGATGACCGGCATCTACACCGCCGCATTGCAGGGCGGCGGTGCGCTGGGGTCAGCGGTCACACCCGGACTCGAGGACCCGCTCGGTGGATGGCGGCCCGCGCTGGCGGTGTGGGCGGCGGTGTCGTGCGTCGCGCTGGTGGCTTGGCTGCCCACGTCGCGTCGGCACAGACACACCTGGGCGGCGAACACCACTCCGGTCACCGGCAGGCGCTCGCTGCTGCGTAATCGGCTCGCCTGGACGGTCACGCTGTTCTTCGGTTGCCAGTCGCTGATGGCTTACGTCGTCATGGGTTGGCTGCCACAGGTGTTCATCGACAACGGCGTCGACCAAACGCGGGCGGGTCTACTTGTCGGGCTCACGTCGTTGGTCGGTGTGCCCATCGCGCTGGTCATCGCGCCCCTGGCGGCACGCAGTCGCAGCCAGAGCGCGTGGATCGTCGGCCTGGGTGTCGTCGGCCTGGTCGGTGCGGTCGGCCTCACGGTCGCTCCAGGCGCGCAGCCTGTGCTGTGGAGCCTGCTGATCGGTGTCGGCATGGGTGTGTTCGCGCTGGCGCTCGCGCTGATCGGGCTGCGGGCACGCACCGCGGAGGACACCGCTCAATTATCCGGAATGGCACAGGGATTCGGTTACCTCATCGCGGGCACCGGCCCGTTCCTGTTCGGCCTGCTCCATGACGTCACGGGGGGCTGGACCGTGCCGTGGATCATGTTCCTCGTCGTCTACGTCCTGCAGATCGTTCTCGGCGCACTGGCCGGACGTGCGCGCTACGTCTGAGGCCGCGACGTAACGGTGCGGCATCGGACTGGCATCGACACACCACCAGGGTCCCCTGATCACACCCGCCTCACGGTTAACATCGCTCGGTGTCGATATCCCGGCGTGACGCGCTGCGCTACGCCGTCGGCGCGTCGGCGCTGGCCGGGCTCAGTGCCGTAGCGGGCACCCGCGCACCCGCCGCGACGGCCGCGGCTCCCACGCTGATCGACTACGCCATGCGCCAGATCCCGGCCCAGGACATCCGGGCCGCCGGCCACGCCGGGGTGATCAACTACGTCTCGACGTCGCGACCCGGCTCGAGCTTCGGCGCCAAACCGATCACCCTGCCGTATGCGAAGTCGCTGACCGCGGCCGGTTTGGTGATCGTCAGCAACTATCAGTACGGCAAGCCGGGCGGGACAGCACCGTCGGACTTCACCCGCGGGTACGCCGGCGGTGTCGCCGACGCCCAGACGGCCTGGCAGCTGCACACGGCCGCCGGGGGTGGCCGGACCGCTCCGATCTTCTTCAGCGTCGACGACGACATCGACCGCGAGACGTGGAACAACGTCGCGCTGCCCTGGTTTCGTGGGATCAATTCGGTGATCGGCGCGCTGCGCACCGGGGTCTACGGCGGTATCCGGACGTGTCAGTGGGCCGCTGCGGACGGCGTCATCGGCAGGTCGAGCTCGCCCGGCAAGGTGTGGGCCTGGCAGACCCGGTCCTGGTCCAACGGTCAGATATACCCCGGCGCGGTGCTTTATCAGCGCATCATCGACACCGCCTCGAATCCGGGGCCGGTGGTCGGCGGCATCCGCGTCGACGTCAACGACGTGCTGGCCGCGGACTGCGGCCAATGGAACAAGCATCCGTGACGTCAGCCGGGGCTGGTTAGCGACGGTCTGGACGCTATCCCACGCCCTTGGGTTGCGCGGAGATGTCGGTGTCGCCCACTACGATTCCTGCGGCCCCTCCCTCGGTATCAACCCAAAGGACCAGCAGTGAGCTACACCGCCGCCGACATCACCGAACTCGATGATGTCCAACACACCCGCCTGCGGCCGGCGGTGAATCTCGGGCTCGACGTGCTCAACACGGCGCTGCGCGAACTCATCGACAACGCCATCGAAGAGGTCGCCGATCCCAGCCACGGCGGCACCACGGTGACCATCACCCTGCACTCCGATGGTTCGGTCAGCGTCGCCGACGACGGGCGCGGCCTGCCCGTCGACACCGATCCGACGACGCGAAAGAACGGCATCGTCAAGACCCTCGGCACCGCGCGGGCCGGCGGGAAGTTCTCTGCACACACCGACGCGGCCAGCACCGGCGCAGGCCTGAATGGAATCGGCGCCGCGGCAGCGGTATTCATCTCTGCGCGCACCGACGTCACGGTGCACCGCGCCGGCAAGACCTATCTGCAGAGCTTCGGCCGCGGCTATCCGGGAACGTTCGAGGGTAACGAGTTCGACCCGGACGCCCCGTTCACCCGCAACGACACCCAGAAGCTGCGCGGCACCGGCAACCGCAAGCCGGATCTGCACGGCACCACGGTGCGGATCCTGTTCGACCCGGCGGTCGTGCCCGACTCCACCGCCGACATCGGCGAGGTGCTGCTTCGGGCGCATGCCGCGGCGCGGATGTCACCCGGTGTAGCGCTTGTCGTCAACGACGAAGGCTGGGCCGGGGAGGAGATTCGGCCGGCGCTGCTCGAACCGTACGACGGCCCGTGGGGCACCGATCCCCTGCTGAACCTGATGTGCACCGCCGCCGACGCACCCGCACCCGACGTCCGCGCCGTCGTGGAGGGACACGGCGAGTACACCACCGGCCGCGGCCCCACCCCGTTTCGCTGGTCGCTCACCGCGGGCCCGGCCGAACCGGCGACGGTCGCCGCGTTCTGCAATACGGTGCGCACTCCCGGCGGCGGATCCCATCTGACCGCCGCCATCAAGGGCGTGTCCGAAGCGCTGGCCGACCGGGCGTCCCGGATTCGCGACCTGGGTTTGGCCAAGGGTGAGCAGGGTCCGGAGCCGCAGGACTTCGCCGCCGTCACCGCGCTGGCCGTGGACACCCGCGCGCCCGATGTCGGCTGGGACTCCCAGGCCAAGACCGCGGTGTCGTCGCGGTCGCTGAACGTGGCGATGGCCCCGGATGTGGCGCGCAGCGTCACCATCTGGGCGGCTAACCCCGCCAACGGCGACACCGTGTCCTTGTGGACCAAGCTCGCGCTCGAGGCCGCCCGGGCGCGGCGCAGTGCCGAAGGGGCAAAGGCTCGGTCCCGCGCCGCCTCGAAGGCCAAGGGCTTGGGCACCAACCTGTCGCTGCCGCCCAAGCTGCTACCCAGCCGGGAGACCGGTCGCGGGTCGGGTGCCGAGTTGTTTCTGTGTGAGGGCGATTCGGCGTTGGGCACCATCAGGGCGGCGCGCGACGCCATCTTCCAGGCCGCGTTCCCGCTGAAAGGCAAGCCGCCCAATGTCTATGGGGTCGCCCTGAGCAAGGCGCGGGCCAAAGAGGAGTTCGACGCGATCGAACGCATCTTGGGTTGCGGCGTGCGCGACAGCTGCGACCCCGAGCTGTGCCGGTACGACCGGATCCTGTTCGCCTCCGACGCCGACCCCGACGGCGGCAACATCAACTCCAGTTTGATCTCGATGTTCCTCGAGTTCTACCGTCCGCTGGTCGACGCCGGAATGGTCTACGTGACGCTGCCGCCGCTGTTCGTCGTCAAGGACGGCACGCAGCGGGTCTACTGCCAGGACGAGTCCGAGCGCGACGCGGCCGTGTCGAAGATGAAGGCCACTTCGAAACGCAAGGTCGAGGTGCAGCGCAACAAGGGTCTCGGCGAGATGGACGCCGACGATTTCTGGAACACCGTGCTGGATCCACAGCGGCGCACGGTGATTCGGGTCCACCCCGATGACGTCGAGAAGAAGTTGCACCACACGTTGTTCGGCGGACCGCCCGAGGGCCGACGTAGCTGGATGGCCGATGTCGCCTCCCGTGTCGACACTGCTTCCCTCGATCTGACGTAGGAGAGAGCCGCCGTGACCGCCGTGATCGAACAGAATCCCGACCTGGTTCTCGACCAGAGCGCCGACGATTACTGGAATCAGTACCAGCTGACCTTTGCGCTCTACAGCGTCAGTGACCGCGCCATCCCGTCGGCGTTCGACGGGCTGAAGCCGGGTCAGCGCCGACTGCTCTACCAGATGCACGACTCGAGACTGCTCCCCGGCAACAAGCCGCAGAAATCCTCGAAGGTCTGCTCGGCCGTCACCGGCAACCTGCACCCGCACGGCGGGTCGTCGATGTACGGGGCGGCCGCACTGCTCGCCGCCGATTTTCAGCGCGTGAAAGTCATTGACGGACAAGGAGCTTTCCCGCGGATCCAGGGTGACATCCCCGCCGCGGACCGCTACACCGAGATGCGGTTGTCGGCTGCCGGTGCCGCGTTGACCGCGGAGCTCGACAGCCACGCCGTGCCGATGGTGGCGACCTTCGACGGCGAATGGACCGAGCCGACCGTGCTGCCGGCCCAGTGGCCGGTGCTTTTGTGCAACGGCGCGGTCGGGATCGCCGAAGGATGGGCGACCAAAGTGCCGGCCCACAATCCGCGCGAGATCATGGCCGCCTGCCGGGCGCTGCTGAAAACCCCGAACATGACCGACGACCGGTTGGTCAAGCTCATTCCGGGTCCGGACTGGGGCTGTGGTGCGACGGTCGTCGGCAGCGCCGGCCTGCGCGAGTACATCACCACCGGGCGGGGCCAGTTCACCGTGCGCGGCACGGTGAGCGTCGAGGGTAAGAACTGCATCATCACCGAGCTTCCGCCCGGCGTCGCGAGTAACACCGTGCAGGAACGCATCCGCGCGCTGGTGGAGTCCGGCGAATTATCCGGCGTCGCCGATATGTCGGATTTGACCGACCGCCGCAACGGGCTGCGGATCGTCGTCACCGCCAAACGTGGCCACGAGGCGGAAAAGATCCGCGAACAGCTGCTGGCGCTGACACCCTTGGAGGGCACGTTCGCCGCCAGCCTCGTCGCGCTCGACGACGATCGGGTGCCGCGGTGGTGGTCGGTGCGCGAGCTGATCGCCGCGTTCCTGTCGCTGCGCGATTCGGTAGTGCTGCACCGCAGTGCGTACCGGCTGGAGAAGGTCACTGCGCGTCGCCATCTCGTGGCCGGCCTGATGACCATCCACCTCGACATCGATGCCGCGGTGGCGGTGATCCGGGGGTCCGACACCGTCGACGAAGCCCGCCAAGGATTGCAGGACCGGTTCAAGATCGACGCTGCTCAGGCCGACTACGTGTTGGCGTTGCAGTTGCGCCGGCTGACCAAGCTCGACGTCATCGAACTGCGGGCCGAGGCCGAGAGGCTGGACGCGGAATTCGCCGAACTCACCGAGCTGGTGTCGAATCCGGACGCCCGGCGCAAGGTGATCGACAAGGAGCTGGTGGAGACGGCCAAGCTGTTCAAAGGCCCCGAGTTCGACCGCCGCACCGTGTTGGACGTCGACGCCACCCCGGTCAGCTCCGGTGCCGGCGACGACGGACCCCGTGAGCGCAAGGTCAACGCGAGCTGGCGACTCGACGCCCGGGGAGTGTTCTCCGACAGCCACGGCGAGCTGCTCACCTCCGGTCTGGGATGGGCGGTGTGGACCGACGGCCGGGTGAAGTTCACCACCGGTGCGGGCCTGCCGTACAAGATCCGCGACATCCCGGTCGCGCCGGATATCACCGACTTGCTGTGCTCGGGCGTGCTGCCGGAGGGTTTTCACCTGGGGCTGGTGACCCGACGCGGCAAGATCCTGCGCATCGACCCGGCGGCGGTGAATCCGCAGGGCGCGGCCGGCAACGGCGTAGCCGGGGTGAAACTGGCCGGCGACGACGATGCGGTGATCGCTGCGATGCCGCTGTCGTGCGGTAACGACGAGGCGATCCTGTCGGTGTCCGAAAAGGGTTGGAAGGTCACGGAAGTACCCGATATTCCGGTCAAGGGCCGCGGGGGCGCCGGAGTCGGATTCCACCCATTCGTGCGCGGCGAGGACGCGCTGCGCTCGGCGACGGTCTCAGCGACCGGGTTCGTACGGGGCAAGCGGGCGGTACGGGCCGAGAAGCGCGCGAAAGCGTCGATCAAGGGGTCGGGTTCGAATGTGACTCCGGCGGGGTAGGCCGCAGTTCCCGGAGGTCGTCAGCGGGGCAGCGTAGTGATGTGCACGTGGTCGTAGTGACCGTAACCCGATGCCTGCGGACCGGCCGGCGTGTAATACGTGCCGCGCCAGATGACGTCCTGCAACCCGAACCGGCCCGCGTTGGCCATCGCGAACGCGAGAATCTGGTCGCCGAGCGCGATGCCCTCGGGGCTTTCGGGATTGGGAATCATGATGTCGATGGCCAGGCCCCGGGGATGCCACGGCTTGGAGTCCGGCCGGACGCCGTCGATGGCCGATATCTGAGGGAACCGGTGGCTGACGGCGCGGGCGGCGAGGACGGTGTTGGTCTGTAACCCAGACTCGTTCGCGATGCCGACGGGCAGCGCCTCCGGGATATCGGCACGGACCGCTGCCAGCGCCGATCCGGGGTCGGCGGCAGCGGGAGGGCCGGGCATCGCGGCGATCGCCAGGTCGGCCGGAGGGGGTGCACTCGGCGCGGCTGCACCCGGTGGGGGTGCGTTGTCGACGATCGCTTGCTGCTGCGGCGTCAGCGCCGCGTACTGCGCCTCCGCGGCGGCGATCTGCCGCAGCAGCTCGCTCAATTTGGCCTGCAGTTCTGCGCGCACGGCGGCGGCCGACTCTGCGGCGGCGCGGGCGTCGTCGGCCGATCGCTGCGACGCCTCGGCGGCAGTGGCCGCGCGCGCCCGCGCGGAGTGGAAGGCTGCCAACTGGTCGGCAATGCCGGCGCCGACTGTCCGTTGCATCGACAGCTGGTCGATCAGCTGTTGTGGCGAGGCCGCGGTGAGCAGCGCCGCCATCTGGCCATCGCGCCCACTCATGTAGTTCATCGCCGCGATCCGGTCGACGGCGGCCTGGCAGGGCTCGAGCTGGGAGTTTGCGGCGTCGAGGGCTGCCAGGTCGGCGCGATGGCGCTCGTCCGCCGCCGTCTGCTCGGCGGCTTTGGCGTCGGCATCGCGCTGAGCGGCCGTGACGGCCTCGCGACTCTGCACCGCCTGGCGGGACAATTCGTTGAGTTTGGACATCGCGTCAGCGGCCGGATCCGCATTGGCATTCCCCATCGGGATGGCCAGCACCAGGACTGCAGCCGCACAACCGCAAACGGTTCGTCGAAGCGAGTGGCGCATGCCGGTCACGCGGATTGTCACGATCCTTGGTTCGAGGACCGATCACGGCCCGCCGTCGATGTCCCGGCAAGGCTACGAAGTGACACCGGCGATGTCTACTCGTCCGTCAGATCCCGACACGATTCCTACGCCGGGGCCGGTGCTAGACGATGAAGCCGCCGCCCGTTGTCGAGACTCGCGTCGGTGTCGATCGGGCCCGGCCGCACGTCGTTGACGGTGCCGCCCGGGGAAGGGGGACAGCCGCACTTCTCCGCGCCGGTCTGGTCCGCGCTGGGCCCGGACCCGGGGGACTTCAGGAGCGGGTCGAGGACTTCATTGATCAGAAGGCCAGCGAGTTGGAGTCGTCCTTCCTGACGGCCCCTGGCGCAGGATCCTCGAATCGCTCAATCGTCGAGAATCGCTACGGCCCGCGTCCAGCCGGCGGAGGCGGCATGCACCTTCACCGGGAAGCAACAGATCTGAAAACCATTGTCCGGTAGGGACTCCAGGTTGTGAAGTTTCTCCAGATGGCAGTAGCCGATCTCGCGTCCGGCCCGGTGCCCCTCCCAGATGATCGAGGGGTCCCGGTCGCGCGAATACCGTTGTGCGGTGTACACAAACGGTGCATCCCAGCTCCACGCGTCGGTGCCGGTCAATCGCACACCGCGCTCCAACAACCACAGCGTCGCCTCGCGACCCATGCCGCAGCCAGACGACACGTAATCCGCTTCACCGTAGCGGGTTCCGGCGGCGGTGTTGACGACGACGATGTCGAGGGGCTGCAGCTGGTGGCCGATTCGGTCGAGTTCGTCGGCTACGTCAGCGGCGGTCACCACGTACCCCGCGTCGAAATGCCGGAAGTCAAGCTTCACCGCAGGTTGCAGACACCATTCGAGCGGAACCTGGTCGATGGTGATCGCCGGCGCGCCACCGTCCATCGTCGACGCATAGTGATAGGGGGCATCGAGATGGGTGCCATTGTGGGTGGTGATCCGGACGCGTTCGATCGCCCAGCCCTCGCGATCCGGTAGGTCATCGATCGTCGCGCCCGGGAAGAACGCGACGACTTCGGCCGCGGTGTCGGCGTGGTTGTAGTAGTCGATCTCGGGAAGGTGCCCCGGCGGGTCAGACGCTATCCCAGCCTGCAATGGCACCGAGATGTCGACAAATCTACGCATCTGACTCTCTCTTCCGCTCATTCCTGCCGATGGCAGTCTGTCAGGCAGGGCGGCGTCAGCGTGCTTCGGAACTGTGGCGAAGCATTCGATCGCCGCGTGGACATCGGTTGCGGAAGGGGTACGGCTTGTCTATGACGCCCGACGACCCGGTTGAATTGGCTGACGTGCGCCCCAGCGTGCTCATCATCGGCGGAGGATTCGGCGGCCTGTTCTGCGCCCGCCGCCTCGGACGCCTCGACGTCGACGTCACGCTGCTCGACCGCGCGGCGTGCCACGTGTTTCAGCCACTGCTCTACCAATGTGCGACAGGAACGTTGAGCATCGGTCAGATCAGTCGGTCGCTGCGCGAGGAACTGGCGCACCACGACAACGTCAAGACGCTGCTCGGCGAGGCGATCCGGCTCGACGCCGACGCCCGTCGAGTCACGGCGCGTCGTCCAGACGATTCGACTTTCGATCTCGACTACGACTACCTGGTGATCGCGGCGGGCATGCGCCAGTCCTACTTCGGCAAGGAGGAATTCGCCACATGGGCGCCCGGCATGAAGACACTCGACGACGCGCTGAGCATTCGCCGTCGGGTGTTCGCGGCCTTCGAGATCGCCGAGACCTTACCGCCGGGGCCGGAGCGGGACGAATGGCTCACGTTCGCCGTCACGGGAGCGGGGCCCACCGGCGTCGAGTTGGCCGGGCAGATCCGGGAACTGGCGACTCGGGCGCTGGCCAACGAGTTCCACAGCATCGAACCGCAGGATGCGCGGGTGCTGCTGTTCGATGGCGGCGACCGGGTGCTCAAGACTTTCTCGCCAGCGCTGGCCGAGGGGGCGACGCGCACGCTCGAGAAGCTGGGTGTGGAGATGCATTTCGGTGTGCACGTCAGCGACGTCCGGCGCGACGGCGTGACCGTGAGCCCGAAGGGTGGTGGCCCGAACGAGGACTACGCCACCCGGACAGTGCTGTGGACGGCCGGCGTCGAGGCTGTGCCGTTCGCGCGGCACGCCGCGGAAGCGCTCGGCGCCGACACCGATCGATCGGGGCGCGTCGCCGTCGAGCCCGATCTGTCCGTGCGCGGGCACCGCGAGGTGTTCGTCATCGGTGATCTGGCCGGGCGTGACGGACTTCCCGGAGTGGCCGAGAACGCCATGCAGGGCGGGATGCATGTCGCCGCCTGCATCCGGCGCGACCTACGTCGCCGCGCACGCAAGGAATTCCGCTATCGCGACCTGGGGACGGCGGCGTATATCAGCCGAGGTCACGCCCTGCTGGAGGCCGGCCCGGTGAAGCTGCAAGGCGTTCTTGGCTGGCTGGGCTGGGGCTTCATTCACATCGCGTTCCTCACCGGCGTGCGAAACCGGTTCAGCACCGTAGGGACGTGGCTCGCGACGATCGCGCGCGCCAACCGCAGCGACCGCTCTTTCATCTTGGGCGGTTCCGGTCATCCCGAGGAGCCCTACACCTGGGAGTCACCGGTGCATCAGGGATACCACGAGCCAGGCGACAGCTCGGGCCGCGATCAAAGTGCGGCCGGTTAGCGGGCAGAGAACAACTATCCGCCGGCTTACCCCCTGGGGGTATATTGGGCCCATGCCGGAATTTTCCCGTCGCTCCTGCCGGTCGACCGAATGGCGACTTCGCTTCCTCGCTGCGGTCATCGCCGCGGCCGCCACTTTCACGTTGGGTGGGTGCACGTCGGACAGCGCATCGCCGACGTCGGAGGCCGCAGCCCAGAGCGCTGCACGGCTGGTCAGCCCCGACGAGTTCGCCGCAGCGATCGCGGATCCCGATCGACTGACCCTGAACGTCCACGTGCCGTTCGAAGGTGACATCCCCGGCACCGACACGTCGATCCCGTTCGACCGGATCGCCGCCGAGGCTGATCGGCTGCCGACCGATCGCGACACCCCGTTGTCGATCTACTGCCGGACGGGACCGATGAGTGCAATCGCCGCGGAGACGCTTCGCGATCTCGGCTACACCGATGTAGTTGAACTTCGCGGGGGTATGCGCGCGTGGCAAGCCGACGGTCGTCAGCTGGTTGGAATCTGACGGTGCTGGGTTACTCGTTGAGAAACCAAATTGGTCGGCCATTGCGAATCGGCACTTCGAACGACGCTACTTCGCGGCCAGCTTGATGATTTGGAGTCCTTCCCATTTTGTAGCGGCTACGACGTAGACCGTGCCGTCACCGTCGACGGCTATGCGGGTCGGGCCCTGGATGTCGCTGAACGGCAGCTGAACCCACTCGCCGCCACCGGCAGGCATCCGGGATACGGTGTTCGCCTTTACATCGGTGGCATACAGGTTGCCAGCGGTGTCGACGGCTAGGCCACCTACGTTGTCGGGCGCGCCGTCGACCGCCTCGGTAGTCGTCGCGTTCTTCGCGATCTTCACGATCTTGCCCATCACAGATACGAACAGGTTGTCGTCACCGTCGATCACCATGTGCCCCATCCCCTCGAGACCATCCACGGGAAGCTCGGTCGGGGAGTCCGCACCGGGGGCCAGCGCCAACAGCTTGTTGCGCTGATTGTCGCCGAGGTAGACGGTGCCGTCATGGCCCACTGCGATCTGGCTCCGTTGCCGAAGCTCGCCGAAGGGTAGCGACTCCGGAGTGGTGGATCCGGGTTTGAGGGACTTGACCCCCTGGTCGAGGGTGACGAAATACAACGTGCCGTCCGGCGTCGCCGCCATGCTCGACACGGGAGAACCGCTGTATCCCAACCGAGTTGGTTTATCTGCCCCTGGCACGAGCTTCAAGAGTCCGGTACCGCCGCCCAGATAGAGAATGTTCTGTGCGTCGACGGCGAGCGATGTAGCGCCCATCGCCTCGAAGAGCGCGGTCTGCTGGCCAGTCTGCAAGGGCACGTCCGCGGCAACGGACGTCGGCCCGTCCCCGGACGAACATGCCACCAATACGCTCACCAGGGCTGACGTCGCTGCCGCGAGGAACGTCCTCAGCGCAATCGCCGACCACCGCGACGGCTTGCACGGAGGTTCGGACCTGTTGTGCAACATGCCTATTAACCTTCGCTTGCCGATCCGGCGCATCTGCAACCCACAAGCAAGCGGGCACATTTTCTCCTCGGTATCCATTCCAGAGATATTAGGAGGGCTGCTCCGGATTCCCGCAGTTGGAGCTGGTCGAGCTAGCGTGACTGGCTCGGATGGGAACTTTCGAATTGCGAGCGCGCCGATTCGTGAATGGTTCTGCCAGGAGTCATAGTCGTCGGCTGACATGAGGACGGCGGCGCCGGCTCGGAAGGTGATCCTGACCGGTTCGTGATCGGTGTTGACCTGTTCAAGCAGGGGAAAGAGACGTCGTCTTGCTTCGTTGGCGCTGATGGCCATCGCTACTCACCCAGCGCTTGGGTCAGATGACGTTCAGCCATCCCGACGAGATGCGGCCGTCGGCCTGATCCGCGGCGAAGCGTTTGGCTGTCGCATCGATGAATCGTTGGACAATCTGCGAATGAGTTTCTGAAGTCTCGGCTGAAATTACGTTTGCTGTATTGCGGGACACGCTGCGACCGGGCTGGGTACTGTCCCGGACATATTCAACCGGTACGTCCGAAGCCGTAGCCAACTCGAGGATTCCGCGTGAAGAGACGGGCAGCGGCGCCGGACCATCCGGTGGTCGACGACGAGCCGCCTGCACCCGCGAGCGCTTCGACACTTCGCCGGCACGCCCTGCGCTACCGGTTCCGGGTCGGCATTCGACGTCCTACGACGGTCCTCGGCGCGCTCGGGCTGGTGTTGTTCGGCTACCTGATCGTGGTGCCGATCGCGACGATGTTGATTCAGGGCGCAACCGTCAGCCCGAAAGACACGTTGATCGTGCAGCAGCCCGCGGGTTCGCTGACGTCGTACTACCTCTGGCGGGTCTTCCTCTCTCCGGTTTCTGGCGAGTTGTTCTGGCGGCCGTTGCTGCACACCCTGGTTGTCAGCGCATGCTCGCTCATCTTGTCGCTCCTGATCGGCGGGATGTTCGCGTGGTTCCTGACGTGCACAGACCTGTTCGGCCGCCGTTGGTTCAGCACGGCCTTGATCGTCCCCTACATGCTGCCGACATGGGCGTTCGCGCTCGCCTGGAGCGCGATATTCAAGAACCGTACGGCGGGTGGTCGACCCGGCTGGCTCGAGTCCATCGGACTCACACCGCCCGACTGGCTGGCCTACGGCGGTGTGCCGATCATCATCATCTTCACCCTGTACTTCTCACCGCTGGTCATCCTGTTGCTCGGCAACGCCCTCGAACGCTTCGACCCGCGGTTGGAGGATTCGGCCCGGTCACTCGGAGCCAGCTACGGGACCGTCGTCCGCACCATCCTGGTGCCACTGATGCGGCCGGCCATCCTCTCGGCCGCCACCTTGATCCTGGCGAAGGTCCTCGGCGAATTCGGGGTGACCTACATCCTCGGACTGCCCACCAATTTCAACGTTCTGGCGACCTCGCTGTATCGGAACATCTCGACTCGGGACAGCGGCGCGGCGGCCGTCATGGCCAGCGCCATCATCGTGATCGGACTGCTCTCCCTGTGGGTGGACGTCCATTTCGTCAAGGAGGCGGGGCGCTTCGTCACCATCGCGGGTAAGGGGTCGATAAATAGGACGCGGCGGCTCGGCAGATTGCGGGTCCCGGCCACCGCGCTGTGCGGATTCGCGTTCGTTCTCAGTGTGATCGTTCCTATCGGAGTGCTGGTGCTCTCCACCTTGATGCGTCGTCCTGCCGACTTCTCACCGGACAACTTCACCCTTTCGTACTGGTTCGGCCACGGGCTCGACACTTCCGGGTTCTCCGACGGAATTCTGGTGAGCGGTGCCGTGTGGTCGGCGGCCTGGAATACGTTCTGGATCGTCGGAGTCGCAGCGGTATCAGCGGGCATACTTGGACAACTCGTCGGCTACGTCGTCGTTCGCTCCCCCAGCCGTCTGCTCGCAACCACGTTGCGCCAGTTGACATTCCTTCCGCATCTCGTGCCGGGCATCGCCTTCGGGGTCGCTTACCTGTCGTTGTTCGCCGTGCCACGCGGACCCATTCCTGCGCTCTATGGCACGGCCGCCATTCTGGTGCTGATCTACATGGCCGAGCAGATGCCGTTCGCGTCGCGCGCGGGTATCTCGTCGATGGTCCAGCTCGGCCGCGACCTCGAAGAGGCGGCACAGATCGCAGGCGCCGGCTGGTGGCGCCGCATGACCGGGATCGTCCTACCCATCCAAAAGCGTTCTCTGGCAATCGGTATCCTCCTACCGTTCATCGCCGGGGTCCGCAGTCTGAGCCTCGTGGTGATTTTGGCCGTGCCGGGCATGGACGTCTTGACCACGTTCGCGATCAAGCTCGTCGACTTCGGGTTCACCCAAGCCGCCAACGGCGTCGTACTCATCGTCTCGGCTGTCGCGTTCTGCGGCACCTACGCCATCCAGAAGACCATGAAGACCGACCTCGGTCGGGGATTAGGTGGATGACCGATGCCCACGATCTCGCTCAGCGGCGTCACGAAGCGATACCCCGGAAGCACGACGAGTGCCGTCGACAACCTGGATCTGACGATCGACCACGGCGACTTCATGTGCATGCTCGGCCCCTCCGGGTGTGGCAAGACCACGACACTGCGGATGATCGCCGGTCTCGAACAGCCGACGGCCGGTTCGATCTCCGTCGACGACCGGATACTGGACTCGGTCAGCCGCGACGTGTTCGTTCCACCCGAGCGCCGCGAGATGGGCCTTGTCTTTCAGAGCTATGCATTATGGCCGCACATGACGATTCGGCAGAACACCGAATACGGGCTGCGCTTGCGCAAAGTCGCCCGAGCCGAACGGGGACGGCGCGCCGACGAGGTGATGGCGGTGATGGGCATCGACCGTTACGCAGATCGCTACCCGTGGCAGCTGTCGGGCGGACAACAGCAGCGGGTGGCGCTGGCCCGAATGCTGGCCGTCAACCCGGGCGTCATGCTTCTCGACGAACCGCTCTCGAACCTCGACTCGCGGCTGCGTCTCGAGATGCGGTCGGAACTCAAGCGCATCCATCACGACTTCGGCTCCACCATCGTCTTCGTGACCCACGACCAATGGGAGGCAATGACATTGGCAACGCGGATCGCGGTGATGTCCGAGGGCCGACTTCAGCAGATCGGGTCACCGATCGACATCTACGACCATCCCCGAAACCGGTTCGTCGCCGAGTTCCTCGGCAACCCTCCCATCAACATCATCGAGATCGTCGATGCCGAGTCCGCACCACACGTGGCGGCAGCGTACGCATTCGGCAAGGTGAGGACGCAGGGCATCGGGGCCGCCCCGGGGTCGGTGGGATTTCGTCCGGAGTCGATCCGGATCGAAGGCCGCGACGAGCCCGCCTCCGGCGAGGGTTTGACCATCGACGCCACCGTGTTCGCGGTACTCGCGACCGGAGGCAGCTGGACCATCGAAGTCGTCGCCGATGATCGCCATCTCTTCGCGACAACTTCGGTGAATCCGACGTGCCGGCCGGGCGATGAGATCCGAGTACGGCTCACCGCCAACGATGTACACGTGTTCGACACAGGAGGCGATCGTGTCGACCCGAGCTTGCGCTCTGCCCCATCCACCCACTAACGCCTTGCCAACGAAGGAGAAGTCATGCACGGCAACAAGTTCTGCGTCCGGGGTGTCATGCTTGCCGGCGCGGCCCTCGCACTCGTGTTGGCGGGTTGCGCGCCGCCCAGCTCTTTCAATTCCGACGCCACCTCGCCCCCGCTGGTGCAGAAGTCGGCCCAGCCCGACGAGGATCCGGCGGGCTTCGATCTCGACGCGCTGATCGCCGCTGCCCGCACCGAGCCCGGTATCACCGTCTATGACCAAACCACCAAGGTCGTCGCCACCGCTGAAGCCTTCGCCGCCAAGTACGGGCTCGAGGCCACCGGGGTAAAGGTCGAGCTCGGAGCCATCGACAAGGTGTTGAAGGAGAACCAGTCCGGCAATGTCATCGGCGACGTCATCATCAACGAAGACCTCCCCGCGTACGCAGTGGAGCTGCTCGGCCAGGGCGTCCTGGTCAACTGGGTCCCCGGGGACATGAAGGACTCGATCAAACCCGAGGACCAGTACCCACTGATAGTTCACTACGGTCCGATGGGTTGGGTCTACAACAACCAGACCTACTCGAGCTGCCCGGTTTCCAACATCTGGCAGCTCACAGACGAACAGTTCAAGGGGCGCGTCGCGATGGCCGACCCGCTGAGCAACGCCAAGTACTCCTACTGGTTCAACACTATGGCTCTGAACGACGACGCGGCACTGCGGAGCGCCTATAGAGAGCACTACGGTTCGGACCTGACCACGGACCACCCCGATGCCGCCCATGAATGGGTGGAACGGTTCGCGCACAACAATCCCAAGCTCACCCGTAACGACGAGGAAGTTTCCGAAGCGGTCGGTGCCCCCGGCCAGCAGGAGCCGAGCTTCGGTCCCATCTCCATGGCGAAGTTCCGCAACAACGCTCAGAAGGGCTACCACCTGGCTCTCTGCGACGGTATGAAACCTTGGGCGCTGCAGTCATTCCCGTCGGCAATCGCGTATGCCGCGAAGACGGACAGCCCCAACGCCGCCAAGCTCTACATCCACTACATGCTGACGGAGGAGGGCTTCGGGATTCAGCTCGCCGACGGCAAGCCCTCCGCGAATTCTCAGGTGCCTGCACCGGACGACCCGTCCAACGTGAAGCTCTATCTGGACCAGATGGCACCGTTCCCCAGCACCGACCTCGTCAGCGACTATCGCACCAAGTCCGAGTGGGAGGACTTTTGGCGCAGCTCGTACAGCTGACGGCGCGTGGGATTCACCAGGCGGGTTGATGCATGCCGATCAACCGCCGTCTCTTGTGGCCACCCTTGGGACGTTGCTCGAGATGTGGTCGATCACCTAGCGTCGCGCGATGACTACCAGTTCGGATTACTGCCGCCGCAGTGCAATCCGACTGACGCTGCCCTCACCGACTATGGCTGATGCGATGTGAGGCGTAACACCCGATCGCGTATCGAGATGGGCAGGTTCTTCACAACGCCACTGCTCGGGCGCGAGAGCCTCCACGGGACCCCCGACCACGATCCCCGCGTTATTGACCACCGCATCGAGGCGCGGGATTCGGTTGGGCAGGTTTGCGATGTGTTCGGCATTGGTCACATCGAGGATGACGGCGGAGATTCGCCGCGGATACGACTCTGTGATCGCGTCGGCGTCGCGTTCATTCCGCACTCCTGCGATGACGTGCCATCCCGCGGCGGCAAGATCGTTCACCATTGCCTTTCCGATACCTCGTGCGGCCCCTGTGATTAGGACATGGGGCGCCGAGGTAGACGCGCGAGCATTTTCCATCCGGTGAACCTCCGTAGTGATGTGACAATTGCTTCCCGCCTACGGCAATAACCGCTGGGCGGATCCGATGCGAAACCACGGCCGACGAGGAAATGCTGCTCAACGTTTCGGTCGATAGCGCGCCACATCTTGCGACATGGGCACGATGGCAGCGACTCCGTACTCGTCAGAATCCGTGAGCGCGTGTAGCAGACTCGATGCGGGTTCTAGGAGTTCGGTTGTAGGACAGTGATTCCGAAGTGGTCTTTCAGGTAGGCGTGCAGTGACTCGTGATCATTCAGGGGTCCGCGGTAGCCGACATAACCGTCAGGCCGAACCAGGTAGAGGCACGCCACGTCAGCGTCGTACGTTGCGTGTAGGGCGCTCGCCGGGTCGCTGAGTGCGACGATGTCGTCCGAGTTCGCGACGGATGGGGTGTCGTCGGTGGTGACCACGATCGGCAGGATCAGACCGTCACCGAGCGCACGGACATTTTGCGCAGCCTCGACCAGCTGTGCCACCGCGCCGGGCCGGCGCGAACCCTGGAAGACAAGCAGCCGGAACTGGGTGGTCCGAAACAGGTCGAACAGGGTGGTGGGTGTGCCGTCGGCGTCGAGCAGCTGCCCGTCGGGTGCACGGTCACCGGCCTTCGGCCCCTTGCCGATGTTGCCGCGGTTCTGCGATAGCGGGGAAGCTTCGTAGTTCACCCCGAGTTGGGAACCGCGCTTCATGAACGCGTTGACCAACATGTTGCGGATCGGTTCAATCTGCAACAACGGCATGGCAATTCGGTCGGTGAGGAACTTCATTCCGGGAACTGAGGCCATACGGAACTTATGGTTGACATCGGTTTGCCGTAGCACGTCAATGCCCACAGGCAGGCGCTCGGTCTCATACGTATCCAGCAGCCGGTCGGGCGCGTTTCCATTGACGACCAGTGCCAGCTTCCAGCCCAGGTTGTAGGCATCCTGGATACCGGTGTTCATGCCCTGCCCGCCGACTGGGCTGTGGATATGGGCGGCGTCGCCGGCGACGAAGACATGCCCACGCCGATAGTGATCGACGATGCGGTGATGTACGACGAAGTTCGACAGCCACACCGTGTCAAGGATTTTCGCATCCGCATCATGCGCCCGGGTGCGCAGCATCTGCTGGAACAACTGGGGAGACGCCTGGGGTACGTGCCCACTGGCGTCGGGCAGTCCTTCGGCCAGAAGGCGCCACAGCCCGGGCTCCTTGAACGGGATCGCCACCAGCAGTCCCTCGTCGTTGAGGTAGATGCTGGCCATCCTCTCGGTGGGGCCGTCGGCGAGATGGACGTCGGCCTGTATGAACTGATCGGGATACTCTTTGCCCTCGAAGTTCAGTCCGATCAGGGTGCGTACCGTGCTGTGCGCGCCGTCGCAGCCCACCACCCAGTTGGCCGTGAGTCGCTCAGTCGTACCGGTCGAGATATCGCGGATCTCCGCCACCACATGGTCCGGTCCGTCCTGAAGGCTCACTAAGTCGCGCTGCTTCTCGACTTCGCCACCGAGCTCGGCCAACTTCTTTCGCAGCGCCCCCTCCACTACCGCCTGGTTGACCGACACGCCGCTTGTTCGCGCGTTCTCGGTGGCGAACACACCGTCAATTCGGGCGAGTTCTTTTCCGTCCCGCATGATTCGCGCACCCGTGACCTGATAGCCCTCCGCAACGATCTCATCGGCGATGCCCAGGCTATCGAGCACCTCCAACGCGCGGGGCAACAGACCATTGGCCCGCGATGTCGGCGGGTAGTCCGAATACTTGTCGATCAGGCGGCAGCGGATATCTCGGCGGCGCAATTCACACGCGAGCATCAACCCCACCGGGCCCGCGCCCACGATCAGGACATCGGTATCAGTCACCGTCCACCTCCATCTATAAGATACGCATCGTGTCTTATGGCACTATATCGCATCGCGAGGCCGGTAAGATACGCATCGTGTCCTCCCCCACAGTGCGCCGTCGCGACGAAGTCCTGATGTCCGCGATCCGGGAGGCGACCAAGGCAGAACTCGCTGACCACGGTTATGCCGGAGTCACCTTTGAAGGCGTGGCCCGCCGGGTGCAGACCAGTAAGCCCGTGCTGTACCGGCGCTACACATCCCGTGCCCATATGGTGTTCGACGCGTTGTCCACCATCGGGGTCATCCCCGAGTTATCCGGCTCGCAGGGATCACTGCGAGCAGATCTGTTAGCAACCCTGGGTGCTCTGCTGGACCGGTTTCAGCGCATCGGCATCGATACGTATCGCGGGTTAATCGGCGAAGCCGACAATGAACTCGTGGCCGCCGTGGAGACCGGCGCCACCCCACGGCTTCGCGCGCACCTCGAGCGTGTCCTGTCTGAAGCGCGCCAGCGCGGCGAACTGGGACCCAACCCGATACCCGACAGAGCGGCAATGGCGATATTCGCGCTACTGCGCCATGAACTGTTCTTCGGCAGCGTTAACGTCGACGCCGCCGTCCTGACCGACATCATCGACACCGTCTACCTGCCCCTGATCCAAGCCGTCTCGGGTTCTCCTACCCGACCGGCTCCCGTCGATTGACGTCGACGAAGGCCGCAACTGGCACACAAGCGATGGTCACGAACCCGCTGGCCTTCAGCGTGGGATCGAGCGCGTGCAAGTATTCCCGCAAGGGGGTCGGTGGGTGTGTCCGAGGTTCCGCGCAGTTGGCCAGATTCAGCAGCAGTTCGCTTCATGGACGCAGAGGAGTCACATGCGCACAACGCCGCTCACCCCAGCCCGGAATCCTCGTCGAAGCTGAGTCTTTCGACGACCACGGGGGCTGGATGCTGAATTCGCAGTTCGACCGAGAGATGGGCTCGCCGTATCTGCTCGCCCACGACCGACGACCGAACTGGCGCGGATCATCTGGGTCGGGGTCTCTCCCGATCCTGAGTGCCAGTGAACTGAAAGCGGTGCAATGCGAACGGTTGTGATTGCCGGCGCAACCGCTCCCATCGGCGACGCGGCGGCGCGACACTTCGCGTCGTTTACCCGACCCGGCTGTCGACGGAGACTGTCAATCATTCGCCGTCGATCTCGCCGATCCGACGGCGCTTCAACGGATTCGACCCGCGTTCACTCGGGTGACCCACCTTGAACCATCCCGAGTTTCATGCACCCTCGGGGTTCTGTGATCCGGCCGGTCGACCGGTCACGAATTGGGAATAGCAGCGGTCTTCGGCTTCGGCCGGCGGAATGCGTCCGAGGCGGTGCATGAGGCGCTGTTGGTTGTACCAAGCGACATAGTCGGCTGCGATGTACTCGACGTCGCCGACGGTGTTGAGCGGTCCATGCCGGAACGGGGAATCCGCACGGACGCATTCGTTCTTGTAGAGCCCGATCGTTGTCTCGGCCAAGGCGTTGTCGAAGGCGGCCCTGACAGGGTCCACTGAGGGCCGAACACCTGAAAAGCCTAGTTTCTCACCAAATTTCACGCTCGTGTATTGAGATCCGGCATCACAATGATGGCTAGCCCCGTCGACGGGACTGCCTTGGCGGGCACGTAGTGCGGCGGCCTGGCGCAGCGCGGACTCGACAAAGCGGGTGTGCTCGGAGGCTGAGACCTCCCAGCCGACGATCGCTCCGGCGTAGGCGTCGATGACGAACGCGACGTAGACGAACACCCCGGTGAGGAGCTTGACGTAGGTGAAATCGACCACCAGCACCACGTTGCGCGCAGCAACTTGCGCGGCTAACGCACTGCGGCGCACCGCTTTGCCTGCAGTCTCGGCTCAGGTGTTGTCTTCGTTCGCCCGGCGCATCGCGGCGCAACCCGTCAAGTCGGCCAGGCCCGCGGCATACGACGCGGGGGTGAGGTCCTCGAAGAAGAGCCGCTGCACCATGTAGCCCGGGATCAGTCCGATCAATGTGTGAGCGATCCGCGCCGGATCAGCGTCGTGCTGTAGGTGTCCAGCGGCGATCGCGCGTTCGACATAGGTGGCCCACGCCGCACGACCGCGACTGCCTTCGCGTCGGTAGATCGCCTTGATCTCGGGATCCCGAGCGGCCTCTGCCCAGGTCTGCAGCGCCACTCGATGCAGTTCGATTCCGCGCTCCTCACCGATTGCGATGACCCGCTCCAGCACAGCTTCGAGCACCCGATGCGGCGGCGGGACATCGGCGACGGCACGGTCCAGCACAACTGACAGGCCCTCGCCGGCGACGAGCTCCGCGATCGCCCGGATGAGGTCATCTTTGCCCTTGAAGTAGAGGTAGACCGCGCCCGCCGATAGGCCGGATTCCCCGACAACGGCCGCCATGGTCGTCTTGTGAAAGCCGTCGCGAGCCACACAACGCAGCATCGCGTCGATGATCTGCTCTCGGCGTGCGGCCCGATGCTCTTCGCTGACCTTGGGCATGGTCGCAGTATGCCAGAAAAAAGAATATTCGTTCTTGACACGGGCCGGGGCGGCATCACAAAATAGCCATACCGAATGATTATTCGTTTTAGGAGGCATCGGATGTCGCGCACCGCGAACATCGGCACCGACGAAGCCGCGGCGCGCCTCGATTGGCGAGGGATCATCGGCGCCGCCCTCGGTGCGGTCGCCTTGTTGACAGCGGTGCTCGCAGCCTTCGCCTGGCCGACGGGCGACCTGGAGCCGCGCGCTCTCCCGCTGGCGGTCGCGGCGTCATCGGCCGAGGCGACGGCCACCGTGGAAAACCAGTTGGCAACCGCGTTCGGTGAGGATGGCATCGAGGTCATCGAAGTCACCGACCGCGACGCTGCCGTGGCGGCGATCGAACACCGAAAGGTCTACGGCGCCATCGTGGTTGGCCCAGACGGTGCAGAAGTGCTGACGGCCGCCGCCGCCAGCACTGTGGTCGCCCAGCTGCTCAGCCAGACCGCCCAGGGCATGGCTGTTCGGCAAGGCTCACCGCCCGCGTCGGTGACCGGCGTGGCACCCACCACCGATGGCGATCCCCGGGGCGCGATTTTCAGCGCGGGCGCGCTGCCTTTGGCGCTGGGTGGACTCCTGGTCGGCGCCATATCGTCGCTGCTGCTGGGCCGCATCCGCGATCGCATCGCGGCCGCGTTCCTCGCCAGCGCCGGCGCTGGGCTCGCGCTCACCGGCGCGCTCCAGGGTTGGTTCGATGCGCTCAGCGGCTCCTACTGGGCCAATGCCTCGGTGATCGCGCTGGGCGTCCTGGCCGTTGCCCTCCCCGTCATCGGACTCCACCGCCTGCTGGACCGCCTCGGGATCGGCATCGTCGCCGTGCTCGTCATGCTGGTCGGAAACCCGCTCTCGGGCGTCACCTCCGCGCCCGAGTTGCTTCCTCTCGGTTGGCTCGGCCAACTACTCCCACCGGGCGCGACGGGCACCGCGCTGCGTGGGACCGCCTACTTCGACGGTGCCGGAATCGGTCCGCCACTGGTCGTGCTGCTCTGCTGGGCGGGGGCCGGACTCGCGCTCGCGCTGGCGCCCGGCAAGGAGTCAACGGACCAGCCGGGCCAGGAGTCATCGCGGACGCGCCTCTCAACACCGTCGACAGGAGAGGCGGCTCGATGAGACCACCGAGGACAGGCGCACACATCGGGCGGCTCTGGCAGTACCCCGTCAAGTCGATGATGGGCGAGGAAGTCGAGGAGGTGACGGTCGGCCCCGGTGGCGTGGTGGGTGACCGAGCGTACGGGTTCCTGGACGTCGAGACGGGCAAGGTGGTCAGCGCCAAGCGCCCCAAGCGCTATGGCGCGCTGATGCAGTGCCGAGCGCGGTTCCTGTCGTCGCCGCAACCCGACGCGCCTGTGCCGCCGATCGAGGTCACCTTTCCCGACGGCGCGGTGGTGCAGGATGACCCGTCCGAGCTAGCGCGGCGCGTGTCGACGCTGGTGGGTCGCGACCTACGGCTGCTCGCCAGCGCGCCGGAGGGCGCGTCATCGGAGTTGGCGTTGCTTCGGATCCAAGATGCCGAGGCGGGCCCATTCAGATCCCTTTTCCGCGACGACGCAGGCGAGCGGGTCAGGGACTTCACCGTCGGGATGGCAGCACCCGGCACCCTGCTGGACATCGGCCCATTGCACGTCCTGTCCGCACGCACGCTACGCGGGTTGGCAGCCGAATACCCGGCCGGTGATTGGGATCCGCGGCGGTTGCGGCCGAACCTCCTCATCGACGACGGTGGCGATCTGGGCGAGGAAGACGACTGGCTGAACTGCGACCTGCACCTTGGCGCCGAGGCGGTTGCTCACGTCTTCATGCCGGTACCGCGTTGCGCGATGACGACGCTCCCCCAACCTGGTTTGCCCAGGGACCTGGATGTACTTCAGACGATCGCTCGAGTCGGCCGCAAGCAAGTGGGCTCGATGGGCCAATTCCCCTGTGCTGGAAGCTATGCCAAGGTAGTCCGGCCCGGCGTGGTGCACACCGGTGATCCGGTTTTCCTGCGACGCGTCGAACCCGTGTGACGCGCTCGCAGTGCTGACCGGCTGTCATCTGCGGGCAGGGCCGGACAATCCTAGATCGGTGAAATTCCTGCGCCAGCAATTGTTCAGCGACTGCTTTCATCCACCTCGGGGTGCTGCAGCAATTGCTAATGCGCGGTATGCAGTGCCGAATGGGTAGCCCGGCCACAATGCATCGATACATCAAAGGCGGTGACACAGCCTCTGGCTACTGGGTGCCCAGCGCGACGTGCATCTGTTGGGCGCGTTGACGCGCCTGGTGTTGCGGGTCGAGATCGCCGACCGCGATCTGCACCCACTCGATGTGTCCCTTGAACCGGTTGTTCCCGGCGGGGTACTCCTCGGAGACTGGCGAGCCGGGATCAGCGCCGACGGTGCAGGTCTCGCTCGCCGAAAAGTTCGCTGGAACCGTGCGTTCGACATGCCCGCTGCCCACAGCCGAGCCGTCGACGAACAACGTGACGGTTCCGCCGAGTCCGACGCCGGACCCGTCGTAATCGAACTCCATGCGCACCTCGTGCTCACCTGCGGTCAGCGCGTCGGCGCCGCGGACCACGGTGTGTTTCAGCGTCAGGAAGTTGTAGCAGAACGTCAGTTTGCCTTGGTGGACGTAGAAGGACCAGCCGCCGGTGTGGCCGCCCAGCGCGATGATCACCCCGTCGGCGCCACCGTCCGGCACAGTGACCGACGCGGAGATCGCAAACGATCGGTTCTTGGTGTTGACGGTGGTCGCTTCGGCGAAGCTCATTCCCGGATACATCTGCTGGCTGGTACCGATGGCCAGTTCAGGTCGGCCGGCCGCTTCGGGGATACCGCGTACTGCGCCGCGGTCGTCGATCGGGACGGCGTTGTACTTGACGGCCTCGATGAGCCAGAGGCGTTGCAGCTCCGCGAGTTTCTCCGGTTGCTCGGCGGCCAGGTCGTGGGCCTGACTCCAGTCCTTCTGGGTGTCGTAGAGCTCCCAGCGGTCGTCGTCGAACGCCGGCAATTCGACTTCGCCGGTCTCCCAGGGCGTGCGGTGCTTGGTGACCGCCGTCCACCCTTTGTGGTAGATGCCGCGGTTGCCGAGCATCTCGAAGTACTGAACGTCGTGGCGTTCGGCGGCGTCGGGTTCGTCGAAGCTGTAGATCAGGCTGGTGCCCTCGAACGGTCGCTGCTGCACGCCGTTGACGGTCGTCGGCTCCGGCAGGCCCGCGGCCTCCAGAACAGTGGCGGCGATGTCGTTGACATGGCCGAACTGGTTGCGCACACCGCTGCTCGCGATGCGCTCCGGCCAGTGGATCACCATCGGGTTGCGGGTGCCGCCGAAGTGTGAGGCGACCTGCTTGGTCCATTGAAACGGTGTGTTCAACGCGTGCGCCCACGACGCCGCGTAGTGATTGGCGGTGCCGGGCAGGCCCAACCGGTCCTTGGCCTCGATCATCATCTCCGGCGTCTCCAGCTCCGGCATGCCGTTGAGCGTGATCATCTCGTTGAGCGAACCCTGCAGCGTCCCCTCGGCACTCGCGCCGTTGTCACCCCAGATCACGATGATCATGGTGCCGTCGAGCAGGCCTTGGCTCTCGAGTTCGTCGACGATCCGACCGATGTGAAAGTCGGTCTGCTCCATGAACCCGGCGTAGACCTCCGCCTGGCGGATGAGCGCCGGCTTGAGGGCGTCGTCCATCTCGTCCCACGCCGGCAAGCCCTCGCTGCGCTCGGTCAAATCGGTGCCTGCCGGGATGGTGCCGAGTTCGAGCTGACGGGCCAGGATGCGCTCGCGGATCGCGTCCCAGCCGTCGTCGAAGACACCCCGGTACCGATCGGCCCACTCGGCCGGAACGTGATGCGGCGCATGGGTGGCACCCGGCGCGTAGTACATGAAGAACGGGCGGTCCGGAGTCAGCGCGGCGCGGCGCCGCAGATAGGCGATGGCCTTATCGGCCAATTCCTCGTTGAGGGTGTAACCCTCTTCGGGGGCGCCCGATGGTTCGACGGGCGTGGTGTTCTCATACAGCGACGGGTAGTACTGGTCGGTCTCGCCGCCAATGAAACCGAAGAAGTACTCGAACCCGCCGCCGGGTGTGGGCCAATGGTCAAACGGACCCATCGGGCTGGTCTCCCACACCGGTACCTCGTGACACTTGCCGATCTGCGCGGTGCAGTATCCGTTGAGTTTGAGGATCTCGGGTAGTGGCGCGCACGTGTTCGGCCGCGCCGAGGTCATGCCCGGCGCCGACGTCGCGATCTCGGTGATCGCGCCCATGTTCACCGAATGATGGTTGCGCCCCGACAGCAGCGACGCGCGGGTCGGCGAGCACAGAGCGGTGGTGTGAAACTTTGTGTAGCGCAGACCTTTTGCAGCCAGTCGCTCGAGTGTGGGTGTTTGGCACGGTCCGCCGAAAGCGCTGGACGCGCCGTAGCCGGCATCGTCGATCATGACCAGGAGGACGTTGGGCGCACCGGCCGGTGGCCGCAGCGGTGCGATCGGTTTGAAATGGGAGTCGGGATCCTTCGCGTCGTACGCGGTGTAACCCGGTCGGACGATGTCGGGGATGGGCAAGACATGGCGAGACTGCTCGACAGGCATGAAGTTCCTTTCACGGTCGGCATCAGCATGCCGGACTGGTAACAGGTCGACGGCCGATTGCAGGTTTCAGCAGACGCGCGCCACCGACTTTCGTGATTCGGCCAGCGTTGCGGTGCGTATGTTGCTCAAATAGCACGACGGTGAACACACGCGTCATTGTCACCGCGCTGCCTCCGGCATCGGAGCCGAGACCGCTCGGCAATTGCGCAGCAGAGGCGCGCGCGTGTAGTAGGCCTGGACCTACATGCCGACGAAGCGGACATGATTCGTTGCGACGTCCGCGATTCCACGCTCACCACGGTGTATCCCGGTTACGTCAAGACTGCGATTCACGATGCCTCCGTCGATGCCGGTATTACCCTCGACCGCTTGGTGCCCGAGGAGCGCATCGAGGTGGTGGCCGGGCGCATCGTCCGCGCGGCGCTGGGCCGTGCCGCACCGGCCTCCAATGTCGCGAGAGTGTCTTCGAGGTGGCCGAGGAGTCGTTGCAGGTGCGCGACGTTGCGCCGACAGCCGGTGAGTCCGAACTCCAGGTTGTCGCCGTAGCTGAGCACCGTGATGTTCAGCGACTGCCCCTCGATCGGCATGGAGACCGGATACCAGCCCTCCAATTCGGCGTCGCGCCAATACAACCGGTCCCGCGGGCCGGGCACGTTTGAGATCACCACGTTGTAGGGCGGCGGTGCGGCCGCGCTGAAACCGGGAACTGTGGCAAGGCTGCTCGGCCCGATCGAGGTCAGCGCGCCGATCGCAGACAGCTGCAACGGGGTGCGGCCACCCATGGTGTCCTTGGCCGCGCGCATCGACGCCTGGATTCGGCGAAGTCGTTCGATCGGGTCGGCGACGTCAGTGGCAAGCCGGGACAACACCATCGTGACGGCGTTGCCGTCGCCGTCAGTGCGGGGCAGCGCCACGGGCACGGCGGCCACCAGCGATTTAGCCGGCAACTGATCGCTGCTACGCAGGTACTCCCGCAGTGCGCCAGAGCACATCGCCAACACCACGTCGTTGAGGGTTGCGTCGTACTCCTTGGCGACTGCCTTGATCCGGTCGATCGACCACGACTGCGCTGCGAACCGGCGGGCGCCGGTCAGCGGCCGGTTCAAGACGGTCTTGGGCGCGTCGAACGGAAGTACCGCATCGGGATCACGTACCCCTTTGACCGCAACCCCGGCGAGCGTGGGCACCAGGCCTGCGATGTTCTTCGCCAGCGCCCCGGCCCGGACCAAGGTGTCGGCCGAGGCGGCCGCGGGCGCGTCTAACGGCAGCGCGGGCCGCGGGCTCGGAGACCACAGCGCGCGGACCTCGCCGGCCGGTTCCACCGACAGCATCCGCATGGTGTTGCGCACCGCGTTCACCCCGTCGGTCAGCGCGTGGTGAATCTTGGCGTACACGGCGAACCGGTTGTCCTCCAAGCCCTCGATGAGGTGGAACTCCCACAGCGGGCGATGCCGGTCGAGCAGACCGCCGTGCAGCCGAGACACCAGCGCGAGCAGTTCCCGAACCCGGCCGGGCCGTGGCAGCGCCGAGAGCCGCACGTGATACTCGAGGTCGACATCGTCGTCGTCGACCCAGCGCAGCGCGCCCAGCAGCGGACCCGGCCAAGCCGGCTTGCGCCGATACATCGGCGCCAGTTCGGTGCAGTCGAGCAGCTGTCGGTACAGCGTGTGGACGTAGTCGGCGGGCGCGTCAGGAGGTAGCCGAAAAACGTGCAGCCCGCCGACATGCATCGGGTGCTCACGGGTTTCGGAGGCCAGGAACATGGCATCCAGGGGTGCGATGAAAGTCATGATCGGCCCACCTCCGCCAGGGTTCGGCGATGTGCGGTACGTGCGATGAGGTCGACGATCCGGTCGACCACCCCGGCGGCGATGTCGTGACCCATCCCCGCGATGGTGACGTGGTGTGCGCCGGGGATGGCGGCGGCGGTGGCCCGGCCGCCGCTCGGGTGCACGATGAGGTCGTGGTCGCCGTTGATGACCGCGGTCGGCGCGGTGACGTTACGCAGCTCCTCGGTGCGGTCGCCGGACTTCAGGATCGCATTGATCTGGCGTGCCACACCGGATCCGGCGATCGGTCCCGGTCCGCGCTCCCAGGCGCCGGCGGCGTAGTCGACGGCCGCGGCTTCATCGAGGGGAAAGCCAAGCCCGGCGATGTGTCGCATCAGATCGACGTGCCGGGCGATGAACTGCTCCCGTGTCCGCGCCGCCGGCCTGGCGAACAGTCGCCGCGTCGATAACGCCGGTTGTCCGACCCGCGCCGCGCCAGTGGTGGAGAAGATCGACGTCAGCGACGCGACCCGGTCCGGATAGCGGGCGGCGACGGTCTGGGCGATCATGCCGCCCATCGACATGCCGACGATGTGCGCGCGCTCGACGCCGAGATGGTCCAGCAGGCCGACGGTGTCGGCGGCCATGTCGTCGAGATCGTAGCCGTCTCGGCGGGGCCGGCCCAGCAGTTGGCGCAGCAACCCGGGCGGCTTGGTGGTCGCCCAGGTCGAGCGGCCGACGTCGCGGTTGTCAAGCCGGATCACGTAGAAACCGCGATCGACCAGACCATCGACCATGGCCATGGGCCACGACGTCAGGTCCAAAGTGAGCCCGGCGATCAAAATAAGCAATTGTCCGGTCGGGTCACCGGATGTGCGGTAGCACACCCGGTTCCCGGTGCCCAGCAGGCAGAAACGATCGGTGACGCTCATGACAACACCATCGCTGCGCTGCCGGCGGCGACGCCGGTCGAGGACGTCAGCTTCAGGTGGGAGTCGACGACGGAATCGCCACGCAGCAGCTTTACGTCGGTGTGGTAGCTCATCGAGGTCATCCACGGTTGCCCGGCACCTTGGCGTGGCAGCTGGTCGACCACGCGCTGGACGTAGCCGGCGGAGAAGTCCATGAAGGGTCGCGTCTCCATTTGAGGGTCGTCGAGTTCGGGGCGCGCGGTGTCGTATCCGTGGGCGTCCATGTGGGCCAGCAACCGGCAGAAGTGCTCGCACAGCAGGCCGACCTTCAATGTCCACGACGAGTTGGTGTAACCGACGGCGTACGCGAAGTTCGGCACGCCGGACAGCATCATGCCCTTGTAGGCCACGGTGTCGGGCAGGTGGACCGGCGCACCGTCGACCGTCAGCGACATCCCGCCGAAGGCCTGCATGTTCAATCCCGTTGCGGTGACGATGATGTCGGCGTCGAGTTTGCGTCCGGACTCCAGGCGGATACCGGTTTCGGTGAACCTCGCGATCCGGTCGGTGACCACCGCGGCACTGCCGTTGCTGATCGCCGCGAACAGGTCGGAGTCGGGCACCGCGCACAGTCGCTGATCCCACGGGTTGTAGGTCGGGCTGAAGTGCTCGTCGACCGGGTAGCCGGCGGGCAGTTGCCTGGCGTTCAGTCGCCGGATCAGTCGCCGGGCCACACCCGGATGGTTCTGGCAGAACTGATACACGAAGCGCTGCTTGACGATGTTCTTGCGTCGGGCCAGCGCGTATCCACGCTTGTCGCCGAGCATGGCCTTAGCGGTGTTGGCGAACCGGTCCTTGGACGGCACCGGCATGATGTAGGTCGGTGAGCGCTGCAGCATGGTGACGTGCCCCGCCTTCTCGGCCATCGCGGGCACTAGCGTCACGGCGGTGGCGCCGCTGCCAATGATGACCACCTTCTTGCCGGTGTAGTCGAGGTCCTCGGGCCAGTGCTGAGGATGCACGATTTGGCCTTCGAAGCGCTCGCGGCCCTCGAAGTGCGGGGTGAAGCCCTCGTCGTAGCGGTAGTAACCGCCGGCGCAGAACAACCAGTTCGCGCTGACTTGCACCAGCTCCTCCGTGTCGGTCTGCTCAATGTCGACGAGCCAGCGCGCGTCGGCGCTGCTCCAGGCCGCGCCGAGCACCTTATGGTGAAAGCGGACTTTCTTGTCGATGCCATTCTCGGCGGCCGTCTCCCGCAGGTAGGTCAGGATCTTGTCGGCGGTCGCAATGGCGTGATCGTCGCGCCAAGGCTTGAACTCGTAGCCGAAGGTGTGCAGGTCGGAGTCCGACCGAATGCCGGGATAGCGGAACAGGTCCCAGGTGCCGCCCGTGGCACCGCGCGCCTCCAAAATGGCGTAGCTGCGGCCCGGATGCTGCTGCTGCAGGTAGTAGGCGGCGCCGATGCCGGAGATCCCGGCGCCGACGATCAGTACGTCGAGGTGTTCGTGGCGGTTCATGGCAGTGATGCCTTTCGGTGTGGTGGGGCCTGGTCTGCTGAGGAGATGTGTCGATCGTCTCGCCTTCGGTACGCCGCGCCCAAGAGCAGAACTTCTCAATCCACCAGATTAGGTAGGGCACTTTGCACCACAGCGCTACGGTGGTCGCATGTCGTGGAACCGCCCCTCCGCTCCGGTTGAGGAGCTGATCCGGCGGTGCGCACAGATCGTCGTCAACGCTCGCCCAGAATGGCTCGAAGAACTCGACGCGGCCGTGCTCGCAGCCAACCCGACCATCGCCGCCGACCCCGAACTCGCTGCGGCGGTCAGCCTCAGCAACCGGGCCAACATGTACTTCTGGGGCACGGCCAACGTGCGCGACCCCGGCGCGCCGGTCCCCCCAAACACCGGACCTGAACCGATGGTCATCGCTCGCGAGCTGGTCCGCCGGGGGCTGGACGCGTTTTCGCTCGACGCCTATCGGGTGGGCGAGGGTGTGGCCTGGCGGCGTCTTATGGAGATCGCGTTCGACATGACCTCCGACCCGGCCGAGTTACGGGAACTGCTCGATGTGTGCTCGCGGTCCATCAGCTCCTACCTCGACGCCACGCTGGCGCGAATCGCCGCGCAGATCGAGGTGGAACGTGACGAACTCACCCGCGGCACCCACGCCGAACGCCGCGAAACCGTAGCGCTGCTGCTCGACGGTGCGCCCATCCCGAGGCGGCGCGCCGAGGATCGGCTCGGCTATGCGCTGACCGGCCGGCACACCGCCGCGGTGATCTGGAGCACCGACCCCGACGCCGACGCGACTCGGCTCGACCGAGCCGTCGAGGCCTTCGGGCAGGCGGCCAGCGTGGCCCGTCGCCTTAGCGTGCTGGCCAGCACCGCGACGCGTTGGGTATGGGTGTCCGGGGCTGTACCCGCCGACACCGACGCGATGCTGCGGTCGATCCGCCCCGCAGGCGACATCCGTATCGCCGTCGGATCCACCGCCGACGGTGTAGAAGGCTTCCGCCGCAGCCACCTTGACGCGCTGACCATCCAGCAGATGATGACCCGGCTACGCTCGCCGCAACAACTCGCGTTCTTCGCCGACATCGAATTCGTCGCACTCGTCACCGCCGACGCCGACCGGGCAGCCGGTTACGTCAAGCGCACACTGGGCGACTTCGAATTCGCAGATCCCGAAACACAGGGCACAATAAGGACATTCATCGACGAGCAGTGCAACGCCTCGCGGGCCGCAGCGCGTCTCTACATACACCGCAACACGCTGTTGCGCCGACTGGCCCGCGCCGATCACCTACTTCCGCGACCACTGGCCGAATGCAGCGTCGATGTAGCGGTGGCCTTGGACGTGCTGCGCTGGCACGGGCACCGCTGGGGCCATATCTAGCCACCAGAAGGTTCCTAGGCGTGCGATAACGCTCTGCGGCGAAAAGCATTTGCCGGCGTGTCTCGAGGCCGCTGCACAAGTGCGGACTTGATGCAGCCGAACTCAAGGAAATGTAGTCGAACTGAGAACTTAGAACCGACAGCCGGGGATTGCGCGAAGAACGCCTCGCCCGATACACCGGAGAACGCAGCCTTCGGTCCGGCGCAGTGAGCAAAAAGGGGTGGTGGTTTCCCTGGCATACGGTTGCTGCGTGGAGCCGCATTCTGCAGCCGCTCATTTGGCGCAGATTGCCGACCGTCACACCAACGTCTCGGCCAAAGGGCACCCCACCTGGAACCAAGTGGCACGCGAGCCTGTGGCGCCCCGCCAGCACAGCACCGCCCACAAGCAACACTCATCACCGCCGATAATGACCAACTATGTCGGGTCACCACTGCATATTGCATCAGATGAATTATTTACCCTTGCTGCCGGCCAGCACGCGTCCCATCGTTTTCGGTTGCCGTGCAGTGCTTTCGCTGTGGGCGTCGAGGCGACAGCGGACGGCGCTTTAGATTTGGGCGCCGCGATTGACCGCTGCTGCCTCGTGAATGGCGGCCTTGAGCTCGTGGTAGGTGCACTGGCGCGGACGGAGGGCTTTCAGCGGTCCGAGCCGAATCGTATTCTGGTCCTTAACTTCTCGGTTGAGAACACTCGTCTGCAGCACATAGAAGGTCCATTGCGCTACGTCGAGCGGGTCGATATTCTCGCGGTCCTCACCCTCGAGCACACAGAAGACGTACACATCGGCGCTGCGCATCACACTGGCCGCATAGGTGTTGGTGCGAGCGTTCCAGCCCTGTGCGGGACGGATACCGAACGTGATCTGTGAAATCCGGGCTTGCTCCCACGTTTGCACGTAGGCAGCCGATTTCACCTCCACCCCGCCGACACCGTCGACGTCGAGGTCGTACTGGTCCCATTCGAGGCGCTTCGTCTCGTGAAGACCGAGTGCTTTGGCCACGATGTACTCGGCCAGCACTCCGCGGGTGGTGTTCGTGAGGAGGTCGTCGTACGCCCAGGCCTGGAATTCCTGTTTGTTCAGGCGAGTCATCGCCGAGCCTTCATCGCTTGAGCAGTTCCCTTGCCCAATACCTTCATAGCCTGCCGTCGCCACCGCACCCTCCGTCTCATCGCCGTCAACGAGCGGAACCATAGCAAAGGCCACCGACATGCCGACGGGCTTCTGGTCGTCACATCGGGCAACAACCTCCCATCCACAGCGAGCAGCATCCGACGTCGGCGCCTGACCGAGTATCCGCTTATGTCGAGCAAGGCCGTGAACACCGAAGATCCGCCAGCTGTGGGGGCCGGGGATCGATGCACCTCTTCAGTGAGCATCGAGACGTTGCCGGCAAGCTACAGCGCTGACCACCCTGCCAGTTTCCGCAGTTCAGCTCTATTCTCCTGCTAACTCTGGCAAACTGCGCCGCGGTGTCGTACCTGCGTCCTATGCTCCGTAACCATGACCGCAGCAGCGCAATCCTCGGACTTTCGTGGAGGGGCCTGTCGACCAGTTCTCCACTCTCGTCACGAACTGTAACGGGCGGCTGCACGTCCGTGCTCATACGTCGCATCAGCTCTCCGAAGGTCGGCGAAAGTGATGCCTTCGAGGATGGAGCCCCAAGTGGTCTCAGCGCCAACCCTAGTATCGAATCGGGACGCAGCCGAGACAGAATCTCCACCCGAAAACTGCACGGCTAAAACGCTTTTCGGTTGCTTTGGTCAACAGCAACTGTTGACAGACGCAACAGTTTATCGGCTACCTAGTAGTCTGTTCGGTAGCCCCGGTGGCATTGACAATGCAAGTGCCACAGTGCTTCTCGTCAGCGATTGTGGGTACTGCCAGCACTGATCCTGCGAGGATCCAGTGGCACACGTCCCGCACGATCAACGACGCGCCCCTCAGTGCCGAAATTATTCGCGCAAACGTCTCCGCCGAGCCGACATTCAAAGACTGACTAGCCAACGGCGCTGGCCCGATGGGCAGTTACTGCGCGAGGACGTTTTCATTAGCACCCGAACGCAGTGTCCGCAGTTCAGCGACCCCACGCGGCGCCGGAGAACCGGCTTGCGCGACCGCCGCGACAACCTGATGCTTGTATTTGACTTTAGTATTGGCTAAAGTCAAATACAAGATGATGCAGAGGCGGATGATCGTGAGGGGACAGTTCCATGAAGTTGGTTGCGCAGTGCGCGACAACGGGGCTACACCCGCTGGCATGTTCTTGGACGCGCTGAAGAGAGGCGCTTGGGGCGCCCCAGATGAGTCCGTTCCGTTGGATGAGCAGTCAGCGATTACCACTGGTTTCTCCACGCGATCCGCCACTGGGCGAACACGGGTGAACCGGTCTACCGAGGTGCGGTCAATGCGCTTGACGACGGCGTGTGGGAGTTTCGCCACGGTGATAAACGTCTGACGTTTTTCGACACAGACGGCAAAGGTGCATACGCCCCGAAGCTTCCGATTCGTTCTCACGCAGACAGCGAAGCGCCCAACAGCCAGTACTGGCATGTCCCCTATTTCGACCAACAGATCCGGCTCGGACACGCTTTCACCAAAGTCAGCCAGCGGACACTCGCGCAGGATCTTGTCGAGTCCCGTGACACAAGGAAGGAGGATCTCGCCCATGACCAACCGATCCGACCACACCTTGATTGACGAGGAACACGCCACAGATGATGGCGCCCAAGGGCTCGCCGCGGCTGACCTGGCTGGTCAAGTGATGCGTCTTCTACAACAAGCACTCGACGCTTCCGCGATGGACCAGAAGGCCCTCGCCGACAAACTCGGCGTCACCCAGGGGCGCGTCTCACAGGTCATCAACGGCGACGGCAACATGAAGATCGCGGCAGTCGCTCGCTACTTGCGCGCCCTCGGCTACGAAACGCACCTCGTTGCCTCACCCCTTATCTCAGGCCTTCCGGCACTCCCCATTGAGTCACGTCGCCCCCCTGCCACTTCCTCGCAGTCAACAGTGACCGAGCGGCGCTACGTTGCACGTCTGCCGAAGCGTCGCCGAGTAGAGGCCAGGAATGCCTGAAGAAATCGAAACGGCAGAACAGCTCATCGCCCTCGCAGTTCTGGGCGAGATCGTTATTCACGAGATGTCCGCCGTCCGGATGACTAGACCGGACCCGGCTGGGATCAACCTGCCGCCGGAGGAGCTACACGCACCAGACTCACCCGACGACGATGCGGCGCTGAGCTTCTCTACTCGCTTAGACGGCACCCAACTCGCGGTGCGATCCCGAGTGGAAACCAGTAATGCCTACGGAAGTTTCATGGTCGACGGTGAAGCAGTTTTCGACCTGCCGGTGCCGGTCTCTAATCGGCACTCCGACATCGTGTTCCAGTTCGTCGAGCAGGTCGGCGCCCCGGTCGTGTTCCCTTACATCAGATCGGCAGTCGCCGCACTCGCCGCTCAGCTGTCGGTGCCCGCGACGCCGCTTCCGATTCTTCGCGCCGGCGACGTCATCCTCACGCATGACGACGAACCGGCTATCGAGGAGGAGCCCTCCGAGTTCTTCATGCACGGCACCCTGCTGGGAACCACTGAAGACGGCGTTCAAGAGCAGATTGGCGAGTTCTTCCTCGACAAGGAAACCGGGATGCTCACCCGCATCGGCGGAGAAGGACAGACCCCCGACGCCGACGAACTACTCGATCTCATTGCCGGGTTTCCGCGCCCGGAGGAGGTGACCGCGGAGTGGATCGTGCGCAACCATGGCGAGGAGGGAATCCGCCAATCCTTGGAGTCCCTGCGCCAAGCCAATGGAGACGCCGCCACCGACCAAATGCTGGCCGAGGTAGACGAGGCCGTCGCGCACATCGAAGCAGAAGTAGCATTCGATTCACTGCACATCGCAATCAAGAGTCTCGATGCCTCCATCGCTACGTTTCGAAGCACTGACACTGATGCTTCGGCTGCCAGAAGTGTTGAAGGTGCTGATATCCCGACGGCGTTGCTCGACGCTGCTAAACAAGTACGCGACAGCTGGGTCCGTGTGCAAAACGCGTTGTCCGATTAACCGAGCTGCGCAACCAATACGAATTCCAAGGAGGACTACCTTGAACAACACTGACTCGCTATCGACCTCGCTCACAGCGGCGCTGTCCGCCGCCGGTGTTCCCGCCGCCAATCATGACTTCATTCGCGCGTTCACAGCTGCCGTCGGCATCGACGGCTACCGCTTTGTTGATCAGACGAGCAGGCCACATGTCGTCGCAACAAGAAGAGACGGAGGACTCCCGCTCCATATCTACTACGGGGCAACAAACGGCTTCTACTCGGAAGAAGAAGTGATCCGCATCGCGGGATCTGCCGTTGACCGCCGAGAAAGCGGTTCCCGCAAGGGAACTTGGTGCATCGAGCACCCGGTGAATCAGAGCCGTCCCCCGGGCCCGCGTCCCAAAGATATACGACGCGAAGGAGCCTTCTGCGCATGCGGCATGCAGCGATCAGTGACTGGAGAGTGCCCGAGCTGCGACTAACCGCTGGGCGTTGTGCCGACCATCAGCTTGCTGGCGCGCGGAGCCAGGCGATAGGAGAAACGTAATCAACACCCGGATAGCGACTCTCAACATTCGCCATGGCGGGACCCGATCCGCGGAAGCCCTCGCGACTCGAGTTCTCGGGTACGACGCCGACCTCCTTGTGATCACCGAGTTCCGAACTAACGCCGCCGGCATGCGGCTGATCGGCCGCCTGGAGGCCAAGGGTTATTGCACCACACATCCGAGCACCGGGCCTAATCAGAATTCCGTCCTCATCGCATCCCAATACGTCATCAACCAACCGGGTTCCCTTCTTGGAGAAGGGATCGACACGCGACATCTGTTGTGCGCAGACGTCAACGGGCTGCTGGTGTGCGGTGTCTACATGCCTCAGAAGACCGCCAAGCTCCCCTACTGGGAAGCGCTGATCACTCAGGCCCGCCTCAGCGGGATCGACCTGTTGATTGGTGACTTCAACACTGGTAACAACGATCTCGATAAGGACATGAAGGGATCGAAGTTCATCGGACCGGAAATGCCTGGGCGACTCATAGACTCGGGGTACACCGACCTGTGGAGATCGCTACATCCTGGACAGCGTGAATACTCGTGGTACAGCTGCCCCGGCAACAATGGCTTTCGTCTGGACTACATCTTCGCCGCGCCCGAGCTCACGCAGCAGGCGTTCACATGCGAGTTCGACCACGCTCCGAGGCTCTCTGGAGAAACCGATCACTCCGCGCTAGTGGCGTCACTGGGCTGGCCCTGAACCGGGGCGGACCACCAAGGCTACGGACATGCTCTCTGGACATCCCGAATCTGTCTCATACTTCGTGACCAATTGGTCATTCGGTGGTTATCTCAGATGGGATTTGGTCAGGAAGTTTGAGAACTGACACGCGCTCCGTTATTGCTTGGCCATGTTCGCGAAGCGGCTCAAATGCAGTTGGTGCGCAACGGTAATCGTCTTCGTCGGACCATTGCGATGCTTGCCAAGGATGAGGTCCGCTTCACCCCCGCGGGGGTCGTCACGCTCGAATGCATCGGGCCGATGCAGAAGTATAACTACGTCGCTATCCTGCTCCAAAGATCCTGATTCGCGCAGGTCAGAGACCATTGGCTTCTTATCCGTCCTTTGCTCCGGTCCGCGATTCAGCTGACTGATGGCGACCACAGGAACGTCGAGTTCTTTCGCCATGAGCTTCATGCTTCGGGAGAAGTCCGAGACTTCCTGTTGCCTCGATTCGTACTTCTTGCCTGACGTCATCAGCTGCAGGTAGTCCACGACGATGAGCTTGAGGCCGGCCTTCTGACTCAACCGCCGCGCCTTCGCGCGGATCTCCATCATCGTCAGGTTCGGTGAATCGTCGATATACAAAGGCGCTTCGCTGATTTCGCTCATGCGTCGCGCCAGCCGCGTCCAGTCATCGTCGCTCATGCGGCCCGACCGCATATCAGCCAGCTTGATCTTCGCTTCCGCCGACAAGAGCCGCATTACGATCTCAGACTTACTCATTTCCAGCGAGAAGATCACGCTCGGGAGCTGATGCTTGATCGAGCACGACCGCATGAAATCCAAACCGAGCGTTGACTTGCCGACACCCGGCCGGGCCGCGATGATGATCATCTGGCCCGGATGCAGACCGTTGGTCACCTCATCGAGTTCCACGAAACCCGTCGGCACCCCGCGCGCTAAACCGCCTTGGGACGCGATCGCGTCGATCTCGTCCATCGTCGGCTGAAGGATCTCCTCCAGAATCACGAAGTCCTCGGCGGCCCGTCGCTCGGTCACGTCGTAGATCTCCGACTGCGCGCGGTCGACGATCTCGTTGACGTCCGCGCCCTCCGCGCCCGCATACCCGTACTGGACGACCCGGGTGCCCGCCTCGACAAGGCGCCGCAGCAGCGCCTTCTCGGCGACGATGCCCGCATAGAAGCCGGCATTCGCGGCCGTCGGCACCGTCGAGATCAGGGTGTGCAGATACGGCGCTCCACCGATGCGCCGCAGCAGCCCGCGCCGATCCAACTCGGCGGCCACCGTCACCGCGTCAGCCGGCTCCCCGCGGCCGTAGAGGTCGAGGATCGCGTCGTAAACGTTCTGATGCGCGGGACGGTAGAAGTCACCCGGACGCAGCTTCTCGAGCACGTCGGCGATGGCGTCCTTGCTCAGCAGCATCCCGCCCAGAACCGCCTGCTCGGCTGCCTGGTCCTGAGGGGGCTGACGCCCGAAGTCCTCACTCGGCGGCGACGTATCCATGCCCGGATGGCCGGCGTTATGGCCAAGGTCGTCCACGACGGCCACGAAGCGCGTCACCCCCTTTATTCACTATCGAACGTACATTCGATACCCGCTTTTCGCGACTGTAAGCCAGACCTCCGACAAACCGCTTCGCGGTCCCGAACCTGCCCCGCCGACGGCTTACGCTAGACGTTGCTGGCGGGGGCGCAAGCGGGCCCTGTTCATAGACCTGTGGATGAGGTGTGGATAGGGCTGGACAGCCATGTTGAGTCGTTGGGGAGAACCTGTTAACTAACCACTTCGCTCAGAGCATCTGCGCAGATAGCCGCACCATAAGCCCTAGAGGATGCTGTGGATGAGAAGTGCCACGGCGTGTCGTGTCAGGTTGCCGAGTCGGGCGTGTTGTATTGCGCCCAGGGGCCGGTCAGGTTAACAGCGGGTTATCTTCGCTGCAGCTAGCCGCCGCGCGAAGTTCGCCAGCGCGCACAGCAACGGCCGGGTGAAGATCGATCAAGTCTTCACCCGGCCGTCTGCGAGGCGGTACCTACTGTCCGGCTACAACGTCCAGCGATACCGACGCGGCGATCTCCGCATGGAGCCGCACCGCGATCGGATGGGTGCCGGTTGTCTTGATGTGTGCCTTGGGCAGCTGGACGGTGCGCTTGTCGAGGTTCGGGCCGCCGGCGCTCTTGATCGCCGCGACCACGTCGGCCGTCGTCACCGACCCGAACAGCTTTCCGCTGTCGGGAGCGGCCTTGACGGACAGCTGCACCGGACCCAGGTTCTCGATCGCCGTCTTCAGTTCGACGGCGTGCTCGCGGCCCTGGATGGCCTTCTGTTCGCGTGCCCGACGGATCTCCTCGGCCTGGCGCTCGGCGCCGCGGGACGCCACGACGGCAAAGCCCTTGGGCAGCAGGTAGTTACGGCCGTAGCCGTCCTTGACCTCGACGATGTCGCCCTGTACACCCAGGTTCTCGACGTCAGCGGTGAGAATCAGTTTCATCTTCGGTCCTGCCTATCGCGTCGACGAGGTGAACGGCAGCAGCGCAACTTCGCGCGCGTTCTTCACCGCGATCGCGATGTCCCGCTGGTGCTGCACGCAGTTGCCTGTGACGCGGCGGGCACGGATCTTGCCCCGCTCACTGATGTACGTGCGCAGCAGCGCGGTGTCCTTGTAATCGATGGTCTGCCCCTTCTTCGAGCAGAACACGCACTTGCGAGTCTTGACCGGCTTCTCGGGAGCCGGTCGACGCTTGGTGGCCTTGGCCATGTGTTTTTCTCTTTCTTGCTTTTATCGCTGATCAGTTGTGGTCAGAAGGGTGGCTCGTCGTCGGCCCCGGAGAACGACCCCGACGCGGGGGCGCTGCCCCACGGGTCGTCCTTCGGCTGCTCGGCGGGGCGGGAACCGCCGCCGCCACCTCCACCGAAACCGCCGCCGCCACCGCCGCTGCGGCTGGCCTTGTTCACCTTGGCGGTGGCGTACCGCAGGGACGGGCCGATCTCGTCGACCTCGAGTTCCACCACGGTGCGCTTCTCGCCCTCACGGGTTTCGAACGAACGCTGCTTGAGCCGGCCCTGCACGATCACCCGCGAGCCGCGGGTCAGGCTCTCGGCCACGTTCTCGGCGGCCTCGCGCCAGATGTTGCAGCGCAGGAACAGCGCTTCGCCGTCCTTCCACTCCCCGCTCTGGCGGTCGTAGATGCGCGGTGTCGACGCCACGGTGAAGTTCGCGACAGCCGCACCCGACGGCGTGAAGCGCAGTTCGGGATCGGCTGTCAGGTTTCCGACGACGGTGATGATGGTGTCACCAGCCACAAGTTCCTCCTGGAGTTGGCCGTGCGCGGGAAGTCAGTCGGACGCGAGCCTACGGAAGCACTCCGACGCGCACACGCCGTTCGACTAGTGCTTGTCCGTCCGCATGACCTTGGTCCGCAGCACGGACTCGTTCAGGTTGAGCTGGCGGTCCAGCTCGGTCACGGTGGCGGGTTCGGCTTTCACATCGACGACGGCGTAGATGCCCTCGGCGTGCTTGGCGATCTCGTATGCCAGCCGGCGCCGTCCCCAGATGTCGACCTTGTCGACACTGCCGCCGTCCTTGCGGATGACGTTGAGGAACGTTTCCAGCGACGGAGCCACGGTGCGCTCGTCAAGGGTGGGGTCGAGGATGACCATGATTTCGTATGGACGCATGAAGACCTCATCACCTCCTACGGTCTGATCGGCCACGGACTATCCGTGGCAGGAGGGTCGCCTGCGTCGGCAACCGGCCCAGGCTACAGGAAAGCGCGCTGATCTGCGAAATCGCGCTGTCCGGCGGATCTAGACTTCCGCCATGTTCTCCGAGACGCGCTATGCGTTGAACGGAGACCTGCGCGTCGCCTATCGGGCGTCGGCTGAGGCTGAACGCGACATCGTGTTCGTGCCGAACTGGTTCACCTGCTGCGAGGTACTGCCGGAGCTCCCGCCAATGCGGGGCTGGATCGAGGCGATGACGTCCATCGGTCGACTGATTTTCTTCGACCAACCGGGCACCGGCGCCTCGGATCCCGTCACCCCCGGGGCGCTGCCGACGCTGGAGCAGTGGACTGACAGCATCGCCGCGGTCCTCGACGACCTCGGCAGTGCCGAAGCGGTTCTTGTCGCCATCGACGGCGCTTTCGCCGCGGCCGCGCTGTTCGCGGCCACATACCCCTCCCGGACCAAGGCGTTGGTGGCTCTCGACTGCTACGCAGCTGCGGTCGGCGGCCCGCTCGATCCCGAGGAAGCCACCTCGATCATGGCCGGGATGTGGGGAACGGGCGAGATCCAACGTGTGCTCAATCCAGACATGCCATGGAACGAAGAGGTCCGGGCAACGTGGGCACGTATGGAACGCCTGGCGGCGAGCCCGGCCACTGTTGCCCTCATGATGCCGATGGTCTCTGCGATGGACGTGCGCACGCTGCTTCCCACCGTCCGCGTACCAAGCCTCGTCATCCACCACTCCGACGACGCGATGGTCGTTCCCGCGATGGGCCGCTACATCGCCGACCACATATCCGACGCGAAATACATTGAGCTGCCGGGTAGCAACTTGTACCACTTCGTGGAACCGTGGCGCGACTCGTTCCAGGTGATCGCGGAGTTCCTCACCGGCCACCAACCCGATGTGGCCGACGACCGCGTGCTCGCCACGGTGCTGTTCACCGACATCGTCGACTCCACCCGCCGCGCCGCCGAGATCGGCGACCGCGACTGGCATGCGCTACTCGACGCGCACGATGCCGTCGTCCGCGCACAGCTAGCCCGATTCCGCGGGCGCGAAGTCAACACGTCCGGCGATGGCTTCCTCGCGACCTTCGACGGCCCACAGCGAGCGATCCGCTGTGCCATGGCAATTCGTGAGGCGGTAAATGCTCTCGGCGTCGAGGTGCGCGCCGGCTTGCACACGGGCGAATGCGAGGTCCGCGGCGACGACATCGGCGGCATCGGCGTGCACATCGGCGCGCGGGTCAGCGCACTCGCCGGCGCCAACGAGGTGCTGGTGTCGAGCACCCTGCGCGACCTGGTCATCGGCTCCGGCCTGGAGTTCGACGCCCGCGGCGCCCACCGACTCAAGGGCGTGCCCGGAGAATGGCGCCTGTTCGCCGTCGTGTCCTAGTCACCGATTGTGAATCTGGCTGCACTTCTGGGCCGTTCCGCGCAGCTGGTTTCACAAACGAGCCAGCGGCTCTGCAGATACGCGTTCCATGCGCGGTCTCGACGCATCCGGTCGCAACCAGTCCGGCAGCCATCGCGGCGGCGCATCGGGGGCTCGATCGAACACCCCGCCGGCTGGGTCGTCGACGAGGCCGCGCGCCCGGACGAGGTCCAGCTCCGGGCGATAGATCTGGCGTATCACCAAGACACACAGCGCGATCACCGCGACGTCCCGCAGCAGCACCGTGATCGTGAACGGCTGTTCCGGCAATCCGTTCTTGGCCTCGCCGTAGAGGTACAGCATCCGCGGCACCCACACCAGCGCGTCGATCGTCATCCACGCCAACAGGATTCGCCGGTGCGGCAGTGCCAGCACGGCCAAAGGCACCAGCCACAGCGAGAACTGCGGGCTCCACACCTTGTTCGTCAACAGGAACGCCGCGACGACCAGGAATGCGACCTGCGCCACCCGGGGGCGGCGCTTCGCGGTGAGCACGATGTAAGCGATTGCGATGCAACACGATACGAAAAGGATCGCCGAAACGGTATTGGTCACGGTCGGTGGTTCCCAGAAACCCAGGTCGGGATCGAAGCCCCGCCAGCCGGTGAACGACTTGACGACGTTGTAGATCGAGTCCATGTCGTCGCCGCGACGCGTGTTGAGCCGGAAGAACTCCGACCAGCCCCTGGGGAACAACACCATGATCGGCAGGTTGACCACCAGCCATGCCGCCACTGCCGCAATGGCGGCGCGACCGACCTCGCGCAGCTTGCCGGTGCGCACCGCCAACACCGCCAGCGGCGCCAGCAACAGCAGCGGGTACAGCTTGGCCGCCACTCCCAGCCCGATCAGCGCCCCCGCCAGGACGGGTTTTCGTCGCGCCCACGCGAGCAACGCGCCCGTCGCGAAAGCCGTTGCCAGCGCGTCGAAGTTCGTGAACATCTGGAAGATCACCAACGGCGATGCCGCCACCAGTGCCGCGTCCCAGACCCGTCGTGATCCGGCAAGCCGCGACGTCGCCCACACCGTCACCAGCCACGCCAGCGCCAAGCCCAGCGCGGCGATGTTGAAGAACATCACCACCTCGGCGATGACCGGCACCGACACCAGTTTCGTCAGCGCCGTGTACGTCTTGGCCAACGACATCGACACGTACTGGTAGAGCCCGGTCAGCACCGGATACTCCATATAGCGCACAGCCAGGTTGCCGTCGTATTGAATGTGCGGTTGGCCGGTGGCGTCCTTTTCCACCCAGCTCGACTTGTACGGGAACTTGCCGAGGTTGAGCAGTTCGGCGGTGTAGAGCGGAACCGTGTCGGAGTAGCACAGCTGGTAGTACGCCCGGTCGTTCTCCCAGTTGGCCACCCGCTGGCCGGCCGTGCCGACACCTGTGGTCTGTAGGCACGCGGCCTTCGTCGAATAGCCGAGCGCCAGAAAGATGAGCGCGATGATCAACATCGCGCGCAACGGGGTCAGGAACCGCTGCCGGCCGATCAGCGCGTGCCTGCCGACCGGTCCGCCGATGACGTCGGACAGCGCGGAGCCGATGACATCTGTGCGGCTCGGTAGATCGCGGTCGTCGAGACTCCGCCGGTCTTGCGCCGGCCGGGCCGGCGATTCGACCCCCGCCGGTTCGCTCGTCTCCTCGCCTCCCACGGTCACGGAGGCGGTGGCGGTGCGCCGGGAGCGACCGGAACCGGAGCCCCGACCGGTCCTGGCGCGGGACCGGGACCGGGCCCCGGCACGGGAGCGCCCGGTGGTGGCGGCGGTGCGACGGGAACCGTCGTCGGCGGACCCCAGGGGATCGTGATGCCCGGCGCGACTTCGATAGTCGGCTGGATGACGGTCTGAGACGGCGGAGCGACCTCCGACGGCGGGGCGGCCGTCGTCGACGGCGGCGGCGGGGCCTGCGGCACGCCCGCGTAACCGCCGATCTCCTCCGGCTTGGGGAAAGACTCGTTGTCGGTGTCTTCCAGCGCGCCGTCCATCGTGGCCTTCCAGATGTCGGACGGCAGCCCGGAACCGTAAACCGGTGAGCCCCACTGGTTCTCGAGCGGCTTCGCGCCTTCCGTGGTGCCGACCCACACCGCGGTGGACAGCGACGGGGTGTAACCGACCATCCACGCGTCGCGGTTGTCGCCGCTGTCGCCGAGCTGGTTCGTGCCCGTCTTCGCGGCCGACGGCCGGCCCCCGGCCAGCGCATGGCCATTGGAGTACGCGGCGATCGGCTGCATCGCCGAAGTCACGTTGTCGGCCACCTTCTTGTCGATCCGCTGCTCACCCGAGTTGTCCTGCTGCGACGCGTCGAACAGCACCTCGCCCTCGGAGTTGACGACCTTCTGCACGAAGTGCGGTTTGTGGTACACGCCCGATGCCGCCAGCGTCGCATACGCCGACGCCATGTCGATCACCCGGGACTGATACTGGCCCAACACGATTCCGTTGTTCGGCGGTCCGCCCTGGCCGTCCTCGGAGAGCGTGTGATCGACGCCCGGGAAACTCTCGGCGATACCGGCGGCGTGCGCGGCATCGGCCACATCCTGTGGCCCGTTTTTCAACTTCAGCATCAGCCGGTAGTAGCTGGTGTTCAACGAACGCTTCAGCGCCTCGGCGATGTTGCACGTGCCGCAGCCGCCGCCCTCGACGTTGGTGATCTTGATCCCGTTGAGCTCCAGCGGCGAACTGTCGACCTGGGTACCCAGGCCCATGCCCTGCTGCAACGCGGCGACCAGCGCGAACACCTTGAACGCCGACCCCGTCGGCAGGCCGGCCTGTGCGAAGTCGAAACCATTCGCATCCGTACCGCCGTAGTACGCCTTCACCCCGCCGGTGCGCGGATCGATCGACACGATCGCCGTGCGCATGTCCGGGTCTTGGCCGTCCAGGTACTCCGACGCCGCCTCCTCCGCTGCCTTCTGAGCGTTCGGATCGATCGTCGTGGTGATCTGCAGGCCTTCGGTGTTCAGCGTCTGCTCGGTGATGTCGAACAGTTCGAGCAGTTCCTTCTGGACCTGCCGTTCGATCAATCCGTTGGGTCCGGTGGTCTGGTTCTGGGAGCGCGCCAGATCCGGCGGCACCGTCGCCGGGAACACCTGGGCCGCGCGTTCCTCGGGAGACAGCGCCCCGATCTCCACCATGCCGTCGAGCACCCAGTTCCACCGCACCGTGGCGCCTTCGAGATTGACCGCCGGGTCGAGGCCTGAGGGCCGCTGAATCAGCGCGGCCAGCAGCGCCCCTTCGGCGACGTTGAGTTCTTCGACCGGCTTGTTGAAGTAGGCCTTCGATGCCGCGGCGATACCGTAGGACCCGCGCCCGAAGTAGATGATGTTCAGATACGACTGCAGCACTTGGTCTTTGGACCACTCGCCGGACATCTTCGTCGAGATGACCAGCTCCTTGGCCTTGCGGATCAGACCGCCGATGCCGGAGCGCTCGGAGCCGACGAGCGCGTTCTTGACGTACTGCTGGGTGATCGTCGAACCGCCCTGCAGGTCTTCACCGGACAGGTTGTTCTTGATGGCCCGCGCGAAACCGGTGAACGAGAAGCCCGGGTTGGAGTAGAAGTTGCGGTCCTCGGCGGCCATCACCGCGTTGCGGACCTGCACCGGGATCTGGTCGATGTTGACGTCGACGCGATTGCCTTCTGGCGGAACGATCTTCGCCAACTCGCTGCCGTCGCTGGCCAGAATCGTAGACACCTGGTTGGTGCGGATGTCGCCCGGCTTGGGCACGTCGACGATCAGGTAGGCCATCGCGAACGTGATCATCGGCAGCACGAGGAACACCGCCGCCGCGATCAGGCTGCCGCGGCGCACCCACTTCCAGTTGATCTGCGTGGGCAGGTTGCGCCACGGCCCGGCCGGGCCGGACGGCGGTCCGCCACCACCGGGCGGGCGGCGCGGAGGCCCCGGCGGCTTGGGCGGCTTCGGTCCCGATCGATGTCCCGGCGGCGGTCCCGGTGGCCCCGACGGCTTGGGCGCCGGCGTGCCGTCCAGCGCCGCCTTGACGACGTCGACCGGGTCACGCAGGTGCGGCGGCCGCGCCTCGCGCACGGGCGGCAGCACCGCGGTGTGCCGATCGTCGGGCCGCGGCGGCCGCTTAACCGGGTCCGACGGCGGGCGGTGTTGCGAACCCTCGGACGGGCGGTGCCGCGCGCCGCCGTCGGCGGTCGGTCCTTGTGCGCTCACGCCATCAGCCCCGCGTCCCGAACGGACATCGTTGACTGACCGGTCGTGGCGCCCTTCGCTATTCACTGGCCGTGCGCGCACGACCGCGCGCAGTCCGTGTGCCGGGCGACCCCTTGGGCGGTGGGACCGCGCCGAGCACGTACGACTTGACCAGATGATTCCAGCTGCAGGTGCGGCATACCTCCACCACGTGTACCGAGAATTCGTCGTATCGGGACGCCAGCAGAACCAACTCCTCGGCGGTTCGCGCGGAACCCGATGCCGCGCCCAGATGGTCACCGAACACCCACGACACCAGCGTGAGCTGTTCCTTGCGGCAGATCGGGCACGTCACCGAACTGGACTTGCCGTGGAACTTGGCGGCGCGAAGCAGATAGGGATTGGCGTCGCAGACCTCGGAGACCCCGGTGCGGCCCGAATAGACCTCGGCCAGCAGGGACCGCCGCCGAAGCGCGTAGTCCACCACCTGTCGCTGCAATCGCACGATGACCAGAGTACGTCGGCGATGCGGCAACCGGAGCGTGACGGCGCGGTCGGTGCTGTACCTAAGGTGTTTGATCTGGACCGACGGCTGTGCTGATCGGATGCGGTCGGGCACTGATCGGACCTTCAAACCACAGGAGAACTGCATGCTGGACGGGCGCGACTTTGCCCTCGACGGTGGGCCCGCCGGTGCGGGCGCAAACCGCTTCACGCGCGAGCTTCCCGAGCAATGGTGCTTCGACGGACGGGCCTTCGGCGGCTACACCTCGGCGCTCGCGCTGGCCGCGATGTTCGCCCACAGTGGCCGCGCCGCGGCGGCGTCGCTGTCGGTGACCTTCGTCGAAGCCGGTGCCCCGGGCCCGCTCGAGATCGACGTTCGCACCATCCGCGGCGGTCGTACCGCCGTCGCCGTCGAAGCGACGATCCACCAGCGCGGCCGTACGATCCTCATCGCGAACAGCTGGTTCGCCGACGGCTGGCTGGGACCGCCGTCGGTGGACGCGCCCGTCCCGTTCGAGCGCTACGTCGACCCGCTGCCCGAACCCGAGTCGACGCCGTCGTTGGACTGGATCGCTGCGGAGTATCCGTCGCTGCGATTCGCGCGCCGCCGCGGCGTAGACTACCCGGAGAGCCTCACCCACTTCGGGGACCGTCGGCCCGAGGTCGCACTGTGGGTCAGCGCCGACGGTGACCCGGCCGACGACCCCCTCACCCACCCGCAGATCGCCGACGTGCTGCACGCCGACGCTCACCTCTTCGATGCGCCCGGCAAGGTCTGCGGTTTCGTCGACACCTGGCTGCTCAGCCTCGACCTCAGCCTCGTGTGGCAGCCGGGCGCGCATCTGCTGCCGTCGACCGCGTGGCGCCTGCTCGAGGCGCGGGGCTCTGTCGCCAGCGGCGGCGTCTCGGCGTACGGGTCGCTGCGTGGAGCCGACGGGTCGCTGCTCGCCGTCCTGACTTCTCAAGGCCTCATACGCTGACGTTTGCTTCTACGATCATCGGCGTGGCAGGGCGGCAGACATCGGGAACGCGGGCGAAAGACAGCGACCGCAACGACACGTGCCAGATCCTCGACAGCGCGCTGAGCGAAGGCCAGCTGTCGATGACCGAGCACGGCGAGCGGGTCAAGTCCGCGACCACCGCCACCACGCTCGGCCAACTGCAGGCACTGGTGTCCGACCTGCAGACCAACAGTGCCCCGGTTCGGCTACCGTCGCTGAAGAAGCCCCGCTTGCCGATGGCCGGCACCGGCTGGGGGTTGCGGATCGCCGTGGCCGGTGTGCTCGTGGTGCTCGGCATCGCGATCGGCTGGGGCTTGTACGGCAACACCCCGTCGCCGCTGAACTTCACCTCCGATCCGGGCGCGAAATCCGACGGGATCAGCCCAGTGGTGCTCACCCCGCCCAGACAGTTGCACTCGCTGGGCGGGCTGACCGGACTCGTCGAGCAGATGAAGCAGCGGTTCGGCGACACGAACGGCTACCGCCTCGTCGTCTACCCGGACTACGCGTCGCTGACCCGGCCGGACCCGAACGAGGAGCGCCGCGAGCTCAACTACACCTACCGCGGCGGCTGGGACGATCCGACGTCGAGCTCGAAGACCAGCAACGCCGTCGAGGTCGACCTGAGCAAGTTCGACGCCACAGCGGTCGTCGGCGTCCTTCGCGGCGCGCCGGAGACGCTGGGCATGAAGCCCGATGACATCGAGAGCACCTACCTCACGATCGAGCCCAGCACCGACCCGACCGCACCGGGCGCGCTGTCGGTCGACATCTACGTGTCCAGCGACTTCGGCAGTGGCTACATCGAGCTGGCCGGTGACGGGACGGTCAAGCAGGTTCGCTACCCCGGTTGACGGCCGACCGTTCGCGCGACGGTAACCCATCGTTCGCGTCGAATATATCGGCGCGATACTATGGTGCGAGGTGTCGAACCGCCGTAACGGACGAGCAAAGGGGGTGTCCTCGGTGTTGGAACTTGCCATCCTGGGACTTCTCCACGAATCGCCGATGCACGGCTACGAACTTCGCAAGAGGTTGACGGGGTTGCTCGGCGCCTTCCGTGCGTTCTCGTACGGATCGCTGTATCCGGCGCTGCGGCGCATGCAGACCGACGGCCTGATCGTCGAGGATGCGGCACCGGACGGCACCCCGAAAATGCGCCGGGCGCGGCGCGTCTACCAGCTCACCGAGAAGGGCAAGCAGCGCTTCTCCGAACTGGTGGCCGACACCGGCCCACAGAACTTCTCCGACGACGGTTTCGGCGTCCATCTCGCCTTCTTCAACCGCACCCCGGCCGAGGCACGGATGCGGATTCTGGAGGGGCGTCGTCGTCAGGTAGAGGAACGCCGTGAGGGTCTGCGCGAAGCCGTTGCGCGGGCCAGCAACTCAATCGACCGATACACCCGGCAGCTTCATCAGCTCGGTTTGGAGTCCAGCGAGCGCGAAGTGAAATGGCTCAACGAGTTGATTGCGGCGGAACGTCTGAGCCAGGGGCGCTCGGACAACACAGTTCAGCCCTGAGGCAAAACCGAACCAGAGTAGGGGAAGAGGAGAAAGTCGCCATGTCATCCAACGGAGAGGTGCGGGTCGCGATTGTCGGCGTGGGCAACTGCGCGTCGTCGCTCGTACAGGGCGTGCAGTACTACCACGATGCCGACGAGACGGCCACCGTGCCCGGCTTGATGCATGTGCGCCTCGGTCCGTATCACGTGCGTGACGTCAAGTTCGTCGCGGCGTTCGACGTCGACGCCAAGAAGGTCGGCTTCGACCTGTCCGAGGCGATCTTCGCCTCCGAGAACAACACCATCAAGATCGCCGACGTGCCGCCCACCAACGTCACCGTGCAGCGCGGCCCGACCCTCGACGGCATCGGCAAGTACTACGCCGACACCATCGAGGTGTCCGACTCCGACCCGGTCGACGTGGTGAAGGCGCTCAAGGACGCCGAGGTCGACGTGCTCGTGTCCTACCTCCCGGTGGGTTCGGAGGAGGCCGACAAGTTCTACGCGCAGTGCGCGATCGACGCCGGCGTGGCGTTCGTCAACGCGCTGCCGGTGTTCATCGCGTCCGACCCGGTGTGGGCCAAGAAGTTCGCCGACGCCGGTGTGCCGATCGTCGGCGACGACATCAAGAGCCAGGTCGGCGCGACGATCACCCACCGCGTGATGGCCAAGCTGTTCGAGGACCGCGGCGTACAACTCGACCGCACGATGCAGCTCAACGTCGGCGGCAACATGGACTTCCTGAATATGCTCGAGCGTTCGCGGCTGGAGTCGAAGAAGATCTCCAAGACCCAGGCTGTCACGAGCAACCTGCAGCGCGAGTTCAACACCAAGGACGTGCATATCGGCCCGTCGGACCACGTCGGCTGGCTCGACGACCGCAAGTGGGCCTACGTCCGGCTCGAGGGCCGCGCGTTCGGCGACGTGCCGTTGAACCTGGAGTACAAGCTCGAGGTGTGGGATTCGCCGAACTCGGCGGGCGTCATCATCGACGCGGTGCGCGCGGCAAAAATCGCGCTCGATCGCGGCATCGGTGGCCCGGTCGAGGCGGCCTCGGCCTACCTGATGAAGAGCCCGCCCAAGCAGCTGCCCGACGATGTGGCGCGCGCGCAGCTCGAGGACTTCATCGAGGGCTAGGTTCTCACGCGATTTGTGGAGTTTGGCGGCGGTGAGCGCCGCTAAGGCTCCACAAATCGCGTTTTGTAGGGTCGCTTCGTGACGGATATCTCTGCCGACGACGAACTGGCCGCGCTCGACGAGTTCATCTTCCTCGAGGAGAACGCGCGGCAGGCCCGCGTCGACTCGGTGCCCCCTGTCGAGCGCATCGACTCCGGCCCGATCAGCGCGCTGAAGTTCGGCGACGCGGTGCCGCGCGTGGTCTTCCTGCACGGCGGCGGCCAGAACGCGCACACCTGGGACACGGTGATTGTCGGCCTCGGCGAACCGGCGATGGCGATCGACCTGCCCGGGCATGGCCGCTCGGCGTGGCGGGAGGACGGCGACTACGGCCCGAAGAGCAACGCGATCACGATCGAACCGGTCGTGCGCTCACTCGCCTCGGACGCCGATCTGGTGGTCGGCATGTCGCTGGGCGGCCTCACCGCGCTGCGGCTCGCCGTGGAAGCACCGGATCTGGTGCGCCGGCTGGTGCTCGTCGATGTGACGCCGTCAGCGCCGGAGCGGCATACCGAGATGACCGACGCGCAGAAGGGCACCGTTGCGCTGGTGCGGGGCGACCGGGCGTTCTCGTCGTTCGACGCGATGCTGGAGAAGACGGTCGCCGCCGCACCGCACCGCGACCGGGAGTCGTTGCGGCGCGGTGTTTTCCACAACGCTCGCCGGCTCGAGGACGGTACCTGGACCTGGCGCTACGACGACATGCGCAAGGGTGACGGTTTCGAAGGGCTGTGGGACGACGTGCCCCGGCTACAGGTGACGACGACGTTGGTGCGCGGCGCCAACTCGTTCTTCGTCCACGACGACGATGCCGCCGAGTTCGCCCGGCGCGCCCCCGGATTCAAGAATGTGCACATCGTCGCGGATTCCGGGCATTCGGTGCAAAGCGATCAGCCGCTCGAGCTGATCTCGATCCTGCGGGACGTCCTCGCCGAGTAGCGGACCCTTGCCGCCAGCGCCCGGCGGTGTCCGTTGGTCCGTGTCACTGGCCTCGAGACCGACGCAATGGCTGGTTTCGGGGCGGTTTCGCCGCCATTTCGTCGGTTTCGCGGGCTATTGACGGGTAGGCGGGGTCAGTACGCTCGCTTGGGTGAGCTATCCGATCCGTGTCGGCGTGCAACTGCAGCCGCAACACTCCCCGAAATACAGCCATCTGCGCGACGCGGTCCGTCGGTGCGAGGACATCGGCGTCGACGTCGCCTTCAACTGGGACCACTTCTTCCCGCTCTACGGCGATCCCGACGGCGCCCACTACGAATGCTGGACGATGCTGGGCGCCTGGGCCGAGCAGACGTCGCGCATCGAAATCGGTGCGCTGGTCACCTGCAACTCGTACCGCAATCCCGAACTGCTCGCCGACATGGCTCGCACCGTCGACCACATCAGTGACGGCCGGCTGATCCTGGGCATCGGATCGGGTTGGAAGCAAAAGGATTACGACGAGTACGGCTACGAGTTCGGCACCGCGGGCAGCCGGCTCGACGATCTCGCCGCGGCGATGCCGCGCATCGCCTCGCGCCTGGCCAAGCTCAACCCGCAACCCACCCGCGACATCCCCGTTCTCATCGGCGGCGAGGGAGAGAAGAAGACGCTGCGGCTGGTCGCACAGTACGCCGACATCTGGCACACCTTCTCCGACAGCACCACCTACCCGCGCAAGGCCGAGATCCTCGCCGGGCACTGCGCCGACGTCGGCCGTGACCCCGCGGCGATCGAGCGCTCGGCCGGGGTGTCGGGCAAGACCGTCGACGCACTGCTCGAGGAGGCCGATGCCCTGGCCGACCTCGGCGTCACGCTGTTGACCGTCGGGGTCAACGGACCCGACTACGACCTGTCTAAAGCCGAGGCGTTGGTGCGTTGGCGCGACGCGCGCGGCGACGGGGGCGGCTGAAGCCGCATATGCCTTTCGGCGACGCCGACCGCGTGAGAGACTGTCGCCGCAGCGCGCACGCGTGGGGATACCCCCACCGAAGGTAGGGGAGAGCGATCCCGCCTATGCCCAAGAAGTATGGGGTGAAGGAAAAAGACCTGGTGGTCGCGCATGTCGTGAACATGGTCCTGACCGGCAAACTGCGGTCCGGCGATCGCATCGACCGCAACGAGATCGCACAGGAACTGGGGCTCTCGCGCGTGCCGATCCAGGAGGCCGTCGTGCAACTGGAACACGACGGCATCCTGTCCACCCGGTACCACCGCGGCGCGTTCGTCGAACGCTTCGACGAAGCCTTCATCCGCGAACATCACGAGTTGCATGGATGCCTCACCGCGATGGCCTCGGCCCGCGCGGCGGCCGATCAGCAGCCCGCCGTCATCGACAGGCTCAGCGCGTTGACGGAGACGCTGCGAAACACCCGGGAGTCACGCGCGTTCTACGATGCGGCCTGGCAGTACCGCACCGTAATCACCGACGCGTACGCGGGCCCGCGACTGGCCGCGCTGATCAGGTCCGTGCAAGCCTTCGCGCCGCGCACGTTCTGGGTCGGATACCTCAGCAACCACGACGAGATGCTGCCGTACTACGAGGACGAAACCATGGCGATCCGCGGCGGCGACCAGGAAGGCGCGCACCGCGCCTGCGTCGACCGCAGCGAATTGATGGGTCGGCTCATGCTCGCCGAACTCGTCCGCCGCGGGGTGCTGCGCGCCGCCGGCGCCCCATCGGTTGCGTTCTGATCGAACCCAAGTCGGCGCAAGCGCCTCGCAGACGGATACGTTGCACAGATGACCCCGTTCGTGCGGCTCTGCAAGGCTTTCGCGGCGCTGCTCGTCGCGGTGCTGGTGTTTGGTGTCGCCCTGGCCGGGCCCGCCCACGCCAATGTCGATCAGTGCGCTCCGCCCGGCGTCGAGAGTGCCAGTGCGCTGCCGACAAACCTGGCCGCCGCAGCGACCGGACCCGAAGACGACCGGTACACCACCCCCGGTGTCATACCGCTTTCGGCGGTGGACATCGGCGCACTGAACCTGATCCAGCCGGGCACGTTGACCGTCGGCACGCTGTCGGATGCGCCGCCGAGCATCTGTATCAACTCGGCCGGTCAGTTCACCGGCTTCGACAACGAGGTGCTACGCGCGGTCGCCGACAAACTCGGCTTGCAGATCAACTTCGTCGGCACCGAGTTCTCCGGGCTGCTGGCGCAGGTGGCGTCGCGACGCTTCGACGTCGGGTCTTCGTCGATCACCACCACCGAACCGCGCCGCCGCACCGTCGGCTTCACGAACGGCTATGACTTCGGGTACTTTTCGCTCGTCGTGCCGACCGGATCGCCGATCACCGGGTTCGGCCAGCTGGAGCCCGGCCAGCGGATCGGCGTGGTGCAGGGCACCGTGCAGGAGTCGTACGTCGTCGACACGTTGCATCTGCAGCCGGTCATCTATCCGGACTACAACACCGTCTACGCGAGCCTGAAGACCCGGCAGATCGACGCTTGGGTGGCTCCCTCACAGCAGGCCTCGGGCACCGTGCAGCCCGGCGATCCGGCGCAGATCATCGAAAACACCTTCAGCTTGGACAATTTCGTCGCATGGGCGGTCGCCAGGGAGAACCGCCCCCTGATCGACGCGCTGAACTCCGGGCTGGATGCGGTGATCGCCGACGGCACCTGGTCGCGGCTGTACTCCGAGTGGGTGCCGCGCGCGCTGCCGCCGGGCTGGAAGCCTGGTTCGAAGGCAGCGCCCCCGCCGCAGTTGCCCGACTTCAACGCGATCGCCAAGCAGCACCAGCCGACAACTCCCGCCCCCGCCGTAGCGCCGAAATCCGCCCTGGCACAACTGAAAGACGCGTTCCTGGACTGGAACCTCTACCGGCAGGCCATCCCGGACCTGTTGAAAACCGGTCTGCCGAACACGCTGATCCTGACGACCGGTGCCGCCGTCATCGGGCTGGTGCTCGGCATGCTGCTCGCGGTCGCGGGTATCTCGCGGCACCGCTGGCTGCGCTGGCCGGCACGGGTGTACACCGACATCTTCCGCGGCCTGCCGGAGGTGGTGATCATCCTGCTGATCGGTCTCGGTCTCGGGCCGATCGTCGGCGGGCTGACCGGCAACAACCCGTATCCGCTGGGCATCGCCGCGTTGGGGCTGATGGCCGGGGCGTATGTCGGGGAGATCCTTCGGTCCGGCATCCAGAGCGTCGAACCGGGGCAGTTGGAAGCCTCACGCGCACTGGGTTTTTCCTATACCTCCTCGATGCGGCTGATCGTGGTGCCACAAGGCGTGCGACGGGTGCTGCCCGCGTTGATGAACCAGTTCATCTCGTTGCTGAAGGCATCCTCGCTGGTCTACTTCCTCGGCCTGGTGGCCGATCAGCGTGAACTGTTTCAGGTCGGGCGCGACCTCAACGCGCAGACCGGCAACCTGTCGCCGCTGGTGGCCGCGGGGTTCTTCTATCTGATGCTCACCGTGCCGCTGACGCATCTGGTCAACTACATCGACGACCGATTGCGCCGCGGGCGAAAACCCACCGAAGAGGACCCGCCGACGTTGTCCGCATCCCTGGAGATGATCTGATGAGCGCGACGGGTTTCAACCCGGTGTCGTTGAGCGCCACCGATATTCATCTCGCATTCGGTCCCAACCCGGTGCTGCGCGGTGTGGACATCGACGTGCCCGCGGGCAGCACCACGGCGGTGATCGGGCCGTCGGGTTCGGGGAAGTCCACGCTGCTGCGAACGTTGAACCGGCTGTACGAGCCCGACCGCGGCGACATCCTGCTCGACGGTCGTTCGGTGCTCGCCGACAACCCCGACCAGTTGCGTCAGCGCATCGGGATGGTGTTCCAACACTTCAACCTCTTTCCCCATCGCAGCGTGCTGGACAACGTCACGCTTGCACCGCGCAAGCTCAAACGCCTCAGCGCCGGGCAGGCGCGCGAGCTCGGGCTGGCGCAGCTGGACCGGGTCGGGCTGCGCAAAAAGGCAGAGGTGCGGCCGACGACCCTGTCGGGCGGACAGCAGCAGCGGGTGGCGATCGCGCGGGCACTGGCGATGGCGCCGCAGGTGATGTTCTTCGACGAGGCCACCTCGGCACTCGACCCGGAACTGGTCAAGGGCATCCTCGCGCTGATCGCCGAACTCGGGGCCGACGGGATGACGATGGTGGTGGTCACCCACGAGATGGGATTCGCGCGGTCGACGGCTGACGCGGTGGTGTTCATGGACCACGGCAAGGTGGTGGAGGCCGGTCCGCCCGAGCAGATCTTCGAGGCCGCCGAGACCGAGCGGCTGCAGCGGTTCCTGTCCCAGGTGCTGTGAGACTTTGAACTAACGCGCTCGTCACGCATCCTGGCAGCGGCAGACAGGTTAGACTGCCGAAATTATGGCGGATGTCGTCGAACCGCAGGTCGCGGAGCTGTCGGGGGATTTACAACGGGTCCTCTCGCGGGTTTTCTCGGTGCTGCGTCGCAGCGATACGCACCGCAACGACGCCGGAGATCTCACGCTGGCTCAGCTCTCGATCCTGTTGACGCTGCTGGAGCAAGGGCCGATGCGGATGACGGATCTGGCCGCTCACGAACGGGTCCGAACCCCGACGACGACCGTCGCAATCCGCCGACTGGAGAAGTTGGGCCTGGTCAAGCGCTCGCGTGACCCCTCTGATCTGCGTGCGGTGCTCGTCGACATCACGCCCGAAGGCCGCGCCCAACACCAGGAGGCGCTGGAGCTTCGGCGGGCGCACCTGGCGGCGCTGCTGGCCAAGCTGAGCCCGGAGGACCTCGAGACGCTGACCAAGGCCATCGCCCCCCTCGAGCGGCTGGCCGAGTAACCCCTCAGCCCAGCCAGTCCAGTACCGCGGCCGCGGTCCAAGACTGCTGCATGCTGCCCAGCGGTTCACCGGTGAACGGTTCGTAGTATTCGGCGAACGCTCCGTCGCTGGCCTGGCGCAGCCCCTCCTGGCGCAGCAGACGGGCGCGCTCAGCCCAGCCGCGGCGAGCGAAGCACCAGGAGAACAGCCAGGTCATCACCGGCCAGACCGGGCCGCGCCAGTACTCACGCGGCCGGAAGTCGCGCGACACCGGCGACGTCGAGGGAATGCCGGCGTATTTCAGGTCGGGGTGGCCGCAGAACCGCGGGCCCTCGAGCAACTTCACCAGTGCGCGTTCCTTGTCGTGGGGCAGGCCGCCACACAACAGCGGAGCGAACTGCGCGACGGTCTCGGTGGCGACCCACGTGTCGGCTCGCACATCGTAATCGCGTGCGGCGCCCGTCCTTTCGTCGGTGGCGTCGACGACACCCGCTCGAAAGCGCTCGGCCCACGAGTAGAGATCGCTGACGTCGGCATGCGGACGGCCGTAGTCTTCGCCGATCTCGGCAAGCACATCGCATGCGACGGCGAGGATCGCCGAGACGAATACGTCCTCGACCGCGAAACTCATGATCTTGGGCAGTAATTCGTCGTCATAGCGAGCCGACTTCATCTCCTCGAGCAACCAGAGGTAGCGGTCGTACTCGAGATCCGACGGGCGCTGGGTGGCGTCGGTGACGATCGTATTGTCCTCGCGCTGGTACTCAGGCACGTTGCCCGGAATCACGTTGGCGTAGGCGCTGTCCCAGCGCGGGGAGTTGTCCATGCCGGACTCCCAGCCGTGGTAGAGCGTGACGCGGCCACGCTTCTGCGGGTCCCGCGCCTCGGCGAGCCAGCGGTGCCAGTGGACCAGGTCCGCCCAGCGACGATCGAGGAACGCCTCGGCGACGGCGCGGGTGGAGCGGCCGCGGGTGCGGGCATGGTCGAGGATGCGCTGCACGGCGATCGCGTGCACCGGCGGCTGGGTGATGCCGGAGGTGTGCCGGTTGCGCGGCGCATGCGCGGCGAGCGCGGAGGTGGCCCAGCGCGCGGGGCCCGGGAAGTAGCCGTCGACACCGTTGGCGAACACGATGTGCGGGATCATTCCGTTGCTCCACTGCGCCGAGAGCAGGGTGTCGAGTTCGACCACGGCGCGCTCGACGCTGAGCGGGGCCAGTCCGATCGCCACGAACGCGGCGTCCCAGCTCCACATGTGCGGGTACAGCAGCGGGGCCGCGGTGGTCATCGTGCCCAGGTCGTTGCCCCGCAGCAGGTACGCGGCGCGGGCCGCGAGTTGGGTCGGGGCGAAGCTGTGGTCCGGTGGCATCCGTTCCATGATGCGACGCGCAGCGCCGGTCTGCAGGTCGGTAGGGTTCGCGACATGCCAACCGCGATGATCACGGGCGCTTCGCGAGGGCTCGGCGCGGCGATTGCGACGGCGCTGGCCCCGACCCACACGCTGTTTCTGGCTGGGCGACCGTCTGAGGGGCTGGACGCGGTGGCCGCGGAGTTCGGCGCCACCACGTGGCCGATCGACCTCGCGGACCCGTCGGGGATCGAGGCCGCCGTGGAGCCGATCGTCGAGCTGGACGTGTTGATCCACAACGCCGGTGTGGCGTTTCCCGGCCGAGTGGCCGAGTCGACCGTCGACGAATGGCGCGCCACGATGGAGATCAATGTCGTTGGCGCCGTTGCGCTTACGCTGGCTTTGCTGCCGGCGTTGCGGGCCGCGCGAGGGCACGTGCTCTTCGTGAACTCGGGTTCGGGTATCAACGCGTCGCCGGGGTTGGCATCGTATTCGGCGAGCAAGTTCGCGCTGCGGTCGTTCGCCGACTCGCTGCGGGCCGACGAGCCGTCGCTGCAGGTGACGTCGGTGCATCCCGGTCGGATCGCCACAGAGATGCAGGAAGGGCTGGTCGCCTATGAGGGCGGTACGTATGACCCGTCGCGGTTCTTGAGCCCGTCGAGCGTGGCACGGGTGATCGCCGATGCGGTGGCGTCACCGCCGGACGCCCACGTGCACGAGGTGGTTGTCCGCCCGTATCAGTGATTGGGTGCGCTACTGATCGCTGAGCGACTAGTAGCGCACCGAAATCACAAGACGATGTTGACCAGGCGGCCGGCGACGACGATCACCTTCTTCGGTGTGACGCCGTCGATGAACGCCTGCACCTTGTCGTCGGCCAACGCGGCCGCCTCCAGCGCATCGGCATCGGCATCCGCAGCCACCGTCACCCGTCCGCGCACCTTCCCGTTGACCTGCACCGGGTACTCGACGGTGTCCTCCACGAGGTACTGGGGGTCGGCCACCGGGAACGGCCCGTGCGCCAGCGAGGACCCGTGGCCCAGCCGCCGCCACAGTTCTTCGGCCAGATGCGGAGCCAGCGGCGCGACCATCAACACCAACGGCTCCAGCGCCGCTCGCGCGCGCACGCCTTGTTTGGTCAGATGGTTGGTGTACTCGATGAGCTTGGCCGCGGCGGTGTTGTTGCGCAGGTTGGTGTAATCGTCGGTCACCCCTGCGATCGTCCGGTGCAACAGGCGCAGGGTCGGCTCGTCGACCGTCTCGTGCTCGGCGACGCGGTCGGCTCCCGACTCCTCGTCGACCACCAGACGCCACACCCGCTGCAGGAACCGGTGCGCGCCAACGACGTCTTTGGTCGCCCACGGCCGCGACGCCTCGAGCGGCCCCATCGACATCTCGTAGACCCGCAGCGTGTCCGCCCCGTAGTTGTCGCAGATCTCGTCCGGCGACACCGAGTTCTTCAGGCTCTTGCCGATCTTGCCGAACTCCTGGAACACCCCGATCTCACCGTCCGGGCTCGGCCAGTAAAACTTGCCTTCGCGCTCAACGACTTCGGCGGCCGGGACATACGCCCCTCGGGAGTCGGTGTAGGCAAATGCCTGGATATAGCCCTGGTTGACCAGCCGGCGGTACGGCTCGCGCGAGGTGACGTGGCCGAGGTCGTAGAGCACCTTGTGCCAGAACCGGCAGTACAGCAGGTGCAGTACCGCGTGCTCGACGCCGCCGACGTACAGGTCCACCCCACCGGGATCGTCGGCCCCATGCTCGGCCGGCCGCGGTCCCATCCAGTAGGCCTCGTTCTCCTTGTCGCACAGCTGTTCCTGGTTGTGCGGGTCGGTATAGCGCAACTCGTACCACGAGCTCGCGGCCCATTGCGGCATGACGTTGGTGTCGCGGGTGTACGGCTTGAGCCCGTCGCCGAGGTCCAACTCCACGTTGACCCAGGAGGTCGCCTTGCCCAGCGGCGGAGACGGCTCGCTGTCGGCGTCGTCGGGGTCGAACAGCACGGGCGAGTAGTCGGGCACGTCGGGCAACTCGACCGGCAGCGCCGACTCCGGCAACGGATGGGCGCGCCCGTCCTCGTCGTAGACGATCGGAAACGGCTCACCCCAATACCTTTGCCGCGCGAACAGCCAGTCACGCAACTTGTACTCGACCCGCGGGCGTGCACGGCCGTCGGCGGTCAGCCGCGCGGTGATCGCCTCCTTGGCCGCCGCGACGCTGAGCCCGTTGAGATAGTCGGAGTTCACGATCTCGCCGTCGCCGCTGTATGCCGCCTTCGACACCCCCTCCTCGGAGCCGCTGGACACCACTTCGACGATCGGCAACCCGAACTGCTCGGCGAATTCCCAGTCGCGCTGGTCGTGCCCCGGCACCGCCATGATGGCCCCGGTGCCGTAACCCATCAGCACGTAGTCGGCGATGAAGACCGGCACCCGTTGACCATTGGCGGGATTGGTCGCATATGCGCCGATGAAGACTCCGGTCTTGGTCTTGTTCTCCTGACGCTCCAGATCCGACTTCGCCGCGATCGCGAGGCGGTAGGCGGCGACGGATTCGACCGGGGTTGGCGCTGCGTACGTCCAGCGGTCGTCGACTTCGGCCGGCCACCGGTCGGCGACCAGCCGGTCGACCAGCTCGTGTTCGGGCGCCAGCACCAGGTACGTGGCGCCGAAGAGCGTGTCGGGCCGGGTGGTGAACACCTCGATGTCGCCCACCGCCTGCGCGGGGAGTGCCGAATCGACGGCGAAAAACACCGTCGCCCCGGTCGAGCGGCCGATCCAGTTGCGCTGCATGGACTTGACCTTCTCCGGCCAGTCCAGCAGTTCGAGGTCGTCGAGCAGGCGATCCGAGTACGCGGTGATACGCATCATCCACTGCCGCAACCGCTTCCGGAACACCGGGAAATTGCCGCGCTCGCTGCGGCCGTCGGCGGTGACCTCCTCGTTGGCGAGCACGGTGCCCAGTCCAGGGCACCAGTTCACCAGTGAGTCCGCGTGGTAGACCAGCCGGTACGAGTCGATGACGTCGGCGCGTTCGGAATCCGACAGCGACGACCACGGTCGCCCATCGTCGAGATCGCGTGCACCGGATTCGAACTCGTCGACCAGCTCGGTGATCGGCCTGGCTTTGTTCGCGGCATCGTCGAACCACGCGTTGTAGATCTGCAGGAAGATCCACTGCGTCCACTTGTAGAAGTCGACGTCGGTGGTCGCGAAGCTGCGCCGTGTGTCGTGACCGAACCCGAGCCGACCCAGCTGACGCTTGAAGTTGACGATATTGGCCTCGGTCCGGACTCTGGGATGGGTCCCGGTCTGTATCGCGTACTGCTCCGCGGGTAGGCCGAACGCGTCGAAACCCAACGCGTGCAGAACATTACGTCCTGTCATTCGGAAGTACCTGGCGTAGACGTCGGTGGCGATGTAGCCCAGCGGATGCCCGACATGCAGACCCTCGCCCGACGGGTAGGGAAACATGTCCTGAACGAACATCTTGTCGGCGGGCACCGGCGAACCATCTGCCGGCGCCAGCGAGCCGACGGGGTTGGGAACGTGGAACGTCCCCGCTTCGGCCCACCGCTGCTGCCAGGTGCGCTCGAGCTGGCCGGCGAGCTCCGCGGTGTAGCGGTGCTGCGGAGTCTCGGTCGTCGGCGCGTCTGTCACGTCACCAGGGTATAAGCACCCCTTTCGGGGGTTGTTCGGCCACGGGTCGGTCTCGGTTCCATTGCGGGGAAGTCAGAACACGGTTGCAGCTCGATTCCGACGCTGGTGGCCAGCGTTCGCCGGTGGATACAGTCAGCGCCTGAACCTGTCCCCGTGCTGTTCGGAAGGACGACGCAGATGATCGAGATCGCCCCTCGCTGGCGGATTCTGGCCGCAGGTGTGGCCGCCGCCACAGCCGGCGTCCTCGGCTTCGCGGGCACGACCGCATCGGCCGAACCCCTCGTTCCGCAGCCGCCCCTGCCCGCCCCCGCCACCGTCACCCAGACCGTCACGGTGACGCCGCACGCGCAGAGCCTCGCCCAATCGGGTGCGAGTTCGGCCGCCGGGGTGGCCGCCGCCCCCGCGCCCGCCGTCGCTGCTTCGCCCGGCGTGGCCGCCGCTCCCGCGCCAGCCCCGGTCGCCGCGATCACCCCCGCCACGTCCGGCACGATGAGGGATTTCTTCGCCGAGAAGGGTGTCCAGCTCGAGCCGCAGTCCAGCCGCGACTTCACGGCACTCAACATCGTGCTGCCGATGCCGCGCGGCTGGGAGCACGTCCCGGACCCGAACGTGCCCGACGCCTTCGCCGTGATCGCCGACCGTGTCGGCGGCAACGGGCTCTACACCTCGAACGCACAGGTGGTCGTGTACAAGCTCGTCGGCGACTTCGACCCTCGCGAAGCGATCAGCCACGGCTTCATCGACAGCCAGCAGCGGCCCGCCTGGCGGTCCACCGATGCGTCCTTCGCCGACTGGGGCGGTATGCCGTCGGCGTTGATCGAAGGCACGTACCGCGAGAACAATATGACGTTGAACACCTCGCGGCGCCACGTCATCGCAGTTGCAGGCCCGGACAAATACCTGGTGTCGCTGGCGGTGACGACCAGCGTCGACCAGGTTGTGCCTGCCGCCGACGCGACCGACGCGATCGTCAACGGCTTCCGGGTCAGCGTCCCCGGCGCGCCCCCTGCGGTTCCTCCCGCCGCACCCGGCGCGCCGGTGGCCCCGGGCGCAACGCCGGCCGCCGCCACAGCTTCTCCGGTTTCCAACCCGCCGTCCGCAGCGACGGCTCCGGCCGCCCCGCAGTCCCCGAGCGCCGCCGCGCTGGGGACCCAGCAGGGCCTGCCCAGTTAGGCATGTCCCCCGGGCGAAGCCTGGCGCCCGGGGGACGCCCCAACTCCGCACGCGACGGACCTCGTTATCCTGTGGCGCATGCTCATCGCCGCGGTGCTCTGCCTGTGCGCTGCCGCTGTGACCGCCGCAGTCGGCGGGTGGCTGCTGCGCCGCCCGCCAACCGGTGACCTCGTTCAGTCAGTGCTGCGCTCGGTGGCGCCGACTCAGCTGGCGGCCGCCGCGATGCTCGCCGCCGGCGGTGCGGTCGCGTTGGCGGCCGAGTCCGGGACCGCCGTCGTCGTGCTGAGCGTGTGTGTGCTCGGAGCGGTTGGCACGGTCGCCGCCGGATGCTGGCAGAGCGCCAAAAGCGTCGCCCGCGTCGGTGCGCGCGGCGCGGCCGCCGGCCAGTCCGGTGGCTGCGGCGGCGCGTGCGCATCCTGCACGCTGTCGTGTTGACGCGGCGCTAGTTGCGGCTGACGTCGATCGGATGCGTCGCCAACATCGACAGCGGCAGCGGCTGCCGACGCAACACCCGCGACCACAGATCGACCCGCGGTTCGACCAGAACGTCCGACGGTAGCGCGGACAACACGATCCAGTCGTCACGTTCGATCTCCCCGTCGAGCTGACCGATCGTCCAACCGGAATACCCCGCGAAGATCCGCACGCCTTCGACCACCGGGGCGATCGAGTCGGGGTCGGCGTCCAGATCCACCATCACCATCCGGCCCTGCACATGGCGCAGACCCGGCACGTTCGCGGCTTCCATGCCGGCGCGCAACGTCGCCAGGCACAGCGCCGCATCGCGTTTGACCGGGCCGCCGATGAACATCGTCTTCGGCTTCGCGGCCAGCTTGGCCCACTGCGGCAACACGTTGTAGACCGCCGTCTCGCTCGCCCGGTTCAGCACCACACCGAGTGTGCCGCCGTCGTTGTGTTCCACGACATAGATGACGCTGCGACGGAACGTCGGCTCCAGCAGGTCGGTGTTGGCCAGAAGCAGCGTGCCGGCCCGCACGCGCGGCGCCGCAGGAGCGATGAAATCCTCCGGGTCCTCTGACTGCGCCACGCGTCCATCATGGCACCGGCGACCGGCGTCGTGGCGGACAAGCGCGACGCAGCCGCGATATTTGTACTGTGGGTGCGGTCATGCCCGATCTTCGCGCGCCCATTGCCCTCTGGCGATCGGTGCGCGGTCTGCCCGAGTTCTGGCGCCTGCTCGAACTGCGGGTGGCAAGCCAGTTCGGCGACGGCCTCTTCGCGGCTGGACTGGCGGGCGCGATCCTGTTCAACCCACAGCGCGCGGCCGAACCGTGGGCGATCGCCGGCGCGTTCGCCGTGCTGTTCTTGCCCTATTCGCTGCTGGGGCCGTTCGCCGGCGCGCTACTCGACCGCTGGGATCGGCGGCTGGTCCTCGTTGCCGCCAACGCCGGCCGTCTGGTCCTGGTGCTCGCCGTCGCGGCGCTGCTGGAGTCAGGGGCGGGTGATCTGCCGATCCTGTGCTGCGCGCTGATCGTCAACGGGTTCACCCGATTCGTCTCGTCGGGGCTGTCGGCGGCGCTACCGCACGTCGTACCGAGAGACCAAGTGGTGGCGATGAACTCGGTCGCCACCGCGACCGGCGCGGCCGCCGCCTTCCTCGGTGCCAACTTCATGCTGCTGCCCCGTTGGCTGTTCGGTGCGGACGACGCCGGCGCCGCGGCCATCATCCTGATCGTCGCCGTCCCGGTCGCGCTGGCCCTGTGGTTGGCGTGGCGCTTCGCGCCGCGTCTGCTCGGGCCCGACGACAGTGCGCGGTCGGTCCACGGGTCGGTCCTCTACGCGGTGGCAACGGGTTGGGTGCACGGCATCCGCACAGTCGCCGCGGTGCCCACCGTCGCCGCGACCCTGGCCGGACTGGCCGCGCACCGGATGGCGTTCGGGATCAACAGCCTGCTGGTGCTGGTGATGGTGCGCCACCACACCGACACCCAGCAGGTCGCCGGCCTGGGCACCGCGGTGTTGTTCGTCGCGGCGACCGGCGCGGGATCGTTCATCGCCGCAGCTGTCATGCCGGTGGCGGTGCGGCGGTGGGGTCGCTACGCCACGTCCAACGGCGCGTTGGCGATTGCGGCGGTGATCCAACTCGCCGGTTCCGGACTGCACCTGACGGTGATGGTGGTGTGCGGGTTCCTGCTCGGGATGGCGGGTCAGGTGGTCAAGCTGTGCGCGGACAACGCCATGCAGCTCGACGTCGACGACGCGCTGCGCGGGCACGTCTTCACGGTGCAGGACTCGCTGTTCTGGATGTCGTTCATCATCGCGATCGCGTTGTCGGCGAGCGTGATTCCGCCCGACGGACGTCAGCCGGCGCTCGCGCTGGCCGGTGTGGGCGTCTATCTGCTCGGGCTGGCCGCCCATGCCGTAATCGGGAAACGCACGTCGCCCGGACTAGGGTGACCGGCATGGCTGGTGCCGCGCCTATGGTGGCCGATCTGCGTGCCGAGAGCGACGAACTCGACGCGATCGTCGCCGACCTCCCGGACGCGCGCTGGATCGAACCCACCCCAGCCGAAGGGTGGACGATCGCCCATCAGATCGCGCATCTGCTGTGGACCGACCGCGTCGCACTCACCGCAGTCACCGTCGAGACCGCGTTCGCCGCCCTGCTCGAAGAAGCGGGCAAGGATCCGGCGGGATTCGTGGATCTGGGCGCCGAAGAGTTGGCAGCTGTGCCGCCCGCGGAGTTGCTCGCCAGCTGGCGAAGCACCCGCGCACGGCTGCATGACGAACTGCTGGCCGTCGCCGACGGACGCAAACTGCCGTGGTTCGGTCCGCCGATGAGCGCCGCGTCGATGGCGACGGCGCGCTTGATGGAGACCTGGGCACACGGTCTCGACGTCGCCGACGCGCTCGGCGTGCGACGGCCGGCCACGGCGCGGCTGCGCTCGATCGCACACATCGGCGTGCGCACCCGGGACTTCTCGTTCGCCATCAATGGCCGGCAACCGCCGGCCGAACCCTTCCGCGTCGAGTTACGCGCACCCGACGGTACGACGTGGGCGTGGGGGCCGGAGCAAGCTGCGCAGCGGGTCACGGGTTCGGCGGAGGACTTCTGCATGCTGGTCACCCAGCGGCGGCCGCGTTCGACGCTGGACGTGCGCGCGGCCGGGGCGGACGCCGAGGAGTGGCTCGGCATTGCGCAGGCGTTCGCGGGCCCGCCGGGCTCCGGGCGCGAATAACCTGCGGGCGCCGAGCGCGAGCCGAACTAGAGCCGGCCCGCGGAGTCCGCGCGGCCGTCGCCATCGCTGTCGGTCAACTTGAGGTCCCACCGGCCGTCTGCGTCGGAGTCGACGAAGGCGTGCGTATCCCCGAGTGCCCGGTCGGCCAGTCCGTCGCCGTCGGCATCCACCAAGCGCTCGTCGGCCTGTCCGTCGGCGTCGAGATCAACCAGCGGCCCGCCGAACTGCTCGACGCCGTCGAGCCCGAACCATTTCAACCCGCGGTCCACGCTGACCGCCCAGGTCCCGGTGCCGTCGTCAGTGAAATGCATTGCGCCGGAGGCATGGTCCCGCACCAGGTGATCGGCGGTTCCGTCGGCGTCGAAATCGGACATCGCGTCGTCGAGCAGTCCGTCGCCGTCGAAGTCGAGGCCCACCGCGTCGAATGACCCGTCGCCGTCTACATCCACATCGGGGGCACCCGACCAGATCGTGGCCGACCCGTCGCCGTCGCTCAGGCAGTACTCCATGTCTGTTCAGACGGAGCGCCCGCCCTTCTCGTTCCACCACGCCAACAATTCCTCGACCGCTTCTTCGCGGGACAGCGGGCCGCGGTCGAGGCGCAACTCCTTGAGGTACCGCCACGCCTGACCGACCTGCGGCCCGGCCGGAATGCCGAGTACCTCCATGATCTCGTTGCCGTCGAGATCGGGCCGCACCCGAGCCAGATCCTCCTTCTCGGCGAGTTCGGCGATCCGGTGCTCGAGGTCGTCGTAGTTGGCCTGCAGCCGTGCAGCCCGCCGCTTGTTGCGCGTCGTGCAGTCGGCGCGGACCAGCTTGTGCAGCTTCGACAGCAGCGGACCCGCGTCGGTGACGTACCGGCGCACCGCCGAATCCGTCCACTTCCCGCCGCCGTAGCCGTGGAACCGCAGGTGTAGGTACACCAGCTGCGACACGTCGTCGACCATCTGCTTGGCGTACTTCAACGCCCGCATCCGCTTTCGCGCCATCTTCGCGCCGACCACCTCGTGGTGGTGGAAGCTCACCCCGCCGTTGGGTTCGTGCTTGCGGGTGGCGGGCTTGCCGATGTCGTGCAGCAGCGCCGCCCACCGCAGCACCAGATCGGGGCCCTCCTCCTCCAAGGCGATGGCCTGCTCGAGGACAGTCAGCGAATGCCAGTACACGTCCTTGTGCTGGTGGTGCTCGTCGATGGCCATCCGCATCGCGCCGACCTCGGGGAGCACCACATCGCCCAACCCGGTCTGCACCATCAGGTCGATGCCCGCGACCGGGTCGGCGCCGAGCAGCAACTTGTCGAGTTCGGCGGCCACCCGCTCGGCGGTGATCCGGCCGAGCTGCGGAGCCATCGCGACCATCGCGGTGATCACCCGCGGCGCCACGGTGAACTCCAGCTGCGAGACGAATCGCGCGGCGCGCAGCATCCGCAGCGGATCGTCGCCGAACGACACCTCCGGTGCGGCGGGAGTGTCCAGTTGTTTCGCGCGCAGCGCCGCCAGACCGTTCAGCGGGTCGTGGAACTCGGCGGGCCCATCGGCGGTCACGCGCACAGCCATCGCGTTGACGGTGAAATCGCGCCGCACCAGGTCGTCGTCGAGGTTGTCGCCGAACCGGACCTGCGGATTGCGCGACACCTGGTCATAGCTGTCGGCGCGGTACGTGGTGATCTCGAGGCGCTCATCACCTCTACCGACGCCGAGTGTGCCGAACTCGATACCGGTGTCCCACAGCGAGTCGGCCCACGGGCGGAGCAACTTCTGCATCTGCTCGGGGCGGGCATCGGTGGTGAAGTCGAGATCGGTCAGCACCCGGCCCAGCAGCGCATCGCGGACGCTGCCGCCGACGAGATACAACTCGTGACCGGCGGCGGCGAACAGCCGGCCGAGCTCGCGCAGCACCGCGCCGTGGCGGTTCAGTGCGACCTGCGCGGTGGCGAGCAGTTCGGTGTCGGTCGGGGGGTGGGGCACGTTCGGACAGCCTAGACGGTATGCGGGGCCGGGGCCCCGGGCCGCGGCGCGGAGTCTGCCTGGTCACACGAATGTGCAACGGCTCTGTCACGACCGGTGCGTGCGGCGGGAGCCAATATGCGTGGCAGCTACTATCGCTTGGGTGTCGGACGGCGAACAGGCCAAACCACGACGGCGCCGGGGGCGGCGCCGCGGCCGACGCGCGGCAGGTCCTCCCGAGCCCGCACCCGATCAGCCGACACAGCCCCACAAGCGCCCGATACCGCAACCCGTTCCCGGCGGCCACCGCCACAATGTCGCCCTCACCGCGAAGACCGACGGCAAGGGCACTCAAGCCAAGAAGAGCCGTCCGCGGCGCCCACCTGACCGGCTGCGCACGGTGCACGAGACGTCGGCGGGCGGACTGGTCATCGACGGTATCGACGGTCCCAAGGACGGCCAGGTCGCGGCCCTGATCGGCCGCATCGACCGGCGCGGCCGCATGCTGTGGTCGCTGCCCAAGGGACACATCGAGATGGGCGAGACCGCCGAGCAGACCGCCGTCCGCGAGGTCGCCGAGGAGACCGGCGTGCAGGGCAGCGTCCTCGCCGCCCTGGGCAGCATCGACTACTGGTTCGTCACCGAGGGCCGCCGCGTACACAAGACCGTGCACCACTACCTGATGCGCTTCCTCGGCGGGGAACTCTCCGACGAGGACGTCGAGGTCACCGAGGTCGCGTGGGTGCCTTTCAAGGAGTTGCCGTCGCGGCTGGCCTACGCCGACGAGCGCCGGCTCGCCGAGGTCGCTTCAGAGCTGATCGACACGCTGCACGCCCACGGCCCCTCCGCGCTGCCACCGCTCCCCCGGTCGTCGCCGCGCCGCCGTCCGCAGACGCATTCGCACACCCGCAACCGTCGTCCCGACGATCGCGCTCAGCCGTCCCTGGCCGAGCGGAGCGAGTCCCAGCACGGTCGCCGGACGAACGGCTGCGGACAGGGCCCGTGACACCCGCAGCGTTGCTGCGCGCGCTGGCCGCGCTGATCCTGCTCGCGCTCAGCGCCCTGCCGATCGCCGTACCGCGCGCCGCCGCGGCCGAACCCGGCTCGACACCGTTTCTGCAGGTGCGTGTCGACCGCGTCACCCCCGACGTGGTGACCACCACCAGCGAACCCACCGTCACCGTCGCCGGTGTCGTGCTCAACGTCGGAGACCGTCCGGTGCGCGACGTGGTGGTGCGGCTGGAGGACGCGGCGGCCGTGCCGACGTCAGCGGGTCTGCGCACCAATCTGGCCGGCGACGTCGACCAATTCGAGCCGGTCGGCGATTTCGTCCCACTGTCTGCGGAACTGGCTCGCGGACAAGAGGTCCCGTTCGTACTGTCCTATCCGTTGCGCTCCGTGGACCGGCCGTCGCTCGGCATCGACGAGCCCGGGGTGTACCCGGTGATGGTCAACGTGAACGGCACGCCGGACTACGGCGAGCCGGCCCGCCTCGATGACGCCCGCTTCCTGCTGCCGGTACTCGGCGTCCCGCCGGACCCGGACACCGCTTCCGCAGCCGATGCGGTGACGGCGGTCGCACCCCCCGACACCTCCAAACCGGTCCAACTGACGCTGCTGTGGCCGATCGCGGACCGGCCCCGACTCGCGGCGGGCGCACCGGGCGGGGCGACGCCGGTGCGGCTGATCGACGACGACCTCGCGACCTCGTTGGCCGCGGGCGGGCGCCTCGACACGCTGTTGTCGGCGGCCGAGTTCGCGACCAGCCCCCAGGTCGATCCCGACGGCAGGGTACGCGCGGCGACGTGCCTTGCGGTCGACCCGGATCTGCTCGTCACCGTCAACGCCATGACGGGCGGCTACGTCGTCAATGTCGGCCCCGACTCGGGGCCTGGCACCCCAACCCGCCCCGGCACCGGCCAGGACGCCGCGGTGGCCTGGCTGAACCGGCTCAAGGCGCTGGCGAGCGGCATGTGTGTCGCGTCGACCACCTATGCGCAGGCCGACCTCGACGCGCTGCGCCGCGTCGGCGATCCCGGTCTCAGCCGGATCGCGACCACGTCGGCGGGCGACATCGTCGATCAGATTCTCGGCGTCACGTCGGTGCGCGGTGCCAGCCTCGTCGGCGACGGTTCGCTAACCGGTCCCGCGGTGCGGTTGCTCTCCGAGCAGGGCGGCCAGACGGTGGCCATCGCGGCCGCCGAGTCGGCTGCCGGGACGGACGCCGCGCAGACCGACGTCGACACCACGCCGGTCCGCTACACCCCCAAGCTCGTCGCGGCACCCTTCGACCCGGCCGTCGGGGCAGCGCTGGCCGGTGCGGGCAGCGACCCGGTGGCGCCGGGGTATCTGGACCCGTCCCTCGACATCCCGTTGCGGCGTGACTCTGAGGTGGCCCGGCGCCAGGACGCGCTCGGCGCGGTGCTGTGGCGCGGGCTGAATCCAGACGTCGCGCCGCGCACGCAGATCTTGATGCCGCCGCTGGCGTGGAATCTGACACCCGACGACGCTCGGGCGTTGTTCACGGCGGTGTCGACCGCGATCAATGCCGGGCTGGCCCGTCCGCGCCCGCTCACCGCGGTGATCGGTGAGAGCAGCGCGGTCCCGCCCGAGCAGACGGCACCGTTGCCCGGTGCGGAGTTGGGCGATCCGGACGCCCGGTTCGACGACGCGGTGCTGTCGGGGATCGCCGCTGTCACCGGTCGGCTGTGGGGACTGACCGCGGCGCTGACGACCGACGAACGGACCGGTCTGACCGGATACGGCTATACCGCGCCGCTGCGGGAGGACATGTTGCGCGCGCTGAGCCAGTCGGTTCCGCCCGATACCCGCAACGGCCTTGCGCAGCAACGGCTCACGACCGTCGGCCACACCGTCGACGACATTTTCAACGCGGTCACCATCGTCAATCCCGGCGGCGCCTACACCTTGGCCACCGAACGCAGCCCACTGCCGCTGGCGCTGCGCAACAACCTGCCCGTGCCCATCCGCGTCCGGCTCGACGTCGACGCGCCGCCCGGGATGACGGTCACCGACATGGGCGAGATCGTGTTGCCGCCGGGATACCTCCCGCTGCGGGTGCCGATCGAGGTGCACTTCACCCAGCGGGTCGCCGTCGACGTCACGCTGCGCACGGCCGACGGCCTGCCCCTCGGCGAACCGGTGCGACTGTCTGTGCACTCCAACGCCTACGGCAAGGTGTTGTTCTTCATCACGCTGTCGGCGGGCGCCGTTTTGGTGCTGCTCGCCGGCCGCCGGCTGTGGCACCGTTTCCGCGGTCAGCCCGACCGTGCCGACCTCGAAACCGATCCCCACCGGCCCGATCCGCTCGACGTCGCGCTGCGTTACGACGACGACTCCGCCGCCGCACCGCTGAGCCGGTCCGGACGCAAGGGCACCGACGCTTCCGGTGGTGCACGGTGACCACCACCGGGCCGCCGCGTGA
>NZ_QMEW01000024.1 GCF_003284965.1 Mycolicibacterium sp. GF69
AGATTCGCTCCCTGACCAGTTTGGGGTGGCTGACGGGGCTCGAACCCGCGACATCCAGGATCACAACCTGGTGCTCTACCAACTGAACTACAGCCACCATCGCCGCGCGAGACGGCGACGTCGATACTAGCCGCTCGAACGTTCAGCGGCCGAATCGACATCCTTGGTGTCATCGGCCGCAGGCCGCAACACTTCGGCGACGGCTGCGATATCGCTGGTCGAGGGTCCGGGTGCGGCCACGAACGCGGTGCGGCGGTAGTACTCCAGTTCGCGGATCGACTCGTGAATGTCGGCAAGTGCCCGGTGCGCGAGGCCCTTCTCGGGCTGGCCGAAGTAGATCCGCGGATACCACCGCCGGCACAACTCCTTGATGGAGCTGACGTCGATCATCCGGTAGTGCAGAAAGTCGTCGAGCTTGGGCATGTCGCGGGCGATGAAGCCGCGGTCGGTGGCGATCGAGTTGCCGGCCAGCGGCGCTGTCTTGGCCTGTTTGACGTGGCTGCGGATGTAGTCGAGCACCATCTCCTCGGCTTCGGGCACGGTCACGGTCGAGGCTTTGACCTCGTCGATCAGACCCGAACGGGTGTGCATCTCGGTGACCACCGGAATCATCGACGTCAACGCCGCGTCCTCGGCGTGGATGACGACGTCGATGCCGTCGCCGAGGATGTTGAGGTCAGCGTCTGTCACCAGCACCGCGATCTCGATGAGCCGGTCGGCCTTGAGATCGAGGCCGGTCATTTCGCAGTCGATCCACACCAGTTCGTCGCGCACGACGCTCACAGTAAGCCTTGCCGTCACATCGGGCCCGCCGCACCCGCCGGTACGGTACGGCGCGCAGGCTAGGGTGCCAGCCATGGCCAGTGAGTCGATGACAAACTCCGCACAGCAGATCGCCGCAGGTTACGCCGCGCAAGGTGCGGCTCTCGAGCTCGGCACCGTCGTCGTCGACGGGGCGTGCGACCCGGCCGCACAGGTTCGCATCCCGCTGGCGACCGTCAACCGGCACGGGCTGATCGCTGGTGCGACCGGCACCGGAAAGACCAAGTCGCTGCAGGTGCTGGCCGAGCAGCTCTCGGCGGCGGGCGTACCGTGCGTGATGGCCGACGTGAAGGGCGACCTGTCGGGGCTGTCGCGGCCCGGTGCGGCCGACGAGAACGTCGCGTCACGGGCTGAGGACACCGGTGACGACTGGGCGCCGACGGCTTACCCGGTGGAGTTCCTGTCGCTGGGCACGTCCGGGACCGGTGTCCCGGTGCGCGCGACGATCTCCAGCTTCGGACCCATCCTGCTGTCGAAGGTGCTCGGCCTGAACAAGACACAGGAGTCGACGCTGGGCCTGATCTTCCACTGGGCCGACCAGCAGGGGCTGTCGCTGCTGGACCTCAAGGATCTGCGGGCGGTGATCGGATATCTCATCAGCGACGAGGGCAAGCCGCAGCTCAAGGAGCTCGGCGCGGTGTCCACCGCGACGGCCGGGGTGATCCTGCGGGCGTTGGTCAACCTCGAAGCCGACGGCGGCGACACCTTCTTCGGCGAGCCCGAATTGGAACCCGACGACCTGCTGCGGGTCGACGATCAGGGCCGCGGGATCATCACGCTACTCGAACTCGGCAGCCAGGCCGCCCGGCCGGTGATGTTCTCCACCTTCCTGATGTGGGTGCTCGCCGACCTGTTCTCCACACTTCCCGAGGTCGGCGATCTCGACAGGCCGAAGCTGGTGTTCTTCTTCGACGAGGCACACCTGCTGTTCGCCGACGCATCCAAGGCGTTTCTCGAACAGGTCGAGCAGACGGTGAAGTTGATCCGGTCCAAAGGCGTCGGCGTGTTCTTCTGCACGCAGCTGCCGACCGACGTGCCCAACGACGTGCTGTCCCAGCTGGGCGCCCGAATTCAGCACGCACTGCGGGCATTCACCCCCGACGATGAGAAGGCGCTGTCCAAGACCGTGCGGACGTACCCCAAAACCGATGTCTACGAGCTGAAGTCGGCATTGACATCACTGGGGATCGGCGAGGCGATCGTCACCGTGCTCTCGGAGAAGGGGGCACCCACACCGGTGGCGTGGACACGGTTGCGTGCGCCGCGGTCGCTCATGGACACGATAGGACCGGACGCGATCAGCGCGGCGGCGAAAGCCAGTCCGCTGCAAGGCGAATACGGCCAGACCATCGACCGGGAGTCGGCCTACGAGCGGCTCAACGCGCGGTTGGTGCCGTCGGAGCCGGCCGCACCCGACGCATTGCCGCCGCCGCTGCCCCCGGATGTCGGCGGAGCGACGGCCTCGGGTGAGGTGAGCTCACGCGGTGCCGCAGAGCCGGGAATGTTCGAAAAGATGATGAGCGGCCCGGCCTTCAAGAGCGCGATGCGCTCGGCGGGCACGGTGATCGGCCGCGAGATCACCCGCAGTATCTTCGGCACCGGTCGCAGGCGCAGTCGCCGCTGACGTCAGCCGTGGCGAAACTGTATTCCCGCAGGGCTCTTCCCGGACTTTCCCTGCCGGAATACCGTTTCGCGAAAAAAGGGCGCTAGCCGCCGCCGAGTTTCTTGTAGACGGCGCCGACTATCGGTGTCACGACCGCCCGGGGCGCATACCCCGCGGCCACCGACATCGCCTTCGACGTCACGCCCGGGACGACGCGCATCTTGTTGCGCTCCAACGCGTCCAGCGACTGTTTAGCCGTGTACTGCGTCGAGATCCACAAGAAATCGGGGATCAGCTTCTCCACCAGCGACTGTTCCTCGGCGTTGGGCAGCGTCTCGCGCACGGGGCCGGGTGCGAGCAGCGTCACGTGCACGCCGACCTTCTTGAGCTCACCGCGCAGCGACTCGCTGAACGTGTTGACGAACGCCTTGCTCGCGGCATAGGTCGCATTGTTGGGAATCGGTGAATTGCCCGCGGCCGAACCGGAAATCAGGATGCCGCCCGCCTTGCGCTCGGCCATCCCTGGCAACACGGCGAGCACCAGATCGTGTACGCCCAAAACGTTCAGCTGAACTTGCGCCTTCTCGTCCGCCGGATCCAGCGATGCGACCGGACCGAACGTCGCGGTACCGGCATTTGCGCACAGGATCGAGATGTTGCGCGCCGCCAACTCGTCACACAGCTTGGTGCGTTCGGTCGGGTCGGCCAGGTCTACCGGCCGCACCTCCACCGTCACGCCGTACTGGCCGGTGAGCCGATCCGCAAGCGCCCGCAGCACGTCCTCGCGGCGCGCGGTGATGATCAGGTGGTGTCCGCGGGCCGCGAGCTCGTCGGCCAGGGCTTCGCCGATGTTCTGCGACGCTCCGGTAACCACCGCGCGGGCGTCGGCGCTGGGTGGGGGTACTGACATGCGCAGGACTATATCGTTGGCGGACCATGAGCGACCCAACCGATTCAGGCCCGCCGTCCGCGGGCCGCAGGCAGATCGTCTCGTGGGCGCTGTGGGACTTCGGCGCGACGGGGTTGAACGCGGTGGTCGTGACCTTCGTGTTCTCGATCTACCTGACCAATTCCGTCGGCGGCGACCTGCCCGGTGACACCAGCGCGACCAGCTGGCTGGGCTGGGCGCTGGGCGCTGCCGGGTTGGTCGTCGCCCTGCTGGCGCCGGTGACCGGGGTGTGGGTCGACGCCCCGTGGCGGCGTCGCAGGGTGCTGGCGGTGCTCAGCGCTTTGGCGGCGGTGCTGATCTCGGCGATGAGCTTCGTCCGCGACGACTACCGTTACCTGGCGCTGGGTCTGGTGCTGCTGGCGTCTGCGTCGGCCTGCAACGAACTGGCGACCGTGCCCTACAACGCGATGCTGCGCCAATTGTCGACACCGCAGACGTCCGGCCAGATCTCCGGATTCGGTCTCGGCCTGGGCTATCTCGGCAGCGTCACGCTGCTGTTGATCGTCTACCTCGGCTTCATCTCTGGTGACGGCGGAATGCTGGGCCTGCCGATCGAGGACGGCCAGAACGTCAGGGCCGCCATGGTTTTCACGGCCGTCTGGTTCGGGTTGTTCGCCGTGCCGGTTCTGTTCACCGTTCCCGGCGCCAAACCCGGATCATCGCAACAGCGGCAGACCGTGGGGTTCATCGGCGGGTACCGCAAGCTGTGGTCGGACATCCGCAGCGAATGGCGTCGTGACCACAACGTCGTGTACTACCTGATCGCCAGCGCGGTGTTCCGCGACGGTCTTACGGGGATATTCGCGTTCGGCGCGGTGCTCGGCGTGCGGGTGTACGGCATCTCCGAGGCCGACGTGCTGTTGTTCGGGGTGAGCGCCAGCACCGTGGCTGCGGTGGGCGCCGTCCTGGGCGGTGTGCTCGACGACCGGTTCGGCGCCAAACCGGTCATCGTCGTCTCGCTCGCGGCGCTGATCACCGTCGGCCTCACGCTGATGGCACTCGACGGCGCGCTCGCGTTCTGGCTGTGCGGGCTGGCGCTGTGTCTGTTCATCGGGCCCACGCTGTCAGCGGCGAGGACCCTGATGTTGCGCATGTCCGCCCACGGTAAGGAGGGCGTCGCCTTCGGCCTCTACACGACCACGGGCCGCGCCGTTTCCTATCTTGCACCGTTTCTGTTCTCGGCGTTCATCGCGATCTTCGGTACGGACCGGGCCGGTATGGGCGGTCTGGTCGTCGTACTGGCGGTGGGCCTGTTGGCCATGCTCGCGGTGCGTGTTCCGAGTTCGGCGCGTTAACCGCTGGCCGTGCAGATGGTCAGGCCGGCACCGGTGCGCTGCTGGACCACGGCGCCGTCGACGGTGATCGAACAGTTCACTTCCCGCCCGACGTTGATGATGCTGACACTGGCCGACTCCGCGACGGACTCGGACAACTCGACTTCCTTGCTCCAGGGCAACAGCACGTTGAACTCGGTCTGCAACAGGCCGCCCGTGTCGACGTAGGTGATGTTGATGGCGCGCCCCGTACCGCCGACCACATAGACGACGCTCTGGGTGACGCCGGGGGTGGTCGTGCGGGGCGTGCTCGGCACCGTAGGAACCCCGGGCGCCCTCGGACGGGTCGTCCGTGGAACGGTCGGGGGGATCGTCGTCGGGACCGGGGTGGTGAAGTCGGGTTCCTGCATCGGGGGCGGCGCGACGACCGTCTGCTGCTGGGAGCTGTTGACGACAACCAGCGCGATCACCAGGCCGATCACGGTCAGCACCGCGAGTCCCGCGGCGATCCAGAGCCAGCGGGGCGACTTCGGTTCCTCCGGTGGCGGCGAAGACGGCTCGCCGGACGGATACGGCGCCCCGTACTGTCCGGTCGCATAGGGGTCGTAACCGTAAGCGCCGTACGACGGCAGACGCTCCGTCGGTGCAGGTCCAGGGGGCGCCTGATAGGTGGGCCCGTACGCCTGGCTGGCGTATGCGGGGTCGCTGTAGCCCGGATATCCGTAGCCCGGATTGTCGGAGCTCTGCGGTTGCTCCTCGCGGCCGCCGGAGCTTGATGGCTGGTCGCGGCCGGGCCGTGGTGTATCGGTCATACCCACCTCATGGGAGCGAGGGTACCTGGGCGACCGCTCAACAGACCGGGGGTCGACGCCCCGCTTGCCCGGGTAGGCACAATTGGTGCGGTGGGAGAGCAGGTTCGCAGGGTATACGGCGCGTCGATGTCGCCGGATGCCACCGCGTTCGCACATCTGGTCGACGACGGCGGCTTCCCGCGCGCGGTGCAGCGGTTCCTACGCGGCTGGCGGGCAACCTCGTCGCGCGAGGTCGAGCTGCCGATCGAAGGCCCGGTGACGCGGGTCCTGCACTCAGCGGACGGTCATTGGCTCGCCTGTGAAGTCGCCCCCGACGGCAGCACCCGAACCCAGATCTGGGTCGTGACAACCGATCCCGACGACCGGGACGCCCGCCGCATCGACTCGTGGCCGGACGGGACGCCGGAGGGCACCGCCGAACTGATCAATTGGGACGGCACCAGGGTGGCGGCGATCCTGACCGGCGCGGACGGGGTCGGTAGCTCGTGCCTGATCGATCCGGCGACGGGCAGCCTGTCGGTACTGGACCGCCGCTCGGGCGGGCGGCTGGTCGACGCCTGGGCCGGCGCCGCGCTGGTGCGCGTCGGGCCACGCGGCTACCGGGATCTGATCATGCTGCGCGGGGGCACCGAAACCGCGTTGCTGCCATACGATCCGGGCTCGACCACCGACACCGGCATCATCCTCGACGACCATTACGCGCGCCGTTTGCGCGCCGGGCTGGAAGGCGAGCTCACCAAGCTGTACCAGCCGGGCAAGACCTACGACAGTGACAGCACCGAGGGCTATGTGCGGGCCCTGATCCGCAGCGAGAACGGCACCGAGCACGCGCGGCTGCTCGAGGTCACGGTCACCGCCGACGGCGTTGCTTATCAGGTCCTCGCCGAACACCCCGGCTATGAGCTCGACGAGTTCACCGTCAGCGACGACCTCTCGACGGTGGCGATGCTGTGGAACATTCACGGCGCCAGCGAGTTACAGATTCTGGAGCTCGGTGACAACACCCTGCACGAGCGAATCCCGCTCCCCGGCATGGTGGCCAGCCAACTGAGTATCAGCGCGGGCGGCTCGATGCTGGCGATGACGGTGGAGGGCCCGTCCACCCCGCCGACCGTCGAACTGGTGGATCCCCGTACGGGCGTGTGGGAGACCGTCGACCGCGAACCCAGCTCCGGACCGGCCGCCCCGGACCCGACGCTGGAGACGGTCACCGCCCGCGACGGTTTGCGGTTCACCGGCTGGCTGTTCCGGCCTCGTGAGGGCGTCGAGACGATCGGCGCGATGCTGTTCCTGCACGGCGGGCCCGAAGGACAGGGCAGGCCCGGCTACAACGAGTTTTTCCCGGCGCTGCTCGAAGAGGGCATCAGCGTGTTCCTGCCGAATGTGCGGGGTTCGGGAGGGTTCGGCAGGTCGTTCATGCACGCCGACGACAAGGAGCGACGGTTCGCTGCGATCGACGACGTCGCTGATGCGGTCGCCTACCTGGTCGACCGCGGTGTCGCGCCCGTCGACCGCATCGCGTGTTGTGGATGGTCCTACGGCGGCTACCTGACCCAGGCTGCCCTCACCTTCCATCCCGACCGGTTCGCGGCCGGGATCAGCATCTGCGGTATGAGCGATCTGAACACCTGGTACCGCAACACCGAACCGTGGATCGCGGCCGCGGCTTATCCGAAGTACGGCCATCCGGTCGGGGATCGCGAACTGCTCGAGCAGCTCTCACCGCTGCAGCGCGCCGAGGCGATGACCGCTCCGTTGCTGCTGGTGCACGGCGCCAACGACACCAACGTCCCACCCAGCGAATCCGAGCAAATGTGCGAAGCGCTGCAAGAGCTCGGCCGGAAGGTCGAACTGCTGATGTTCGACGACGACGGTCACGAGATCGACAAGCGTGAGAACCGCGCCGTGCTGGTCAAAGCCATGCGCGAGTGGCTGATTGCGGCGTTCAATAGCGATCCGAGCTCGTGACCGAATTGTCGCCGGAGCCGACGTTTACCGAAATTGTCTGCCGGGTAAACGCTGCGCACGCGCCGTTTGGCGCTGACAAAGGAGGCGCGGCATGCGAGGTGGCGGACTGCTCGGCGTTCTGGTGCTCGTCTGGTTGCTGATCGGCGCCGTGGCGGCGTATCAGCGGGGCTATTTCGAGACCAGTGAAACTAATTGCGCGACAGCCGGAAGCATTGCTCTGACGGTGGTTGTCGGACCGTTGAACTATGCGGGTGTCAACCCCAAGGTCGAAAACTGCGATCTACCTGAACCCAGCCAGTAATCAACTGGCGGTTACTGATTCGAAAGGAATACTCATGATCATCCTCGGAGCGATCCTGCTGATCCTCGGTCTGATCTTCGGGATCAACATCTTGTGGACCATCGGCATCGTGCTCATGGTCATCGGCGCGGTGTTCTGGATTCTGGGCTCCGTCGGCCGCCCCGTCGGCGGCAGGCGCGCCTGGTACTAACGGCCCGCACTGAAGCCTGACGCTCAAGCGTCTCCAGCGGCCGAGGTCAGTGCCGCGACCGTCATCGTTTTCAAGACGGATCGCGGACTGGCCTCGGCCGTTTTGGTTGCGCCCGGTTTGAGCGCATGTGGTGTGGAGTTCAGCAGTCCGAACGTCGCGTGCGCCATCAACCGCGCGTCGGCCTCCGCCAACGAGTCGTTGACCCGGCGCAGCACGTCCACCCAGATCTCGACATACTGCCGCTGTGCCTTACGCACCTGGCGTTTGGCCGAGGGCGGCAGATTGCCGAAGTCACGGTCCTGGATGCGGATGAGGTCGGACTCGCCGAGTGCGAAGTCCAGATGGAAGTCGATCAAACCGTCCAGTGCCGACGCGGGGTCGTCGGCTCGCGCGGCGACCTCGGTGGCGCCGGCGAGCAGCCGGGTGCTGATGCCGACCAGCAATTCGACCAGTAACGCCTCCTTGTTGGGGAAGTGCCGGTAGATCGCCGGTCCGCTGACCCCGGCCGCAGCGCCGATATCCTCCAGCCGCACCGCGAGATAACCTCGCTCGGCCACGAGGCGTTCGGCTGCGGCGATCAACTGGGACCGGCGATCGGATTTCGCCTTGCTGCGGCGTGTGGTCGCAGGCACCTGGGGGATCGGAGTAGGGGACACCGTGCCTCCCGCCCGCTGTAGACATCTCGGTTAATCGTGACTAACATACCACGAGTTAGTTGTCATTAACTCAACTGAACGGTTCACCGAATGGCATCGCGGGCCGCACATCGCGAGGATCATCTCGCCCTGGTAGACGAACTGCGTTCGAAGCTCGCCGCCGCCGCGCTCGGCGGGTCGCAGCGGGCCCGCGAACGCCATGTCAGCCGCGGCAAGTTGTTGCCGCGCGACCGGGTGGACGGCCTGCTGGACCCCGGCAGCCCGTTCCTCGAACTGTCACCACTGGCCGCCGACGGCATGTACGACGACGAGTGCCCGGGTGCGGGCATGATCACCGGTATCGGGCGCGTGTCGGGTCGTGAGTGCGTGATCGTGGCCAACGACGCAACCGTCAAGGGTGGCACCTACTACCCGATCACGGTCAAAAAGCATCTGCGGGCTCAGGAAGTGGCCGGGCAGAACCGGTTGCCCTGCATCTATCTGGTGGACTCCGGCGGAGCGTTCCTGCCCCGCCAGGACGAGGTCTTCCCGGACCGCGACCACTTCGGACGCATCTTCTACAACCAGGCCAACCTGTCGGCCCAAGGTATCCCGCAGATCGCCGCAGTGCTCGGATCCTGCACGGCCGGCGGTGCATACGTACCCGCGATGAGCGACGAGGCCGTGATCGTGCGCAACCAGGGCACGATTTTTCTGGGCGGCCCACCGCTGGTGAAGGCCGCGACCGGTGAGGTGGTCACCGCCGAGGAGCTCGGCGGCGGCGACCTGCACTCCAAGACTTCCGGTGTGACAGACCATTTGGCCCACGATGACCGCGATGCGCTGCGCATCGTGCGGCGCATCGTCGCCACCCTCGGTCCCCGCGAACCGCTGCCGTGGGACGTCCGGCCTACGGTTTCGGCGGTGGTCGATCAGCGCGAACTCTACGATGTGGTGCCGGTCGACTCGCGGGTGGGATACGACGTACACGAGGTCGTCACCCGCATCGTCGACGGCGGCGAATTCGCGGAGTTCAAGGCCGAATACGGCACCACCCTGGTGACCGGATTCGCCCGCATTCACGGACACCCGGTCGGCATCATCGCCAACAACGGCGTGCTGTTCGGCGAATCAGCGCTCAAGGGCGCGCATTTCATCGAACTGTGCGATAAGCGCAACACGCCGCTGCTGTTCCTGCAGAACATCTCCGGCTTCATGGTCGGCCGCGACTATGAGGCCGGCGGTATCGCCAAGCACGGCGCGAAGATGGTCACCGCGGTGGCCTGCGCGCGGGTGCCGAAGCTGACTGTGGTCATCGGCGGCTCCTACGGGGCGGGTAACTACTCGATGTGCGGGCGCGCGTATTCGCCGCGCTTCCTGTGGATGTGGCCCAATGCCAGGATCTCGGTGATGGGCGGTGAACAGGCCGCATCGGTGCTGGCGACCGTGCGCGGCGAGATGACCGCCGAAGAAGAGGACAACTTCAAGGCGCCGATCCGCGCGCAGTACGAGCACCAGGGCAACCCCTACTACTCGACCGCGCGGTTGTGGGACGACGGCGTCATCGACCCCGCCGACACCAGAACGGTGCTCGGGCTGGCGCTTTCGGTGGTCGCCCAGGCGCCGCTCGAGTCCATTTCCTACGGCGTGTTCCGGATGTGATGATGGCTGAAATCCTGACTTTCGACACCGTGCTGGTCGCCAACCGGGGCGAGATCGCCGTGCGGGTCATCCGCACGCTGCGCGCCATGGGTATCCGCTCGGTCGCGGTGTTCAGCGACGCAGATGCGGGCGCCCGCCACGTCGCCGAGGCCGACGTCGCGGTACACATCGGGCCGTCCGCGGCCCGGCAGAGTTACCTCGACATCGACGCGGTGGTCGCAGCCGCCCAGCGCACCGGGGCTCAAGCCGTCCATCCCGGTTACGGATTCCTCTCGGAGAACGCGCAATTCGCGGCGGCGCTACAGGCAGCCGGGACCGTGTTCATCGGACCGCCGGTCGGGGCGATCCAAACGATGGGCGACAAGATCGCGGCGAAGGCCGCGGTGTCGGCGTTCGGAGTGCCGGTCGTGCCGGGCATTTCGCGGCCGGGCCTCACCGACGACGATCTCGTCGCCGGCGCCGCCGAGGTCGGATTCCCGGTCCTGGTGAAACCCTCGGCGGGCGGCGGCGGCAAGGGTATGCGGGTGGTGCACGAGCCCGGCGAGCTACCCGCCGCGCTGGCGAGCGCACGCCGGGAGGCCGCGGCCGCGTTCGGTGACGACACCCTGTTCCTCGAACGGTTCGTGTTGAACCCGCGCCACATCGAGGTACAGGTGCTCGCCGACGGCTACGGCAACGTGGTGCACCTCGGCGAGCGCGAATGCAGCCTGCAGCGCCGCCATCAGAAGGTGATCGAGGAGGCGCCGTCACCGCTGCTGGACGCGGCGACGCGGGCGCGGATCGGTGCGGCGGCCTGCGACACCGCGCGTAGTGTCGACTACACCGGCGCGGGCACGGTCGAATTCATCGTCTCCGCCGACCGGCCCGACGAATTCTTCTTCATGGAGATGAACACCCGCCTGCAGGTCGAGCACCCGGTCACCGAAATGGTCACCGGCATCGACCTCGTCGAGCAGCAGGTGCGCATTGCCGCGGGCGAAAAGTTGGCCATCGCCCAGGACGACGTGACCATGACCGGGCACGCGATCGAGGCCCGCGTCTACGCCGAAGACCCCGGACGCGGCTTCCTGCCGACCGGCGGCCGGGTCTTCGACCTCGCCGAGCCGCAGGGCCCCGGTGTCCGTGTCGATTCCGGGCTGGCGAGCGGCTCGGTGATCGGCAGCGATTACGATCCGATGCTGTCGAAGATCATTGCGCACGCCGCCGACCGGGCCGGCGCCCTGCGCACCCTGGACCGGGCGCTGGTCGCCACCGCCGTGCTCGGCGTCACCACCAATATCGAGTTCCTGCGCTTTCTGCTCGCCGACCCCGATGTCGCAGCGGGCCGCCTCGACACGGGCCTGCTCGACCGTCGCGCGCCGGACTTCCGCCCGGCGACCGCGCAGGACGCCGACCTGGCCGCCGCTGCGGCGTATAAGTGGCTGCGGGCATGGCCCCAGCCCGTGGGCGACCTGTGGGCCGCGCCATCGGGCTGGCGAATGGGCAGGCACGCGCCGACGACGTACCGGCTGCGGTCCGGTGAGCGCACCGACCACGTCCACCTCACCGGCACGCCGGCGGCCGCGAGCGCGGTGATCGAGGACGGCCGACCGCATACGCTTTCGGCGTCGCTGACCGGCGATCGTCTGGCGGTCGCGTTCGACGGTGTGCGCACCGATTACGTCGTCGCAGCCGATGACGGGCAGATCTGGCTCGCCGGTTCGGGCCGCACGCTCGCCGTGGCGGAGGTCCGCGAGGCCCCGGTGCGGCCCGACGACGCACACAGCGGTGACGCCGAGCTGACCAGCCCCATGCCGGGTTCGGTTGTGGCCGTTGGGGTCACCGACGGCGATCGAGTGGCCGCGGGCACCGTCGTGGTGACCGTCGAGGCGATGAAGATGGAACACGCGTTGACCGCACCGGTCGACGGCGTGACCGAACTCCTTGTCGCCCAAGGCGACCAGGTCAAGGTGGGCCAAGTGCTGGCCCGGATAACGGCAACCGAGGAGCCGCAAGCATGACTGATTTTCTGGCCACCGGCATGCTGCCGGACCACTACGAACAACTGGCCAAGACCGTCCGCGACTTCGCCCAGAGCGTGGTGGCGCCCGTCGCCGCCAAGCACGACGAGGAACACTCGTTCCCGTACGAGGTGGTCGCGGGGATGGCCGAAATGGGCCTGTTCGGCCTGCCGTTCCCCGAAGAGTTCGGCGGCATGGGCGGCGACTACTTCGCGCTGTGCCTCGCGTTGGAGGAACTCGGCAAGGTCGACCAGAGCGTCGCGATCACGCTCGAGGCGGGAGTGTCACTGGGCGCGATGCCGGTGTACCGGTTCGGCAGCGAGGAGCAGAAGCAGGAGTGGCTGCCGCTGCTGGCCAGCGGTAAGGCGCTCGGCGCGTTCGGGCTCACCGAGGCCGGCGGCGGCAGCGACGCCGGCGCCACCAAGACCACCGCCCGTCTCGACGACGGCCACTGGGTCATCAACGGCTCAAAACAGTTCATCACCAATTCGGGCACCGACATCACCAAGCTGGTGACGGTGACCGCGGTGACCGGGGAACGCGAGGGTGGCAAGAAGGAGATTTCGTCGATCCTGGTGCCGGTGCCCACCGAGGGTTTCACCGTCGAACCGGCGTACAGCAAGGTCGGCTGGAACGCGTCGGACACCCACCCGCTGAGCTTCGACGACGTGCGGGTGCCGGAGGCCAACCTGCTCGGCGAACGCGGCCGGGGCTATGCGAATTTCCTGCGCATCCTCGACGAGGGCCGGATCGCGATCGCCGCGCTGTCGGTGGGTGCGGCGCAGGGCTGCGTCGACGAATCGGTCAAGTACGCCAAGGAACGTGAAGCGTTCGGTGCGGCGATCGGAAGCTACCAGGCGATCGCGTTCAAGATCGCCCGCATGGAGGCTCGGGCTCATATCGCCCGAACCGCCTACTACGACGCCGCAGCGCTGATGCTGGCCGGAAAGCCGTTCAAGAAGGCGGCATCGATCGCCAAGATGGTGGCAAGTGAAGCCGCGATGGACAATGCCCGCGACGCCACCCAGATCTTCGGCGGGTACGGCTTCATGAACGAGTACTCCGTCGCGCGGCACTACCGCGACAGCAAGATTCTTGAAATCGGCGAGGGCACAACGGAAGTGCAATTGATGTTGATCGGACGGGAGTTGGGGCTGTAATGAGCGACAAGACGCCGAGTAAGACCGTCACGCAGCGGGGGCTGTGGTACGAGGAGTTCGAGACGGGAGTGCTCTACCAACACCGGCCGGGTCGCACGATCACCGAGGCCGACAACGTCTTGTTCACCACGCTGACGATGAACACCCAGGCGCTGCACCTGGACGCCGCGTTCTCCGACGCTTTGCCCCCGTTCAATCAGCGGCTGGTCAACTCGATGTTCACACTGTCGACCCTGGTGGGGTTGTCGGTGGCTCAGCTGACGCAGGGCACGATCGTGGGCAACCTGGGCTTCGGCGAAATCGCCTTTCCGAAGCCTCTTTTCCACGGTGACACGCTTTATGCGGAGTCCGAGGTGATCGAAAAGCGGGAGTCCAAGAGCCGGCCCGGTGAGGGCATCGTGACCTTCTCGCACGTCGGACGCAACCAGCACGGTGACATCGTGGCGACCGCTTCGCGAAAAACCATGGTGCGCATGCGGCCGGCGGGACCAAGGGGAGACGCATAGTGGTCCTGGCGAGTGGACCGGCCTGGCTGTTCTGTCCCGCCGACCGACCGGAACGGTTCGAAAAGGCCGCCGCGGCCGCCGATGTCGTGATACTCGACCTCGAGGACGGTGTCGCCGCCAAAGACCGGGAGGCCGCACGCGCGGCGCTCGTCGAGACGCCGCTGGACCCGCAGCGCACGGTGGTGCGGGTCAACCCCAGCAGCACACCGGATCATCCGCTCGACCTGGAAGCACTGTCGAAGACCGGCTACACCACGGTCATGCTCGCCAAGACCGAGGACCCGCAGCAGGTGCGCGATCTGGCGCCGCTGGACGTCGTGGTGCTGATCGAGACGCCGTTGGGCGCCCTCGCGGTTACCGACCTGGCGCGCATGGACAACGCGGTCGCGCTGATGTGGGGTGCCGAGGACCTGTTCGCGGTGACCGGCGGCACGGCGAACCGGTATCCCGACGGCAGCTATCGCGAAGTCGCCAAGCATGTGCGGTCGCAGACACTGTTGGCTGCCAAGGCCTACGGGCGGTTGGCGCTCGACTCCGTATACCTCGACATCAAGGACCTCGACGGCCTCCGCGGCGAGGTCGACGACGCGGTCGCGGTCGGCTTCGACGTGAAGGTCGCGATCCACCCGTCGCAGGTCGCGGTCATCCGTGACGGCTATGCACCGACCGCCGAGCAGGTGCAGTGGGCGCGACACGTGCTGGCCGCGGCCCGCGATGCCCGGGGCGTCTTCCAATTCGAAGGCATAATGGTGGATGCCCCAGTACTGCGGCGAGCAGAGCGCATCGTCGCGCTAGCGCCCCACCCCGGCGACTAGCCGACAGCCTCCCACCGGAGGGCCTGCTCTACCCGCCTCCGTGCTGAGCACCTCAGTCGCCTGACGGCGCGACCCGTCGTCAGTGGCCCTAGGAGGCGGTATGGCAGGGTTGGCTTCGGCACCCCTCGAGTCGCTCGGCGTCGAGATGGAGCCCATACAACTGGTCGCCCCGGACGGGACGCCGACCACGTCGGACGCGGCCACCCGATACCGCAGGGACCTTCCACCCGAGACACTCGCCTGGCTTTACGAATCGATGGTTCTCACCCGCGACCTCGACGGCGAATTCGTCAACCTGCAGCGACAGGGCGAACTGGCGCTGTTCGCCTCGTGCCGCGGCCAGGAGGCCGCCCAGATCGGCGCCGCCGCGTGCCTGCGCAAGACCGACTGGCTGTTTCCGCAGTACCGCGAGATCGGCGCCTTCCTGCTGCGCGGCATCACACCCGCTCAGATCGGCGCGGTGTGGCGGGGTAAATGGCACGGCGGACTCGGTTTCACCGAGAAATGCGTCGCCCCGATCGCGATCCCGATCGGTACGCAGAGCCTGCACGCCGTGGGTGCGGCGATGGCGGCCCAGCGACTCGGCGAGGATTCGGTGACGGTTGCGTTCGTCGGCGACGGCGCCACCAGCACCGGCGACGTGCACGAAGCGCTGAACTTCGCCGCCGTGTACCGGGCGCCGTGCGTGTTCGTGGTCCAGAACAACCAGTGGGCGATCTCGGTGCCCGTTCGCCGGCAGATGGCCGGGCCGTCGATCGCGCACCGCGCCACCGGCTACGGCATGCCGGGGATCCGGGTGGACGGCAACGACGTACTGGCATGCTTCGCGGTGACCGAGCAGGCCGCACAGCGAGCCAGGGAAGGCGGTGGCCCGACCCTGGTCGAGGCGATCACCTATCGGATGGGCCCGCACACCACCTCCGACGATCCGAGTCGCTACCGAAGCCACGAGGAAGTCGGGCAGTGGGCTGCCCGTGACCCGATCACGCGTTACCGCACATATCTGCAGTCGATCGGTGTGTGGTCCGACCGGCTCGAAGAGCGGGTCAGAACCAAATCGCAACGGCTGCGTGCCGAATTGCGCGAGGCGATCGTGGGCGCCGAGGACTTCGACGTCACCGAGATGTTCGACGCGGTCTATCACGACATCACGCCCGACTTGGTGGCGCAACGCGAACAACTCTCGGCGGAACTGGCGAAGGAGGTGTGAAATGACCCAGATCATCGAGCGTGCACCGATGTTCGGCGAGGACGAGCCTCCCGCACCGCGGGCAGCGCATTCGGCATCGGCGCCGCCGATGACCCCGATGCCGACCGTACCGACGCTGACCATGGCGCAGGCGATAAACCGCGCACTGCACGACGCGATGGCCTCCGACGATCGGGTGCTCGTGTTCGGCGAAGACGTCGCCGCGCTGGGCGGGGTGTTCCGCGTCACCGAGGGGCTCGCCGAAACCTTCGGCGCGCAGCGGTGTTTCGACACCCCGCTGGCCGAGTCGGGGATCGTCGGGATCGCGATCGGAATGGCCATCCGGGGCCTGATCCCGGTCCCGGAGATCCAGTTCGACGGGTTCGCGGCCCCGGCTTTCGACCAGATCGTCAGCCACCTGGCCAAGTACCGGATGCGCACGCATGGCGAGGTCGACATGCCGGTGACGATCCGCATCCCGTCCTTCGGCGGCATCGGCGCTGTCGAACACCATTCCGAGTCCACCGAAACCTACTGGCTGCACACCGCCGGGTTGAAGGTCGTGGTTCCGTCGACACCGTCGGACGCGTATTGGCTGCTGCGCCAATCGATCGCCAGCCGCGACCCGGTCATCTACCTGGAACCCAAGCGGCGGTACTGGACCCGCGAACCGGTCGACACCACCACACCGGGGCTGCCGCTCGGGCGGGCGGCGATCCGGCGCGCCGGCGACGACGTAACCGTGGTGACCTACGGCCCGCTGGTCGCCACCGCCCTGAGCGCCGCGGAGATCGCTGCCGACCACTTGAGCATCGAGGTACTCGATCTGCGCACGCTCAACCCGTTGGACTTCGACGCGGTAGCCGAATCGGTGCGCCGCACCGGCCGGGTGGTCGTGATGCACGAAGGGCCGCGCACGTTGGGTTTTGGCGCCGAACTGGCGGCGCGCATCCAGGAGGACTTGTTCTACGACCTGGAGGCCCCGGTGCTGCGTGCGACGGGCTTCGACACGCCGTATCCGCCTGCGCGGCTGGAGAAACTGTGGCTGCCGGGGGTGGACCGACTGCTCGATTGTGTCGAGCGAACGATGGAGCAGCCATGACGATGATGGATTTTCGGGTACCCGATTTGGGTGAGGGCCTAGAGGACGCGACGATCACCGCGTGGAGCGTCTCGGTCGGCGACGAGGTTGAACTCAACCAGACCCTGTGCACGGTCGAAACCAACAAGGCCGAAGTCGAGATACCCAGTCCCTACGCCGGTCGAGTGGTGGAGTTGGGCGGCGGTGCGGGTGAGACGCTGGCCGTCGGCGCCACACTGGTGCGCATCGCCACCGATGCCGAACCACCCGCTCAGAAACGCAAACCCGTGCTGGTCGGATACGGCGCCGACGATGCGATGGACCACAGCAGGCGATCGGCTGCACCCCCAACCACTGTGGGGCAGCACCGTTCCCGCGCCAAGCCGGCGGTGCGCAAGCTGGCCGCCGAACGAAACGTCGACCTCGGCGCACTGACCGGTTCCGGACCGGACGGGGTGATCACCCGCGACGACGTGCTCGCCGCAGCGGGCACGTCCGCACCCGGCCCGGACATGGCGAGGGTCGGTGGCGTGCAGGCCGAGATGGCCCGGCGGATGACATTGTCGCGCAGAGAGATTCCCGACGCGCACACCTCCGTGCAGGTGGACGCAACGAGCTTGCTGCGGCTGAGGGACCGGCTTCGTGACCGCACCGGCGAGGAGGCGCCGATCACGCCGTTCGTGCTGACATTGCGGCTGCTGACGATCGCGCTGGGGCATCACCCCCACCTGAACGCCACCTGGGTGGACACCACCGACGGTGCGCAGGTCCACTTCCATGCGGCCGTGCATCTCGGGTTCGGGGTCGCGGCGCCGCGTGGCCTGCTGGTACCGGTCGTCGGCGATGCCCACCTCAAGACGACCCGGGAACTGGGCGAGGCGGTGGCCCGGCTGATCCGCGATGCGCGCGCCGGCACCCTCAAACCGACTGAACTGCAAGGATCGACGTTCACCGTGTCGAACTTCGGTGCGCTCGGACTCGACGATGGGGTGCCCGTGATCAACTACCCGGAAGCGGCCATCCTCGGCGTCGGTTCGCTCAAGCCGCGTGCAGTCGTCGTCGACGACGAGGTTGTCGCCCGATCGACGATGTCGTTGACGTGTGCGTTCGACCACCGGATCACCGACGGCGCAACGGTGGCGGCGTTCATGTGCGAACTGCGTGATCTGATCGAGGCGCCCGAGACTGCGCTGCTGGATCTCTGAAGCATGGGCCACGCCAGGACGCGCGGGTGTCCCTGCGGCAGCGGCGCTGCGTACGCAGCCTGCTGCGAACCGCTCCACGACGGTGCGCGGGTGGCGGCGACCGCGGAGGAACTCATGCGATCGCGTTATGTCGCCTTCGCAAAGGGTCTCGCGGACTACCTTTTTCGTACCTGGCATCCGCGTACGCGGCCGCCCGAAGTGACAGTCGAGCCGGACATGACGTGGTGTGGTCTGACGATCACCGATGTGGTGTCCGGCGGCGGCGACGATGAAATCGGCGAGGTGGAGTTCCAGGCGCGGTACACCCGGACCGGGCGGCCGGGCGCACTGCACGAGCGCAGCCGGTTCGAGCGTCGCGCCGGTCGCTGGTTCTATCTCGACGGCGCCGCGTCGCGCTGAATTCTGCGTCTCGGGTCGTGGTTGACGACGACGCGCCGCAGCCCTGGACGCAAAAACGAGCTCAGATACGACCGCCCGAGTCACTTGCGTTTGGCGGCGGCGAGGCGCTCGGCGAACTCGGGGGAGCGGATGGAGGTGGCTTGCGGACCGAGTTCGGTCTCGACCGCGATGCGGTGCTGGTCGACGTCGACGACACCGGGGTTGGCGGTGGCCCGCATGGACGACTTGGTCGCGAGCACCACCTCACGCGGTGCACCGGCCGGTCCCTTGGCCAACTCACGCGCTGCAGCCACCGCGTCCTCGGCGACCTCGAGCGCCAGCCCGTACCGCACGGCGGCGTCGGCGTCGAACCGCATGCCGAACAGCAACGAGGCGCGGGCGGCCTGCGGACCGACCGCTCGCTGCAGCATCCAGGTCGCGCCGCCGCCCGGGTGGATGCCCAGCTTCTGGAAGCGCGGGTCGAACAGTGCCGCGGAACCCGCGATACGCACATCGGCCGCCAGTGCCAGGTTCAGCCCCGCCCCGACCGCCGCGCCGTTGACCGCGGCGATGGTGGGCAGCGCGCAGTTGGCGACCGCGAGGAAGCCGTCGTAGATCTTGAGCAGCCCGTCCTCGGTCGCCGAGCCAAGCGCGCTCAGATCAGCGCCGGCACAGAACGCTTTACCGGCGCCGGTGACGATGACCGCATGCACATCCGGGTTTGCCTCGGCGGCGTCCACGGCTTCGCGCAACGCCGCGGACATCTCGAACGTGACCGCGTTGCGACGCTCCGGGTCGTTGACGGTGAGAATGGCGATGCGGTCCTCGATGTGGACCAGTACGGGGTCAGTCACCCGCTCAGCCTAGTGAGCGCGCCGCGGTTCAGTTCGCGACGGTGAGGGTGACGTTGTTCAGAGCCACCGCGACATCGCTGGGCAGGATGTCGACGAACGTGGGCACGTCGCGGATCGCCCCGCCCGAAGCGATCACGTTGCCGGGATAGCTGGGGCTGCACGGGAAGCTGTGACAGCGATACCAGAAGCCCGGCGCGCTCTGATACGGAAACATGCTCGGCGCCTGGTCCACCCGATACCGGCCCGGTTCGATCGACGCGGTTGTCCAACCGGGTCGCGGGTTGGTGGTGACGTTGAAGACGCCGTTGCTGCCGTAACTCGGCGGGCCGGCATGCGCCGGTGTCGCCAGCGGTATGGCCAGCGCGAGCGCCAGCACGCTGCCTGACACCGCGGCTGCGGTCCTGCCGGCGCGTTTCGAGTTCACCAGCCGAGTGTATCGGCCGGTCGCGGCCGTGATGGACCTATCGGCGGCACAGCGGCGCGGCTACAACTTCGCGATCAAGGCGGCGGCGCGGACGTCGTCGTCGACCGTCATCGCGATGTGCACTTTGTCACCGCGGCGTGCCCACCGGATGGTGACGTCCTCGCCGTACCGGATCGGTCTGCGGTATTCAACGACGGTGCGGTACGGAGCGCGGCAGACGTCGGGAACATGGGCCATGACTTCGTGCACGGCATGCCAGTAGGCGGTGTTGGTCACGTGCTCGAAAATGTCGATGTCGGTGCGGCGCAACGGAAAAGGCGTTGTCTCTTCGGCATCTTCGAGGTTCTTCAGCCACGGTCGCCACTTGAGGCGCAGCTCGTTGGTGGTCGTCGCGAACCGCGCGATCAAACTGTCGGAGGCGCGCTGGGGCGTCAAGGTCTTGCTGTTGATGGCGATCCAGAAGCCCTCTGTCTCGATGCGGCCACCGTCGCTGCCGACCAGGTCGACGCGCATCGTGCACCACCGGGTCGACAACGCTGAGCACCAGCGACTGAACGACACTTCGTTCGGAAATTCGATCGGCTCGATGACATCGATGACGGTGCGCTGGACGAGCCAATGTGGGTGGTCGTCGGCCTCACCGGCGTCGACGAGGTTCTGTGCCCCGACCTCCTGGATATAGCGTGCGACCCCGTCCAGCCGCAGGTGCAAGTCGCCGTCGATGTCGCCGGTCGCGACCCGCCACGCCGTGCGGTAGACGTATCCGGTGTCCGGCAGTGGGCTCAGCCGGTGCTCGACGTCGTTGGCCGTCACCTCGTGGCCCGTGAGTACTTGAGATAGAGGTAGTGCGAGTGCGCCAGCGCGTGATCGAGGTGCAAGGTGCTCGGGGTGGTGAGTGCGCCGCCACCGAGACCGATGTTCTGCACGCCGGCGAGCCGGGGCGCGATCGTCACGCAGAGTTCTTCGACCAGATCCGCCGCTGTCAGTTCGTCGAGCAAGGTGGGTCCGCCCTCGCAGAGGATTCGCATCATGCCCTGCGAGCGGAAGTTCGCGAGCAAGTCCGCGAAATCGACCGCATCTTCGCCGGCGATGACGACGTCGCGGCGGTCGTCGGTCGTCAGTGCGTGTTCCTTCGCCGCTCGTGCGGTCGTCACCAGGATGGGACGTTGGGCCGAATCGGCGAACATCGTTTCCGGCAGCGCACCCGAGTTGCTGACGACGGCGATCCGCGCAAGGGGTCGACCGTCCTGTACGGAGGCGACCCGAACCGGACCGTAGCCCTCGGCGCGGGCCGTTCCCGCGCCGACCAGGACCACGTCGGCGAATCCGCGAAGCTCGCGCACCAGCGCCTGATCGACCGGCTCCGAGAGCGGTCCGGCCCGGCCGGCGAAGGCGGCCGCACCGTCGGCGGAAAAGATCATGTTGGCCCGCACGCCGTTGGGGGGCGCCTGGTAGTACTCGAGCAGTTCGGTGAGGTCGCCGACCGTCGCGAGATGCGGTGCGCTCATGCCTCGTGTCCCGGCGTGAGGTCGCGGACGTCGGCGAACGTCACCCACTCTGCGAAATCATCCGGCGACTGGCCCGCGACCGGCTCGAGCAGGTGGCCGACGTGATCGCCGACATCGAAGCGACGACGGATCTCACCGGCGAACCATGCGCCGGCATCGTCGAGTATCGGTAAACCCTCCGGACCGCTGTGCCATCCGACGCGGTCGAACTTGTCGACCCGGTCGCCGGTCTCGCTGCCGAACAACTGCGCCAACTCGATGTGATGACGCGACACGATGTGTACGGCCAAGTGGGTCGCCTCGCGCGCGACGCGGTAGGTGCGGTTGCGCTTGGACAGTCCGATCAGGAACCGCGGCGGGTTGATGCTGGTCTGGCTGGCGAAACCCACCAGACATCCGGCCAGCTCGTTCCCGTCGGTCGTGGTCACCACGAACATCGGGTAGTTCAGCCGTCCCACCAGGACTTCGAACGCTTTGGTCCCTTGCGGTTCGGACATCGGTGCAATGTTCCTGTCTGGGGGTGGATGGGTGGCTCTCGGCGAGCGCGTGTCGCCGAATGCCGGCCGTCGTGCGCCCCCGGCAGGACTCGAACCTGCGACCAGCCGCTTAGAAGGCGGCTGCTCTATCCGCTGAGCTACGAGGGCAGTCGGCTCACCCTAACCAATTGTCCCGGACCGATGTCGGGACCAGCTATTACTTTCACAGTGTGTTGCGGCGCCACACCAAAGACAACGGTGATCTGGGCATCGCCGAAGCCCACGCCGGGCTAGCGTGGTGAGCACACCACTTCACGATGAGGAGGATGCGCGGCCTATGAGCGACGTGCCGGAACTCGACGCGGCGGGACTTCCCGAGGAACTCAGCCCGCTCGACCAGATCCTGCACCGCGGTGAGGCTAATCCGCGCACCCGCTCGGGGATCATGACCATCGAGATCCTCGACTGCGCTCCGGACTGGGATACGTTCCGCGCCAAGTTCGAGAACGCGTCGCGCAAAGTGCTGCGGCTGCGGCAGAAGGTGGTGATGCCGACCCTGCCGACCGTGGCACCGCGGTGGGTCGTCGACCCCGACTTCAATCTCGACTTCCACCTCCGGCGCGTGCGGGCCCCGCAACCCGGCACGTTCCGTCAGGTGCTCGACCTCGCCGAGGTCGCCGCCCAGTCGCCGCTGGACATCTCCCGGCCGCTGTGGACGGCCACCCTCGTCGAGGGGCTGGCCGACGACCGCGCCGCGATGGTCGTTCACCTCAGCCATGCGGTCACCGACGGCGTCGGGGGTGTCGAGATGTTCGCCAATCTTTATGACCTCGAGCAAGATCCGCCGCCCCAACCCGCTCCGCCGCTTCCCATCCCGCAGGACCTCTCGCCCAACGACCTGATGCGACAAGGGATCTTCCGGTTACCGGGCACCATCGCGGGCCGCGTACGCGGGGTGGTGTTCGGTGCCGCGCACGTCGCGGGCGAGGTCATTCGCGATCCGATCTCGCGGCTCGGGAGCGCCGTCGAGTACGCCATGTCGGGGGCGCGCGTGGTCGGCCCGGTCGCGGATCCGTCGCCGGTGCTGCGCCGCCGCAGTCTGTCGTCGCGCAGCGAAGCCATCGACATCGAGTTCGGCATCTTGCACCGGGCCGCCAAAGCGGCCGGCGGCTCGATCAACGACGCCTATCTGGCGGGTGTGTGCGGTGCGCTGCGCCTGTACCACGAAGCCAAGGGGGTGCCGATCGAGACGTTGCCGATGGCGGTGCCGGTCAATCTGCGGTCCGACGCCGACCCCGCGGGCGGAAACCGGTTCGCGGGTATCAATCTCGCGGCGCCGGTCGGCCTGACCGATCCGGAGGTCCGCATCCGCCACATCCGCTCCCAGATGACCACCAAGCGCGAGGAACGGGCCATCGACATGGTCAGCGCCGTCGCGCCGCTGGTTGGTCTGCTGCCCGACAGGGCCCTCGAGTCGATGGCCGGCTCCATCGTCAACTCCGACGTCCAGGCCAGCAACGTTCCGGTGTACGCCGGGGACACGTTCATCGCCGGCGCCAAGGTCCTACGGCAGTACGGGCTGGGTCCGCTGCCGGGAGTGGCGATGATGGTGGTGCTGATCTCGCGCTCGGGTTACTGCACGATCACCACGCGCTACGACCGGGCGGCGATCACCGATCAGGAGTTGTGGGCACGCTGCTTGGTCGCGGGCTTCGACGAGGTGCTCGCTCTCGGTGGCGACGGCCGGGCCGAACCCGCCTCGTTCGCCCTCGACACTTCAGCTTCACCGTCATCCAGTTCACCATCATCGAATGGGAGTGCAGCGCAATGACTTCGGCAGACGGTCAGCCATCGCGGCGCACCATGCGGCTGCCGGGGTCGGTCGCCGAAATCCAGGCCAGCCCCGAAGGTCCCGAGGTGGGGGCGTTCTTCGATCTGGACGGCACCCTGGTAGCCGGTTTCACCGGTGTGGTGATGACGCAGGACCGGTTCCGTCGCCGCCAGATGTCGATGGGCGAGTTCATCGGCATGGTGCAGGCCGGCCTCAATCACCAACTGGGGCGGTCGGAGTTCGAGGACCTGATCGGTAAGGGTGCGCGCATGCTGCGCGGTAACTCGCTGGCCGACGTCGACGAACTCGCCGAGCGGCTGTTCGTGCAGAAGATCGTCGGCCGCATCTACCCCGAGATGCGCGAACTGGTGCGCACGCACATGGCACGCGGACACACCGTGGTGCTCAGTTCGTCGGCGTTGACGGTGCAAGTCGAGCCTGTCGCAAGGTTTCTCGGCATCCAGAACGTGCTGAGCAACAAGTTCGAGATCGACGAGCACGGACGGCTCACCGGCGAGGTGACCCGACCGATCATCTGGGGGCCGGGCAAGGCCAGGGCGGTGCAGAAGTTCGCCGCCGAGCACGGTGTGGACCTGGCCAAGAGCTACTTCTACGCCGACGGTGACGAAGACGTCGCGCTGATGTACCTGGTCGGCAACCCCCGGCCGACGAACCCCGGGGGCAAACTCGCCGCGGTTGCCGCCAAGCGGGGATGGCCGGTGCTGCGCTTCTCCAGTCGCAGTGGCGCAAGCCCGGTTTCGCAGCTCCGTACCGCGGCGGGAATCGCGGCGATGGGACCGATCGCGGCCGGGGCGGTCGGGCTGGGTCTGCTGACCCGGAGCAAGCGCACCGGTGTCAACTTCTTCACCGCGGCGTTCGGCCGTGCGCTGATGACGACGATCGGCATCAACGTCAATGTGCTCGGCAAGGAGAACCTGACCAAGCAGCGGCCCGCGGTGTTCCTCTTCAACCACCGCAATCAGGCCGACCCGCTGATCGCCGGCCATCTGGTCGACACCAACTTCACGTCGGTCGGGAAGAAGGAACTGGAGAAGGACCCGATCGTCGGCACCCTCGGCAGGATCATGGATGCGGCGTTCATCGACCGCGAGGATCCACAGAAGGCGGTCGAAGGGCTGAGGAAGGTCGAGGATCTGGCGCGCAAGGGGTTGTCGATCCTGATCGCCCCGGAGGGCACTCGGCTGGACACCACCGAGGTGGGGCCGTTCAAGAAGGGCCCGTTCCGGATTGCCATGTCAGCCGGGATCCCCGTGGTGCCCATAGTGATTCGCAACGCCGAGGTGATCGCCGCCCGCGATTCGAGCACCTTCAACCCGGGCACAGTCGACGTGGTCGTCTACCCGCCGATACCCGTCGACGACTGGACTCACGACAACCTCGAGGACCGCATCGCCGAGGTGCGTCAGCTCTACCTCGACACCTTGGCGGACTGGCCGCACGACGAGTTGCCCACCCCCGAGCTCTACGCCCGAAGCGCGCCGTCGAAGAAGAAACCGGCGGCCAAGAAGGCAGGCGCCAAGACCGCCGGCAAGAAGACCGCCGGCAAGAAGACCGCCGCTAAGAAGACCGCCGCTAGGAAGACCGCCGCTAGGAAGACCGCCGCTGGGCAGACCGCCGCCAAAGAGCCGGCGGCCAAGACCATTCCCGCCAAGACGCCGGCCGCGAAGGGGTCGGCGCCGAGATCGACGGGGAAGGGGCGTCCATGAAGCTCTCCGCCGACCAGTACACGCCCTTCACTCTTACCGGAGACGCACTGGTGCTGGCGTCGGTTTCCTCACCGGCCGAACGGGATCTGCTCGACGACTGGCTCGAGCGACAGCGGCGCGAGAACCCCGAGTCCAAGATCGACGTGCTGCTCCTGCCCTACGACGACCCACCCGCCGGCGTCCTCGCCCAACTCGTGGCCGAACTCGAAGCGAGCGAGGACCGCTCCGTCGTACCGGTACGGGTGTTCTGGGTGCCTGGGGGGCTGCCCACCCGGTCCAAGGTGGTGGCGCTGCTCTCCGGGCGCGACACTTACCGTCCGCCCGAGATTCTGCAGCGCCGCATACTGAGGCGCGACCGGTCGCGGGCTCGGGTCGTCGCCGGCGAACCCGCCAAGGTCTCCGAACTTCGTCAGCAGTGGGCCGATACCACCGTCGCCGAGAATCCCCGCGAATTCGCTCGTTTCGTCATCCGCCGCGCGATCCTGGCGATCGAACGTGTCGAACTGCGACTGCTGGGCCCCGAGTACAAGTCGCCGCGGCTGATCAAGCCGGAGTTGTTGGCTTCGGCGCGGTTTCGTGAGGGACTGGAGCAGATCCCGAACGCGGACCTCGAAACCGCGGGGGAGATGCTCGACGAACTGTCCACCGGGTGGAGTCGGTTCTCGGTCGATCTGATCCCGTCCCTCGGGCGCGCGATCTTCAGCCGTGGCTTCGACCCGAACGTGGACTACGACCGCGCCGAAGTCGAGTCGATGCGTCGCAATCTGGAGAACCATCCCGCCGTGCTGCTGTTCTCGCACCGCTCCTACCTGGACGGCGTGATCGTGCCGGTGGCGATGCAGGAGAACCGGTTACCGCCGGTGCACACCTTCGCGGGCATCAACCTCTCGTTCGGTTTCATGGGCCCGTTGATGCGTCATTCCGGCGTGATCTTCCTGCGCCGCAAACTCGACGATCCGCTCTACAAGTACGTGCTGCGCCAGTTCGTCGGCTACATCGTCGAGAAGCGGTTCAACTTGAGTTGGTCGATCGAAGGCACCCGATCGCGCACGGGAAAGATGTTGCCGCCCAAACTCGGCCTGCTCGCCTATGTGGCAGACGCCTACCTCGACGGCCGCAGCGAGGACATCTTGCTGCAACCGGTGTCGATCAGCTTCGACCAGTTGCACGAGACGGCCGAATACGCCGCCTACGCACGCGGCGGCGAGAAGACGCCGGAAAGCCTGTCGTGGATGTACAACTTCATCAAAGCGCAGGGCGAGCGTAACTACGGCAAAATCTACGTCCGCTTCCCCGAGGCGGTGTCGATGCGCGAGTACCTCGGTGTGCCCCACGGCCCAATGACCACCGACGAGGGCGCCAAACGTCTTGCGCTGCAGAAGATGGCGTTCGAAGTATCCTGGCGAATCCTGCGCGCCACACCGGTGAACGCCTCGGCGCTGGTGTCGGCGCTGTTGCTCACCACCCGCGGGATCGCGTTGACGCTCGACCAGATTCACCACACACTGCAGGCGTCGCTGGACTACCTGGAGCGCAAGCAGACCCCGATGACCAACAGCGCGTTGCGATTACGCACCACCGAAGGTGTCCGGGCGGCGCTCGACGCGTTGTCCAACCGGCACCCCGTGACGTGCGTCGAAGGCGGTCGCGAGCCCGTATGGAGGATCGCGCCCGAGGACGAACACGAAGCGGCGTTCTACCGCAACACGCTGATCGACGCCTTCTTGGAAACCTCGCTCGTCGAGTTGGCGCTGGTGCATGCTGGGCGCGCGGAATCCGATCGGCTGGAGGCGTTCTGGTCACAGGTGATGCGGCTGCGCGATCTGCTGAAGTTCGACTTCTACTTCGCCGACTCCGCGGCCTTTCGTGAGCATGTCGCCGAGGAGCTGTCCTGGCAGAACGGCTGGGAGGAGCAGGTGTCGGCGGGCGCAGGCCAGGTTGACGCGCTGCTTCGGACCAAACAGCCGCTGCTGGCCGGCGCCATGCTGCGGCCGTTCTTCGAGGCATACGAGATCGTCGCCGACGTGCTGCGCGATGCGCCCGCGCAGATCGACGAGAAGGAGCTGACGAAGAAGGCGCTCGGACTGGGCAGCCAGTACGTCGCGCAGAGCCGGGTGCGCAGCAACGAAGCGGTGTCGGCGCTGCTGTTCGCGACCGCGCGCCAGGTGGCGGCCGACCAGCGCCTCCTCGAACCCGCGGCCGATCTCGGCGAGCGGCGCACCGCGTTCCGCGACGAACTGCGCGGCATCCTGCGCGACATGGAAAAGGTCGAGCAGATCGCCCGCGAGCAGTTCATCGCCCGCGAGGTCGGGCGTCGCGACGCGCGGCCTGCGCCGGCATAGCGTCGACTCCCGGCGCGGAGCGCGCTGATGGTGGCCGCAGGGCGCTCGTGATGGCCGCCGCAGGGAGGCCGTGCGCTGGTCATACGCTGGTGCTATGACGACGACGGCATCGGGCGTGCGCACCAGCGCGGTGTGGCCGGTGCTCATCGGTGTGGGCGTGCTCGCGGGCGCGGTCGCCGCGGGTATCGGCGCTCTGTCGCTGGCCGATGCACTTAGCGCGACCGGTTTGCCGAACCCAGGTCCGGTCACTACTTACGGGCTGCCGTTCGTGCGGGCCGCCGGCGAGATCGCGGCGGTTGTCGCGGTGGGGTCGTTTTTGTTCGCGGCGTTCCTCACCCCACCGCAACCCAGCGGCGTGCTCGACGCGGGCGGCTACCGGGCAATGCGCCTGGGCACCGGCGCATCGGCGGTGTGGACGGTGTGCGCTTCGCTGATGGTTCCGCTGACCGTGTCCGACGTTTCCGGCCAGCCGTTGAGCCAGAACCTCGACCCGGTGACGGTCTGGTCGGCGGCCGGCCTGGTGGAGACCGCGAGCGCGTGGCGGTGGACCGCTTTCCTTGCCGCGGCCGTCACCGTGGCAAGCCTGCCGGTGCTGCGCTGGTCGTGGACGCCGATCCTGCTGGCCGGGGCGTTGGCCACGCTCGTCCCGCTCGGGCTCACCGGACACTCGTCGACCGGCGGCGCCCATGATCTGGCGACCAACAGCCTGCTGTTCCACCTGGGGGCCGGCGCGTTGTGGGCGGGCGGGTTGCTCGCGCTGCTCGTGCACGCGATGCGGCGCGGCAGCCACGCCGATCTCGCGGCGCGCAGATTTTCCGCGCTGGCGCTGTGGTGTTTCGTGGTGATGGCGATCAGCGGCGTGGTCAACGCGCTCGTCCGCGTCGAACCGGGCGACCTGCTGCGCACCGAGTACGGGTTGCTGGTCGTCGCCAAAGTCACCGCGTTGGTGCTGCTCGGGCTGATCGGGTGGTGGCAGCGCCGCTCCGGGGTGGCAGCGCTGCGGGCCGATCCAGACGCGCGCGGTCCGCTGGTCCGCCTGGCGTTGTTGGAAGCGGTGCTGTTCGGGGCGACGTTCGGCATTGCGGTCGGGCTCGGGCGCACCCCGCCACCGCCGCTGGCCGAACAGCCCAGCCCGGTCGAGGTGGCCATCGGCTACGACCTCGCCGGCCCGCCCACCTTCGAACGGGTGCTGATCGACTGGCGCTTCGACCTGATCTTCGGCACCGCCGCGATCGTGTTCGCGGCGGTATACCTGCTCGGGGTGCACCGCCTGCGTCGGCGCGGCGACGCCTGGCCCGTCGGCCGCACACTGGGCTGGCTGTGCGGGTGCGCGGCGCTGCTGTTCGCGACGTCGTCGGGTCTGGGCCGCTACATGCCGGCGATGTTCTCGATGCACATGATCGCGCACATGGTGCTGTCGATGCTGGTGCCGATCCTGTTGGTGCTCGGTGCGCCGATGACGCTGGCATTACGGACGCTGCCGGCCGCGGGCCGCGGAGATCCGCCCGGTCTCCGGGAGTGGCTGCTGGCCGCACTGCATTCGCGGATCTCGCGGTTCTTCACGAATCCGATCATCGCGACCGTGATCTTCGTCGCCGGTTTCTACGGCCTGTACTTCGGCGGCCTGTTCGACGCCGCGGTCGACAGCCACGGCGCCCACGTGCTGATGAACGTGCACTTCCTGCTCAGCGGATACCTCTTCTACTGGGTGACGATCGGTATCGACCCGGCGCCGCGGCAGATTCCGCATCTGGGCAAGGTCGCGATGGTGTTCGCGTCGCTGCCGCTGCACGCGTTCTTCGGTGTGGTGCTGATGGGCACGAAGAGCGTGCTGGGGGAGCCGTTCTACCGGTCCCTGCAGCTGAGCTGGCACACGGATCTACTCGCCGATCAGCGGACCGGCGGCGGGATCGCCTGGGCGGCCGGTGAGGTTCCGCTCGTCATCGTGATGCTCGCGTTGCTGATCCAGTGGTCACGCAGTGACCAGCGCACCGCGAAGCGGATCGACCGGGCCGCCGATCGTGACGACGACGCCGATCTGGCCGCTTACAACGCGATGCTCGCCGAACTCGCCCGCCGCGACGCATCTCGCTGAGTCGGGCCGCTACGTCCTGCGCCCGAGACCGACGCTTTGGCTGGTTTCCGGCCGCCGAAACGACCATTGCGTCGGTTTCGAGAACATTCGAGAACAGGGGAGCGTGTCCAGCGGTCGCGGCGTCCTAACTGTGTGGACATTCCCTTCGTCGGCAGTGACGCCGTCGCCGCCGGCCAGCTCACCCGAGCCCACCTGCGCAGTCAGTATCGACCGCTGTACCGCGGCATCTACGTCCCGCGACGCTTTGAGGTGTCGCTGCGCGACAGGATCGACGGCGTATCCCTCGCGTCTCCCTCAGCGGTGATCGCCGGGGTGGCCGCCTCCGCGATACACGGTGCGAAATGGGTCGGCGACGACGTTCCGATCGAACTGGTCGCGGCGGTCCGGCGGCAAAGCGGGCTGATCGTCCGCGACGAGACCCTGGGCGAGGACGAGGTCACCACGGTCGCGGGCATCCGGGTGACCACCCCGGCCCGGACCGCGTTCGACCTGGGCCGGCATCAGCCGCGCGACCGGGCTGTCGCGCGGCTGGACGCGTTGATGAATGCCCGCCCGTTCGCGCCCGAGGATGTCGCAATGTTGGCGAAACGTCATCGCGGTGTGCGTGGTCTGCGGCGGCTACGGGTGGCGTTGCCGCTGGTCGACGGCGGTGCCGAGTCGCCGAAAGAAACGTGGCTACGGCTGCTCTGCATCGATGCCGGGCTGCCTCGTCCCACCACACAATTCGTGATCTATGACGAGTTCGGCCGCTACGTCCGACGCATCGACATGTGCTGGGAGGAGTTCAAAGTCGGCGCCGAATACGACGGAGAACAACACCTCACCAGCCGGCGACAATATGTCCTCGACGTTCAGGTCAACCGCGCGCTGCAGCGGCTCGACTGGCACGTCATCCATGTCATCAAAGAGGACCGCGGGACCGACATCATCGAGCAGGTCCGCGCCGCATTGCTCTCGCGGGGCTGGCGCGCCTAAGTCCGGGTGTTCGCTCGAAACCGACGCAATGGTCGATCGCGCGCGGGCGGACCAGCCAAAGCGTCGGTCTGGGCGACACGAAGGCCGCCATCCCCAACGTCCGATTCATCCACAGGGCCAGCCGCCACCGGGTTATCGCACCGCCTCCGGTGTCAGCCCGGCGGCGCTGAATAGCGGTGTCACCGACGCGCCACCGGGGCCGTCGGCAAACAAACAAGTTGGAGGAGATCAACATGTTCGAGACACCGTTCACCATCGTCGGAAACGTCGTCACCGACCCGATCCACCGGCGAGTCGGAGACCAGGAGATGGTCCGGTTCCGCGTCGCGAGCAATTCGCGCCGCCGTACCGCCGAGGGAACATGGGAGCCGGGAAACTCGTTGTTCGTCACGGTGAACTGCTGGGGGCGGGTCGTCACCGGAACCAGCGCCTCGCTGGTCAAGGGCGACCCCGTCATCGTCGTCGGACACGTCTACACCAGCGAGTACGACGACCGTGACGGCAACCGCCGCTCATCGGTCGAAGTGCGCGCTACGTCGGTCGGACCCGATCTGGCCCGGTGCGTTGCGCGTATCGATCGGGCCAGGCAGCAGAGCGACCAGCAGTCCACCGAAGCGGACGTCCGGTCCGGGGATCCCGGCGATGACGTCGGTAATGACACTGGCGATGACGTCGGTGGTGACACGGAGCAGCCCGACACGGCGCTGCCCCTGACCGCGTAGCGGGCGCACCGTCGGCGCAGCGACTTGAGTAGCTCAGTCGGCTGCGCCAAGTCGGCCACGCCTACGATGGTCCGCGAGCATCACCACTGAGACTCGCGATTTTCGAAAGGCACATCAACGGCATGGCCGAATTCATCTATTCGATGCGGAAGGTCCGCAAGGCGCACGGCGACAAGGTCATCCTCGACGACGTCAGCCTGAACTTCCTTCCGGGCGCGAAGATCGGCGTCGTCGGACCCAACGGGGCCGGCAAGTCGAGCGTCTTGCGGATCATGGCCGGGCTGGATCAGCCCAACAACGGCGACGCCATCCTGCAACCCGGCGCGACGGTGGGCATCCTGCAGCAGGAGCCGCCCCTCAACGAGGACAAGACCGTTCGCGAGAACGTCGAAGAGGGCGTCGAGATCAAGGCGAAGCTCAACCGGTACAACGAGGTCGCCGAGCTGATGGCCACCGACTACTCCGATGAGTTGATGGAGGAGATGGGCCGGCTGCAGGAGGAACTCGACGCGGCCGACGCCTGGGACATCGACTCCCAGCTCGAACAGGCGATGGACGCGCTGCGCTGCCCGCCGCCCGACGAACCGGTCACTCACCTGTCGGGTGGGGAACGGCGCCGCGTGGCGTTGTGCAAGCTGCTGCTGTCCAAGCCCGACCTGCTGCTGCTCGACGAGCCGACCAACCACCTGGACGCCGAGAGCGTGCAGTGGCTCGAACAGCACCTCGCCGAATACAAGGGTGCGATCCTGGCGGTCACCCACGACCGCTACTTCCTGGACAACGTCGCCGAGTGGATCCTCGAACTCGACCGCGGCCGCGCCTACCCGTACGAGGGCAACTACTCGACGTATCTGGAGAAGAAGGCCGAGCGCGTCGCGGTGCAGGGCCGCAAGGACGCCAAACTGCAGAAGCGGCTCCAGGACGAGCTCGCGTGGGTGCGTTCGGGGGCCAAGGCGCGGCAGGCCAAGAGCAAGGCGCGCCTGCAGCGCTACGAGGAGATGGCCGCGGAGGCGGAGAAGACCCGCAAGCTCGACTTCGAGGAGATCCAGATCCCGACGCCGCCGCGACTGGGCAACGTCGTCGTCGAGGTCGAGCACCTCGACAAAGGCTTCGAGGGCCGCACGCTCATCAAGGATCTGTCGTTCACGCTGCCGCGGAACGGCATCGTCGGCGTCATCGGTCCCAACGGTGTCGGCAAGACCACGCTGTTCAAGACGATCGTCGGCCTCGAGCAGCCCGACAGCGGGACCGTGAAGGTCGGCGAGACGGTCAAGCTGAGCTACGTCGACCAGTCGCGCGCGGGCATCGACCCCAAGAAGACCGTGTGGCAGGTCGTCTCCGACGGGTTGGACTACATCGAGGTCGGCCAGAACGAGATTCCGTCGCGGGCCTACGTCTCTGCGTTCGGGTTCAAGGGCCCCGATCAGCAGAAGCCGGCGGGCGTGCTCTCGGGCGGTGAACGCAACCGGCTCAACCTGGCGCTGACGCTCAAAGAGGGCGGCAACCTGATCCTGCTCGACGAGCCGACCAACGACCTCGACGTAGAGACGTTGTCGTCGCTGGAGAACGCGCTGGAGAGCTTCCCGGGCTGTGCCGTGGTGATCTCGCACGACCGGTGGTTCCTCGATCGCACCTGCACCCACATCCTGGCGTGGGAGGGCGACGAGGACAACGAGGCCAAGTGGTTTTGGTTCGAGGGCAACTTCGGTGCCTACGAGGAGAACAAGGTCGAACGACTCGGCGTCGAAGCCGCCCGTCCGCACCGGGTGACCCACCGCAAACTCACGCGCGACTGATCCGGCGGCGTAGGAGTGGCGGCACTCGCACGCGAAACTCTAAGGCCCACCCAGCCCGAAGAGCTAGGGGGACGACTGGGGGACCACTAAGGTCGATTTGCGGAGCCGCTTAGCCCGGAGGGCCAGCGGCTACATCCAACGACGTAGGTCCGCGCCTAGAGTTCAGGAGCATCGCATGTCGGTGAATCCCGGAGCAGTCGGAAGATCAGCTGGCGCGGCGGCCGGGCACGAGTCACCTGCACTCGACGAGCAGATCGTGGCGCAACTCGGGCGCGCCTATCTCGAGACCTACCGCGGCCCGCACGCCGACGCCCCGAGCGCGGACGCCGCAGTGACGATGCCGACGACCCCGACCGCGCATCAGGTGGTTTCGCCGAACCTGATCGCCGCGCACCACCGGCTGGCCCGTTTCCGTCCGTTCGGCGACACCCGCGTCGAGGTGTATCGCGCCGACGATCCGGCGGGATTCGGACCCGCACTGCAGATCGTCACCGACAACACCGCGATGGTGATGGACTCGGTCACGGTGCTGCTGCACCGCTTCGGCGTGGCGTACACCGCGATCATGAACCCGGTGGTGCGCGCGCACCGTGCGCGGGCGGGCGAACTGCTCGGCTGTGCGCCGGTCGCCGAGGCCGGCGGTTCCCGCGACGGAGTCGACGAGGCCTGGATCCACGTCCAGCTGTCGTCGACGGTGGATCCCAAAGCACTCGCCCAGGTGGCGCAGATGCTGCCGAGCGTGCTCGCCGACGCTCGTCACGTCGCTCTCGACGCCGACGAGCTGGTGTCGACGCTGCGCGGGTTGGCGCAACGACTCGGCTCCGATTCCGGCCGGTTTCCGGGCCCGGACCGCGAGGATGTCGCAGCGCTGCTGCGCTGGCTGGCCGACCGGCATTTCGTGCTGCTCGGCTATCAGCGGTGTGCGGTGCGCGACGGCCGGTCTGCGGTCGACCCGTCGACCCGGCTGGGGGTACTGCGGTTCCACAAGGATGTGCTGCCGCCGCTCACCGGAAACGACGACCTGCTGGTACTGGCGCAGGCCACCATGCCGAGCTACCTGCGCTACGGGGCCTATCCCTACATCGTCGTCGTCCGGGAGCGGGACGGTCAAAGCGTCGTCGAACACCGGTTCGTCGGCTTGTTCACGGTCGCGGCGATGAACGCGAATGTGCTGGAGATCCCGCTGGTTTCGCGCAGGGTGCACGAGGCGCTGGCGCTGGCTCGAAGCGACCCCAGCCATCCCGGCCAGTTGCTCCTCGACATCATCCAGACCATCCCCCGGTCGGAGCTGTTCGCGCTGTCGGCGCGAGACGTGCTGGACATGGTGAAGGCCGTCGTCGACCTCGGGTCGCGCCGACGCACCCTGCTTTTCATGCGCGCCGATTCGCTCGCGCACTTCGTCTCGTGTCTGGTGTATCTGCCGCGCGACCGGTACACCACCGCGGTACGTCTTCAGATGCAGGATATCCTCGTGCGCGAACTCGGCGGCGTCAGCATCGAGTACACCGCGCGTGTGAGCGAATCTCCTTGGGCCGTCGTACATTTCTCGGTGCGTATGCCCGACGGAGCCGGTCCGCGGGATATCGACACCTCGTCGGGCAACGAGACGCGGATCCAGGACCTGCTCACCGAAGCGGCACGCACGTGGGGCGACCGTCTCATCGGCGCGGTCAAGACGGGGTCGATTGATCAGCGCACCGCGCAGCACTACTCGTCGGCGTTCCCAGAGGCGTACAAACAAACGGTCACGCCGCGCGACGCGATCGGTGACATCGCGATCATCGAAGAGTTGCAGGACGGTTCGATCAAGCCGGTTCTCGCCGACACTGACGAAGACACAGTTGTACTGACGCTGTATCTCGGCGGGCATTCGGCCTCGCTGAGCGACCTGTTGCCGATGCTGCAGTCGATGGGCGTCGTGGTGCTCGAGGAGCGGCCGTTCGCCGTGGCACGGCCCGACGGGCTCGAGGTGTCGATCTACCAGTTCAAAATCTCGCCGCACAAGTCGATTCCACGCATCCAGTCCGGCCCCGAACGAGCCGACGCCGCGGCGCGGTTCGCCGACGCGGTGACCGCGATCTGGCAGGGCCGCGCCGAGATCGACCGGTTCAACGAGTTGGTGATGCGGGCCGGGCTGACCTGGCAACAGGTGTCGGTGCTGCGCAGCTACACCAAGTACCTGCGGCAGGCCGGTTTTCCCTACAGCCAGTCGCACATCGAGTCGGTCGTCAACGACAACGCGGGTACCGCCCGGTCGTTGGTCGACCTGTTCGAGGCGCTGTTCGACCCGACGGCCGAAAGCGGGCAGGACGGCACACCGAGGCGCCGGGACGCCCAGGCCGCCGCCGCGGCCGTGTCCGCCGACATCGATGCTCTGGTCAGCCTGGACACCGATCGGGTGCTGCGGGCCTTCGCGTCGATGATCCAGGCAACGCTGCGCACCAACTATTTCGTCACCCGACAGCAGTCGGCGCGTCAGCAGAATGTGTTGTCGTTCAAGCTCGATCCCGGCCTGATCGACGAACTACCGCTGCCGCGACCGAAATTCGAGATCTTCGTGTACTCGCCGCGGGTCGAGGGGGTGCATCTGCGGTTCGGGTATGTCGCTCGTGGCGGGCTGCGCTGGTCGGATCGCCGTGAGGACTTCCGCACCGAAATCCTCGGCCTGGTCAAGGCGCAGGCCGTCAAGAACGCGGTGATCGTACCCGTCGGCGCCAAGGGCGGGTTCGTCGTCAAGCAACCGCCGGCACCGACCGAGGACGCCGGCGCCGACCGCGACGCCCAGCGAGCCGAGGGGGTGGCCTGCTACCAGCTGTTCATCGCCGGACTGCTCGACGTGACCGACAACGTCGACAAGGCGACCGGCGAGGTCACCGCGCCGCCGGAGGTGGTGCGCAGGGACTCCGACGATGCGTACCTCGTGGTGGCCGCCGACAAGGGCACGGCCACGTTCTCCGACATCGCCAACGAGGTCGCGAAGTCCTACGGATTCTGGCTGGGCGACGCGTTCGCCTCGGGCGGCTCGGTGGGCTACGACCATAAGGCGATGGGCATCACCGCGCGAGGCGCGTGGGAGTCGGTCAAGCGGCACTTCCGCGAACTGGGCCACGACACCCAGTCCGAGGACTTCACCGTCGTCGGGATCGGCGATATGAGCGGTGACGTGTTCGGCAACGGCATGTTGCTGTCCAAGCACATTCGGCTGCTGGCCGCGTTCGACCATCGGCACATCTTCATCGATCCGGACCCCGACGCCGCACGCTCGTGGGAGGAACGCAAGCGCCTGTTCGACGAGCCGCGCTCGAGCTGGGAGGACTACGACGCCTCGCTGATCAGCGAGGGCGGCGGCGTCTACAGCAGGGAGCACAAGTCGATCCGGGTCAGCGAGCAGGCGCGTGCGGCGCTGGGCCTCGACGACGACGTCGAGGAGCTGACCCCGCCGAACCTGATCAAGGCGATCCTCAAAGCGCCGGCCGACCTGCTGTTCAACGGCGGCATCGGCACCTACATCAAGGCCGAGAGCGAATCCGACGTCGACGTCGGTGACCGCGCCAACGATCAGGTCCGCGTGAACGGAAACCAGTTGCGCGTCAAGGTGGTCGGCGAAGGCGGCAATCTCGGCGTGACGGCGTTGGGGCGCATCGAGTTCGACCTCATCGGCGGGCGCATCAACACCGACGCGCTGGACAACTCGGCCGGTGTCGACTGCTCGGACCACGAGGTCAACATCAAGATCCTGATTGACTCGCTGGTCACCGGCGGCAAGGTCAGCGCCGAGGAGCGCACCGACCTGTTGCTGTCGATGACCGACGAGGTCGGCCGGCTGGTACTCAAGGACAACGAAGACCAGAACGACCTGATGGGCACCAGTCGCGCCAACGCAGTCAGCCTGCTTCCGGTGCACGCCCGCATGATCAAGGCCTTCGTCGCCGACCGCGGGCTGAACCGCGAACTCGAGGCGTTGCCATCGGAGAAGGAGATCCATCGCCGCACGGACGCCGGGATCGGTTTGACCTCACCGGAACTGGCCACGCTGATGGCGCACGTCAAGCTCGAGCTCAAGGCCGACGTGCTGGCCAGCGATCTGCCCGACCAGGAGGCGTTCGCGTCGCGGTTGCCGTGGTACTTCCCCGAGAAGCTGCGCGAGCCGTTCGGCGCCGAAATCCGGGCGCACGAACTGCGCCGGGAGATGGTCACCACGATGCTGGTCAACGACCTTGTCGACACCAGCGGGATTACCTACGCATACCGCATCAGCGAGGACGCCGGGGTGGGCCCGGTGGACGCCGTGCGCAGTTACGCCGCGGCCAACGCGATCTTCCGGATCAGCGACGTGTGGCGCCAGATCCGGGCCGCGGGCGCCGACGGCGTGCCGGTGGCGGTTACCGATCGGATGACGTTGGCACTGCGGCGCGTGGTCGATCGGGCCGGTCGCTGGCTGCTCAGCTACCGCCCGCAACCGTTGGCGGTGGGTGCCGAAACCAACCGCTTCGCCGCCAAGGTGACTGCGTTGACGCCGCGGATGTCGGAATGGCTGCGCGGCGACGACGAGGCCATCGTGACCAAGGAAGCCGGCGATCTGAACTCCCAAGGGGTGCCGGACGACCTGGCGTACATGGTCGCGACGGGGCTGTACCAGTTCAGCCTGCTTGACGTCATCGACATCGGCGACATCGTCGACCGGGAACCGGACGAGGTCGCCGACACGTACTTCGCGTTGATGAACTACCTCAACACCGATACCCTGCTCACCGCGGTTTCGCGGCTCGAGCGGGATGACCGCTGGCATTCGTTGGCCCGGTTGGCGATTCGCGACGACATCTACGGTTCGCTGCGGGCGCTGTGCCTGGACGTGCTGGCGGTGGGCGAGCCCGAGGAGTCCGGTGAGGAGAAGATCGAGGAATGGGAGACCACGAACGGTTCGCGGGTGGACCGAGCGCGTCGCACCCTGGACGAGATCTATGAGAGCGGCCAGCACGACCTGGCGACCCTGTCGGTGGCAGCGCGCCAGATCCGCAGCATGACACGCACGAGTGGAACGGGGTCTTCGCGATGACGGGCGGCTTCGTCGCACCGGTGCACGTGCGGTGGTCGGACATCGACATGTATCAGCACATCAACCACGCCACCATGGTGACGATCCTCGAGGAGGCCCGGATACCGTTTCTGCGTGAACCGTTCGGCCCGGAGATCGAGACCATCGGGCTGCTCATCGCGGAGGTGAACATCTCCTACAAAGCCCAACTGCGGCTGATGGATTCGCCGTTGCAGGTGACCATGTGGTCGAAGCGGGTGCGTTCGGTCGACTTCACCGTCGGCTACGAGGTGCGCTCGGTGGGCGCGCCCGCCGATTCGAAGCCCGCGGTGATCGCCGATACCCAACTCGCCGCGGTTCACATCAAAGAGCAACGGCTGCACCGGCTTTCGCTGGAGCAGCGAGAATACCTCCAGCGTTTCGTCCGATGACTCGATCAGAACGGGGTATCTGGCTGGACGAGGCGGCGCACCGCGAAGACCTCGCGACGTTCGCCGAACGGGCGTTGCGTCTCGACGACGCAGCGGTGATCCGGCTGCGTCAGCGTTCGGACGAGGTGCTGGTCGCCTGGGTGGCAACGGGATTCGATGTGCTGGCCAGTCGGGTGGTCAAGGGTGTGGTCAATCCGCCGGATCTGTCCGCGGGGGCCGACACGCTGGCAGCGGGCCTGCGGGCGATGGACGCCGGCGGCTACGTCGACCCGGGGTTCGCGCTGGATTCGGCTTGGCGGGGGGTGCTGCCACCGGAATCGGGCTTCGTCCATCTCGACGACGTCCCTGCCCGTGAAGTGCTCGACCTGGCCGAGCGCGGCGGCGCGTTGGCCAAGCAGCATTCCAGCAGCCATGGCCCGCCGGTGTCACTGCTGGATCAGGAGGTGGTGGCGGTCAGCTCCGGTGAGCACAGCGTCGGTATTCCGATGCGGTGTGTGTTCGCGCTGACGGCAATGGGTTTCCTGCCGCAAGGGGGTTCGGAGGTGAGCGCCGACGAGATCGTCAGGGTGCGCGTTTCCCCGACGTGGCTGCGTATCGACGCCCGGTTCGGTTCGGTGTACCGCCGCCGTGGCGACCCCGCCGTCGTCCTGCGCTGACTTTTCTCCCCGCGTGGCCGGCTGACTACACGAGCCAGGCCGCGGTGTCGGGCGGCAGCGCACCGTCCGAAATCGCACCGCTGGCCAACAGCAGTTGCCCCTCCGGCAGCGGTATCGGCCGGCTGCCCGCATTGAGTACGCACACCAACCCGCCACGACGGTGAAATACCAGGCTGTCGGCGGGAGCGTCGATCCATTCGACCGAAGCTCCAACGAATTCCGCACGACGCGAACGCAGTTCGATTGCCTGTCGGAAGAAGGCCAGCGTCGACGCTGGATCGACCAACTGCTTCTCGACGGTCAGCGCAGCCCACTCCGGCGGGATCGGCAACCAGGTGTCGGCGTTGTCGGAGAAGCCGAACGGGGGAGCCTGGCCCTCCCACGGCATCGGAACCCGGCTGCCGTCGCGTCCGCGCCGCGTGTGGCCGGACCGCTCCCACACCGGATCCCGCAGCGCCTCGTCCGGTAGGTCGACGTTGGGCAGGCCGAGTTCCTCACCGTTGTAGACGAATACCGCGCCGGGCAGTGCGAGCATGACCAGTGCCATCGCCCTGGCCCGTGCCAATCCGGTGCTGCCACCGCCGTAGCGGGTCGGCTCGCGTTCGACGTCGTGGTTGGCCAGCGTCCAGGTCGGAGCGGCGCCGACGAATTCCACCGCCGTCATGGAGTTTTGGATCGCCTCACGGATTTCGGCGGCATCGAACCGTGCGCGCAGCAGCCGAAAGTTGAAGCCCAGGTGCAGTTCGTCGGGCCGCACGTAGCGGGCGAACTGTTCATTGTCGTAGACCCAGACCTCGCCGATCGCAACGGCTTCCGGATAGTCGTCGAACACCCTCCGAATCCGGCGGTGGATCTCGTGCACGCCCTCGTTGTTGAACCGCGGATCGTCGTCCATCTCGGCCAGCAACATCTCGCGTCGCCGAATGGCCATGTCGGGCAGTCCCGGTGGCTTCGCCATGCCGTGCGCCACGTCGATGCGGAAGCCGTCGATGCCGCGGTCGAGCCAGAACCGCAAGGTCTGCTCGAGGTCGTCGAAGACTTCCGGGTTGTCCCAGTTGAGGTCGGGCTGCTCGGCGTCGAACAGATGCAGATACCACTGGCCGGGGTTGCCGTCGGCCTCGGTCACCCGCGTCCAGGCGGGTCCGCCGAAGATCGACAGCCAGTTGTTCGGCGGCCGGTCTCCGCCGGGCCCGGTGCCGTCGCGGAAGATGTAGCGCTCGCGCTGGTCGCTGCCCGGGCTCGCCGCAAGCGCCGCCTGAAACCACGGGTGGGCGGAGCTGGTGTGGTTGGGCACCAGATCCATCGTCACCTTCATGCCCAGGGCGTGCGCGGCGTCGATGAGCCGGTCCAGCGCGGCCAGGTCACCGAACAGCGGGTCGACGTCGCGCGGGTCGGCCACGTCGTAGCCGTTGTCGGCCATCGGCGAGACCATCACCGGGTTGAGCCAGATCGCGTCGACGCCCAGCGCCTCGAGGTGGCCCAGGCGGGCGGTCACGCCGTCGAGGTCTCCGACACCGTCACCGTTGCTGTCGCTGAACGAGCGTGGATACACCTGGTAGAAGACCGCATGCGACCACCAGGGACCCGTCATCAGAACGGCGAGTTGACCATCGAGTCGGCGGCCATCTCCAGATAGGCCAGCAGCTCCTTGCGGTGCTCGTCGTCGAGCGTCTGCGAGTCGATGCCCGCGATTGCGGTGTGCATACAGCGCAGCCAGGCGTCACGCTCGAGGTAGCCGATCCGAAACGGCACGTGGCGCATTCGCAGCCGCGGATGCCCCCGTTGGTCGGAGTAGGTGCGCGGGCCGCCCCAGTACTGTTCGAGGAACATTCGCAGCCGCACCTCGGCGCCCTCGAAGTCCTCCTCGGGATAAAGCGGACGCAAAATCTCATCCTCGCGGACCAACTCGTAGAACCGCGCCACGATCGCGCGGAACGTCTCGTGGCCACCGACTTCGTCGTAGAACGACCCCTGTGGCTGTGTCACGCCCCCATTGTTCACTGTTGCTGGATTGGGCTGGTCAGCCGGTCGCGCCACCCGATGTTCACCCGGATGACCTGCGAACACGTGAAGAATTGTCGTGCGATTCACAGGAATCCATGGTGAACTGTCTTCTCGGAGGACGTATGGCGCATCGCAGGAAAGGCCCGTCCAGAAGGGCTGGCCAGCGGCATCAGGGTGCCGCGACCGGCCTGGCCGAGCCGGTACCGGGCGCACAAGCACGCGTCTTACGCAGCGTCGACATCCATCCGCCGAGTACCACCGAGGCCTCGATCTGGGGCCGCCGCCGCGTCCTTCTGCTGAACTCCACCTACGAACCGTTGACCGCTCTGCCCATGCGGCGGGCGGTCATCATGCTGATGTGCGGCAAAGCCGACGTCGTGCACGACGACCCGAGCGGGCCGGTGATCCACTCCGCGACCCGGTCGATCGTGGTGCCGTCGGTGATCCGGCTGCGGTCCTACGTGCGGGTGCCGTATCGGGCCCGCATCCCGATGACGCGCGCGGCGCTCATGCACCGGGACCGGTTCCGCTGCGCCTACTGCGGAGGCAAGGCCGACACGGTCGACCACGTGGTCCCGCGCAGCCGTGGGGGAGCCCACACCTGGGAGAACTGCGTGGCAGCCTGCTCGACATGCAACCACCGCAAGGCCGACCGGCTGCTCACCGAACTGGGATGGGCGCTGCGCACGATGCCGCTGCCGCCGAAGGGTCAGCACTGGCGGCTGCTGTCGAGCGTGAAGGAACTCGACCCGGCATGGGTCCGATATCTAGGCGAAGGCGCGGCGTAACCGCGGCTGGTATACCGTTTGCGACGTGAGCACCACACTGACACACGCGCTTCTGATCCTGGTGCCGCTCGGGCTGACGGCCGTGCTTGCCCTGCTCATCTGGGGCGTCGGCAAGAACCGCAAGGGCCCGCATCCGGCGACCTACAAAATGTCCGAACAGTGGACGCATTCGCCGATCCTGTGGGCGGCCGACGAACCGGCCGACCATGGTCATTCGGCCGGCCACGGTTCGCACCCCGTGACGATTGGAGGCGGCGCAAGTGGCAAGTGGTGACGTCGTGGTGACTGGCGACCGGACCGCGCTCGAGCACGCGGATCTGCCGGTGGGGTGGGTCGTCACCTCCAGCGGCCGGATCTCCGGCATCACGCAGCCCGGTGAGCTGTCGCTGAACTACCCCTTCCCGACCAAGGACCTGGTCTTCCTCGACGACGCGCTCAAGTACGGCTCCCGCGCCGCCAAGGCCCGGTTCGCCGTCTACATCGGTGACCTCGGCGCCGACACCGCGGCCACTGCCCGCGGAGTCCTCGAGCAGGTGCCGACGCCCAACAATGCGGTGCTGTTGGCGGTTTCGCCGAATCAGCGCGTGATCGAGGTCGTCTATGGCGCCGATGTCAAGGGGCGGGGCATCGAAGAGTCCGCACCGCTGGGTGTGTCGGCCGCGGCCGCGTCGTTCAAGGACGGCAACCTGATCGACGGGCTGATCAGCGCGGTGCGGGTGATGAGCTCAGGCGTCACCCCTCGCGCCTGACCCCTCTCGCCGCGAGCGCGGCGCGGATCTCGACGTAGCGCTCGAGGAACCGACGTTCGTCGAGGCGCTTGCGCCGCAGCCACCCGGTGACCTCGTCGTTGCATTTGCTGGTGTTGCACGACGCGCAGGCCGGCACGACGTTTTCGATGGTGTAGCGGCCGCCTCTGCTGATCGCCATGACGCAGTCGCGCTGGAGGGCCCGATCCGTCGCGCCGCAGTAGGCGCAGCCCTTCCACGCATCTTTCAGGGCTTGCCACTGGGCCACCGTCAGGTCGTGGTCGACGGCGGCGAGTCGACGCTTGCGCTTGCGAGCCGCCCGGGCCCGCCGACTTCTGCTGACCGCCACGGGGCTCAGCATGCCGCGCCACCGACCGCAAAATGCCGCAAGAGAGCGGCGTGTTGCGTACCGACACGGTCCCTCGCGCAGGAAGTGGGCAGCCTCGCGCCAACCGACGCTAGCCGGTGTCGCGGGTGCGGGCGCGCAGGGCGCGTTCCACGCCTGCGCGGCCCTCGACGACCAGACGACGCAGCGGAGGCGGCACGTCGGGGTCGGCGAGGAACCTATCGGCGGCGGCCAGGCCGTCCGCACTGATGTCCCACCCGGGGTACAGCCCGATCACGACTGTCTGGGCGACTTCGCTTGACCGCCGTTGCCACACACCCGAGATCGCGCCGAAGTAGCGCTCCCGGAACGTCGCGAGCAACTCATGCTGACCCGGCCGAACGAAGCCGCCGATGATCGACCGCGCGGTGATGTTGGCGAGCGTGTCGTCTTCGATGACCTGTTCCCACGCCGCTTCCTTCACCGCCAGGTCGGGCCGCGCCGCCGCGGCCGCCGCCGCGTGCCGCTTACCCGCCGCGGTCGGATCGCGCTGTGCCTCACCGTCGATGAACGGCGTTGCCGCACCGGCGGAATCGACAACGCCCGCCGCGGCCAGGGCGGTGACGATCCGCCACCGCAGGTCGGTGTCGACAACGAGACCGGGCAACCCCTTGGCCGCGGGATCGGTGTCCAGCAGGGCCGAGAGCACCTCGGTGTGACGTGCGCTGAGCACTGACCCGCACAGCGCGTTGACGTACGCCAGTTGGTGATCAGAGCCAGAAGCCGCACCGCGGGCCAATTCCAGCAGCCGGTCGGCGAACTCCGGCCAGCCCTGCGACAACGCCCACTCGGGATCGGCGTAGGAGTTCAACGCGGTCTGCGCCTGCAGCAGCAGTCGTTGCAGCACACCGACTTCCGTCTCGGCGTGCACGCCACCACACACCAGCGACACGAAGTCGCGGGCCTTCAGTTCGGCCTCCCGGGTCATCTCCCACGCCGCCGACCACGCCAGGGTGCGGGGGAGCGGTTCGGCGATATCGGCGATACGGGTGAGCACCGTCTGCAGCGAGTCCGGGTCCAGTCGCAACGAGCAGTACGTCAGGTCGTCGTCGTTGACGAGGATCAGCTTGCCGCGCGAGACACCCTGTAAAGCCGGTACTTCCGTTGTGGAGCCGTCGATATCGAGCTCTTCGCGGTGCACTCGCACCAACTTGCCGGAGCCGTCGTCGTCGTAGACCCCGACCGCAAGTCTGTGCACCCGGGTCTCCCCGGCGCCCGGCGCCGCGCCGCTCTGGTCGATGGCGAACCGGGTGAACCGTCCGTCGGCATCAAGGTCGAACGAGGGCCGCAAAGTGTTGAGGCCGGTCGTCTTGAGCCACTGGCGGCCCCAGCCCGAAAGGTCGCGGCCCGACGCCTTCTCCAGTGCGCCCAGCAGATCGCCGAACGTGGCGTTGCCGAACGCGTGGTCCCGGAAGTAGTCGCGCAGGCCGGACAGGAATTCTTCTTCGCCGACGTACGCGACCAGCTGCTTGAGCACGCTGGCGCCCTTGGCGTAGGTGATCCCGTCGAAATTCACCTCGACAGCGGCCAGGTCCGGAATGTCTGCGGCGACAGGGTGCGTGGACGGTAGTTGGTCCTGCCGATAGGCCCACGACTTCTCCACATTCGCGAACGTCGTCCACGCCTCGGTGTACTCGGTGGCTTCGGCCTGACACAGCACCGAGGCGAACGTGGCGAAGGACTCGTTGAGCCACAGGTCATCCCACCAAGCCATGGTGACCAGGTCGCCGAACCACATGTGCGCCATCTCGTGCAGGACGGTCTCGGCGCGACGCTCGTAGGACGCTCGCGTCACCTTGCTGCGGAAGACGTAGTCCTCGAGGAAGGTCACCGCGCCGGCGTTCTCCATCGCGCCGGCGTTGAACTCCGGCACGAACAACTGGTCGTACTTGCCGAAGGCGTACGGGACGCCGAAGTTGTTGTGGTAGAAGCCGAAACCCTGTTTGGTTTCGGTGAACAGCCGCTCGGCGTCCATGTGTTCGGCCAGTGACTTTCGGCAGAACAGCCCTAGCGGGATGTCGCCGTGGTCGTCGCTGTAGACGTCGTCCCAGCGCGCATACGGCCCCGCGATCAGGGCCACCAGGTAGGTGCTCATACGGGGAGTGGCGGCAAACGTGTGGCGTTTGGCCGCTCCCTCGTCTAGGACGCTGACGGTGGCGCCGTTGGATACGACCTCCCAGTGCGGCGGTGCGGTCACCGTGACGTCGAAGGCCGCCTTCAGGTCCGGTTGGTCGAAGCACGCGAACATCCGCTTGGCGTCGGCGGTTTCGAACTGCGAGTACAGATACACCTCGTCGTCGACCGGGTCGACGAACCGGTGCAGACCTTCGCCGGTGTTGGAGTACCGGCAATCGGCGTCGACGACGACGACGTTGTGGGCGGCCAGGCCCTCCAGCGGGATCCCGGTCGATTCGTCGTAGCCCGACACGTCGATGTCGCGACCGTTGAGAGTCGCGCTGTGGATGGTGTCGGCCGCGATGTCGATATAGGTGTCGGCGCCGGGGAGGGCGTCGAACTCGACGGTCGTCGTCGAGTGGAACGTGCCCCGGCCGGGCTTGCCGCCGCCGTCGGTGAGGTCCAGCACGATGCGGTAGTTGTCGACGGTGACCAGCGCGGCGCGTTCGACGGCTTGGTCGCGAGTCAGGTTGGGAAGTGCCACCCGACCAACCTATAGGCCGAGCTGCGCCGTCGCCCGCGTGCTACAGGCCCGGGATCACGCGCGCCGCGGGCAGCCAGTCCAGCACCGTGCCGTTACCGACCGACGCCAGCATCTGCGGGCAGTAGGTAGTGATCGCGATGCCGGTGAAGAACGCGGCGATGTCCGGCGGGATGCCGCTGTCGGCGACCCGCGTGTACACCTTTGCGACGTTCTTGCCCGGTTCGACGAGCAGTGGGCAGACCGATTCGCCGAGCGCCACCATGTCCGCGGGATTGTCGACCGCGACACCCGCGCCGCGAAGCGCGGCCAGGAAGGAGTCGTCGGTCGTATCAGCCTGGGCCGGCGCGGCGACCGTGGTCGCGACCGCGGCCAGACCCACCCCCAGCGTCACAGCGCATACGCGAAGATCAACATGTTTGTTCACTTCGGTAACGATTCTTCACATTGGTCACATCGGGAACACGGTTTGGTCACCGTTGGCACTCTTAGGCGTTTCTCATTTCGCGGTGCGCCACGCGTAGCGCTATGGGCGCCGGGGAACACTGCGCGTGCGACCACGGTTGGCAGAATTGGACGTCTGCCCACCCCGCGCCGGAAGGATCCGTCATGTCCGAGAAACCTGCACCCGATGCCGTCGGCCGTTCGGCTGCGGTCGCCGATCTCTGGTTCGATCCGCTGTGCCCGTGGTGCTGGATCACGTCGCGCTGGATCCTCGAAGTCGAGAAGGTCCGCGACATCACGGTGAACTTCCGGGTGATGAGCCTTGCGGTGCTCAACGAGGGACGTGACCTGCCTGAGGAGTACCAGGAGGCGATGAAGAAGGCGTGGGGTCCGGTGCGCGTGGCCATCGCCGCCGAACAGGCCGAGGGCCGCCAGGTTCTCGCGCCGCTGTACACCGCCATGGGCACCCGGATCCACAACCAGGGCAACCAGGACTTCGATGTGGTGATCTCCGAGTCGCTGGCCCAGGTGGGGCTGCCCGCCGAACTCGCCGAGGCCGCCGCCACCGACAAGTACGACGAGGCGCTGCGCAAGAGCCACCACGAAGGTATGGACGCCGTCGGCGAAGACGTCGGCACCCCGACCATCCACGTCAACGGCGTCGCGTTCTTCGGGCCCGTGCTGTCTCGCATCCCGCGCGGTGAACAGGCCGGCAAGCTGTGGGACGCCTCGGTGACGTTCGCGTCCTATCCGCACTTCTGGGAGCTCAAGCGCAGCAGGACCGAGTCGCCGCAGTTCGATTGATCGCGACCCTCGGGCGCCGTGGACGGCGTCTGCCACAATGACCGCCATGCGCGTCTACCTGGGAGCCGATCACGCCGGCTTCGACCTCAAGCAGGCCATCATCGAGCACCTGCGCAGCACCGGCCATGAACCGATCGACTGCGGCGCGTTCGTCAACGATCCCGACGACGACTACCCGGCGTTCTGCATCGCCGCCGCGGAGAAGACGGTGGCCGATCCGGGCAGCCTCGGCATCGTGCTCGGCGGTTCGGGCAACGGCGAGCAGATCGCGGCCAACAAGGTCCCCGGCGCACGGTGTGCGCTGGCGTGGAGCGTCGAGACGGCGCAGCTGGCGCGCGAACACAACAACGCGCAGCTGATCGGCATCGGCGGACGGATGCACACCGTGGACGAAGCCTTGGCGATCGTCGACGCGTTCTTGAGCACCCAGTGGTCGGAAGCGCAACGGCACCAACGCCGTATCGACATCCTCGCCGAGTACGAGCGCACCCACGTCGCGCCTCCCGTGCCCGGCGCCTAGGGATGCCCGAGGGCCACACGCTGCACCGGTTGGCCCGGCTGCACCAGCGTCGCTACGCTCGCGCGCCGGTGCTGGTGTCGAGCCCGCAGGGCAGGTTCGTCGACGGTGCCGCCGCGGTCGACGGGCGGGTGCTCAAGAAAGCCACCGCGTGGGGTAAGCATCTGTTCCATCACTACGAGGGCGGCCGGGTGGTGCACGTCCATCTGGGTCTGTACGGCACGTTCACCGAGTGGCCGCTGGGTGTGGAAACGACGCCGCCGCCGCCGGTCGGGCAGGTGCGGATGCGGATGATCGGCGCCGAGTACGGCACCGACCTGCGGGGCCCGACGGTTTGCGAGCTGCTCGCCGAACCGGAGATCGCCGACGTGATTGGCAGGCTCGGCCCCGATCCGCTGCGCCGGGACGCCGACGCGTCGCTGGCGTGGGCGCGAATCCGCAAGTCGCGCAGGCCGATCGGCGCGCTGCTAATGGATCAGTCGGTGATCGCCGGGGTGGGCAACGTGTACCGCAGCGAGCTGCTGTTCCGGCATCGCATCGACCCGCACCGGCCAGGTACGCGCATCGGGGACGACGAGTTCGACGCGATGTGGACCGACCTGGTCGCGCTCATGCGAATCGGGTTGCGCCGCGGCAAAATTCACACCATCCGTCGCGAGGACGACCACGGGCTGCCGTCGTACGGGCCTGGCCGTCCCCGCACCTATGTGTACCGGCGCGCAGGTGAACCGTGCCGGATATGTGGAACCGAGATCCGCACCGAGGTGATGGAGGGGCGCAACCTGTTCTGGTGCCCGACCTGCCAGACGTAGGCGTCGAGGGTCGGCGACAATCGGCGGGTGGAGTTGATCCTCGTCGTCGTCGGAGCAATCGTCGTGACCGCGGTCGCGCATCGGCGTGGGCTCGAACCGGCCCTGGTCATAGTCGTCATCGGCGGCTTGGTCTCGTTCCTGCCGGAGTTCGAGCCCCCCGAACTCGATTCGCACATCCTGTTGACGGTGGTCTTGCCGCCGCTGCTGTACTCGGCTGCGCTGAACTTCTCCTTCCCGACGTTCCTGCGCAACATCCGGCCGATCCTGGGCCTGGGCATCGGCCTGGTCGTGGTGACGGCGTTCGCAGTCGCGGCCATCGCGTCGTGGATCGTGGTCGTGCCGCTGTCATTCGCGACGGCGCTGGTGCTGGGAGCGATCGTCGCGCCGCCGGACGCGGTGACCGCGGTGGCGGTGGGGCGCAAACTCGGCCTGCCGAAACGGGTGATGGCGATCCTCACAGGGGAGAGCCTGATCAACGACGCCGCCGCGCTGGCGCTCTTCTCGATCGCGGTGGTGCAGGTCACCGGAGGGCACATCTTCATCCACAATCCGTTCCTGCTGTTCGGCTACAGCGCGATCGTCGGGCCCGTCGTCGGCGCCCTGCTCGGCTATGTGACGCTGTGGATCCGCAGGCGCCTGGCCAATCCGGGGCTCGAGACCGTACAGGGCCTGCTGGTGCCGTTCGCGGCGTTCATCGCCGCCGAGGAACTGCACGCCTCCGGCGTGCTGGCTGTCGTGGCCGCGGGTTTCGTGGTGGCCAACGGGACACTGGCCGCCGGCTACCAGACCCGGCTGCAGGAACGCTACGTGTGGAACTCCGTCGACGTGCTGCTCGAGGCGTTCGTATTCGCCTACATCGGGTTGCACCTGCGCTTCGTTCTGCAGGATCTGCGGGACGCGCACGAGTCGCTGGCTGAGGTCGCGATCGCGTCGGCGGTCGTACTGCTCATCGTGCTGGTGATCCGGCCGCTGTCGGTCTTCGCCATCTTCGGGCGCAACAAACTGTCCCAACACGTCGAGACCCGGTTGAGCGCCCCCGTACCCACTCCCGGTGCTCGCCGGACGCGGCGGCGCGACGGGCCGGCGCGCAGGTGGCGCTCACGCATCGACCAGCGGTCACTTTCCTGGCGGGAGAACGTGGTGGTGTCGTGGACCGGTATGCGCGGCGTGGTGACTTTGGCTGCCGCAGCTGCCATTCCGGCGACGACGGTCACCGGCGAGCCGTTCCCGGAACGGGCCACCATCCAGGCCATCGCGTTCGTGGTCAGCGTCGGCACGCTGTTACTCCAGGGTGCGACGTTGCCGCCGCTGATCCGGCGACTGCGCCTGTCGCGGTTCTCCGACGAGGACGCCGCCGCCCGCGAAGAGGAACTCAAGGGCGAGCGCGTCGCGAACGACGCCGCCGAGCGGGTGCTGTCCCAGTTTCGCGCCGACCCGCCGAAGAACCTGAGCCCGCAAGTGGTCGCGGAGATCGAGGCGATCATCGCCCGACGCGCGAAGGCCACCGACGAAATCCCCGACCCGGAGGCGCACACTCAACGTTCCGAGGTGTTCTCGGCGCTCTACCGCGACGTGCTGGCCGGCCAGCGGGCGGCGCTGATCGCCGAACGCGATGCCGGACGCATCGAGGACGAGGCGGTGCGGGCGATGCTCGAACGGCTCGACCTACAGGAGGCCGGGGTCTCCGCGCGGCTGGAGAGCAGGTTGTAGTCCCTGCGATTCATCGCTTGCGATTCAGAAGCCGCCGAAATCGCCGAACCCGCCGCCGATGTCGGCGCCACCCCAGTCGCCGCCGTCACCGCCCCAACCGCTGCCGTCACCGCCGAAATCGCCGCCGCCCTGACCCTGTTCGTAGCCGCTGCCGTGCATCCCCGAGAACAGGGCGTCGAACAGCAGCACCGAGCCCAGACCCCAGGCGCCGGCGACCAGCGCGGGCTTCCACCACGGCTCCGAGTACCAACCCGCCGGAACGGGACGCCCGGCGACACGGCCGCCGGGGTAGTAGTTCGGGGTGCGCTCGGACGGCGTCGGCGACGCCTCGATGTCGCGGCCCTCGAAGTTGACCTTGCGGTCCTCGGTCACCGTGCCGGCCGACCGTTGGCCGGCCAGTGTCTCGAGTTCGGGCCCGGGATCCATGTTCATCGCGATGCGCGCGGCGCGCACGTAATAGAGGCCTTCGAGCGCACTCTCCTTGGCGAGCAGCGCTTGTTTGGCGGTGTTGGCCTGCTCGATCTGCGACCCGGCGGCGGTGTAGCGCTCGGATGCGTCGGCCAAGGCCTGTTTCGACGCCTCGTCGGTGCCGGTCAAGTTGATCACCTGGCCGCCGAGGCGTTCGATGACGCGACGCGCGTCGGCTTTCGCGTCTTCCAATGTGGCGGTGTTGCGTCGGTCCGAAGCCCGCATCGCCGCGTACGCAACCACGCCGAGAGCGACGATGACCAGGACGACGAGGACGAGCAGTACGCCGTTCATGGCGTCCAGCGTACCGGCGGAAAACACCCGAGTTCAGGCTGCGAATCGGTCCGCTGGCCTCGCGGGACCTCCAGATTTCGACGTGTCGGGCGCAGACCACGCGAACTGCGTACCGTTACCCGGGTGACGGAGTGGGTGCGCGGGTTCGACGACTTCCTCAACGGTCTGCTCGAAGAATGTGCACGCGATGCCGGCGAGGACGTCGACACCTTCGTGGCGCGTGCGGTGGCAACGCAGATGGTGGCGAACCTGCGGTTCGCCCAGCACCCGTCCATCAATGAATTGCTGGCCCACCTCTCCGACGTCGGGGTGTTTGCCACGACCTCTATGCCCGACGTGTCGGCGCAGATCAACGACCCGGACCGATTGGCTGCTCTACACCGGACCGGGCTGCTGGACTCTCCGCGCGAAGAGGTTTACGACCGCATCACGCGTGCGGCCGCCAGCGCGCTCGACGCGCCGTTCGCGTTGGTGAGTCTCGTAGACGTCGACCGCCAGTTCTTCAAGAGTGTCGCCGGCGCGCAGCACACCTCGCCCGAGGAAAGACAGACACCACTCGAGCGATCGATGTGTCAGTACGCGGTCGCCAACGGCGCGGCGCTCGTTCTGGAGGATGCGCGGATCGACCCGATCTTCAAGAACCATCCGGCGGTGCGGGACGGCACGATGGTCGCCTATCTCGGGATCCCTCTGATGAATACCGCCGGCAACGCGATCGGGACGCTGTGCGTCTACGACACCAAGCCGCGGCTCTGGACCACCGGGCACGTCCAGGTCCTCAGAGACTTTGCTGCGCTCGCCGCAGAGCGGATCTTCGGACCGGAGAAATAATTGACAGCAACGGAAGTGCCGTTGCCGTACGCGTATTCGTCTGCTATTTGTCTGCGACCTCTTTAGACTGGCAACGATCCGAACGCGGCACACAGTCGCCGAAATCCGTGCGAGGAGAGCATGCAGCCAGGCGTCGACGCGTCGACTCGTAACTCATCTTCTGCGCTCCGCAACTCGACGCCGCGATTGACGGCCGTGCCCCCACCGTCCGGTGCCGCCAAGACCTCCCCCCGTTGGGTCGAAACGCTGCGGGCCGAGTCGGGGTATGTGGCGCTGACCGTGGTGCTCGACATCTGGGCCGCGGCCTGGGCGGTGGCGCTGGCGCTCTGGTTGACCCCCGGCCCCGTCGGCGACCGAAACATCGCCGCCTACTCGTGGATCTTCATAGCCATCCTCCTGGCGGTCATGCAGACCCGGTCGATGTACAAGCGCAAGCTCGGCCACGGATTTCTCGACGACTTCGAACCGGTCGAAACCTCGGTGGCGGTGGCGTCGCTGGCGACGCTGACCGTGCTCTTGCTGCTCGTGCCGCAATTCCAGCCGGGGCTGGTGATCGGAGAGTACGTCCGCCCGAGCGAGGTGGTCATCCGGATCTGGGTCTGCGCAGCCATCCTGGTGCCTGCGGTGCGTCTGACCAGGTCCCTGGCCCAGCGTTATCTGAGGCGCAAGCACCGCTTCGGGACATCGGCGCTGATCATCGGCTCCGGTCCGATCGTCGATCAACTGATCGTGCGGATGCGTCAGCTCCCCGAATACGGTTTACACCCGGTCGGCGTACTGGACGGTGAACCGCCACCGGCCGCGAGCGATGTGCCCTATTTCGGATCCACGGAGAACCTCGAGGTCGCCGTGCGAGCCACCGGCGCGGTAGAGCTCATCGTGGCGCCGTCGGCGGTTTCTGACGAGGAGTTGGCGCACACCGCTCAGGTGGCGCAGCGGCTGGGCTTGCGGATATGCGTAGTGCCACGGCTGATGGACGCGGTCGGCGGTGGCGCATACGTCGAACACCTCGGCGGCATACCGCTGATGGTGCTCACCCATGTTGATCCGAAGGGTTGGCAGTTTGCCGTCAAGCACGCGTTGGGACGCACGCTCGCCGCGCTGGCGCTGCTCGTCATCTCGCCGCTGTTCCTCACGCTCGCGGCGTTGGTCAAGCTCAGCTCCCCGGGTCCGGTCTTCTTCCGTCAGGAGCGCGTCGGCCGTGACGGCAAAGTCTTCGAATGTCTCAAGTTCCGCAGCATGCGAACCGTCGGCCCGGCCAACGAGGCGTTCGAGCTGAAGTCGGGTTCGGCGCCCGGCGGTGTGGAAGGCGACGATCGGCGCACCGCGATCGGCAAGTTCATGCGCAAGGCTTCGTTGGACGAACTGCCTCAACTGCTCAACGTGGTGCGCGGGGACATGACGCTGGTGGGTCCGCGGCCCGAGCGGCCCGAATTCGTCGACTTGTTCGAGATGCAGATACGGCGCTACGGCGACCGGCACAGGGTGCAGGCAGGCATCACGGGTTGGGCGCAGGTGCACGGCCTTCGCGGGCAGACCTCGATCGCCGACCGGGCCGAATTCGACAACTATTACATCGAGAACTGGTCGCTTCTGCTGGACTTCAAAATCATGATTCTGACCGTGCTGGCGGTGCTGCGACCGACGGAGGAGTGAGGGTAGGTGGTTGTCGTCGGTCAGACGTTCAGCAGACCCGACTCGTGGTAGCGGCGGTCCGTGTTGACCCGCCACGGATCCACACTCTCACCGAAATACCGCTTCACGCTGTGCATCGCGCTCAGCATGGCGTGGTCCTGGTTGTCGTAACGATGCATGCCGTTGCGTCCGATCGGGTGCAACGACGGGTAGTGCGTACGTAGGTAGTCGCGGATCCGGGCGACGCTGTGGTCCATCACCGGGTCGTGGATCGGGTAGGCGAACTTCGAGCGAACGACCATGATCCGCTCGATCGTGGAGGGGTCGAGACCCAGAGCGCGCAAGTCTCGTTCGACCATGTCGGCGAGGTGCTCATCGCCGGTGGCCCAGAGTTCGGAGCCCGCGTTGACGAAGTACTCGAAGCCCAGATACGTCCCGTCCCAGCCGGGCGGAGTGAGTTCGTCAGACCAGCGGCGGTAGTTCTGTACCCGTCCCACCCGCACGTCGTCGCCGGGCGTGTACACCCAGTTGAAGGGAAGGTCATAGCGCTTGCCCAGGGCGACCGCGACCGTGATCAGCCCACGATGCTTCAGGGCTGCGGCAGCCGCTCGAATATGTTGCGGGGGAGCGGGTTCCAGGGCGCTCACCAACGTCTGCAACGGCATGCTCGAGAAGACGGCGTCACCGGCCGCAGTTCGCCCGTCGGGGAGGTCCAGCGTCCACCCCCTGCCGTCGAACCTCACCTTGGTCACCGGCGAGTGCAGGGTCGGCGCGACGCCGAGATCCGTTAGGGCCGCCGCCGCGGCGTCCCAGAGCTGCCCGGGCCCGCGGCGGGGATAGAGAAACGCGTCGGGTCCGACCTCGCCGGCGCCCCAGATGATCGGCTTGATGCGCTGCTCCGCCCAATCGCTGGTGAGCTCACCAGGATCCGCGAGCCACGTCTTGCGGACGTAGCCGTCGAAGAACATGCGGTACCAATAGTCGCCGAACTGGTGCACGCCCCATTCGCGGAAGGTGGTCGCGTCGTCCAGCGAACGGGTTCCAAGCCGCAGTCGTGACCACAGCAAGCTGCCAAGACCTCGGGCGCCACGCCGATAGCCCAACTGCGTCAACAGTTTTCGGCCGAGAAGCGGGTAAGGCACGTACTGTCCGTCGACGAGCATGGCGGACCGTCTGCGCACCGAGAGCCACTGGTCGGCCGGAAGCAGGGATCGCCAGAGCTCGAGGATCTCGTCATCCTTGGTGAAGAACCGGTGACCACCCGGGTCGATGCGAAACCCGTCCTCAGCCGGAGTGCGCGCCAGACCCCCGACGTTGCCCGACGCTTCGTACACCTGGGCGGTGACCCCGTTTTTCGCCAGTTCCAGCGCGGCGGTGAGGCCGGCGGGCCCGGCACCGATGATCAACGGGCGCCCGGTGGTATCCATCGCCGACCTACCTGCCCCGCAGCTGCGGCGAGCGCCGGAAGTCGTCGACGATGGCGTCGATGTGCCGCTCGTCGAGTTCGTTGAGTGGTGTCGTCAAGAACCGCAGCTGTGCGTATTGGGTCTGCATCGGCAGGAACCCGCTCAGTAGCGGCTCGGGGGAGGTCCGGATGACCAGGTCGACGTCTTCGATGTCGAACGCATCGCGGATCTCACCGCCCTCCCGCAGGGCCCGCCGATGCGCGCACCGCAGTTCGTCGTCCGCGTCGTAGGCCGCGAGGACGTTGATCCGGAACTGGTCGCCGTGCATGGCGGATTCCGCGTGTGCGGCCGCCGCAACATACTCCTCGGGTAGCAGATCGCGATCGCCGTACAGCCGCACGGTGCAACGCGCGGGGTCGAAGTGCGCGGGAAGCGTCTTCAGAAAGTAGACGGAGGCGTTGTAGACGGGTTCCAGTTCGGCTCGGCCTCGTGCGAGATTGGCTCGGCTCAAGTTGTACACCGTCACTGTGCGCACGTTGTTTCGGCGTAGCGCCTGCAGGATGTCGATGACCTTGTCCGCGCCGCGTAGATAAGCCTCGGTCAGCGTCACACCGTGGCTGCTCGACCACCGACGCAACCCGTCGGGAATCAAGCCGACATGCACCGGAGCACGGCCCGTCGCGGCATCCACTCGATATACCCCCGTAAGTGAACTTATGGCCAAAGTGGCCAAAGGGTACAGGTCAACCCATTGAATACCCGTAAGTCGACTTATCGAAGCTTAGTGGGATTCGCCGCGGGGAACCGGCGATTGGTGCGGTCGATTGCGGCCCGACACCCGCGTGCCGACGCGGACCGTGACCTGTGGAGCGGGCGACGGGAATCGAACCCGCGTAGCTAGTTTGGAAGACTAGGGCTCTACCATTGAGCTACGCCCGCGTGTACAGCAAGACCAGATCGTACCGGCGGCAGCCAAACCAAATCCAATTGAAGGCTTCGCGTGTCCAGCCCGTAGTATCTCGCGTGGTCGTTCCGTGTTTTGGCGGGACGCCCGCGCAGGCGCATCCATGAGCGCTTGCGCGCAGAACAGAGCACGGGGTGTAGCGCAGCTTGGTAGCGCATCCGCTTTGGGAGCGGAAGGCCGCAGGTTCAAATCCTGTCACCCCGACTGCAACACCGACGAACACCGGATCAACCCAGAATAATGAGGAGCAGATCGTGAAGAGCACCGTCGAGAAGTTGAGCCCGACCCGGGTTCGCATCAACGTGGAGGTGCCCTTCACCGAGCTCGAGCCGGACTTCGACCGTGCGTTCGCCCAGCTGGCCAAGCAGGTGCGGCTGCCGGGCTTCCGGCCCGGCAAGGCGCCGCGCAAGCTGCTCGAAGCCCGCGTCGGCCGCGAGGCGATGCTCGACCAGGTCGTCAGCGATGCGCTGCCCGGCCGCTACAGCGAGGCGGTGACCAGTTCCGAGGTGCAACCGCTGGGTCAGCCGGAGATCGAGATCACCAAGAAGGAGTACGGGGAAGACCTCACCTTCACCGCCGAGGTCGACATCCGGCCCGAGGTCGAACTGCCCGAGCTGTCCGCGTTGAACGTCACCGTCGACGCGATCGAGGTCGCCGATGACGAGGTCGACGCCGAACTGCAGACGCTGCGCGCGCGGTTCGGCACGCTCAAGGGTGTGGAGCGCGCCGCCGAGAACGGCGACTTCGTCTCGATCGATCTCTCGGCCACCGTGGACGGCAAGGAACTGCCCGAGGCCGCCACCGAGGGGCTGTCCCATGAGGTCGGCTCGGGTCAGCTCGTCGACGGCCTCGACGAGGCGATCGTGGGTCTCAAGGAGGGCGAGACGCGGGTCTTCACCACCACGCTGGCCGCCGGTGAGCACGCCGGCAAGGACGCGCAGGTGACGGTCACCGTCAAGTCGGTCAAGGAGCGCGAGCTGCCCGAGCCCGACGACGAGTTCGCCCAGCTGGCAAGCGAATTCGACACCATTGCCGAACTCAAGGAGTCGCTCGTCGAGCAGGTGCGCCGGACCAAGCGCGTCCAGCAGGCCGAGCAGATCCGCGACAAGGTGCTCGAGACGTTGCTCGAGCAGGTCGAGGTCCCGCTGCCGGAGAAGGTGGTGCAGGCGCAGATCGACGACGCGTTGCACAACGCGATCCACGGTCTCGACCATGACGAGGCCCGGTTCGCCGAAGCCTTGGAGGCCCAGGGCAGCAGCCGTGAGGAGTTCGACGCCGACAATCGCAGCAACGCGGAGAAGGCCGTCAAGACCCAGCTGCTCGTCGACGCGGTCGCCGACAAGCTCGACGTCCAGGTCGGTCAGAACGACATCTCCGAGCGGTTGGTGATGATGTCGCAGCAGTACGGCCTACAGCCGCAGCAGCTACTGCAGTCGCTGCAGCAGAACAACCAGCTGCCCGCCCTGTTCGCCGACGTGCGCCGCGGGGTGGCGCTCGCCGCGATCGTCGAGGGCGTCACCGTCACCGACTCCGACGGCAACGTCGTCGACACCTCGGAGTTCTTCGGGCGGGCCGACGCGCAGACCGAGGAAGCCGCCGGCGAGGGCACCGATACCGACACCGACTCGGCCGTGGTCGAGTCCGCAGTGGACGAAGAATCGGCCGACGCGAAGTGACGCTGTGAGCGAACGCGGCCCGTCTCGGGACTGCGTGTCCTCGCGGGTTGGTTAGTGTCGGTGAGTATCAAGCTCTTGAAGAAAGCAGGTATCCAGTCGTGACCCACATGCGTGGCGCCTCACAAGGCCTCAACCTTGTCGACTCGGTCTATGAGCGGTTGCTGGCGGAGCGGATCATCTTCCTGGGCTCACAGGTCGATGACGACATCGCGAACAAACTGTGCGCGCAGATTCTGCTGCTGTCCGCCGAGGACCCCACAAAGGACATCCACCTCTACATCAACTCGCCCGGCGGTTCGATCAGCGCCGGCATGGCCGTGTACGACACCATGGTGCTGGCGCCTTGTGACGTCGCTACCTATGCGATGGGCATGGCCGCCTCGATGGGTGAGTTCCTGCTCGCGGCCGGCACCAAGGGCAAGCGTTATGCGCTGCCGCACGCCCGCATCCTGATGCACCAGCCACTCGGCGGCATCACCGGCGGTGCGGCTGACATCGCGATCCAGGCCGAGCAGTTCGCGGTCATCAAGAAGGAGATGTTCCGGTTGAACGCGGAGTTCACCGGGCAGCCCATCGAGCGGATCGAAGCCGACTCCGATCGGGACCGCTGGTTCACCGCGCAGGAAGCCCTCGAGTACGGCTTCGTCGACCACATCATCACCAGCGCCAGCATCAACGGCTCAGGACCAGGAGCAGGACTAGACAAATGACCGATCAGACCGACCCGCGGCTGCAGCCCCAGGCCCGCTACATCCTGCCGTCATTCATCGAGCACTCCAGCTTCGGTGTCAAGGAGTCCAATCCGTACAACAAGCTCTTCGAGGAGCGCATCATCTTCCTCGGCGTGCAGGTCGACGATGCGTCGGCGAACGACATCATGGCGCAGCTGCTGGTGCTCGAGTCGTTGGATCCCGACCGCGACATCACCATGTACATCAACTCGCCCGGCGGCTCGTTCACATCGCTGATGGCGATCTACGACACCATGCAGTATGTCCGCGCCGACATTCAGACGGTGTGCCTGGGCCAGGCCGCCTCGGCCGCGGCGGTGTTGCTCGCCGCGGGCACTCCCGGTAAGCGCATGGCGCTGCCGAACGCCCGCGTGCTGATCCACCAGCCCGCGCTGTCCGGCGTCATCCAGGGCCAGTTCTCCGACCTGGAGATCCAGGCCAAGGAGATCGAGCGGATGCGCACGCTGATGGAGGTGACGCTGGCCAACCACACCGGCAAGACGCCCGAACAGATCCGCAAGGACACCGACCGCGACAAAATCCTGACCGCCGAAGAGGCCAAGGAATACGGCGTCATCGACACCGTTCTGGAGTACCGCAAGCTCTCCGCCCAGACCGCCTGATCGGACGGCCAACCCTGCGGAAACGTAGGTTGGTGACGCCCGCGAGTGGCAGGCTGTCAGCCACAGCAGGCGACGGCTACCGGGAGGGTCAGATGGCGGGTGTACGGCTCGGCGCCGCGGCGCTTGCGTCGGTTGGTGTGTTGATGCCATTGGGCTCGACTGCGATCAGCAGCGCCCAACCGCCGCCACCGCCGCCGGCGTGCCCGGCCGGAACGTACTGGGACGTCTACACCGTCCAATGCATGCCGGTGGATGCGACCGTCTATGTGAACCCGCCGAACCCGGTCGTCGGGCCGGCGGGTCCCGTCGGGGTCGGCGGCGTGGTCGGTCCGGTGGGACCGGGCCCCGTCGGCCCGGGTCCGGTGGGTCCTGGCCCGGTCGGTCCCGGGCGCCGGTAGCCGAGCAACCCTCCCGAAAAGTACGGGTACTTTGGTTGCTGACGGCCTCTCGGTCCGGTAACAGCGGCGACACGCCAACGACACGGCGGCGCGTTCGAAGCGATCCGGGGGTCGTCAAGCGATATGTTGTCGCGAACACAGATGAATACCACCGACGCGATTCGGCTTTATCGGTCGCGTCCTACGGGAACAAACGGGTAGCGTCGGGTTCACCACCCGAGGCGCTAAGAGTAAAGAAGCTTCACCGGCTGCGACGAAAGTAGGACCTCAGCACCATGGCACGCATTGGAGATGGCGGCGACCTGCTGAAGTGCTCGTTCTGCGGCAAGAGTCAGAAGCAGGTCAAGAAACTCATTGCGGGTCCGGGCGTCTATATCTGCGATGAGTGCATCGATCTCTGCAACGAGATCATCGAAGAGGAACTCGCCGACGCGGACGACGTAAAGCTCGATGAGCTGCCCAAGCCCGCGGAGATTCGCGAGTTCCTCGAGGGTTACGTCATCGGGCAGGACACCGCCAAGCGCACGCTGGCGGTCGCCGTCTACAACCACTACAAGCGCATCCAGGCGGGGGAGAAGACCCGCGACTCGCGCTCCGAGCCCGTCGAACTGGCCAAGTCGAACATCCTGATGCTCGGCCCGACCGGTTGCGGCAAGACCTATCTCGCGCAGACGCTGGCGAAGATGCTCAATGTCCCGTTCGCAATAGCGGATGCGACGGCACTGACCGAAGCCGGATACGTCGGCGAGGATGTCGAGAACATTCTGCTCAAGCTGATTCAGGCCGCCGACTATGACGTCAAGCGCGCGGAGACCGGCATCATCTACATCGACGAGGTCGACAAGATCGCCCGCAAGAGTGAGAACCCGTCGATCACCCGCGACGTGTCCGGCGAGGGCGTTCAGCAAGCGTTGCTGAAGATTTTGGAGGGCACCCAGGCCTCGGTGCCCCCGCAGGGCGGACGCAAGCATCCGCACCAGGAGTTCATCCAGATCGACACCACCAACGTGTTGTTCATCGTGGCAGGGGCGTTCGCGGGATTGGAGAAGATCGTCTCCGACCGAGTTGGCAAGCGCGGCTTGGGCTTCGGCGCCGAGGTGCATTCGAAGGCCGAGATCGACACCCAGGACCACTTCGCCGAGGTCATGCCCGAAGACCTGATCAAGTTCGGGCTGATCCCGGAGTTCATCGGCCGGCTTCCCGTGGTGGCCTCGGTGACGAACCTGGACAAGGAATCGCTGGTGCAGATCCTGTCCAAGCCGAAGAACGCGCTGGTGAAGCAGTACACGCGCCTGTTCGAGATGGACGGCGTCGAGTTGGAGTTCAGCGACGAGGCGTTGGAAGCCATCGCCGATCAAGCCATCCACCGCGGCACCGGTGCCCGTGGCCTGCGCGCCATCATGGAAGAAGTTCTGCTGCCCGTGATGTACGACATTCCGAGCCGCGACGACGTCGCCAAGGTGGTCGTCACCAAGGAGACCGTGCAGGACAACGTGCTGCCGACCATCGTGCCGCGCAAACCTCAGCGCAACGAGCGCCGCGACAAGTCAGCCTGACCCTTCCCTGCGTCGAGAGCGCCGTGCGTCGAGATCGACGGTATGGCTGCATCGCGAGCCGGATCGCGACCATTACGTCGGTTTGAAAGACCCGTAGTGCTGGGTCGCAGTCAGCGCACCACCCGATCGGGGCGGGTATAGACGTTCATCGAATCGCCGCGCAGAAACGCGACCAAGGTCAGCCCGGACTGGCTGGCCAGATCCACCGCCAGCGACGACGGCGCCGACACCGCGGCCAACACCGGGATGCCCGCCATGACGGCTTTCTGCGTCAGTTCGAACGATGCGCGACCACTGACCAGCAGCACGGTGCCGCTGAGCGGAACGCGGCGCTGCTCGACGGCCCAGCCGATGACCTTGTCGACGGCGTTGTGCCTGCCGATGTCTTCTCGTACGGCCAGCGCGACCCCGGCGGCGTCGAACAGGGCCGCGCCGTGCAGGCCGCCGGTGCTGGCGAACACCTTCTGCGCCTTGCGCAATCGGCCCGGGAGTTGCGCGAGGACCTTCGCGGCGACCGTGGTCGGGTCGTCGCCCGGGCCGTGGCGGCTGCTCAGCCGCACGGCGTCCAGTGACGCCTTACCGCAGACCCCGCACGACGAGGTGGTGTAGAAGTTGCGTGTGACGGCGACATCGGGTGTCGGGACATGCGGCGCCAACGTCACGTCCAAGACGTTGTAGGTGTTCAGATCGTCGGGGCCGGTGCCCTTGCAGTAGCGCGCGGTGAGCACGTCGTCACGGCCGGTGATGACGCCTTCGGTGAGCAGGAAGCCCTGGGCGAGTTCCACATCGGAACCCGGTGTGCGCATCGTCACGGTGATGGGTGCGCCGTTGACGCGGATTTCCATGGGTTCCTCGACCACCAGCGTATCGGGCCGCGCCACCGCAGCGTCCGCGGTCACATGCTGCACCCGACGCCTGGCTGTGACCCGACCCATAACGCCAGCCTAAGCCGACGAACGTTGCACCGACGTTCACGGACCGTGCGGGCTTGCCACGCGGCGCCATCGTCGCGCAGACGGCACAATGTAGGGCGTGCATGACGAGCCCGAACCGACCCGCCACATGCCGGCATGGCGTGACCCGCTGTCGGCCGGCTTCCGCGCGCACCGCAACCTGCTGCTACTGCGTCTGCGCTGGCACGAACGGCGCCGGGAAGCCCCTTCCGCCCGCCGCCGATAACGCCCCGACCAGCGCTAGCTACGGGCTACTGAGCGGTAACCATTTCCTTAGAAATTTTGTCTCGTGAACGTGACGAATAACACAGTTTTGTCTCACAAGGCACATCAACACATCGGCTGAGCTGTGTGTTCGCCCTCTTTCTCGCGGCGCGCCGCCCGCGAGCCCGGTGAAGGGCTCCCTAAGAGAAGTGCAATAATCGGTACTGGCAGTGACATAAAACTTTGGTGGACGTCCGGCCGACGGCGCGTCGGCTCGATGGTGACTCGGAGGACATCCCCAGAAAGCGTGGAAGGCAGGCCTCGTGGCAGCGAACGACAACGCCGTCAGTCCGGGGAGTGCGAGCGCTCGACAGAGGCTCGAGAAGGTCGTCATCCGCTTTGCCGGCGACTCCGGCGACGGTATGCAGCTCACGGGTGACCGGTTCACCTCCGAAGCCGCGCTGTTCGGCAATGACCTTGCCACCCAACCGAACTACCCCGCCGAGATCCGTGCGCCCCAGGGCACGCTGCCGGGTGTGTCGTCGTTCCAGATCCAGATTGCCGACTACGACATCCTGACCGCCGGTGACCGCCCCGACGTGCTGGTCGCGATGAACCCGGCCGCGCTGAAGGCCAACGTCTCCGATCTGCCCCGCGGCGGCCTGATCATCGCCAACTCCGACGAGTTCACCAAGCGCAACCTCGCCAAGGTCGGTTACGAGGCCAACCCGCTGGAGACCGAGGAACTGTCGGAGTACGTCGTGCAGGCGGTCCCGATGACCACCCTGACGCTGGGAGCGGTCGAGTCGATCGGCGCGACCAAGAAGGACGGTCAGCGCGCAAAGAACATGTTCGCGCTCGGCCTGCTGTCGTGGATGTACGGCCGCGAACTCAAGCACAGCGAGGCGTTCATCCGCGAGAAGTTCGCCCGCAAGCCCGACGTCGCCGAAGCCAATGTGCTGGCGCTGAAGGCCGGCTGGAACTACGGCGAGACCACCGAGGCGTTCGCCAGCACCTACGAGGTCGCGCCCGCCAAGCTCAAAGCCGGTGAGTACCGCCAGATCTCCGGCAACACCGCGCTGGCCTACGGCATCGTCACCGCCGGACAACTCGCCGATCTGCAGATCGTGCTCGGCACGTATCCGATCACGCCGGCATCGGACATCCTGCACGAGTTGTCCAAGCACAAGAACTTCAACGTGCTGACCTTCCAGGCCGAGGATGAGATCGCCGGTATCGGCGCTGCCATCGGCGCCTCCTACGGCGGCGCTCTCGGCGTCACCAGCACGTCGGGTCCCGGCATCTCGCTGAAGTCAGAAGCGATGGGCCTGGCGGTGATGACCGAACTGCCTCTGCTCGTCATCGACGTCCAACGCGGCGGCCCGTCGACCGGTCTTCCGACCAAGACCGAGCAGGCCGACCTCCTGCAGGTGATGTACGGCCGCAACGGCGAGTCGCCGGTCGCCGTGCTCGCGCCCCGGTCGCCGTCGGATTGCTTCGACGTGGCCGTCGAGGCCGCCCGCATCGCGATCAGCTACCACACGCCGGTGGTCATCCTCTCCGACGGAGCGATCGCCAACGGTTCTGAGCCGTGGCGGATCCCGGACGTCAGCACCTACTCGGCCATCGCGCACACGTTCGCCAAGTCCGGCGAGCCGTTCCAGCCGTATGCGCGCGACCCGGAGACCCTGGCGCGGCAGTTCGCCATCCCGGGAACGCCCGGCCTCGAACATCGGATCGGCGGCCTGGAGGCGGCCAACGGTTCGGGCAACATCTCCTACGAGCCGAAGAACCACGATCTGATGGTGCGTCTGCGGCAAGCGAAGGTCGACGGCATCACCGTGCCGGATCTCGAGGTCGACGACCCGACCGGAGACGCCGAACTGCTGATGCTCGGCTGGGGCTCGAGCTACGGGCCGATCGGTGAGGCCTGCCGGCGCGCGCGTCGCAAGGGCATCAAGGTCGCCCAGGCGCATCTGCGCAACCTCAACCCGTTCCCGGCCAACCTCGGCGAGGTGCTGCGACGGTATCCGACGATCGTGTGCCCGGAGATGAACCTCGGCCAGCTCGCGCTGCTGTTGCGCGGCAAATACCTGGTCGACATCCAGTCGGTGACCAAGGTGGAAGGAATGGCGTTCCTGGCCGACGAGGTCGAAGGCATCATTGATGGTGCGCTGGACGGAACGCTGGGTGAGAAGGAAAGCGACAAAGCGAAGTTCGCACGACTGGCCGCGGCCACCATCGAGGCTGAGGCAGTCGCTGCGAGCGGTGTGGGAGCGAACGCATGAGCGACGTGATCGGAGTTGATCTGGGGTTGACGACCGGCACCAGCCGGGTGCCGACGACCGATCAGCCACAGAAAGGCAAGGACTTCACCAGTGACCAGGAGGTCCGCTGGTGCCCCGGCTGCGGTGACTACGTCATCCTCAACACCATTCGCAACTTCCTGCCCGAACTGGGGTTGCGGCGCGAGAACATCGCCTTCGTCAGCGGTATCGGCTGCTCGAGCCGCTTCCCGTACTACCTGGAGACCTACGGGTTCCATTCGATCCACGGCCGCGCCCCGACGATCGCCACCGGCCTGGCCCTGGCGCGTGAGGACCTGTCGGTGTGGGTCGTCACTGGCGACGGTGATGCGCTGTCGATCGGTGGTAACCATCTGATCCACGCGCTGCGCCGCAACATCAACATCACGATCCTGCTGTTCAACAACCGGATCTACGGGCTGACAAAGGGGCAGTACTCGCCGACTTCCGAGGTGGGCAAGGTCACCAAGTCCACCCCGATGGGCTCGCTGGACTACCCGTTCAACCCGGTGTCGCTGGCGCTCGGCGCCGACGCCACGTTCGTCGGCCGCGCGTTGGACTCCGACCGCAAGGGGCTGTCCGAGGTCCTGCGCGCCGCCGCCGCGCACCGAGGTGCGGCGCTGGTCGAGATCCTGCAGGACTGCCCGATCTTCAACGACGGCTCGTTCGACGCGCTGCGTAAGGAAGGCGCCGAAGAGCGGTTGATCAACCTCACCCACGGCGAGCCGGTCACGTTCGGCGTCGACGGGGAGTACTGCGTGGTGAAGTCCGGTTACGGCCTGGAGATCGCCAAGACCGCCGACGTGTCGGCCGCCGAGATCGTCGTTCACGACGCCAACCTCGATGACCCGGCGTACGCGTTCGCGCTGTCGCGGCTGTCGGACCAGAACCTCGAGCACATGGTGATGGGGATCTTCCGGCAAGTCAGCAAGCCGACCTACGACGACGCCGCCCGCCAGCAGGTAGCGGCGGCCCGCGGCGAGAGGGCGCACGACACGGCCGCGCTCCAGTCCCTGCTTCGAGGCAAAGACACCTGGACTGTCGACTAACGTCACGGTCATGACGACCACCGTTCCGCTGGCCGGAATCATCCTGGCGGGCGGGGCTTCCCGCCGCATGGGCCGCGACAAGGCCACCCTGCCGTACGAAGGCACCACGCTCGTCGAGCGGATGGTGAGCGTTCTGGCGCCGCGATGCGCTCCGATCTTCGTCATCGCGGCGCCCGGGCAAGCGCTTCCCAGCCTCGACGCCGAAATTCTGCGCGACGAGGTGCGGGGCCTGGGCCCGCTGTTGGCAACGGGGCGTGGCCTGCGGGCCGCCGCCGAGGCCGGCTCGGAGCTGGCCTTCGTCGCGGCGGTGGACATGCCGCTGCTGTCTGCGGACCTGCTCGACGAGTTGGCCGGACCCGCCGTGCGCCTTGGCGCAGACGTGGTGTTGCCGTGGGACGGCCGCGACCACTACCTCGCAGGTGTCTACCGAACCGCGCTGGCCGGCCGCGTCGCCGAACTGGTGGCCGCGGGCGAGCGCAGCATGCGGGCATTGGTTGAGCGCGTCGATACGCAACGGATCGTGATGCCCGAGCAGCGCTCGCTGCTCAACGTCAACACGGCAGCCGACCTCGCGGCGATCCGCAGCGCACAAATCGTCTAGCAAATTCGACACCCGAATTTCCGACTAATGCATTGTCGTGCAGATTGAATTCGTGACAGCGAATTACGCCCGTTGTGCCCGTGATAAACCGCATAAGGCGAGAAAAGCTGCTGTTGCCCACTATGACCGCCTGGTGGACCTCCCGGCAGTGAATCGACCGGGCCCGCAGCGGCTTTCGCGTGCGCCAGCGTAGCGGCGATGGTCAATTCGGCAGGTACGTCAACAGTTTTGGACGCTGTTCGCGCCGCTGGAAAGCAGGCCTTAACCGCCAGGACGGGCGACAAGTGTCTGACTATGGGCGAAGGCCACTGCGTGAGTGCCGTTGTCCGGCATCGCCTACCGATAGGCGACAACGCATGTCCGTCAATCACTCTCTGACGCAACACTATTCGTATCGCTAGCGCTGCATGCGGTCTGACCCGCGTGGCAACGCGCTGCTGATCAGTCACTGCTCGCATTCGGCAATTCGATTAGTATGCAGGAGATTTCGTCCTTCTTGCACTACCTCCATGACGAGCGAACACGATCGTGCCTCTTGCCCGGGACGGGTAAGTTTCGGGCGATTTTCGCGTTGACACGGTGGGAGTCGCACGCGAATTGCGTGCTCCAGCTCACAATTTGACCGTGATATGGCTCACGCAGAACCGGTGGCCGGCGACGGTTTTCGGGTCCGTCAAAGTTCGGGGTGACCTGCGATAACGAAATGGTCTCGGGCTCCGTGATCAATCCGTGATCTCGCCGCGACACACCTTCGGCCGATATGACTTCGGCGGATTCGCTTTGTACGGTCCAAGACAGCTCTACCCGGAGCAAATAATTTCAAACCACGAACCTGCGTGTGAGTGGGGCTGTCGGAGGCCATGGGCCTTCGTTCGGCCGCCGGGGCTGATTCCCGGCGAGGCGTTCATCCGGCCTCCCGCTGTCGCACCTGACCGAGACGGTGCGGCCCAATCCCCTGCCTGGCCGAACAGGCATGCCACCCCGTGCGCTCTGGCGCGGGTGTGTGTTGGTGCGCGCGTGGCGAAAGGATCGAAGTTGAAGAACATCCGCAAGACATTTGGCCTGGCGACCTTTGCCGGTGCGCTCGCGTTGGCGCCGATGGCTCTGGCCACGGGCACTGCCAATGCGGACAGTGTGAACTGGGATGCCGTCGCGGCCTGCGAGTCGGGTGGCAACTGGTCCATCAACACCGGTAATGGCTATTACGGGGGTCTGCAGTTCAGCATGGGCACCTGGCGGGCCAATGGTGGCAGCGGCTCGCCTCACAATGCGAGCCGTGCGGAGCAGATCCGCGTCGCGGAAAACGTGCTGCAGTCGCAGGGCATCGGCGCGTGGCCGTCCTGCGGCGGCCGCGGCTAGTACGCGACTCGTCGACGAAAGAAGGCGGTGCCGGGAACTCCCCGGCACCGCCTCTTCTTTCTCAGAAGCCTCTTACACCAGATAAGTAACGACTAAAACTTTCGACACGCCTGTAACAGGTGACGTTCATCACGGGAAGTACTAGATGACCGCAGTGGAGATCGAGGGGTTCTCCAGATGCGGACCTTGTGTCAAACGGTCGGGGAAGGACCGCAGTGATGAACATTCGTACCGCAGTCACCAAGGGCCTGTGGGCAGCCGTGATCGCCGGAGCGCTCGCGATAGTGCCCATGGCCCTCGCAGAGTCCTCGCTAGCCGCCGCTCATGCGGATTCGGTGAACTGGGACGCGATCGCCGAATGCGAGTCCGGCGGCAACTGGTCCATCAACACCGGCAACGGCCATTACGGCGGCCTGCAGTTCAAGCAGGCCACCTGGTCGGCCAACGGCGGAGTTGGCAGCCCGGCGACCGCGTCGCGGGCCGAGCAGATCCGCGTCGCCGAGAATGTCCTGCGTACCCAGGGCCTGAAGGCATGGCCGAAGTGCGGCCCGCGCGGCGCCACGCCTGCCGTGTGGACCACTCCCTCGGTCCCCGCGGCGCGCACCGCACCGGCGACGGCGACCGGATGCGCGGCGATGCCGTCGCGCGGCCTGTTCGGGTTCGTCAACCCGCGGCAGATGTGCTCGGCCCTGCTGAACCCGATCGGAACGCTTGCCGGCGGACGCTGAACCCGCTGCCTGCGGATCGATCAGGCCGCGGGTTCATGAGGCGCTCAGGTCGAGGTCGGTCGGCACGGTGAACGCCGATCGTGCCGCCACCGCTGCCAGATGCCGGGTCAGCAGTGCCTCGGGCGCCACGACTGTCGCGCGGCTGGCCAGCGCGCTGAGCCACGGCGGCAGGTTCACGATGCGGCCGATGAACCGTGACTCGCGCACCAGCGATCGGACCCGGGGCCGGCGAAACGCTACGAACCGTGCCAACGCCGCGGCGGTGTCGCCGTCGCCGTCGAGGAACCTGGCCAGGATCGCGGCGTCCTCCAAACCCTGACAGCCGCCTTGTCCGAGGTGTGGTCGCATCGGATGCGCTGCGTCACCCACCACCGCGATCGGCCCCCGCGACCACTGGCGCGCCTCCTCGCGGTCGTACAGGTCGTTGCGTAGGACGTCGGCGGGGTCGGTGCGGGCCAGGATCTCGGGGATGGGCTGCGCCCAGGACGCGAACCTGCGCCGCAGATAAGCCAGTTCCCCCTGCGGCGCTGCGCCCGCCTCGGGTACGCGTTCGGTGGCGAACCAGTAGGTGTCATTTTCACCGAGCGGAACGTGGCCGAACTCGACGGCCGGCCCGAAGGTCTCGCCCGCGAGTTCGGCATCGATCCGGCAGCGCGCCACTCCACGCCACGCTGTGTACCCGACGTACCGGTTGCGCAATGGGCCGTTGAGATGACGGGCCACCATCGAATGGGTGCCGTCGGCGCCGACGACCGCCTGGGCCTCCAGCACCGTGGCGTCCGCGAGCGTCACCCGGGCTCCGTCCGCGGTCACCGTCAGCGCCGCCGCGGGCACCCCGGCCCGCAGGGTGCCCTCGACAAGCGCACCGGTAAGGATCGCCGTCAAGGCTGACCGGCGGATGACGACCAGCGGCTCGCCGAGGGCGTCGACGATGCGTTGCGGTGCGGGTCGCCGCAACCAGGTGCCGTCGCGCCAGCGCGCCGCACCCGCGGTGACCCTGCCGCCGGCCGCGCGCACCGGGTCACCCAGACCGATAGCGTCGAGTGCTGCCAAAGCGTTGGGCCAGATGCTGATTCCGGCGCCCGATGACGTGTCGGTGCGCTCCTCGATCAGCGTGACGTCGTGTCCGCGCTGCTGCAGCGCGACGGCGCTCGCCAGCCCGGCGATACCCGCGCCCACCACCAGGATCCGCTTCGGCATGGGTCGAACGTAGCGTGCGAACCGCGTCGCGCCACAGGTCGAGATCAACGTTCGGGCAGACGGTTCCCGGTGTGCTACGAACTGGTCATGACCGCGACGGCCCCCGATGCCCCTGCCTCGACGGCCTCCGCGCCGTTCGACGACCTCGACGAGTACGTCGCGCTGCCGCGCGTGTCGGGCCTGGCGCTCTCGCCCGACGGCGGGTGGCTGGTGACCACCGTCGCCGAACTCAACGACACGAGAACCGAGTACGTCGCCGCGGTGTGGGAGCTCGACC
>NZ_QMEW01000025.1 GCF_003284965.1 Mycolicibacterium sp. GF69
CCGCCGCCCGTCGGTGCGCCACCGGTGCCCGAGATCCCGAACCCGCAATACGGGCAGGGCTCGAGCCCGGGGCCGCTCGGCTTCCTGCGGGACGCCTGGCGTCAGGCTAAGGACCCGTACGGTTTCACCGCGATGCCGCCCGGCCAGGCACCAGTGGGCGCGCCGCCGCCGCCCGGCGCCGGACCGGCGCCTCAACTGCCGCCCGGATACACCTCGTTGACCGCACCGGAGTCCAACGGTCCGCCCGTCGCGTCGCCGGCCGAAGGCGGTCCACCGCTGCCGCCCGGGTACTACCCGCTGACCGGCCCACCGCCGCCCGGGTACTACGACGCTCCCGCGCCCGGCCCCGCCGTTCCGCCCGAGGGTCCGATTTCGCCGACGCCCTAGCTCAGCGCCGGAATGACCTCTCGCTCGAAGCGTTCGACACTGGTGCGGTCATACGCGGCCTCTGGGAAGTAGACGATCGCGTACTCACAGCCGAGGTCGCGCATCTTGGACAGCTTCTCGACGACCTGCTCGGTTGTGCCACTTGCGGACTCGGGCGCGGAGACGGTGCTCAGCATCGCGTCCACCGCGGCTTCGTCGGCCTTGGCGACTTGCCGGGTACGAAGCCTCGCCACCCGGTCCTCGACGTCGGCCTCCGAATCGCCGATCACCGCGTTGAAGTTGGCCGAGCGCACGATCGCGTCGTAGTCGGTACCCACCTCGCGACAGTGCTCCGCCAGTACCTGTGACTTGTGGGCGAAACCGCCGGGTTCGGAGGTGAAGTTGGTGTACTGGGCGTACTTCGCGGCGATCCGCAGCGTCACCTTTTCACCGCCGCCGGCGACCCACAACGGAATACCGTTGTCCTGCAGTGGTTTAGGTTGAACTATCGCGTCGGCGACCTGGTAATGCCTGCCGTCGAAGCTGACCATGCCGTCGCGCCACGCGTCGCGCATGATCTGCACGCCCTCGTCGAGACGGCCCAGTCGCGCTCCGGCCGAGGGGAAGCCGTATCCGTAAGCGCGCCATTCGTGCTCGTACCAACCGCCCCCGATGCCCATCTGAATGCGCCCGCCCGAGATGATGTCGGCGGTGGCCGCGACCTTCGCGAGATAGACCGGATTGCGGTAACTCATCGCCGTGCACATCTGCCCCAGTTTGATACGCGACGTCGTCGCCGCGTAGGCCGACATCAGCGTCCACGCTTCATGGGTCGCCTCAGCGGTGGGCACCGGCACCGTGTGGAAGTGGTCGTAGACCCACAGCGAATCCCAGGCGCTGCTGCTGTCCGCATAATCGGCGAGGTCGCGCATCACCGCCCACTGCTCTTCGGGGGGAATGTCCACCAGATCGAGTCGCCAGCCCTGCGGGATGAACAGTCCGAAGCGCATGGCATCCGACTCTAAGCCACCACCGCCCCGGAAATCAGCAGGGTCCTGCGGCGCCGGCGCGGGCTCCTCGATACCGATGTGTGACCCGGCGGCGCCGCAGTTGCGCGCAAATAGCTTAGCTGCGCTCACCATGACGACCACGCAGCGCAGAGGCGTCGGGGTGCGGGTCAGCCAGCGTTGCGCGAACGCCGTCGCAGCTTCGCCCTGGACCCCTCCAGGCGGGCGACATGACGCATGCACCTCGCTGACCGGCGCTTTCTGTTGTATGGTGTGGCTCACACCAAGTTGTCTGTGTGAGCTGCGACACAACAAGGAGGCGGACGTGGCCCGTGATCCGATGACCGGGATGGACACCCATCCGGTGCGCCATGGCGGCGCCGTCGGCGTTCGCTGGTTTTACGCCCTACTGCTAGCGGTGATCGCGATCGCGGCCGTCGCGGGCGTCGTGAGCACTGCAGCGATGGGACACACCCCTGTCGCGATCGCTATCGGCATCGTCGCACTCGCGTTCTTCTCCCGGGTCGGCTGCTGACGTCCGATCCCCTGCCCCGACGGTGGCCGGGGCCTAACCTGGCGCCATGGCCCTGTCAAAAGACGAACGCGAACAATTCCTGGCCGAACCTCACACCGCCGCGTTGTCGGTCAGCGCGGGCGATAAGCGTGGACCGCTGACCGTCCCGGTCTGGTACCAGTACTCACCCGGTGGCGAGCCGTGGGTGCTCACCGGTGACGGGTCACGTAAACACCGGCTCATCGAGGCGCAAGGCGAGTTCACGCTGATGGCACAGCGCATCGAGCCGACGGTTCGCTACGTGGCGGTCGACGGCGTCGTCAGCCGCATCGAGCCCGCCACCGACGAGCACCTCGTCGAGGTCACCAAACGCTATCTACCGCCCGACAAGGTCGATGGCTACCTTGAGTTCGCCCGTCGAGAGCACGGCGACAGCGTGGTGATCTTCATGAGCCCGCGGCACTGGCTGTCGGCCGATCTCGGTGCCTTCTAGGGCTTTTCGCCCGGCTTGTAGAGCGCAGCGACGGCTGGCAGGCTCACCTTCAGCGCAGGGTTACGCGGCAGTTCGTCGACGATCGCGAAGGCCACCGGGATGTTGTACACCGGCAGCGACCGGCGCACGAGGTCGGCGAGCTCGTCATCGGAGGGCGCCGGCAGCCCCGGCGGCACCTCGATCGCCGCGAACGGCACTTCGCCCAGGCGCGCGTCGGGCACGCCGACGATACAGGCGTCCCGCACGGCCGGATGTGAGATCAACACGCGCCGAACGGTTTCCGGCAAGATCTTGAACCCGCCGCGGTTGATTGCCCCATCGGCCCTGCCGTGCAGTGTGACGAATCCGTCGGCATCGATCGAGGCGATGTCGGTGGTGCGGATCCAGTCCGAGCCCATCGCAGCGACCTTGGCCGCCAGCAAGCCCTGTTCGCCGCTCCGAAGCTCGTCTCCGCTGTCGGGGTCCACGACACGCAACTGAACATCGGGCAATGCCCTGCCGACGCTGTTGCGTTTGACCGAACCGAATTCCCGCTGCGTCTCCGGGGTCCACGCACACAGCGATCCGGCGAATTCCGTTGCGCCGTAGGCCAGTACGATCGGGATACCGTACTTGGCCTCGAACTCGTCGCGGGTCTCGGGATCCAGCGGACCCGAAGCGCTGATCAGGAAGTTCAACGACGCGAGATCCTCCTTGGCGACGTCGGCGTCGAGCAGCATCCGGATGACCGCCGGCTGTACGCCCGAACGCGTGATGCGGTGCCGCTTCACCATGTCCACGTAGCCGTCGACGCTGAACCGCTCGAGCATCGCGATGCGCCTGCCGTTGTAGACACCGGCGATCAGTTGGCACACGCCGATACCGCCGAACTGCCAGTAGGCGAGTTCGGGCGGGGCGTCGGCGGCGGCCGCCTCCCCGCTGGTGACGCTGTAGACGGTGCGCTCGAGCACAGCGGTCTTGATCGACTGCCGCTTCGGCGGGCCGGTCGTTCCGCTGGTCAGAATCTGCAGTGCCACATCGGGTTCCGCGTGTGCGTGGGCGCGGTCCGGGTCTCGACGCGCCAGGCCTGGCACCGCCGCGACGGTCGGCGCGCGCAACGCGATCGCCACACCCGCGCTGCCCGCCCGCAAGGTCGCGTCGACGACCGGCGCGGTCCAGTCGTCGACATCGGCGACGACGGCTGCGAGCCGCAGGGTTTCGATGTCGCGGCCGATCGACTCCGGGGACTGGAAGGAGTAGATCATCGACACGGTGCGCCCGGCGGCCAGGCACCCGATGATCGCCGCTGCGTGCGGCAGCCGGTTCCTGACCACCAGGCCGACCGGGGCGTTCTCGGGCACACCCGCGGCCCGCAGCGCCTCGGCGATTGCGCGACCGTATGCCGTCACCTCGTGGCCGGTGTACCAGCGTCGTTCGAACTCGATGCAGGGTCCGGCGCCGTAGCTCGCCATCCCCGCCGCGAACCGTTCGGTGAAGGTCTCGGGCACGGCCACAACCTATCGCGAGCCGGGCCCGGACCTCGTTTTTGCTTACAGGGTCGTGCGTCGCCGCGATCTCTACGACCCTGTAAGCAATATTCGGGTCGAGGACCCGTCCGTTCGCCCTACGTCAGCGACTAGTCCAATGAGGATGGCGGGTTGAACCGCTCACCGTACTTGGCGGCCAGTTCCTTCGCGCGGGCCACGAAGGCCTCCTTGCCGACGCCGCCCGGGCCCTGGTAGCCGACGATGAACTGCGCCGAACCACCGGTGTACGGCGGGAAGCCGATACCCATGATCGAGCCGATGTTCGCATCCGCCGTCGACGTCAGCACACCCTCGTCGAGGCACTTCTGCGTCTCGAGCGCCTCGGCGAACAGCATCCGATCGATCATGTCCTGCAGCGGGACGTCGGCCGAGCCCGAGTTGAAGGCGTCGGCCAGACCCGACCACAACCCGACCCGCTTGCCGTCGGCGTACTCGTAGAAGCCGGCGCCCTTCAAGCGGCTGGGTCGACCGATCTCGATCATCTTCTCGACGACCGCCTCGGCCGGGTGCGGCTCGTAGGTGCCGCCGGTGCTCTCCACGCCCTTGCGGGTGGCGACGGCGATCTTGTGCATGAGCTCGAGGTTGAGCTCGTCGGACAACTGCAGCGGCGGCGCAGGGTAGCCCGCCTGCGAGCCGGCCTGCTCGATGCTGGCCGCGGGCACACCCTCGCCGAGCATCGCCAGCGCCTCGTTGACGAACGTGCCGATGACCCGGCTGGTGAAGAAGCCGCGGCTGTCGTTCACCACGATCGGGGTCTTGCCGATGGCCAGCGTGTAGTCGAACACCCGGGCCAGCGCCTCGTCCGAGGTCTTCTCACCCTTGATGATCTCCACAAGCGGCATCTTGTCGACGGGGGAGAAGAAGTGGATGCCGATGAAATCCTCCTGGCGCTTCACCCCGGTCGCCAGACCGGTGATCGGCAGCGTCGAGGTGTTGGACCCCAGCAGCGCGTTGGGCTCGACGACGTCCTCGATCTCCTGGAACACCTTGTGCTTGAGGTCCTGGTCCTCGAATACCGCCTCGATGACGAAGTCCACGCCCTTGAGGTCGGACGGGTCACCGGTCGGCGTGATGCGGGCCAGCAGCGCGTCCGAGCGCTCCTGCGTCGTCTTGCCCCGTTCGAGCGCCTTGGCTTCCAGCTTCTCGGAGTAGCCCTTGCCCTTCTGCGCGGCTTCGAGCGTGACGTCCTTGAGCACGACGTCGAACCCGGCCTTGGCCGACACGTAGGCGATGCCCGCGCCCATCATGCCCGCGCCCAGCACGCCGATCTTGTTGATCTTGACCGGCTCGATGCCGTCGGGCCGGGACGCGCCGCCGTTGATGGCCTGCAGGTCGAAGAAGAACGCCTGGATCATGTTCTTGGCCGTCTGCCCGGTGACCAGCTGGGTGAAGTAGCGGCTCTCGATGCGCGATGCAGTATCGAAGTCGACCTGCGCACCCTCCACTGCCGCGTCGAGGATCGCCCGCGGAGCCGGCATCGGCGCACCCTTGAGTTGCTTGCGCAGCAGCGCTGGGAACGACGGCAGGATGCTCGCCAGGCCCGGCGACGTCGGCGTACCGCCGGGCATCTTGTAACCCTTGGCGTCCCACGGCTGGGTGTGGCTGTCCGGATTCGCCTTAATCCAGGCCTTCGCCGCGGGCACCAAATCGTCCACACTGCCGACCAATTCGTCGACCAGACCGATCTCCTTGGCCTTGCCCGGCTTGAACCGGGTGCCCTGGGACAGCACTTCCATGAACGCGCGCTGGATACCGAACATCCGCACGCTGCGGGCCACCCCTCCGGCGCCTGGCAGCAGGCCCAGCGTCACCTCGGGGAAGCCGAGGACCACACCCTTGATGTCGGCGGCAATACGGTGGTGACACGCCAGGCAGATCTCCAAACCTCCGCCCAGCGCAGCGCCGTTGATGGCGGCGACGACCGGCTTGCCCAATGTCTCCAGTGCGCGCAGGTCACGCTTGATGCCCTCGACCTCCGCGAAAGATTCCGCAGCATTCTCCGGCCCGACGTTCATCATGCCCTTGAGGTCACCGCCGGCGAAGAAAGTCTTCTTCGCGCTGGTGATGACGACGCCGGTGATCGAATCCTTCTCGGAGACAAGGCGTTCCACCGCCTTGTGCATGGATTCCTTGTAGTGCTCGTTCATCACGTTGGCCGAGCCGGTCGGATCGTCCAGCGTCAGGGTGACGATGCCGTCGGCATCCTTGTCCCACTGAATGGTGTTCTCAGCCATTGGTTCAGACCCTCTCGATAATGGTGGCCACGCCCATGCCGCCGCCGATGCACAGCGTGATCAGCGCGCGCCGTGCGCCCCGACGCTCGAGCTCGTCGACCATGGTTCCGGTGATCATGGCGCCGGTGGCGCCCAGCGGGTGGCCCATCGCGATGGCGCCACCGTTGACGTTGAGCTTCTCGTCGGGGATGCCCAGGTCCTTCTGGAACTTCAGCACCACCGAGGCGAATGCCTCGTTCAGCTCGAACAGGTCGATGTCGTCGACCGTCAGCCCGGCGCGGTCGAGCACCTTGCGGGTGGCCGGCGTCGGGCCGGTGAGCATGATGACCGGGTCGGCGCCGCTGGTGGCGGTGGCCACGATGCGCGCCCGCGGGGTCAGGCCCTGCGACTGGCCTGCTTTCTCACTGCCGACGAGCACCAACGCGGCGCCGTCGACGATGCCCGAACTGTTGCCGCCGGTGTGGACGTGGTCGATCTTCTCGACGAAGTGGTACTTCTGCAGCGCCACGTCGTCGAAACCGCCCATCGCGCCCACACCGTCGAACGCGGTCTTCAACTTGCCCAGTCCCTCGAGGGTGGTGTCGGGACGCATGTGCTCGTCATGGTCCAGGATGACCAGACCGTTCTGGTCGCGCACCGGGACGACGGACTTGGCGAAGTAGCCGCCCGACCAGGCCGCGGCCGCCTTCTCCTGGCTGCGCAGCGCATAGCGGTCGACGTCATCGCGGGAGAAGCCCTCGATCGTCGCGATCAGGTCGGCGCCGATGCCCTGCGGCACGAAGCCGATGCGGTAGTTCGTCTCCGGATCCGAAGCCCATGCGCCGCCGTCGGAGCCCATCGGCACCCGGCTCATCGACTCGACGCCGCCGGCGAGCACCAGGTCGTCCCACCCGGAGCGCACCTTCTGCGCGGCGGTGTTGACCGCCTCCAGGCCTGAGGCGCAGAACCTGTTGAGCTGGAAGCCGCCGGTGGTCTCGGGCAGGTTGGCCACCAGCGCAGCGGTGCGGGCGATGTCGCCACCCTGGTCGCCGACCGGCGACACACAACCGAGGATGACGTCGCTGATCAGGTTCTCGTCCAGATCGGGGTAGCGGCTGCGGATCTCCTCGATCAGACCGACGACCAGGTTGACCGGCTTGACCTCGTTGAGCGCGCCGTTCTTGTTCTTGCCGCGGGGCGTACGAATCGCCTCGTAGATGAAGGCTTCTTCAGACATGAAGATATTTCCTGTTCAGATTGGGTTGCGGGATGCCTGTCCACTTGGACGGTAGTCCTCTGGTCCGCAGCCTAACAGCCTCGGCCAACCTGTTGGTTGGGCAGCCTTGGCCCCAGCCTTGTCCCCAGCCTTGTTCCCGGCCTTGTTCCCGCCGAACGTGGGTTACCCGCACACGAATCGCAGGAAATGTGTGTCGGTAACCCACGTTCGGCGCAGGGTTACGCTCGACAACCGTGACAGTCAGCCGGCTGCAGCCATACGCGGTGACGATCTTCGCCGAGATGTCGGCGTTGGCCGCCCGCATCGGCGCGGTCAACCTCGGGCAGGGTTTCCCCGATGAGGACGGCCCGGCCCAAATGCTCAAGATCGCCCAGAACGCGATCGCCGAGGGCGCCAACCAGTACCCGCCGGGTCTCGGCATCCCTGAGTTGCGCGAGGCCATCGCCGCCCAGCGCGAACGCGCGTACGGCACCGCCTACGACCCGGACTCCGAGGTGCTGGTGACCGTCGGCGCCACCGAGGCGATCGCGTCGGCGGTCCTAGGACTGGTCGAACCCGGTTCCGAGGTGCTGCTGATCGAGCCGTTCTATGACTCCTACTCCCCTGTCATCGCGATGGCAGGCTGCGTACGCCGGGCGGTCCCGTTGGTCCAGGAGCAGAACGGCTTCCGGATCGACGTCGACGGTCTGCGAAAGGCCGTCACTTCCAGGACCAGGGCCGTGATCGTCAACTCGCCACACAATCCCACCGGGATGGTGGCCGGCGACGACGAACTGCGCGCGCTGGCCGAACTGGCCGTTGAGGCAGACCTGCTGGTCATCACCGACGAGGTCTATGAGCACCTGGTCTTCGACGGCCGCCGCCATATTCCGCTGGCGTCCCATCCCGGTATGGCCGACCGCACGATAACGATTTCGAGTGCCGCCAAGATGTTCAACGTCACCGGCTGGAAGATCGGATGGGCCTGTGGCGCAGCAGATCTCATCGCAGGCGTGCGCGCCGCCAAACAGTATCTGTCCTATGTCGGCGGTGCGCCGTTCCAGCCCGCGGTGGCACACGCGCTGAACAACGAAGAGGCGTGGGTGGCCGCGCTGCGGGACTCGTTGCGCGTCAAGCGGGACCGCCTCGGCGACGCGCTGGCCGGTCTAGGCTTCGGTGTGCATGACAGCTTCGGCACCTACTTCCTGTGCGCCGACCCGCGCCCGCTGGGTTTCCAAGACAGCGCCGCGTTCTGTGCGGACCTCCCGCAGCGGGCGGGGGTGGCCGCCATCCCGATGTCGGCGTTCTGCGATCCGGGCGCCGAGCACGCCGGCGCATGGAATCACTTGGTGCGCTTCGCGTTCTGCAAGCGCGACGACACCCTCGACGAGGCTATCCGCCGACTGGAAGTGCTGCGGAAATAGCGCGAGTGTCGGCTTGCCCGACGCCGCCACCGCGCAAGCGTCGGCCACCAAACACTCGATAAGTCGCCGATCTAATTGGCGCCGGCCATCACCCGGCGCCGCAGATTCTCGGTCGCCACGTCCAGCACCATCTTCTTGGCGCGGCGCAGCAGGAACTCGGGAATCGGCGCGGCCAGGTCGATGACGATGTCGAAACGCACGCGGGTGCGGTCCTCGCCGACCGGGGTGAGGTTGTACTCACCGTGTTGCCCGCCCTGCTGCATGGTCGCCTTCGCGTCCCAGACCACCCAGTCGTCGCCCCAGTGGTACTCGAGAAGTTCCTTGTCGGTGACGCCCATGATCTTGAAGATCGCCTTGACGTGATGGGGACGGCCGTCGGGATGACGGTCGAGTACCTCGGCATGTTTGTGAACGGGCGACCAGGTGGGGACGGCGTCGATGTCGGCGAGGGCGTCCATGATCACGTCGGTGGGCGCCTCGAAGACCACTTCCCTCGATGCCCGCACAGCCATGTGGCAAATCGTAGCTAACTATGCATCCTTGCGCACCGGCTTTCCAGCAAATTACGGCTACCAGTCAAGATCGGCGATCGGAGTCGCGGTCAGGGGCGGTGTGCCGATCGGGCCGGCCGGGGTTCGGGAGAACCGTGGCGCCGGGGCTGCCTGGTCGACGCCGTTGGCCCGCACCAGGGTTGACCGTTCGCGCAGGTGCTCATTGTGCACCGCCTCCGACCACGTCAGTACCGGCGTGACGCATGCGTCGGTGCCCGCAAAGATCTCGCTCCACTCGTCGCGGGTCTTGCTCGCAAACCGCTCAGCGAACAGCGTGTGCATTTGGGGAAACGCGGCCTTGTCCAGTTGCCGGGGCACCTCGTCGCTGCTCAGGCCGAGACCGGCCAACAGCTGAGCGAAGAATTGCGGCTCGATCGAGCCGACCGCCATGTACCTGCCGTCGGCGGTCTCGTAGGTGCGGTAGAAGGGTGCGCCACCGTCGAGCATGAACGACTCACGCTCGTCGCGCAGCGTGCCCGTCGACTTCATCGTCCACGCGTCCTGAGCCAGCAGGGCCACACCGTCGACCATCGCCGCGTCGATCACCTGGCCCAGCCCCGACCGTTCCCGTTCGTACAGCGCGGCGACGATACCCAGCAGCACGAACATCGACCCGCCCCCGTAGTCGGCGACCAGGTTCAGCGGCGCGACCGGCGGCCGGTCCCGATAGCCGATCGCCGACAGCGCGCCGGTCTGCGACAGGTAGTTGATGTCGTGGCCCGCGGTCTGCGCCAGCGGGCCGTCCTGACCCCAGCCAGTGATCCTGGCGTAGATCAGCCGCGGGTTCACCGCCGCGCAATCGTCAGGTCCGATGCCGAGGCGTTCACAGGTGCCGGGACGGAACGCGTCGATCAGCACGTCGGCCTTGTCGGCCAGCCTCAACAGCGCGGCCGGATCCGTCTTAAGGTCCAAGTCGACGACGCGCTTGCCGCGGTGCAGCAGGTCGACGTTCTCCGGCGGCATCTGTAGGCCGCCGGGTCTGCGCACCCGGACCACGTCGGCGCCGAGATCTGCCAGCACCATCGCCGCGTGCGGTCCGGGACCGATACCGCCGAGCTCGATGACCTTCACGCCGGCCAACGGTCCGCTCATGGCTCGCACGCTATCGGCGACTCACCGGGTGGCCTACTTGTTTGCGCGCGTTCACATTTCGCAACAACCTGCCGAAAACCCGGTCAGCCGCGCTTCTTCACCTTGAGCACCTGCTTGCGCAGGCCGTCGGTGGCCGCCTCCAGGCCGCCTTTCATCGCGCGCTTCAACACGAAACCGGGAATGGGCACCGCCGGGTCGACGGTGATCTCGAAGATCACCTTGGTCTTGTCTCCGTCGGGAGTCAGTGTGTACGACGCACTCTGGGTCTTGAGCTGGCTGGATTCCACCAGCGTCCAGCTCGCCTTGTTCTCGGCCCAGGTGTACTGCACGACCTGCTCGTCGCTGATACCCATCGTTTTCAGCTTGAGCCGCACCTTGCCCGGTCTTCCATCGGCGTCCCTGTCGAGCACTTCGGCGCCCTGGTGCTGAGACGACCACTCGGGTGCAGACTCGACGTCGGCGATGACGTCGAGGATCTCGGCCGGGCTCGCGTCGATCACGACCTCGCGGGAATCGCTGGTAGCCATGGCTGACCCTAACCCGGTTACGGTGACCGCATGGAGCTTTGGGAGCTTTGCGCTCGGGAACGGATCAGAGACACCCTCGCCCAGTACAACTGGTCGGGCGATGCGCTGCGCCTCCCCGAACTCGCGGCGGCCTTCTGCGATGACGGGACGCTCGAGGTGCGCGGCAGTGACCCGGTGCAGGGCCGCACCCGGATCGTGGACTATCTGGGCGGCGCGGTCGCGGCGCCGAATGCGGTTGCGTCGCAGTCGGACGTCAAGCGCATCGTGCGCCACAACGTGACGAATGTCCGGTTCACCGATATGACGCCGCACGAGGCGCGTGTCGCATGCTATTTCACGGTGTACACCGAGATCGGCCTCGACCACTACGGCCGCTACCGCGACGTGTTCGTGCCGGTCGGCGACGCCTGGTTGATCCGCCACCGTTTCGTCTCGACGGATTGGAGCGCGCCGAACTCGACGATGGCGCGCTGACCACTCGCCGCGCCCGAGAGCCGTCGTCGAGAATGAAACTTCGACTCGACGGGTAATCAACGCCGGTGAGCGACGACAAGAAGGACAACCCCGACACCGCGGATACCGATGCGGGTCCATCCGACGCGGATGACGACGTGCAGAGCGACCCGGCCAGGGGCACCGACGACACCGAAGAAGGTGTGGACTGGTCGGACGAGGGCGGCGCGACGCCGAGCGGTCCCGCCGACACTGGCGATCACAGCCAGTGACTCAGCGCAGCGACTCGGCCAGCTGCGTCAGCGTCTGCGCCGAGGTGTGTTGCGGCTGCCAGCCGAGTTGAGTCTTCGCCTTGGTCGTGTCCATGACGACCGATGTGCGGCCGATGTGCAGCCACTCCAGTGCCGACGGGACGAACTGCAGTCGAGCCACGATTTTCGACGCAACGGCCACGGTGGCCTTGGGCACCCGCACCGGCCGGGCCCCGAGTTCGGCGACGACATCGGACACCGACACCTCGCCGTCACCCGCGATGTTGTAGGCCCCCGGCGGAGCAGATGTGGTGGTGGCCAACGCTATTGCCGAAGCCACATCGTCGTGGTGGACCAACTGTAGCGGGATTCCCGCGTCCGGGATCGGCGGCTTCAACAACGGCAGAGCCCGGGACGCACGCTTGACCGGTCCGGGTAGGTGCGTCCACGGCATGGCGTCGGCCAGCGCAGGTGCCCTCGGCCCGGCGACGATGCAGGGCCGCAGCACATACACTTCCAGCGCCGTGCCGTCGGTGACCTCGGCGAGCGCGGCCTCACATGCGGCCTTCTGCTGTGAGTAGTAATGCTCGGGTGACCCGCGAGGCGCGACGCTCTCGGTGATCGGGACCGGGTTGTCGGAGTGATACCCGTAGGCCGCCACCGACGACGTGTAGACCAGTCGCCGTGGGCGCGCAGCGGCCACCGTCGCCTCGAAGACGTTGCGGGTGCCGGCCAGGTTGATGCGCGCACTCTCCTGCCGCGAGCCCATGATGATGAACGCCAGATGGACGACCACGTCGGCGCGCTCGACCAGCGCGTCGACCGCGTCCCGGTCGAGGATGTCGCCCTGCTGGTACGTCGTCTTCGACCAGCCGTGCTCGGCAGGATCGAAAGGCCTGCGCGCCATCCCGAGGATTTCGTCGACATCGGCGACGCCCTCGAGAGCCTGTACTGCCGACTTGCCGATCTCACCCGTCGGCCCGGTCACGGCCACCGTGATTCCCATCCAGACGCTATTCCCGGTGTGATGGGTCAAGAAACAGGTTCAGGGCGCGTCGGCCAGGGCCTGCTTGGCCGCGTTGTAGCCGGGAATGAACGTGATACCCGGACCGCCGTGACAGCCCGCACTCGCCAGGTAGAGCCCGTCGATCGGGATCGGTTGATCGACATATCCTTTGGGGCCCGGCCGGTTCGGGCCCATCTGGTCGGGGTGGATCAGACCGTGACAATAGTCGCCGCCCGGCGCACCGAACATGGTTCCCATGTGCTTGGGCGTGAATGTTGTGTGCCGCAGGATGAGGTCGGAGAAGTTCGGCGCCAACCGTGTGATTTTCTCGATCACTCGTCTGCCCATCTCGACCTTCATCTCGCCGTAACCGTGTTCGCCCTCTTCGATCGGAAACCACAGGGAGAACGCCGAGGCCGCATGCTTGCCGGCCGGTGCCAGACCCGGATCATTGACCGACGGGATCTGCAACGCGATCGACGGGTCCGTGGGCACGATTCCGCGCCGGGCGTCCTCCCACTGCTGTTGGAGTTCCTCAGGGGTACTGAAGATGCCGATGTTCGACTGCATTGCAGGGTCATTCAGCATTTCGTAGGGCGAGGCGAACTCCGGGATGCCGTCGAGCGCGAAGTGCATTTGCAGGTAACTGCCGCGATGGTCCAACCGCGAGAACCGGTCGCGGATGTCGGCGGGCACCGCACCGGGATCGACCAGGCTGTTGACCGTCAAGTCCGGCGCGATGCCGGAGACGACGATCGGCGCGGACAGCGCAGAGCCGTCGTCGAGGCGTACGCCGGTGACCCGGCCGTCGGCAACCGCGATCTCGACGACCTTGCTGCGCAGTCGCAGTTCGCCGCCGTTGGAGGTGAATACGTCGCACAGATGTGACGTGAGCGCGCCGATGCCACCGCGCAGCTTCTTGACCAGCAACGCGTTCTCGTCGGGCACGGCGAACCCGTACGCGAGCGCGGCCGCGGTGCCCGGTGTCGCGGGCCCGCGATAGGTGGTATTGCACGCCAACAGCGACAGCATGCCGCGCAACGCGCCGTTCTTCTCCTTGTCCGGCAGGTAGCGATCCAGCACCTCGGTGACGGAGCCGAACAACAGATCGGTGATCGTCGACCGCTCGAATTCATTTGTCGCGCAGGCATACATCTCGTCCAGCGATTTGGGCGGCCGGCCCGCGTCGAACCGGCCCAGCGCCCGGGTGGGCGCCTGACACCAGGCCATCAACCCGGCCATGCCGTTGACGGCTTCGGCGCCGTGGACTTCGTTGATGTGAGTCAGCAGCTTCATCGGGTCGGTGTAGTAGACGAGCGGTTCGTCGCCGACGCCGCGCAGCGACACCGACATCACGTCGAGGTCGACGGTCGGCAACGTGTCGAGGCCGAGTTCGCGGCTGACCACGGCCGACGTCGGGATCTGCACCGAGCCTGCGATCTCGAAGTTGAACCCGTCGAACAACTCCACGGTGGAGGCCATTCCGCCGGCGTAAAGCTTGGCCTCCAGACAGAGCGTGCGCAGACCCTGCTTCTGCAGCAGGCTGGCCGCGGTCAGGCCGTTGTGCCCCGCACCGATGACGATGGCATCGAAGTCGCTCATTGGCCGAGGCTGACACGGTGTCAAAGTTTTGTCAATAATGACAAAACACTATTCGGTGATACCCCCGCGAAGGGCGCTCAAGGCTTCCCCGGTGAGCCGGGACAGTTCGGGAAGGGAACGTTCGTCACCGAGCATCCACACCTCCATCGCGCCGAAAACAGCGGCGGCGACACACCGGGCGGTGACCGTCATCCGCATCCGTTCGTCGCTGGTGAAATCCGTCCCGGCGCCCTCGGCCAGGTGATCCTCGATCGCCCGGGCGAAGTCGGCCTCGACCTGACGCATGTGCCGCACCACCCGCCCGGGCTCAAGTTCCTGCGCACGCAGGGCGGCGGTCTGCGCGACGGCCCAGTCGTCGTACGGGCGGGCCATGATCGCGCTGTGGACAGATTCGACGATCGGCTCCTGGGGGTCGCGCGCGGCCAGCGCGGCGCGGAACCATTCCAGGCCGGCATAGTCCGAGAAGAGCAGATCGTGCTTCGAGGCGAAGTGCCGGTAGAAGGTCCGCAGCGAGACGCCGGCGTCGGCCGCGATCTGCTCGGCCGACGTCTCCTCGACACCCTGGGCCAGGAACCGCACGACCGCCGCCCTCCGCAACGCTTCGCGGGTGCGCTCGCTGCGCGCGGTGTGGGCCGGTCGGGGCATGAGGATGAAAGTACCCGAGAGAATGCAGGCAATGTTTCGTCATTATTGACAAAACTGGTCCCAGTAGTGACACACTGCCGGACATGGTTTCGCTGATCGTCCATCTCGTCCTCGGGTTCGCCACGCTTGCCGTCATCGTCAAGGCCAACCCGGCGATCTTCGCGCGCTACACGTCGGGCCCGCAGGTCACCAAGCTCGAGCTGTTCTACTACGTCGCAGGAATCGCGTCGGTGCTGCTGGGCTACTACTTCAACAACCAGTTCGTGGCCGAGTACGCGCCCGCGGGCGGCCTGCACAACTTCATCTGGGGCCCCGGCAGCTGGTCGGAGTTCATCGCGCTCGGCTACGACAATCCCGCGGCCAGTTCGGCAAGCCAGGACTACACGATCATGAGCTTGCTGCTCTTCCCGGCGTGGTTGCTCGTCGACGGCCACCGGCGCGGCGTCAAGCACGCCTGGCTGTATCTGGGGTTCATCCTGTTCGCCAGTTCCGCGTTCGCCTGGGCGTTCTATCTGGCGACGATCGAGCGACAGCACCGCCACCAGCAGGCGGCAGCGCAGCTCAACTCGACCGCCTGAGGGCACCGACGGCCGTACAGTGCGTGGATGGTCACCGACGCGCTGCGGCAACGCCGACTCGACGTGATCCGGGTGCACATGGACACCGAGGTCACCAAGGAGTTCGACGCCACCCTGGCCACGTTCAAGAACGATTCGGGGGGCCGCCCGCACTACGAGATCATGGCCACCGGTCAGGTTTTCGACGGCGACGACGAGGTGATGGCCTACTACCGGACCACGCGCGCCGCGTTCCCGGACCAGCGCCACGACAACGTCCGGCACCACGTCGCCGACGATGCCGTGATCGTCGAATTCGACCTGCTGGGAACCAATCTCGGCGAGTTCTACGGATTGCCGCCGACTGGTAAGGCCTTCCGGGTGCCGGTTGCGGCGGTGTTCTTCTTCGACGGCGACCGCATCGTCAACGAGCGGATCTACTTCGACTCGGCGAGCCTGGTGCGGCAGATCGGCCGCACGGAACTGCTCAGCGGAGACCACACGTGAAGGTGCACCACCTCAACTGCGGGTCGATGAACCCGCCGGCCGTCGGACGATTGGTGTGTCACGTGCTCCTCGTCGAGACCGGCAACGGTCTAGTTCTGGTCGACAGCGGTTACGGCTCTGCCGACTGCGAGGGCCGCGGGGCGCGCACCGGCCCGATCCGGCACCTCACCAGGCCGCGGCTGGACCGCGACGAAACCGCCGTCAGACAGGTCGAGCGCCTGGGCTTCCGCCGGGAGGACGTCCGGCATATCGTGCTCACCCACTTCGACATCGACCACATCGGCGGCATCTCCGATTTCCCGGACGCCGAGATCCACTGCACCGCAGCCGAAGCGCTCGGAGCGATGCGATCACCGACGCGCGCGGAGAAGTCCCGGTTTCGGCCGGCCCAGTGGGCGCATGGCCCGAAGATCGTGGAACACGACCCCGACGGCGAGAAGTGGCGCGGATTCGCCGCCGCCAAGGAACTCACCGACGTCTCGCCGGGCATCGTGCTGGTTTCGCTGCCCGGCCACACTCGCGGCCACGCCTGTGTGGCCGTCGACGCCGGCAACCGCTGGCTGCTGCACTGCGGCGACGCCTTCTACCACCCGAGCACGATCGGCGGCGACGGCCGAATCCCACCGGTGCTGGGTGTATTCGAGAAAGTCGCGGCCTTCGACCGCAAGCGGGTCGCCGAAAACCACGCTCGCCTCACCGAGCTCTATCGTCGCAACGAGCCCGACCTGTTCCTGCTGTGTGCGCACGACGAGGGACTGTTGGAGCTCGCGATCCGAACCGCCTAGCGGTTCGCCCGCCTTCGCAGCGACGATTCCAAGCGCTCGACCACGTCGAAGTAGCGGGTGGGCGCTATCCGGGCGAGCGCGTCGAACAGGTAGGCGTCCGGCCCCACGAGAATCCGGGCCTTACCCGCTTCCACGCCGCGGTGGATGACCGCCGCTGCCTTGTCGGGTTCGGTCCTGGTCATCGCGGCGAACTCCTTGACAACCTGCTCCTTCGTCGGTCCGCCCGGTTCCTCACGGAATCGGCCGTTGCGCACGATGTTGGTGTTCACCCCGCCCGGATGTACGTTGACCGCCGACACGCCGGTGCCGCGCAACTCCTGTCGCAAAGAGTCGGTGAACCCGCGGACCGCGAATTTGGCTGAGCAGTAAGCGCTTTGACCCGGCATGCCGACCAGCCCGAACACGCTGGAGGTGTTGACGATGACGCCCTCGTCCTGCTCGACGAGGATCGGCAGAAACGCACGCGTGCCGTTGACCACGCCCCGGAAGTTGATGTTCCACAGCCAGTCGTCGTCCTCGATCACCGCGTCGAGCACCGTGGACCCGAGCGCGACACCGGCGTTGTTGAACACTGCGCCGAGCGGCTTGGGCGCCCACTCGCGCACCTCGGCGGCGAAGTCACGTTGCGCCTCGGCGTCACTGACGTCGAGCACCCGCAGCAGCGCGGGCCCGCGCAGCGACGCCTCGGTCTCCTTGAGCCCCTGTTCGTCGACGTCGGCGATGGCCACCGGGCAGCTGTATGACGAAAGCCGTTGCGCCAGTGCGCGGCCGATGCCGGATGCGGCACCGGTGATGACGGCGGTGCGGCCGCTGATCGTTCTGCGCTGCTTACTCATGCTCGCTCCTAGAAATTCGCGTGGTAGTGCCTGCACCCGCGGTACACCAAGGTACCGCCGTACGGTACGTTGCGGTACCGAAGAAGGCAAGGGTCGGTCCGGAAGTGCTGAGAGCGGTGTCGGAAATCGGCGCGGTGGCCAGAACAGACGAAACCAGATGGTCCCGTGGTGGCCAGGGCCGGGATCGAACCGGCGACCTTCCGCTTTTCAGGCGGACGCTCGTACCAACTGAGCTACCTGGCCCGGAAGGCACCGTCGTGACCAATCCAGATGCCTCGCCGTGATGGCGACCCTGACGGGACTTGAACCCGCGACCTCCGCCGTGACAGGGCGGCGCGCTAACCAACTGCGCCACAGGGCCTTGCTGTGCGTCCCATCGTACGGGTCGTCACGTGTACCCCCTACGGGATTCGAACCCGCGCTACCGCCTTGAAAGGGCGGCGTCCTAGGCCGCTAGACGAAGGGGGCCCAGCCGAATCTCTCCGGGGTACTCGCAACGCGATGACGTTGGGAGCCTCGATAGCTTAGGGTACCGGCACCCGAATCCTCAAACGAAGCTGCCCAGAGTCACCGCCGGCTCCCTCGGGCTAACACCTTGGCAGTGACGACGGCAGTTGTCAGTGGGTGGTGGCACCGTCTTTCGCAGGATGGCTCGACACACGACTTTCAGGTTCTGCCTCGATCCGACGCTCGCGCAGCGCGTCGCACTTGCTCGGCATTCGGGCGCTTCCCGGTTTGCCTACAACCAGTGCCTGAGTTTGGTCAAGACGGTGCTGGCCGACCGAAAGATGGATGCGAAGACTGTCGTTCCCTGGACCGGCTTCGACTTGATCAACGCGTTCAACCGTTGGAAGAAGACTGAGGCTGCCGGCCGAGTGTGGGCGGTAGCCAGCGATGGGACGATCGATATCACGGCCATCGGACTTTCGTGGCGCGATGACGTGTGCCAGCAAGTCTTCGAGGAGGCAGCGGTCGATTGTGGCCGCGCCCTGAAAGCATGGGCGGATTCTCGGTCGGGACGGCGCAAGGGTAGGCCCGTCGGATTTCCCAGGTTTAAGAAGAAGGTCGCCGCTGTGCCGTCGTTCCGGTTGCGTAACACCCATCGCACGGAGCGCCGACCCGCAATCCGCGTCGGCGAAAACAATCGGCCGCGCTCGATCACTGTGCCCCGGATCGGCCTGATCGCTGTGCATGACGACACTCGTCGGCTGCGTCGAATGCTCGCGAACAACCGCGCCAGAATCCTTTATGTCGCCGTCAGCTGTCGCGGTGGGCGCTGGTGGGCGTCACTCGTCGTCGAGGCTGCCGACCTGCACCCGCAGCGCTGTCACCGATCGAATAGCGAGGGTCGTGGCTGGGTCGGGGTCGATCGAGGCCTGACCAACTTCGCCGTTGCCGCCGCCGCCGACGGCATCGAAGTGGCGCGTTTCGACACCGCCCCAAGACCGCTGCGCGCGGCAATGACGCGTCAACGGAGACTTGCCAACCACCTCTCACGCAAGAAGAAGGGATCACGTCGCCACCGGCAAGCTGCTCAACAATTACGAAAACACCACCACCGAGTCGCCAACATCCGGCGACATTTCCTCCACCAAGTCTCAAACGCGCTGGTCAAAACCCACGACCGCCTCGTCATAGAGAATTTGAACGTGGTCGGGATGATGGCTAATCACCGTGTTGCTCAAGCGATCTCAGACTCAGGATGGTCCCGTTTCGCTCACATGCTGGAGTACAAGCAGGCTTGGCGCGGCGGGCAGCTCGTGATCGCTGACCGCTATTTTCCCTCCAGTAAAACGTGCTCGGCCTGTGGCGAGAGGAACGCTGACCTGACACTCGCAGACCGAGTGTTCACATGCGGATGCGGATTCCGCGCGGACCGCGATCACAACGCCGCGGTGAATCTTGCGCGCTGGGTTGACAACGGCCACCATCTCGATCGACCCCCGGACCCCCAAGCAGGGGGCCGGGCCAACAACGCCCGCCGACGGGATGGCGTCAATCGGCACCCTCGGTGTCCAGGCGGCGCCGGTCCGGACGAAGCGGGAACCGACGTTCACACCGCACCGGGGTGAACGCACGGACGCCCGAGGAGGGCGGTGCCAGCCGGCTCTGTGAAGTCGTGGGCACGCTTTATAGCTCAGTGGTAGGGGGACCCCGGCAGCAGTTACACAAGTCGGAAAGCCCTCCGATAGAGTGGCTCCGCCCCCGTAGCTCACTCGGAAGAGCAGCGGACTTTTAATCCGCGGGTACGGAGATCGAAACTCCGCGGGGGCACCACACACCTCGCGCGAGGTCGTGGCGTAGGCACCCTGCGAGCGCGCTTGTTCGTGTGCCGCCTCGGCGCTTAGGTACCCAACCCGGCGCTCGGGGTTGCGCCGCACGACCCGCTAGCCGGGGGTTCGTCCGTCAGACCTGCGGGCAGTAGAACTGCGGCTGGCCGCGGTACTCCAGCGGCGGCAGGTTGCGCGCCGGGGTCTCGACCAGTGGCGCGTCCGCCGGGAGCCGACCGCTGGCCCGGTCCATCGCGGATCGCTTGCGCGGGTGCATCAGCCACCGCTTTGGCAACACCTTGCCCGCGAACGTCACGACATCGCAGAACCGCCGGTGCAACCACTCCTGTCGCCGAGTCCATGTGTAGCCCATCAACTCTCGGACCGGCGGGTCGTAGAGAGCCACGGTCATGAACGTCAGGAAGCGCTGCATCACTTTCAGGTTCAGCCGCCACAGCCGGTCGGGAACCCATTGCAGCGACGGGTGTTTGGGCATCGTGGACAGGTCCATCACCTCGCGGGCGGCCCAGTTGTTCTCCAAGACGTTGTTGCACATGTGATCCCAGTACTCCTGGAACTCTTCCCACGACTTGGGCACCGGACGCATGCTCATCCCGTACATCCGGTACCAGGTGATGTGCTCGTCGAACAGCTGGCGCTTGTCGGCCTCGGTGAGCCCACCGCCGAACTTTTCGGCGGCCAGCAGGGTCGACTTGAAGAACGTCGCATGCGCCCAGTAGAAGACGTCGGGGTTCAGCGCGCTGTACCGGCGCCCCTGCTCGTCGACGCCTTTGATGCCGATGTGGTAGTCGCGAACCTCTGCGCCCGTCTTCGGCGCGCGATGACCGTCGAAGACCACGCCCCCGATGGGATAGATCGACCGCAGCAGCCGCGGGATCCGCTCCAGGAAGAAGATCGAGTGCTCCTGCACCGCCGCGCCCAGCTGCGGGTGCATGTTCTGCATCGAGCCCGCCCAGGTGCCCTGAAACAGCCCCGTCCACTGCCCGAAGTAGCGCCAGGTCAGCGAGTCCGGGCCGAGCGGTGGCGCGTCATAGCCGCCGGACGTCACCGGGCAGCCGGCCGCCACCGCGTCCGGCTGCTCCTCGGGCGGGAATTGCCCCCGAGACACCGGGCACGTCTCAGACGTATCTTGAGTCACTGAATGTACTTCCGTCCGGATCTGTATCAGAATTCTGACTACGAGCGTTGTCATTACCGAGCTTAGGAGGGATGTGCCTTCGGGTCAACGACGGGGCCGATGGTCCGGCGTGCCGCTGCAGGACCGGCAGGTCCTTCGCCGCGACGAACTCATCACCGCGGGTGCCGAGCTGCTCGGTAGCGCGGAGGGCCCTTCGCTCACGGTCCGCGCCGTCTGCCGCACGGCCGGGCTGACTGAGCGCTACTTTTACGAAAGCTTCACCGACCGAGATGAGTTCGTCGGTGCCGTCTATGACGACGTGTGCACCAAAGCCATGTCGACGCTGGTATCGGCGGAGACACCGCGCGATGCGGTCGAGCGGTTCGTGGCGTTGATGGTCGACGATCCGACGCGGGGGCGGGTGCTGCTCTTGGCGCCGACGCGTGAGCCGGTGCTGACGCGGTCAGGCGCCGAGTGGATGCCCAGCTTTATCGAACTGCTGCAGCGCAAACTCACCCGCATCACCGACCCCGCGCGGACGGCCATGGTCGCCACCGGGCTCATCGGCGCGCTGACCGCGCTGTTCACCGCCTACCTCAACGGTAGGCTGACGGTCACCCGCGAGCAGTTCATCGACTACTGCGTCGAGATGCTGCTCGGCCGTGTATCGAGCCGCTAGGCCGATTCACTCGTCGGGCGTTACCGGGTTTTCGAGTTCCCGCTGTTCCTGATTCGCGGCTTCCTGTTCGGCCTTGGACTTCGCGGCCCGCCCGGCCGGGCTGCCAACCGACGTACCGGGATGGGTAGCCGTCGCGTACTCGCCGTTGCAGTTCAGCGCGACCGACATCTCGCTGTTGTCGACCGAATTGATGCGCAGGAATGACGAGTCCCAGACATTGGTGACGATGCAGTCGGCCAGGTCGAGCTTGTCACCGACTCGCGAAGCGACCACCGCCGTTCCCCCGGCGTTCTCGATCTGCTCCAGGGCGTCGGAGTACTTCATGCCCACGACGTTGGGAGCAGCAGCGGCGGCGCCCGTCCCGAACAGAACAGCGGCGCCCATCGCGGTTGAGAACCCGATGGAGATGACCTTCTTGACCACGACGCCTAACCTCCATGTCCGGGCGGTGTCCGCCAAGTAATCGCTGACCGCAGTTTATTGCGGTTCGGTACGCACCGCCACCGCAGCGAGGCGGTCGGACTCTAGTTGTTCGGGGTTACCGGGCCGGCAAGTTCCTGCTCTTCGGCCGTGGCCGCTTGGCGCGCCGCTCTGGCCGCCTGGCGTTGCTGTTCGGCCTTGGCATCGCGACCGCTCGGGCTCATCGCCGAGTTGCCCGGCACACCGGGTGCCGCCAGGGCCCCATTGCAGTTCAGCGCCACCATGACATCCTGGTTTGCCACCGGGCGACCACGTGAATTGGGGCGCCGCACCGCCGCATCCCATGCGTTCGTCACCAGACAGTCGGCCTCGTCGGCGCCGCTGCCCACGCGCGTCGCCACCACGGCGTTCCCACCGTTCTGTTGGATGATCCGCTGGGCGTCGCTATAGGGGCGGTTGACGACGTCGGGGACGGCGCCGGCTTCACCTGCCCCGGCGAGCGCGGCGCTTGCCGCTGCCCCGGCGAAAATCACGGCGACCAATAGCTGCCACGTTCTGAGCAACGCCCGTCCTCCGAGTCTTCGTGCCGTCGAATTCGGGCGCAGATGTTTGCCCGCCGCGCATGCTACATCGGCTGTTGCGCCTCGTGGGGCGCATGTGACACCCCGGGACGAAACTTGTTGTCACCGGAGTACACAGATATATTAATTGCAACCAACGGGCACAGATAACTTTGGTGAGGCTCGCGACGCGAGAAGGATTGAGGAGCGATGCACGAGAACTTGACTGACCTACATCTGCTGCATGAGCTCGAGCCGGTGGTTGAGAAGAACCTCAACCGGCACCTGGCGATGCGTAAGGATTGGAATCCGCACGACTACATCCCGTGGTCGGACGGCAAGAACTACTACTCCCTCGGCGGCCAGGACTGGGATCCAGAGCAGGCCCAGCTGTCGGAGGTCGCCCAGGTGGCGATGATTCAGAACCTGCTGACCGAAGACAACCTGCCGTCCTACCACCGCGAGATCGCGATGAACTTCGGCATGGACGGCGCCTGGGGTCAGTGGGTGAACCGGTGGACGGCCGAGGAGAACCGACACGGTATCGCGCTGCGCGACTACCTCGTCGTCACCCGCGCGGTCGACCCCGTGCAGCTCGAGCAACTGCGCGTGGAGCAGGTCACCCGCGGCTTCTCCCCCGGCCAGAACCAGCAGGGCGATCTCTTCGCAGAAAGCCTCTTCGACTCGGTCATCTACGTCACGTTCCAGGAACTGGCGACCCGTGTCTCGCACCGCAACACCGGCAAGGCGTGCAACGAGACCGTCGCCGACCAGCTGTTGGCGCGGGTCTCCGCCGACGAGAACCTCCACATGATCTTCTATCGCGATGTCAGCGAGGCCGGTTTCGAGATCGCGCCGGATCAGGCGATGCATTCGCTGCACCGCGTGCTGCGCAACTTCAAGATGCCCGGGTACACGGTTCCGGAGTTCCGGCGCAAGGCCGTGATCATCGCCGTCGGCGGCGTCTACGACCCGCGCATCCACCTCGACGACGTGGTGATGCCGGTCCTCAAGAAGTGGCGCATCTTCGAGCGCGAGGACTTCACCGGCGAGGCCGCGCGCATGCGCGACGACCTCGGCGTGCTCGTCGAGGAGCTGGATGAGGCCTCGCGGAAGTTCGAGGAATCCAAGCAGCGTCGCCTCGCGCGGGAGGCACGCAAGGCCGAGACGGTCGCTGCGAAGAAGGTTTTGGCTTCCTCCCCGTCATGACGGTTCTGGCCGACGAGCGCGAACTGCTGATCGGCCCGATAGGGCTCCGCAGCCCGGTGGTGCTGGCGCCGATGGCCGGTGTGACCAACGTCGCGTTCCGCACCCTGTGCCGCGAACTGGAACTCGCTCGGGCGGGCACGGTCAGCGGTCTCTACGTGTGCGAGATGGTCACCGCGAGGGCTCTGGTCGAACGGCACCCGGCCACCATGCACATGGTGACGTTCGCACCCGATGAGAGTCCGCGTTCGCTGCAGCTGTACTCCGTGGATCCGCAGAACACGTACGCCGCGGCGAAGATGATCGCCGACGAAGGGCTCGCCGACCACATCGACATGAACTTCGGCTGCCCGGTGCCCAAGGTCACCAGGCGCGGTGGTGGCGCGGCGTTGCCGTACAAGCGCAAGCTCTTCGGGCAGATCGTGAAGGCCGCGGTCACCGCGACCGAAGGCACCAACATTCCCGTGACGGTGAAGTTCCGCATCGGCATCGACGACGCGCACCGTACCCATCTCGATGCCGGACGGATCGCCGCCGAGGAGGGCGCCGCCGCGGTGGCTTTGCACGCCCGCACGGCGGCCCAGCGCTACTCGGGTGCGGCCGACTGGGAACAGATCGCCGCGCTCAAGGAGCACATCACCGAGATCCCTGTGCTCGGTAACGGCGACATCTTCGAGGCCGCGGATGCACTGGCGATGATGTCGGCCACCGGATGCGACGGGGTGGTCATCGGTCGGGGCTGTCTCGGCCGGCCCTGGCTGTTCGCCGAGCTGTCGGCGGCCTTCGCCGGAAATCCGGCACCCACGCCGCCCACACTCGGCGAGGTGGCGTCGATCATCCTGCGGCACGGCGAGTTGTTGTCCGCCCATTTCGGCGAGGACAAGGGCATGCGCGACATCCGTAAACACGTCGCCTGGTATCTGCACGGCTTTCCCGCCGGCGCTGAGCTGCGACGGGCATTGGCGCTGGTCAAATCCCTCGCTGAGCTCGAGGAGCTGCTCGGCAGGCTCGACGTCGACGTGCCGTTCCCCGACGCCGCCACGGGTCCGCGCGGGCGCCAGGGCTCCGCGGCCTCGGTGGCTCTCCCGGATGGCTGGTTGACCGACCCGGACGACTGCACGGTGCCGTCCGGCGCCGAGGTGATGCACTCCGGTGGCTAGGCCGCTGACCAGCCGTCTCGAAGTCGTCTCTTTTCCGAGACGACTCTGACATCACATCTCTCAGGATGTCTCAGTACGATGTGAGTCTCGTTTGTAATGCGGTTCCCTCAGCGGAGCCATCCAGGTGCTGTCGCAATGGCGCGGCGCGCCACGTACACCCGCGTGCTGCACGCAGTACGACTTGGAGGCCGGTCGGAACATGAGTGACGGCGACAGGGACGCCCCTGATGCCACTCCTGGCCCTTCCGACCCCGCTTACGGGGACAATCGATGGCTTACCCGAAATCAGCGGCCGGGGCCGGGCGCCGCGCCGTGGGAGCGCGTAGAACTTCCCAGATCGGCCGGATTCGAGCGATCCGATGCCGGCGCCGACCCTGACGACGCCGAACCCACCGGCAATCACACCGACGGCGTAACCGTCGCCGACCTGATCGCCAAGCTGTCCGGCGACTCGTCGTTGCCCCAGCAGCCCCGCCGTCGGCGCCGCCGCGAACCCGATCCGGCCGAACCCGCGCAGGACCCCGAACCTCCCGCCCCGCCCACATCCTCTGACCCCGCCCCACCCACCCGATCTGACCCCGCCCCACCCACCCGGATCATCGCCGCCGTGCCGGACGCCGAGCCTGAAACGTCCGACACCGACTACGACGCCGAGCACGACACCGAGATCCTGCCCGTGGTGCGCGAGGACGCCCAACTGCCCGATCTGGCACTACTCCGCAGGCCCAGTCGGGTGCCCGCGGCGCACTCGGCCACCAGCCGTGTCCGCTCGAAGCCTCGCCGCCGGCGGCGCCGGGTGATCATCGCCGGACGAGCGGTTGCCGCGCTGATCGCCGTGCTGGCGCTCGCCATGACCGGCGGGGCCTGGCAGTGGCAGGCGGCCAAGAACAACATGCTGAACCGGATCTCAGCGCTGGACCCGGACTCCCGCGACATCCTCGACCCGAATGCCCAGTTCGGTGACGAGAACTTCTTGATCGTCGGCGTCGACAGCCGGATCGGCGCCAACAGCGACATGGGTGCGGGCACCACGGAGGACGCCGCAGGCGCACGGTCGGACACCGTGATGCTGGTCAACATCCCGGCGAACCGGGAACGTGTTGTGGCAGTGTCGTTTCCGCGAGATCTCGCCATCGAGCCGATGAAGTGCGAGCCGTGGGATCCGCGGACCGGTGAATACGGCCCGATCACCGATCCCGATTCGCCGATGTACGGTGCAGACGAGGTCTACACCGAATACAAATTGAATTCTGCGTACTCAGTCGGCGGCCCCAAATGTCTGGTCAAGGTCATCCAGAAGATGTCCGGCCTTTCGATAAACCGCTTCATGGCAGTCGATTTCGCCGGTTTTGCGAAGATGGTCGACGCCATGGGCGGCGTGGAAGTGTGCAGCACCACCCCGCTCGAGGACTATGAACTCGGCACGGTCCTAGAGCACGCCGGCCGCCAGATCGTCGACGGGCACACGGCGCTGCAGTACGTGCGCGCCCGGCAGGTGACCACCGAAAGCAACGGCGACTACGGACGGATCAAGCGCCAGCAGTTGTTCCTGTCCTCGCTGATGCGGTCGATGATCTCCAAAGAGGTGTTCTTCTCGCTGTCCAAGCTCAACAACGTGGTGAACATGTTCATCAACGACAGCTACGTCGACAACATGAACACCAAGGACCTCGTCACGCTCGGACAATCGATCCAGGGCATCGCGGCGGGACGGATCACGTTCCTGACCGTCCCCACGACGGGCTATATGGACGAGTACGGCAACGAGCATCTGCGCGAACAGGACACCCGGGCGATTTTCGACGCGATCATCAATGATGATCCGCTGCCCGAGGAGCGCAACGCCGACAACACCCCGGTGCCCGGCACGCCCGAGTCGATGACCAGCACCCAGCCTGAGGCCGCCGCGCCGACCCACGACTCCGCACCGTCGAGCGAACTTGTGGACGCGATCACCACGAACCCGTCCGACATCACGGTTCAGGTCTCCAATTCCACCGCGCAGAGCGGACTGGCCGCCACCGCTGCCGGCGAACTGCAGACCCACGGATTCAACGTCACTTCCCCCGACGACTACCCCGGTCCGCTCGACTCGACGACCGTGTTCTTCTCGGCCGGCAACGAGGAAGCGGCCGCGACGGTGGCCTCGGCCTTCGCGAACCCGAAGGTCGAGCGGATCACGGGCATGGGTGACACGGTGCGCGTGGTGTTGGGCAGCGACTTCAACACCGTGAGCCCTCCGTCTCCGAGCGGCTCGCCGGTGCAGGTACAGGTCGTGCGAGGCACGAATAGCACCCCGACCGAGCTACCCGAGGACCTCGCGGTCACCAACGCAGCCGACACCGCCTGCGAGTAGCCGCTCCCCGCCGCGACGCGTCTGAGCAGGTGGGTTCACCTTTCGTTCACCGCTCACCTCATGCCGTTTCCGCGGCGATGCCCGTAGGGTGGAGGCATGCGTACTGCGTACCACGAGCAGTTGGAAGACCTGGCCAATCTCCTCGGCGAGATGTGCGGCCTGGCCGGCGCGGCGATGGAGCGTGCGACCCAAGCCCTGCTGCAAGCCGATCTGGTGCTCGCCGAACAGGTCATCAGCGATCACGAGCAGATCGCCGCGATGAGCGCGCGCGCCGAAGAGGCCGCCTTCGTGCTCCTCGCGCTGCAGGCGCCGGTCGCCGGTGACTTGCGCGCCATTGTGGGCTCGATCCAGATCGTCGCCGACGTGGACCGCATGGGCGCGCTGGCCCTGCACGTCGCCAAGATCGCGCGTCGCCGCCATCCCCAGCACGCGCTGCCCGAAGAAGTCAATGGCTACTTCGCCGAAATGGGCCGTCTCGCAGTCGAACTGGGTAACAGTGCGCAGGAGGTCCTGGTCACTCGTGACCCCGAGAAGGCGGCCCGCATCGGCGAGGACGACGATGCGATGGACGACCTGCACCGCCACCTGTTCACGGTATTGATGGACAAGGAGTGGAAGCACGGGGTCGCCGCGGCCGTCGACGTGACGCTGCTGGGCCGCTTCTACGAGCGGTTCGCCGACCACGCCGTCGAGGTGGCCCGTCGGGTGATCTTCCAGGTCACCGGCAAGCACCCCGCCGAAGAAGAGATCCCCGCGCCGCGGTAACTGAGCGGGGCGTTCTCAGCCGAAGCGCCCGGAGATGTAGTCCTCGGTGGCCTTCTTTGCCGGGTTGGAGAAGATCTTCTCGGTGTCGTCGATCTCGATGAGCCGGCCCGGCTTACCCGTCGCCTCGAGATTGAAGAACGCCGTCTGATCGCTCACGCGCGCGGCCTGCTGCATGTTGTGCGTGACGATGACGATTGTGAACTCCTGTTTGAGCGTCGCGATCAGATCCTCGATCGCCAGCGTGGAGATCGGGTCCAGCGCCGAGCACGGCTCGTCCATCAGCAGCACATCGGGTTGCACCGCGATCGCGCGGGCGATGCATAGCCGCTGCTGCTGACCGCCCGAGAGCCCGCCACCCGGTTTGTCCAGCCGGTCCTTGACCTCTTTCCACAGGTTGGCACCCCGCAGCGAGCGCTCGGCCACCTCGTCGAGCGTCTTCTTGTTGCGCACGCCTTGCAACTTGAGCCCGGCGACGACGTTGTCGCGAATCGACATGGTGGGAAACGGATTCGGCCGTTGGAACACCATGCCGATGGTCTTGCGCACACCGACGGGGTCCACTCCCGCGCCGTAGATGTCCTCACCGTCGAGCAGCACCGACCCCTCGACGCGCGCGCCGGGGATGACCTCGTGCATGCGGTTCAGCGTCCGTAGCACCGTCGACTTCCCGCAGCCCGAAGGGCCGATGAACGCCGTCACGTTGCGCGGCGGCACCGCCAGCGAGACGTCGGCCACAGCATGGAACGCGCCGTAGTAGATGTTGACGTCTTTGAGGTCCAAGCGCTTGGCCATCGAAATCTCCTAAACCTTCTTGGGGGCGAAGAATTTCGCGAGGAACCTCGCCCCGATGTTGAGGATGGCGATCAGCAGAATCAAGGTCAGGGCGGCGCCCCACAGCCGGTCTGTGGGAACGGGATTGGCGCCGGCGCCGGCCGAGGTCTGGTCGTACATCATGCCGGGTAGCGAACCCATGAAACCGTCGAACATGTCGAAGTTCATCGCTTGCGCGTAACCCACCAGGACGAGCAGCGGCGCCGTCTCGCCCATCACCCGCGCCAGCGCCAGCATGATCCCGGTGACAATGCCGGACAATGCGGTCGGAATCACAATGCGGACAATAGTTTTCCACTTGGGCACACCGAGCGCGTAACTGGCTTCCCGTAGATCCATCGGAACGATGCGCAACATCTCTTCGGTAGAGCGCACGATGACCGGGATCATCAGCAGCACCAGCGACAGCGACACCGCGAAGCCCGACCGGCCGAATCCGAACGTCGCTACCCACAGCGCGTAGATGAACAGCGCGGCGACGATCGACGGCACACCGGTGAGGATGTCGACCATGAACGTCGTCATCTTGCCGAACCGCGTTCCGCCGCCGTACTCGACGAGATAGATTCCGACGAACACCCCGATCGGGATCGAGATGGCCGCACACACCAGACCTTGCAAGAGCGTGCCGACGATAGCGTGGTACACGCCGCCGCCGGCCTCGAACGCGGTCATGCCCGCCTGCGAGTTGGTGAACCAGACCGGCGACGTCAGTGCCTTGAACCCTTTGACGATCACCGAATAAAGCACCCACAGCAGCGGGACCAGCGCGATCAGCACCGACAAAGTAACCAGAACCGTCGCGACGTTGTTGGTCACCTTGCGCCGAAGGCCGACGCCCTGGAAGTTTGTCGCCTTGACCGGGCGGTCCAGCGTCGAGGTCACTTGCTGCCCTTCCCGGCGACCGCGGCACGCGCCAGCGAGTTCACCACGAACGTCAGGATGAACAGCACCAGACCCGCCGCGATGTAGGCACCTGCCTTGTACTGATCGTTGAATTCGCTTGCCGTTGCGGCGATCAGGCTCGCAAACGTGTAGCCCCCGTCGAACAGTGACCATCCGAACGCCTGCTGCGTGCCACGAAGAATGATGAGCAGCGCGATCGTCTCGCCGAGCGCACGACCGAGGCCGAGCATGGCACCGCTGATGTAGCCGGACATGCCGAACGGCAGCACGGTCGTTCGCACCACCTCCCACCGGGTGGCGCCCAACGCCAGCGCCGCCTCGATGTGACCCCGCGGCGTCTGGATGAACACTTCTCGAGTGACCGCGGTGATGATGGGCAGGATCATCACCGCCAGCACGATTCCCGCGGTGAAGATCGTGCCGCCGCCGGCCACCGAGGCCGTTCCTGTCGTGAAGAGAAACAACCAGCCGAGATTCTCGTTGAGCCACAAGGCGATCGGCCGCAGGACGGGAGCCAGGACGTACAAACCCCAGACGCCGTAGATGATCGACGGCACCGCGGCGAGCAGATCCACCATGTAGGCCAGCGGGCCCGAGACCCGCCGCGGCGCGTACTGGGTCAAAAAGATCGCAATGCCAAGCGCCACCGGCATGGCGAGGGCGAGCGCGAACACCGACACGAACACCGTCACCTGCAGAAGATCGAGGATGCCGAAGTGCATCGCGGAGGTGTCGGTGGTGATCCAGTTGCCGCCGTAGAGGAAGAAGTTCTCCTCGTTGCGTGCCAGCGCCGGAATCGCCCGCCACAGCAGGAACGCCCCGATCGCGGCGATCAGCGCGACGATGAAGGCACCGGACCCTTGTGCCAACCCTCGGAAGATGCGGTCGCCGACACGCTCTTTGGCGTTTCTCGACGGATTGGTCGAGATTGGCGTCGGCTCGGGAAAGGGTGCAGCAAGCGCTTCACCCGATCCCGAATCGGCCGGATTGGGGATTGTCACTTCGAGCCTATCGGTCATCGGTCCCAGGGCCTATCCTCGCCGTATCCGCGCCGGCGCGCCACGAAACTAGGCAATAGCTTCGATCGACGTCAGCAGGCGTTCCTTGAAGCGGTCCGGCAGCGGCACATATCCCGCGGGCGACAGGTTCTGCTGACCCTCGTTGGCAGCGACGGTCAGAAACGATTTGACGGCGGCGGTGGTTTCGGCGTCATAACCCTTCGAACAGACGATCTCGTAGGTGGCGAGCACCAGTGGGTAGGCACCGGCCTCCTTGGTGCCGTAGAGCGAGTTCAGATCCAGCGTCAGATCGTTGCCCTCGGCGGCAAACGTCGCGGCGTTGATCGCTTTCCTCGCCGAATCGTCGGTCAGCGCGACCGCGCCTGCGCCACTGTCGATTTCGGCGAACGGCATACCCGCCTGTTCGGCGAATCCCTGCTCCACGTAGCCGATCGCGCCGCCGGTGGCCTGCACGGCTTGCACGACGCCGGCCGACTTCTGCGCGCCCTCACCGGCGCCGCCCTGGAACTCGCTGCCCTCGCCCTTGGTCCAACTCTGCGGGGCCGCGGTCGCCAGGTATTTCTGGAAGTTGTCGGTGGTTCCCGAGGAGTCCGAGCGATAGATCGGCGTGATGTCGGCATCGGGCAGGTCGGTACTCGGGTTCAGCGCCGCGACCGCCGGATCGTTCCACTTGGTGACCTGCCCCTGGAAGATCTTGGCGAGCAGGTCGGCGTTGACGACCAGTTTGTCGACGCCCTCGATGTTGTAGGCCAACGCGACCGGCCCGAACACCAACGGCAGGTTCCACGCCGGGTTACCGCTGCAGCGCTGCGCGGCCTGCTGCACCTGGTCGCCCGTGAGCGCCGAATCCGATCCGGCGAAGTCGACCTGGCCGGCGATGAACTGCTCACGACCCGCGCCCGAGCCGGTGGGGTTGTACGACAGGTTCTTTCCCGCGCACAGCTGGCCCCAGACCTTGTTGAACTCGGCGATCGCGTTCTGCTGAGCCGTCGAACCCTCGGCGGTGACGGAATTCTTGCCGCCACATTCGGCGGCCGACGCCGACCCGTCGCCGCCGGTGCCGACGTTGTTGTCGCTGCCGCACGCCGACAACGTCAGCGCGGCGATCGCGGTCACCGACAGCAGGGCGGGCGTCTTGGCAAAGTTGAGCTTCACGGATCCCACTTTCGATTCTGGACGGCAGTTGTCGACGGCTGCGACTCCCTGGCAACGTATGCGGCGCCAGTGGACGAATGCCCTATAGAAAGTGAACGCGCGGTGAACACGTTCAGTTAGTTCACCGTGCTTTCCCAGCTAGCGCCCAGAACGCGCGGCGTAGGCCGCGTCGACGGTGTGCACCTCGAAGCCCAGCTTCCGGTAGGTCTGCACCGCCGCGGAGTTATCTCCCTCGACGTAGAGCATCACCGTGGGATGTGAGCTTCGCGAGAGACGCTCGGCGAGGTGGTGCAGGCCGGTCAGGGTCAACACCGCGCCCAGGCCGCGGCCCTGGGCCGCCGGGTCGACGCCGACAACGTAGACCTCGCCCAGATCGGGACCGTGGACTTTCGTCCAGTGGAATCCGAGCAGCGTGTCGGTGCCCTCGTCGACGGCCAAAAACAACCCCTGCGGGTCGAACCACGGTTCGCCGCGGCGCTCGGCGATCTCGGCCTCGGTCCAGCCGCCCTGCTCGGGGTGCCAGGCGAAGGCGGCGTTGTTGACGCGCAGCAGAGCGGCGTCGTCGTCAGGACCGGAGTACGTGGTGATGCGGATGCCTTCGGCCGCGGGGGTCGACGGCAGATCCGTCAACGGACGCTGCATATGCAGCAGTTCCCGCACCACGGTCAGCCCGAGCGAGGCCGCGGTCGCACGTGCCGGCGCCAGATTGCCGTGCGCCCACACGCGCGCGCCGTCACCACCCTCCGCCAGCCCAGCGCGCACCAGCGCCGAGCCGAACCCGCGGCGCCGGGCCCGCGGATGCACCACCGCTTCCGCCATCGCTGATTCCGCACCGGCCGCGAGGTTCAGATAGCCGACGATGTCCTCGTCCTCGCGAACCATCAGGTGCCGGGTGCGGTCGTGCGGCAGTTCCCGCAGCACCTGCTCACCCACTGGAGCCACCCCGTCGGCCGCCGTGGCGTCGTCGACGAGATCGCGGATACGACGCTGCTCGTCGTCGGAAAGCCCGGTGCGCCAGAACAGTTCCGTCACGAACTTCGCAACGGGTCGGCCAGCGTACCGGGGACGCCGTCGGGCGCCTCGAAGTTCGCGGTGTCCATATCGTCGGGCATGTCGTCGGGCACGGCGTCGGGTACGGCGTCGGGCAGATCCGCGGGCACGGCCGTCTCCGGACCGGGTGGACGGCCACGCGCCGGCCGGACCGCCTTGTAGCCGACATTGCGCACGGTGCCGATCAGCGACTCGTACTCCGGGCCGAGTTTGGCCCGCAGCCGCCGCACGTGCACGTCCACCGTGCGGGTGCCGCCGAAGAAGTCGTAACCCCACACCTCCTGCAGCAGTTGCGCGCGGGTGAAGACCCGGCCGGCGTGCTGGGCCAGGTACTTGAGCAGCTCGAACTCTTTGTAGGTGAGGTCGAGGGGCCGGCCACGAAGACGTGCGGTGTAGGTGCCCTCGTCGATCACCAGTTCGCCGAGGCTGATCTTGCCGACGTTCTCCTGGTTGGCCGCCCCGCCGCGGCGCCCGACGAGCAGCCGCAGCCGCGCGTCTATCTCGGCGGGGCCGGTGCTGGGCAGCAGGATCTCGTCGAGACCCCACTCGACGTTCACGGCCACCAGTCCGCCCTCGTTGACCACGGCCACCACCGGTACCGAGGTGCCGGTCGTGCCCAGCAGCCGGCACAGCCCGCGGGCGGCGGCCAGATCGGTACGCGCGTCGACGATCGCCACATCCGCACTGCCGGCCTCCAGCAGGGAGGCGACCTCGGTCTTCGCGGTTCGCACGGTGTGGGCGAGCAGCGACAACGACGGCAGCACAGACTCGGGGTGCGGGTCGACGGTCAGTAGCAGTAGATCCAACTGGCCCTCCAACAGCCACAGGGACCTCGCCTGGACAACTCTGTCGGTCGGTGACTTCCCAGATTCATACTCTCGACATCCGGCCGTTACCCGGCCGACGGTGCTCTAACGATAGCGCGCAACCCGCCCGTCAGCTGCGTCGAACAGACCGATCAACGCACGGTGCGCCAGAATGTGCGGGTGCGCAAGCTGCTGATCGGAGTGTTGGCCACGGTGCTGGCGGTGGTGCTGGGCGCTGTCGCGGCCGATTTCGGCGCAGCGATTTACGCCGAGTACCGGCTGGCCAGAAGCGTGCGCAGCGCCGCGGACCTGCAACATGACCCGTCGGCGGCCATCCTCGGGTTTCCGTTCACCACCCAGGCGATGGACCGCCACTACGACGAAGTCGAGATCAGGGCGAATGGCGTTGAACACGCGGTGGTGGGCAAGGTCTCGCTGGAAGCCACGCTGCACGAGATCGACCTGCCCGGCGAGTCGTGGCTGGTCGGCCCCGACGACACGCTGCGGGTAGGCAAGGCCGAGAGCCGCATCATCATCGACTCGACGCATCTGGGCCGATTCATGGACATCCCCGACCTGCTGGTCGAGGCGCCGACCGTGGAGAGCAACGACGCCACCGGCGGCACCACCGAATCGGGTATCTCGAGCAACCGCGGCGTGGTGTTCACCGGGACACCGGAAAAAGCCGGCTTCCACGACCGGGTGAGCATCGCCGTGGACCTCGAGGTGGCCGGCCCGGACAAGACGACATTGGTGATGACGGCCACCGGCGTCCTGACGGGTCCGAACACCGCCGACCAGGACGTACCCGATGACAAGAAGGACGCGGTGCTCGAGGCGTTCACCGCCAGCCTGCCGGGCCAGAAACTGCCGTTCGGGCTGGCGCCCACGGCCCAGGGCGCCCGCGGCTCCGACATCATCATCGAGGGCATCGCCGAGGGCGTGACCATTGCCCTCGCCGAGTTCAACATGAGATGAGGCTTGCGTGACGGACGGGAGGCGGCGATGAGCTCTTCGTGGGTTCTGGTGATCACGGTGCTCATCGCGGCACTCGGCGTGGCGTACGTGATCGGGCGACTGCTCGCGCTGCGTTCTGGTCTGCGCAAGGCGGGCGAGGCCGCGGCCAACGTCGACACCAGCGACCTGGGCCTGTCCTCGACCGGCCCCACGGTTGTGCACTTCTCCGCCGAGTGGTGCGGACCGTGCGCGGCGGTGCGCAGGGTCGTCGACGAGGTGTGCGCCGAGTTGCCGGCCGTCGCACACGTCGAGATCGACATGGACGCCAACCCGGGTGCCGCGCGGCGGTTATCGGTGCTCTCGCTACCCACGACCATCGTCTTCGACAGGAATGGTCGGCCCCGCTATCGGACCCACGGCGTGCCGAAGGCCGCTGACCTGCGTTCGGCACTGGAACCGCTGTTGGCTTGACCGCCGGGTGCATTGGTAAGCTGTCCGGCGTGTCCGCCCGCCTCGAGCCGATGCTCACCAAGCGCCGCGCAGTCGATCTGTGCCGCGTCGCGGGTTCTTGCTGTTGTTGTCGCAGCTGCTGAGTAGCCGCGCCCTTCTTCGCGCCGCACTCGGGAGCGACCTTCTGTGGTCATTCCCCGTTCAGCCCAGCCCACGACTGCAACAGGAGCATATGAATGTCAGCAACGAACACCGCGACACCGGATCAGGTGGACGTGCGCGGGCCGCGCTTCGCGGCCTGGCTCACCACCGCGGTGATCGTGGCGACGGTGTTGGTGTGGCCCGTTAGCCCGGCGGCCTCGGCGGTGCTTCTGGGCGTGCAGGCGGTGGTGTTCGCCATCGGTGCGTGGCTTGGGCCGCGCTCGCACCCCTATGGTCTGGTCTTCGGCCGTCTCGTCGCACCCCGGCTCGGTCCCGTCACCGAGAAGGAGCCGGTGCCACCGCTCAAATTCGCCCAACTCGTCGGTTTCCTCTTCGCGGTGGTCGGCGTCGTCGGGTTCGCGGCCGGTGCGCCGCTGGTCGGTCTGGTCGCCGCCGGCTTCGCGCTCGTAGCGGCCTTCCTCAACGCCGCCTTCGGCATCTGTCTGGGCTGTCACATCTACCCGCTGGTCGCACGCCTTCGTAGGAACGCAAGCGCACCTTCGTCCGCATAGAACTTCGAAACGAAAAGCAACCGAAAGGATTTCCGCTATGGCACGCTCCGACGTCCTGGTCACAGCTGACTGGGCCGAGAGCAATCTCAATGCGCCTAACACCGTGTTCGTCGAGGTCGACGAGGACACCAGCGCCTACGACGGCGGCCACATCGAAGGCGCCGTCAGGATCGACTGGAAGACCGACCTGCAAGATCCGGTGCGTCGCGATTTCGTTGACCAGCAACAGTTCTCGAAACTGCTCAGCGAGCGCGGCATCGCCAACGACGACACCGTCGTGCTCTACGGCGGCAACAACAACTGGTTCGCCGCGTACGCCTACTGGTACTTCAAGCTGTACGGACACCAGGACGTCAAGCTGCTCGACGGCGGCCGCAAGAAGTGGGAACTCGACGGTCGTCCGCTGTCGACCGAGCCGCCCAAGCGACCGGCGACCAGCTACACGGCCAAGGCGCCGGACAACAGCATCCGCGCCTTCCGTGACGAGGTGATCGCCGCAATCAACGCCAAGAACCTGGTCGACGTGCGCTCCCCGGACGAGTTCTCCGGCAAGATCCTGGCCCCCGCACACCTGCCCCAGGAGCAGAGCCAGCGACCCGGGCATATCCCCGGCGCGATCAACGTTCCGTGGAGCAAGGCGGCCAACGACGACGGCACGTTCAAGTCCGACGAGAATCTCGCGAAGCTGTACGCCGAGGCCGGCCTCGACGGCGAGAAGGAGACCATCGCCTACTGCCGCATCGGTGAGCGTTCGTCGCACACCTGGTTCGTGCTGCAGGAGCTGTTGGGACACAAGAACGTCAAGAACTACGACGGCAGTTGGACCGAATACGGCTCCCTGGTGGGAGCCCCGATCGAGTTGGGAAGTTGATATGTGCTCTGCCCCGAAACAAGGCCTGACGTTGCCCGCCAGCGTCGACTTGGAGAAGGAGACGGTGATCACCGGCCGCGTCGTGGACGGGTCGGGACAGGCGGTCGGCGGTGCGTTCGTGCGGCTGCTGGACAGCTCCGACGAGTTCACCGCCGAGGTGGTCGCGTCGGCCACCGGCGACTTCCGGTTCTTCGCGGCGCCCGGCACCTGGACCCTGCGCGCGCTGTCGAAGCTCGGCAACGGCGATGCCGTCATCGCGCCGTCCGGTGCGGGCATCCACGAGGTCGACGTCAAGGTCGCCTGACTTCGGCTCGAACGTGAGCTTGTGATCGACGATCGACGGAGATCTCGCACACAAGTTCACGTTCGACCCATGAGCCCGGCGCACCGGGCTCACCCGTGACGATTAGACTCGTGCCCGTGGTGCTGTTCTTCGAACTCCTGCTCGTGACCGCAACCGTGGTCATCACCTGGTTCGCGTTGTACGCGGTGTACCGGCTGATCACCGACGAGTCGTGACGTCCGGGGACGACGCAGTAGCAGCGGCGGCTGAACGCGCGAAAACCACCGCCGCGCGGAACATCCCGGTACTCGGTGACCTGCCAGCGCCGTCGGACACCGCCAATCTGCGCGAAGGCGTGAACCTCAACGACGCACTGCTGGCGCTGCTGCCGCTGGTCGGCGTCTGGCGCGGTGAGGGTGAGGGCCGCGGTGCCGACGGGGATTACCGGTTCGGCCAGCAGATCGTGGTCTCGCACGACGGCGGGGACTACCTGATCTGGGAAGCGCGCTCATGGCGGTTGACCGACGCAGGCGATTACGACGAGCCAGCGCTGCGCGAGTCGGGCTTCTGGCGATTCGTCAACGATCCGGCAGACCCTTCCGAGTCCCAGGCGATCGAACTCCTGCTGGCCCATTCCGCCGGCTACATCGAGTTGTTCTACGGCCGCCCCCTCACCCAGTCGTCGTGGGAGCTGGTCACGGACGCGTTGGCGCGCAGTAAGTCGGGGATGCTGGTCGGCGGCGCGAAGCGGCTCTACGGCATTGTCGAGGGCGGTGATCTGGCCTACGTCGAGGAACGCGTCGACGCCGACGGCGGCCTGGTCCCGCACCTGTCGGCCCGGCTGTCGAGGTTCGTCGGCTGATGCGCAGCTGGCTCGCCCCGGTCCTCGCCGCGACCGCGATTCTGGCCGGTTGCGCGTCGGAACCTCCGGCCGAACAGCAGACCACCACCACCTCGGAAGCCCCGGCCGGGCACGGGTCGCTGGCGCAGTGTCTGGATGACCACGGTGTGCCCGCCGCGCCCGGTCCCGGCGGCGGGCCGCCACCTGGGATCGATCCCGATACCTGGCATGAGGCCATGCAGGCCTGTGCCATGTTTGCGCCCGGCCCCGCCAACTGAGCACACGCAGATATGGAGCGGCCCCCGAGCCGTGTGTTCCTGGCGGACAAGACCGGGGGCTCGGGGGCCGGGTGACTGCGGGGAATTCGCCAGCGCGCGCAGGACGCGAAGAGCTCTTAGCTCATTCCCCTGGCGCTGCTAGCTCGCAGCCGCCTCACAAGTCCATAAGTCACTCAAAATCTCGGACCACCTCCTCTCCTGTGTACGAGCGACGGTACCCGCGCGTGCAGGAGGCGACAACCGATTTCCGGTCGGTTCAGCGCTCAGCGATCACTGACGATCGCGGCATCGACGAGTCCGGCGAATTCGGCCGCCAGCGGGCTCGTGGGCAGTGGCTTGCCGTCGAGGGTGTGCACCCGCGCCGCGAGCGTGATACTCGACACGAGCCAAACACCCTGTGCGGTAAGCAGATCGGCAGGTCGCAGGGAGCGGTAGTCGCAGTCGTAGCCCTTGTTGCGCGCCACCTCGAACAGCGCCTGCTGCGTGGTGCCACGCAGGATCGGAAACCACGGCGGCGGGGTGAACAACGCGAGATCGCCCGCGCCTGGCTCGGACTCGGCGGCGATCACCACCGTCGAGCGCGGACCCTCGAGGATGAAACCGTCGGAGCCGACGAAGACCACATCGCCGGCGCCGTTGCGCTCGGCGTGCCGCAGCGCGGCCATGTTCACCGCGTAGGACAGCGTCTTGGCCCCGGCCAGCAGCCACGACATCTCGGCGGTGCCCTCGGCGGGTAGTCCGCGCGCCAGCGTCAGCGCCGCAAGGCCGTTGCGCCGCACCTCGGCCACCCGCGCCGGCAACGCGCCGATCGTCGCGAACGCCGTCGGCGGTGAGCCACCTTCGCGTCCGCGGCTGTACACCAACCGCAGCACACCCTCGTCGCCCGTCTGCGAGGTCCATTGGGCCACGGCCGCGGACACCGCGGTGCGCCACCGGGTCAGGTCGGGGGCCGGGAGGTCGATCATCCGCGCCGACTGGCCGAGCCGGGACAGATGAGCCTCGAGCAGGCACGGCCTGCCGCCGCGGACCAGCAGCGTCTCGAAGACGCCGTCACCGCGGACCGCCGCGAGGTCGTCGGCGTACAGCAGCGGCGCCGCCGGATCGTGCAATCGCCCGTCGAGCGTCACCACGACCTCTGGTTCGCCAGCCATGGGGCCAAAGCGTAGCCCCGGGCGCGCGCACGCCGAACGTAGAGTTGAGCTGTGACATTCTCCGGCCCAGCCGTCCCCGCTCCCGATACCGGACCCGACGCCGGCGCCGCCTGGCATTACGGCGATCCGCTTGGCGAGCAACGCGCCGCGGCGGACACGGCCGTCGTCGTGGACCGCTCACACCGCGCCGTGCTCGCCCTCAGCGGCGCGGACCGCAAGACCTGGCTGCACAACCTGACCACCCAGCACGTCAGCGAACTACCCGACGGCGCGGTCACCGAGAATCTCAGCCTCGACGGCCAGGGTCGTGTCGAAGATCACTGGGTGCAGACCGAACTCGACGGGGTCACCTATATCGACACCGAACCCTCGCGGGGTGAGGCGCTGCTGAGCTATCTGCGCAAGATGGTCTTCTGGTCCGACGTCGCGGTGGAACCGGCCGACCTCGCGGTGTTGTCTCTGCTCGGGCCGGGCTTGGCCGACGCCGCGGTGCTCGATGCGCTGGGTGTCGGTTCGCTCCCGGCCGAGCGCACGGCCGTGGCGCTGCCCGAGGGCGGCTTCCTGCGCCGCCTCGATGGACCCCGACTCGAAATCGACCTCGTGGTCCCGCGCGACCAGGTCGAACGGTGGCGGCAGCGGCTCGGCGACGCCGGGGTTCGGGCCGCTGGGATGTGGACCTACGAGGCCTACCGGGTGGCCGCCCTGCGGCCCCGCCTGGGTGTGGACACCGACGAGCGGACGATCCCGCACGAGGTCGGCTGGATCGGCCCCGCCGTACACCTGGACAAGGGCTGTTACCGAGGCCAGGAAACCGTCGCGCGGGTGCACAACCTGGGTAAACCGCCCCGGATGCTGGTTCTGCTGCATCTCGACGGTTCCACCGACCGGCCCGAGACGGGGGCGCCGGTGCTCGCCGGCGGCCGGACGGTCGGCCGCCTCGGAACCGTCGTCGATCACGTCGACGAGGGCCCCGTCGCGCTGGCGTTGCTCAAGCGCGGGCTGCCCGCCGACACCGAACTGAGCGTCGAGGGTGTGTCGGCTGTCATCGACGCGGAGTCGATGCCGCCGCCCGACGTCGCAGGTGCAGGGCGGCGCGCCGTCGATCGACTGCGGAGCGGAACCCGGTGAGGGGCGAGGGCCTGGCAGCGCACCGCGGGCAAGCACGGTAAAGTGTCGGCAGGACGATAAAAGACAGATCAGATCGGAGCCGCCTGCAAATCGGGCCGCTCCGTTATTGCGCGAGGGGGTCCCCCCATGGGCCGCGGCCGGGCAAAGGCAAAGCAGACCAAGGTTGCTCGTGAGCTCAAGTACAGCTCACCACAGACTGACTTCGAGCGGCTTCAGCGCGAGTTGTCGGGCGCTTCCGATAACGACCTGGCGGGCACCGACTCGGTTGCCGACGACTGGGTCGAAGAGGACGACTGGCGTCGCTGATTCCTAAAAGCGCGGGTGCCGGCCCACGAGTTTGGCTCGGGGGCTGTCCTTACCGCCTTTCCTGACCGTTCCCAGGGTCCAGCAGTTCAGGTGACGCGCGGTCAGAATCGCCAGGGCGCGGTCGGTGTCCTCGGGTGCGACGACGGCCACCATGCCGACGCCCATGTTGAAGGTTCGCTCCATCTCGAGGCGTTCGATCCGGCCGCGCTGGCCGATCATTCCGAACACCGGAGCGGGCGTCCAAGTGCCGCGGTCGATTTCGGCGACCAACCCGTGCGGTACGACGCGTTCGAGGTTGCCGGCCAACCCGCCGCCGGTGACGTGGCAGAACGTCCGGACCTGCGTTTCGGCCGCCAGCGCCAGGCAGTCCTTGGCGTAGATGCGGGTGGGCTCCAGTAGTTCTTCGCCCAGCGTGCGGCCGAACTCCTCGACGTGTCCCGCCAGGTTCATCCGGTCGATCTCCAGCAGTACCTTGCGGGCCAGCGAATAGCCGTTGGAGTGCAGCCCTGTCGAGGCCATCGCGATCAGCACGTCGCCGGGCTTGACCCGGTCCGGGCCGAGCACGTCGTCGGCCTCGACGATGCCGACCCCGGTGGCCGATATGTCGTAGTGGTCGGGGGCCATCAGGCCGGGGTGCTCGGCCGTCTCACCGCCGAGCAGCGCACACCCGGCCTGCAGGCAGCCGTTGGCGATGCCGGCCACCAGTTCGCTGATGCGCTCGGGGACGGTGCGCCCGACGGCGATGTAGTCCTGCAGGAACAGTGGTTCGGCGCCGCACACCACCAGGTCGTCGACGACCATCGCGACCAGGTCGATTCCGACCGTGTCGTGCTTGTCCATGGCCTGGGCGACTGCCAGCTTGGTGCCGACTCCGTCAGTGGACGAGGCCAGCACGGGTTCCCGGTAGCCGCCGCGCAGCGCGAAGAGCCCGGCAAAGCCGCCGATGCCGCCGCGCACCTCGGGTCGGGTCGCCTTCGCGGCGAGCGGTTTGAGAAGTTCGACGGCACGGTCACCGGCTTCGATGTCGACCCCGGCCGACGCGTAGGAGATGCCGGCAGGTTCGGCGCGTTCGGTCATCGCGGTAAAGGCTACCGGTGTTCGCCGCGCCACGGTAACCGCCTTTGCCCTGTTGCGGGTTTGCCCGACGCTCAAATCGGCGACTCCGACGGGGTGAGTGAAGCGATTCGTTGTCTGGTGACGGGAGCGACCGGCTACATCGGTGGCCGGTTGGTGCCCGCTCTTCTCGATCGCGGCCACGCGGTGCGCGCTCTGGCGCGGAATCCAGACAAGCTCGACGGCGTGCCGTGGCGCGATCGGGTCGAGGTGGCGCGGGGGACCTCGGCGATGCGGATTCACTCCGCGGCGCGTTCGAGGACACCGACGTCGTCTACTACCTGGTGCACTCGATGGGCACCTCCGCCGACTTCGTGGAGGAGGAAATGCGCTCGGCCCGCAACGTGGTCGCGGCCGCACGCGATGCAGGGGTCCGGCGGTTGGTGTACCTGGGCGGCCTGCACCCGTCCGGCGCCGAGTTGTCTCCCCATCTGAAGTCGCGCGCGGCCGTCGGCGACATCCTCGTCGAGTCCGGCATCGAGACGGTGGTGCTGCAAGCCGGGATCGTGATCGGGGCGGGTTCGGCGTCGTTCGAGATGATCCGGCACCTGACGAACCGCCTGCCGGTGATGACGACGCCGAAATGGGTGCACAACAAAATCCAGCCGATCGCGATCGACGACGCGTTGTACTACCTGGCCTCGGCCGCTACGGCTCCGGTGCCGGAATCGCACACATGGGATATCGGCGGGCCCGACGTATTCGAGTACGGCGAGGCGATGCAGGTCTACGCCGACGTGGCCGGTCTGCGCAGACGGCTGGTGGTCGCCTTGCCCTGGCTCACACCGAAAATCGCGAGCTGGTGGATCGGGCTGGTCACCCCGCTGCCCGGGGCGCTCGCGCGTCCGCTCGTGGAATCGCTGGAGTGCGAAGCCGTCATGGCCAACCACGACATCGACGACGTGATCAGCCCGCCGGACGGCGGCCTCACCGATTACCGGGAGGCGGTCCGCAACGCGATGCAGCGCGGCCCGTTACCCAGCGATCCGGACTGGGCGCACGTCGGACGGTAATGACGGTCGGCAGTTACGGTCGACGGAGCGCCGACGCGTTGTCGTTGTCGGGCTGCAGCGGGATACCGGTCTTGGCGGCCGTCGCAAGCATGTGTTCGATCACGTTCTTGCCCAACGCCGATTCACCCGGCAACTCGATCGGATAGTTGCCGTCGAAACACGCGCTACACAACCGGGAGGCGGGCTGTTCGGTCGCCGCGATCATGCCCCGCTTCGAGATGTAGCCGAGGGTGTCGGCACCGATGGCGTGGCGCACCGCCTCGAGCATCTCGTCCTCGTTGTCGACGGCGTTGGCGATGAGCTCGGCGGGCGTCGCGAAATCGATGCCGTAGAAGCACGGCCACTTCACCGGTGGCGATGCGATGCGGACGTGCACCTCGACGGCACCTGCCTCGCGCAACATCCGGATCAGCGCGCGCTGGGTGTTGCCGCGCACGATCGAGTCGTCAACGACGATCAGCCGCTTACCGCGGATGACCTCCTTGAGCGGGTTGAGCTTGAGGCGGATACCGAGTTGGCGAATGGTCTGGGAGGGCTGGATGAACGTGCGACCCACGTAGGCGTTCTTCATCAAACCCTGGCCGTAGGGGATGCCGGACTCCTGCGCGTAACCGACCGCGGCGGGGGTTCCCGACTCGGGCACGCCGATCACCAGATCGGCGTCGACGGGCATTTCCCTGGCCAGTCGGCGGCCGATATCGACGCGCGTCGCGTGCACCGACCGCCCCGCGAGCATGCTGTCCGGCCGGGCCAGGTAGACGTATTCGAAGACGCAGCCCTTGGGTTCGGGGCTGGCGAAGCGGGTGGAGCGGACCCCGTCGGCATCGATCGCCAGCAGCTCACCGGGTTCGATGTCGCGGACGAACGAGGCGCCGACGATGTCGAGCGCCGCGGTCTCGGACGCGACGACCCAGCCGCGGTCCAACCGCCCCAACGCCAACGGTCGCACCCCGTACGGGTCGCGGGCCGCGTACAGGGTGTTCTCGTCCATCCAGGTCAGGCAGAACGCGCCGCGCACGGTGGGCAGCAGTTCGAGTGCGGCCTGCTCCAGCGTCGAATCGGCCGCGCCGTGTGCGAGCAGGGCGCCGAGGATGTCGGAGTCGGTGGTGGCCGCCGGGGCGCCCCTGGTGCCCAGTAATCCGGCCTCGCGGGCGCGGCCGGCCAGCTCAGCGGCGTTGACGAGGTTGCCGTTGTGTCCCAGCGCGACGCCGGTGCCTGCCGAGGTGTTGCGAAACACCGGCTGGGCGTTTTCCCACGTCGTCGAACCGGTGGTCGAGTAGCGACAGTGCCCGATCGCGACGTGGCCCTCCATCGCGGCCAGCGTCTGCTCGTCGAACACCTGGCTGACCAGGCCCAGATCCTTGAAGACCAGCACCTGCGAGCCGTCGGCCACGGCGATCCCCGCCGCTTCCTGACCGCGGTGCTGAAGCGCGTACAGGCCGTAGTAGGTGAGCTTGGCGACCTCTTCACCCGGCGCCCACACGCCGAATACGCCACACTCTTCGCGGGGTTCAGGATCGGTCTGCGGGCCGGTCACGATATGGCTGCTCCCAGGGCGGAATGGGTAGACCGCCTCAGTCTACGTACATCGGAGGGCAGTAACGACGTTGCGGGGCGTGTCTTGGAACACGTACCGTCACTATTTCACTTTTCAACATCTTGCCCGACGGAGGCCGCAGCATGGCGTCTCGACGGTCAACGGACGACTGGTGGGAGCAACCGTGACCACGACCGATGTGGGCGATGTCGAACGCGAAATCGACCGGGGCACCGGCGTTGTGGGGCAGCGTTCCTGGACGCGTCCCTGGCGGTTGCCCACACGCATCGCCTTCCGCTTCTCCTTCGTCTATTTCGGGCTGTTCTGCCTGTGGTTCGCCCAGATGACCTTCGCGTTCACCGGCTTCATCGGCCAGTGGCTGCCCGATGACGCGGTCATGTGGCAGACGATCGCGCTCGCCCCGGTGGCGCGGTGGGTCGGCCAGCACCTGTTCGGGGTGGACGCGGTGCTGCATGTGGACTCGGGCAGCGGCGACCAAGCGGCCATTTGGGTGCTGGTGTTCTGCGGGCTGGTGGTGGCCGTCGGCGCCACCGCGCTGTGGTCGGTGATCGATCGACGTCGCAGCTCCTACCCGCGCCTGGCCGCGTGGTTCTTCGTATTCCTGCGGCTCTTCCTCGGCGGCCAGATGTTGTTCTATGGATTCGCCAAGGTGATCCCGACCCAGATGCCCGCACCGCCGCTGTCGGCGTTGTTGCAGGCATACGGCGACCTCAGCCCCGCCTCGGTGCTGTGGCTGCAGGTCGGCAGCTCCTACCCATACGAGATCTTCCTCGGCACGGTCGAAGTCGTCGCCGGGATGCTGCTGTTCGTCCCGCGCACCGCGACCCTGGGCGCCGTGCTGAGCCTGCTGGGCATGGGGCAGGTCTTCGTACTCAACATGACCTTCGACGTCCCAGTGAAGATCCTGTCCTTTCACCTGATGTTGATGAGCCTCGTGCTGCTGGCCCCGCACTCGCGGCGCCTCGCAGATGTATTCGTGCTGCACCGCACGCCTGAGCCCGTGACGTATCCGCCCCTGTTCTCCGCCCCACGGGCGAACCGGATCGCGGCGGCGGCGCAGGTCCTGCTGGGCGTCTGGGTGCTGGTCGGTTGCGCGGTGCTCAATTGGCAGGGCTGGTACGAATATGGCGGTGGCCGCGCCAAGTCCGTGGCGTACGGCATTTGGTCGGTCACAGAGTTTCGCGTCGACGGCGCGCAGCGCCCACCGATGACCACTGACCCGCAGCGCTGGCACCGCGTTGTCTTCGACCAGCCCAACCTGTTGACGTATCAGCGGATGGACGGCGAGTTGGTGCCGGTGCCGGCACATTTCGACCTCACGGCAGAAACTCTCGAACTCCCTGGAACGGCCACGTTCACCGTCGAACGACCCAGTCCGGACCAGTTGCGTCTCGGCGGGCACCTCGACGGCAGGCCGGTCACCATGTCGTTGCAGCGGATGGAGTTGAACAGCTTCACGCTGCGCAACCGCGGCTTCATTTGGGTTCAGGACTATCCGTACTTCCGGTAAACGTCACTGATCGGGTCGCACCACCGGCAGCCAGTCGGCGATAGCACCGGCGCGCGCCCCCGACAAGTGGAGAGTTCCACTCGCGGCGGCATCGGCCACGGTGGTCAGCCCGGTAGCCAGCAGCAGCCAGGTCCGCGGATCGGTCTCGGCCACGTTGGGCGGGTTGCCGCGCCGGTGCACGGGACCGGCGATGCACTGCACGGCGATGAACGGCGGCACGCGGACCTCGACGCTGGAGCCCGGCGCCGCCGCGGCGAGTGTGCGGGCCGTCAACCGAACCGCCTCGGCAAGTTCGGTTCTGGTCGGTGGGGGTCGCCGTTCATCGTGTAGCCAGTCGGCCAGCGCCGCGACCGCGGCGCGGGTCTTCACCGGATCGGCAGTACTGCGAGCAGCCATAATTTACTGTCTCAAAGTGTTCGTCGACCGCCACCAGCCGCCGTACAAGGTGGCCGGTGCGGTCTTGTCGATAATCGCCGTCTTCGCGGCGGCGCTGCTCTATCTCCAGTTCCGCGGCGATCTGACCCGTAAGACGCAGCTGACGTTGCTGGCACCGCGCGCCGGCCTGGTCGTCGAGCGGGGAGCCAAGGTGACCTACAACGGCGTCGAGATCGGGCGGGTCGGCCGAATCTCCCACGTCGACGCCGGCGGCGGACACCAGGCCGAGCTCACGCTCGAGGTCGATCCGCGCTACCTGGACCGCATTCCGGCGAACGTGACCGCCGAAATTCGTGCCACCACGGTGTTCGGCAACAAGTACATCTCGCTCCATTCGCCCAAAGACGCGTCCGCACAACGCCTCACGGCTCGCGGGGTGATCGACGTGTCGGCGGTGACGACCGAGTTCAACACGGTGTTCGAGACGGTCATCGCGCTCGCCGAGCAGGTCGACCCGATCAAGCTGAACCAGACGCTGGCGGCGACGGCCGATGCGCTCGCCGGGGTGGGCGGCGACCGCTTCGGCGATTCGCTGTTGAACGGCAACCGCATCCTCGACGACCTCAACGCCCGGATGCCGGCCATACGTACCGACACCAGCGCGCTGGCTGACCTCGCCGAGGTGTACGCCGACGCGTCCCCCGACCTGTGGGACGGCCTGCGGGACGCGGTCACGTCCGCGCGCACGTTCAACGACCAGCGCTCCAACGTCGACGCCGCCCTGATGGGCGCGCTCGGCTTCGCCGAGGCGGGAGCCGACACCTTCGAACGCGCCGGGCCGTATCTGGTTCGGGGCGCCGCCGATCTGGTTCCGACGGCCCAGCTGTTCGACTACCACAGCCCGGCGATGTTCTGCACGATCCAGAACTACCACGACGTTCAAAAGCGGGTCGCGAAAACGTTGGGCGGCAACGGGTATTCACTGACCGGCGGCGGAGGCGTCCTGGCCGGGGCCGGCAATCCGTACATCTACCCGGACAACCTGCCGCGGGTCAACGCCACCGGCGGCCCGGAAGGCCGACCGGGCTGTTGGCAGGACATCACCCGCGACCTGTACCCGGCGCCGTATCTGGTGATGGACACCGGCGCCAGCATCGCCCCCTACAACCATGCCGAACTCGGTCAGCCGCTGTTCATCGAGTACGTGTGGGGCCGTCAGGTCGGCGAACTCACGATCAACCCGTGAGTCGTCAGTCGGGCAGACCGAACAGTTTGACCACACCGTGGTCGCGACCGGCGGTGTAGCCGCCGTCGACCGCGATCGCCTGACCGGTCACGAACGACGCGTCGAGGGACACGAGAAACGCTGCCACCGAAGCGATCTCATCAGGCCTGCCGCGCCGTTGCAGCGCATGCTCCTCGGTGATGGAACGCAGCGGGTCCGCCATCCCCTCCAGACCCATCACACTGTCCAGCATCGGGGTGTCGATGAAGCCGGGGCAGATCGCGTTCGCGCGGATACCGCTCGGGCCGTAGTCGAGCGCGATGTTCTTGGTCAGCAGCACGACACCGCCCTTGGCGGCGTTGTAGCTGCTGCCGCCTGCCGTGCCCTCCAAACCTTCGACGCTGGCCAGGGTGACGATCGACCCGCGCTCGCCCGCCACCCGCGGTTGCTCGATCATCCTGCCCACCGCGGCCTTGGCCACCAGGAATGTTCCAGTGAGGTTGACCGCGATGACGCGGTCCCACTCGGCGCGGTCGAGCAGGTGCACCGGTCCGCCGCCGGCCACCCCGGCCGAGTGCACGACGCCGTCGATGCGACCGCTCACCGCGGCGAACACCGAGGAAACGGCGGCCTCGTCGGTGATGTCGGCGGTGACGAACTCGAACCGCTCGCCGAGGTCCTCGGACGGTTCGGTCAGGTCCGCGCCGATCACGGTGCCGCCCTCGGCGAGGAGGCGCCGGGCGGTGGCCAATCCGATGCCCGATGCCGCGCCGGTGACGACGAAGGTACGCGAACGCGCGCGCTCGGCTGTGCTCATGCCCGGGACTCTAGGCGCCGCTGAACCGTCACCGCCGCCAATGCCGCGGCCTCGTTGGCGGCCAGGTGGGCCAGCATCGGCGCGACGAGGCTGCCCGATCGCGCATGCAGCCAGCCGAACGCCCAGCCGGCGACACCGGTGAAAAGGACGGTGCCCAGCACCGGGTTGCCGGTGATGCGGGCGTCCATGATGTGCCACAGCCCGAACGCCACCGACTGCACAAGCCGTCCCCCGGCGGGCGGGAACGCGGTTTCGGCGGCGTGGCCCAGCAGCGCCCGGTAGGCGACCTCCTCGGGCCACACCGTGCCCAGCGGAATGTCGAGCGCCATCCAGCGCACCGGGTGGTCGGGCAGTTCGCGTTCGGCCATTCCGCGCCGCACCGGTGGGATTACCGTCGCCGCGGCCACCCCCAGCGCGATCGCCGCCCCGGCGCTCAGCCCGTAGCGCAGGCCGGACCACAGCGCGGGCGGACGCAACCCCAGCGGGGGGCGCGCGAGCGCGTAGACGACGCCGCCCAGCGCGGCGTTCCACACCGGGTGGAAGCGCACCCGGGGCGCGACGAAACTCCACGCCACCAGGGCGACTGCCACCGCGGCGGCTCGAACCCGCTCCGCTGCCATCAGTATTCCGGTCCGTCCTCGGCCTCGGTCTTGGTCAGCGCGGTGCGGATCCGCTCGGTGTCCTGCGGTGTCCACCCTTGCGGCGGCGCGACCGCGACCCACCCGTCGAGCACGAGATCGCCGTAGTTGTGGCCGTGGCCACCGGGCACCGAACTCGCATTGGTCATGTCGGCGGCGACCTGCCCGAACGTCACGATCGGGTACCACCGCATGGACGCCGTGCGGTCGCGACCGGGCGGTTCGCGCAACCAGTCCGGCCGGGTGAACAACAGGTCCTGCGACCACCACACGATCGGGTCGGACGGATGCTGCAGGAACAGCACCCGGGTGCCCTCCCACGGTCGGGCGGTCGCGCGTGCGATCTCGGCGGAGTCGGTGCCCTGGGAGAACCGCACGGTGCGCCCGTTGTCGTAGCGTGGCTCGACTTCCGGAGTCCCCGGGTCGCGCCGTTCGGTGATGGCCTTCCACAGTGTGCTGGCGTTCGGCGGGCCCACCCACAGCACCGAGGAGAAGCCCATCCGGGAGATGTCGGGCAGCCATTCGAACGCGCCCTGGCCGGCCAGCGAACCCAAACTCTCCCCGTAGAGCACGAGTTTCGGGCGCCGGTCGGGCCGAAGTTGTTCCCAGCGTTGATGAATCGCATCGATCATCATGCGACCGGAAACCACCGACTTCTCCTGGTCGCCGAGGAACGAGATCCAACTCGGCAGAAACGAGTACTGCGATGCGACCAGCGCGGTGTCGCCGTTGTACATCAACTCCAGCGCGCGCGCCGCGACGGGGTTGACCCAACCGGTGCCCGTGGTGGGGATGATCACCAGCAGTTCGCGGTCGAAGGCGCCGGTGCGTTCGAGTTCGCTGAGCAGCACCGCCATCCGCTGTTCATCGGTGTCGGCCGTCTGCAGACCGACGTACACCCGGATCGGCTCCTTGGCGGGCGCATCGTTGAGTTCGGTCAACTCCTCGACGTCCGGGCCGGTGGCGACGAAATTGCGCCCCTGATAACCGAGCGTGTCCCAAGCCGCGAAAGACTCTGGGCTGCCCGACTTTTCGGGTTCGATCGGCTGGATGACGCCTGCCCTGGTGGTGGTGTTCTGCGGCTGGAACACGCGGTTCGCGCCCGCGAGGAAGCCGCGCACCAAAACGCCGTTGATCAGGGTGATGGCCAGCACGACGACGATGGCGGTGCCGATGAACAGCGCCACCTCCTCGTGCAGATGCCAGCGCCGGATGAAGAACCGCGCCATCGTCTTGATGATGTCGAGCAGCAAGCGCGCGGTGGCCACGCACACCGAGCACACCAGCAGTGCGACGACCAGCGTGCGCAGGTACCCGAGGGTGGCTGGGCCCTCCATGCCCATCACCGCGGAGACCTGTCGTTGCCATGCCGCGGCCGGGATCACCATGAGCACGCTGGCCGTGACCGCCAGCACCACCGTGATGGTCTCGAGCGTCCACAACACCCGCTTCGGTGGAGGCCACCACGAGCGACGCCGTAACACGAAACGGCGCACCATCTTTGCCAGGAATACCCCGATTCCGTAGCCGATCGCGGCGTTGATACCGCCGATCAGGCCCGCGAACAGCCAGTCGCGGGGCAGCAGTGACGGCGTCAGCGACAGGCAGAAGAACAGCGTGCCGAAAGCGATGCCGACGAAGTCGAGGCGGAGCAGGTGCCACGCCCAGACGTATACGGGGTGTCGTTGTCTGGCGTGTTCACTCACCCGAACAACCTGGGCAGCACGCTTTCCGACGTGCTGCGCAGGTCCTCCAGAGTGACGGTGAACTGGCCCTGAACCTCGATCGCGTCGCTGGCCGCATCGACCACGCCAATGCGGGTGACGGGCAGGCCACGCGCTTCGCACATTGCGCGGAACCTGCTCTCCTCGGTGCGCGGGACCGCGACGAGCACCCGGCCCGACGACTCGGAGAACAAGAACGTGAAGGGCGACGTGCCGTCCTGCCAGTCTTCGGGAAGTACTATCCGGCAACCGGTTTCGCCACGCAGCGCGGCCTCCACGACAGCCTGGATCAAGCCACCTTCGGACAGGTCGTGCGCGGCCGAGACGAGCCCGTCGCGCGATGCCGCGGTCAGCACCTCGGCGAGCAGCTTCTCGCGCGCGAGGTCCACCTTGGGCGGCACCCCGCCCAGATGATCGGCGGTGACCTGGGCCCAGATCGATCCGTCGAACTCGTCGTGGGTGTCGCCGAGCAGCATCAGCGTCTCGCCGGGTTCGTCGCCGAATCCGGTCGGAATGCGCCGCTTCACGTCGTCGATGACGCCGAGCAGGCCGACGACCGGAGTCGGCAGGATCGCCGTGGTGCCGGTCTGGTTGTAGAAGCTGACATTGCCGCCGGTGACCGGAATGCCAAGCGCCGCAGCGCCGTCGGCCAATCCGCGTACCGCCTGGCTGAACTGCCACATCACGCCGGGGTCCTCCGGCGAGCCGAAGTTCAGGCAGTTGGTCACCGCGAGCGGCGTGGCCCCGGTGACCGCGACGTTGCGGTAGGCCTCGGCCAGCGCCAACTGCGCCCCGGTGTACGGGTCGAGCGCGGTGTAGCGCCCGGACGCGTCGGTCGAGATCGCGATGCCGCGGCCGGTGGTCTCGTCCACGCGGAGCAACCCGCCGTCCGCGTCCTCGGCCAGCACCGTGTTGCCACGCACGTAGCGGTCGTACTGTTCGGTGATGAACGCGCGGCTGCACAGGTGCGGACTACCCAGCAGGGCAAGCAGAGTCGCTTTGAGCTCCTCGCCGGTCGATGGCCGCGCCAGCTTTGCCGTGGTGTCTGCGTTGAGCGCGTCCTGGGTGGCGGGCCGCTCCACCGGCCGCTCGTAGACCGGGCCTTCGTGCGCGACGGTGCGAGGCGGGACGTCGACGACGGTCTCACCGTGCCAGGTGATCTGCAGACGGTCGCCGTCGGTGACCTCGCCGATGACGGTGGCCAACACCTCCCACTTGCGGCAGACGGTCAGGAAGGCCTCGACGTTGTTGGGCGTGACGACCGCGCACATCCGTTCCTGTGACTCGCTCGACAGGATCTCGGCGGGTGTCATGTTGGCCGCCCGCAGCGGCACTGTGTCCAGCTCGATGCGCATACCGCCGTCACCCGCGGATGCGAGTTCGGATGTCGCGCAGGACAACCCGGCCCCGCCGAGGTCCTGGATACCGACGACCAGGCCGCCGGCGTACAGCTCCAGACAGCACTCGATGAGCACCTTCTCCATGAACGGGTCGCCCACCTGAACGCTGGGCAGCTTCTTGCGGCCCGGCCCGCTCTCGTCGCCGCCGAACGTCTCGCTGGCCAGCACGCTCACGCCGCCGATACCGTCCAGACCGGTCCGCGCGCCGAACAGGATGATCTTGTTGCCGGTGCCGGACGCGAACGCCAGGTGCAGATCCTCCTTGCGCAGCACCCCGACGCACAGCGCGTTGACCAACGGGTTGCCGCCGTAGGAGGCGTCGAAGACCGTCTCCCCGCCGATGTTGGGCAGCCCCAGCGAGTTGCCGTATCCGCCGATGCCGCGCACGACGCCGTCCACGACTCGTCGGGTATCGGGTGCGTCGGCCGCACCGAACCTCAGCTGGTCCATCACCGCGACCGGCCGCGCGCCCATCGCCATGATGTCGCGCACGATGCCGCCGACGCCGGTGGCCGCACCCTGGTAGGGCTCGATGTAGGAGGGGTGGTTGTGTGACTCCACCTTGAAGGTGGCCGCCCAGCCGTCGCCGATGTCCACCACACCGGCGTTCTCGCCGATGCCGGCCAGCATGGTTTCGCGCATCTTCTCGGTGGTGGTCTCACCGAAGTAGCGCAGGTGCACCTTCGACGACTTGTACGAGCAGTGCTCGCTCCACATCACCGAGTACATGGCCAGCTCGGCGTCGGTCGGGCGTCGACCCAGGATCTCGCGGATCCGCTGATACTCGTCATCCTTGAGCCCGAGCTCACGGAACGGCTGCGGCTGATCGGGGGTAGCGGCGGCTCTGTCGACGGTGTCGACGATGGGGCTCGGGCCGGCGGTGTCGACGATCGGACCTTGGCCGGCGGTATCGCGGTCGTGGGTTAGCTCCGGCGTCACGACGCCATTCTAGGTTGGGGCGTGCGGGCCACACCTCCGACACGGGTTTGGTCCCCGCCGGAGGGCGTTACGGATGGTCGGCCGATCCGATGCAGAACACGTTGCCGTCCGGGTCGGCGAGCACCACCCAGCCCCAGTCGCCCATGCTGTGCCGGGCCGTCTCGGTGGCGCCGAGTCCGACGAGCCGCTTGACTTCGGCCTCGACGTCGGTGGCGCCGAAGTCGAGGTGCACACGGTTCTTACCGGGCGTCGGATCGTCGACCTTCTGGAAGCCCAGACCCGGACCGGAAGCGGGCTCGACGATCACGAAATCGCCTGGTGCCAGCGGCTTTACCTGTGCGTTGAGGGCTTCGGCCCACCATGCGGCGAGCCGGTCGGGATCGGTGGTGTCGAACGTGACGTTCACGGCGGCGAGGGTCATGGCGCCGACCCTAGATCACGCCGGCGACAAGAACGCCTCGAGCGCGGCGGCGTAGGCCGCGACATCGTGTGCGCCCATCAGCTCTCGGGCCGAGTGCATCGCCAGCTGCGGCGCGCCGACGTCGACGGTCGGGATGCCGGTGCGTGCCGAGGTCATCGGTCCGATCGTCGACCCGCACGGCAGGTCGGCGCGGTGCTCGTAGCGCTGCAGCGGCACCCCGGCCTGCGCGCACGCCAGCGCGAACGCCGCCGCGGTGCGCCCGTCGGTGGCGTAGCGCAGGTTCGGCTGCACCTTGAGCACCGGGCCGGCGTTGACCTCGATGAGATGGCCGGGCTCGTGGCGCTCCGGATAGTTGGGGTGGGTGGCGTGCGCCATGTCGCCGGAGGCCACGATCGAGCCGGGCAACCGGCGCAGGAAGTCCTCGCGGTCACCGCCTTCGCTCAGCGTGATGCGCTCCAGCACAGTCGCCAGCAGGTCGGACTGTGCGCCGTGGTCGGACTGCGAGCCGACCTCCTCGTGGTCGAACAGCACCAGCACAGGCAGGTGGTCACGGGGTTCGGCGGTCAGGAACGCCTCCAGCCCCGCGTAGCAGGTCGCCTGGTTGTCCAGCCGCGGCGCGCTGACCAGGTCCTCGTCGGCGCCGATCAGCCGCGCCGGGGCGAGGTCGTGGGTCATCAGGTCGGCGCCCAGCACGTCGGCGCCGTCGACCCCGGCGTGTTCGGCGACGTAGCCGAGAAAGGACCGTGACCCGTTGCCCGTACCCCACACCGCGTTGACGTGACGCTGCGGATTGAGTTCGACGGCTTTGCGGTCCTCGGCCAGGTGAATGGCCAACTGCGGGACCCGCAGGATCGGATCGTCGATCCGGACCAGCCGGTGTTCGATCGTGTTGCCGGTGCGCACCGACAGGCGGCCGCTGATGCCGAGGTCGCGGTCCAGCCAGGAGTTCAGCCATGCGCCGCCGTAGGGCTGCAGCGCGACCACCTGCCAGCCGGCGACCGACCGGTCGGGGTGCTGTTTGACCCGCAGGTTCGGGCTGTCGGTATGGGCGCCGACGATCCGGAACGGCAGCCCCGGGTCGCTGCTGCGCCAGGCGATCAGCGACCCCGCGCGGACGGTGAAGAACTTGCCGGATTCGCCGTCGGCGGCACGCGCGGGCCACGGGGCGGCTTCGGACAGCTCGCGGAAGCCGGCCGCACGTAGCCGCTGCGCGGCGGTCTGGCAGACGTGGAAGGGCGAAGGGGACGCGTCGATGAACTCGCACAGGCGATGGGGGCTGGCTGCCATCTGTTCATCTTTACGGGTGATTCAAGATCATTGACGATAGGGTCCAGTTGTGCCCGAGATCCAGCCGCAGCCGGTGCTCGAGCCGCTGACCCCCGCGGCGGTCTTCCTCGTCGCGACGATCGTCGCCGGCCGGGAGGCGACGGTGCACGACGCCTTGCCCGACATCTCGGGTCTGGTGCGGGCCATCGGATTCCGCGATCCGGCCAAACGGCTCTCGGCGGTCACGTCGATCGGCTCCGATGCGTGGGACCGGTTGTTCTCCGGTCCGCGACCTGCCGAATTGCACCCGTTCGTCGAGGTCTGCGGTGACCGCCACCATGCGCCGGCGACCGAGGGTGACGTGCTGTTCCACATCCGCGCGGAGTCGATGGACGTCTGTTTCGAACTTGCCACCAAGTTGGTCGAGGCGATGGACGGTGCGATCGACATCGTCGACGAGACGCACGGTTTCAAGTTCTTCGACAACCGCGACCTGATGGGTTTCGTCGACGGGACTGAGAACCCCGACGGCCCGCTCGCGCGGTCGGCCACCCAGATCGGCGACGAGGATCCCGATTTCGCGGGTGGCTGCTACGTGCACGTGCAGAAGTACCTGCACGACATGGGTTCCTGGAACTCGCTGTCGGTCGAAGAGCAGGAACGGGTGATCGGCCGCACCAAACTCGACGACGTCGAACTCGACGATGCGGTCAAACCGGCCAATTCCCACGTCGCGCTCAACGTGATCACCGACGACGACGGCAACGAGCTGAAGATCGTGCGCCACAACATGCCGTTCGGCGAGATCGGCAAGGGCGAGTTCGGGACGTACTACATCGGTTACTCGCGCACGCCGGCGGTCACCGAGCGGATGCTGGACAACATGTTCATCGGCGACCCGCCCGGTAACACCGATCGGATCCTGGACTTCTCCACCGCGCTGACGGGAAGCATGTTCTTCACCCCGACCGTCGACTTTCTCGATGACCCTCCGCCGCTGCCCGGTTCGGCCGCCGACGAAGACGCGCCGACGGCGACTGTGGCAACACCCGCCGAATACGAAGGCTCGCTCGGCATCGGCAGCCTGAAAGGAACCCGCTGATGAACAACCTCTACCGCGACCTGGCTCCGGTCACCGAAGCCGCATGGGCCGAAATCGAATTGGAGGCGACCCGGACGTTCAAGCGGCACATCGCCGGCCGGCGGGTGGTCGACGTCAGCGAGCCCAGCGGTCCGGTGACCGCGGCGATCAGCACCGGTCATCTGCGTGACGTGACCCCGCCCGGCGACGGTGTGGTCGCACACCTGCGGGAAGCCAAACCGCTGGTGCGGTTGCGGGTGCCGTTCACGGTGACGCGCAGCGCCATCGACGACGTCGAGCGCGGCTCACAGGACTCGGACTGGGACCCGGTCAAGGATGCCGCGATGAAGCTGGCGTTCGCCGAGGATCGGGCGATCTTCGAGGGCTACGAGGCGGCATCCATCGAGGGCATCCGGGCGTGCAGTTCGAACACCGCACTCGCACTGCCCGACGACGAGCGCGACATCCCCGACGTCATCTCCCAGGCGCTGTCGGAGTTGCGGCTCTCCGGCGTCGACGGCCCCTATTCGGTGCTGCTGTCGGCCGAGGTGTACACCAAGGTCAGCGAGACCACCCAGCACGGCTATCCGATCCGCGAGCACCTCAACCGGCTGGTCGACGGCGACATCATCTGGGCGCCGGCCATCGACGGTGCCTTCGTATTGTCAACCCGCGGCGGCGATTTCGACCTGCAGTTGGGCACCGATGTGTCGATCGGCTACCTGTCGCACGATGCGGGCACCGTCCAGTTGTACTTGGAGGAGACGCTCACGTTCCTGTGCTACACCGCCGAGGCCTCGGTCGCCCTCACCCCGTAACCGGGCCCGTCAGTCATCACGTGACTCCCCTTGCAGCCGCTGCAAGGCCGTGCCATCGACGAGCTCCGACCGGCGTTCGGGGTGCTGCCAGTAGAACCGCATCAGCTCGCGAAGCACCTGCCCGCCGGGGGTGTACCAGTCGGTCGGGTGCGTTCGAACCCGACCGTCAGCGGTGATGATGTACGCGGCCCCCGTAGCGTGACGCCCGTTGGTTGGGCGATCAGCGATGTCGGTCACTTCGTCCCATGAGTGGCGGACCGTGGTCATGGTGTTGCCCGATTCGAGTCCGACGACCGTCAGGCGCAGCAGGCTGCCACCCCGTTGTACGGCTATCTGGCGGAGGGTGAACACACCCACCAGAGCACCTGCGGCGCAGGCGATCACGAGGTACTGGCTGTTGCCGCGCGGAGCCCGGATATCCAGCATCCCGAGCGGCGCGAAGATGGCGTAGAGCGCCATCGCGAGGAATCCCGCGAGCGACGACACCACCAGAAGCATGTCGACTCTGCGATCGGGTCGAAGCGTGACTCCGCTCTGGTCCCACACTGCGCGCGGCACGACCCGCCGCGACGCAACCGTCGACAACATCGCAATCATTCCGAAGGAGAAGACGGCACCGCCGAGAGCCACGATCGCCGTGAGGTACTCGGCGCGCGATACAGAAACGAACACCCATGAGGCACTGAGAAGGCCGAACGCACCGAGTACGACCGACAGAAACGCAATCGCGACGGACGACTTCACGGCGGACACAACACGTTCCCGACCAACTCCCCCACGTATCCGAAGAGAAAGCCGCTCCCGGTGCTGACACCCATCGCGGCAAGGGGGCCGACTCCGGGCACGGCTCCGACCGCGATCGTCGTCGCGAGGCCACCGGCCAATCCCACTCCGCCGGACCAAGCCGCGACACATCTCTCATGCAGGGTCTCCGCCGACACGATGTTGTACGCCATCGACGCGATACCCACCGCGGGCCCACCGAATTTGGCGCCGCCCTTCAAGCCCTCCAGGATGTCGGCGCTCAGCTTCGGAATCCCCTGCCCCGCTTTGACTTCAAGTCCCGACAGGGCTCCGCCGGCCAGCGTCGGAACCGGATCGTTGAAAAATGAGTCCGGCAGGATCACTTCGTCGCGGCCGGGTGTCCAACAACTGCCGGTGCGGACCCCGTCAGCGGTCTCGGACATGGTCAATTTCGTCCCATCGGCGTACCACACCTCGGTCAGCGAGCCACCGTCCTCCCGCGGAGTCGTCATCGTCTCCGACACGAAGTTCCCGTTCTTGTCGTTGTGCACGAGTTTGACCGTCCCGGCGGCGTAGACCTGCTCGCTGGGCAGACCTTGGTCGATGTACTCCGTGGTGACCTGCGTGCTGCCATCGAGCATGGTGAGCGTCGTGACCCGGTTTCCGTCTTCGTCGACCGTCTCCTCGACATCGCGGATCGTCGTGGCCATGTCCTGCGCGAGGGCGGCCTCCTGAAACTGCCTGCCCTCCGGATTCTTCGGATTGGGCACCTCGTCGCCGGGAACCGGTGGTACGGGACCGGGCGGGCCGTAGACGAGACCTTCGAATATCTCCCCGTGTTCGATACGGGCCGCCATCAGCTTCTGCAGTGTCAGCTCGTCGGCACTGTCCAGCTCGACAAGAACGTCGTTGATCTCCGCCTGCGCATCTTGCGCCTGCTTCTGCAGTTCAGCTGCCTTCTGCGCAGACATCTCGGCGGGGTCGATCATCACGACCCACTGGTCGGTGACGTTCAGCGGACCGCTGTCGATGTCGGCGGCCTTGGACAGCAACGTCGTTCGAGCGCTGCCGATCGATGCGCTGCCGCCTTCCAGCGCGCCGGCGAACGCGTCTGCGTAGTTCTTGAACGTCGATGCGCGAGTGGTGGCCCGCCGGAACATGTCTGCTGCGGCGTCATGGGCTTGGCCGGCCCACCCGCGGGCCTCGGGCATCCGGTCGATCCGATCGTCGAGGGCCACGGCCCCGTCATAGATCGACGCGCCGGCGTTGCGCAGCGTCGAGGCGGCCGACAGCAGGGACTCGGGGTTCCAGCTCTGCAGCCGCGAACGGGAGGGCAGCACGTCAGAACAGTCGCTTGAACGTGCCGGCCAAGCTGCCGTCCTCGACTTCGTAGCGGTCGCCGGCGCCGCGCACCGCGGTACCCATGGCCCGGATGTCGTTGGCGATGTCGGCGGCCGCGACTCCCAGATGTGACCCGTTCTGGCGGGCCGACCATTGCGTCTCCGAGCCCGGTAGTCCGTCAGCCGACGTCGTGGCCACCGCACCGACGTCGAGTCCGCTGATCGTTGCCGCTACGGCGTCGACCTGTGCGGCAAACGCACGCAAGACTTCCGGATCGACTAGCACGGTGCCTCCTCACTCGTAGCGGTTGGGCGTGGCGCGGTTGGCCGCACCACCAGCTGTGAACCTAACACCGTTTCAGAGGCACTCCGCGCACCAAATCTGCACGCTGAAGGGCGCACGAGCGTGCGCAATGGGCCGAAAATCCGCGGCGTGTCGTGGACAAACGCGCACGGTCGCGGAAAGGAGTTACGCGCTCAGGACGCCGTCGAGCGCGGAGTAGAACAGGCCCAGCCCGTCGTCGGAGGGTCCGGTCAGCGCCTCGGTGGCGTGTTCGGGATGCGGCATCAGACCGACGACGCGACCGTTGGCCGAACTGACCCCGGCGATGTTGCGCTGCGAACCGTTGGGGTTGTCGCGGTACCGGAACACGACGCGGCCCTCACCCTCGAGCTCGTCGAGCACCTTGTCGCTGGCCACGTAACGGCCCTCGCCGGACTTCAGCGGAATCAGGATGTCCGCACCCGCTTCGTACCTCGACGTCCACGCCGACGAGTTCGACGCCACCTCCAGCCAGATGTCGCGACAGACGAAATGCAGCCCGACGTTGCGGGTCAACGCGCCCGGCAACAGTCCGGATTCGCACAACACCTGAAAACCGTTGCAAATCCCCAACACCGGCATGCCCTGCTCGGCGGCGCGCACCACTTCACCCATGACGGGCGCGAACTTCGCGATCGCGCCGGCCCGCAGATAGTCCCCGTAGGAGAAGCCGCCGGGCACCACCACGGCGTCGACGCTCTTCAGGTCGGCGTCGGCGTGCCACAGCGGAACGGCCTGGGCGCCCGCCAACCGGACCGCTCGCGCGGCGTCGACGTCGTCGAGGGTGCCCGGGAATGTGATGACGCCCACACGCGCCGTCATGGTTGCTCCCTGCTCACCGACCAGTCCTCGATCACGGTGTTCGCCAACAGCGATTCGGCGATCTCGGCGAGGGTGTCGTCGTCGATGCTGTCGTCCACTTCGAGCTCGAATCGCTTGCCCTGACGGACATCCGAGACACCGTTGAAGCCAAGACGTCCCAACGCACCGACGATTGCCTGCCCCTGCGGGTCGAGGATCTCGGCCTTGGGCATCACATGCACCACCACCCTTGCCACGCGTCAACTGTACCGGCGGTCCGTGCGTGCGCGCCTCACCGGCACGAGCCGAGGTACGCCTCGCACAGCGGAGCCGCCAGCACATCGAGAACCTGGACGTCGGGCACCGCGGCCCACGGCACCTGCACCGGCAGGGTCGACCACATCGCGAACTCGACGATGCTGGCGCTGTCGGGGTCGGCGAGCAGGTATTGGCGCAGCACTTGCCGGCCCGCCACGCTGATAACCGCGGCAGTCCGCTCGGCATCGGCCGTGGTGATCGACGGCGACACCAGCGGCGCCGTCAGCTGACAGGTGCGCAGCCGCAACTGCGCCGTGTCGAACACCGACCGCATGAGCGGAGCGCTGTCCACGACGTTTCCCCGCCAGTGCAGCACCTGCGCCCGTAACCGCCACTGACCAGGCGGGTTGGCGATGTCCGCGCGGGCCGCCACCACATAGTCGCGCGGGTCGGCCGGCATCGGCGGGCTACCGCACAGTTCTTCGAACATGAACCGCGGCGCCGGCGCGGTGACGGCCAGGGCGGCCAGTCCCGGCCAGCGGTACACCGAGTACAGCGGAAGCGAGCTGGACACCGGCCATGCCGCGTCGGGGATCGCATCGCAGATCGGCGGGCAGACGCCCGGCACGGCACCGGCCGGCGGCGCAGGCCCGGACGTCACAGCCAGGCCGAACGCCGCGAGGGCCACCGCCAGCAGCAATCGCACGACTCAAGTACCCCCTGAACACGGCCAGCGCCGCCACAATATAGGCATGCAATTGACGCATTTCGGACATTCATGCTTACTCGCGAATTTCAAGAGCGAATCCGGCGGCGAATCGACGATTCTGTTCGATCCGGGCACCTTCTCCCACGGTTTCGAGGGCATCACCGGGCTGTCGGCGATCCTGATCACCCATCAGCATCCCGACCACGCCGACACCGAACGACTCCCCGCCCTGATCGAGGCCAACCCGCAGGCCGCGCTGTACGCCGACCCGCAGACCGCCGCGCAACTCGGCGATCCATGGCGCGCAGTCAACGTCGGCGACGTGCTCACCATCGATCATCTGACGGTGCGCGGTGTCGGCGGCAAGCATGCGGTGATCCACCCGGAGATTCCGGTGATCGACAACATCTCGTATCTGGTCGGCGACAGCTCGCATCCGGCCCGTCTCATGCATCCCGGCGATGCGCTGTTCGCTCCCGGCGAACCGGTCGACGTGCTGGCCACACCCGCCGCCGCGCCGTGGATGAAAATCGCGGAGGCCGTCGACTACCTACGAGCGGTGGCGCCGACGCATGCGGTGCCCGTTCATCAGGCCATCATCGACCCCAGCGCCCGCGGCATCTTCTACGGCAGGCTCTCGGAGATGACCGACACCGACTTTCAGGTCCTCGAACCCGAGAACGGGACGGCTTTCTGAGTCAGGCCGTGTCCCTCGCCGCCGCGCGTCCGGCGGCCCGGCCGGAGAACACGCAACCCCCGAGGAAGGTGCCCTCCAACGACCGGTAGCCGTGCACGCCGCCGCCACCGAAGCCCGCGGCCTCCCCTGCGGCGAACAACCCGTCGAACGGGTTGCCGTCCGGTTTGAGTGCCCGCGCGTCGAGATCGGTCTCCAATCCGCCCAAGGACTTTCGCGTCAGGATGTGCAGCTTCACCGCGATCAGCGGTCCCGCCTTCGGGTCGGTCAACCGGTGCGGTGCGACGACGCGGCTGACCCGGTCGCCGAGGTAGTTGCGCGCCACCCGGATCGAGGCGATCTGCATGTCCTTGGTGAACTTGTTCGCCACTTCCCGGTCCCGGGCGGTGACTTCGGCCTCCACCGTCGCGTAGTCCAGCGGCAGCACCTCGGGCACCGCGTTCATCGCAGACACCAAGTCCCGCAACGAATTGGCGCTGACGAAGTCGACACCGCGATCGACGAACGCCTGCACCGGCGCCGGCGCGCCGGCACGCACCCGCGACAAGACGTCGCGGATACTGCGGCCGGTGAGGTCGGGGTTCTGCTCCTGACCGGAGAGCGCGAACTCCTTGGCGATGATCCGCGCGTTGAGGATGAACCACGTGTAGTCCTGTCCCGTCTGCGCGATGTGTTCGAGCGTGCCGAGTGTGTCGAACCCGGGATACAGCGGCGAGGGCAGGCGGTTGCCGTTGGCGTCCAACCACAGTGACGACGGGCCGGGCAGAATCCGGATGCCGTGCATCGGCCAGATCGGGTCGTAGTTGGTGATGCCCTCGGTGTAATGCCACATGCGGTCGCTGTTGATCACCCGCGCCCCGGCAGATTCGGTGATGCCGATCATGCGGCCGTCGACGTGCGCGGGCACCCCGGACAGCAACTGTTCCGGAACCCGGCCCATCCGCTTCGGCCAGTTCTGCCGGACCAGATCGTGGTTGCCGCCGATGCCGCCGCTGGCCACGATGACCGCCTGTGCGCGGAACTCGAACTCGCCGACCGGGGTTCGTGACGTCGCTGTCCCGCGCGCCGCGTCCGATGGTTCGAGCACCGTTCCGCGCACGCCGACAACAGCGCCGTTCTCCACGATCAGGTCGTCGACGCGGTGCCGGTGCGCGTACCGCGCCCGCCCCGTCAGCCGGCGCGCGAAGATGTCGACGATCGCCGGTCCGGTGCCCCAGGTGATGTGGAACCGCGGTACCGAGTTGCCGTGTCCGCGGGCGTCATACCCACCGCGTTCGGCCCACCCGACGACCGGGAACGTCTGCAGGCCACGCTCTCGCAGCCAGCCACGCTTCTCACCCGCCGCGAAATCGACGTAGGCGTGCGCCCATTGCCGCGGCCAATGATCTTCCGGACGGTCGAATCCGGCCGAGCCCAACCAGTCCTGCAGGGCCAACTCGTGACTGTCCCGGATGCCCAACCGCCGCTGCTCAGGGCTGTCGACGAAGAACAGCCCGCCGAACGACCAGTACGCCTGGCCACCGATGTTGTTGGCGTTCTCCTGGTCGACGATCAACACGCGCCGGCCGCGCTCGACGAGTTCGCAGGCGGCCACCAGGCCCGCCAGTCCGGCTCCGACGACAATGACGTCAGCATCTGCCATGGCCGCCACGTTAGCGGCCGACGCTACGCGGCGGCCGTCATTGCGGTCAACGGCCGCCATTCGTAGGTACCTGGCACGCATCGGTGCATGAGCGCGAGGTCGACGGCATCGAACATCGCCTGGCGCGGCCCCGGTCTGCGTAAGTGCCGGGCGGCGACGGCGACCCGGACGATGCCGTCTCGACGGGCAATGCGCTCGGCCGAGCGCACCAGCGTCCGGCACCACCACGGCTCGCTGAGGAAGCCTTCGCCGATACCGAGGACGCGTGACCGCACCGCCGTCCCCCGGACCAGGTCGGCGATCTCGGTCAAACCCGCCAACAGTCGAAATCCCTTGTGCGGCAGGACCGTCACGGTACCGGATGAAACCGTCCAGCCCGGTGCAGCGAACAGTCGCGTACGCAACCCCAGGTGCTCCATCACACGGTCGGCGGCCATCAGTCGCAGGCCGGCCTCATGGGCGGGCAGCGTCGCGAATTCTGAACGCCGCTTCTTGGTGGCCGCCTCGTCGAAACCGTGCAACACGATGGCATCGCCTGCGTCGCGCCTGGCCGTCAGCCATTCGACGGTGGCGGGGTCGGCGTCGAGGCGGTAACCGCCCTTGAGCCTCGGCGCCACCAGTAGGGAGACGCGTACGTCACGAGCGCCGAGTTGTGCGCAGAAATCCTCGACGTCGGGCAGTGTGCGATCGCTGATTCCCGAAACCGAAACGAGCAGTTGTCCAGCCACGCGACCAGTGTGGCAACGTCAGGTGTCGCAACGGTTTACGGCAGGCGCCGCGCAGCTGACAATCCGGTGCTATCGCGGCAGGACGTCCTCGACGGCGGCGATCACCTCGGGGGCGTCGGGTTCGGTGCGCGGCCGGAACCGTTTGACCACCGTGCCGCCCGGCGCGAGCAGGAACTTCTCGAAGTTCCACTGGATGTCGCCGGCTTCGCCGCCGTCGTCGGGGGTCTTCGTCAACTCGGCATACAGCGGGTGCCGGTCGGCGCCGTTGACGTCGGTCTTGGCCAGCAGCGGAAACGTCACGCCGTAGGTCGTCGAGCAGAATTCGGCGATCTCCTCGGCGCTGCCCGGTTCCTGGCCCATGAACTGGTTGCACGGCACGCCGATCACGGTCAGCCCACGGTCGCGGTAGTCCTTGGCCAGCTGCTCGAGCGCGGTGTACTGCGGCGTCAGACCGCATTTCGAGGCGACGTTGACGATCAGTGCAGCGCCGTCGGCCAGTTCGCCGAGCGTCGTGTCGCGGCCGTCGAGGGTGGTCACAGCGATGTCGGTCAGCGATGTGTCGGTCATGGCCGCACATTACCCGGTCTTGAACAACATCCCCGCGACGCGGTGCACGGTCGCCATGGGATCGCCCTCGGTGTCGATTGCCCCGTCGACGGCGCGGTTCAGCCAGAGCAACGAAAACCCGTGCACCAGCGACCATGCCGCCATCGCGGCGGCCTGCGGGTCCTCGTTCGCGCGAGGGTCGTCGAGGGTGCCGACACCTTGGGCCAGTTCGGCTCCCGCCGCCTTGCGGGCCGCCACCAGGTCCGCGTTGTCCGGGTCGACGAGGGATCGGTCGAACATCACCGCGTAGTGCCCGGGATGGTCGAGCGCGAACCGCACATACGCCAGCGCGGCGTCGAGAAAAACTGGCCTCGCGGCAGCCAGCGCCGCGGCCAGTTTGCGCCAGCCTTCGGCCGCCAGCGCGGTGAACAGGCCGCGCCGATCGGTGAAGTGGTGCGCGGGCGCGGCGTGCGACACCCCCGCGACTCGCGCCAGCTCGCGCAGCGAGATCCGGTCGGCACCGCGCTCGGCCACCAGCTCGGCCGCCTCGGCGAGGATGACGGCCTTCAAGTCGCCGTGATGGTAGGACGTCCTGCTCATCCCGCGAGCATACCCGGAAATCTTGACAGTGCCTAGATCGGTCGGGCTGCCGAGCGCATCGTCAGGGGCGGCGTTCGTGATCGGCCTGGGCAGCGTCCAGTAGCCAGGCGTACTGGAACGCGGTCTCCTTCCAGCGTTCGTAGCGACCGCTGATGCCACCGTGGCCGGCATTCATCTCGGTCTTCAGCAACACCGGATGGCTGTCGGTCTTGGTGTGGCGCAGTGCGGCAACCCATTTCGCGGGCTCGACGTAGTACACCCGGGTGTCGTTCAGCGACGTCATAGCGAGGATGGCCGGGTAGTGCTTGGCTTCGATGTTCTCGTAGGGCGAGTACGACTTCATGTACTCGTAGACTTCCGCGTTTTCCAACGGGTTTCCCCACTCGTCCCATTCGGTGACCGTCAGCGGCAGCGACGGGTCGAGGATCGTGGTGAGCGGGTCGACGAACGGCACCACCGCGAGGATGCCGGCGAACAGCTCGGGTGCCATGTTGGCGACGGCACCGACGAGCAGACCGCCGGCGCTGCCTCCGTACGCAACCAGGTTCTCCGGCCGGGTGACATCGCTTTGCACGAGATGCTGTGCGACCGCGACGAAGTCGGTGAAGCTGTTCTTCTTCTCGAGCATCTTGCCGTGCTCGTACCAGGGCCGACCGAGCTCGCCGCCGCCACGCACGTGAGCGACCGCGAACACCATCCCGCGCTCGAGCAGCGACAGCCGCGCGATCGAGAACCGCGGGTCCTCGCAGGCCTCATAGGCGCCGTACCCGTAGAGCAGCGTGGGCGCCGGATATTGCAGCCCGATCTTGTGCACGATCGAAATCGGTATCCGCGCGCCGTCCGGTGCGACGGCCCAGTCGCGACGCTCGACGTAGTCCTGGGGGCGGTAGTCGCCGAGCACGGGCTGTTCGCGCAGCAGCGTCCGTTCGCCCGATGCGAGGTCGACGTCGTAGATGCGCACCGGCGTGATGTACGAGGTTGCGCCGATCCGCAGCTTCGGGGTGCTCCAGTTCGGGTTGGCGCTCAGCCCGGCCGAGGTCAGCTCCGATTCGAAGGTGAAGTCCTCGGGCAGGCCGTATTCACCGCTCGGGTAGATCGGCCAGAGCTGGATCTTCGGCAGCGCCTCACTGCGGTAACTGACGACGAGGTGTCCGTCGAATGCGTCCACGGAGTCGAGCCGTACATCGTCGCGGTGTTCGATCAACGTGCGCAGCGCGGTGGGGTCACCGACGGGCGCCTCGACCAGCGTGAAGTTCTCCGCACCGTCGTTGTGCAGGATGAGGAACCGGTCCTCACCGCCGACCACGGCATGCTCGACGGAGTACTCGACGAAGTCGCGGCGCGGCCACACGACGGTGAACTGAGCCTCCGGGTCCGTCGCGTCGGCGTAGCGCACCTCGGAGGTGACGGCGCTGCCCGCCGCGATGATGACGTACTTGTCGCTGCGGGTACGGCCGACGCCGAGCCAGTACCGTTCGTCGGGCTCGTGGTAGACGCGCTGGGCGGGCAACCCCGAGGCAAGGCGGTGTCGCCAGATGGTGTCGGGGCGCCACGCCTCGTCGAGCGTCGAGTAGTACACGGTTCGGTTGTCGGCCGCCCAGGTGGCGCCGGGACCGATTCCGGTGATCGTGTCGTCGTACAGGTCCCCGGTGCGTAAATCCTTGAACCGCATCGTGTATCGCTCGTCACCCTTGACGTCGACCGAGTACGCCAGGATGTTGCCGTCGAGGCTGACCGAGGCGGCGCCGAGCGCGAAGAAGTCGTGGCCGTCGGCTTCGACGTTCTCGTCGAGAAGTACCTGTTCGCCGGGGATCTCGGTGTTCTCGTCGAACACCGGCGGTATCCAGTCGTCCGGATCTGCGACGGGACAACGGCAGTGCACGCTGTACTGCTTGCCCTCGAAGCTGCGGGCGTAGTACCACCACGTGTCGCGTCGGGTCGGCACCGAAAGGTCGGTTTCCTTGGTGCGGGCCTTGATCTCGTCGAAGATGTTCTGGCGCAGCGCCGCAAGGTGCTCAGTGACCTGTTCGGTGTAGGCGTTCTCCGCTTCCAGATGCGCGATTACGCCCGGATCGCTCTTGTCGCGCAACCACTCGTAAGGGTCGCAGAAGACGTCGCCGTGATGTTCGCGCCGGGTGTCGACGCGTTTGGCGATCGGCGGGTTCATCACCTGTTGGTTCGCCCCGCAAGCGTCGCTCATGCGCCGATCCAGGAGCTGAACTTCAGGCCCGAAATGCTTTCGTATGCCTCGATGTAACGGGCTCTGGTGGCCTCGACCACCTCCGGCGGTAACGGCGGCGGCGGGGTGTCGCCGGCGCGATCCCAACCGGAGTCCGGCCCGGTGAGCCAGTTGCGGACGAACTGCTTGTCGAAGCTCTGCTGCACGACGCCCTCTTTCCAGTCGGCGGCCCGCCAGTACCTGCTCGAGTCGGGAGTGAACACCTCGTCGGCCAGGCACAGGTCGCCGGACTTGTCCACGCCGAACTCGAACTTCGTGTCGGCGAGAATGATGCCCTTGGTCAACGCGTGCTCGGCACCCCGGCGGTAGGTCTGCAGGGTCCGGTCGCGCAACTGCTCGGCCCGCTCCTTGCCGATCAACCCGATCACGTCGTCGAACGCGATGTTCTCGTCGTGCAGCCCCAGCTCGGCCTTGGTGGCCGGGGTGAACAGCGGCTGGTCGAACTTGCTGGCCTCGACCAAACCGGTGGGCAGCGCGATACCGCATACCGCGCCGGTGCGCTGGTAGTCGATGAGGCCCGAACCGGTCAGGTAGCCGCGGGCCACCGCCTCGACCGGAAGCATCTCGAGTTCCTGCACGACCAGCGCGCGGCCGAGCACGTCGGCGGGGATGCGCTCGTCGTCGGGCGGGCCGGCGAGGTGGTTGGGTGCGTCGACCAGATCGAAGAAGAACACGCTCATCGCGGTCAGGATGCGGCCCTTGTCGGGGATCTGCGAGTCGAGGATGTAGTCGTAGGCAGAGATGCGGTCGCTGGCCACGAAGAGCAGCGTCTCGTCGTCCACGCGGTACAGCTCGCGAACCTTGCCACTGGCCAGATGTTCGTAGTCGGACAGAGCGGGGCGCATCGGGCCAGCCTATCGGGCAGCATCTACTGCCATGAGTTCGCGGTTTATCCCCTATGCCACCACCCCGTCGCGCCTCCTCGTCCAGCTCGTGAGCGACATCGTCGTGGTCGTTTGGACCGCCGTGTGGGTGACGGTCGGCATGGCTGTGCACTCGGCGGTCTCGACCATCGCCGCGGTGGGTCGCCAGGTCGAGACCGGCGCCAACGGGGTGGCCGACAACCTCGATTCGGCCGGCGAGCGCACCGACGACTTCCCGCTCGTCGGCGACGCGCTCAGCAAGCCGCTGCGCGCCGCCAGCGAGGCGGCACTCGACATCGCCGGCGCCGGCCACAGCCTCGACACCACCGCGTCGTGGCTGGCCTGGGTGCTGGCACTGGCGGTGGCGGCGCCGCCGATCCTCTTCGTCGCGATGCCGTGGCTGTTCCTGCGGCTCCGCTTCTTCCGCCGCAAGTGGACCGCGATCACCCTGGCCCGCACGCCGGCGGGCGAACAGTTGTTGGCGTTGCGGGCGCTGGCCAACCGGCCGCTGACCAAGCTGGTGGTCGTCCACGCCGACCCCGTCGGGGCGTGGCGCGCCCACGACGCCGAGGCGATCCGCGGCCTCGCAGCGCTGGAGCTGCGCGCGTCAGGCGTCGCCCGCCCGTGATTTGTGGAGTTT
>NZ_QMEW01000026.1 GCF_003284965.1 Mycolicibacterium sp. GF69
AGCCCTGTGGCCCCCAATTCGATTGGGGGCCACAGGTATTTGTGGACTTTGTCGGCTCAGTCGAACAAGGTCAGTCGAACAAGGTCAGTCGAACAAGGTCAGTCGAACAAGGTCAGTCGAACAAGGTCATTGCCGGCGAAACTCTGCTCTTCTCCATTTCGAGCAGCGCCCTCTTCCTATCGAGTCCGCCCCCGTATCCGGTCAGGCTGCCGTTGGATCCGATCACCCGATGGCACGGGACGATGATTCCAATCGGGTTGTGCCCGTTGGCCAAACCGACTGCTCGGAACGCCGTCGGCGCTCCGATCTGTCGGGCGATCTGGCCGTATGACCGAGTCTGTCCGTAGGGGATGGTCAGCAGTGCGGCCCAGACCTTCCGTTGAAACGACGTCCCGACCAGGTCGAGTTCGATATCGAAGTCGATGCGCTCACCGGCGAAGTACGCCTCGAGTTGCTCGACCGCTTCGGGAAAGGCGCTTTCGTCGGGTGCCCAGCCGTCGCGGCTCGGTTCATAGGTTTGGTCGACCATCCGCAGATGCCTGAGCCGACCGTGCTCACCGGCCAGCGTCAATTGCCCGACCGGGCTGGCCATGGTGCGAAATTGCAAGGCTCCCATCAATTCTCCTTCGGTGGCCAATCATTTACCGTGTGATCGAGGGCCGACCAAAGATGCTGGGTGACGTACGAACGCCACGGTCGCCACCGCACACTGCGCTCGGTCAGTGAGCGCGGATCGGCGGGCAGGCCGATTTGTTCGGCGGCAACCCGCACCCCGAGGTCGGTCGCGGGAAAGGCATCTGGGTCGCCGAGCCCGCGCATGGCCACGACTTCGGCGGTCCACGGGCCGATCCCAGGTAAGGACCGGAGCCGCTCACGCGCTCGGTTCCAATCGGAGCCTGCGTCAAGCACGACATCCCCACTGGCGAGAGCGTCGATCAACGACGTCAATGACCGCTGCCTGGATTTGGGGAATGCGAGGTGAGTCGGATCGATCTCGGCGAGGTGTCCGATCGCCGGGAAGACATGTGTCAGACCACCTTCGGCGTCGGTGACGGGCTGACCGTATGCGGCCGCGATCCTGCCTGCGTGGGTGCGCGCCGCCTTCACCGACACCTGCTGACCGAGTACCACCCGCACCGCCAGCTCGTGCTCATCGACCGTCCGCGGAATCCGCTGTCCGGGCGCCTTGGCAACGAGTGCGCTCAAGTCGGCGTCGGAGCCGAGCGCATCGACGACCGCCTCGGGGTCCGCGTCCAGATCGAGGAGGCGCCGGCAGCGGGCGATGGCGGTCGCCAGATCGCGGAAGTCGTCCAGCGCGAGCTCGCATCGAACATGATCGGGCTGTGGTGTGAGAGAGACAATTCCATTGCCATGGGACAGACGTAACGTGCGACGGTAGGTGCCGTCGCGGACTTCCTCGACGCCGGGAACCGCGCTGGCAGCCAAATGCCCGAACACTCCCTCGTAGGCGAAGGGTGTGCGGACGGGTAACCGCAGCGACAGCGCGCCGGCATCACCCGTGGTACGGCCGAAGCGGTGGCGGGCTCGCTGACGTAAGGCGGTCGGCGTGAGATCGCACACCGCTCGCACCGTGTCGTTGAACTGACGGATGCTGGAGAAGCCGGATGCGAATGCCACGTCGCTGAACGGCAATTCGGTGGTCTCGATGAGCACCCGCGCAGTCTGCGAACGCTGTGCCCGTGCCAACGCGAGCGGATTGGCTCCGACCTCTGCCTGTAGGAGCCGCTCGACCTGGCGGGTTGTGTATCTGAGCCTGGCGGCCAATCCGGTGACTCCCTCGCGGTCGACGGTGCCGTCGGCAATCAGGCGCATCGCCCTGGCGACGACATCGCCGCGGACGTTCCACTCCGGCGAACCGGGAGAGGCATCGGGCCGGCACCGCTTACAGGCGCGGAAACCGGCCTTCTGCGCGGCGGCCGCGGTCGGGTAGAACCGCATGTTGCGGGCATACGGCGGACGGACCGGGCAGCTTGGTCGGCAGTAGATCTTCGTGGTCAACACGGCGGTGACGAACCAACCGTCGAAGCGGGCGTCCTTCGACTGGACGGCCCGGTAGCAGCGTTCGAAATCGTCGTGCATCGCTTCCCACAATTACACGGCCCCACCGACAACACTGGCGGAAAACCGACATCGTCGTCGGCACCGCGCGATGCGAGATTCTTAACATGTCGATTGCGGCGTGCTAACGATTCGGCGCTGACTCGACGTGGCGGGTGCACAGCGGGCGATGTCGTGGTGTCGTGGACACCGATGCCTAATCGGACCTGGTTCTTCGTCGGCGCGGTCGCTGCGTGCTCAGCCGCCGCCGCGCTCAGCATGCCGTCGGCGGTCGCCGCGCCCTCGGCGGACACCCACGGCTATGTCGACTCGACGGCCCGGTGCGGGGCACCCAGTGAGGCGGTGCTCTTCGGCAGTACCGCCACCTCGCGGGTGGCGATCTGCAAGATGCCAACCGGAAAGTACGAATACCGCGGGGTGCGGGTGCGCGACGGTGCCACACTGATCAAGTCCGCCGAGAAATCCGGCGACGAGTTCACTGTCGACAACAACGGGATCACCTACACGGTCTCCGAAGACTCGCTCATTCTGGCGGCAGGTTCGCAGATCATCCGCGACGAGACCATGCTGGACTTCCACGCAGGTTCCTCGTCAGGTCCGGGGGCGTCGCCGCCCGCAGCGGCATCGACGCCGACGACATCGGCGAAGCCGTTACCGCCGCCGCTGCCCGCCGAAGTGGGCCACACCGACAGTTGACGCCGGTTCAGGCGGCGAGTTTGGCGGCGACCGTCACGACGCGCGTGGCCATGTGGTCGAGCGCGACCAGCGTGGCGTCCTCGAGGTCATTCTGATTGTTCGGTCCCGTGACATGGCTGACGCCATAAGGGTTGCCGTCGGCGAATTTCAGGCCATCGGTGTAACCCGGCGGCACCAGCACGCCGCCGAAATGCATCAACGACGTGTACATCCCGATGAGGGTGGTCTCCTGCCCTCCGTGCGTCGTCTGACTCGACGTGTAGCAGGCGTATACCTTGTCGGCCAGCTTGCCCTGTGCCCACAATCCACCGAGTGAGTCCATGAACGTCTGAAACGGTGATGCGGTGCTCGCGAAGCGGGTGGGCGACCCGAATATCACGGCATCGGCCCAGACGATATCGTCCCCGGTGGCTGCCGGAAGATCTTTGGTCGCTTCGTAATTCGCCGACCATGCCGGATTCTCGGCGAATGTCTGCGGGTCCCTGGTCTCAGCGATGTGACGCACTCTGACCTCTGCGCTCGCGCGTTCACCCGCCTGTGCGAGGTGTTCGGCCATCTTCGTGCCGTGCCCGGTCGCCGAGTAGTAGATCACCGCCAATTTCGTCATCGCCGGCCCTTTCTCCGAATGCTGACGTGTCGTGTCCCACGACTGATACCCGGTCTGACGGCGCTGACACCGAACTCCGCCTATTGCGCTGCGTACAGCACGGCCATCGCGGCGGTCAGGGACTCCAGCGTCCGGTCCCGGTCATCGCCCATCCCGACCAAGGCATCGACGGTCAACGGACCGAGTATCTGGCTCAGCCCGTGACCTTCATGCCCGAAGAAGCCCGCCATTTCCAGCAGTACGGCACCGTGGCTGATGCTCCACAACCGCCCGGCAGTCACCGCCACACCGTCGTCTCGGATCCGGCCCGCCTCGATCATCCGGCCCACCACGGTCAACAACGCCTCGAATGACATTGCAAAGTCGGCACGCTCGGTGGTGTGGCCCGTCGTAGTCAGGTCGGTGCGGTCCCGGCTCAGTGACCGCGCGGAAGTGCCGAACATCATCTGGTAGCGCTGTGGGTTGGCCAGCGCGAACTCGCGATAGCGGCCGCCCATCACGAAGAAGTCGGCCACTGGGTCATCTGTCCGGCTCACCTCGGTCAGCGCTTTGGTGAAGCGGATGAACGTTTCGCCGGCTATCGCGTCGATCAGCCCCGACATGCCACCGAAGTGCGTGTACACCGCCATCGTGGAGGTGCCCGTTTCGCCGGCGAGCTTGCGAGCGCTGAGGGCCGCGATCCCGTCGCGCTCGAGGATGCGGATACCGGCCTCGACCAGGAGCTCACGCGGGCTGTCGCTCACTCTTGCCATAGTGCCATAACGATGTTATACATGGTCTATAACACCGTTATAGGGGCGTCATGGTCAACCGCTATCTCGACGGCGCATACGCGCCGATCCACGAAGAACACACGCTGACCGACCTCGAGGTGACCGGGACGATTCCCGGATATCTCGACGGTCGCTATCTGCGCAACGGGCCGAATCCGGTCGGAGAGATCGATCCGGAGCGCTACCACTGGTTCGTCGGCGACGGGATGGTGCACGGCATCCGCATCCGCGACGGCAAAGCCGAGTGGTACCGCAACCGCTGGGTACGCGGACCGCAGACCGCCAGGGCGCTCGGGGAAACGGCGCCGCCAGGGCAGTTTCCGGTGACGGGCATCGGCGCCAACACCAACATCATCGGGCATGCCGGCAAGACCCTGGCGTTGATCGAATCCGGCGTGACAAATATGGAGCTCACCGAGGATCTGGACACCGTCGGCGGTTGTGATTTCGACGGGACGCTCACCGGCGGGTATACCGCACATCCCAAGCGGGACCCGGACACCGGTGAACTGCATGCCGTTTCGTACAGCATGTACCGCGGCAACACGGTGCAGTACTCGGTGATCGATGCCGACGGGCGGGCGCGACGCACGGTGGACATCGAGGTGTCGGGCAGCCCGATGATGCACGACTTCTCACTGACGCAGAACCACGTCGTGTTCTACGACCTGCCGGTGACATTCGACGCTCGCATGGCGACCGAGATGACGGTCCCACGCGGTATGCGACTGGTTTCGCGCATCGTGCTTTCGGCGCTCATCGGTCGGGTCCGCATCCCCGACCCGATCAGCGCGCGTCAGCCCGCCGGCGCGCAATCCGACCGTCGCTTCCCGTACTCATGGAACCCGAGATATCCCGCCCGCGTCGGGGTGATGCCTCGCGACGGCGGCAACGCCGACGTGCGCTGGTTCGATGTCGAGCCCTGCTATGTGTTCCACCCGATGAACGCCTTCGACGACGGCGACACCGTCGTCCTCGACGTGGTGCGGCACCCCAAGGTGTTCGACGCCAATCACCTCGGGCCGGATGAGGGGCCGCCGACGCTCGACCGCTGGACGGTCGATCTCGCTGACGGCAAGGTCCGCGAGTCCCGGGTCGACGACCGTGGACAGGAGTTTCCGCGCGTCGATGAACGCCTTGTCGGCAAGCGTCACCGCTACGGGTACGCGCCGGCCATCGGCGAGGGCGAGGCCGGCGACACATTGCTCAAACATGACTTCGTCGGGGGCGGGTCCCGGGCTCGTTCGTTCGGCGCCGCAAAGGTGCTCGGCGAGTTCGTATTCGAGCCGTCGTCACCGGATTCGGCAGAGGACGACGGCGTGCTGATGGGCTACGTGTACGACAAGACGACCGATCGCAGCGAACTGGCGCTGCTCGACGCTCAGACGCTGGACGACGTTGCCCGCATCAAGCTGCCGCATCGCGTACCGGCCGGTTTCCATGGCAACTGGGTGCCCGCCTAGGATTCGGCTATGGCCGAACTGGTGCAGCAGTACCTGGACCAGATTCTTGCCGACCACGTCTCCAACACTGACGGGGCACTAGCGGACTACATACCTGAACTGGCCCGGGTCGACCCCGACGAATTCGGCTTGTCGTTGTCGCTGGCCGACGGGTTCATCTATGAATCCGGCGACAGCTCAACCGAATTCACCATCCAGTCGATCTCCAAGCCGTTCACCTATGCGCTCGCGCTCGAGTGCCTCGGCTGCGACGCCGTCGACGCCAGGATCGGCGTGGAACCGTCGGGCGAGGCATTCAACGAGATCAGCGTCGACGAGACCACCAACATACCGAAGAACCCGATGATCAACGCCGGCGCGATCGCCGCTGTCTCCCTCGTACCCGGCGCAACGCCCCAAGCGCGATTCGACCGCATCCACGAGTTCTATTCGGCATGTGCGGGTCGTGAGCTGTCGATCGACGAGGGCCTCTACGCTTCGGAGAAGGCGACCGGCAGCCGCAACCGTGCGATCGCCTACATGTTGCAGAGTTTCGGCGTGCTGGACGGCGATCCCGACGAAATTCTCGACGTGTACGTGCGGCAATGTTCGGTCAAAGTGACCACCACCGATCTGGCCCGCATGGCGGCCACGTTCGCCCGCGGAGGCGTCGAAGTAACGGGCCGGCGGATCGCCTCGGCAGAGGTGGTACAGCGAACGCTGAGCGTGATGATCACCTGCGGCATGTACGACGCTGCCGGGGACTGGGTGAGTGCCGTCGGCCTGCCTGCTAAAAGCGGTGTCGGCGGCGGCATTTCGGCCGTCCTGCCGGGTCAGCTCGGGATCGGTGTGTACTCACCCCGGCTGGACTCGAAGGGCAACAGCGTGCGCGGCGTCGAGGTGTGCCGAGCACTGTCGGTCAGCCTGGGATTGCACTTCCTCTCGGTCACCAGGGAATCCCGATCGACGATCCGGAATACTTACGACGCCTCGCCGGGCATCCGGGTCTACGAACTGCACGGCGATCTGCTGTTCACCGGTGCCGAGCAGGTTCTGCGCACACTCGATCAGGATGGCGGGGAGTTCGACGTCGCGATTCTGGAGTTGTCGCGCATCGACGACATCGATGACGCCGCCCGCCGGATGCTCACCGGCATGCGCCAATCGCTCACCGCGGCAGGCAAAGAGGGCTACCTCGTGGATCCCGACGGTGCACTGCGAGCGGCCCCGCATGCGGACGCAAGGGTGTTTCGCACGCTCGACGAAGCGTTGAGCACGGCGAGCGCCCATTGCGCTGACTCAGCGGGGTAACGCCAATCTGGTGGGCTCGTCGTGGCCGCGCAGCGTCACCTCGTCACCGAATGTCCAATGGGTGCGCTCATTTTCGCTCGCACCGGCCACTGCATCGGAGGAGGCGAGCATGTGCTGAGGAGTTTCTTTAGCCAGCTCGCACAGCCGTGCGGCCTCGTTGACGGGCTCACCGATCACGGTGTACTCGAAGCGCTCTTTGGCGCCGACGTTGCCGGCCACCGCCTCACCTGCCGCGACTCCGATACCGGCATCGCACTCGGGCACCTCGTCGCGGACCCGGCGTGCGATGGCCCTGGCCGCTGCGAGCGCAGAGTCCTCCGGGTTGTCGAGCGGCAGTGGTGCGCCGAAGACCGCCAGCGCCCCGTCGCCCTCGAACTTGTTGACAAAACCTTGGTGGCGGTCGACCTCCTCGACGACCACCGCGAAGAACCGGTTGAGCAACTCGACCACCTCCTTGGCGCGCTTGGCCGTCACCAACTTCGTCGAGCCGATGATGTCGACGAAGACCACCGCCACGTGGCGTTCCTCGCCGCCGAGTTCCAGACGCTGATTCTCGGCGGCCGCGGCCACCTCGCGGCCCACATGACGGCCGAACAGATCGCGCACGCGCTCGCGTTCCTTGAGGCCATGCACCATCGAGTTGAATCCGCGCTGAAGTTCGCCGAGTTCAGTGCCGTCGAAAACGACGACCTGGCAATCCAGGTTTCCCTCTTCGACGCGTTTGAGCGCCGACTGCACTACCCGCACCGGGGTGGTGGTCAGCCAGGACAGCAGCCACATCAGCACCGAGCCGAACACCAGCGTCGCGGCCGAGATGCTGAGCACGGCGTACGCCAGTTGCGAGGGGCTGAGGTTCTTCAGCGCCAGCGCGAACACCGCTGTCACCGCGATACCCATCACGGGCACGCCCGAGCCCAACATCCACACGAGCATGGTGCGGCCCATGATGCCGTCGGCAAGTCGGCGTGGCGGATGGCCCGCTTCGAGCGCCTGCGCGGCCACCGGACGCAGCGCGAACTCGGTGATGAGGTAGCAGGCAGTGGCCACCACGATTCCGGAAAAGCTCACCGCGAATAGGAACCGCGGGATGAAGTCGGTGTCCAGCAGGCCGTACAGCGTCGTGAGAAGTGCCGCGCCCACCCCCCACAGCACCAGAACCATTCGGGCCACCCGCCACGGCGCAACGAACGCGTCGCGCTGATTTGTGCGGTCGGGGGTGCGCGCCTCGATGGCCCATCGCAGCGAGGTCACGATCTTGCGGGTGACCCAGAAAGTGCCGATACCCAACGCGAGCACGATGTAACCGGGGCTGACGGCGAAGGTCAGCCACGCCGGAGCTGCGAAGATGCTCGGCGTCGGAAACACGAACGCGACGAGGACGGTGGCGACGATGATTCCGAGAAAGTTCGTGAACAGGATGAGAACCGTCAGGATGACCTGGATGCGCACCCGCCGACGCAGCTGGCTCTCGCTGACCTTGCCGAGAACCCAGGACCCGTACTCCGGGGTGCCGGACAGCCGGCCGCTCTGGCGCGTGACGACCTCCAGGACGCGACCCAGCCGCTGCGCGACGCTCCTGTTGGCGCTCATCGAGGCTAAAGCCTAATTCGCCGAGCGGGCGCCTAAGGTGGTCGGGTGCGCCTCGTGATCGCCCAATGCACTGTCGACTACGTCGGACGTCTGACCGCACACCTGCCCTCGGCGCGGCGCCTGCTGCTGGTCAAGGCGGACGGTTCGGTGAGCGTGCACGCCGACGACCGTGCCTACAAACCGTTGAACTGGATGACCCCCCCGTGCCGCCTAACTGAGGACAACACGGGCCCGACACCGGTCTGGGTGGTGGAGAACAAGGCTGGCGAACAGTTGCGGATCACCGTCGAGGACATCGAGCATGACTCCAGCCACGAGCTCGGCGTCGACCCGGGCCTGGTCAAGGACGGTGTGGAGGCGCACCTGCAGGAGCTGTTGGCCGAACACGTCGAACTGCTGGGCGCGGGTTACACGCTGGTGCGGCGCGAGTACATGACCGCGATCGGCCCGGTGGACCTGCTCTGCCGCGACGAGAACGGCGGGTCGGTCGCCGTCGAGATCAAGCGCCGCGGTGAGATCGACGGCGTCGAGCAACTCACCCGCTACCTCGAGCTGCTCAACCGGGACAGCCTGCTGGCCCCGGTGGCCGGGATCTTCGCGGCCCAGCAGATCAAGCCGCAGGCGCGCACGCTGGCCACCGATCGGGGCATCCGCTGCGTGACCTTGGACTACGACCGGATGCGCGGCATGGACAGCGACGAGTTCCGGCTGTTCTGATGGCCCGCAAGCGCCGACGCCCGGGGCGGCCACCGCCGCCGCTGCCTGAGTCGCGCCGCGTCGAGACCGGGCCGGACGGGTACGACTACGAGGTGCGTCCCATCCCGGCGGCCCGTGCGGTCAAGACTTACCGCTGTCCTGGATGTGATCACGAAATCCGGCCCGGGACAGCCCATGTGGTGGCTATCCCGACCGGCATGGGGGAGCAGGCTGTCGACGACCGCCGACACTGGCACACGTCGTGCTGGACACACCGCGGCACCCGCGGGCCGACCCGCAAGTGGTCTTAGTGAGCCTCTTCGGGGGCGGGCTCGACGAGCTCTACGAGCACGCCGCCTGCATCCTTGGGATGGATGAAGTTGATCCGTGAGTTCGCGGTTCCGCGGCGCGGTGCGTCGTAGAGCAACCGGACGCCGTCGGCGCGCAGGCGCTCGCTGAGCGCATCGATATCGCTGACGCGGTAGGCCAACTGCTGAAGACCGGGCCCTCGCTTGTCGATGAACTTGGCGATCGTCGACGTCTCGTCCAACGGCGCCATCAGCTGGATCTGCGCGCTGCCGACCGGAGCGCCGCGCACCGACAGCATGGCCTCGCGCACGCCCTGGTCCTCGTTGACCTCCTCGTGCAGCACGATCATTCCGAGGTGGTCGTGATACCACTTGATTGCGACGTCGAGGTCCGGCACCGCGATCCCCACGTGATCGATCGCGGTCACGAGCGCACTGGCAAGCGTCGGACGTGCGTCTACGTGTTCAGTGGTCATAACGTAACGGTAACCTTGAGACAGATGTTTGCGGAATGTGTCGTGAACCACATATCGATATACCCACTTTTCGGAGGTAGTACATGACCCGGGAATCACGGTCTGTGATTGTTGCTGGGGCCCGCACACCCGTCGGCAAGCTGATGGGCTCGCTGAAGGATTTCTCGGGCAGCGATCTGGGCGCCATCGCGATCAAGGGGGCGCTGGAGAAGGCCTTCCCGGACATTGACGAGCCCGCTCGACTCGTCGAGTACGTCATCATGGGCCAGGTCCTGACCGCCGGCGCCGGACAGATGCCGGCGCGCCAGGCCGCGGTCGCCGCCGGCATCGGCTGGGACGTCCCCGCGCTGACTATCAACAAGATGTGCCTGTCGGGTATCGACGCGATCGCGCTGGCGGATCAGCTGATCCGCGCCGGCGAGTTCGACGTCGTCGTCGCCGGGGGCCAGGAATCGATGACACAGGCGCCCCACCTGCTGATCAACAGTCGGTCCGGTTACAAGTACGGCGACGTCACCGTGCTCGATCACATGGCCTACGACGGGTTGCACGACGTGTTTACCGATCAGCCGATGGGCGCGCTGACCGAACAACGCAACGACGTCGACCAGTTCACCCGCGCCGAACAGGATGAGTTCGCGGCCGGTTCCCACCAAAAGGCCGCTGCGGCATGGAAAGACGGCGTCTACGCCGACGAGGTCGTGCCGGTGCAGATCCCGCAGCGCAAGGGCGACCCGCTGGAGTTCTCCGAGGACGAAGGCATCCGTGCCAACACCACCGCCGAGTCGCTGGCCGGCCTGAAACCGGCGTTTCGCAAGGACGGCACGATCACGGCCGGGTCGGCGTCGCAGATCTCTGACGGCGCGTGTGCCGTCGTCGTGATGAACAAGGCCAAGGCCGAGGAGCTGGGGCTGTCCTGGCTCGCGGAGATCGGCGCGCACGGTGTGGTTGCCGGCCCGGACTCCACGCTGCAGTCGCAGCCGGCCAATGCGATCAAGAAGGCGGTTGCGCGCGAAGGCATCTCGATGGATCAGCTGGACGTCATCGAGATCAATGAGGCGTTCTCCGCCGTCGCGCTGGCTTCGACGAAGGAGCTCGGCGTCGATCCTGACAAGGTGAACGTCAACGGCGGTGCGATCGCCATCGGGCACCCGATCGGTATGTCGGGCGCCCGGATCACCTTGCACGCGGCACTCGAGCTGGCCCGGCGCCGGGGCGAGGGAAGCGACGGAAAGAAGCAGAGTCCCGGCTACGCCGTGGCGGCGTTGTGCGGCGCCGGTGGCCAGGGCGATGCCCTGATCCTGCGGGCGCCCTAGCATCTACGACGCCGCGTAGTAATCGGTCGGTGTTTCGGGCACAATGGCGGCCATGACGCGTGTGCTGAATCAACGGTCCGTCGCCGGCTGGTTTCGTGTGGTCGCCCTGCTGGAAGCTGTCAGCTGGGCGGGGCTGCTGATCGGCATGTACTTCAAGTACCTGGGCGCGCCCCGCACGGAGATCGGGGTCAAGGTCTTCGGCCCGGTGCACGGGGCGGTCTTCGTCGCGTTCGTGGTCTTGGGTCTTCTGGCCGCGATCGTGTTCAAGTGGGGCACCGCCACCTGGTTGCTGGGGATACTGGCGAGCATTCTGCCGCTGGCCAGTGTGATGTTCCTCATATGGGTGGATCGCACCGGCCGGATGGACACCGAACCGGCTGTGGCGGCCATGTCGCAACCGGGACAGCCGCTGCCGGAAACGACATGACAAACTTGATGGCGTGAGTCGTCCACGCCCCCCTATCGCGGCCTCGATGGCCGGTGCGGTTGACCTGTCCGCGCTCAAGCAGCCGTCCTCGGCCGGCGACGGTGACGCGTCAGCGCCGGCCGGTGGAGTGGAAGTCACCGAGACCAATCTCGAAGACGAGGTGCTGGTCCGGTCCAACCAGGTTCCCGTCGTGGTGTTGCTCTGGTCGCCACGCAGTGACGCCAGCGTCCAGTTGGGTGATGCGCTCGCCGAACTGGCCACCGCCGACGCCGGCAAATGGTCGTTGGCGACCGTCAACGTCGACGTCGTACCGCGGGTAGCCCAGATGTTCGGGGTGCAGGCGATTCCGACGGTTGTGGCGTTGGCCGCCGGTCAGCCGCTGTCGAGTTTCCAGGGCATGCAGCCGCCCGAGCAGTTGCGGCGGTGGATCGATTCGCTGTTGAACGCCGTCGCGGGCAAGTTGCCCGGAAGCGGCGAGGCCGGTGAGCCTGAAGAGGTCGATCCCGAACTCGCCCAAGCACGTTCGCACCTGGATGCCGGTGACTTCGAGGCTGCCCGCACGGCCTACCAGGCGATCCTGGACGCCAACCCCACTCACGCCGAAGCCAAGGGCGCCGTACGCCAGATCGCGTTCCTGCAACGTGCGACCACCCGCGAACCGGAGACGATTGCCGCGGCCGACGCGGCACCCGACGACATCGAGTTGGCGCTCGCCGCCGCCGACGTCGAGGTCCTCCAACAGAACGTCGCCGCGGCCTTCGACCGGCTCATCGGACTGGTCAAGCGGACGTCCGGCGACGACCGCACGACGGTGCGAACGCGACTCATCGAGCTGTTCGACTTGTTCGACCCGGCCGATCCCGAGGTCATCGCCGGTCGGCGCAAGCTGGCCAACGCGCTGTACTGACCCTTTTTCGATCGTCGAAACCGGGTAGCAACCGCCTACCTATTCGGCGGCCGGCCTAGCCCTCGACGAATTCGAACCACAGGGCGGCCAGCGGCGGCAACACCATGACGGCAGACGCGGGACGTCCGTGCCAGGGCTCGTCGGTGGCCTCGACGGCGCCGTAGTTGCCGATGCCCGACCCGTTGTAGATGTCGGCGTCGGTGTTGAGCACCTCGCGCCAGTTGCCCGCATGCGGCAGGCCGAGGCGGTAGCGGGTGTGCTCGGCGCCGGAGAAGTTGAAGACGCAGGCCAGCACCGACCCGTCGTCGCCGTAGCGCAGGAAGCTCAGCACGTTGTTCGACGAATCGTTGGCGTCGATCCACGAGTAGCCCTCCGGGCGGGTGTCCTGCGACCACAGCGCCCGCCTGCTGCGGTAGATGCCGTTCATGTCGTGCACCATGCGCGCGATGCCGGTGGAGAAGCTGTTCTCGTCGAGCTGATACCAGTCGACCCCCCGCTCCTCGGACCACTCGGCGCGCTGGCCGAACTCCTGTCCCATGAACAACAACTGCTTGCCCGGGTGCGCCCACTGGTACGCCAGCAGGCTGCGCAAGCCGGCCGCCTTGTTGTGGTCGTTGCCCGGCATCCGGCCCCAGAGCGTGCCCTTACCGTGCACGACCTCGTCGTGGCTGATCGGCAGGACGTAGTTCTCGCTGAACGCGTAGAGCATCGAGAACGTGATCTCGTGGTGGTGATAGCTGCGGTGTATCGGGTCGCGTTTGATGAACTCCAAGGTGTCGTTCATCCAGCCCATATTCCACTTCATCGAAAAGCCAAGGCCGCCAAGGTTCGTCGGCCGGGTGACACCGGGCCACGACGTCGACTCCTCGGCGATCGTCACGATGCCGGGCGACGCCTTGTGCACCGTCGCGTTCATCTCCTGCAGGAACTGCACGGCTTCGAGGTTCTCGCGGCCGCCGTAGATGTTCGGTGTCCAACCGCCCTCGGGGCGTGAGTAGTCCAGGTAGAGCATCGAGGCGACGGCATCCACCCGCAGGCCGTCGATGTGGAATTCCTGCAACCAGTACAGGGCGTTGGCCACCAAAAAGTTACGCACCTCGGCGCGGCCGAAGTCGAATACGTAGGTGCCCCAGTCCAACTGCTCGCCGCGGCGGGGATCGGAGTGTTCATAGAGGGCGGTACCGTCGAAACGGCCGAGCGCCCAGGCGTCCTTGGGGAAGTGGGCGGGCACCCAGTCCATGATCACGCCGATACCGGCCCGGTGCAGGGTGTCCACCAGGTGGCGGAACTCGTCGGGCGTGCCCAGCCGCGACGTCGGCGCGTAGTACGACGTCACCTGGTAGCCCCAGGAACCACCGAAGGGGTGCTCGGCGACCGGCATCAACTCGACGTGGGTGAAGCCGTTGTCGACGACGTACTCGGTGAGCTGGGTAGCCAGCTCGCGGTAGTTCAGTCCCGGCCGCCAGGACATAAGGTGTACCTCGAGGGTGCTCATCGGTTCGAACACCGGGTTCTCGGCGGCACGCCTGGTCATCCAGTCCTGATCGGCCCAGGTGTACTCGCTCGTGGTGACCTTGGAGGCGGTCTTCGGTGGCACCTCGGTGGCGAATGCCATCGGGTCCGCGCGGTCGCTCACCGACCCGTCGGCGCCGTGGATGCGGAACTTGTACAGACCGCCGATCTCGAACCCGGGCCAGAACACCTCCCACACACCGGTGGAGCCGAGGACCCGCAACTGGGCCTCGTCGCCGTCCCAATGATTGAACTCGCCGATCAGGCTGACGCCCTTGGCGTTCGGGGCCCATACCGCGAACGAGACACCTTCGACGAGGCCGTCGGGTGTGGTGTAGCTGCGGGGGTGCGCACCGAGGATCTCCCACAGCCGTTCGTGGCGGCCCTCGGCGAACAGATGCAGGTCCATCTCCCCGAGCGTGGGCAGAAAACGGTACGCGTCGGCCACCGTGTGCACCTGGGTCGAGCCGTTGCTGCCGGGGTAGTGGATCTCGAGTCGGTAGTCGGCCAGGCCCGTGAACGGCAGTGCGACTGCGAACAAACCGGATTCGATGTGCTGGAACGAGTACCGTTCGCCGCCGACCAGCGCGATGACCTCGACCGCATGCGGGCGATAGGCACGGATAACGGTGTGGTCGTCGTACTCGTGCGCGCCGAGCACGGAATGCGGATCGTGGTGTTCACCGGCCAGCATCCGCTTCAAGTCGGCGGTATGTGGCCGCAGATGTGGGCTACTCGCCTGTTTGGTCTGCGTCATGTCGTCACTCCCTACGCAGCAGATTGAGTCGTTGGTCGGCGTGCACCTGCGGCATGTTCAAAATGTGTGCCACCGCACGCGCGGGATCGAGCCGCACGTAGTTGGCCTGGCCCCACTGGTACTCGTCGCCGGTGATCTCGTCGCGCACCCAGAATCGGTCGTAGGGCTCCATACCGAGTGCGGGCATGTCCAGCCACAGCGTGGCCTCCTCGGGGCCGAACGGGTTGAGCGTGACGACCACCAGCACCTGGTCTCCGGTCGCGGGGTCGAACTTGCTGTAGGCCAGCAGCGCGTCGTTGTCGACGTGGTGGAACCTGATCGTGCGCAACTGGTGCAGGGCGGGGTGAAGCCGACGAATCTCGTTGAGGCGGGTGATGAACGGTTCCAGCGATTCACCGTCGGCCAGTGCGGCGTCGAAGTCGCGAGGCCGCAGTTCGTACTTCTCGGAGTTGAGGTACTCCTCGCTGCCATCCCGTACCGGGCGGTGTTCGTAGAGTTCGTAACCCGAGTACACCCCCCATGCCGAACTCATCGTCGATGCCAGCACAGCGCGGATCGCGAACATGCCGGGGCCGCCGTGTTGCAGGCTCTCGTGCAGGATGTCGGGGGTGTTGACGAACAGGTTCGGGCACGCGTAATCGGCGTGCTCGGCGATCTGTTCGCCGAACTCGGTGATCTCCCATTTTGCGGTGCGCCAGGTGAAGTACGAATAGGACTGTGTGAAGCCGAGTTTGGCCAATCCGTACAACCGCGCGGGGCGGGTGAAAGCCTCCGAGAGAAACAGTACGTCCGGGTGCTCGTTCTTCACCTGGCCGATCAGCCAGGCCCAGAAGTTCGGCGGTTTGGTGTGCGGGTTGTCGACCCGGAAGATCGTGACGCCGTGTGAGATCCAGTGCCGGACCACCCGCAGCACCTCTGCGTAGAGCCCGGCCGGCTCGTTGTCGAAGTTCAGCGGGTAGATGTCCTGGTACTTCTTCGGCGGGTTCTCCGCGTAGGCGATGGTGCCGTCGGGCAGCACGGTGAACCACTCCGGATGCTCCTTGGCCCACGGATGGTCGGGAGCACACTGCAGCGCCAGGTCGAGCGCGACCTCCATACCGTCGTCGCGGGCCGCGGCGACGAACTCGTCGAAGTCGGCGATCGTGCCCAGCTCCGGATGGATTGCGTCATGGCCACCCTCATCGCTCCCGATCGCCCACGGCGACCCGACGTCACCCGGCGCCGCGGTCACGCTGTTGTTGCGGCCCTTGCGGTGCACCTTGCCGATCGGGTGGACCGGCGGCAGGTAGACCACGTCGAATCCCATCCTCGCGATCCGCGGCAGCGCCTTGGTGGCCGTCGCGAAGGTGCCGTGGACGGGGTTGCCCTTGCGGTCCCAGCCGCCGGTGGAGCGGGGGAAGAACTCGTACCACGCGCTGATGCGTGCCGCGGGCCGGTCCACCCAGACGCCGTACCGCTTCCCGCGGGTGACCAGTTCGCGCAGCGGAAACTCGTCCAGCAGGCGGGTCACTTCCGGGGCGAGCGCAGCGCCGGCGCGGGTGAACGGGTCCCCTGGCTGACGCAGCCGCGCGGCGGCCTCGATGAGCGGATAGCGATGTTGGCGTGGCACGCCGGTCGAGGCGCGTTCCAGCAGCTTGGCACCGATCAGCAGATCGTTGGACAGTTCGGACTCACTCTGGCCGGCGTCGAGCTTGGCGGTCACGTTCTTGCGCCAGGTCGCCACCGGGTCGCCCCAGCCATCCACCCGGAAAGTCCACAGCCCGACACACTCGGGCGTGAACGCGCCGTGGAGGACGTCGGGGGTCCGACCGGTCGACATCGGCAAGTGCTGCGGTTTCTTCCGCGGTGTGGCGCCGAGAACAGTCTCGATCGGTACGGCCTCGCCGGACACCAACCCGGGCGGATCGTCGGCGAGCTGCGGATATGCCGAACCGTGGTAGCGCACCACCAGGGTGGCGGCGACCGCGTCATGGCCTTCGCGCCACACGGTGGCGCTGACCGGCACGATCTCTCCGACGACGGCTTTGGCTGGGTACCGCCCAGCGGAGACGACAGGTGCGACGTCATCGATTTCGATACGACCGGCCACCTACCACTCCTTCTGCTGACGCGGTCACCGGCGTGCTTGTCGGCACGTCCCACATGGCCGCTGCGTCGTCTGGGTCGAGTTCACAGTCAACTTCAATAAGCCTCGTCGCGCCCTATACCCACCGTAGTGCCGCGCCCAACCCAAAGCGCGCGATGCAGTCCGGCTGCCGAGCCTGCGGAACGCCGGATTGTCAGTAATGTTGGGCCCGATGAAAGCGCTGAGAAGGTTCACGGTCCGTGCACATCTGCCCGACCGACTGGCTGCGCTCGAACGGCTGTCGATCAACCTGCGCTGGTCGTGGGATCGGCCGACGCAGGATCTGTTCGAGACGATCGAGCCGGAACTGTGGAAGCGGGTCGGCTGCGACCCGGTGAAGTTGCTGGGGCAGATCAGCCCCCAGCGCTTGGACGCGCTCGCCGCCGATGAGGCGTTTCTTCACCGTCTCGACGGGCTGGCCGCCGATCTCGACGACTACCTGAGCCGGCCGCTGTGGTATCAGCAGGAGCTCGAAGACGGTGCCCAACTGCCGAACGGTATCGCGTACTTCTCGATGGAGTTCGGCGTGGCCGAGTCCCTGCCGAATTACTCGGGCGGGCTGGGCATCCTCGCCGGCGACCATCTCAAGGCGGCATCGGACCTGGGCCTGCCGTTGATCGCGGTCGGGTTGCTGTACCGCTCGGGTTACTTTCGGCAGTCGCTGACTGCCGACGGCTGGCAGCACGAGAGCTACCCGGCACTGGACCCTCAGGGCCTGCCGCTCCGGCTGCTCACCGACCGGGACGGTCGCGCGGTGCTCGTCGCGGTGGCGATGCCCGACGAGAACCGGTACGACAACCAGTTGCGCGCGCGGGTATGGATCGCACAGGTGGGTCGAATTCCGTTGCTGCTGTTGGATTCCGACGTCCCGGAGAACGATCACGGGCTACGGTCGGTGACCGACCGGCTCTATGGCGGCGACCAGGAGCACCGGATCAAGCAGGAGATCCTGGCCGGTATCGGCGGGGTCCGGGCGATCCGCGCGTTCACCGAATTGGAAGGCCGGCCCTCGCCGGAGGTGTTCCATATGAACGAGGGACATGCGGGTTTCCTCGGTGTGGAGCGCATCCGAGAGCTCATCGACGCCGGGCTCGACTTCGACACCGCGCTTGCGGTGGTCCGCTCATCGACGGTGTTCACCACGCACACCCCGGTGCCGGCGGGCATCGACCGGTTCCCCGTGGAGATGGTTCGCCGGCACTTCGCAGGCTCGGCCGATGAGCGCTCGCGCGAAGAGCAAGAATTCGATGAGCGCTCGCGCGAAGAGCACGGATTTGATGAGCGCTCGCGCGAAGAGCAAGGATCCGGCGGTCCATCGGGCGCGATGTCGCGGGTGCTGCCCGGGCTTCCGGTCGATCGCATCATCGCGTTCGGCGAGGAGGAGGACCCCACCAAGTTCAACATGGCCCACATGGGCCTTCGGTTGGCTCAGCGCGCCAACGGTGTCTCACTCCTGCACGGGCGGGTCAGCCGGCACATGTTCAACGACCTGTGGCCGGGTTTCGACGCCGTCGAGGTGCCGATCGGGTCGATCACGAACGGGGTGCACGCTCCGACTTGGGCGGCGCCGCAGTGGTTGCAACTGGCCAACGAGTTGCTCGAAAACCAAGAACTGAGCGCTGCGCGGGAACCCGCGGTGTGGGAGCGGCTCCATCAGGTCGACACCGGCCATCTGTGGTGGATTCGTTCGCAGTTGCGTGAGCAACTCGTCGAAGACGTGCGGGCACGGCTGCGTCGCTCCTTCCTGGAACGCGGGGCGGCAGAAGCCGAGCTGGGCTGGATCACAACGGCTTTCGACCCCGGCGCCCTGACGATCGGATTCGCCCGGCGGGTCCCGACCTACAAGCGGTTGACGCTGATGCTGCGCGATCCCGAGCGCTTGGAGCGGTTGCTGCTCGACGAGGAGAGGCCGATCCAGCTCATCGTCGCCGGTAAGTCACACCCGGCCGACGACGGCGGCAAGGCGCTGATCCAGCAAGTGGTCAAGTACGCCGATCGGGCCGAGGTGCGGCACCGGATCGCGTTCCTGCCCGATTACGACATGTCGATGGCGCGCCAGCTGTACTGGGGCTGCGACGTCTGGCTGAACAACCCGCTGCGGCCGCTGGAGGCGTGCGGCACCTCCGGGATGAAGAGCGCGCTCAACGGCGGGTTGAATCTGTCGATCCGCGACGGCTGGTGGGACGAGTGGTACGACGGTGAGAACGGCTGGGATATCCCGACGGCCAACGGGCTCGCCGACGAGGACCGGCGCGACGATCTCGAGGCCGCCGCCCTCTACGAGTTGCTCGAAACGTCGGTGGCGCCGAAGTTCTACGACCGCGACGAGCGCGGTGTGCCCACCCGGTGGGTCGAGATGGTGCGGCACACGCTGATCGACCTCGGGCCGAAGGTGCTGGCCTCGCGGATGGTGCGCGACTACACCGAGAAGTACTACGCGCCGGCGGCACAGTCGCTGCGGCGGACCGTGGAACCCAACGCCGACGGCGAGCCGTTCGGCGCCGCCCGAGATGTGGCCCACTACCGGTCGCGTGTCGCGCAGTCGTGGCCGAAGGTCCAGATCACCGACGTCGACAGCTACGGGCTGCCGGATACGCCGCTGTTGGGCTCGGAACTCACGCTGACCGCCACGGTGCACCTGGCGGGTCTGCGCCCCGACGAAGTCGCCGTGCAGGCCGTACTCGGTCGCGTCGACGCCGGCGACCAACTGGTGGACCCGGTGACGGTGCCGATGACGCACATCGAGACCGTCGACGGTGGCAACGAGGTGTTCTCCGCGACAGCGCCGCTGCCCGTCGCCGGACCGGTGGGCTACACAGTCCGGGTGCTGCCGCACCATCCGCTGTTGGCCGGCGACAACGAACTCGGCCTCGTCACGCTCGCGTGACGTCCGCGCTCAAGGTCGCGGTCGGCGGCGGTCCCTACGCGCTTGCGGCGGGACCGGATGGGGCGCTCTGGGTGACCCTGGTGCACGACGGCGCCATCGCGCGGGTGACCGATAGCGGAGAGGTCACCGTGCATCCCGTGGCGCCCGATTGTCGGCCATCGCTCATCACGGCGGGCCCCGACGGCGCAATGTGGTTCACCCGTACCGGCGACGACCGAATCGGCCGCATCACCCTCGCCGGCGAGGTCAGCGCGTTCGAGCTGACCGAGGGCAGCGGCCCCTACGGCATCACCGCCGGACCGGACGGCGCTCTGTGGTTCACGGCGCTGAATCGGGGCGAGGTCGGACGGATCTCGGTGGATGGGCAGATCTCCGGCGGCCATCCCGTCGGCGGCGGGCCCTCGATGATCACCACCGGGCCCGACAACGCGTTGTGGTTCACCCTCAACCAGGCCAGTGCGGTCGGCCGTCTGACACTGGCCGGTGACCTGATGGTGCGCGAAACCCCCACTGCCGCATCGGGACCGGTGGGTATCGCCGCGACACACGACGACGCGGTGTGGTTCACCGAAATCCTCGCCGAGCGGCTGGGCCGCATTCCGATGGACGCGGCGGTCCAGGAGATCGAACTGCCCGGCAAACCGCACGCGGTGATCGCCGACCCCGACGACGGGGTGTGGGTGACGCTGTGGGGTTCCAGCCAGCTCGCCCGCGTCAGCAGTGGCGGGGAGATCGTCACGATCGATCTACCGGACGGCAGTGAACCGCACGGCCTCGCAGTCGACGCCAACGGTGCGGTGTGGGTCGCTCTGGAGGCGGGTTACGTCCTGCGGATGCCTACCTGAACCGAGCAATTTCGACGATTCTGTGGGCACCCGCGCGGTGGCGGTGACGTCGCGGTAGGTCCCGAAGCGTTGCCAACGATCGAGAGGGCGGGCAGTGACGTTTGGGAGTGTGCTGCGACGCGGCATCACAGCTATCGCCATCGCGGGTGTGCTGGGGAATGTGGATGCCGCATTCGCCTCGGCCGATCCCGCAACCGAACCGGTCGTGGCCGAGATGCCCGTCGAAGGCGTGCCGCCGCCGGAGGACGGTGCGGTCGAGTCGACCCCACCGGCGGTGAAGGAGGCTCCCGACGGCTGGGTGCTCGAAATGGGCGCCAAGGACGAGACCCAGGCGCCGATTCCTCCGCTGACGACCGCGCTGTCGTCGCGCGAGTACGTGGTCGGCGGGACCTACACCGGCAAGCTGAACGGTCCCGACGACGGTGAGCCGCCGCGGGGCACGCTCGAGGTGGGTTACGAGATCGGCTGCGGCATCGACATGAGCACGTCGAACGGCGTCTCGCTGACCGGCACCGCGGGGATCAACCCCTCGCTGGGGATCTTGGGGATCGACGCCGCCGGACCGCTGGAGCTCGGTGTCCTGCCCAGCGTCGGCGGCAACCTCGGCGGTGGTATCACCGTCGGCCTCAAACCCGGTCTGATCAACATCGTCCCGGTCACAAAGAAGGAGTTCGCCGGCGCCGAGCCGTGGGTGATGGTGAGCGACTTCCGGGTCAAGATCGACGGCTGCGTCGGAGAGTCGTTCATTCGCTCGTATGCGTTCCTCACGCGGTCCACCGATATGTCGGAGGCGATCGTCGCCTGGTACGGCGCCACCAAACAAATCTGAGCAACGTTTCAGTCGAAGCGCTTGAAGCAGCGCTCGGTGTCGCCGAGCACCCCGACCCGAAACGCGTCGATACGCGAGAAGCCCGACGGCACCGACTCCCCGTTGACGTCGCTGGCCACCAGGCCGTTGGTGAGGATTCCCGACACGGCCTCGTCGACGTCGCCTGCGGTCAGTGCCACGGTGTTGCCGTCGGAGGTCTGCACACTCTTCGACAGCTTGGTGGTCGCGACACCGGTCAGGCACGCCGTGCGCAGCGCGGCTTCGGCGTTGTCGAGGTCGACGCCGCCGCGCTCGTGCTGGATCGCCTGCATGAAGCGCGACACGAGCACCGAGTACGCGGTGTTATCGCCGGTGGCCAATCCGACCGGGTCCTCGATGTCGGGCGGGGCGCCCATCTGTGCGAGCTCGTCGAGATCGACGGCGATGACGTTGCTGGCGGGACAGTAGGACACCGGGGGGCTCGGCCGCGCATCTGGGCATTCGGTGGGGCTGAAACTCAGCTCGGGTGGGGCGGCGGGTTCGAACAGGATGTTCATCGCTTCGAGGATGGCGCGCACCGAATCTTCGGAGACGGCCCATTCACCGGTCTCGTCGTGCTCCAGCAGCACGGGCAGATCGCCACGGCGCTGGCCGATCTCGCGCATGTCGATTGCCGCGCACGCCGACGCGCCGTCGGTGAAGCCGAATTGGAAGGCCGAAAGGCGTTCGAACGCCGAACCATGTTCATCGACACCGGCTTCGGGGTCGTTCTCGCTCAACAGCGGGTCGCGGAACGCGATGACGGTCGCGAGCACGTTGTTGAGCCCGTCACCCGTCGACAATGTGAAGCGCGGTGAGTCGTCTTCGGCGACCCATCGCATGTAGGCCCCGGCCAGGCAGTCGGCTTGTTGTTCGGACACCAGTGTCGGGCTGTCATCGTTGACCAGGTCGGCTTGCTTCTGCACCGAGTGGCCGTATTCATGGGCGAGCACCATCGTCACACCCATGTCGCCGTACTCCCGGCGCAGGCTCGGCAGCAGCTCACCGCGATCCCACCCGATCGTGTTGTCGGTGTCGCAGAAGCCGGCGTTGACCAGACCGTAGGTGTCGGTATCGCAGAAGCCCGTTTCGTCGAATCCGTTGGCGTCCCAGGAGTACACGCGAGCAACCGGCTCGAACTCACCGCCGAACGCGTTGTGGTAGGCGCCTTTCCAGAACTCCTCGATGTCGCTGATGGCTTGGCGGGCGAGTTCGTCGGTGTCACTTCCGTCGGTGCCCGTCACCGAACGAGTCGGACCTTGCGCATCGGGCCGTAAACCGGTGGGGCCGTCGGTCGCCGGCATCCCCGCGACCCGGAACGGATCGGCGAACACCGAGACCGGTTCACCTCTCAGCGTGGTGGTGCACGCGGTCATCACTAGCGCCGCGCACGCCGCGATCACCGCGCCGACGAGGTATCGCCGATTCATGAACGCCGCCTTTCGCATTCCGAGGCGGCCGAAGGGCACGCACTGAACCGCTGCCAGAATAGAAAACAATCAACTCGCGCGTAGACGTTCGAGCGCCTGACGCACGCGGTGGGAGTCGGTGGTGGCCCAGAACGGCGGCAACGACGCCCGTAGGTAGCCGGCGTACCGGGCGGTGGCCATCCGGGAGTCCAGCACGGCGACGACGCCGCGGTCGTCGACTGTGCGCAGCAACCGGCCCGCGCCCTGCGCGAGCAACAAGGCCGCATGGCTTGCGGCAACCGCCATGAAGCCGTTGCCGCCGCGCGCAGCCACCGCTCGCTGCCGGGCCGTGAGCAGCGGATCGTCGGGGCGCGGGAAGGGAATCCGGTCGATCAGCACGAGCGACAGTGACGGTCCGGGAACGTCGACGCCCTGCCACAGCGACAGCGTGCCGAACAACGAAGTCGCCGGATCGTCGGCGAACCGCTTGACCAACGCCGACGTGGTGTCCTCGCCCTGGCACAGCACCGGCGAGTCGAGCCGCTCGCGCATGACCTCGGCCGCCGCTTTGGCGGCGCGCATCGAGGAGAACAGGCCGAGGGTCCGGCCACCGGCGGCGGTGATCAGCGCTGCGATCTCGTCGAGTTGTTCGGCGTTATTGAATGTCGCCGACTCCGCGGCTCCGGTGTTGAATGTCGCCGACGCCGCGGCTCCGGTGCTGAATGTCGCCGACGCCGCGCCTCCGGCCCCGCTGCCGCGATGCCCCGGCGGGGGCAGATGTGCGGCGACGTACAGGATGCCCGACTTGGCGTGTTCGAACGGGGAGCCGACGTCCAGACCGCGCCAGCTGAGCCGCTCGGCCTGCGACGACGAGCCCTCGGCGCTCTGGCCCGCAAGCCCCCATGCTGAGGCCATCGCGTCGAAGCTGCCGCCTATGGTCAGCGTCGCCGATGTCAGCACCGTCGTCGAATACTCAAACAGTCTGCTGCGCAACAACCCCGAGACCGACAGCGGCGCCACCCGCAGAATCGTGCGCACCGTTCCGCGCGTCTCCTCCCGCTCGATCCACACCACGTCGGTGCGGTCCGCGATGGCGGGTACGAACGAGTCGAGGACGCGCGAGGCAGTGTCGCCGATGTCGGTCAACGCGGTGACGGCTTCGGTGCGTGCGGAGGCGGCCGCGGGATCGCTGGGTGCGGTGTCGATCGCCGACCGAACGCGGTGCGCGGCGTCGCGCACCGCGGTCAGGTAGGTCGCCAACTCGTCGTCGAGCACATCGATACGGCCCGGTTCGGTGTCATGGATCGCCGACGACAGCGTCGCCGTCGCCGCCTCCAACCGTTGCGCAAGTTCCTCGTCGACCAGGCGTGCGGCGCGGCGGTGCGCGACCCCGAGCGCCGTCGCCGACAACTCGCCCGTGGCAACCGACGTGACCCGGTCGACCAACTCGTGCGCTTCGTCGACGACGAGCAAATGGTGTTCGGGTAGCACGGCGGCATCGGAGATCGCGTCGATGGCCAGCAGCGCGTGATTGGTGACGACGACATCGGCCTGGCCGGCTTTCTCCCGCGCCTTCTCCGCGAAGCAGTCGGTGCCGAACGGACACCGCGCCACACCGATGCATTCGCGGGCGGACACGCTGACCTGCGACCACGACCGATCCGGGACACCGGGCGCCAAATCGTCGCGGTCGCCGGTGTCGGTGTCCGACGACCAGGCGATGAGCCGCTTCACGTCCCGCCCCAGGGCACTGGTCGCCACCGGTTCGAACAGCTCCTCCTGTGGCCGGTCCTCCGATTCGGTAGCAGCTCCGTTGTGAATCTTGTTCAGGCACAGGTAGTTCCCGCGACCCTTGAGCAGCGCGAACTCGGGTGTACGCGACAGCTCACCGGTCAGTGAGTCCGCCAGCCGGGGAAGATCGCGGTCCACGAGTTGTCGTTGTAGCGCGATGGTCGCGGTGGACACGACCACGGGTTCGTCGGTGTCGACGGCTCTCGCGATCGCGGGCACCAGATAGGCCAGCGACTTACCGGTGCCGGTCCCGGCTTGCACCGCGAGGTGCTCGCCGGTGTCGAAGGCGTTCGCGACGGCCCGGGCCATCTCGATCTGGCCGGTTCGCTCGCGGCCGCCGAGTCCGGCGACCGCCGTGGCCAGGAGGTGGGTGATATCCGAGGTGTCCGACGTGGTGGCCTCCTATGCGCCGGGAGCGATCAAGCGGGTGGGCACCGCCGGCTCGCCGCGCGACAGCTTCAGCCCGTCCCACGGCAGGCTCGTCAGGCCGGCCGACACCCGCTGGCGGGCCTCGTCGAGGGACAGATCGCCGACCGGTTCACCATGCTGCACCAGCGGAACCGTCAGGGCTCGACCGGTGAGACCGTCGGGGTCTGCCGGAAGCTGGCCGTAGGAATGCACGACTTCCTCGACGATCGTGCCGGTCGGTTTGACGAGTCGCAGCGCCTGCTTGCGTCCGCCGTGTGACTGCTTGTGGCTGCTGCGCTTCGCCACCGGGATGCCGTCCACCTCGGCGAGCTTGTAGACCATGCCCGCGGTCGGCGCGCCGGAACCGGTGACGAGCGAGGTGCCGACGCCGTAGGTGTCGACGGGTTCGGCCCGCAATGCGGCGATCGCGAATTCGTCGAGGTCGCCGGAGACGACGATCTGCGTCTTGGTCGCGCCGAGGTCGTCCAGTTGGGCGCGGACCTGGCGCGCGAGCACCCCGAGGTCCCCGGAATCGATGCGTACCGCGCCGAGTTCGGGGCCGGCGACTTCGACGGCCGTCGCCACACCCGCGGTGATGTCGTAGGTGTCGACGAGCAGCGTGGTGCCCACGCCGAGCGCGTCGACCTGCGCGCGAAACGCCGACCGCTCGTCTGGCCCCTCTTCGCTGGTGTGCAGCAGCGTGAAGGCATGCGCGCTGGTGCCCAGCGCCGGCACAGCGTAGTCACGCTGGGCCTGCAGGTTGGACGATCCGGCGAAGCCGGCCAGGTACGCGGCGCGGGCGGCGGCGACGGCGGCCTGTTCGTGGGTGCGGCGCGAACCCATCTCGATCAGCGGCCGGCCCTGGGCCGCGCTGACCATGCGCGCGGCGGCGGAGGCGATGGCGGTGTCGTGGTTGAGAATCGACAACGCGAGTGTCTCGAGTACGACGCATTCGCCGAAGGTCCCGTGCACGCAGAGCACCGGTGAGCCCGGAAAGTACAGCTCGCCCTCGGCGTATCCGTCGACATCGCCGCGGAATCGGTAGTCGGCGAGGTACGCGAGCGTGTCCTCGTCGAGGAAGTTCGCGAGTGCCGACAGCGCCGCATCGTCGAATTCGAACTGCGCCAACGCATCCACGAATCGTGCGGTGCCCGCGACCACACCGTAGCGGCGGCCTTCGGGTAGCCGGCGGGCGAAGACCTCGAAGGTGGTGCGCCGGTGCGCAGTGCCGTCGCGCAGCGCCGCCGCGAGCATCGTCAGCTCATACTTGTCGGTGAGCAGGGCCGGAGATGCGGCGGTCACACCGTCACCGTAGTAGTTCGAAGTGCCGGTTATGCGTTGGCTATCCTGAACGACATGGTGACGCCGGCGAAGGCTCGACCGGGAACCCGCGAGGAACGCGACGTCAGGTCGGTCGCCGACCGGGACGCGGCCACCGAGTCCCCGTGGGTGACCATCGTGTGGGACGACCCGGTGAACCTCATGACGTACGTGACGTACGTCCTCCAGAAGCTGTTCGGCTACCCCGAGCCGCACGCAACCAAGCTGATGCTGCAAGTGCACAACGAAGGTAAGGCGGTGGTCTCGGCGGGTAGCCGCGAGTCGATGGAGGTCGACGTGTCCAAGCTTCACGCGGCCGGGCTGTGGGCCACCATGCAGCAGGACCGCTGACAGAGACGTGCGTAAGTGGAAGCGGGTGGAGACTGCGGACGGCGCACGTTTTCGGTCGGCGGTCGCGCCGCACGAGGCAGCGTTGCTGCGAAGCCTCGCCATGTCGCTGGTGGGCATGCTCGATGAACGCGAATCCGCAGTCCCCGCAGACGAACTCGAAGCGATCACCGGGATGCGGACCGGCAACTCGACGCCCCCCGACGATGACACGATGAAACGGCTGCTGCCCGACTTCTACCGGCCGCAGACCGAGCATCCCGCCGGCGCTACTGCCGCCGAAAGCCTCAACAGCGCTCTGCGGAGCCTGCATGAGCCGGCCATCATCGACGCGAAACGCCAAGCCGCGCAAACACTTCTGGACACCATGCCGAGTGAGGGCGGTAAGTTCGAACTGACCGAGTCCGACGCGCACGCCTGGGCGGCCGCCGTCAACGACTTGCGGCTGGCTCTGGGCACCATGCTCGCCGTCGCACCGGACGGCCCCGACGAATTGCCGCACGACCATCCGATGGCCGGGCACCTCGACGTCTACCAGTGGCTCACCGTGCTGCAGGAGTATCTGGTCTTGGGCTTGATGGGCAAGTCGAGATGAGTTCGATCACCGATGTGTCCGGCATTCGGGTGGGCCAGCACCAGCGGCTCGACCCGGATGTGGCACTGGGTTCGGGCTGGGCCAGCGGCACCACTGTGGTGCTGACGCCACCAGGAACCGTCGGCGCCGTCGACGGCAGGGGCGGCGCTCCCGGTACCCGCGAGACCGACCTGCTCGATCCGGCGAATTCCGTTCAACATGTCGACGCAGTGGTGCTGACGGGTGGCAGCGCGTACGGTTTGGCCGCCGCCGACGGGGTGATGCGCTGGCTCGAAGAACGGGGGCGCGGTGTCGCGCTGGAGGGCGGTGTGGTGCCGATCGTGCCCGCGGCCGTCGTGTTCGACCTGCCGGTCGGCGGCTGGCAGTGCCGCCCGACGGCCGAGTTCGGCTACGCCGCCGCCGAGAGCGCCGGAACGGAGGTGGCCGTCGGCACCGTGGGGGCCGGCACGGGAGCGCGCGCCGGGGTGCTCAAGGGCGGTGTCGGCACGGCGTCGATGCAACTCGATTCCGGCGTGACGGTCGGCGCTCTGGTGATCGTCAACTCCGCCGGGGAGGTGGCCGACACCGCGACCGGCCTGCCCTTGCTGGCCTATCAGATCGAGGAGTTCGGGCTGGTTTCCCCGCCCGCCGATCAGATCGCGGCCTACGCCCAGCGCCACCTCGAGTACAGCCCGCTCAACACCACCATCGCCGTGGTCGCGACCGACGCCGTGCTGAGCTCCGCGGGCTGTCGCCGGGTCGCCATCGCCGCGCACGACGGGCTGGCGCGCACCATCCGGCCGTGCCACACGCCACTCGACGGCGATACGGTGTTCGCGCTGGCCACCGGCGCCGTCGAGGTCCCGTTCGATCCGACGACGCCGGCGTCGATGTCGCCGGAGGTGCCGCTGATCACGCAGGTCGGCGCCGCCGCCGCCGACTGCCTCGCACGCGCGGTGATGGTCGGTGTGCTGGCGGCCGAGTCGGTGGCCGGAATACCCGCGTACCGGGACCTGTTGCCCGGAGCGTTCGAGTAATCGCGAAACTGTAATCCAGCAGGCGTTTACTCGATATTTCGCTGCTGGAATACAGTTTCGGGCAGAAAGGGGTAGCTGTGCTGGTCATCCGAGCGGACTTGGTCGACGCCATGGTCGCCCACGCCCGTGCCGACCATCCCGACGAGGCGTGCGGGGTGATCGCGGGGCCCGAGGGATCGGACCGTCCCGAGCGTTTCATCGCGATGGTCAATGCTGAGCGTTCGCCGACGTTCTACCGGTTCGACTCCGGTGAACAGCTCAAGGTGTGGCGCGCGATGGACGAGGCCGACGAGGCCCCGATCGTCATCTACCACTCGCACACCGCGACCGAGGCGTATCCCAGCCGCACCGACATCGCATACGCGTCCCAGCCGGACGCCCACTACGTGCTGGTGTCGACCCGCGATCCCGACGAGCACGAGTTGCGGAGCTACCGCATCATCGACGGCGTCGTGACCGAGGAACCCGTCAAGATCGTCGAGCAGTACCAGAGCTGAAGACTCGAAGGAGCCCGTTGTATGTCTGATTCCGTGTCCGTCTCAGTGTCGATCCCGACCATCCTGCGCACCCACACCGGCGGGGAGAAGCGCGTGACCGCGACCGGCGAGACCCTAGCGGCGGTGATCAGCGATCTGGAGGCGAACTACTCCGGCATCTCCGACCGCCTCATGGATAAGGACAACCCCGGCAAGCTGAACCGGTTCGTCAACATCTACGTCAACGACGAGGACGTGCGCTTCTCGGGTGGGCTGGACACCTCGATCGCCGACGGCGACTCGGTGACCATCCTGCCCGCGGTCGCGGGTGGCTGACCTTGGCCCGATACGACTCGCTGCTCGGGGCGCTGGGCAATACGCCGTTGGTCGGACTACGCCGGTTGTCGCCCCGCTGGGACGACGAGCCCCATGTGCGGCTGTGGGCAAAGCTCGAGGACCGAAACCCCACCGGCTCCATCAAGGATCGTCCTGCGCTGCGGATGATCGAGGACGCCGAACGTCAGGGTCTGCTGCAACCGGGGGCGACGATCCTGGAGCCGACGAGCGGTAACACCGGCATCTCGCTCGCAATGGCCGCGCTGCTCAAGGGCTACCAGATGATCTGCGTGATGCCCGAGAACACCTCGATCGAGCGCCGTCAGCTGCTCGAGTTGTACGGTGCGCGGATCATCTATTCGCCTGCCGAAGGCGGCTCCAACACGGCGGTCGCACATGCGAAAGAGCTTGCGCTGCAGAATCCCTCGTGGGTGATGCTCTACCAGTACGGCAACGAGTCCAATTCGCTGTCGCACTACGAGGGCACCGGGCCGGAGCTACTCGCGGACCTGCCGGAGATCACCCACTTCGTCGCGGGCCTCGGGACGACCGGCACCCTGATGGGCACCGGCCGGTATCTGCGCGAACACAAGCCCGACGTGAAGATCGTCGCCGCAGAACCACGCTACGGCGAGGGCGTCTACGCACTGCGCAACATCGACGAAGGCTTCATCCCGGAGCTCTACGACCCGGACGTGCTCACGACCCGGTACTCCGTCGGCTCCTACGACGCGGTCAGGCGCACCCGCGATCTGGTCCAGGTGGAAGGCATCTTCGCGGGTATCTCCACCGGCGCGGTGCTGCACGCTGCGCTCGGTATGGCGGCCAAGGCGGTCAAAGCGGGGGAGCAAGCCGACATCGCGTTCGTCGTCGCCGACGCGGGTTGGAAGTATCTGTCGACCGGTGCATACGCCGGTAGCCTGGATGACGCCGAGGACGCGTTGGAAGGTCAGCTATGGGCATGAGCGGCCCGGGTTACGCCGGGACACCTGCGCCGGGGCCGAAGAAGCGGCCCGCGTGGGTGGTCGGTGGCCTGACCGTCATCAGCTTCGTCGTACTGCTATGGGTCGTCGAACTTTTCGACGCACTGTCGAACCATCGACTCGACGACAACGGAATCCGCCCGTTGGAGACCGACGGGCTGCTCGGCATTCTGTTCGCGCCGCTTCTGCACTCGAACTGGGACCACCTGATCGCCAACACCGTGCCTGCGCTGGTACTCGGGTTCTTGATGACGCTGGCGGGTCTGTCGCGGTTCATCTTCGCCACCGCCATCGTGTGGATCCTCGGTGGCCTCGGCACGTGGCTGATCGGCAACGTCGGCGCGCACTGCCCGTACGTCGGGGTGCGGTGCGAGGCAAACCACATCGGGGCGTCAGGGCTGATCTTCGGGTGGCTGGCATTCCTGATCGTGTTCGGATTCTTCACCCGCAAGGTATGGGAGATCGTCGTCGGCGTGATCGTGCTGCTGGTCTACGGCAGCGTCCTGCTCGGCGTGCTGCCCGGTACCCCGGGCGTCTCGTGGCAGGGCCACCTCAGCGGCGCGGTCGCGGGTGTCTTCGCCGCCTACCTCCTGTCGGGACCCGAACGCAAGGCTCGCGAAAAGCGTAAGAACGCGGCATCGAACCCGTACCTGACGACGTGACGGGAGCGTCAGAGGGCGGAAGCCTTCCGGTCGGCATCTTCGATTCGGGTGTCGGCGGGCTCACGGTGGCCCGCGCGATCATCGACCAGTTGCCCGACGAGAACATCGTCTACGTCGGTGACACCGCCCACGGCCCGTACGGCCCACTGTCTGTCCCAGAGATCCGCGCCCACGCGCTTGCGATCGGTGACGATCTGGTCTCACGCGGTGTTAAGGCGCTCGTCATCGCCTGCAACACCGCGTCGTCGGCGTGCCTGCGCGACGCTCGCGAACGCTATGCGCCCGTCCCGGTGATCGAGGTGATCCTGCCCGCGGTGCGACGGGCGGTGGCGACCACGCGCACCGGACGCATCGGTGTCATCGGCACCGCAGCGACGATCGCGTCCGGGACCTATCAGGACGCGTTCGCCGCGGCCCGTGACACCGAGGTGGTGGGGGTGGCCTGTCCGCGGTTCGTCGACTTCGTCGAGCGCGGGGTCACCAGTGGGCGCCAGGTGCTCGGGCTGGCCGAGGGATACCTGGAACCACTGCAGCGCGCGGAGGTCGACACGCTCGTGCTGGGCTGCACTCACTATCCGATGTTGTCGGGCCTGATCCAGTTGGTGATGGGCGATAACGTCACCCTGGTCTCCAGCGCCGAGGAGACCGCCAAGGACTTGCTGAGGGTGCTCACCGAACTCGATTTGCTACGCCCCCACGGCGGTCCGCAGGCGCAGCGGATCTTCGAGGCGACCGGCGATCCCGAGGCGTTCACCACACTGGCCGCGCGCTTCCTCGGCCCGACGCTCGACGGGGTACGGCCTGTTCAGCGTCACGTCGGCGCGGGGAAGTGATTTTGCGCGCCCAAACCTGCCATGTTTTCGTCACACGGCTATCGGGCATGGCAAGCTAGTGAGCGTGCGAATCACCGTACTCGGTTGCTCCGGCAGTGTTGTCGGGCCTGATTCGCCGGCGTCCGGATACCTCGTCACCGCGCCCGACACTCCGCCGCTGGTCCTCGATTTCGGCGGCGGCGTGCTGGGGGCACTGCAGCGGCACGCCGATCCCAACGACGTCCATGTGCTGCTGTCGCATCTGCACGCCGACCACTGCCTCGATCTGCCCGGCTTGTTCGTGTGGCGTCGCTACCACCCGTCGCCCGCACAGGAGCGCGGGATCATGTACGGCCCGGCCAACACCTGGGCCCGGCTCGGCGCGGCGTCGTCACCCGAGGGCGGGGAGGTCGATGACTTCTCCGACGTTTTCGAGATCCGGCACTGGGTCGACAACGAAGCCGTCACCATCGGTTCGCTGACCGTGACACCGAAGTTGGTTTGCCACCCGACCGAGTCCTACGGCATGCGCATCACCGACCGCGACGGGGCCATCGTGGTCTACAGCGGCGACACCGGTTACTGCGATGCGTTGATCGACCTGGCCCGCGGCGCCGATGTGTTCCTCTGTGAGGCCTCCTGGACGCACTCGCCCGAGCGACCCCCCAGACTGCATCTGTCGGGCACCGAGGCGGGCCGGGCTGCGGCCGAGGCCGGTGTCGGGGAACTGCTGCTCACCCACATCCCGCCGTGGACGTCGCGCGAGGACGTCATCAGCGAGGCCAAGGCCGAGTTCGACGGCCCGGTACACGCGGTGGTGTGCAACGAGACATTCGAGGTCCTGCGCGCGGCGTGATGGTCTCAGCCGGTGGGGTCACACCCAGCCGATAGGGTTGCCTCGTGTCCCGAAGAGAAGACGGCCGCCTCGACGACGAGCTGAGACCGGTTCGCATCACCCGTGGTTTCACCACCCATCCCGCCGGCTCGGTACTGGTGGAATTCGGCCAGACGCGCGTCATGTGCACGGCCAGTGTCACCGAAGGTGTGCCGCGCTGGCGTAAGGGCTCGGGCCAGGGATGGCTGACGGCCGAGTACGCGATGCTGCCGGCCGCCACCCACGACCGTTCCGATCGCGAGTCGGTCAAGGGCCGCGTGGGCGGGCGCACCCAGGAAATCAGCCGGTTGGTGGGCCGGTCCCTGCGCGCGTGCATCGACCTCGCCGCGCTGGGCGAGAACACCATCGCGGTCGACTGCGACGTGCTGCAAGCCGATGGCGGCACGCGGACCGCCGCGATCACCGGCGCCTACGTCGCGCTCGCCGACGCGGTGACATTCCTGTCGGCGGCCGGCAAGCTGTCCGACCCGCGCCCGCTGTCGTGCGCGATCGCCGCGGTCAGCGTGGGTGTGGTCGACGGGCGCGTCCGTGTCGACCTGCCCTACACCGAGGACTCCCGCGCCGAGGTCGACATGAACGTCGTCGCCACCGACACCGGGACACTGGTCGAGATCCAGGGCACCGGGGAGGGCGCGACGTTCCCCCGCTCCACGCTGGACAAGATGCTCGACGCCGCGATGGCCGCCTGCGAGCAGATCTTCACGATCCAGCGCGAGGCGTTGGAGTTGCCCTATCCCGGCGTGCTGCCGGAGCCCAAAGAGCCGCCGAAGAAGGCGTTCGGAAGCTGACCGAGCTGCTGGTGGCCAGCCGAAATCCCAAGAAGCTGGCCGAATTACGCCGAGTGCTCGATGCTGCGGGCATCTCGGGGCTGACCTTGCTCTCATTGGCGGACGTGCCCCCATTCGACGAGGCGCCCGAGACCGGCGCGACGTTCGAAGACAACGCGTTGGCCAAGGCGCGCGATGCGCACCGGGCGACGGGTCTGGCGACGGTTGCCGACGACTCAGGGTTGGAAGTCGCCGCCCTCAACGGGATGCCGGGGGTGCTCTCGGCGCGGTGGTCGGGCAGGCACGGCCAGGATGCGGCCAACACCTCGCTGTTGCTGGGGCAGCTCGCCGACGTACCCGGTGAGCGGCGTGGCGCGGCGTTCGTATCGGCCTGCGCGCTGGTATCTGGCGCGGGCGGCGGCCAAAAGGAAACCGTGGTGCGCGGACAGTGGTCGGGCAGCATCGTCCGCGAGCCGCGCGGGGACGGCGGTTTCGGCTACGACCCGGTGTTTCTGCCCGAAGGGTCGTCGCGAACAGCGGCCGAACTCAGCGCCGCGGAGAAGGATGCGGTGTCGCACCGCGGCCGCGCCCTGGCCGCGCTGCTGCCCGCGTTGCGTGAGTTGGCCGCACGGGGTTGACCGGCGGGATGCGAATTTTGTATAGCCGAACTAATCGGTAGCATCCCCGGGGTGCGTCGCTCCTCCGCCCAAGCGCCTGCCGGTAGGACGCGACACCCGGCGATCGTCGTGGCGGTGCTCTCGGCCGCGGGTATCAGTGTCTCGCTGATGCAGACGTTTCTCATCCCGCTCATCCCCGAACTGCCCACGCTGCTCGACACGAGCGCGTCCAATGCGTCGTGGGTGATCACCGCGACGTTGCTGACGGCGGCCGTTGCCACACCGATGTTCGGTCGTCTCGGCGACATGTACGGGCCCAAACCGATCCTGATCATCTGCGCGGTACTGCTCACCGCCGGATCGTTGCTCGCGGCCACGACGACGGCGTTGATCCCGGTGATCGTGGGCCGCGGCCTGCAGGGCTTCGGAATGCCGATCATCCCGCTGGGCATCAGCGTCATGCGGGCATCGGTACCGGCCCATCGGGTCGGTACCGCGATGGGTCTGATGAGCGCATCGCTGGGTGTGGGTGGCGCGCTTGGGCTTCCGCTGTCGGCCGTCATCGCCGACCGCTTCGACTGGCACGCCTTGTTCTGGTTCGGTGCGGGGCTGGGGATGATCTGTGCCGTGGCGTTCGCCGCGCTGGTGCCGCACATCCCCGCGGTCTCCGGCGACCGTTTCGACGCGCTGGGCGCGCTCGGTCTCGGGGCTGGTCTGGTGACGCTGTTGCTCGCGATCTCCAAGGGCGGAAGCTGGGGTTGGACGAGCGCGCTCACCGCCGCCTTGTTCGTCGCGTCCGCCGTGACCTTCGCGTTGTTCGCGCTATGGCAGTTCCGGACCGCTACGCCGATCGTCGATCTGCGTACCACGCTCGAGCGTCCGGTACTGACCACGAATCTGGCGTCGATCGCGGTCGGGTTCGCGCTGTTCGCGATGTCGTTGATCGCGCCGCAGATCCTCGAGATGCCCGAGGGCTCGGGCTACGGCTTAGGGCAGTCGATGCTGCAGGCCGGTCTGTGGATGGCGCCCGGCGGACTGGCGATGATGTTGTCGTCGCCGGTGGCCGCACGGATCGCCGGCGTGCACGGGCCGCGGTTCACGTTGTTCGTCGGCTCGACGGTGGTGGCCGTCGGCTACCTGATGGGGCTGCTGCTGATGAACAGCCCGTGGCAGCTGTGCCTGTTCAACGTGTTGGTGAGCGTCGGCGTCGGTTTCGCGTTTTCATCGCTGCCCGCACTGATCAACGCGGCGGTCCCGGTGTCGGAGACCGCGGCGGCCAACGGAATCAACGCGCTCGCGCGATCACTGGGCACGTCGATATCCAGCGCGGTGCTGGGTGCGGTGCTCGCGGTGATGACGACGACGGTCGCGGGGCAGCAGGTTCCGTCACTGGCCGGTCTGCGGGTCGCGTTGTTGATCGCAGCGGCCTCGGCCGTCGTCGCCGCGCTCACCGCGTTGGCCATCCCGAAGGCAGATCGGGCCGAGGAGGCCGCAGACCTGGCGTTGGCTACAGACCGAACCGGTCCTTGATCTCCCTGGTCTGCACCTGCTCGACGATGATGCCGACGAGCGGAATCGTGCCGGCCAGCAGCACGCCGATGGTCTTTGCGATCGGCCACCGCACCTTGACCGCCAGGTTGGCAGTGAACAGCAGGTAGACGAAGTACACCCAGCCGTGAACGACCGCAATCCAGTTCAGGCCCTCCACGTGGTAGACGTACTTCATCACCATCTCGTAGCAGAGCGCGATCAGCCAGATACCCGTCGTCCAGGCGAGCACCCGGTAGCCCAGGAGCGCCTTACGAACGTTTTCGGCGGAGGTGATCGGTGGTTCGGTCATGTGGCCGGGTGTTCCTTGTCTTTCTGCGCGAGCTCGGCCAGATAGGCGTTGTACTCGCGTAGTGCGGGGTCATCGACATCGTCGAAATTAGCTGGTGCTGATGGCTTTTGAGGCAACAGATCCGCCGGGATCTCGGTGACCTCGTCGCGCTTGGCCGGTTCGGGCGGGGCCTCCTCATAGCGCACGAACTTGTAGTACGCGTACACGACGAAACCTGCGAACAGGGGCCACTGCATCGCGTAGCCGAGATTCTGGAAGCTGCCCGAAGCCGACTCGAAGCGGGTCCACTGCCACCAGGCCAGTGCCAGACAGCCCGCGGCGCCGACGATCACCAGGGCGATGAGCGCCGGCCTCCTACGTTGTGTAGTGGACACCTTCCAACGGTACCGCGACGTCCTTGGGCCCGACGAACTCGTCGAGGCGTGCCGTCGCAGTCGCCACACACGACTGGAGCGCGAGATGTACCCGGCGCCGAGGTACAGCCCCAGTACGTAGCTGTACGCGGTCGGCGGAAGCTCAGAGAAGTCATGGAGGACACCCCACGGTGTTGGCCCTTTCTTGTCCCTGACCTCAACGTAGACAGCAGGTCTGACAGGTCGAATTCGGTCAACGGAGTAGCATCAACACGCGCTGCGGGCGTGGCGCAATTGGCTGACGCGCCGGCTTTAGGTGCCGGTGTTCGAAAGAACGTGTGGGTTCGAGTCCCACCGCCCGCACAAACTCACCTCCCCGCGAAGTACTTCTGCCCGTCGCTGGGAATGCGCCCGAAGCCGGCCTTGAGTAGCGGCGCCAGCACTTTGACCGGCAGGCTCATCGCGTTCTTCGGTTCGATCGCGACCACCCACGTGAACCGCGTTTGGTCGCCGTCGGCCTCCACGATGTAATCCTCGGCGAAGCGCTTGAACAGTGGCAACGTCGACTCGTAGACATAAAACGAGTTCTGGCGGCCCTCATCCCAGCGAAAGTACCGTTCGCGGACCGTGCCGCCGCCCAGTGCCACCACGTCTCGGGTGGTGTCGACGCCGAACGGCCGCGGCGAGGTCCAGGTGACGCTTTTGATCGACGGTCCCCACGCTGCCAAGGATTCGTCTGACGTCAGCGACCCCCAAACCTGCTCAGGCGTTGCCGCATAGCGCTTCTCGTAGCGGAAAACGTGCGGGGCCGACGTAAGGAAGTCGGCGTCGGCGGGAGCGAGCGGGTACCAGCGCGTCATAGCTCGTCATCATCGCAGCGGACGCAACGCGGCGGGGGAAGAAGGGAAATCAGCCGTCCCTGCTCTGGATACCGAAACAAATCAAGCTGGCGACGAAGCTGAAAACGGCGACCACTCCGGCCGCGGCGGCCACCGGCGCATCGGCCGCGCCCCAACTCGCGAGGGACACCGCTACGGCGATTATCGCGGTGAAGATGAGGAAGAGACCCGTGGTGGCGATCGCTTCGGCGGTCGGGTTCTCGGCGGGGGCCAGGGCGCGCTCGCGCATCAACGGTCTCCTACATGCTCAGGGAATCTGATGCGCGGAGATTGCCCCTTGTCGACGGCGGCGAAACCCTCACAAACGAACAGGCAGTTCAGCCTGCTTTTTGCACCGTGAACCCGTTGCGTTCGGCCAGCGACTGCAGTTGCCGCAACGCGAACTGGCGCGCGCGACCGCTTTCGGGGATGTAGATGCCTGCCCACACTCCGACCGCCCCAGAGGTTCGGCATGCCTCTCGCGCGCAGAGCCAACGCCGCGGGCATGCCCGGCACAGTTCTTTGGCGCCTTCGTCGGCACCCACGGCCCATCGATCGGGATCCAGGGTGCACGCGCCGAGCGGGGTGTCCAGCGCAGCGGGAGGTCGCGTCATGAGGTTGACCGGCACGGAACGCGTCGTCCGCGGGCCCGGCCGCTCGTGGACTGACATCTGCGTCTCCTCTCGGTCAGGACAGTCCCCTGTCGGCGCAAGCGACAATACACGCGTATCGGATTCCGACAATACACACGTATTGGCTACTGTGAGGGGTGTGCACTCTCAGCTGCGGTGTCGATGACGGCCGCGTCGTTGGATGAACAGGCCGGCGCCGAGCAACGCTCGAGCGTCGACCGAATTCGCGACGCCGCGCTCAAATGCTTCGCGGCCCGGGGCGCATCCGCCACGTCGCTGCGCTCGGTCGCTGCGGAGGCAGGCGTATCGCTGGGGATGGTGCAGCACCACTTCGCGACCAAGGCGAACTTGATCAAGGCCGTCGACGACCATGTGTTGGGCGTGCTGGCCGCGGCGCTGACGCAGCCGCTCGAAGAAACCCCGGCCGACACCATCGCCGAGGTCGGTAACCGGGTGACGTCGCTGATTGCCGGCGAGCCCGACGTGGTGGACTACGCCGGGCGGGCGCTGACCGACGGCAGCGCGCTCGGTGAACAGGTATTCGACTCATTGGCGGTCCTCGGCGCCGAGCGTTGGCGGCTGCGCGCAGAACAGGGTCTGACCCGACCCGACCTCGACCCGACCTGGGGCACGTTGAACCCGTTGGTGCTGGCGCTCGGAGCGTGGGTGTTGCGCGCCCACATCGAGCGCCATCTACCCGAACCGCTCGAGACACCGGCGCAACTGCAGCGGTGGCAGAGAGCGACTGATTCCCTACTGCGTGACGGGCAAATGCGTCACGAGCCCTGACGCGCCGGCGGCGCGCCCGACGGTGTGCCGCCGACCCGCTTGCGGTAGCTCGTCGGCGTCTCCCCGCAGAACTGTGCGAAGGCCCGCGTGAACGAGCTGAGGCTCTCGAAGCCGACCGCCGAAGACGTGTCCTGCACGGACTGCCCAGGCGCGGCCAGCAACGCCATCGCCTTGAGCATGCGTGCGTGTAGAAGATATGTGCGCCAAGACAATCCTACTGATTCCTGAAATAGCCGTCGCAGTGTGCGCTCCGACACCGAGACGGCGCGACTCACGTCGTCGGCGCTCACGCTGTCGAGATGTTCTTTGGTGTAGGCCATCGCGGCGGCCACGATCGGATGCTCGGAACTCGGCAGGCTTAATGGAGCCTCGTGGTCGAGCGCTTCGATCACCAGGTTGGCCAGGGTGCGGAAGAACGCGTCGGCCACGCCGTCATCCGCGGCAACCCCTGGTCTGCGGTCGATCGGCCAGCGCAGCGCGTAGATCATCATCTCGCGGATCAACGGTGAGACCGCCAGGATGCGCGCCCGGTCCCCGGCCTGCGGGATCAGTTCGGGGTCGAACATCACCGCGACGGTCCGAACATCGGGGTTCATGGTGGCCTGATGTTCCAGGCCGACGGGGATCCACGCGGCTTGTTGCGGCGGCAGCAGATAGTGCGCCGAATCCGTCTCGACCTCGACCACTCCGCCGAGCGCGTACTCGATCTGATGCACATCGTGCGAGTGCCAGCCGGTGATCAGTGCGTCGCCGTGGTAGAGGTAGCTGCCGCCCAGCGCGCGTCCGCCCCGTCGCAGGTCGATGATTCGCCGAGGCTCGCTCGCGGAACTGGCCGTTTGAGTCAAACCTCTGTCCGATAGCGCAGAGACGGTCACACCGGTAGACGGTACTACTGGGGGTATGAATATCGACGACCTGATCCTCGTGAGCATCGACGACCACGTAGTGGAACCGCCCGACATGTTCCTGCGCCATGTCCCGGCCAAGTACAAGGACGAGGCGCCGATCGTGGTCACCGATGACAAGGGCGTCGACCAATGGATGTATCAGGGCCGCCCGCAGGGCGTCAGCGGGCTGAACGCAGTGGTGTCGTGGCCGGCCGAGGAGTGGGGCCGCGACCCGGCCGGTTTCGCCGAGATGCGTCCCGGTGTCTACGACGTCCACGAGCGAGTGCGCGATATGAACCGCAACGGGATTCTCGCCTCGATGTGCTTCCCGACGTTCACCGGGTTCTCGGCCCGTCACCTCAACATGCACCGCGAAGAGGTGACGCTGGTGATGGTGTCGGCCTACAACGACTGGCACATCGACGAGTGGGCCGGCTCCTACCCGGACCGTTTCATCCCGATCGCCGTTCTGCCGACCTGGAACCCCGCGGCGATGTGCGCTGAGATCCGGCGGGTCGCCGCGAAGGGCTGCCGGGCGGTGACGATGCCCGAACTGCCGCACCTGGAAGGGCTTCCGAGCTATCACGACGAGGATTACTGGGGTCCGGTGTTCCGGACGTTGTCCGAGGAGAACGTGGTGATGTGTCTGCACATCGGCACCGGGTTCGGGGCGATCAGCATGGCGCCCAACGCGCCGATCGACAACCTGATCATCCTGGCCACCCAGGTGTCGGCGATGTGCGCCCAGGACCTGCTGTGGGGCCCGGCAATGCGCAACTATCCGGATCTGAAATTCGCCTTCTCCGAAGGCGGTATCGGCTGGATTCCGTTCTACCTGGACCGCAGCGACCGGCATTACACGAACCAGAAGTGGTTGCGACGCGACTTCGGCGACAAGCTGCCCAGCGATGTGTTCCGCGAGCATTCGCTCGCGTGCTACGTCACCGACAAGACGTCGCTGAAGCTGCGCCACGAGATCGGTATCGACATCATCGCCTGGGAGTGCGACTACCCGCACTCGGACTGCTTTTGGCCGGACGCACCCGAGCAGGTGTTGGCCGAGCTCAACGCGGCAGACGCCTCGGACTCCGACATCAACAAGATCACGTGGGAGAACTCCTGCCGGTTCTTCAGCTGGGACCCGTTCAAGCTCACACCCAAGGAGCAGGCGACGGCGGGTGCGTTGCGCGCCAAGGCAACCGACGTCGACGTGTCGATCCGCCCGCGTAAGGAATGGGCGCGGCTCTACGAGCAGAAGCAGCTCGCGAAGGCGTGAAGCCGGCCCGCCTTGCTTTCGGCGGAGGCGGGGCGGTGGCTCAGGCGCTCACCACATCAGACCGCGAACCATCTCGGCCGGGGGGATGTCCTCCAGCGCGATGATCCCTTGGGGCGCGCGGCACACCCAGTCGATGACGTTGACCACGCGGGCGGCGGTGGACACGCAGCCGGCCTCGGTGACATCGAGCACCGAATGCGACAGCAGTGTGTTCACCTCGATGCGCGGCTCGCCTTCCACGATCACCTTGTGCACGCCCGAGTGGCCCTCAGGCGGGTACTCCCAGTCCGGCGCCGCTGCGGGGGTGAGCCGGGTGGTGTGCTGCACGGTGATGAGAGGAACTCCGCCTCGGACCCCTTCGGCGGCGAACCGCACTCCGGCCAGCCCGCCGGGCTCGACGGTCATCATCTTGCATTCGATGCGCTGGTTGGAGTACCACGGCTCGAAGCGCTGGGTGACATCGTCGAGTTCGACACCGAGGTGATCGGCGATATTGCGCACCAGGCCGCCGAACATCGCCGTGACGACCCCGGGTTGAAACGCCATGGCCAGCTCGTCATCGGGCTTGGTGCCGAAACCCATTGCGGTACCGGTGTACTCGTAGTCGTCGTAGTTCGCGTAGTCGAAGACCTCCTGCACGGTGACCGACTCCACGCGGGTGGCCAGGCTCAGGGCGGCGAGCACCGCGGTGTCTGCGGAGTACCCCGGGTCGATACCGTTGACGTAGAGCGATGAACTGCCCGCGGCGCAGGCCTCTTCCAGCGGCACCCGCAGCCAATCGTCGGCCTGCTTCGGCGTCACCAACCACACCATGGACGTGCCGACGACGTTGATACCCGCGGCGAGGAACTTCGCCATCTGCTCGATCGCCTCCATCGGCCGGGTCTCACCCAGCGCGGTGTAGACGACACAGTCGGGTTGCAACGCGATCAAGGCGTCGATGTCGTCGGTGGCGATGACCCCGGTCGGCACTGTTAACCCGCACAGTTCAGCGGCGTCCCTGCCGACCTTGTCCGGGCTGGCGGCATGCACGCCGACAAGCTCCAGATCGGGCCGGCCGACGATCGCCCGCAACGAGTGTTGTCCGACGTTGCCGGTGGAAAACTGGACTACTCTGCGCATCTGGTGTCCTTGATCAGTAATCGGGGATCGGCAGCGGTGAGTTGTTCGAGTCGATACCGCCGTCGACGTGGAAGATCGCGTTGGTCGCGTAGCAGTCCCGGGTGGCCAGGTAGACGCACAGCCGTCCGAGGTCCTCCACCTTACCGAGACGGTGCAGCGGGGTCGATTCCATCATCTTCTCCAGCGAGCCGGGCATCATGTCGAGGCTGCCCTGCAGACCATCGGTGGCGAACGAGCCGAGCGCGATCGCGTTCACCCGGATCTTGGGCGCGAGTTCTTGTGCCATAGCTCTGGTGAGAGCCTCCAGCGCACCCTTCGCCGTGCAGTAGGCGGTCAGTGCGCGGATGCCGAAACGCGCTGAGCCCGAGGAGATGTTAACGATCGAGCCGTGGCCCGCCTCGATCATGTGGGGTGCGACCAGCTGGCTCATGATGAATGCAGACGTGACGCACCAATCGAACGTGAGCCGGAAGTCCTCGTCGGTGATGTCGAGGAACCGGGCGTAGGTGGAGCCGCCCACGTTGTTGATCAGGATGTCGATGCGGCCGAAGCGGTCCATGGTCGTGTTGACGACGGCCTCGCCGTCGGGTCGGCTCATCGCGTCGGCCACGAGTGCCAGCCCCTTGCCGCCCGCATCCTCAATCCCCTTGATCGTCCCGACGATGTCGGATTCGGTGCGCGCCGTGCCGACGACGGTGGCACCCGCCTCTGCCAAGACTCTGGCGATACCTTGTCCGACACCCTTGCCCGCACCGGTGACGATCGCGACCTGGCCGTCGAGGTTGAACTGTTCCAGCGCCATCCGGCCTCCTCCGTGAAATTGACTGCAGTCAACCACACCTGTCAAGACTCAGCGGTGTTGCTATCGTCAGGGCATGGCGGTGGTGGACAAACCTTCGGCGCGCGAGACGAAGCGGTTGCAGACGCGAGAGCGGCTGATGGGCGCCGCCATTGCCGAATTCAAGCGGTCGGGTATGGCGGAGGCGGACGTCGGCGCAATCGTCGCTGCCGCAGGTGTCGCCCACGGTACGTTCTTCTTTCACTTTCCCACAAAAGAACACGTGCTGCTCGAACTGGAACGCCGGGAAGAGGAACGCATCGCCAAGCAGCTCGACAGGTACGCCGAGGCCGACCACAACCTGTCGGCGGTCCTCAAAGAGGCGGTGCGCCTGGTGCTGGGACTGGAACGCCGCCTGGGGGCCGTGCTCTTCAAGGACTTTCTCGCCCTGCACTTCTCGCAGACCCGCCCGGCCGACGAAAGCGACGAGCATCCCGTCATAGTCAGGGTGGCGCGGGAGATCGAACGTGCCCAGCAGTCCGGTCGCGTCGCAGCCGATGTCAATCCGACGAACAGCGCGGTGTTCTTCCTCCTCGGCCTGTATGCGCTGCTGACGACGACGCACGAGTGGCCGACGCAGGGTTCGATGCTCGACGACTATGTGACGAGGACGCTGCGCGGCATCGAAGCGCGCTAGCTGGTTGACTATAGTCAGTCACGCTGCAAGGCTCAGGCACCAAGCGTTGCAGGAGGTGCCCTTGACAACACCCGCGAACACCGCGACCAGGAGCGGCCTCGATGAGCACATGGAGCGGTCGCGCCAAGCGCAACGGCGGGCCGACAAGTGGCTCATATCGGGCAGCGTGCTCATCGGCACCGCGGCGCTGGGAATTTTCGGTCTGCCACTGTTCCTGCGGGGCGTGTGGCTCCTGCGCAAGGCGCAGCGCGAGGGGCTGACCGTTCGGCCGATGCTGGTGACGCTGCTCGGCTACCTGGTCATCGTCGACGCCGCGATCAACGTGTTCGGCTGGGCGCTGGACCTGGTGGCCAGTCACACGCTGTTGGCTCGAGTGTTGTTGAACGGCTGGGGCGCGATGTTCGACGCGGGCTATTTCTGGCACTACAACGAACTGTGGATCGGCGGCGCCGCCGGGCCGGGGGAAAAGGCGCTCGAGGCCGGACTGATCCTCACTGTATTCACCATGCGCATCGCGGCGGGGATCGGCTTTTTGCAGATGAAGCGGTGGGGTCACCAGTGGATGATCATCACCTGCTGGATGGGCGTGGTGATCTGGTGTGTCTACGTGTTCAACATGACGATGTACGCCGATGTCCGCTACGCCGGCGTGGTGCTGCCGGTGGTCGGCTGGTGGCTCTACGACATCTTCTACATCACCCCGTTCCTGGCTATCCCGTATCTGCACTCGGTGAACAGAGAGATCTTCACCGACTGACTTAACTCATTGACTGAAGTCAGTATGTGCGCTACAAAGAGCGGACCATGTCGTCACAAACGAAAGTGTCCGCCCGCGAAGCGCGTCGCCTTCAGACGCGGGAACGCATACTCGATGCCGCGACCGCCGAATTCAAGCGGTCCGGCATGGCCGGAGCCGACGTCAACGTGATCGTGGCGGCCGCGGGCGTCGCGCATGGCACGTTCTTCTTCCATTTCCCCAGCAAGGAACACGTGCTGCTCGAGTTGGAGCGTCGCGAAGAGGCCCGCATCGCCGCCGAGTTCGCCGGCTTCCTCGATCAGCGCCACGACCTGATGACCACCCTGACAGAGATCGTTGACCTGGTACTGGGTCTGGAGCAACGGTTCGGCCCGATCCTGTTCAAAGAGGTCCTGGCACTCCACTTCTCGCCGACCCGGCCGCACAAGGACGAATGGACCGATCACCCGGTGATCGTCTTGTTGGTCCGGGAACTCGAGCGCGCCCGCGGTGACGGTGAGGTGCATCCAGAGGTCGATGCGTTCTACAGCGCCACGTTCTTCTTGCTCGGCATCTACGGGGTGCTGACCACCACGGATAACACCGGCACGCGCGACGCGATGTTGGCCAAGTTGGTTTCGACCGCCATCCGCGGACTGGAGGTGCGATGACGGTGTCGCACAAGGGACGACATGACGACAGAGGAGTTCGAGATGTGGGCTTGGATATGGGAGATATTGCGATACGTCGGGGCATGGGGCGGAACAGCGCTCGTCATCTGGTTCTGGTACTGGATGTTCTCCAGCCTCGGCACATTCTAGGGTCGCGATGACCGAACTGTCGGATGCGCACGCAATGGCGGTCGAACGCAGTTGCGCGGTAACGGCTGTCGCGCTGAGCGGACAGCGTCGCGACGGTGTGCGCCTGGTGACCGGCGAACATCGTGAGTTCAGCCTGAGCGCCGGGCTCGACTATGTGCAGGTGCCGTATCCGGCGATCGGCCGCGAATGGACCCGCAGGACCCTCACCTGCGGTGTGGCGCTGCAGTGCGCGCCGTCGAAGGACCGGCTGGTCGAGTTCCGACTCAACGAGTTGTCCGCGCGTGAGCTTCGTGCGCTCAGCCTTGTCGAGGGCAGCGTCGCGCTGGGTTGGGTCGCCGCCACCTGGCCGGGTCTCGTGGTCGAAGCGCGACGTCTGTTGCCCGGTCTCGAAATCCTGCCCGACGACATGACTGCTGAGTCGATGCTCGACCGAGCGATCTTGTTGGCACGCACCGGCGAACCGCTGTCCGTGCCCCCGCTGCTGGGTCGCTTGCCGCTGGCCTACACGGCGCCACAGGGTCTGTCCGACAAATTGCGGCGCACCTTCGGCAGGATGCCGTGGACCACGACGCAGAAGCGCCTGCCGCGACCGTATTCAGTGCCGGTCGGCGGCGACGGCGGCGTACGCAATCCGAATCTGCCGCCACCGAGCCGTCCGCAGGACAACGACCTCGACGTCACTCCCGAGCACCGGCCCGGTGTTCCGTATCCCGAGTGGAACGCATGGACCAAGAGCTTCATGGCCGACCACGTGGCGGTTCTCGAACGCTCGCATGCCACCCGTGACCGCCAACCGGGCGCGGTATCCGCGGATCTGCGGAAGTGGTTCGAAGAACACACGCATCGAACGATGAAAAACCGCCTCGAGGACGGTTCGGACCTGGATGTCGAGCAGTACGTCAGCCATTACATCGACCTGACCACCGGTGAGGCGATTGAGCCGCGCATCTTCCGTGAACTTCTGCCCAGCAGCCGCGATGTCACGACCGCGCTTCTGCTGGACGGAAGTTCGTCCCTGGGCGTGCACGGCGGCCGGATATTCAAGCTGGAGTTGGCCTGTGCGGATGCGTTGTCACGGGCGATGACGCATGCGCGTGAACGACACGGCATCTTCGTGTTCACCGGCAACACCCGACACCGTGTCGAAGTGAACTGCCTGAAGGACTTTGAGGACCGGCGGTTCGTGCCGCCGAGCCGCCTTGGCCTGTCCACCGGCGGATACACCAGGCTCGGTGCACCGCTGCGGCACTTGACGAGCCGACTGCTGGCACAACCATCCGAGCGGCGACTGCTGATCGTGATCGGGGACGGCCTGATCTCCGACGAAGGATACGAAGGCCGGTATGCGTGGGCCGATGCCGCCCACGCTGTCGAAGAAGCCGGTGACGCGGGCGTGTCCATCTACTACGTCGGTGTCGGGCCCACCAGGGTCGACCCGCTTCCAGAAGTCTTCGGACCCCGTCGCTCCCAACGGATCCGACGGGTCGAGGACCTACCGCGGGTCCTCGCGCACGTCCACCGAGAACTCGTCGCCGCCTGACCGACCACACCGAGGAAGACCGATGACTACCGATACCTACTACTCGAACGGCAATGAGGTTCAGTTGTTCGAGCAGGCCTACCATCAGCGACTGCCGGTGATGCTGACCGGTCCGACTGGATGCGGCAAGACGCGACTGGTCGAACACATGGGAGTGCTGCTGCGGCGGCCCGTCGTCACGATCAGCTGTCATGACGACCTGACCAGTTCTGATCTCGTCGGCCGGTTCATGGTGACGGGCGGCGACGTCGTGTGGACCGACGGGCCGCTCACCCGGGCGGTCAAGGCCGGAGCCATCTGCTATCTCGACGAAGTCGTTGAGGCCAGGCATGATTCGTTGGCCATCCTGCATTCGCTGACCGACCACCGTCGCGCGCTGTATCTGGACCGGGCGGGGGAGGTGGTTCAGGCGCCCGAGGCCTTCATGCTGGTGTGTTCGTACAACCCGGCCTACCGCAGCTCGCTCAAGGAGCTCAAGCCGTCGTTCCGCCAGCGCTTCGTCACGCTGCCGATGGCATACCTTCCGCCTGACCGGGAGGCGGAGGTGATCGTCGCCGAGGCGGGCATCGAGTTGGCGACGGCCCGGCGCCTGGTCGCCTGCGCGACCGCGATCCGTACCGCCGACGAGGCCTTCCACTTCGAGCCGCCGTCGACTCGTGTCCTGGTCACCGCAGCGCAGCTGGTCGCCGCCGGCGCAACGGAATTGGACGCCGCTGAAGCCTGCATCCTCGCACCGCTCTCCAGCGACGGCGCGGTCACCGACGGCTTGCGCGAAGTGGCGGTGGCCAGCCTGGCCGCCACCGACACGCCGAACACCGCACGCTAGGAAGGAATCTGTTCGTGGACCCCAAGGAGAAGCAGCGCAAGAAAGCGCTCATCATCCTGCAGATAGTCATCTACGGCTACCTGCTTGCCATGTTCCTCATTCAGCTCTACATGTCGATCGAGCGCGGGTGGTGGTCGCTGTGAGGGCCACGGCGACGGTCAGTCTCGAGGACCACCACGAGGAATCTCGCGTCGCGCAGCGGCGAGCCGACAAGTGGATGATCGTGGGCGCCGCCCTGATGGGCATGTGGGCGCCCGGCCTCATCGGCTTCCCGATCTTCATGCGAGGCGTCTGGTTGCAGCGCCAAGCCGCGCGCGCCGGCCTGTCCGTCCGACCGATGATCGTCACCCTCATCGGATACCTGGTGTTGATCGACGGCATGCTCAACAGCCTGGGCTGGGCACTGGACCTGGTCGCCAACCACACGCTGATCAACCGGGTGTTGATGATCGGCTGGGGTCACATGTTCGACGCCGCCTACTTCTGGCACTACAACGAGCCATGGGTCGGTGGATCCGCGGTGCCCGGCGAAAAGGCCTACGTCGCCGGCCTGATCCTCACCGTGTTCGCGATGCGGTGCGCCGCCGCCATCGGGTTCCTGCAGATGAAACGGTGGGGTCACCAGTGGATGATCATCACCTGCTGGATGGGCGTGGTGATCTGGTGCGCCTACGTGTTCAACATGACGATGTACGCCGACGCCCGTTACGCCGGCGTGCTGTTCCCGGTCATCGGCTGGTGGCTCTACGACATCTTCTACATCACACCGTTCCTGGCGATTCCGTACCTACACACGGTCAACCGCGAAATCTTCTCCGACTGAACAGGTTAAGGAGCACACCATGACGTCATCATCGGGCTCGGACACCGACGAAAAGGACCCCGCCGAAGATCTGCCGCCGGGCACGACGCCCTATTACGCGCGGATGCACAAGTACATCAAGCGCGCGGTGCTCGTCTGTCTGATCGCGCTGGTCATCGAGGGAGCGTTCACACTGCCCTTCATGGCGGTGTGGTACGGCTATCCGACCCTGAGCCTGACCGAGATCTGTAGTGGTCTGCTCAAGGTCCGCTACTCCGACGACACGCTCGAGTGCAAGGTTCCGTATCCGATGCTTGGCCCACCGGAAGGCGCCGAAGGCAAGGACACCGCGCGTGACGAGTGGGGCATCCAACCGGTCCCGAAATATGACCGGATCGGATTCCGCGAACTGGTACGCATCCACGAGGAGAGCGAAGCCCGCAGGGCGGCCCTAGAGCAGCAGGGGAGTTCGGCTCCGTGACTAGGACGCCCGAGGAGCACGCGCAGAACTGGGATCTTCGACACGAGGATTTCAACGATGAGGAGTTTCTCTACGACGTGTACTCGGTGATGCGGCGAAGCGCACCGTTCGCCCACACCGATACCCCGTTTCTCAGCGCAACTCCCGGCGGCGCGTGGGTGGCGGTGCGCTACGAGCAGTGCTACAAAATCCTGCAGGATTGGCAACACTTCTCGAGCAATCCGACGCCGGAAGCATCCGAGCACCTCGCAGGCGATTTGGTCATCACTCTCGACCCGCCGCGGCAGCAGAAGTTCCGCAAGGTGCTCAACCCGTACTTCTCGCCGGCCCGGATGAAGGCGCTGCGACCGCAGATCCGGGAAGAGACCGACTTTCTCATCGACGACTTCATCGAACGGGGCGCCGGTGATCTGGCGGAGGTGGCGTGGCGGCAGCCCGGCGTCGTCTTCTTCAAGTATCTCCTGGGCATGCCGATCAGCGACGTCCCGCTGTGCATCGAGCTGACGGATACCGCGCTCAACGGGGTGACGGAAGACGCGCGAATGGCCGCATGGGGCGGGCTCTATCAGCACATCCACGATGCGGTGGCGGCCCGAAGCACCCAGCCTGCCCAAGACGACATGATCGACGTCCTGCTGTCCGCCGAGATCGACGGTGCGAAACTACCGTTCGGTGACGTGGTGTCCAATGCGATGCTGCTGGTGCAAGCCGGTCTCGAGACGACAGCGAGCGCAATGTCGTTCGCCTTCCACTACCTGGCCACCCATCCGGAGGAACGCGACCGGCTCACCGCCGATCCCGACATGCTGCCCCGCGCCGTCGAGGAGTTCATCCGCTTCGGAGGATCGATACACGGAATTCCCCGCACCGTCGCCGAAGAGGTCGAGTTGGCCGGGCAGACCTTCCTGCCCGGCCAATCGGTCATCGTCAACTACGCCTCGGCCAACCGCGACGAGCGCGAGTTCCGCGATGCCAACCGGTGCATCCTCGACCGTCGGGAAAACCGTCATCTCGGCTTCGGCGCAGGTGTGCATCGATGCCTCGGTTCCAACCTCGCGCGTCTGGAGTTCCAGGTCGGTCTCGAGCAGGTGCTGGCGAGGATGCCGGATCTCGCCCTCGACCCGGGCGCTGCGCCGCACTTTCACGGCAACTCGGTGACACGCGGATTCCGTTCCGTTCCGGTGGTGTTCAGTCCTGCCGAGCGGTCAGCCGCATGAACTACCGCATCGTCCAGTGGACCACCGGCAACGTGGGTAAGCGGTCGGTGCGCGCGGTCGCGCTCAACCCGCAGCTGGAACTGGTCGGATGTTATGCGTGGTCGCAAGACAAGGTCGGCTGCGACGCAGGGAAGTTATGCGGCATCGACCCGCTGGGTGTGACGGCGACCGACGACATAGACGCGTTGCTCGCCCTGCAACCACACTGCGTGGTCTACAACCCGATGTTCGCCGACGTGGACGAGATGGTCCGGATCCTGCGCGCGGGCATCAACATCGTGTCCACCTCCGAGTTCATCACCGGACATTTCTTCGAGGACGATCGCGACCGTATCCTCGACGCGTGCCGGCACGGCGGTGCGACGATCTTCGGAAGCGGGATCAACCCCGGCTTCATCCAGTTGTTCGCGATCGTGTCGGCCGGGCTTTCGGAACAAGTGGAGAAAGTGTCGGTCATGGAGGCCATCGACACCACCATCTACAACTCGCCGGCCACCGAAAAGCCCATGGGATTCGGCTATCCCGTCGACCATCCAGACCTCAAATCGATCACCGAGAAGGGTTCGGCGATCTTCCGCGACGGTGTCCTGCTCATCGCTGATGCGCTCGGCGTCGAACTCGACGACGTTCGTTGCGACGTCGGCTACGCCCAAACCACCGAAGACCTTCACCTGCCCGGCGACTGGACGATCGCGAAGGGCTGCGTCGCCGGCGTCGACGTCGGCTGGAAGGGGATCGTCGGTGGCAGGGAGGTCATCGAGATCCGTGGGCGGTGGCGCAAGGGCCAGACCCTCGATCCCGACTGGGAACTCGACATGGGCTATACCGTCGAGGTCCAGGGCACGCCGACGATAAAGACCACGCTGAGTTTCCTCCCTCCCGCCGACTTCGTCGGCGAGACGTTGGACGACTACATCATGTTGGGGCTCTCCATCGTCGCGATGCCCGCGATCACCGCGATCCCTGCCGTCGTGGCGGCCCCGCCGGGGATCGCGACATACAACGATCTACCGCTGCTACTTCCGCGAGGAGTCCTCCATGTCTGAGCGAACCTATCGAGTGATCCAATGGATGACCGGGGACGTGGGACAGGTTGGCGTGCGGCATTTCGCGCAGTGCCCCGTGTTCGACCTCGTCGGTGTGCTGGTGCACAACAAGGACAAGGTCGGCAAAGATGCCGGAGAGATCGCGGGCATCGGCCCAATTGGCTTGGCTACCACCGACGACGAGGAGTCGATCGTCGCTCTCGATGCCGACTGCGTCTTCTACACCCCGGTGATCATGGACATCGACACCGTCTGCCGTCTGCTGCGCTCGGGTAAGAATGTCGTGACCACGAGCGGCTTCTTCCACCCGACGGAGAAGTTCCGCGAAGGCGGCGACAAGATTCGCGCGGCATGCCAAGAAGGTGGCACCTCCTTTCACGCAGGTGGCATCCATCCCGGCTATGCGGGCGACATCCTGCCGCTCACGTTGGCCCGCGTCTCCAGCAGAGTCGACAAGATCGAGGTTTGGGAAGTCGTCAACGTCCTGACCGACGCGCCGATGGATCACATCGACTGGATGGGTTTCGGCAAAGACAAAGACAAATTCCTCTCCGAGCCGACCATCCTCGGGCTCGGTGTACCGTTCTTCGCGCAATCGATGCACATGGTCGCCGACGGCCTCGGTGTGACGATCGACGATGTCACCGCCGCCGAGGTGAGAGCCGCGACCGCCGCCCAGGACATTCCGCACTCCGAGGGATCGATCCCGCGCGGAAGCGTTGCTGCACAACACCACGAATGGACGGCCTGGGTCGGCGGGAACCCGCTGATCGTCTACCACGCGATCTATCTGACCGGTGGGCCCGATCAGCTCGACCCGGCGTGGGACTGGGGCAGAACGCGCTACCGCATCGTCATCGAGGGTGACCCACCCACCGAGCTCACGATGCATGGTCGGGTGACGGCGGACGGAACCATGACACACCCGGGGTACACCTGGACCGCCATGGGCGCGATCAACGCCATTCCCGACGTCTGCGACGCCCCACCGGGCTGGCTCACGCATCTGGATCTCGGACTCGTGCAACCGCGGGGCCTGGTGCGCAGATGAGCACCGAAGACGCCGGGTCCAAGTTGCACCACGTCGTATTCGCGGTGGTGCCGGAACGCCAGGCGGCTATGTCGGAGCTGTTCACCGAACTCGGCTTCAGGTTCGACGAGGCCGAACTCACCGAACTCGGTGTGCGCGTCCACCTGGACTGGGACCGGGGCATCGAGCTGATCAGCCCCGTCCCCGGTTCGTCGGCGTCGGTGGCCGCGCATGTCAACGATTTTCTGGACCGCCATGGCGATGGTGTGTACACGGTCGTGCTTCGGGTGCCGGACGCCTCGGCGGCGGAATCCGTCGCCGAGCGCTACGGCTCGAGAACCCGTTTCCCGCAGGGCTTCTCGGGGGAGGGGTCGTATCTCGACGAGATCGACCTGTCGGTTCTTGGCCTTCCGTTGACGTTTCTGGCCACCAACGTGTCATGACCGAGACGCTCGGGCTGCCGCACGTCCGCTACGAGGATCTGCCGATGGCGCGCGACCGCGGTGCCGGATGGGCGAAGCTGCGTGATCTCGGACCGGTGCTGTATGGCGAGGGATGGTTCTACCTGACTCGCCGCCGAGATGTGCTTGCGGCGCTGCGTGATCCGGCGGCCTTCTCGTCGCGGACCGACTATGACGACATGATCAGCCCGGTGCCCTTGGTGCCGCTCGGATTCGACCCGCCAGAACACACCCGCTATCGCCGGTTGCTGCATCCGTACTTCAGCCCGCAGACGCTCAGCGCTCTGTTGCCGTCGTTGCGCTCCCAGGTGATCGACATAATCGAGAAGATCGCCGGCCGAGCCTACTGCGAGGTGATGGCCGACCTCGCGATCCCGTATCCGTCGCAGGTGTTCCTGACCTTGTTCGGGCTGCCGCTCGAGGACCGGGAGCGTCTGATCGCGTGGAAGGATGCGATCATCGCGGTCAGCCTGGCGACTGATCCGTCCACGGTGGACCTGACGCCGGCCGCAGAGCTGTTCGGCTATCTCGCCGAAGCCGTTCAGAGACAGCGGGAGTCGTCCCGTGACGGCATTCTGTCCGAGGTGCTGCACGGTGCCGACCCGCTGTCCGACGCCGAAGCGACCGGGATGTCGCTCGTGTTCGTCCTCGCCGGACTGGACACCGTCACCGCGTCGATCGGTGCCGCGATGCTGGAGCTGGCGCGCCGGCCCAGACTACGTTGCCGACTCCTGGAAAACCCCGACGAGGTCGGCGCGTTCGTCGAGGAGATCATCCGGCTGGAACCCGCGGCCCCGGTGCTCGGACGGGTGACTACCCGACCGGTCACCGTCGCGGATGTGACGCTGCCCGCGGGGTCGAATGTGCGGCTCTGCGTCGGGGCGATCAACCGCGACGGCAGCGACGCGCATTCCGGTGACGATCTGGTGATGGACGGCAAGTTGCACAAACACTGGGGCTTCGGCGGCGGGCCGCACCGGTACCTCGGTGCGCACCTGGCCCGGATGGAACTGCGGCTGGTGGTGACCGAATGGCTGTCACGGATACCAGATTTCGAGCTCGACGCCGGGTTCGTCCCCGAGATCACCTGGCCATCGGCCACCTGTTCGCTACCCGCACTTCCGCTGAAGATCCGCCCCTGCCCGGGGGCATCGTGACCGTCGGAGCCGCCAAGCCCAGCGTCTTCGACGCCGGGCTGCCGACGCTGTCCTACGACATCACGGCGACCCTCAACAGATCTATCCCGAATTTCGGGAAGCGCAGCAGCAGGCGCCGATCGCACTCGGCCCGATCGGGCCCGAAGTGCTGTCCTACGAACTGGCCAGGACCGTTCTGCGGGATTCCCGTTTCGGAATCCCGCAGGGCATTCACCTGTCCGCGCACGGCATCACCTCAGGGGAGTTGTGGGACAGGGTGACCCGCAGCATCTTGAACATGGACGGCGACGAGCACCGTCGATTGCGTGGGTTGGTGTCGAAGGCATTCACGCCACGCGGGACGGCGCGCATGGACCCGACCATCCACACCGTGGTCAACGAACTGATCGATCGCGTCGCCGACCGTGGCCGGTGCGAGTTCGTCGGCGACATCGCCAGGCCTTATCCGATCCCGGTCATCTGCGCGCTTTTGGGCGCCCCCCGCCAGGACTGGCAACAGTTCTCCCGGTGGGCCGAGGACATCTTCAAAATTGTCAGCTTCGACTGCGATCTCGCCGAGGAAGAACCGGTTGTCCTGAAGGCGTGGGACGAATTCGACGGCTACATCGACGAGATGATCGCCGACCGGCGCGAGAACCTCGCCGACGACCTGCTCTCCGAGCTCATCCGAGCCGAAGACGACGGCGACCGACTCGACGCCTCAGAGCTTCGCATGCTGGCGTTCAGCATCCTGATCGCCGGCACCGACACGACGCGCAGCCAGCTCGCGGCTTCCATGCAGGTGCTGTGCGACCATCCCGACCAGTGGGCCCTACTGCGTGACCGGCCCGAACTCGCGATGCGCGCCGTCGAGGAAACCATGCGGCATTCGCCGTCGATGTGCAGCACGGTTCGTAGCGCCATCGATGACGTCACGATCGGCGAGTACACCTTTCCCGCAGGAACGTTCATCGTCGTGAACACCTACGCGGCGAACCGCGACCCCGCCATCTACGAGGACCCGGCCCGCTTCGACATCACCCGCGACGACCCGCCCGCCATCCTGACGTTTGGCGGTGGCGCTCACTACTGCCTCGGTGCCAACCTCGCCCGGCGCGAACTCAGCGAGGCGTTGCAGATCATCGCGCAGAGGATGCCGAATCCGCGCGTCGCCGGGCCTGCGCCGTGGAAGCCGTTGCTCGGTATGGGCGGACCGACCAGCTTGCCGATAGAATTCGGCCGATGACCTACCGGATCGACCCGGACGTCCTGCACGCGGTCGCCAAGCAGGTAATCGACTTGCCGTCGGACGACGGCGAACTCATCACGCGCGCCATCGAACGGCTCGCCGAAGCGTATCCCGACCTCATCGATCCCGAACCGGGTCGTTGGGTGGGCAGCAGGGCGGGCGGAATACTCGGCAAAGTCCGGTTTCTGTACTTCAGCCCACGCGAGTACATCGTCATCTTCGGTACTCCGACGGGCACGCAAGGGTTCTCGGGTCGCTACAAGCGGGTCGAGATCCACAAGTTCCTGATGGCGGGCCGGATCGACTTCTACGACCTAGAGTCCGATGACACCGGCGCGAGGACGCTCCTTCCCGGCGACCACTCGGTTACCGAGAAGGGGCACGCCAGGGGAATGACCATCCATCCGGGATCCTGGCACATCGAATACGGTCGCGGTGCGGTCGTCACGACCCTGCCGTTCGCGATGGTCGACACGCTGCTGGTATCGCTGGAGTTCGAGTCGGTCCGCCGCTCCAGTGTCGAGTTCGCCCGGCTTGTCCGTCGGCGATCGCGTCGACGTACCCGGTAGGAAAACAGAACGATACCGCCGAGATCACCGAAATCGCAACGAGATACGCGGCAATCGAGATGCTCGTGTGCATGGCGGCGTGCAACCGCGGTGGCGATCGTGGCGTACGTCGGAAGCAGGCCGGGGCCACGCGCAGCGGCGAGGCGCCTGGTCAACGAGGTGTCCAGATCTGCGTCGGAATCGATCGGCCCCGCAGCGTCACCGATCCCTGCGCCGCCCAACGCTGTCGTTCCGCCGCGCTGGCGCCTTCGAGCGAGGTGCCCGAGCAGAGCACCCGCGCGCTGAACTCCTTGGCGCGGTCGGCCAGTCGCGCGGCCTCATTGACCGCATCCCCGACGACGGTGTACTCGTACCGGTTCTCGGCTCCGATATTGCCGGCGAACACCGAGCCGGCGGAGACCCCGATGCCGAAATCGAGCCCCAGACGTTGTAACTCCGCCGCCAGTACACGTGCGGTCGCCAGCGCCGCCGATGCTGGTTCGTCGACGCGCAGCGGGGCACCGAAGACCGCGAGCGCCGCGTCACCCTGGAACTTGTTGATCAACCCGTGCCGCTCGTCGACCGCGGCGACGACGATGCGGAAGAACTCGTTGAGCAGTTCGGCGACCTCGGCAGGTTGGTGGGTGGCCGCCAATCTGGTAGAGCCGACCAGATCGATGAACAGCACCGCGACGTAGCGTTCGTCGCCCGACAGCGACTCGTTCTCTTCCACCGCCCGCCGTACCACGTCCTCGCCGACGTGGCGCCCGAACAGGTCGCGCAACCGGTCGCGTTCGCGAAGCCCGGCGACCATGCTGTTGAAACCCTCCTGCAGACGCCCGATCTCGGACCACTCATAGACATCGACGGACCGGTCGATGCGGCCGCGTTCCACTTCGCCCATCGCCTGGACCACTTCTTGAACCGGATCCGAGATCGACATGGATGTCAGGATCAACGAGCGCAGACCGAGCACGACCGCGACCAGCGCGAGCACCAGCAGCGCCAGTTCGATCGCGGCCGTCTCCTCGATGAGCCATCCCCTGCTGCGCATGACCAACAGCGACGCGATGGCCACGCCCGGCAGCGCGGTACACACCGTCCACATCAGCAGCAGTCGTGCCCGGACACCCGGTGCCCTCAGCCGCGGCATCGTGGGATCTGGTGTCACGCTGGCCAATACGGGTCGCAGCGTTCGCAACGTGAACAAGAATCCGGTGCATACCGTGGCGATGGCACCGAAGAGCATGGCTGACCCGATCACGGCCAGGGCTTCGGAACCGGCGTGCCGGTTCAGCGGTACGAGGACCGCGGTGGTCAGGATCCACGGCGCCACCGTCACCGCGGACTGGCGGCGCATCATGTTGAGAGTCGACCGCCGTTCGCTGGGCGTCGGGTCGCGGCCTGCACGCAGGTAACGCACCGACGGAAGCAGTATGTAAACGGCACTGGCGGCGACGGCGGCAGTACTCACCACGAGTAGTACCGCAGTGATGATCGCGTTGCCGAGCGTGGCCACGCTGCGCCCAGCCAGCGATGCGATCAGTATGACGACCTCGACGGCCGTCAGCAGATACGCGGACGCGAGCCCTGCCGCATACCGGGGAAGCAGGCGGCGTGGCCTCACCCCGTGGACGGTATCAGTCGCTCGCGGGTAGCGGTTTGGCTTCTTTGAGGGAGAGCGGCGTCGTACCGACGCTCAACGTGCCCGCGCCGGCCTTGGTCACCAACACCTCGGCGCCGTTCTCGTCGACGTAGCGTTTGCCCATCGCGTTGCCGTCGGAGAAATTCGAGTCGATGGTGAACTCGGACGACTTCTCGGCATCCAGGGCGACCATCGGAGCGCCGCCGGCCCGCAGATCGTCGAGGCTGTCGGCGCTGCGCACGACGATCACCTGGGTGTCGCACACCTGGCTCTGCAAACGTGTGCCGTTCTTGATCATGCTGGGCTCCTTGCTAAATGGCGGCTAATTGGCGGCTGTCAACTCGGCGATCAGTTCTCGTCGAAGCACCTTGCCGGTCGCGTTGGTCGGCAACTCGTCGCGGAACACCACCCGGTCGGGGGTCCGCGAGCCGCGCAACTGACGACGTACGTGCTCGCGCAGTTCGTCGGGATCCGGGGTGGCCGGACCGTCCGGAGTGGCGGCGGGAACTACGACGGCGACGATGATCTGGCCCCACTGCGGGTCCTCCGGCCCCACCACGGCGCAATCGCGCACATCGGGGTGTTCGACGAGGACATCCTCGATCTCGGCAGGTGCGATGTTCTCCCCGCCACGGATGATCGTGTCGTCCGAGCGGCCCCCGATGAACAAATAGCCGTCCTCGTCGAGCATGGCGATGTCCTTGGTGGGGAACCAGCCGTCGGCGTCGAGAACCGACCCGATCTCGGCGTAGCGGCCGGATACCTGGTCGCCGCGAACGAACAGCTCACCGGTCTCGCCGGCGCCGAGCACCGCCCCGTCGGCGTCGCGGACCTGCACCTCGATGCCCGGCACGGGCTGGCCGACAGAGCCCAGCCTGCGCAGGACCCCGGCTTCGGATGAGGCAAGCGCTTCGCGGTGGTCGTCGGGACCGAGCACCGCGATGGTCGAACTGGTCTCGGTCAAACCGTAGGCGTTGACGAAGCCGACCTCGGGCAACAATTCGAGCGCCTTGCGCACCAAGGGAAGTGGCACCTTCGAACCGCCGTAGGCCAGGCTGCGCAGGGTCGGCAGCGACAGGTCCTCCGACTCCAGAGCGCTGACGATGCGGTCGAGCATGGTCGGCACGACGGTCGCCGAGGTCACGCCCTCGTCCCGCACCAGCCGGATCCATTCTCTGGCATCGAACTGCGGCAGGTACACCATCTTGCGGCCGGCGTAGAGGTTCGACAGCGCCGCGCTGACCCCCGCGATGTGATACGGCGGTACACAGATCAACGCCGCGTCACCGGACTCCGCGGAATCGAACTCGACAGTTCCGGTGATGTAGCTGGTGAGGTTGTTGTGCGTCAGCTCAACGGCTTTGGGCCTCGATGTGGTGCCCGAGGTGAACAGCACGACCCCGACGTCCTCGGGGTCGGCGAACACTGGAACATCGGGGCCGGGGTCGCTGGTCTGCGCGGCGTGGAGGAACTCCTCGGAGCCGATGACTTGTTTTCCCGCACCCTCGACCATCTGGCGGTACTCGGCGTCGGCGACGACGAGCGGTTGGGGAAGGCGATCGATGAGCTCCCGCAGCCCGTCGGCGCTGAGCCGATAGTTCAGCGGCGTCACCGGGACCCCGGCGCGGGCCGACGAGAACAGCAGCAGCGGCAGCAGCGCGCCGCCCATGCCGACGTAGGCGACGTGCGAGGCTCCCGATGCGGCGATGACACCCGCCCCACCATCGGCGAGCGCGCTCAACTCGCCTGTGGTCAGGCGCAATTCGCCAGACACTACGGCGGTGCGGTCCGGATTGCTCGAGGCCATCTCGAGCAGCATTGAGATGCTCATGACTTGTCGACGAAGATATCAAGGATGGGGTCGTCCCCACCGCCGTAGCGCGACAGGTCGGACACGCCGGATTCGGCGAGCACTTCGGAGTCGATGAAGCACTTGCCGTTCACCTCGGCCGCGGGCCGGGACAGGATCGCTGCCGCCGCGTCACCCATGATCTGCGGGTCGCGGGACCGGTCGAGCATCTCCTGGAAGTTGGGGGCGTTGGCTACTGCGGAGGTGGCGACGTAGGTCTCGGGCCATAGGCAACTGAACCCGATGCCGGAGTCCGCATACTCGGCGGCCCAACCCAGGGAGAGCAGCGTCATCCCGTACTTCGACAGCGTGTAGGAGGGGTGGGCGCCCAGCCAGTGCGGGTTCATGTTCAGCGGCGGCGCCAGCGTGATCACGTGTGCGTCGGTGGACTTGCGTAAATAGGGGAGCGCGGCCTTGGTGAGCAGGAACGTGCCGCGCACGTTGATGTCCATCATCAGGTCGAACTTCTTGGCGGCCAGTTGTTCGGTCGGCTCGGTGGCGATGGCACTGGCGTTGTTGACGACGATGTCGACACCGCCGAAGTGCTCGACGGCCGCCTCGACCGCGCGCTGCACGTCTTCTTCCTTGCGCACGTCGCCGACCACCGCCACGCCCTTGCCCCCGGCGGCCTCGACCTCCGCGACGGCGGTGTGCACGGTGCCCGGCAACTTCGGATGTGGTTCTGCCGTCTTGGCCAGCAGCACCACGTTCGCACCGCGCTTGGCCGCGGCGAGTGCGATCGCCAGACCGATGCCACGACTGCCGCCGGAGACGACGAGCGTGCGGTCAGTGAAGGCGGACATGGACCTCCCTTTGGCTGCGACCTGCGTCGTCCCACGATGCTAGCGGACATCCAACGCGATCGGTATTGACGTTCTCATTTTACGCAAGTGCCATAATCGCTGTGTACGGGGCCTTCGCGGATGCCGATTCCCGAGGTTTGCCCCTTCCTCGGTGCACGTTTGCGGCGTGCGGTATTGGCATTCTCATTTTTTGCAAGTACGTTATCCGTGATGAGCGAGCCAGTACAGACCCCGTCGGGGATCCCGCTCGAGCCGGTCTATGGCCCAGCGGAGAGGGCGACGGAACCGCCCGCGCCCGGCACCTACCCGTTCACCCGGGGGAATTTCGCGACCGGGTACCGCGGTAAGACCTGGACGTTTCGTCAGTACTCCGGATTCGGTACGGCCGAGGAGTCGAACCGGCGCTACCGATACCTGCTCGACCAGGGCGGTACCGGGTTGTCGGTGGCGTTGGACCTGCCCACGCAGTGCGGCTACGACTCCGACGACCCCGAGTACGGCGAGGAGGTGGGCCGCGTCGGCGTCGCCGTCGACACGCTCGCCGACGCCGAGATCCTCTTCGACGGCATCCCGCTGGAGGCGATCAGCACCAGCTTCACCATCAACGGCACCGCGGCGATCCTGCTGGCGTTCTACGTCGCGGCCGCGGAGAAGAAGGGTGTGCCGCGCGAGAAGCTGACCGGCACCATCCAGAACGACATCCTCAAGGAGTACGCGTCGCGCGGGACGTGGATCTGGCCGCCGGAGCCCTCGCTGCGGCTGATCGCCGACACCATCGAGTTCTGTGCGGCCGAAGTGCCGAAGTTCAACGCGATCTCGGTCGCAGGCGCGCACTTCCGTGATGCCGGCGCGAACGCCGTTCAGGAGATGGCGTTCACCCTGGCCGACGGTGTGACGTACTGCGACACCGTCGTCGAACGCGGGCGCATGACCATCGACCAGTTCGCACCGCAGATCTCGTTCTTCTTCTATACGCACGGCGACTTCTTCGAGGAGATCGCCAAGTATCGGGCCGGCCGGCGGCGGTGGGCCACGATCGTGCGGGAGCGCTACGGCGCATCCTCGGACAAGGCGTCGATGTTCCGGTTCGGCTGCGTGGCCGGGGGCGCTTCGCTCTATGCGCCACAGGCGCAGAACAACCTGGTTCGCGTCGCCTACGAGGCGATGGCCGCGGTGCTCGGCGGTGTGCAGTCGATGTTCACCGCCGCGTGGGACGAGCCGTTCGCGCTGCCGAGTGAGGAATCGGCGACGCTGGCGCTGCGGACCCAGCAGATCCTGGCCTACGAGACCGGCGTGACCAAGGTCGCCGATCCGCTCGGCGGTTCGTACTTCGTGGAGGCGCTCACCGACGCGACCGAGGAGAAGATCATCGAGATCATGCACGATCTCGAGACGCACGGCGGCATGGTGCGCGCCATCGAGGACGGCTACCTGCAGGGGCTGATCGCCGACGAGGCCTTCAAGATCCATCAGGAAGTGGAGTCGGGTGTCCGGCCCGTTATCGGGGTCAACAAGTTCGTCGCCGACGAGCCGCCGCCGGAGATCGCGACTTACGAGCTCGATGCCGAGGGACGCGATCTACAGCTCAAGCGGCTCGCCAAGGTCAAGGCGGAGCGCGACGCCGTGGCGGTCAAGGAGGCATTGACGGCCCTGGCCCGCGCGGCGGAAGGGGACGACAACCTGATGCCCAAGCTGATCGACTGCGCCAACGCCTACTGCACTGTGGGAGAGATGGTTTCCACACTCAAAGCCGTTTGGGGCGAGTTCCAGCAGCCGGTGGTGTTCTGATGGCGGGTCCGGTCCGGGTGCTGGTTGCCAAACCCGGCCTCGACGGGCACGATCGCGGCGCCAAGATCGTCGCGCGGACGCTGCGTGACGCCGGGTTCGAGGTGATCTACACCGGCATCCGGCAGCGCATCGAAGACATCGTGTCGATCGCATTGCAGGAGGACGTTGCCCTGGTGGGTCTTTCGATTCTGTCGGGTGCGCACGTGGCGCTCACGACGCGCACCGTGGCGGCTCTGCGCGATGCCGACGCCGGCGACATCGCGGTCGTGGTAGGCGGGACCATCCCGCAGGGCGATGTGCCCAAGCTGATGTCGGCGGGCGCGGCCGCGGTGTTCCCGACTGGCACCTCGCTCGACACGCTGGTGGATGAGGTGCGCAAGCTGACGATGAGCAGACGATGACTCGCTCGCCGAACGTGCGCTCAGTGCGTTTACCCGCCCCATTTTTCGCCCTGAGCGCACGCTCGACGCTGGACTTTCGGAGGAAGTACTGACATGCGCCTTGGCGTGATGATCGGGGCCGAGCGCGGTGACATGGCCCGCAAGGTCAACAAGCTCGTCTCCGATATCGAATGGGCCGAATCCGCGGGTATGGATACCGCGTGGATGCCGCAGGTGCCCAACGATTTCGACTGCCTGACCATGGTCGCGCTGATGGCGGCGCACACCTCGAAGATCGAACTCGGCACCGCCGTGGTTCCGCTGCAGGCGCAGCACCCGATAGCGCTCGCGCGCCAAGCGCTGTCCGTGCACGCGATGGCCGGCGGACGGCTGGCTCTCGGCGTGGGACCGTCGCACCACTGGATCGTGCGGGACATGCTCGGCGTCCCCTATGAGAAGCCGGCCGCCTATACCCGCGACTACCTCGAGGTGCTGAACAAGGCGCTGGCCGGACCCGGCGATGTGGATGTCGAAAACGACACTTTCACGGTGCACAATCCGACGGTGCTGGGCGCGGAGAACCCGCTGCCGGTGCTGGTGGCCGCACTGGGGCCGGTGATGCTGCAGATCGCCGGCGAGCGCGCGGACGGAACCGTGCTGTGGATGGCCGACGAGAAGGCGATCGGCGAGCACATCGCGCCGAAGATCAACAAGGCCGCCGCGGAGGCGGGCCGCCCGGCTCCGCGCATCGTCGCGGGGATTCCGGTGTGCCTGTGCGCGAATTCGGAGATCGACGGCGCCAAGGAGCGGGCCAACCGCATCCTCGCCGAGGCCGAGACGTCGCCGAACTACCAGCGGCTGCTGGACCGCGGCGATGCGCGCGACGTCGGCGATTTGTGCGCCGCCGGTGACCAGGAAGCGATTCTGGCCCGGTTCAAGCGCTTCGCCGACGCGGGAGTGACCGACCTGTCCGTCCGGCTGTTGCCGATCGGCGAGACCCGCGACGAGCTCATCGCGTCGAAATACCGGACGCGCGAGGTGATCGCGGAGTTGGCCAAGGCCGTGCGATGAGCGCCGGGCCGCTGGCGGGTATCCGGATCATCGAGGTCGGCGTGATGCTGGCCGGTCCTTACGCCACGATGCTGCTGGCCGATCTCGGCGCTGAGGTAATCAAGGTCGAACCGCCGGGGGGCGAGATCTCGCGTCAGGTCGGCGACAGCTACTTCGCCAGCCTCAACCGCAACAAGCAGAGCGTCGTGTTGGATCTGCGCTCCGATGCCGGCCGTCAGCGGCTGGGCGAACTCGTCGCCGAATCCCATGCGCTGCTGGTCAACATGAAACCGTCGGCGATCAAGAAGCTCGGCCTGACCTACGAGTCGCTGCGGCAGTTCAACGACAGCATCGTCTGTGTCGCGATGACCGGCTTCGGACTCGACGGCGGCGACGACCCGGCGTTCGATTACGTCATCCAGGCTGCGACGGGGGTCGCGGCGATGACCGGCCATCCGGATGAGCCGCCGACCTTGCCGGGGTACTCATCGGCCGACAACTCGACGGGCTTGGCCGCGGCGTTGGGTCTGCTGGCGCAGATCGTGTCCGGCCGCGGCGGTCAGGTCGACGTGTCGCTGCGGGACGTGATGTTTTCGCAGTTGAACTACCGCGCCTCGGCGTACCTCAACGACGGCGCGGCCCCGCTGCGCTATCCGTACGGAGCACACTCGTATTACGTTCCGGCGCAACTGTTTGCCACCGCGGATGGCTACCTGGCGCTGTTCATCACCCACGATGCGTTCTGGCGAGCGTTCTCGAGCGAGGCGGGTATCGACGGCTTTCCGACGATGGCAGAGCGCGCCGCCAAGCGCGACGAGGTACTGGCGGTTGTCTCCGCCGCGTTGTCCACCGACACCGCTGCGAGCTGGGAGTCGCGGCTACGTCCCCTCGGTATCCCCGTCGCGGCCGTGCGCACGCTGCCGGAGGCGTTGGAGCAGACACCCGAAATGATCGTCACCGCAGGCGAATTCCGGTTGGTGCGCAGCCCGATCCAGATCGCGGGCTACGAACCGGAGTACCGGCCCGCGCCCCGTGTCGACGAGCACGGCGACATCGCGGCTCACTCGTCGTAGGTCACACTGACGGTGTCGGTTTCGGGGATCGCCTGGCAGGTGAGGATGTACCCCTCCTCGACCTCGTCCTCCTCGAGGGCGTCATTGACCCGCATCGCGGCGCGGCCCTCGGTGAGCTTGCCCATACAGGTTCCGCAGTTGCCGGCTTCGCACGAGAACGGCGGGGACAACCCGGCGCGTCGGGCGCTCTCCAAAAGGGTCTCGTTGGCGACCTGCGGCACCGACACCTTCTTACGGTCGAGCTCGATCGTCACCTGTCCCGCACCCTGTGATGGCTGGTCAGGCATCGGATCCGCCGTCATCAAAACCTCTCCCGGCACATAGATTCTAACTGGATGAGAATATCATTCTCGCTAAATGATACGCTATTCTCAACTGCGGATCGTGGCCCGTGGACACTAGTGAGGACAGGGTGTGAGTGAGCCGATCGCGCTTGCCTTCGAGCAGCGTGAGTACACGCTGTCGCAACTCGATGCGCTGAGTGCCGGGATGGCCACCGCCCTGGAGCGCCGCGGTGTGCGGGCCGGCGACCGGGTCGCGCTGATGTCATCCAACCGGCCCGAGTTCGTCATCGCGTTGCGTGCGGTTTGGCACCTGGGCGCGTCGGCGGTCCTGCTGAGCCCCGCGTGGAAGCGTGCCGAGATCGAGCACGCGCTGACGCTCACCCGTCCGACGCATGCCGTCGGCGACAACCCCGTGCTCGCCGACATCATGCCGATGCTGTCGCTTGACGAACCGATCGCTGCCGAACGCCGGGAGTTCGAGGTACCCGCCCCGCGGGCGGACGCATTGTTCGTGTTCAGTTCCGGCACCACCGGTATGCCCAAGGCGGTGCGGCACACGCACGCGTCGTTCGCCGTCGCGGTGCGGCATTGGCGCCACGCGCTGCAGTTGTCCGCGTCGGACCGCATGCAGATCACCACGCCGCCATCGCACATCCTGGGACTGCTCAACATCGTGATGGCCCTCGAGACGGGCGCCTGGATCCGGTTGCACCGGCGGTTCGACATCGAGGCCATGTTGCGGCATATCGAGAATGACCGCATCACGATCGAGATGGCCGTGGCGCCAATCGCTTTGGCCCTGGCGGCATACCCGGGACTGGAAGCGTACGACCTGACTTCGCTGCGTTACATCATGTGGTGCGCGACGCCGGTAACCCAGAGCGTCGCCGAGGCCGTCACCGAACGGACCGGGATTTCGTGGGTCACCGCGTACGGGGCGAGCGAACTGCCGGTCATCTCGTGCAACGACCTCGACGGCGGGCATCTGGACACCGTCGGTCGACCCGTTTGCGGTGTCCGCGTGCGGGTGGTGTCACTGGACAGCGGCGCGGTGCTGGGCGCGGGCGAGACCGGCGAGATTCAGGTGCAATCGGATTCGGCGATGGCCGGCTACCTGCCGGAGTCGGAGACGACGGCCGCGTTCGACGACGGGTGGTATCGCACCGGAGATGTCGGGGTGTTGGACGACGACGGCTGGCTGCGGATCACCGACCGGTCGAAGGAGATGATCAAGGTGCGTGGCTTCCAGGTCGCGCCCGCGGAGATCGAGGCGGTGCTGCATGGGCATCCCGCCGTCGACGACTGCGCGGTTTTCGGTGTGCCGGATGCGAACAACGGCGAAGCCATCGTCGCCGCGGTGAAGGTCGGTAGGCACGTTTCGAGCGAGGAATTGGTGTCGCTGGTCGGGGATCGGCTGGCGTCGTACAAGCGGCCCAGCCGGGTGGTCATCGTGCCCGAGATTCCGCGGCTGCCGTCGGGAAAGGTCTTGCGTCGAGTGTTGAAGGAGCGTCTGTGGACGTCCGTCTGACCAGTGAACAGCAACAGTTGCGGGCGGCCGCAGCGAGTCTGGCCGATGACCTCGGACCCGGTTCTGTGGCCGACATCGACGACGCGAGCCGGGTCGCAAGGCTGGAAAAGGCCGTCGACGCCACGGGATTTCGCTCGTTGCGCTCGGATGGCGCCTCGGGTGTCGAGGTCGCGATCGTCGCCGAGGAATTCGCCCGTGGACTGGTCGATGTGCCGTTCATCGGGCCGGTGCTCGCCGACGACCTGCGGATGCGCTGCGGCAGCGACCCGGCCGGTGCGCAGGTTCACGCGTCGGCGGATCTGACCAACAGCCTTGCCGGCGTGGTGGAGTCGCCCACCGAACTCGGCGGACTTTCCGAAGAGGACGCCGGCCGGTGGCGTGCCCTGGCGCTGACGGTAACGTGTGCCGACCTGGTTGGCGCGGCCCGTGGCGCACAGGCGTTGGCCGTCGAATACGCCAAGATGCGTGAGCAATATGGCGCCACGATCGGGTCGTATCAGGCGGTCGGCCATCTGCTCGCCGAGAGCCTGGCTCTCATCGAGGGATCGGTGAGCGTTACGCGGCATGCCGCGTGGGCCGTCGACGAACTGCCGGTCGCGGAGGCGATCGAGGCGGCACGCGTGGCCAAGATCTACTGTGCGCGAGCCGCTCTGACCGTCTGCGAAACATCGATACAGGTGCACGGTGGCATCGGCAACACCTGGGAGTGCCTAGCGCATGTCTATCTGCGCCGGGTGTTGGCCGCCATCGAGACATGGCCCGTGAAGCTGGAGGAGCTGTCCATTGGACTTTCGTGACTCACCGGAGGAAGCCGCGTTCCGTGATCGGTTACGCGGCTGGCTGACCGAACAGAAGGGGAAATTCCCGACGTCGGGTGACGCTTACTGGGCCGCCCAGGGCGCCTGGCATCAGGCGCTCTACGCGGCCGGTTTCTTCGGTACGTCCTGGCCGAAAGAATATGGCGGACAGGATCTACCGCCGGTCTACGACGTGATCGTCGACGAGGAGATCGCCAAGGCCGGTGCGCCGGCGCGGCCGAGCTTGGGTTATCTGGTCGTCGGGTTGTCGCATCACGGCAGCGAAGAACTCCGGCAACGATTTCTACCCGGCATGATCAACGGGACCGAGCGGTGGTGCCAGGGCTTCTCCGAACCCGGGGCGGGGTCGGATCTGGCCTCGTTGACGACGACCGCGACGCGCGACGGCGACGAGTACATCATTCACGGACACAAGATCTGGACGAGCTACTCGGACGTGGCCGACTGGTGTCTGCTGCTCGCGCGCACCGACAAGGAAGCGCCCAAGCACAAGGGCATCTCGGCGTTCATCGTGCCGATGCATCAGCCCGGTATCGAACAGCGACCGCTGAAGATGATCAGTGGCGTCACCAAGGAGTTCGGTCAGGTGCTGTTCGACGGGGCGCGGGTGTCGGCCGACAACATGGTCGGCGCACCCGGCGAGGGGTGGAAGCTCGCGATGACGGTCGTCAGTCACGAGCGGGAGCCGTCCACGCTGGGGTTCTCGGCCCGGTACGGAAAGCTGGTGCGACAGTTGGCCACCCGCGTCGAAGGCCCTGCTCCGGAGGCGCTGGCATGGGCGTGGGTCCAGACGGAGATGTTGCGACTGCACGTGCGCAGGAGGTTGTCCGAGCAACTCGACGGCTTGACGCACGGACCGCAGGGCTCATTGGACAAGCTGTTGATGACGTGGGTCGAGCAGTCGGTCGGCCACGCCGCGCTGGCGACCGTCGGGACCGGCGACCCCGAGTTGTTCGGCGCCTATATGTACAGTCGCGCGCAGAGCGTGATGGGCGGCACGTCACAGATTCAGAAGAACATCATCGCCTCGCGCATTCTCGGATTAGGAGTCTAAGGTGTACGACCTGCCACCGGAGATCGACGTTCAGGCTGACGGTGCGCTGCGCATCATCACACTGAACCGGCCCGATTCGCTCAACTCCGTCAACGACGACCTGCACGTCGGCCTGGCGCACGTGTGGAACCGCCTCGCCGAGGACCGTGAGGCGCGCGCCGCGGTGATCACCGGTGCGGGACGGGCGTTTTCGGCCGGTGGCGACTTCGGCTATCTGGAGGAGTTGCGTCAGGACGCCGATCTGCGGGCGAAGACCATCCTGCACGGCCGCGAGATCGTGCTCGGTATGGCCCGCTGCCGGATCCCCGTCGTGGCCGCGGTCAACGGTCCCGCGGTGGGCCTGGGCTGCAGTCTGGTGGCGCTGTCCGACATCGTCTACATCAAAGAGGATGCCTACCTTGCCGATCCGCATGTGCAGGTCGGTCTCGTCGCTGCCGACGGCGGACCGCTGGTTTGGCCATTGCAGATGAGCCTGTTGCACGCCAAAGAGTTCGCGCTGACCGGCACTCGAATCTCTGCGCAGCGCGCCGCCGAGTTGGGCCTGGCGAACCATGTCGTCGAGGATCCGCTCGCCGAGGCGATCGCGTGCGCGAAGAAGATCATGGAGTTGCCACGCCAGGCCGTCGAAAGTACCAAGCGGCTGTTGAACATTCACCTCGAACGGTCCGTGCTGGCGGTGCTCGACTATGCCAATACCGCTGAGGAGCAGTCGTTCAAGACCGACGACTTCCGTGAGATCGTCACACGGCTCAACGCCAAGAAGAAGTAGCGCTCGACCGCCGCCTTCACCGAGAGCGACCGCGTACTGCCGCAATCCGCGGCGTGTCGCGGGCAG
>NZ_QMEW01000027.1 GCF_003284965.1 Mycolicibacterium sp. GF69
GCCGACGGCACCGCGGTCGGTGCGGCCCGGCCGATCGAGGGTGCCGCGTTCGGCCGCGGTGGTCGTCGACCGGACCGCACAGCGGCCACCGCATCGGCGAACGCCCCGCCGGAGCGGTACCGCATACCGGGGTTCTTGACGAGCGTGATCTCGATCAGCTCGCGAACGTTGGGAGGCAGGTCGGCGGGCAGCGGCGGCGGCGTCTCCTTGATGTGTTTCATCGCCACCGTCAGCGCACCGTCCCCGGTGAACGGTCGCTTACCCGAAACCGATTCGTAGCCAACGACTCCCAGCGCGTACACGTCGCTGGCGGCGGTCGCGTCGTGGCCCAGCGCCTGCTCGGGTGCGATGTACTGCGCGGTGCCCATCACCATGCCGGTCTGGGTCACCGGGGCGGCGTCGACGGCCTTGGCGATGCCGAAGTCGGTGAGCTTCACCTGACCCGTCGGCGTGATCAGGATGTTGCCCGGCTTCACGTCGCGGTGCACCAGGCCCGCGGTGTGGGCAACCTGAAGAGCGCGGCCCGTCTGCTCGAGCATGTCGAGCGCGTGGCGCAGCGACAGCCGACCGGTCCGTTTGAGCACGGAGTTCAACGGTTCGCCGTTGACCAGTTCCATCACCAGGTAGGCGGTACGGCCCTCGCCGTCCATGTCGGTCTCGCCGTAGTCGTACACGCTGGCGATACCGGGGTGGTTGAGCATCGCGACGGTGCGGGCCTCGGCGCGGAACCGCTCGACGAACTCGGGATCGGTGGAGTACTCGGCCTTGAGCACCTTCACCGCGACGCGCCGGCCCAGGCGAGAGTCCACGGCCTCCCAGACCTGACCCATGCCGCCGGTGGCGATCAAGCGCTGCAGCCGGTAGCGGCCGGACAGCGTCACTCCGACGCGGGCGGTCATGAACCCTCCCGCAGGGCCGCGGCGATCGTGGCCCGGCCGATGGGCGCCGCCAACTGGCCACCGGTGGCCGACAGCCGGTTACCGCCGTTCTCGACCAGCACCGCGACTGCCACCTTGGGGGCCTGAGCCGGGGCGAAGGCGATGTACCAGGCATGCGGAGGGGTGTTGCGCGGATCGGTGCCGTGCTCCGCTGTGCCGGTCTTGGATGCGATCTGCACGCCGGCGATGGCTCCCTTCTGCTGAGTCACCTGCTCGGCGGCGACCATCAAATCCGTAAGTGTATCGGCGACCTGCTGCGACACCGCCCGCCGCTCTTCCTGCGGAGCCGTCGTCGCGATGTTCGCAAGGTCGGGTCCCTTCAGGTTATCGACCAGATACGGCCGCATTGCCACTCCGTCGTTCGCGATGGTCGCCGCGATCTGAGCGTTCTGCAGCGGCGTGAGCGCGACGTCCTTCTGGCCGATGCTCGACATGCCGAGTGCGGCGGCATCGGCAATCGGCCCGAGGCGGGATTCGACGACCTGGAGCGGGATCGTCGGCGCGGCGGCATCGAGCCCGAACCCGCGCGCCGTCGAGCGCAGCGCATCGGTCCCGGTGTCGAGGCCCAACTCGACGAACGCGGTGTTGCACGACCTGGCGAAGGCGTCGCGCAGGGACGTGGTGGGACCGCCGCCACACGAGGTGCCGCCGTAGTTCTCCAACGTTGCGGTGCTGTCGGGCAAGGGGATTCGTGGTTCGGCTGTGAGCTGGGTGTTCACCGTCGCACCCCGTTGCAGGGCCGCCGCCGTGGTGACCACTTTGAAGGTCGACCCCGGCGGGTACGTTTCGGAGATCGCCCGGTTGAGCAGCGGCGACTCGGGGTCGTCGCGCAGCCGCTGCCAGGCTGCGGTCTGGGCGGCCATGTCGTGGGTCGCCAGCAGATTCGGGTCGTAGGACGGCGTCGAGACCATCGCCAGGATCTTCCCCGTCGACGGCTCGATCGCCACCACCGAGCCCTTGCACGGGCCGTCGCAGCCGTCCTCCATCGCATCCCAGGCCGCCTGCTGCACCGGCGGCTTGATCGTGGTGTCGACGTTCCCGCCGCGCGGGTCGCGGCCGGTGAAGAAGTCGGCGAGCCGGCGGCCGAAGAGTCGCTCGTCGGAGCCGTTGAGGATGGAATCCTCGGCGCGCTCCAGGCCGCTGCTGGAGTACTGCAGCGAATAGAAGCCGGTGACCGGGGCATAGGCCAGGGGATTGGGATACACGCGCAGGAAGCGGAACCGGCCGTTGGTCGAAACGGAGTAGGCGAGCAACTGGCCGGCGGCCGAGATCTGGCCCCGTTGCCGGGAGTACTCGTCGAGCAGCACGCGCTGGTTGCGGGGGTCCGACCGCAGCCCGTCGGCGGTGAACACCTGAGTCAGGGTGGCGTTGCCCAACAGCAGCACGATCAGTGCCATGACCGTGACGGCGATGCGGCGCAGGGAGGTGTTCATACCTTCTCGATCACCTCGGTGCTGGCCGCCGCGATCGGAGTCGGGGTCGTCGCGCCCGCGACGATCGGGCGCCGCGCGGCGTGCGAGATCCGCACCAGGATCGCCAGCAACAGATAGTTCGCCAACAGCGAGGACCCGCCGTAGGACATCCACGGCGTGGTCAATCCGGTCAGCGGAATCAGCTTCGTGACGCCGCCGACGACGATGAACAACTGCAGCGCCAGTGTCGACGCCAGGCCCGCGGCCAGAAGTTTTCCGAAGCTGTCACGGACGGCGATTGCGGTGCGCAGGCCCCGGATGATCACGATCGTGTACAGCATCAGCACCGCGGCCAGGCCCACCAGGCCGAGTTCCTCGCCGATGGCGGCGATGATGAAGTCGGTCGAGGCCGCGGGCACGGTGCCGGGCTGGCCGTTGCCCAGACCGGTGCCGAAGATCCCGCCGGTCGCGAAGCTGAACAGCGACTGCACCATCTGGTAGCCGGCACCGTCGGGATCGGCGAACGGATCGAGCCACGTCTGTACGCGCACCCGGACGTGGTCGAAAAGGTGATATGCCGCAACACTTCCCGCGGCGAACAGTGCCAGGCCGATCACGACCCAGCTGAACCGGTCGGTGGCCGCGTAGACCAGCACCAGGAACGACGCGTACAGCAGCAGCGACGTGCCGAGGTCCTTCTCGAAGATCATCACGCCGACCGAGGCGATCCAGGCGGCCAGCAGGGGCGCGAGGTCGCGGGGCCGGGGGAGATCCATGCCGAGCACGTGCTTGCCCGCACTGGTGAAGACGTCGCGCTTGGACACCAGCACCGCGGCGAAGAAGATCAGCAGCAGGATCTTGGAGAACTCGGCGGGCTGAATCGAGAAGCCCGGGAACTGAATCCAGATCTTGGCACCGTTCTGCTCGGACATCGAACGTGGCAGCACGGCCGGGATGGCCAGCAGGACCAGGCCGCCGAGCCCGCAGACGTAGCCGTAGCGCGCCAGCAGGCGGTGATCGCGCAGGAAGATCACGACGAGCGAGAACCCGATGACTCCCAGCAAGGTCCACAGCATCTGCTGATTGGCGGTGCCGCCCAACCCGTCCTGAGTCAGCTCGCCTGATGCCAGGTCGAGACGGTGAATCATCACCAGCCCCAACCCATTCAGTAACGCGACCACCGGGAGCAGGAGTGGATCGGCGTATGGCGCAAAGCGTCGCACCGCAAGGTGTGCGCCGCTGAACAACGCCAGGTATGCCACCGTGTACCGCGCCAGATCCCAGTGCAGGCCCTTCTCCTGATTCGCCTCGACCAGCAGCAGCGCCAGAGTGGTGATGAGCGAGGCGAAGCCGAGGAGAAGCAGTTCGGCGTTGCGCCGGTTGGGAAGTGGCGGGGTGACGGCCACAGCGGACTGCGGCTGGGTGGTCATGCCTGGACTCCGGCTCGCGCTCGTCTGTGGGCCGTCATGAGACTTCCCGGCAGTTGGTTCCCGGATCGGGCGGCGGCGGCGGCAGCGCGGTGACGGTCGGCGGCGGTGGCGGCGGTTTCGGCGTCGGCGACTCGGGGGATGGCGGTGCGCTCGGATCGGCCCGCGGCGACGGCTCGGGCGTAGGTGGCTTCGGCGCGGACTGGGTCACGGTCCGCGGCGTTTCCGGCGCCGGGGTCTGGTCGTCACCGCGAGTGGGCGGATTATTCGGTACGCCAGGGGAGTTGGACGGCGCGGGACTGTGTGGTGCCGCGGTGGTGCGAGGGGCCGGCGGCGGTGGCGGCGCACAGATCGGGAGCAGCGAATCCCGCGCCAGCTGGTTGATCTGGTTGATCGCTTGGTCCTCGGACCCAGTCGGTAGTCCCGCGATGACCTGTCGCTGTTCGGACGGCGTGAGGTCGCTGACCCGAAAGAGCTGGCAGTCGCGCGGCTCCTGGCCGGGACTGATGAGGGTCAGACCGTTGCGTTCGGTCAGGCAGCCCTGCCGGTACGGCTCCTGCAAGGGATAGCCGAGGATCGACCCGGGCACACCCCGCATGATCGACACGATGCCGTCGTGGGCGGCGACGTAGAAATTGCTGCGGACGATCTGCCGCCCGATGGCCAACCCGGCCAACACGACCAGCACCACGAGCGCGGCGGCGATGAACATTCGCCGCCGCGACTTTGGCGGTCGCGGCGGTTCCTCCGGTTCCGGTAGAACGCGTTTGGCTTCGTTGCGTCGCGGGTTGAACGCCGATGCGCGACCGGCCGCGGTGTTGGGTGGCGGTTGGTCGTCGTCACCCGAAACCGCACCGGCCAGGATCGGCTGGGTCTGTCCGTAGTCGTAGGCACTGTTGTCGATGACGTCGGCGACCACGACCGTGACGTTGTCGGGTCCACCGCCGCGCAGCGCCAATTCGATGAGCCGGTCGGCGCTTTCGGCGACATCGGGCAGCTGCAGCGCCTCGAGGATGGTGTCGTGGCTGACCGGGTCGGAGAGCCCGTCCGAGCACAGCAGGTAGCGGTCGCCGGCGCGGGCCTCGCGCATGATCAGCGTGGGATCGACCTCGTGGCCGGTCAGCGCGCGCATGATCAGCGACCGCTGCGGATGGCTGTGCGCCTCCTCGGCCGTGATACGGCCTTCGTCGACGAGCGTCTGGACGAACGTGTCGTCTTTGGTGATCTGGTTGAGCTCACCGTCGCGCAGCAGGTAGCCCCGCGAGTCACCGATGTGCACCAGTCCAAGTCGATTGCCCGCGAACAGGATCGCGGTCAGCGTGGTGCCCATGCCCTCGAGTTCGGGGTCGGCCTCGACGTGGGCGGCGATCGCCGAGTTACCCTCGCGGACCGCGGCGTCGAGTTTGCTGAGCAGATCGCCGCCGGGTTCGTCGTCGTCGAGGTGGGCCAGCGCGGCGATCACCAGTTGGGAGGCCACCTCGCCGGCGGCGTGGCCACCCATGCCGTCGGCGAGCGCAAGCAGTCGCGCGCCGGCGTAGACCGAGTCCTCGTTGTTCGCCCGGACCAGGCCGCGGTCGCTGCGCGCGGCGTATCGAAGCACCAGTGTCACGGGCGCAGCTCGATTACCGTCTTGCCGATCCGAACCGGCGTGCCCATCGGAACGCGTACCGCCGTCGTCACCTTCGCCCTGTCGAGGTATGTGCCGTTGGTCGATCCTAGGTCTTCGACGTACCATTCCGAACCCCGAGGCGACAGCCTGGCGTGCCGTGTCGAGGCGTAGTCGTCGGTGAGCACCAGCGTCGAGTCGTCAGCCCGGCCGATGAGCACCGGTTGGCTGCCCAACGTGATGCGGGTGCCCGCGAGCGCGCCCTCGATGACCACCAGATGCCTGGCCACGTTACGACGCCCGCGATTGGGGAGCAGCGAGGCGCGCAGCGGAAGCCCGCGACGAACCATCACGGCGCCCGTCGGAGCGTAGAGGTCCGTGCGCAGGATTCTCAGCACCGCCCAGATGAACAGCCACAGCAGCAACAGGAAGCCGACGCGCGTCAGTTGCAGTACCAACCCCTGCATCTGACGTCCTCTCCGTCTCCATCCCGCTTCAGTCGCGTCGGCGCCACGCAGTCGGCCTCGGCACCGTCACGATACTTGGACGGTTACCGACATGAGGGGGAAGCGACGAGCTTCACCGCCCCGGCTGCGGCCGGCCGCGCCGCTCAGTGCACGCGGACGATGATCTCGGAGTGGCCCAACCGGATCACGTCGCCGTCCGCGAGCTGCCACTCCTGGACCGGCGCGTTGTTCACGGTGGTCCCGTTGGTGGAGTTCAGGTCGGACAGCAGCGCGACCTGGCCGTCCCAGCGGATCTCCAGGTGGCGGCGGGAAACCCCGGTGTCGGGCAGGCGGAACTGGGCGTCCTGGCCGCGGCCGATCACGTTCGTGCCCTCGCGCAGCTGGTAGGTCCGGCCGCTGCCGTCGTCGAGCGCAAGAGTGACGGTCGCGGCGCCCGCGCCGTAGTCACCCGCGCCGTACTCGCCCTGGGCGTAGTCACTCTGGCCGTATTCGCTCTGGCCGTAGCCACCGCCGTAACCCGTCGGCTGGCCGTAGTCGTAGCCGCCGCCCGCGGGCTCGGCGTAGCCCGGTTCGGCGTATCCGGCAGCGGGTGCGTCACCGTAGCGGCCGTAGTCCGGCGGGGCGCCATAACCCTGATCCTGTCGGCCGTACGGCTGGCCGCCGTAACCGCCCTGGTCCGGGTAGCCGCCTTGGTCGGGGTAGCCGCCTTGATCCGGGTATGCGGGCCGCGGGTCGGGGCGGCCGTAACCGCCCTCCTCACGTGCCGGCGGGCGGCCGTAGTCGTAGTCGCCGGCGGGCGCACCGCCGTAGCCGGGTGCGCCGCCCGGCGGGGGGCCGTAACCGCCGGGTGCCTGACGGTAACCCTGGTCTGGGTAGCCGCCTTGCTGCGGTGGACCGTATCCACCGGCCGGCGGTCGCTGTTCGTACGACGGCGGGGGATAGCCGCCTTGGTCGGGGTAGCCACCTTGGTCGGGGTAGCCGCCCTGGCGCGGGGGATACGGCTCGCCCTGAGGCGGATAGCCGCCCTGATCGGGTGGGGGATACTGGCCGCGGTCGTCGGGGCGGCCGTACCGCTCTTCTTGGGGGCGATCTTGGGGGCGGTCGTAGTACTCGTCAGCGGGCCGCCCCGGTCCCTGGCCGCCGCGATAGCTTGGGTTGTCGCTCATCGGTGCTACTCCTGATTCTGCGCTGGACGCACGTTCTCGAGATGGTGGGGCGGGTTCGCCAGTGGTCGAGTCGGGATTGACCGCTCCACGCGTGCGAAACTGTCCGGTGTGCAGGGTGGATGATTGTTCGAACCTGACGACAACATCACCATACGTTTGCCACCCCTGCTCACGGATGTATCCCTCCAAGTGTTTGGCAAAAGTCACTGATGTGAGGTCTGGGTCGGCGCTCACCTTCTGATAGTCAGGCACACTGAGGGTAATGACGTAGTCGTTCGGGGCCAAAACCTGGCCATCGAGCACTTCACGTGCACCGGTCTCGGCCTCCCGGCGGAGCATCGCCTCGACTTCCTGCGGAACGATCGAACCGCCGAACACCCGCGCGAAGGCGTCACCGACTGTGGACTCGAGCTTGCGCTCGATGCGGTCGACTAGACCCATGTCACCGCCCGCCTCACTCGTCGTGGTCTGGCGGCCCTGCTCACGGGCAGGGCGCCTGCGTGTCGCCTGGTCACAATGCTCACGAGCATGGTATCGGCCCAGCACCACGCTGCGGGACCAACAGAACTCTGAGAATCGAATCACCGCAGCTCAGCGGCCCCGGATCACGATCGGCGAAAGGAGCCGGGCACCGCTCGCAGACCAGTCGGTACGGTTGGGGAGCGGGGCGGCCATCGTGATAGGCTCCCCCGGTTGTTGGGGCGAGTGGCGGAATGGCAGACGCGCTGGCTTCAGGTGCCAGTGTCCTTCGGGACGTGGGGGTTCAAGTCCCCCTTCGCCCACACTGAGGAGTTCTACGAACCGCAGACACTAAGGTCACGAACCAGAAATGGTTCGTGACCTTTGTGTTTTGATGACTTCGGCTTCTGAGGCTGCCCCAGCGGACGCCCTCGGGACTGCGGCAGCGAAGTCCCCGGAGAACTCGTTCGTGCACTCTTCGAGCTGAGCCGACAATATGCTCGCCCTACAACGTCGGCACAGATGTATAGCCTGTCGCAGGATCCCGTGGCATGAAGAGTGCCCGGCGAAGAGCGGGGAGTGGTTCAGCAAGTGGCAACACCAGACCAGTTCATCGTCGACAACACTGCTGAGGACTGGAAAGCACTCCATTACGTCCGTGAGTGGTGTGACATCAGCTCGGCGCTCGATATCGCCACAGGCCACTTTGAGATCGGCGCATTTCTTTCGCTCGACGGCGCATGGCAGAAGGTCGAGAAGATTCGTCTCCTGATTGGAGGCGAGACAAGCCGTGCGACGGCGGACGCAATTGCCGCCGCTCTCGATAGGTCAATCGTCGTTGAGCGACAGACTGGCGACACCTTCCTCACGGGTATCGACGCAGTAGTCGAGGCAATCCGAGGCGGCAAGATCGAGATCCGCGTCTACAAATCGAAGAAGTTTCACGCAAAGGCCTACATCACCCATAGCAAGCTCAAAGTGGTCGGATCAGCCGCCCTGGTCGGATCGTCAAACTTCACGCGCCCCGGACTGACCCAAAACGTCGAGCTGAATGTCAGGTTCCAGGGCCCCGAGCTCATCGACCTACAAGAGTGGTACGAGAAGCACTGGGGCGAAGCTACGCCGGTCAACGAAGAGCTGCTCTCCGTGCTGGAACACAACGCGCGGGAGTTCACGCCGTTCGAGGTGTATGCGAAGGCGCTTCACGCGCTCACGGCAGGTGTCGATTCCACAGACAAGAGCTGGGAGCAATCCGATTCGGTGATCTACCCGCTACTGGCGCCGTATCAGCAGGAAGCGTTCCATGCGCTCGTCGAGATGTCTCGGCGCTGGAATGGCGGGTTCCTAACGGACGGCGTCGGCCTTGGCAAAACGTTTGTCGGCCTGATGCTCACCGAGTACTACGCAGTCCGACACCGCAAGAACGTGTTGATCATGGCGACAAAGACCGGTCAGGATGCAGTCTGGAACCCCGAGCTGAAAGAGAGACTGCCGGAGCTGTTCGGTCAGTTCTCAAATGTCCTCGTACGGGCGCACACTGACCTCACAACCAACCAGGGTGCCGAGGAGATCGAGCACCTGGCAAAGCGAGCCGACGTCCTCATCATCGACGAGGCCCACAACTTTCGGAACCACGGCAAGAAAGGGACTGAAGAGAACCCGTGGGGCTCTCGCTGGTGGCGCATGCATGAGATCTGCAGGGGCAAGACGGTCTTCCTGCTGACCGCGACACCGATCAACAACACGTTGTTCGACCTCGTACACCAAGCAGAACTGTTCACGGGCGTTGACGCTGACGACCACTTCGCAAGTATCGGCGTCAGCAGCCTCCGCAAGTACATAGTGGAATTGGAAAAGCCTTTCAAGAGCGGAGTTCCCGATTACGCTGCCATTGCAGCGCTGACGGCGAAAGACAAGCTGTTCCAATCGATTCTCCATCAAAACAGCCGGCGCTACGCCGTCGAGAGCTCAAAGGTGGCCGGCGGTTCCGATGTGGTCTTCCCGGAGACGCAAGTACCCCGTGTAGTGCCGTATGACTTCGGCACGTTGTACTCCGCGTTATTCACCGAGCTACAAACGGCATTCAGTAGGGCCACGCCGCTGTTCGTGCTGCCGATGTACTACCCGTTGGCGTTCTCCAACCGCAAAGACGTCGACACTGTTGCCGAGAATCGACAACGCCAGGTCGTCGCGCTGATCCGAACAATCTTCCTGAAGCGTTTCGAATCCAGCTTCGCTGCGTTCGCGGGTTCATGTCTCGACCTCTCAACAAAAATACTCCACTGGCTCGACGTCAACACCAAGGTCGATCCGGACCAGCAGAGTCGCCTTGGCGCGTGGCGATCAATTAACGAGCCAACCTTGAAGGCGATCCACGACAGGTATCGCTCCACCCTCGAAGAGGATTGGCATGAAGAGGACCTCACTGAAGAGGAACTCAACGAGCTCGAATACAACCTCGTCAGCGGGGACTACAAGCTGCAAGACATGATCGATGCCTCCTTTGAGGACCTCGACCAGTTGACGCGCTTCATGGACCTGATCCTCGCCGGCGCCGGCGTCGACGAGAAGTACCTGCGCTTACGCGACCTCCTGTTGGAGCCTGCAAGCAACAAGCATAAAAAGAGTCTCGACAAGGATGTCTTCACTCCGGAGTTCCGCACCCAGCAAGTCATCGTGTTCACAGAGTTTGCGGACACCGCTCGCTACCTCGAAGAGCAATTGCGAAAGGACGGCCTGCAGGACGTCGACCGAATAGATGGCACGAGGGGCAACCAACGCTACGCGATGATCAAGCGATTCGCCCCGTTCTACAACAAGGTTTCCGCCGAGGACCGCACGCAACTTCAGCCGCTGCGTGTGCTGATATCAACCGACGTACTCAGCGAAGGCGTGAACCTCCAGGACGGCACATTGCTGGTCAACTACGACATCCATTGGAATCCAGTGCGTTTGATGCAGCGCATCGGCCGCGTGGATCGCCGGATGAACCCAGCCGTGGAAGCCGCAATCGTCAAAGCGAAGCCGTCGGCGAAGAAGTCGCGCGGGCATATCCAAATCCGTAACTTCCTCCCGCCGGCCGAGATTGACGCGCTGCTCACGTTGTACAGCCGGGTTCAGAACAAGACATTGATGATCTCAACCACCCTGGGAATTCCTGGCGGCAAACTCTTCGACGAAACTGACATGTTCGACGACGTGAAGGTGTTCCAGGCGTTCAAGGACGAGTACGACGGTGATATTGCACCTATCGAAGAATTGCGCCTGAAGTGGCTGCAGTTGGTGAAGGACAATCCAGGACTCGCGGAGCTCGTGGAGCGTCTCCCAGAGGGGATATCGACCGCGAAGGCAGGTCAGCCCAACGGCGTCTTCATCTGCCGGCGTATTCCGGTCCTGATCAAGGAGGACGAAGACCACGCAGAGCCAGAGTGGAGCATTGACCCAGGCGGCGTGGAATGGGCGCTACGCACCCCTGATGGTGACGAACGTGCCTTGCACACCATCGACACTGCGGTCGCTGCGGTGCCGACCGCCGTCGCCCAGCCGTACAGCGACCGGTCGAATCTCCAATCCTCGCTGCGCGAGTTTGAGCGCGACGAGACGAAGCGGCTGCGCAAAGAAACCCAGTTGCCGCTAGACGCGCCGAGCCCGAAGACAATCTGCTGGATAGAGGTCCGCTGAACGTGAGTGTCGTCGAAGACCGTCTCCGCGCACTGCTCCAAAACGCGCCGAGATCAGCCGATCATCTCCTCGACCTCCTTCAGAACGGACTCGACTGGCCAATTCCGCAAGATTTGCCGTGGGACGAGATTCAACTCGAGTGGGAACCAGAGGAATTGCATCTCGACCCCGAGAAGGTGGCGAAGCTCACCCAGATCTCGCAGATCCCACCGCTGACGAAGGACCAGAAGTTCGGCGTCTTTGTGCTCGCATTCGAGGGCGGGCGTCTCCCTATTGGGGCGATCCGACGCCTCGTCCAACGTCTGGTCAAGAATGAGCGCGCGCGCAAGGGCAGCGGAACGCATGCTCAATGGTCGCTCGACGATCTCCTGTTCTTCTGCCTGTCACAGGGACAAGAACGACTCCTACACATCGTCAACTTCCGCGAGAACGATGGCAAACGCGTGCTGCGCGTCATGTCATGGAGCGATCAACTTACTAGAGCCCGCCTCGACCTGTTGGTTCGCCGGGGCGTACCAGATCTCGCATGGATTCCTGCGGATGGCCCGAAAATCGTCCTCGGCCCTGACTTTGGGAAGGGTTTCCACGGATATCGCGAAGGCATCAAATCTGCTGCGGCCCTTTCGCGACGCATGGCTGAAGTCGCCCAAGATGTACGTGAAGAGGTGCGGGCTCTCTACGATGTCGAGACCGACGAAGGTCCGATGCGCGCCCTGTTTAACGACGTCCGCGACCAACTGCTCGGCGATCTGACGCCCTCGCGTTTCGCCGACGTCTACGCCCAGACCATGGTCTACGGACTCCTCACGGCCAGGATCGCGCACCCCGAGGAGTTCAAAGTCGAGCAGTCAGTCTCGGCGTTGACGTTCGACAACGAGTTCCTTGACGCGATCTACTCGCGTTTCCGCGAAGACTCCGACAGCATTATCGACGTCGACGAACTCGGCCTCAACGAACTCGCTGAGGAGCTATCCGCAACGGATGTTGACGAGTTGCTCGCCGACTTTGGGGCGGATAACCAGCGTGACGATCCGGTGGTCTACTTCTATGAAGAGTTCCTCGCCCGGTATGACCCCGAACAGCGCCGGGACCTCGGCGCCTTCTACACGCCACTGCCTGCGGTTCGTTACATCGTCAAGACCGTCGATGATGCCCTCAAATCCTTTGGCCTACCGCTCGGTGTCGCCGATTCAACCACCTGGGCGGATTACATCAAGCCCCGCTCCGACATCGAGATCCCACAGCGGGCCGAACCCGATGACCCGGTCGTCTCAATGTTCGACCCGGCCAACGGAACCGGCACATTCCTCGTTGAATGGATTCGACAAGCAAGGCGGAACGCCGGTGAAGCAGGAGGTGCCGCTGCACTCGCGCACGCATCGGCCTGTGAGATCTCGTTGGCTTCCTATGCGGTCAGCCATCTGAAGGTCTCGCTCGACATCTCCGAGGAGCTCCGCGAGAAGGTACGCCTGCCGATCTACCTCGGTGACACCCTCGGGCAGCAGCGTCCTCACGTCATCGAGGAGCTCGCGGATCCGATCAGCACCGAGGGTGTCCACGCGGATGAGGTGAAGTTCGGCTGGAACCATAACGTCCTAATCGGAAACCCGCCCTATGATCGCGTCGAGAGCACTGACACGGGTGGGTTCGTGACGGCTCCGCAGGAGGGGACTTCAAGGTCGCTCTTTGACGACATCTTTGACGACGCGAGGAAGCACGTTATTTTCAGCGCCCACGCCAGTCTCTACAATCTGTACGTCTACTTCTGGCGCTGGGCGATATGGAAGGTGTTCGAGGAGAATACGGGCCCAGCGGTGGTGTCGATGATTACTGCATCCTCGTGGCTTGTGGGCCCGGGCTTTCTTGGTCTGCGTCGGCTCGCGCGTGAGGTCGCAGACGAGATCGTGGTCGTTGACCTGCACGGAGACAACAAGGGCGCCCGAAAAGACGAGAACATCTTCGACATTGAGTCACCGGTTGCGATCGTGACCCTCGTGCGGCACGGTGTGTCTGACCGCAGCACACCAGCGCGCATACGATACGCGAGTTACCGGGGCACTCGCGCCGAGAAGCTCAAGGCCCTCACGGATTTAGCTGCGGGAACAACGACACTGGACGCTACCGACGCAAGCACCGACTGGCACGCGCCGTTAATCCCCGCCGCTGGCGGCGCTGATTGGGCCTTATACCCGAAGCTTGTCGACTTGTTTCCATGGCAGCAGCCTGGATCGATGATTAGCCGCACATGGCCGGTTGCTCCGGACCCCGACACGCTTAGCCAGCGCTGGAAGACGTTCGTAGCCACCGAAGTTCCCGACGAGCGGATTAAGCACTTCGCGCCCTCCAGGACCGGCCGAAGCATTACCACCAAAGTCCCGGGGATGGCGCCGCTAGCGGAACTGGGTGAAAGCGCTCCGCATGAGCCGATCGTTCCTTTCGGAATGCGGTCCTTTGATCGCCAGTGGACCTTCGAGGATCCGCGCCTTGCAAAGACAGAGAGCCCCTCGCTATGGGCGTCTCTGTCCGACAAGCAAGTCTTTCTTACGACTATGACCACTACAAGCCTCGGTAGTGGCCCAGCCGCAACATTGACGACGGCGGTACCAGACAAGCACCACTTTCGCGGCTCCTATGGTGGGAAAGATGTAATCCCGTTGTATCGCGATAAGCGGGGGACGCCCAACTGTGATCTGAAGGTTCTCGACCTGCTGACGAAACGACACCAAGAAGCTGACGCAGACGCACCGGAGGTGACCGTGGAGCGGCTATTTGCCTATTGCGTCGGTATCCTTGGTGGCACCGATTACACCGAGCGATTCCACGTGGCTTTGGAGACTCCCGGTCCGAGGATTCCGATCGCAGCTAATCCTGAGCTGTTCGCGCGGATGACCTCTCACGGCGAGAAATTGATATGGCTGCAGACCTTTGGCGAGCGATTCGGCGAAGACCCGCTGCCCCTGTCAGGGATCGTGTGGAAGGCAGAGCCGACCCGACTGCCGAGTGGAAAGCCGGATATCAAGTTTGACCCGAGCACGCAAACTCTCAACGTCGCCGACGGCGTCCTGACCGGGGTTCCTGAACCCGTCTGGCAATTCGCAGTCAGCGGAATGGAGATAATCCCGAAGTGGCTCGGGTACCGGATGGCGAAGCCGGCGGGAAGGGCCGCCTCCAGTGCTTCACCGCTTGATCACATCCGGCCGACGACTTGGGCGCCCTCGTGGAGTACCGAACTCGTTGAGATCGTCGGCGTTCTTCGCGAAACGTTATCGCTGATCCCAGAAGGCGTCATCCTGTTGGACGAGATCGTCGCCGGGTCGCTCATTTCCGCCGATGAACTTCCGGCTGTCCCTGCGGGACTCCGCAAGCCGCCTGTTACCAAGCGATCGAATTCGGGTGAGGCGGCTCTGTTCGAGGAGGACGATTGACACTCAAACCCAACCTCTCGGTCAAGGAAGCCCTCGACTTTATTGCAAAGCGACTGGACCCGATCATTGCCGCGCGGCTTGCTGGAGAACTCGGCGGGCACCCGTGGACCGTGGTTTTGGAGATCCTCGATGAGAAGAAGGGTTTCGCGAAGGGCTACAAATACTGGACCTACGACCTCCAGGCGCAGCTTCGGATGATCACCGAGAGGCTAGGTGACTTCGGTTATCCGTTTGACGACAAGCAGCGCACTGTTAGCACCCTAGGCAACGAATTACGCATCGTGCGTAAGCAAATGGCACACATGTACGACTTTTCTGTTGAGGAAGCCTTCCGTGCGAACGACTTCTGCGTGCGACTTCTCGAACACTTCGACGATGCCGAGGGCCTCCAGGAAGCGCGGCGAATTCGGCATGAAGCGCTCATCGCTCTCGCGGCAGAGGAGGGAGTCACTGAGCAGGTAGCGGCGGCAACAGCCACCTTGCCCGCCGGACTCGTTACTGCCGCCGTTGAATTGCCTGCGGAAGCGGTCGTAGGCGATGGCGAGAATGAGCCAGAAATGGTCACTCCAGACCCCGCTGTCCTAGTCCGCGAGCCAAGCGTTATCGGGGACAAGCGGCTTGAGTTCGAGCCATGGACAGTCGTCGAAGTCGGCGGGGTAGACGTACTGGACAATCTCCCCAAGAAGGCGGCCAAGGAGAAGGTCCGGGCCACCTCGGTCGAAATCGCCACGTATGAAGGCCCGATTCATCTTGACCGGCTTGTGCAGTTGACTGCGCAATCCTTCGGCCTGCGGCGGGTGCGGTCCTCGCGCGAGAAGAAGCTCTCGTACCAGATTCAGCAAGCGGGCCTTTTCGTGGACGCTGACAAGTTCGTCTGGCCGCGCGAGATCGACTCCGACGCGTGGAACGAGTTTCGTCCGAACGGCAGCGTGGTCGAGCGCCCTTTCATACACATCAGCCCGGTTGAGATCGCGAACGCGGCACGTTTCATCAAAAAGAAGCGAAACGAGATCGATGCCGAAGAGCTCGAAGTGGCTGTACTCCAAACCTTCGGTCGCAGAAGGCGAACCAAACGCATCACGACGCATCTCGAAACAGCGATGGCAAGGCTGGCCGAGGACCGTTGGAGCGAAGCCGCCCATGTCGACTACCCGGCATCAGACCGATAAGCGTGACATACGTCAGGCGGTCCCGCCAAATGCAGCTCGACCTTCCGCTCTGAATTGCGATTCGTAGGCGTGCCGAACGGGCTATGGTTCATAACTTGTTGGGGGTGACCACTGAACGGCGAAACAGCATCCATGCTTTCGACCGACGGGCCGGCGTGGTCGGCGCCCGGGACGAGCAAGCGAACGAGCCGCTACCCATTGGCCGTGGAAGCGCCCGTTCTGCGCATGGTCAGTGTGCTGGTGCCCGGTATCTCCACGCTGAGCGATAGTGCCCTGCATTTCGCGTTGTACTGGGCGCTTGCTGATTTTGCTTCTGCGCACGACTCCGACGCCGCCGGTTGCCGAACCTTAATTCGACGTGCGGAGTCGGCGCTCGCCTGGGCATCGCTGATTTCCCCGACGACCGGCGATCTCTCTGGGCCCGGCCACCTACACGGCGCGGACACGGTGCGGAAGCTCCTCGCCGACGGCCTAGCCGACCGTCTGAGCGAAGTCGGTGCGCAAACATACTCGGATCGAGTAGCGGGCTTCTGGTCGCAGTACATCGGGCCGGCTACCACCGTCGGTCTCGTGACGACGGACAAGAATGCGCTGCGGGTGGGTCGGCGTCGCTGTCCGGACGCGATCCTGGATATGTTCGCTCCGCTCACAGAGATCATCGCGGCCCGTCCCGTGACCAGCGATGATCTTCCGGACATCCTTCCCATCGCGCACGGCGGGCCATCCGCACCGTATGTAGCTCCGCTTCGCGAGGTGATGACCGCTAGTGGCGCAGCCGAGTGGACAGGCGATGACCAAACTCGCCGCGCGACACTGCGGATCTTCTGCCGCGCCGTGCAATTGCAACCCGGACAAAGTGATTGGCGGCGAGTTGCCTATGACGGCATCGCCTATGGCGAGCAGTTGACCAGCGACGTCATCTTTCAGCAGGAGGGTGCCCGGGCCGCGGCATGGCGGGGACTGCTGCTGCGCCACCGGTTCGTGGGCGCCTGGCGACTGTGGTGGGCACGGCTGGTCGATGAGGTGCGTGAGGCACCAGAGCCCGTGCAACGAAACGAACTTCACGACTGGGTACGTGAACAGATGCCAGAAGGGCAGCTGGGCGCGTTCCTGGCAGATCTTCCGCCGACCGTGGATGCTGCCAGCCACCCGCTCCCGGCCGAGGACGACTTAGCCGAACGCGGAGAGCTTGAAAAAGCGCTCGCCACGTTGCTGTTGGGCGCTCGCCGCTTGGGTGAACTCGAAGGGGAGGCGTTGGCGGCCTTCCGCGGTGGACGGCAAGCGCCGCGGCGGGCATACCTCGACCCACTATGGGTGGGTTCTCGCGCGTCCGAGGCATCACACGAAACGGTGCGGGACTTCGCATCGCTGATCGTTGACGACATGCTCGCGCAGTCGCATCGCATTGCGCTGAGCAAGCTCGAGGTCACTGCGGGCGGTCGGATTGTGCTCCCGACGAAACTCGCTGAGCGAGAGGGGCGGTACTTCGCGCTGGGGACCGAAGGCGCATACAACATCGGATTTCGAGCTGAATCCCTGGGCCGGATCGCTCACCAGCTCGGCATGCTGTCCTCGGACGCCGATGGGTTTGCCGTTACCGAAGTGGGTAGCAGCGTGATGGGGCTGCCGTGAGCGAGCGGGTGCAGTTCGACTTCTGCTCACCGTTGACACTGCTTCAGCAGTGGCACGACCGTGCGGACGGCGCCGGACTGCGCGAAGTGTTGCTCACCGGCTACACCCTGGATCTGTTGTTTGTCGAGCAGCGGGCGGTTGCGTTGGCTCGTGGCATGGGCGCACGGGTGACGATTCTCAGCGATGCTCATCACGCCGTTCACGACCCTGTCGACGTGCGGCGTGCCGGCCGCGCTTATCAGCACGCACACGCAGTTTGTACCGGCGCGTTCCACCCGAAGCTCGCAGTCCTCGCCGGTGAGAACGACGTGTGGGTGGCGATTGGCTCGGGGAATCCGACGACCGCCGGGTGGGGCCACAACGACGAACTCTGGATCGTGGTGCGCGGGAGCCGATCACACGGTCCGGCAGCATTCGTTGACCTCGCCGACTGGCTGAAGGAACTTGCCAACCATCCGGCCGTACACATGCCGAGCTGGATCGCTGCCGTCGTCACTCAGATCGCGGACATGGTCCGCCCACAGACAGTCGAGAACTCGGCGGTGCGGATTCTTGGCAATCTCGACCGCCCGATTCTCGACCAACTGCCTGATCTGGCGGTGGATGCGTTGGGTGTCAGCGCCCCGTTCCTCGACCCCGATGCCGCGGCTCTCGCCGCCCTGGTCTCTCGACTGAAACCCAAGTCGCTGACGGTGGCGCTGCAACCTGGACTCAGCAGCTACGACGGCGGCAAGGTGGCCGCAGCCGCACGCGGCGTTAATCAGGTCGAATTCCGCTGGCTGTCTGAGCAAGGTAAGCGCCTCAGTCACGGAAAGCTCGTCGAGTGGTGGACAGGCGATGCGCTCAGCGCCATGGTGGGTAGCCCGAACCTCAGTCGGGTCGCGCTACTGATCGCCACCCGCGACGGCGGGAACTGCGAACTCGCCGCTGTTAGTCCGGTGACCGATTCGCTGCTGCCCCAGGGGGCCGCGGTGGAGGAATCTGAAATTCGGCTGCGCCATACCATCTCGCCCATCGACAACCGCGCGACCGCAGTCGTGACGTTGCTCGGAGCACGGGCCAGCGACGGCGGCATCTCCGTCGAAATGATCTGCCGCAACGCCGCGCGAATCACAATTGAGATGGCGTCGACAGCCGCACCCGGGCAGTGGCGTTCGTACCACACACTCGAAATAACTGAGGACCGCCGGGGCGCCCTCGTTGCAGAGTTTCTGGCACCAGAATCGGCGGGAGCCGCTGTTCGAGCGACCGCCACGATCGGCGATCAGACAATAACCAGTTCAGTGGTGTTCCTGACAGACACCGCAGCGTGCCTGCCGCGAACGGGCCAGGCTTCGACACCCCGGCTCACACGCGACTACACGACGGTCTTCGCCGATGATGAGCTGCGAGCCCGGTTTGAGAACGACCTCCTGAAGTTGTTGCAGGCCAATGCTGCCCACCGAGCTGCGGCACCCTCGGGCGTCACGACCCCGCGCGACGTCGCCGTGGACGACAATGACCGATGGGGGGCCTGGCTCAACGATGTTGAGGCAGCGCTGGGACCGGCACTGACAACAGGACTGTTTCCCGCAGCCCTGGCCACTACCCGTACCTCCGACTCGACCTGGGCTGTCGACTCCACGGTCTCCCTGGACGCCGAGGAACCTCCTGACGACGAGCGCGAAGGCGAGAACGAGGCCGCCGACGACCTCTCGGATCGTCGCACCCCGCCGGACATCCCCGCCGAACAACGCCGACGGATGCGGGCTTGGGCGTCACAGTTACGCCGAGGGGTCACCGCGAATCCGGCGCCCGCCGTCCAACTTCGCATGCTGGTATCGCAACTGCACCTCGACATGCTCGCCGCAGGAGTGTGGGGGCCGGACGACGAAGAGTGGGCCGACCAACTCGCCGACGTCCTGATCACGACGCCACCGACGGCAGCGGATGACCTGCCAGACAGGGTCGAGCCATACGTCAGCGCCCTCATCGCCGTAGGTTTGGCGCTACTCGCTCAGGACGCCACGCTTCACGGAGGACGGCCACGCGACATCGTTCTGCAGCGAGCGTGGACAGCGATCGGTGACCATGCAGCCGACGCTGACCCAGAACTCATCGAGCACTACCTATATCAGCCAGCGCAGTGCTTCAGCCGTGTCGCAGATTGGCAGGACGTGGAGAGGGTCATCTCGCTGGCAAAGGCGTCCCGGGAAGACCCCTACGCCGAACTTCTCGCCGCCTTCGAGGCTGAAGGGATCGCCGTGGACTTGATCAATGCGGCATGGGTTGCCGATTGCGGGAACCTAGTCCCGAGGCGCTTCGCGGCCCGGATCGCCACACTCGTCGAGCGTCACCGGAAAACCTACGCCGTCGTAGCCCGGGGTGCCCGGGGCAGCTGTGTCCTGCTCTGCCACAACAACACCCTCCTGCTCGCCGAAACACGCTCGCAGATTTGGAGGATCTTCCGGCGGCCATCGCCGCTAAGCACTCCAGCGACAATGCTCGCGGAGGGACTACCGGCAGGGAGTAGCTATCCGCGAGGTAAGAGTCCGGAGAAAATGCCTGAAAGCGTTGCACAACTGGCTAACTCAATTGGCGTGAACATCGCGATGGTGCTGGCTGAGCTAGCCTAAAGAGGGTCGTGATCCACGCGGGTGCGTGGAAGGCACCGCGAAGCTTGCTGAAACTAACCGTCTGACCCTTTGAACCAGGAAGACCGACCTCACCCCGAAGTCGGCATGGTTACCTTCCAGCCCCTGGAAATCTACTTACGGCCGATGTTCGTGAAGTTCCGCTTCACGTGCGCAGGAATGGCCGACATCAACGCAACGGGCTGACCAAAGGCCGTGACACGAACTTCGCACTGAACACAATCAAGCGCCGCTTCGATGATCGCTATCTGGGTCGCGGACGTCGTGCTCAACGCCGTCCTGGTCCACGATCCAATCAAGATCATCTGGCCCGTCGAATACTTCGGATATGTCAGACCAGGTCCGCCACTCCCGCGGTGCCGGAAACTCGTCGGACGCCATCGTATCCACCGCCTTCTGCCTCGGCCCGTGACTGCCCTAACCGACATCCAAGGGTAGCGGCGCCGGCCACGCGAAGCGGTCGTTGCTATGTGACTATCGCTCGTCGGTAAACCGACGGGGATCGATCATCTCGATGCGCAAGCGGATTCTGCATCTCCCGTTGGGTGAGTCCAAGATACGTCGCTGGGCTTCAGATCGTGCCGCGAGCCCAGATTGTGAACAGCAGGTGGGCTGCCGCCGCCGCCTCTCACGTGTCACCCCTGCCGGTGAGACTGACGCATGTGAGTGACACCGAGCCGCAGTGGCGGCACATCTGCGAAGTATGCGGGGTCGAGGAAATCCTGACCCCGGGCGATGCATTCAACCTCGGGTGGGACTATCCGCCGCGGATGGGCCAGTTCGGTGTCGTCGGCCCCCGTTGCTGCCCGAATTGCCCCAACGTCAGAACGGTCTGGTGGGCTCTCGCGATCGACGGCTATACCGAGGACATGCTGACCGAAGCGCAGCGGGCGACGGTCAGACGCATCGCCGGTGAGCCGCAATCCGTTGCGGTGCTCAGTGAGTGACTCGTAATGAGTCCTTGACGAGTGCCGTCGGGCAGCGGAACTCGTTCGCCAGCGGTACCGTCGGCTCTCCCTATCGCCTCACGGAGGTGTGCTGTGGCACAACGAAAACTGAAGAAGGTGGTCGTGTCGGACGAGGCCCTCAGGAACGCTGGTCGCCGCGCCACGAAAGCCTCGGCCAAGCTGGCAGGCAGGGTGGTCCCGGCTGACCATCGTCGGAGCGCGGCCGTCAAGGCATATCTCGCCAGACAGCAACCGGGGCAGCGCTGAGCTCGGAGACCTGTCGGTCTTGGCCGGTACGGTCCCGATGCGGCATTTGGGAAAGGGGCGCGGATGGGTGATGACTGGATCGCCGCGCGGCGGTTGGTGTCGGCACTTCGTTGCGGTGCCGTGTACAACTTCGTCGCTGTCGTCGACGAGACAGACACTGCTGGACGGTGGAAAGCGGTGGCGCTGGCATCAGTCGGCGAAGTGGCTGCGACCGCCAACCAGGTACTCGGATCAGCAGCCCAAGATTTCCTGAACAGCGATTGGCAGCTGTGCTCGACCGACGTCGGCAGATAGGTGAAACTTGACGTGAATCCCCAGTGCTATTGGATCGAGTGGTGCAGCGTTGCCCGTGGCCGTCGATCTCCGTGAACTGACCCTGTTCGTCAGCGACGTCGATGCGACCGCGCGCTTTTATGAAGCGATCGGACTGGCGTTTTTCTGCATCGAGGAACCGGAATATCCGCGCCATTACGACGGCGAACTGGGGCTGCAGCTGTGGCCGGCGACCGCGCGCCGCCCGGTGAGCTCTGTGCAACTCGGCTTCGTGGTCGAGGATATTTCGGCCACCGTGAGGCGGCTTGACGCCCTCGGAGCGTCGTGGACCTGCGACCTGCCAAACTTCGTGCGCACCTCGGACCCCGAGGGCAACAAGATCACCTTGACGCAGCGCCGATGACGTAACGACCCGAAAATGTTGGCCCGCCGTGGTTACCTACCCACCGACCGTCGTCTGTAGGGAGAGGCAGAATGGCAGCATTTGAATACACTCAGTGGCGTCATCGGTGGCCCGAAGTGGTTGTGCAGCGCCGTACCGACGAGGCCGTCGCATTGTTGACGCGCTACTACGCCGTCACCGCTGCCGGACGACCGGCCTATTCAGGATCGCAATTCGAGGCAATGGCCGCGCTGAACAGTGATCCGTATTCGATTGGGCCCGCGGACTTCACCGCCGCCTCAATGCTCAGCGTCGATATCCCTGCCCAGGCGGCGATCCGCCTGTTAGGTCGCGACGCCCGCGACATCACCGCTTTGCTGCACGACATCCCGGTGGACGTCGACACCGTCACCATCGACCCCGACGACCTCGTGGCCGGTGGGCCTGCCAGCCGGTTGTGGCAGGTGCTGCGCCGAGGTAACGACGGTATGGGAAGAACCCGGACCAGCAAGCTCATCGCTGCCAAACGTCCGCGGCTCATCCCTATCTGGGACAGCTTCGTTGAGAAGGCCACCGGCCTGGACACCGTGGACTACTGGCGACAGTTCCAAGCCGTCCTCGCCGCCGACGACCGAGCGATATGGACGTGGTTGACGCAAATCCGCAGCGATGTGCCAAATATGCCTGCTGCGGTGTCGAATCTGCGGATCCTCGACGTGCTGCTGTGGATGACAGTCGATCAGCAGCGCTAACGGGTCTGCGACGGTAACCCCACTCAAGGGCCGCCCGCCCGGCTCACTGCAGTTTCCGTGGAAAACCGTTGGCACGCAGCCCTACTGACTGCAATATGATCTACAACACATTTATTTGGATCCGCGGGGATCTGGCAGCTCTGGGTCCCGCTGGTGTTGTGGTGGGCAGTGTTGCATTTCGTAACCGGCATCTTTCGACCCCGCTGCACGTCAGCGCGCTGCGATCGTTACCACTGGTGGAAACGTTTCCCGCAGAGGGAAATTGCTATGTGCCGCCCAAAGTTCAGGATGCGCCGGATGACCAGACACGCGCAGATCATGGCTACCGCGATCACCTCAAGTAACGGTTTAGCTTCAGCCATGCCGGTGCTGTACCGGCAATTCGACCGGAGGCGAGCAATGGACAGACCACACAACAGGGTGCGGGAGCGGGTCCGGGTCGAGTTACGGCTGCCACCTCATGTGGCCCAGATGATCTACGACCGTGCCCAGCACTGGGATGTCTCACTGTCCGAGGCCGGATCACGTCTTATCCGGATCGGCCACGACGGCTGCGATAACGACGCTACGGTCTTGCCCCGCTAGATCGCACAAGGCCTGACGTGCGCTGGCCATCCGGCTGAGCGCCCCCAGAGTGAGGAGGAACGGCTACCAGAAACTGTTGACGTAGGGCACTTTTCGTCGGAAACCCGTAAGAAACGGGAAAAGCCGGGCTGCAACCCGGCTCTCCGTCCGCCGCAAGATCGCGGCGACCTCGTTCCCTTGGAACCTTCGCCAGATCCACTTAGGAGGAACTTTGTTCATTTCATCGTGTTCGCATGCGCATGTCAACGGCTGTGCCGGTGTGTCGCGGAGCGTGTGCTGATGGGCCGCCACGACGCCATGGCCGCCGCCGCCGACGACTGGGAGCCGGAGAAGCCGGTGTCCAAGACCGGACACGACCGAGCCGACGGCCAACGCCACGTGCTCGCGCCGTTCCACCACGACATCGACGAGCAGCGCTATCGAGCGTTGGCAGGCCTCACCATCAGAGGCGTCAATCCGAGCTACCTGGTGCCCGCGCTGGAATCAGCCAAACGCCTGTGGTGCCGCCTGGGTGACTTCGCGCTGTCTACCGATCGGATTTCGGCGGCTCATCTAGCGCGGTACCTGGCGTTCGAGGCCGAACGGGTCGGCACCTTCGACTACCGAACAGCGTTGCGTCGGGCCAACGTCGACCGGCACCTCATGGACATCGCCACCCGGAAAACCAACCGGTCCATGCGCACCATCAGGTGGATTCTGTATGACGCCGGCCGGTTGGTGCACCCCCGAGAATACCCGGAGGCGCGCACCCTGCCCGCCCCCCGCACCAAGAGAATCGACGCGGCTTCGCCGCAGGACATTCATCACTGGTACGCCCTGGCGCCGACCCTGCCAAAGTGGCTCCGACGACGCCTCACGCTCTTACTGGATCTCTGCTACGGCGCCGGCGCGCGGCCGCCCGACTTCAAGGTCTTGAGGGGCACATCCATCACAAGCGAGACCATCGACGGCCGACCCATCGCCATCGTGCGCTTGCAGAACACCGCTGGCGGCACACGGCTCGTTCCCGTGACCGATCCCGACATCTCCAGCCGTCTATTGGCCCTTGCCAAGGCCAAGGAATCGGACTATCTGTTACCGGCCACCACGGGAGAAGTGGAGCGCAACGCGACCAACCGCATCGGTGAACAACTCCGCGCTCGCGGTCACCGCAGCATCAGCGCAGCCGCGCTGCGCAACCGATGGATCCTCGACCTCGCCGCCCGCGTACCGGCAGCACTGCTTCTGCAACTCGCCGACGTGATCGACGTCCAAGTCCTCGCCGACCAACGCACCCAACTCCCCACCTACGGCATCCATCGCGCGATCGCCCTCATGACGGAAAGCTGAACCATGATCACCGACTTCGAAAAGTCATACCGCCTGTCAGACAGCCTCTTCCGTGAGGCCAAGGTCATCATCGAACGATCACAGGCGGCGGAGATGATCAACGATTTCCATGACCAGCACCGCGGCGCCGGCGGACAGGGCTGCGCCGGAATCGGCTACACCATCTCCGCCGTCCTTGTTGCCGCCCTGGGGCTGTTGATGCTGGGGCGAACCCCGACCTACAGGGCCATCCAGCAGGCCATCGGCGACCTCACGCCGCGACAACTCGCCGAAGTCGGCATGCGAGGACAAGACACCTCCCGCATCTTCGCCGACCGCACCGAGCAACGCCGCGAGCGGACACGCTTCGTTGCCTGGCTCAACCGCCGCCTCGCACCACTGGATCCCAGCCCCGACCAACCAGCACGACGAATCACCAACGCCGAACACCGCCGCATCATCGCCCGCCGCAGCACCGAACAATGCGCAGCGAGCGGGGAAGCCACCGAACGCCTGCGAACGGTCATGAACCGCATCGTCTTCGGGTCCATCGTCGAACCGCACCCACCCGAGGCCTTCGGCGACATCGTGGCCGACGAGACGATCTTCGACCTCGCCGGCCCGTCAGCAGGGCTGGGCATAAAACCCGACAAACAGCGCGGAGCCGCATACTTCGGCAGCTACTACTCCCGAGACAAGCACTCCACCACCGTGCACCAAGACGCCAGCGGCGGCGGCAAGCGGGGCTTCGGGATCGGACTCACCGCTGTCATACGTGTTGGACCACCGGAGCAGCTGCACGCGTTCGCCCCCGCCATCATCGGGATCGACGTCCATCCACCTACCTCCGGGAGCACCGAAGGACTCGACGTGGCGATCACTCACGCCAAACGCAATGGCCTCGACACCCGGCGCGCGGGACGGGCACGCCTGCCCCGCCTCACTGTCGATATGGGCTACAACCCCAAAGACGGCTTCGCACGCCTCATGCTCGACCACCAGTACGCCGCCGTCGTGCGGTACCCACAGCACTGGACACTCACCGATACCGCGGCCAACCCACCCGGCGCCACCACAGACGTCCCGCCGGGACCCATCCAGTTCGCCGGCTCGTTCTACTGCCCGGCCGCGGCCGACCTACTTGCCCAACACCACATGCCCAAGACCCGCGACCTGCTGGCCGACAACGGATGGGAGGCGCACGACCGCCGCCTGGCGAGTGTCCTGCCCTTCCTGATGGGCTTGAACTCCCGGCCGCGACTGAGCCGACCACGTGGACGCCCACCCTTGGGAGTCGAACCACGACTCGACGTGAAGGCGGAGTTGGTCTGCCCTGCCGTGCAGCTTCGCGTCCAATGCCCACTCAAACCGGCGTCGATGACACGCGCCGCCTTCGGCGCCCCGACAGCAGCGCCGACCTGGCAAGCAAGCGACCGGCAATGCTGCGCCCAATCGATCGTCACCGTCACTCTCACACCCAGTCAGCTCAAGAAGGCGCAGTGGGGACCAGTTGGCGCCAGCTGGGAACACACGCTGTACTTCGAGGCAGCGCGCGCTCGAACCGAGCAGACCTTCAGCATCCTCAAGTCGGCCCACGTCACCAAGCTCGTCGATCTCAAATGGGGTCCCCGACGCGAACCCATGGTCAAGCTTCTGATGGCGCTCGCCGTGGCCAGCACGAACCACCGCATCCAGAAGACCTACCGGTCACGCCAGGCTCGTGAAGAATCCATCGACGTCCGCCGACGGCAGCTCCGCGACCACCTCGGACACGATCCTGCCAAGACACCGCCCCTGACCTGAGGAGACCCAACCCGCAGCGGGCCGCGCGAACAACTTGCCCGGCCCGCTTGGGCATGTCCGATGAGCCAGATAAATCCCGGCCAAAAATTACCTGTCAAGGGAAGGTCGCCGACAGCGCCGTCTCCCGCGGCAGATCCGCGACCCTGCATCGGCGGTGGACTCGCACAAGAAGCCGATACCCTGCCTCATCAGCCCGCACCGCAGGGTCATCCAGTACGCGCTGCGTGCGCCGGATAAATCGCTGGAGATTCCGCAAGAAACCGCTGGAACCGATTTCGCAAAGGGCGCTCTGAACAGTCGAAACGTACCCCACACACTGAGCGGTTCTACGAACTGCGACGCATGAGGTCACGAACCGGAAATGGTTCGTGACTTTTGTGTTTGGCCGGAAAGTGCTCCGCGCTTCAGCCGTCGCCATCGATGACAACGGGGAATGAGTAGTCGTCGTTGGCCAGCCTGCCGGGAAAGCAGGGCGACGATGCGATAAAGCCGGGCGGAAAGCCGGCCACTGCGGGTTGCTCGGTGCTGAGTCGGTAGCCGTCTGGGCTGACCCCGAACTGATTGGGTTGGCGGAACTTGTCGTCGGTGTACACACGCCAGCCCCAGCTGCGCCACACTTCTCCGAATGCTGCAGACACCGCGGCATTGTCGACGCCCGGCGGGGTCTTCAGATCGCCGGTGACGGTCAGTCGGACGGGGGCGTCCGGGCCGGTGGCGTTGTCGTCGCAGCCGATGATCCCGCTGCCCGTTCCGCCGAAGCGGGTGGAATCAAGGACGTAGCCCGGTGGAAGCGCCCGCAGCGTTTCCTTGATGTAGCCGAGCAGGGTGTCTTCCACCTGCTTCTGGTTTTCGGGGGTGATTTCTGTGGGTTCCTCGCCAGCAGGTGATGACACGTTGGGTCCTCCAATGTCGGTCGCGCCGGTGGGGGTCGGGGGTCCGAGATCTGCGCCGTCGCTACACCCCGACAGGGCCACGATTGTCGCCAGGCAGGCGAGCGGCGCGATGGTTCGGTGCAGCAGTGAAATCCGTGAAATCCGTGTCGTCATGATCCGGGTGCGACCCCTCCTTCGGGTGTGACGATCTGCGATGGTGGCAGACCGGCGATGATTGCGCCCATGTTTTGCAGCGCCGGGTTGGACTGGCTGTCCCAGTAGCTGCTGTGGGCGTCCACGCTGCCGATGAATTCTGTTGGATCCCAACTGATACCGGGATCAGACGTCAGGCGCGTCGCGCCGAAGTCGGTGTCGAACGGGTCGGCGCCCAGCGTCATATCGGTGGCCCAGCTGATGATGTCGTTGCGGGCGGTCATCGAGTAGACGTTGGCACCCTCGGCAAGGCTCAGGTTGCTGGCGTGGTCGGTGAGCATGCCCGGGCTGCCGACCGCGATGACGTTGTCGGCGGCCAGGTGATTGCCACCGGTCGCCGCGCCGCCGACCAAGGTCGATCCATAGCTGTGCCCGATGACGGTGTCGACCGCGGGCACTGCTCCGGTGTGCGAGGCGTGCATGCCGTTGACGAAGGAGTCCAGCCCCGCACCACCGGTTTCGGCGCGGCCCGGGAAGGCCGCCTCGGCCAGGTTCATCGGCCGGTCATAGCCCATCCAGGTTGTCACGGCCAAGTTCTCTGCCGACAGGGTCGGGTTGGCGCGCAGAGCCGCGGCGAACATCTCCTGGGATTTGCGGTCGCTGCCCTCGAACGCCCCGAGATCCTGGCCGGTGCCGGGCACGAAAGTGGCTGTGTGACTGGCTGTGTCGGGGTTGCCGATCGACACCGCCGCACGACCTTGATCGTCGATCATCGCCAGCAGCCGCGGTGCACCGTCCTTGTTGTCCAGTACGCCGTTGACGGCCTTGTATCCGTCCATCTGATGCCGTGCCGCGGCCAACTGCGGACCCAGCGCGGCCAGCTCCTGACCGGTGGCAGCGCTGCGATCGCCCATGTAGACCTGTCGCGCCAACTCGTCGTAGCGTGCCTGCATCTGATCGATGCTGCCCTGGGTGGTCTGCATCAACTCGTCAAGGTGCCGACGGTTGTAGATGTCTCTGTCCACGAACGGCATCCCGTGGTGGTTACCGATGCTGTGGTCGTGCTCGTAGAGCCATTCCTTCTGCTCCGGAGTCAACTGCTCCCAGAGATCGTTGAACTGTTGCGGGTCCTGGGGTAAGGGCTTGCCCAGTGCCTCCTGGATTTCGGGCCGATTGTCATGCGGCGCGTCCGGTATCGGCGTTTCGCCGATCGCCATGTTGATGGCCCGCGCCAGCTCCTGATCGACCCGAGCGGCCTCGGCGATGATGGCGTCGAGTTCGGGCTGCAGCTGTATCTGCTTGAGCATGATCTCCATCGGATCCGCACCGACCGCACCGGGTCCCGGCTCGATCGAGTTGGTGACGGGGTCGACGACCATGCCCAACCGATCGGCCTCGGCGCGCAGCTGTGACAGCCGAGACTTGACCTGCTCGATATCGTCGGCGGCGGCACCGGCGGCCCGGGCAACGGCCAGCGACTCGTTTCCGTGCGCATCGAGATCACGCCGTGTGCGGCCGATCGCGTCTTCGGCGGCTTCGGACGCCTCGCCGCCCCACGATCCGAACGCCGGCAGTTCGGCGATCCCGTTGGCAGCCTCGCGGGTCGCCTCGGCCCGGCTTCGCGTCGCGTGAAACACTTCGCGAACGTCGCCGGCGTCCCAGCGATCGATCTCCTCGACAGAAACGCTCACCAGCAGGAACCGTCAAAGGCCAAGATCAGGCGTCAGCTGCGGCCGCATGCCGGGCCCACATTCGGTCAGCGTGTGTATCGACTGTTGCTGCCGAGGTCATGAGGTCCTCGGTGATGACATGTAGCGGCTGTGGCATCCCATCTCCCTGTCCTTCAGCCTGCGTCAATCCAGAATACGGCTACGTAAGCCGTGGTCGTGACTGCAATTTCAGAGGGCGCGCAGCCTTTGCTCAGGCGCCAACCGCTGTCTCGTAGCCCTTCGTCATCCAGAAGATCGCCCGTTCGAGGCTCGGCATTATGTCGGTGATCGGGATCTCTCCGGCTGCGAACCGGCCGAGGAGCCCGTACACCAGGCTGGAGATAATCGTATCGATGTCAGCCACGAAGTCCTCGTCGACGTCGGCGAAGACCTCCATCGCGGCGGGGACGACGACGTCCAGGCCCTGACGCAGGAGTTTGTGGCCGTTGGCCGACGTCCGCGCTCGATAGAAGGCCGCGAGCATTGCCGGATGTCTTTCCCACGGTTCGAAAAGGGCGCGCAGCAACCGGATCAGTGCGTCATAGACGGATTCGCCGGGGCTGCGCGCCGATCGGGCCACCCGCGAGTAGCGGTTCTCGTCGAGCCAACGCTGCAGCGCCGCAAGGATCATGTCGTCCCGGTTCGGGTAATGCTTGTAGATGGTCGACAGCGACATGCGCGCACGCTTGGCCACCTCGCGAAGTTGCACGGCGTCATAGCCCTCGTTCTCGAGGATCTCGACGACGATGCCCAGGATGCGATCCTCACCCTGCCGAAACTCTTCGGGCGAGGCGCCGCGAACCATGAGATCGACCCCCTTGCGGTCATCGAAGTAACCCGGTTACTGTAGCGCAGTAACCGGGTTACTACACCGACTCGGCGCGGTCGGAGGAACGAGGATCATGGGCTCGTTGGAAGGGAAAGTCGCGTTCATCACTGGCGCGGCGAGAGGTCAGGGCCGAAGCCACGCGGTGCGGCTGGCCCGCGAGGGTGCCGCCGTCATCGGCATCGACATCTGCGACGACATCTCCGCGAACCACTATCCGATGGCTTCGCGTGACGAGCTCGACGAGACCATCGCGATGGTCGATGGCGTGGGCGGCAAGATGCTCGGCACCGTCGCCGACGTGCGGGACTTTCATCAAGTCAAGGGCGCCGTCGATGCCGGCGTGGAACAGTTCGGGCGACTGGACATCGTCTTGGCCAACGCCGGCATAGCGCCGGTGGCGTTTCGCGAACAGACCATCGACGAGGAACTCGCCCAATGGCGGGCGGTGATGGACGTCAACATCGACGGCGCGTATCACACCGCCAAGGCGACGATTCCACACCTGATTGTTGGAAACTGCGGCGGGGCAATGGTTTTCACCAGCTCTACTGCGGGCCTGCGGGGCTTCGGGGGTATGCAGGGCGGCGGTCTCGGCTATGCGGCCTCCAAGCACGCGCTCGTCGGGCTCATGCGCACCCTCGCCAATGCGCTTGCACCGATGAGCATCCGCGTCAACACGGTGCACCCGACCGCCGTCAACACGATGATGGCGGTCAACCCGGCAATGACCGCCTTCCTCGAGAGCTACCCAGGCGACGGGCCCCACCTGCAGAATCCGATACCGGTCGGGATGCTCGAACCCGAAGACATCAGCAACGCCATCGCGTACCTGGTGTCCGACCAAGCGAAATACGTGACCGGGGTGGCTTTTCCGGTCGACGCCGGCTTCTGCAACAAGCTATGACGTCACCGACGAGGTCGGGCCGCGCCGCCGGGAAACGGGTCCTGATCACCGGCGCCGGGCGGGGGATGGGCCGCAGCCATGCGATCCGCCTCGCTCAGGAAGGTGCGGACCTACTGCTGGTCGACATCTGCGCGACGCTCGACGGGCTCGACTATGCGTTGTCGAGCCAGGCCGACCTGGCCGAGACGGCGCGACTGGTCGGCGAGCACGGCGGCCGGGTGGTCACCGATGTCGTCGATGTCCGCGACGAGAGCGCGATGAAATCGACTGTGAACAAGGCGGTTCGCGAGCTGGGCGGGCTGGATGCCGCGGTGGCCAACGCGGGCGTCCTGACCGTCGGGACGTGGGACACGACGACTGCCGACCAATGGCGTCTGGTCCTCGACGTCAACCTCGTTGGGGCCTGGAACACCTGCCTGGCCGCCATACCGCATCTGATCGAGCAGGGTGGCGGCAGCCTCGTCAACATCAGTTCGTCGGCGGGCATCAAGGGGACCCCGATGCACATTCCGTATACCGCGTCCAAACACGGCATCGTGGGCATGACGCTGGCGCTCGCCAATGAGCTTGCGGCCGAAAGTATTCGGGTCAACACCGTACATCCGACCGGGGTGGCGACCGGAATGGCGCCCAGCACTCTGCATGAGCAGATCGCCAAGCGGGAAGACCTCATCCCGATCTTCCTCAACGCTCTGCCCGCGCCGCTCATCGAGGCGACGGATGTCAGCAACGCGGTGTTGTTCCTCGTTTCCGACGAGTCCCGGTACGTCACCGGACTCGAGTTCAAAGTCGACGCCGGCGTGACGATCAGGTAGGTGCCCCACTTGAGCGAATGGACTACCCGCGAAGCGCGGCAGGCGGTCGGACGGGCCGAGTACGAGCACATCATGAGGTCCGAAAGTCCCGAACCCAGCGGCGCCTACATCGAGTCAGGGGTCATCGGCTACGTGTTCGCCGAGATGTGGCGCCGCGGTGTCCTGACTCCACGAGACCGCCGGTGGATCACGCTCACCTGTGTCGGCGAGGCGGGTGCCGTCGTCCCCATCGAAACCCACGTCTATGCCGCCCTGGCGAGCGGGGACATCACCTATTCGGAGTATGACGAGTTCGTCCTGCACTTCGGCACCCAGGCAGGCTGGCCGAAAGCATCGGCCATGCACATGTACGGGCTGCTGGCGATGGTGAAAATCCACGAGGAGCGCGGCGAGCAGTTGCAGCCGCACGATTTCGAGTTGTGGGCAGAACCCACGGCCGACTCCGAACGCCGCGCCCGCGCACATGCGACGTACGAAGGCGTGCACGGTGTCTCGGCTCCAGCGGCTGCGACGCCGTTTCAGGGTCGTTCGCGCCTCGACTATCTGTACGGGGAAGTCTGGAGTCGGCAGAATTACCTGACGCGCCGCGATCGCCGCATCATCAGCATCTGCAGCGCCGCGTCTTCGACGATCGACGAGGAAGTCACCGAGCACCTCCGTGCCGCGCTCCGCCTCGGGGACATGACCCGCGCGGAACTCGAGGAACTGGTGGTGCACTTCGCCGTCTATCTCGGGTGGAATCGCGGGCGACGGCTCGACGACCTCCTCGTCGAGGTCGCCGAGGTCGCCGAGGACGCGAGCACGTAACTCGGCTCGTCTCATTTGGATGACGTCCGGGCTGCCCTCGGCATGCCGGAACCCCGGCCGTTGTCGGCCCGGGTAATTTCCGATGGATGCGACACGCACTTCTTGCGCTCATCTCCGCCGTCGCGCTGGTGGTATCGGCGTGTACGGCGACCGTCGAGGGAGCGGCGGTCCGGCCCAGCGGTGGACCGTCGGGCCCGGTACTGGATTTCGATCAACTGGACTCCGGACGGTTCCCCACCACGCCCAGGGATGCGCTGGGCGTCGCCGGTGACCCCATGGCGGGCGTGGTGCTCGAAGGCCAGCGACTGGCCGACCACGTCATCGGGCCCTGGGAAGTCGACGCGGCGTTGACGGGCTGGTTCGGCTTGGGTGCGCTGGTGCTGCCGCGTGCCGAAGCCCTTGCGTTGATCGGCCCGGTGAACGTCGCGGCCGCGGCCAGCAGGCACGACTTCGTCACGGGCTTCGCCACGACGCGCACCGAGAAGAACAAGCAGATACTGCTCAACGCGGTACTGCGGTTCGCCGACGACGGCGCGGCGCAGGCCGCGGCGGACGACATGGGCGAGGCGATTTCGCAGCCACAGGGCGCCGACGGCCCGGCCCCGAAGCTTGAGATCCCCGGCCATCCCGACGCGCGGGCCAGCAGCCACACCGGGACCGACCGCGACATCGGGAAGTTCGGGGCGGTGCGGTCCTTCACCGCGCACGGCCCGTACGTCTTGATGCAGCTCGCCCAGGCGACCGCCGGCGTGGACGCGGCCGCGCAGCTGGTGGGAAAGACGATCGACCTGCAAGCACCGGAGATCGACAAGTTCCGCGCCACCGATCCGAGCGAGCTGGCCGACATCTCGATCGATCCGACGGGGCTGCTGGCGCGCACGCTGCCGCTCGAAGGCCGCGACCCGACGTTCACCAAGGGCGCCACGTACGAACGCCGCGGCGCGCTGCACTTTCAGACCGACCCGGTCCGTTCGGCGAAGTTGTTCTCCGACACCGGCGTCGATCTCGTCGCGATGGGCGGCACCACCGTCTACGAGACCGAGGACCGACAGGGCGCCGAGGGCGTCGTCGAGGAGTTCTTCGCCGAGGTGTCAACGACGGCCCGGCCCGCCAACCCGGTGCGCGATATGCCGGGCAGCCGCTGCCTGCGGATGGACGACGACAGCTTCTACTGCCTGGCGACGGCCGACCGGTACGCGATAGAGACGAGCGCGCCGACGCTGCTGGCCGCTCAGCAGATGACGGCCGCGCAGTACATCATGCTGATGAGCTGAGCCGCGGCGCTCCGCGGTATCCCGGTGACGGTCACCGCGGTGGCGACCTGACAGTATTCGAACCGTGGGCAAGAACGAACGCGCGAAGATCGTCATGTCCGACGACGAGATCGCCGAATTCATCGAACGCAGCCGCACCGCCACGATGGCGACCGTGCTGCCCGACGGGCGGCCGCACCTGGTCGCGATGTGGTACGCCGTGCTCGACGGTGAGATCTGGTTCGAGACGAAGGCCAAATCGCAGAAGGCGGTCAACCTGCGCCGCAATCCGACGGTCACCGTGATGGTCGAGGACGGCGACACCTACGACACGCTGCGCGGCGTCTCGATCGACGGCCGCGCCGAGATCGTCGACGACCCGGAAACCGCTCTGCGCGTTGGCATCAGCGTGTGGGAGCGCTACACCGGGCCCTACTCCGAAGAGCTGCGCCCGTTCGTCGACCAGATGATGAACAACCGCATCTGTGTTCGCGTGGTGCCCGTGCGGACGCGCAGCTGGGACCATCGCAAGCTCGGCATGCCGGCGATGCCGCTGGGCGGTAGCACCGCGCAGTATCTAGGTTGAGCGCATGGACCCGAACAACAAGCCCAAGCAGCTGAACTCGCCCGTCGTAACCAAAGTGATGAAGTACGCCGGTAAGGCGCACGTCTGGGTGTACCGCCGCTCCGGCGGGAGGATCGGCAAGACCTGGCGCGTGGGTGCGGGCTTCAAGAAGCCCGTGCCGACGCTTTTGCTCGAGCACATCGGCCGCAAGTCCGGTAAGCGCTTGGTGTCCCCGCTGGTGTACATCCACGACGGCGACGACGTGATCGTCGTAGCCTCGCAGGGCGGCCGCGACACGGACCCGCAGTGGTACCGCAATCTGGTCGCCAACCCGCAGGCCCACATCGAGATCGGCTCGGAGCGCCGACCCGTGCGAGCGGTGACCGCGACGCCTGAGCAGCGCGCCCGGTTATGGCCCAAGCTGGTCGAGGCCTACGCCGATTTCGACACCTACGAGGCCTGGGCGGACCGCGAAATTCCTGTCATCATCCTGCAGCCGCGCTGACGCGCCGATTGCGACCCATCTCACACCCCTGACGCGTTCGACGGCCCCCGCAGGTCGGGTAGCCAAGGGGCAGGTGCTCCCCAGCGCCGACCCAATCCGTCAACGCTTAAGGGGCGAAATCTATGAGTACGACCACGCTGATCACGCAGCTGCGCACGATTCTTGACCTCACGCACACCGAGATCCAGGTCGCCGAGACCCGGATCGCGCAGGCGCGCACCGAGGCTGTGCGCCGCGAGCTCACCCAGAACGCCGAGAACGGCCGCATCCGCGCCGAGGCCATCGAGAAGGCCATCCGCGATCTCGGTGGCTTCCCCGACACCATCGGGCCGTTCCTGGGCCGCGCCGCCGCGGCGGTGAAGGCACTCACCGAGCAGGCCCAACCCTTCGACGAGGCGCTGCTGGGCGACTTGGCGCTGGAGGACCAGCTGCTGGATCGCGCCCGCTATGTCAAGGCGCTCGCCGTGGCCGCCAAGAAGCCGGACGTGCAGGACCTTGCGGATCGGCTGATCACCGCGCACTCGGCGACGGTGAACTGGCTGACGACCGTGCTGGCCGAGGATGCGCTCGGCGGCCCGGCCGCGTTGCAGCGCACCCCGCTGCAGGCCGCCGCCGGTACCGCGGTGAAGCTGGTGAACCTGCCGGGGCAGTGGTCGGCGCAGTCGGTTGAGCGGATCGCGGAGCTGCTGCGGTCGGCGGGGCCGACCGTTGAGGATCTGCGCGAGCGCGCTCAGCGCGTCAGCGAGATCACGCTCAAGGCGCTCGGCGCCTCGCGCGACGGTGCGCTGCGCAGTGCCGAGCGGGTTGTGCGCCGCGAGGGCGCCGGAGATGCGGCCAATGCGCTGCACAAGGCGCGCGCGGCCGGTGGCATCGTCGACGCCGACGAGCTGCCGATTGCCGGGTACGACGAGCTCAACCTCAGCGATGCGGTCGCCGCCGTGAAGGATCTCGACGATCCGTCCGACATCCGCACCATCATCGCCTACGAGGAGATGCACAAGGACCGCCAGCGGCTGGTATCGGCTGCGCAGACACGCCTGGCCGATATCGCCCAGGAGGTCGTGGGCATCAGCTGACCTTTAGTCGACCCGGGAACACCTCGCCGACTCGGCGGGGTGTTTTCGTCTGCGCCTCTCACATGCGAGGCGGAGCGAAGCCGGGATTCGACAGGGCGTTGGCCACGCCGCTGCCGATCGGCCCGTATTCGTCGACTACGGTCGCGGTGCCGGTGGCCACGCCGGCGTCGCTGTAGTGAGACAACGCGGTGAGCCCGATGTACGGCCCCTTCGGTAGGCGGGCCAACGTGAGCGTGTAGTCGGCGTTGATCCACTGCAGACCGGTGGGCCCGAAGTGCGTCAACGAACTCACCATGTCGCCGGCCATTGCGGCGCGGGTGAACGGTGTGAGCTCTGCGCCCGCGACCAGTTGCCGGAAATCGCGCACCCAGATGTGCTTGGGACCCGAGTGCTCCCAGTTCGACAGGCCCTCGCCGGGCCCGGGCACGCGGTCGGCTTTGCCGTAGGTCCACACCAGTGTCGAAAGTTGGGACGGGATGGGTTCCGGGGTCGGCGGCAGCGGGGGCATGGTGACCGGTGACGTCCAGATGTCGTCGTCCGGTTGCGCGCCGCGGCGAAGGAACAAAGCAGTCGCGCGCGCGACGACCGTGTCGCCCTGGGTCATGACGGCATCGACCAGTTTGAGGCGCCGGCCCTGCCGTACGACGGCGGTCTCGGCGCGCACCGGTGCCAGCGCGGCGGGCCGGAACAAGTCGACGGTCAGGCGGGCCGGTTGCAGTTCGGGTGCGGCCGCGTCGCGTTCGAGCACATGACCGAGGAGGCCACCGACGTAGTTGCCGCTGATCGTCTGTCCCCATGGACCGCGCGCCAGCGGTCCAGGCACGAATGCATCACCGTCGGGGGTGAAGAACGCCGCCGTCACCGCGAAGACGATAGCGGGCAAGCACGCCTAACGATCGGCCAGCCACTGCTCGACGTCGTCGGTCACCGGATCGACGGCGCCGGCGAACTCCTCGTGTTTCTCGACGTAGGACGCCACCATCTCGCACACCGGCACGATGCGCAGTCCGGCATCGCGGGCGTTCTGCAGCGCCTCACCGATCAGGATCGTCGCCAGACCGCGGCCCCCGTATTCGCTGTCCACCTCGGTGTGGGTGAAGATGCGCTGACCGTCACGGTCGGCGAACTCGGCCAACCCGACCTTCTTACCGTCGACGGCGATGGTGTAGCGGTCGGACTCGGCGGTGACCTCGGTGGGTGCCCCGGTTTTGTCGGTCGTCATGTCTGCTTCTATACCCCCGGGTTCGCCCGCGGACACCAGGTTGACGGCTCACTGTGTTGATCCAATTCGTCATGCCCGCACGCTGAGCGCGAGCGCCGACCGTTCGACGAGCCCCGAGAAGCGCCTGCCCATAACTTCGGCGATGTGAACAGGGTTAGCATCGGACGCCGTGAGTGACGAGTCGCTGCGCGACGACCACGCTGAACTGTTGCGGCGCCGCGCGCTCACCGAGGATGCGGCTCGCGCGGAGGCTGTGGGCAGGCGGCACGCGTCCGGCGCGAGGACCGCACGGGAGAACATCGCCGATCTCGTCGACGCCGGTTCGTTCGTCGAGTACGGAAGGTTCGCCATCGCCGCGCAGCGGCACCGCCGTGAGCTCGACGACCTGATCGCCCGCACACCGGCCGACGGCCTGGTGGCCGGTACGGCGCGCGTCAACGGGGCGCACTTCGGTGACGAGCGCAGCGCCTGCGCGGTGTTGTCCTACGACTACACCGTGCTGGCCGGCACACAGGGGGCGCTGGGCCACCGCAAGAAGGACCGGCTGTTCGAACTGATCGAGCGAATGCGGCTGCCGGCGGTGTTCTTCGCCGAGGGCGGCGGCGGGCGGCCCGGCGACACCGACATACCGGTGGTCTCGGCGCTCGACGCCCGCGCCTTCAAGCTGTGGGCGGCGCTGTCGGGTGTGGTGCCGCGGATCGCGGTCGTCAACGGCCGCTGTTTCGCCGGAAACGCCGTCATCGCCGGATGTTCGGACCTGATCGTGGCTACGCAGGGCACATCGATCGGCATGGGCGGGCCGGCGATGATTGCCGGCGGCGGACTCGGCGACGTGCCACCCGACGAGGTGGGTCCGATCAGCATGCAGGCGCCCAACGGTGTGGTCGACGTGGTGGTCACCGACGAGGCCGAGGCCGTCGCGGTGACAAAACGACTGCTGGGGTACTTCCAGGGGACGGTCGAGCCCGGCTCGGTCGGCGACCAAACCCGCTTGCGCACAATCGTTCCCGAGCGTGCGCGCCGGGCGTACCAGATCGCCCCGGTCATCGAGACCCTGGCCGACGAGGGGTCGGTGACCTTCCTGCGGCCGCGTTTCGCGCCGGAGATGGTGACCGCGCTGACCCGTTTCGACGGCCACCCTGTCGGCGTCATCGCCAACAACACCATGGTGATGGCCGGCGCGATCACCGCGGCCGCAGCCGACAAGGCCGCCCGGTTCCTGCAACTGTGCGACGCCTTCGGGATCCCGGTGCTCTCGCTCGTCGACTGCCCCGGCTACATGGTGGGGCCTGCGGCCGAGGCGGAGGCCCTGGTCCGGCGCGCATCCAGGATGTTGGTGGCGGGCGCCGCGCTCGAGGTGCCGCTGATCGCCGTCATCCTGCGTCGCGGGTATGGGTTGGGTGCGCAGGCGATGACCGGCGGCAGCCTGCGCGAACCGTTGTTGACGGTGGCGTGGCCCGGCGCGCACCTGGGACCGATGGGCCTGGAGGGCGCGGTCCGGCTGGGTATGCGCAAGGAACTCGACGCGATCACCGATGACGCCGAGCGTGAGGAGCGCGTCCGGCAGGCGACGGCGGCCGCACAGGAAAACGCCAAGGCGCTCAACGCCGCTGCGCTGTTCGAGATCGACGACGTGATCGATCCGGCGCAGACCCGTGACGTCGTCATCGACACGCTGGCCGCCGCCCGGGGCGGTGCCACCTGGCATGTGCAACCGCGTGCCGGCCGAGGTTTCGTCGACACCTGGTAGCAGCGGGTGACGGAAGAGGGGACGGTGCCGCCATTGCGCTTCTCGGCGAGTGGCCGCTCGTAGCGACAGCGCGGGCCGCCCGCCGCCGACCCCCCGATCCGGCGGCGGGCGACGACGGTCAGGCCGATTCGGCGTAGAACCGGCGGTCGCGCACGGGATAGCCGTGTTGTTCGGCCAACGATTTCAACTGCCGCAAGGCAAACGTGCGACCGCGGCCGGCCTCCGGCACGTAGATACCCGCCCAGAGGCCTTCGGCGCGCGGTAACTCGCAGGCTTCGCGTGCGCAGAGCCAGCGCCGCGGGCAGGACCGGCAGATCGCCTTGGCCTGCTCGTCGGCCGAGGTGGTCCACCGCTCCGGGTCCCGGGTGCAGGCGCCCACGGGGATTTCGTCCCATTCAGTGCTGTTCCCGATGCTGTTCATCAATGTGCTCCTCTGCGCTGTCCGCGGCGCATGTGCCGCAATAGCAGAAAACGTAGCGGACAAACCATAGCGATGCAACAGTTATGAATGAACGAGGCGAAGCGGCTGGAACGGAAAAGCAGGTTGAACTGCATATTAGACGGTTGACACGCTGCAGAAACGTAGCATTGCTTGTGTTGTTGCGACGAACGTAACCACAGCATCGATACGATTCGGTGGCCGCCACACGGCCCCAAGCCGTAGCACCGAACCGGATTACGGATACGATTGCGGGACCGTTCGCCCCGCCCGCCCTCGAGGACCGCCGCGCCATGACCAACCCGGAGTCGATCGATCGATCGACTGAGGCGTCCGATGCCGGCATGGTTCGCGCGGGTGCGGCGGCCGCGGCACGGCGTCGTGAACTCAACATCAGCCAGCGCAGCCTCGCCGCCGACGGCATCATCAACGCCGGCGCCCTCATCGCCTTCGAGAAGGGCAGGAGCTGGCCGCGAGAACGCACCCGAGCAAAGCTCGAAGAGGTACTGCGCTGGCCACCGGGCACAATCGCGCGGATCCGGCAGGGTGAACCCGTCGGAGGCGGCGACGAGGACATCCCGCAGGCGCCGCCCGCCGACGAGGTGCCGCTGATCGCGCAGGCGGTGATCACGGCGGTGAACACTTTCGAATCCGCGATCGCAGCGCTGCCCGCGCAGGACGAACCTCAGTTCGGGCCGAGATCCGCCAAGATCCTCGCCGATCTGCGCCAGCTGGAAGCGGTGGCGGCCAGGGCCGCGCGGATCAGCAAAGTGACGCCGCCGCTGATCAAGGCGCTGAGCGCGGTGCGGAAGCGGTACGACGACCTGATGTTGCGCGCGGCACGGTCGCCGGGCGCGACGCTCGGCCAGCGCGTCTATGCCGCCCGCCGCGGCGCGAACCTGACGATCTCCGAAACCGCCCAAGCCGCCGGCGTCTCCGACGACGACATCGTCGGAGCCGAAGCCGAACAGCCGGTCTCGTCGGCGGCCGCCGAGGCGATCGAGGCACTGATCACCGACCTGGCCTGAGCCGCAGCGTCAGTGCCGTTCCCGGCTGCGGTCGTCGGTGGTGGGGAAGTGATCGGCCAGTGCGGCGGCGATCTCGAGGAACCGGCGCCGGGTTTTCGCGGACATCTCGGTGGTTCCGTCGATGACGCCGCCCGGCCGCAGACGTCCGTCGAAGGGTACCTCGATCACCCGCTGACCTTGGCCCGAGAACTGTTGTGCCAGAACCGAACGCGTGCGCTTGTCGGCGTGTCCGTCGGAGTCGTTGAGGACGACGACGGTGCGCTGCAACAGTCCCGTCAACCCGCGGGCGGCCAGCCAGTCGAGCGTCTGACCCGCAGCCGCTGCGCCGTCGACCCACGGGGACGACACCACGACCATCGCGTCCAGGTCGCGCAGCACCTCCTGGGTCACCGGCGAGTCCATCGTCGAACTGCAGTCGACGATCGAGATCGTGAAGTAGCGGTCCAACCGGGAGGTCGCCTCCCGGTAGATCGCCGGATCGAGCACGCGGCGACGGGCGGGGGTGGTTTCCCCGGCCAGCACGAACAGGCCCGCGGCGTTGTTGCCCACCCGGTTACGGACATCGGCGAAGGTCTCCAGGTGCTGGTCGGCAGCCAGTTCCCAGTACGAGCCCTGCGCCCTCGGGTCGACCCGGCTCCCGAGCTTGCCGAAGGCCGTGTCCGCGTCGATCGCGACCACCCGGTCGTCCTGGCGCAACTCGGCGAATACCGAGCCGATGCTGGCCGAGACGGTCGTCTTACCGACCCCGCCCTTGCCCATCACACCGATCTTGTAGTGACCCCGCAGCGCACCCCGGATCTTGGCTTCCAACGCCGACTGCCGGACCTCGTCGGGGCCCGGCCCGAGGTTCACCTGACCGAACGTGGCCCGGTAGAGCAGGTAGCGCCAACCCCTGGTTGGGGGCACTCGCCGCGGCGGAACCAACTCGTCGGGCCTGATCCGCTCGGCATACGAGCCGGCGGGCGGTGGGGGTGCCGGCCGGGCCTGCCCACCGAATGCCGGGCCGGACCACTGACCGGGCATCGGCTGACCGGGCTGCTGCGGAGGCGGATTCGGTCGCTGCGGTGGCGGCGGCAGATGCCTGGTCAATTGACCCCATGCGGGGGGTTCGGACCGGCCACCGGTGGCCACCGGTCCGGTATCGCGCAGCGCATCCGGCGGCGGCCCGAACGGAGCCGGCTGTTCGCGAAAGCTACGCCGGGCCGGTTCCGGCTCCGGTACCGCCGACGATGGTGTCGTCGGCTCGGAATCGGTCGGCGACGGTTCGAAGCCGGCTTCTTCGGGGCCTGTCCAGCCGAGTTCTTTCCGCAACGCGTCATCGCGGTCGGTCAATGCGATCTCCTCACCGATATCGGTTAATGGCCCTGTCCAAGTATCAACCACACCGCGAGAAGGTCCGCTGGATCCGCCGCGCAGCTAACACAGTGGCCGGGGTGGCGCGAGGCGCGGAGCGGTCCCGCGGTCACGCGCTGATCGACCGAGAACGTTGCGGGTGCCGGTTGTCCACGTTGGCGCCGGTTGGCGGCCGTTGCCTGCGGGTGAGATGGGGGATACCGACGAGACGATTTGCTGTAAATCGCGTAACGCGGCTTATGCCGCAATGAATGCCAGCATGAGACTTAACTGAGAGCGGTGAGCCGGGCACCGGACGGCGCCCCGTCGGCGGACGAAATTGGTGAGATCGGCGGTGTCGAACCGCTGGTACGCTGACTCCGGCGAAGGGGTTTCCGCGGGTGTGTCCAAGCGGCGCGTGCGTGACCCGTGGCAAAACGAGTGAGCCGGTGTACGTGCGGTGGTCCGCGACCAGGGCCGGCCGCCGCGCCCTCACCACACAACGACAAAGGAGAGGCGGAGCCTCATGTCCGGCGACGAACTGCGCGTCTCCGCGGCACACCTCGGCGAACTGGCCGAGCGGCAAGCCACCGCGGCCGCCGACGCCCGCGTGGCAACGCTTCGGCCCGAGGGCGTCGACGCGGCGGTCAGGAGCACCCACGGCAGCATCGCTGCGCCGACCGCCAGTGCGCTCGATTCCGTGCTGGCGTCCCGACGCAGCGCAGGAGCAAACATCGCCGACGCCTCGGCAGCCTTGTGCGACAAACTGACCGACGCCGCAGCGCGCTACGACCGGACCGACGATTCGGCGGGCTCGGCGCTGAACGCACAGATGCGGCAGGTTCGGCCGTGAGCCCGGACGCCACTCATATCGACGATGTCGTCGGAGTCGAGGTCACCATCGACGGCATGCTGGTGATCGCCGACCGGCTGGGTTTGATGGAGTTTCCCACCGCGCTGGGTATCCGACCGAACATTCCGCAGCCGGAACTGCGTGAGCAGGTGTGGGAGCAGGTGTCCCGGGACCTCATGGAACAAGGCGTGCTCGATTTCTTTGGTGAACCGCACCCCGAGGTCGCAGCGATGGTCGACTCGCTGAGCCGGGCGGACCGCACTCTGGAAGGCCGGTGGTGGCGCCGCGACGTCGGCGGCAAGATGGTCCGCTTCGTGGTGTGCCGCAAGGGCGCCCGCCACGTGGTGGCCGCCCGCGACGGCGACATGCTCGTGCTGCAGCGGGTGGCACCGCAAGTGGGCCTCGCGGGCATGGTGACGACGGTGCTCGGCACCGCGACGGCGGCCGACGTGGAACCGCTGACGGGCCGCGCGAGCGAACTCGCGGCTTGCCGAAGCGCGAATCAGATTGCCGCCTATGGCGTGGCACCGGCTTCGGCGCGCGCCTACGCCGACATCGTCGCTGAACCGGAGAGCTGGGTGGAGATCACCGCAATCGAGCGGCATCCGGGTGGCACCTCCACCCAGGCCGACGTCGCGGCCGGCGTGCTCGACTCGAAGCATGGACGCATCGTGTCGATTCCGCGCCGGGTCAGCGGCGAACTGTACGGAAGCTTCTTGCCGGGCAGCACCGAGAACCTGCAGCGCGCGCTGGACGGGCTGATCGAGTTCCTGCCGTCGGGCAAGTGGTTCGAGAACACCACGGCAGAGCCAGCAGACGCCGGCCGGGATTGATTCGACGTGAGGAAGGCAGCACATGGTGGGTGAGTCACCCCCATTGGGACACGACGACGAGCGTGGCGACGTGGCCGCGTCCGAATCCGGCGTCCGCACCGAGCGCGCAGAGCCTTCCGATCTCGACGCCTGGGATCTTGACGCACATGTCGAACCCGTCGCAGGCGCTTCGGCGGTTCCGGCCGTCACTGTGACCAACCCGCCGGGCACCGTGACGGTGAGCGCCTTTCCCGACGGACGGGTCGCCGGGATAGAACTCTCGCCGAAGGCGAGCGAACTCACCGAGGACGAACTCGCGGCCGAGATCGTCGTCATCGCCGGTCTGGCCAGCCAGGACGCGAAGTCGGCGCAGTTCACCAGCATGCTCGAGGGCATGCGCGCACAAGGCCACGATGACGCGGCGACGCGCGATTTTCTCGGCCGTGACCTCGACCTACCGAGTCCGGAACAGGCCCGCGCCGAGCGCGCCCGGGTGTTCGCGACAAGATACCCGGATGACCATGAGTGAGCACCTGGCCAGCCTGTTCGCCAGCGCGGTCGGCATGTTGCCCAGCGCCCCCGCGCGCTCGTTCGAGATCTTCACCGAGATCACGACTCTCGACGAGTCCGCCTGCGATGCGTGGGTGGGCCGGATCCGTTGCGGCGACACCGACCGGGTGACGTTGTTCCGGGCCTGGTACTCACGTGCCAACTTCGGTCAGCTCGCCGGCTCGGCCGAGATCTCGATGAACAGCCTCAACGCCCGCGTGCCCATCGGCGGACAGTTCGGCGACATCACCTATCCGGTCAATTCGCCGCTGGCCATCACGATGGGGTTCGCGGCCAACGAGGCGTCGGTCGGTAACTACACCGACGCCATGGAGGCGCTCGAGGACGTCCCGACGGCGGGCGCCGAGCATCTGGTGGCCTGGCTGAAAGCGGTCGTCTACGGTGCCGCCGAACGCTGGACCGACGTGATCGATCAGGTGCGCAGCGCCGCCGGCTGGCCCGACAAGTTCCTGGCGGCCGCGGCAGGGGTCGCGCACGGCGTCGCGGCGGCCAACCTCGGGCTGTTCACCGAGGCCGAGCGACGGCTGACCGAATCCAACTCCGCACCCGCCGGGGAGGCGTGCGCACCGGCTATCGCGTGGTTCCTGGCGATGACCCGCCGCGGCCAGGGCAACGAAGACGCCGCGGTCGCACTGTTGGAGTGGTTGCAGGCGACCCATCCGGAACCGAAAGTTGTTGCAGCGCTGCGCGATCCGTCGTACCGGCTGACGACGACCACCGCGGAGAAGATAGCCGCGCGCAAAGATCCCTGGGATCCGGCCAGCGTCGAGGCCGACACCTCCGGTCGCGACCGACTGCTGGCCGACGCGCAGGCCGAACTCGACCGCCAGATCGGGCTCACGCGGGTCAAGGAACAGATCGAGGCGTACCGCGCCGCCACGCAGATGGCCAAGATCCGCGCGGCCCGCGGCATGAAGGTGGCGCAGGGCTCCAAGCACATGATCTTCGCCGGACCGCCCGGCACAGGGAAGACGACGATCGCGCGCGTGGTCGCCAACATTCTGGCCGGACTGGGTGTGACCAGCGAGCCGAAGCTCGTCGAGTCCTCACGCAAGGATTTCGTCGCCGAGTACGAGGGGCAGTCGGCGGTGAAGACCAGCCGGACCATCGACCGCGCACTCGGTGGGGTGCTGTTCATCGACGAGGCCTACACGCTGGTGCAGGAACGCGACGGGCGCACCGACCCGTTCGGTACGGAGGCCCTGGACACGCTGTTGGCGCGGATGGAGAACGACCGTGACCGGCTCGTGGTGATCATCGCCGGATACAGCGCCGACATCGACCGCCTGCTGGAGTCCAATGACGGCCTTCGGTCGCGTTTCGCCACCCGCATCGAATTCGACTCGTACACCCCCGACGAGATCGTGGAGATCGCCAAAGTCATTGCCCAGGCCAATGACTCGGCATTGGACGAGCACGCGGTCAAGCAGGTCCTCGAGGCCGCCACCTTGTTGAGCCGGCGGGCGTTGAACGGCAAGCCGGCGCTCGACATCGCCGGTAACGGTCGCTACGCACGGCAGCTGGTCGAGGCCGGTGAACAGAACCGTGACATGCGGCTGGCCCGCTCGCTCGACGTCGAGGGCCTCGATGTCGAACAGCTCAGCGAGATCAACGGTGAGGACATGGCCGCGGCCATCGGCGCGGTCCACGCACGGCTGAACATCGGCGATTAGTCATGGCGGGTTTTCGGCTCACCACGAAGGTGCAGGTCAGCGGTTGGCGCTTTCTGCTGCGCCGCGTCGAGCACGCAATCGTGCGCAGAGACACCCGGATGTTCGACGACCCGCTGCAGTTCTACAGTCGTGCGGTGTCCGCGGGCATCGTGATCGCGGTTCTGATCTGCCTGGGTGCGGCGCTGTTGGCGTATTTCAAGCCGCTCGGAAAGCGCGGCGGCGACACACTTCTCGTCGACCGCAGCACCAATCAGCTCTACGTCGTGCTTCCCGGCAGCGATCAGCTGCGACCGGTGTACAACCTGACCTCGGCACGGCTCGTCCTCGGGAACGCAGGGACGCCCTCCGCGGTCAAGTCCGACGAGCTCAACCGCATGCCGAAGGGTCAGCCCATCGGAATTCCCGGGGCGCCGTACGCGACACCGGTCGGCGGCGCAAACTCGATGTGGACGTTGTGTGACACCGTCACCAAGCCCGAAAGCGTGACGCCGAACCTCGAAACGTCGGTCATCGTGCGCCCACTGGTGACCGACGCGTCGGTCGGACCGATGCGCCCGAACCAGGGCATGCTGGTGACCTACGAGAACGACAGCTGGCTGGTCACCGAAAGCGGTAGGCACGACATCGATCTGGCCGACCGTGCGGTCACCTCCGCGGTGGGGATCCCGGTCACCGCCAGGGCGACGCCGATCTCGGAAGGGCTGTTCAACGCCCTGCCCAACGCCGGGCCGTGGCGGCTGCCCGACATTCCGCGCGCAGGGGCGCCGAACACCGTTGGGCTGCCGCCGAATCTGGTGATCGGCGCGGTCTTCAAAGCGCTCACCGAAGACGGCGAGCAGCATTTCGTGGTGCTACCAGACGGTATCGCGCGGGTGAACGACACCACCGCCGCCGCGATCCGCGCCACCAACTCCTACGGTCTGGTCACCCCGCCGTCGGTGGAAGCCAGCGTGGTCACCGACATCGCCGAGCATGTCTTCGCCTCACCGCTGCCCGACAAGCCGTTGGACATCCTGCTGCGCCAGGACGACCCGACGCTGTGCTGGGCGTGGCAGCGCGAAGCCGGCGACAAGGCGCCGAAGACGACGGTGATCGCGGGTCGGCGGTTGCCGATACCGGCGTCGGCGATGAATACCGGGATCAGCCAGATCGGCGGTGATGCAACCATTTACATCGACGGCGGAAAGTACCTGCGATTGCAGTCGCCCGATCCGCGGTACGGCGAGAGCCTCTACTACGTCGATCCGCAGGGCGTGCGGTATGGCGTGCCCAACGAGGACACCGGAAACGCACTGGGTCTGAGCGCGCCGGGCACCGCACCGTGGCAGGTGGTCGGGCTCCTGGTCGACGGGCCGGTGCTGTCGAAGGAGGCGGCGTTGATCGAACACGACACCCTGCCTCCGGATCCCAACCCGCGCAAGGTCGGCGACAGCCCTGAAGGCTCCGCCCGGCCGGCCACGTCCCAGACCGGAGGCGGCGGATGACCACCAAGAAGTTCACCCCGATCATCAAGCGCGGGCCGCGGCTGACGCCCGGCGAGGTCAACGTCGCGCCGCCCGACGACCTCGGCGTCGAGATTCCGCCCTCGGGGATCCAGAAGGCGCTGCCCTGGGTGATGGGCGGCGGCATGCTCGGAATGATCGCGATCATGATTTTCACCGGTATCCGGCAACTGTCGCCGTACATGCTGATGATGCCGCTGATGATGATCATGGCCACGGTCGGGTTTATGGCCGGCGGCGGGCCCGGCGGCAAGCGCGTGCCCGAGATCAACGCCGACCGCAAGGAGTACCTTCGCTATCTGGCCGGACTCCGTACGCGGGTCACCTCGTCGGCGGCCGCGCAGGTGGCGTTCTTCAACTACCACGCTCCCCATCCGGAAGACCTGCTGTCGATCGTCGGCACGAACCGCCAGTGGTCACGGCAGACCAACGCCGACTTCTTTGCCGCCACCCGGATCGGGCTGGGCGCCGAACCCGCGGTCGACCGGCTGCTCAAGCCCGCCGTCGGCGGCGAGTTGGCCGGCCCGCAGGGGGCGCCGCAGCCGCATCTGGAGCCGGTGAGCCACATGTGGGTCACCAAGTTCCTGCGCACGCACGGCCTGATTCACGACTGCCCGAAACTGTTGCAGCTGCGCACCTTTCCGACGATCGCCATCGGCGGCGATTTGGCCGGCGCCGCGGGTCTGCTGACCGCGATGGTCTGCCATCTGGCCGTGTTCCATCCGCCGGACCTCTTGCAGATCCGCGTGCTCACCGACAATCCCGAAGACCCGAACTGGGCGTGGCTCAAGTGGTTACCGCATGTCCAGCATCAGACCGATGCCGACGCAGCGGGGGCGACCCGGATGATCTTCACCCGTCCCGACGGGCTGAGCGACCTGACCGCACGCGGACCGCACACCGCCGACGCCGCGCCGAGCGGGCCCTACGTCGTCGTCGTCGACCTAACCGGCGGCAGGGCCGGTTTCCCGGTCGACGGCCGGGCCGGGGCCACGGTGATCACCCTCGGTAACCACAAGGGGTCGGCATACCGCATCCGCGTGGCGGCCGACGGGACCGCCGACGACCGGCTGCCCAACCAGACGTTTCGACTGGTCACCTCGACGGTCGATCACCTGACGCCGGGGCAGGCCGCTGGTGTCGCGCGGAAACTGGCCGGCTGGTCGATCACCGGCACGATCATCGACAAGAGCGTGCGGGTGCAGAAGAAGGTCGCGACCGAGTGGCACCAACTCGTCGGGGCTCAGACGATCGAGGAAGTGACACCCGCGCGATGGCGGATGTTCACCGACACCGACCGCGACCGGTTGCGCATCCCGTTCGGGCACGAGCTCAAGACCGGCGACATCATGCACCTCGACATCAAGGAGGGTGCCGAGTTCGGCGCCGGCCCACACGGGATGCTGATCGGCACAACGGGTTCGGGTAAGTCCGAGTTCCTCCGGACCCTGATCCTGTCGCTGGCGGCCACCCACCACCCCGACCAGATCAACCTGTTGCTCACCGACTTCAAGGGTGGCTCGACGTTTTTGGGGATGGAGAAACTGCCCCACACCGCGGCCGTCGTCACCAACATGGAAGAGGAAGCCGAACTTGTCAGCCGTATGGGTGAGGTGCTCAGCGGCGAACTGGACCGTCGGCAGTCGATCCTGCGCCAAGCCGGTATGCAGGTCGGTGCTGCGGGTGCGCTGTCCGGCGTCGCCGAGTACGAGAAGCACCGTGAGCGCGGAGCCGATCTGCCACCACTGCCAACCCTTTTCGTCGTCGTCGACGAGTTCGCCGAACTGTTGCAGAACCACCCCGACTTCATCGCGCTGTTCGATCGCATCTGCCGCGTCGGGCGGTCGCTGCGTGTGCATCTGCTGCTGGCGACGCAATCGCTGAACACCGGGGGAGTGCGCATCGACAAGCTCGAACCAAACCTGACTTACCGGATCGCCCTGCGCACCACCAGTTCGGCCGAATCCAAGGCGGTGATCGGAACGCCGGAGGCGCAGTACATCACGAACAAAGAGAGTGGTGTCGGCTTCCTCCGCGTCGGCATGGAGGATCCGATCAAGTTCCACAGTGTCTACACCGGGGTCAACTATGTGCCCACGGCGGCGCACCAGGACAACGGCGAAGTGCGACCGCGGACCAACGGGCAGAGCCGGTTGCAGATCCGCCAGTTCACCGCGGCTCCGATTCTCGAAACGACGGTGAGGTCATGAGCATCGAGCCGGACGAGCGCGTGCTGCGCGAGGTCGTTCTCGACCAGTTGACGACCGGTGAGATCCGGGCTTATCGAATGTGGCTGCCGCCGTTGGCAGATCCGGTGCCGGTCAACGAGCTGATCGCCAACGACCACCAGCGCCAACCGCTGCGCTTCGGGCTGGGCATCATGGACGAGCCGCGCCGGCACCGCCAGGAGGTGTGGGGCATCGACACGTCGTCGGCCAGCGGCAACATCGCTGTCGGCGGTGCACCGCAAACCGGAAAATCCACCTTCCTGCAGACGCTGATCCTGTCGGCCGCCGCGACCCACACGCCCCGGCAGGTGCAGTTCTACTGCGTGGACCTCGGCGGCGGCGGCCTGATGTATCTCGAGGACCTGCCGCATGTCGGTGGTGTCGCGACGCGTTCGGAGCCGGATCGGGTCAACCGAGTCGTCGCGGAGATGAAAGCCGTTCTGCGCCAGCGTGAAGCGCTGTTCAAGCAGTACCGGGTCGGGTCGATGGCGGCTTACCGTCAGATGCGCGACGACGCGAGCCATCCCCTGGCTGCCGATCCGTTCGGTGACGTGTTCCTGGTGATCGACGGTTGGCCTGCCTTCGTCGCCGAGTTCCCCGATCTCGAACCGGTGGTGCAGGATCTGGCCGGACAGGGTCTGCAGTTCGGCGTGCACACCGTGATCTCGACGCCGCGGTGGACCGAGCTCAAGTCACGTATCCGCGACTACCTCGGCACGAAGGTCGAGTTCCGGCTCGGCGACGTGAACGAGACCCAGATCGACCGCATCACCCGGGAGATCCCGGCCAACCGGCCCGGCCGCGCGATCTCGATGGAGAAACACCACCTGATGATGGGCGTGCCGCGGCTCGACGGTGTGCACAGCGCGGACGATCTCGTCCGCGCGATGTCGGAGGCGGTCCAGGTCGTCACCGCCCGGCACACCGATCAGGCACCCAAGGTGCGCGTCCTACCCGATCGCATCTACCTGCGCGACCTCGATCCGAACCCGCCGGGACCGGACGCCGACTACCGCACCCGGTGGACGGTGCCGCTCGGTCTTCGGGAGTCCGATATGAGCGTCGCCTACAACCACATGCACACCACCCCGCATCTGTTGGTCTTCGGTGCGCCCAAGTCGGGCAAGACCCGGATCGCACATGCAGTCGCGCAGGCGATCTGTGCGCGAAACAGCCCGGAGCAGGTGCGGTTCATGTTGGCGGACTTCCGGTCGGGCCTGCTCGACGCGGTACCGCAGTCCCACCTGCTCGCGGCGGGCGCCGTGAACCGCAACAGCGCGAGCCTGGAGGAGGCCATCAAGGCGCTGGCCATCAACCTCAAGAAGCGGCTTCCGCCCGCCGACCTCACCACGGCGCAATTACGCGCCCGGTCCTGGTGGAGCGGCCCCGACGTGGTGCTGCTCGTCGACGACTGGCACATGATCGTCGCCGCCGGCGGTGTGGTGCCCCCGATGGCCCCGCTGTTCCCGTTACTGCCCGCGGCCGCCGACATCGGCCTGCATCTCATCGTGACCTGCCAGATGAGCCAGGCCCACCGCGCGACCATGGACAAGTTCGTCGGCGTTGCATACGGCGCCGGTTCGCCGACGCTGTTCCTCTCGGGTGAGAAGCAGGAATTTCCGTCCAGTGAGATCAAACTCAAGCGGCGACCGCCTGGCCAGGGATTTCTCATCTCACCGGACGGAAAAGAAGTCATCCAGGCGGCCTATGTCGATCCGCCGGAAGAACTTGTGTAATGAGCACCCTCTGAGCGCGGTTAGGATATTTCCAGAACACGCCAGCAAACTCGACGACGAGCCGCTGGCGAGGGAATCAAGGCCCGTTGCGGGCTCTGCAGCAACCGCGCCTGAGTGGTGCACAAATTCATATGCATTCAGTTCGAACGTAATGAGGAGAGATTGCAAATGCAGCCGTTGATGCACAACCCGGGTGCCGTAGGAGTCGGTGGACAGGTAGTCGCTAACGGGGCGCGCGGTCTGGCCGGGGGCACGACCGCCGGCGCCGCGGTCACCGCACTGGTTCCGGCGGGGGCCGACGAGGTGTCGGCCCAGGCGGCTGCCGCGTTCGCCGCCGAGGGCGTGGAAACGCTCGCGATGAACACATTCGCGCAAGAGGAACTGGCCCGGATGGGCGCGGCGGTCATTGAGATCTCCGGTACCTACGCGGCGATCGACAGCGCAAACGCCGCAACGTTCTGACCGCACGGGTTGCATTTGTCAACCCGCTTCATTCGCATCCATTTCGCACGCTCACTCGAGACCGAGGGAAGACCTAGACGATGTTCTGGCATGCCTTGCCGCCAGAATTCAACACTGCGCGGCTGATGGCCGGCGCCGGCCCGGCGCCGATGCTGCAAGCTGCCGCGGGGTGGGAGGCCTTGGCGATACTGCTGGAAACGCAGGCCGACGAACTGGCCGCCAGCCTTGCCACCCTCGCGTCGGTATGGAGTGGCTTGGCCAGTGAACAAGCCGTGTCGGCCACCATGCCGATGGTCATCTGGCTGCGGACCGTATCCGCCCAGGCGCACAAGCGGGCGTTGCAGGCGACGGCGCAGGCGAACTCTTACAACCTGGCCATGACCACCACGCCGCCCCTGCCGGAGATCGAGCAGAACCACGTCACCCACGCGGTGCTCGAGGCCACCAACTTTCTCGGCGTCAATACGGTGCCGATCGGCATCAACGAGTTTGACTACTTCGTCCGCATGTGGAATCAGGCGGCCGGCGCCATGGACGTCTACCAGGCCGAAACGGCTCTGAACATGCTGTTCGAGCCGATCATGCCGGCCAAGCCGATCGTGATGCCCGGCATGAACGCGGCAATCACGGCCCAGGGAGTCGCCCAGGCAGCGGCCATGGTCCCTGCGGCGGCGCTGACCAATGCGGCGATTGCCCAGGTGGCTGCGCAAGCCACGCTCGAGTCAGCGGTGCTGCAGGCCGGCCGCGGCGCGGCTACGGCCAACATGGCGGGTCAGCGTGCGCAGGGCCAGGTGCAGAAAGCCGACAACCTCGCTCAGCAGTCGACGCATCCGGACCAGATGATGCAACAAGGCACGCAAATGGGCATGCAGATGGCCTCGCAGCTGGGTTCGACGTTGGCTCAACTGCCGCAGCAGGGCATGCAGATGGTGATGCAACCGGTGCAACAGGTGGCCCAACCGTTGCAACAGGTCACCTCGCTGTTCAGCCAGTTGGGCAGCAGCCTCGGCAGCGAGCAGATGCAAGCGGGCCTGGTTGGAGCCAGCCCGTTGTCGAATCACCCGTTGGCCGGCGGCTCGGGCGCCACATCGGGCGCCGGTCTGGTGCGCGCGGCGTCGCTGCCCGGTGCCGGCGGGACGCTGGCGCGCACTCCTCTGATGGCCGGCCTGATCGGATCGCCGTCAGCCGTTTCGCCCACGCCTGGGGCCGCGGCAGGCGGAAGCGGGGGCGGCTTGGCGCCGGTCGGCGCCGGCGGCGGTGCGGGGCCGATGGCGCACATGGGCCAGCGCGGCAGCAGCGGCGGAAGCAGGCAGGGGCTGACGGCGCCGCGGGTGCTGCCGCAGGACCTCGGCGAAGACGAGGACGACGACTGGTGATCGTCCACCAAGACTTCCCGGCCACCCGGTCGGAAAGACTCGCCATTCGGAACAAATTTGGTGAGGACACAGGAAAAAAGAAAGAGTATCCAGCATGGCATTGAAAACTGACGTTGCTGTCCTCGTCAAAGAGGCAGGGAACTTCGAACGAATCAGCGGGGAGCTTCAGGCTGTGATCCGCTACGTCGAGTCGACGGGCGAGGCCCTACGTCCGAACTTCCACGGGGTGGCCGGCACCGCCGCGCAGACGGCCCTGCTGCGCTTCCAGGAGGCAGCGACACGCCAGATCAACGAGCTGAACGAGATCTCAGCCAACATCCAGACCGCCGGGGTGCAGTACGGCTCCACCGACGAGGACCAGGCCGGCAACATCACCGGCGCCATGGGCATCTGAGAACCGACCACGACAGGAACGGAGTACACAACATGTCTGACGAGAAGATCTACAACTTTGCGGCGATCGATGCGGGGGCGGAAGAAATACAAAGTGCCGTCGCGCAAACCGAGACGCTGCTTCATGAGGGCAAAAGCTCTCTCACCACGCTCGCAACCGTTTGGGGCGGCGAAGGCTCGGAGGCCTACCAGGCCGTCCAGATGCGGTGGGACAGCACTTCGACGGAACTCAACGCTGCCCTCAAGAACCTCGCCATTGCAGTCGCAGAGGCCGGCGGCACCGGCGGCGTCATGGCCAATGCCGAACGGTGCATCAGCGGTTCATTCGGCGGATAATCCTGCGCACGGGTGGGCAAGCTCGTCCCTCGGGGGGTCTTGCCCACCTGGTGCGTCGCACTCACCGACAACATTGAGAGGTACCCATGTCGGCAGACTATGACCGGCTATTCCACTCCAAGGGAGATGCTGTCCAGACAGCCGACGATGACGCAACGGATCGTGACTCCGCTGCCGGTGGTTCGGCTGCGCCCACGCTCACGACCCCACCGGCGCCACCACCCACGCCGGCACCCGCTCCGCCGGCCACCCCCAACGGGCCTGCTGCCGGCGAGTCGACCGGGCCGACGGCTTCGGCCGAGTTGACCGGACCCACGGCTTCGGCCGAGCTGACCGGGCCAACGATGCCTGTCGCCCAGACCATGACGGGGCAGGCACCGCCGATGCGGTCCACCGAGATCACCACTCAGATGCCACCCACGCGTTCGACGGGCCCGCAGCGGCAACCGAATTCGATGATGCGGGTCCCGGCGGCCGGCGCACCGACGGGTGCGCGCTTCGAGCAGCCGCGGCCGGCGCCCACACCGGCGCCGCGACCTGCCCCCGCCCCGCCTCCGAGCCAGCACTTCGCGGAATCGAAGCCCGACATGGGCGGCGGTCTGACCGCGCCCGCTCAGACATCGGCGGCCACGATCGGCAATCACCGCGCGATCGATGCGCTATCCCACGTCGGGGTGAAGTCGGCGGTGAAGATGCCCTCGCAGCGGGGCTGGCGCCACCTGCTCTACCTGCTGACCCGGATCAACCTCGGGTTGTCGCCCGATGAGCTCTACGAGATGGAGTTGCACGCCCGGATCCGCCGCAATGCCCGCGATTCCTACCAGATCGGCGTTTTCGGGCTCAAGGGTGGCGTCGGTAAGACCGCCGTCACCGTTGCGCTCGGATCGGCGATGAGCAAGGTGCGCGGCGACCGCATCCTCGCCGTGGACGCAGACCCCGACGGCGGCAACCTCGCCGACCGCGCGGGCCGCCAGTCCGCTGCCACCGTCGCCGACCTGCTCGCCGACAAGGAACTGGCGCGCTACAACGACATTCGCGCATACACCAGCATGAACGCCGCGAACCTCGAGGTGCTGTCGAGCGAGGACTACAGCGGTGCGCGCCGCGAGTTCAACGACGATGACTGGAAGGGCGTGACCAACGTCGTGTCGCGCTACTACAACCTCGTGCTCGCCGACTGCGGTGCGGGGTTGTTCCAGCCCGCGGCCCGTGGCGTGCTGTCGACGGTCTCGGGTCTGGTGATCGTCGCGAGCGCTTCGATCGACGGTGCCCGGCAGGCCGCGATGACGATGGACTGGTTGCGGCAGAACGGATATCAGGATCTCCTCGGCCGCTCGTGTGTGGTGATCAACCACGTCGTCCCGGGCAAGCCGAACATCGATGTCGAAGACCTGGTCGCGCAGTTCGAGCGTCACGTCCCGCCGGGCCGCGTCGTCGTGCTGCCCTTCGACAAGCACATCGCGGCGGGCACCGAAATCCAACTCGACCTGCTGGGCAAGACGTTCCGACGCAGGATCGTCGAGTTGGCGGCGGCCCTGTCCGATGACTTCGACAGGCTTGAACGGCGTTGACGTCCACTGCCGCAGCATCATCGGCGTCGAGCGTCACGCCCGGCCGCCCGTCGACCACCCGGGTCACGATCCTCACCGGGCGGCGGATGACCGACCTGGTGCTGCCTGCCACCGCGCCGATCGAGACCTACATCGACGAGACGGTGTCCGTGCTGGCCGAACTGCTCGAGGACACCCCCAAAGACGTCCTCGCCGGCTTCGACTTCACCGCACAGGGGATATGGGCGTTTGCCCGGCCGGGTGCCCCGCCGTTGAGGCTCGACGAGTCGTTGGACGACGCCGGGGTGGTCGACGGGTCACTGCTCACCCTGGTGTCGGTCAGCCGCACCGAGCGCTACCGTCCGCTCGTCGAGGACGTCATCGACGCGATCGCGGTGCTCGACGAGTCGCCGGAGTTCGACCGGTCAGCGCTCAATCGTTTTGTCGGCCTTGCTATTCCGTTGGTTGCCCTCGTCGTCACCGTGATGACACTGGTGGGGTGGGCTCGGGCAGGCCACGACTGGTGGTGGGCGGTGGCCCTCGGCGTACTGGGTATGGGCCTGCTCGGGGGCAGCGCGTTGGCCACCAACCGCTACCGCAACCTCGACATGGCGGAAAGCCTGTTGACGGCGGCCATACCGACGCTCGCCGGCGCGGTCGCACTGGCGGTGCCGTTACCCCGCGGGGTGGACTCGCTGGGGGCGCCGCAGATCGCGGGTGCGAGTGCCGTGGTGCTGCTGTTGACGTTGGCGACGCGCGGCGGTCCGCGGCGAAGAGCCGAGGTCGCGTCGTTCACCGCGGTGACCGCGATCGCGGTGACCGCCGCGGCGATCGCGTACGGCTACGGCTGGCAGTACTGGGTGGCGGCGGGTGCGATCGCGTTCGGCCTGATCGTGGTGACCAATGCGGCGAAGCTGACGGTCGCGGTGGCCCGGATCGCGCTGCCGCCGATACCGGCTCCGGGCGAGACCGTCACGAACGACGAGCTACTCGACCCGGTCGCGACCACAGGCACCGACGAGGAGTCACCGACCTGGCAGGCGATCATCGCGTCGGTCCCGGATTCGGCCGCGCGACTGCACGAGCGCAGTCAACTGGCCAAGCGGTTGCTGATCGGGTTCGTCACGGCCGGCGCACTTGTGCTGTCGATCGGCGCGATCGGCGTTGTGGTGCAAGGCCATTTCTTCGTGCACAGCATGATCGTCGCGACGTTGGTGGTCGCGATCTGCGCATTTCGGTCCCGGTTGTACGCCGAACGGTGGTGCGCATGGGCGCTGCTGGCGGCGGTTGTCGCGATCCCGACCGGCGTGATGATCCGGCTGTGCCTGTGGTATCCGGATGCCGCGTGGCTGGTGCTGGCCGGATATCTGGCCCTCGGAATCGTCGCGCTGATCGTCGTGGGGGCCACCGCGAGTGTGCGCCGGGTGTCGCCGGTGACCAAGCGGATCCTCGAACTGCTCGACGGCGTCACCATCGCCGCGCTGATCCCGATGTTGCTGTGGGTCGCCAGCGTCTACGACCTGCTACGCAACCTACGCTTCTAGGCCACGCCGTGTTCAGGCTGACGGCGCTACTGCCCGGCCCCCGCGCCGCGCGTCTCGGGTTCTGTTGTCTGATCGCGACTTCGGTGTTGTCGGCGTGCGCAACCACCGTCGACGGCAGCGCTCGTTCGGCAGGCGTCAGTACCGCAGAACCGTCGAATACGCCGACCGCACCGGTGGTGGTGCCCGCGGCGGCGGCCGAAGCGAGCCTGCTCAAACGCCATGAACTGGCCGCCATCATCGGAGACATCGACTTGAGCGAGGTCGAATCGTATACGGGGCCGAACCGCTCCAGCAGCGACGCGTTCGAGCCATCGGACTGTGTCCACCGTTTAGAGGTCGCCAAAGGTATCGGATACGGGGCCGATGGGCGCCGAGCGATCGCGGGTGACACGAACAAGGGCGCCAACGGCCGGATCGCGGCGCAGGTCATCAGCGTCTGGGAAAACCGTCACCAGCCGCGCGGCGTGCTCGGATCCGTCCGACGGAGCTGGTCGCTGTGCCGCGACGGTGAGCAGTTCACGGTGGCGGGCGCGGACGGCGAAAAAGAGCAGTACTGGGTGGCCGGCGCGATCAGCGGCGTGAACGAAAACCGAGCCGGCACAGTGGCAGAGCGCCGGGAGCCGCCGGGGTGGACGTGCCATCACGTCTTCGCCACCCAGGCCAACGTCGCAGTGGAGACCATGGCCTGCGGTGACGGTGATACCGCCGCGCAGGCCGACGAGATCGCCGATCGCATCCTGGCGCGACTCCCACGCTGAGCGAATCGGGCGCACAGCCGGCCGGGGGACGGGTGACGATGGGCCTACTTCAGTTCGCGGGCCAGCGCCGGTGCGAAATTGGCGTCGAGATACTGGCTCGCGAGGTAACCACCCGGTCCGGTCAACGCGGCGATGGTGTCCGCCTGGTCCACGACGATCATCTTTCCTTGGTAGCCGGTGAAAGGTCTTGGCAGCCCGTCGAATCCACCGCCGCCGGCTCTGCTGTCGGTACGGATGACGATGAGCACGTCCGTCTCGATGCGGTAGACGCCGACCGGGTCGGGCATGGGCCGGGTGTCACCGGTGTCGGTAGCTGTGCGGGCGAGTTCGGAGCTGTAGCGCAGGCCGAGCGCTTCGAGATAGTTGGAGGCTGTCGAAGGGGTGAGTATTTCCGCCACCCCTGAATCTGAATAAACGAGAGCCTCAACGGATTTGCCGACCCACGAGGAGTTTTGGTTCTTCAGGTCATCCTGTTGTGACCGCACATCGTTGATGAGGTCCTTCGCCTTTTGTTCGTAGCCGAGGATCTGGCCGATCCAGAGCAGCCGGTTCTGCCACGTCCATCCCGCCGGGTCTTGATTCTTCGGCACGGTCAGCGTCGGCGCGATGGCGGCCAGTTTGTCGTAGGTGGCGCCGTCCATGCTGCCGGTCGCGATGATGACGTCGGGATCGGCGGCCGCGACCGCGCCGGTGTTGGTGAATCCGGTCAGTACGGTCGGATCGCCGGTGACCGCTGACTTCTCCCAGCTGGGCAGCGCGCTGGTGGATGAGCCGATCACAACGGGCTGAACCCCCAGCGACAGCACGGCGTCACCGTCACCGGGACCGATCGCCGCCACCCTCTGCGGTCGCGTCGTGAGCTCGGTGGTGCCGAACTGATGGGTGAACGTCTGGGCCTGATAGGCAGGTTCGGAGGGTCCCCGATCCCACAGCATCACGCCGACGACGGCGACGACGAGGACGACGGCGACGCCGGCGGCGACGATGAGCCGTGTGCGCCGGCGATCGGACCCGCCGGCCTTGGGCGAGGCGCGCTGGGCTGCCTGCGTCAGCGCGTGGTTCTGGGCGGGAGCCCACCCGCTGGGATAGGTCAGAGAGTCGACCACTCGCGGTGGCCCGGGCGCCGCGTACGCCGGCGGCGGACCGACCGGCGGCCCGCCGGTCGGCCCTGATGGCGACCAATCGGCCGGCAGGCGCGCAGCGGTCGGTGTGGTCCGCAGTTGCACGGTGGTGTCATCGAGAGCCGCAGCTGCGGCAGCGGCGAGGTCGCGGGCGCTTTGGTAACGGGCGTTGGGGTCCTTGGCCATCGCTTTGGCGATGACGGCGTCGATCGCGGACGGCGCCTGCGGCATCCGGTCGGTGACCTTCGGCGGCGGCGCGGACAGATGGCCCGCTATCGTCGCCCCGACGTCGGCGCCCGGGCGCGCAAACGGGGTCTGACCCGTGAGCATCGTGTACAGGCTGCAACCCAGCGCGTAGATGTCCGCGCGGTGGTCAGCCGGTTGCCCGCTGAGCGTCTCGGGTGCGGCGTAGGCGATCGACGCCATCACCATGCCCGTCTGCGTCAGTCCCGCCGCTTCGTCGCTGCGCTTGGCGATTCCGAAGTCCGCCAGAAAGATTCGTTGATCATTGGCAGCGAGCAGGAAGTTGGCGGGTTTGATGTCGCGGTGCAGTAAGCCGCGCTGATGCGCGTAGTCGACGGCGTCGGCGACCGCCGTGATGATGCGCAACGCACGCTCCGGGGTCATGCGTCCCGCCTTGAGTTCACGGTGCGCGTCGCTGCCCGCGACGTACTGCATGGCGATCCAAAGGTGACCATCAGGGGTCTCGCCCCGGTTGTAGACCGACACGATGTGGGGGTGATCCAGCGTCGCAGCCAGATCGGCCTCGCGCAGGAACCGGTCACGAAAATGCTTGTCTAGGGTCAAGTCCGAGGACAGCACCTTCAGTGCGTCCGAACGCGGCAAGGTGGGGTGGGCCGCGCGGTAGACCGTGCCCATGCCACCCCTGCCGAGGACCGCTTCAATGCGGTAGCCGGCGACCACCGATCCCACGTCGAGCGTCATCGGTGAAGCTCCTCGATACGGACGGGGGCGGACCGGTTCATGAGGCCATCAGCATCGTGTACTGCGCAGCGGCCATCTGGTGGGCATCGTTGAGTTGCGCCGAACCCGCTTCGACGACATACCGATCGGCGACGGCGAAGCACACCACATAGCTACCCAGCCGATCGTCGTGCTGACTGCAGTGCGAATCGGGCATGTTCGGTACAGGCGCGACCGGACCGCCGGACGCGTCCGACTCGGCCGCGAACTGCTCCACCATCTTCGCGGCGGCCTCTTCGTCGCGCACGCGATACACCGAGGCCTTACCCCTCGACCACAGGTCCATGCCGGTATCGGCGAACAGCTTCGCCGATGACTGCGGAGACGTCTGGAAGTGCAGTGCGGCGTACGAGCCGTATACGTGGTTCGACTCGACAGGAACCTTGTCCCCGGTCTCCGGAATGGTGCGCGCCAATAGCCCGCTTTCGTCGAGCGCGAGGTTGGGCAGTTCTGCGACCGGGGTGGGCTTGAACTTGTCGATCGCCGGGATCTGGCGGTCCAATGCTTTGGCGACCAGATCTGCGGTCGGGCCGACGCCTCGGGGCGTGTCTGCGGACTGGATGAGCACGAACGGCCCGCGTGAGGTGTAGGCGTTGATGGCGGTCTCCGGGGTGGTCGAGCCCGGCGGGGTTATTTCGTAGGTGGATGCGCGGGCGTCGGGGTGGTTGGGCACGCTGACCGGTTGTGCCGGCGGCAGGTAATCAGCGATGTCGGGCTGCAATGCGAGGTCGGCGAATTCGGTGGCGGCCGCTGCCGCTGCCGCGGGATCGGCGAAACGCAGTACCGCATTGACCAGGCTCGTCCCGGGGGGGTCGGTGCGTCGGCTCGAGGAGAACCCGGTGACGAAGTTGTGTTTGTCGGCGGCCGCGGCGATTCGCTCGGGCAGGAGTATCCGCAGCGACGCGGCGTCTTTGAAGATCGAGGTCGGCATGACCCAGCGCTCGAGTGCGGGGTCGGTCTCCCACGGTCCGATGACGTGTTCGGTCATCCGCACAGCCTCGGCCAGAGCGCCCTTGGACCGGCTGCCTGCGACGCCGAGAGGCGGCGCGGCCCGGGTGGGGTAGTTGCCGGTGTCGAGCAGGGTCACGTCAACCACCCCGGGCGGCGGGCCACCAGCCGGCCGCTGCGCCGTTCCATCCACCACGACCGTGCACGCTGTGGCGGTCAGCATCGCCGCTACCGTCGCAGTCAGCCGTGTCGCGTGTCCAGACCAGCGGGTTGAGGCCACCTTCCGGCCGTCTTTGGTTGCGCCGGCCAACACCCCGCGCGGGAAGTAGCTCATACGCGGGTACATTAGCGGCCCCCGGGTCGGCTGACCCGCTCGATCGCGGCCCCGAGACCTACGGCTGCGGTATCCGACCGGGTGGCGCAGCACCGGTGGATCGGTAAACGGTCGCTATGTGGGTACGTTGGCCAGAATCCGATCGGTCAGCGTGTTGGCCGGTGCCGCGCTGTCACCATCGGTGCAGACGATGACCTCGACCAGCACGTTGGCGCGGTGCGAGACGACGTGGTGACAGTTGCGGGGCTCTCCGTCGCGCTTGAAGGTGGTGCCCATGCGATCCGGCCCGGTGATGATCGGATACGGCACCCAACGCTGGGTGGTCTCCGGGTCGAGCTCGATGAAGAAGATGTCGCCGTCGGGGCAGTTGCGCCATTCGCGGTCGATGATCCACAACGCTTCGCCTTGCCCGGTGATGTCGGCTGGATTCTCAAAAATAGACACCATCTGGGTGACGGCCTGTCCGCCGGCGCCGCGGTTGGCGTTGCCGACCAAGGTCGGCTTCTTCGCCCATACCCCGGTCTCCCCGGCCAATGCGCGGGACCGGCACGCCCAGGGCTCGATCTTGACGTTCGCCCGTCGGACCTCGTTGTAGGCCTGCGTTTCGACGAGGTCCGTGTCGCCGATGACGGCACCGAGTTCGCTGCGCTTGAGCAGCAGGTCGCCGCCCCCGGCTGCCGGCACCAGCGTCGGCGTCGGCTGCGCGGACGTGGTTGTGGTGACCGGAGCCGGCGCCGCCGATGTCGTTGTCTCGACGTCATCGGCCGGCCTGGCGCCGCCGTCGACGGACGATGAGCAGCCGGCCACCGCGAGCAGAGCGGACACCGCCAGAACAGCGTGGATCGACCGCATTACGTTCATCTCCCTTATCTCGACATTCCGCATCTTCGCGGCCGGCTACGGGGCGGGGGCGATCTTGTCCGCGATGGCGCGCGCGATCGACAGCCCTGCGCTGCCCACCGTGGGGGAACAAGCGCGCACATCGACGATCACGTTGCCGCGCACCGTCATATCGCGTTCGCACTGTTGACCGGCAACCTTCGCGGTGGTGGGGATGACCATCACCGACAGGATGTCGCCGGTGACCGCCGGGACGCCGATATCGGCCTCGCTGACCCCGCCCTGCTCGTATCTGACATGTGTGGACCGGCAAGCGTTCCAATCGGCGGACTGCTTGTCGTAGAAGGCTTTTGCCGCTCCCGGGTCGGGGAACGAAACGGCGGCCTGCACCAGCTGATGCGTGGGCTGTTTGAAGACCCCCTGTACGGCTATCCCGGTGAAGCCAGAGCCGTTGTAGGTGGCCTCGTAGGCAGGGCCCCACGCCCCGGTGCAATGCGGGGGCGTGACCGATCCGGGCAGCGGCCGGTGTACCAGCGTCATGGGCTCCATGCCGGGGGTGTTCATCCGCTCGCTGATCTGCTCGGGGGGAAGAAGGAGTCCGGGTAGGGCGTCGGCGCCGAGGACCGGCCCGGGCGGTGGCGGTGGTGGCTGCGGCGGCGGCGCCGCGGTCGGGGTGACGGGCACGGTTGTCGTCGGGCCGGCCGGCACCTGCGCAGGGCTGGTCGGCGGCCCGTCATCGGCAACGCCGTCTTCCCCGCTGGTCCCCACGATCAGCGCGATGACGAGTACGACGGCAAACACCGCGGCGCCGCCGATCACCCATCCGCGGTGCCTGGCGATCTGCTCGGCCAGGCTGGGCTTCGGGCGCGGCGTGACGCTCGGCGGCTGATGGCCGGCCGGCCAGGTCTGGGGCTGCTCGTAGGGCGGGTGCGCGCCTGGATGCGGTGGTTGCTGATGGCCGGCGGGTCCGCCCGCCCAACCCGGCGGCGGGGGTGGGCTTGTCGGCGGGCGCTGCTGTGACCGCAGGAACTGGCCGGCATCCAACGTCGTTTCCTCGTGGATGCTGCGCGGGGTCGACGGCGTCGGACGGGTCGCCTCCTCATCCTGGGAAGCGCCCGTCGGCGGTTGCTGGGAGGCGCCCGTCGGCGGTTGCTGGGCGGCGCCCGTCGGCGGTTGCTGGGCGGCCGGCCAGTCTGTGGTCTCCTCGCCGCCGGGCGCCCGGTCCGGGTCGTTCGGATTCACGTTCGGGTCTCCCCACTTGCTGTTTCGTGCGTCAACGACGCGGCCAGGAAGATCATCCCATGAACCCGCACACGGTCAGTGCAGAACTTTGCGGCGCGCCGAGGGGTCCGCACCACCCGGGCGAAACCATGCTGTGCCAGCGGAATTGATAGCATGAGCGCTCACTTGTGGTCGGCGCCGCGGACTCTCCGGGAGGTCTCATGCACGAGGGACGGTCCGCCGGACCCGCGGCTCGGCAGGGTGAACCGGCGACGCTCACCGTGCACGTCGCCGGCGGCGAATACACCGCACACCCCGGCGATGGCGCTGTGACGATCGGCCGCGAGCTGCCCGCACAGATCCGCGTCGCCGAACCCGGTATCTCCCGCATGCACGTTCGCCTGGAACCCGCCGGCGGCCACTGGATGCTGACCGACACCGGAAGCCGGAACGGCGTCTACTTCGAGGGGCGACGCATCGCGTCTGTTGCAGTCGACCGCGAATTAGACGTGTATCTCGGCAATCCCGAAGGTGTTCTCATGCGGTTGCGCCCGGCTGCCCCCGCCGGCACGGCGCAGAGTTCGACGGACACGTTCGGGCCGGCCGTGGTTGGCTCGGGCGACACGGCCGACGCGGCCGACGACGATACCGTCGACTCGGCCGTCGGTGACCCGGTGCCCGAGGAGGAGGAGCCGACCGAGGCCATCACCCCGACGGTTCAGGTGGCGATCACGATCGACGCCGCTGAGATCGCGCTGCGCGGCATCTACGCCCGCATCGCCATGCTCCCGATGGGCGACGACCCGCAGTTCGCCGCCCAAGCCGCCGCGCTGCTGGCCGAGCTACGCCGCCTCGAGGCGACCCTCACCAACGCCGCGGAAAAGGCAACGGGGCGCCCGGAGCTCGCGATCACGTTGGGTGAGGTCCGACAGACGTACACCGAGCTCATGCGGCGAACCGCCCGCAGCCCATCGGCGACCCTGGGTCAGCGGCTGTACGCAGCGCGACACCAATGCCAGTTGACGGTGCAGGAAACCGCCAACGCGGCCGGCGTCGCCGTCGAAGACGTCGCCAACGTCGAGGCAGAGCATCCGGTGCCCGACCCCGTCGCGGCCACCGTCGAGCGCTTCGTCGACGTCGTCGCGCGGGATCGCGATCGGCCGTGAAGTTCGGCCTTGCAAATTTGTGTCCGGACACCCTGCCGGGCGCCGATAGCATCAGATCGCAACGCCACGGACGAAAGGGCGGTCATGAGGGTTATCGGGCAGGCGTCGCGCCGTAGCGGTCGGTGGCGTGCACCGGTCGTGGCGCTGGCGGCCGTCAGCGCGGTCGTGCTCGCGGGGTGCTCGACCGTCGAGGGCCAGGCAGTGTCGAGTCTGTACAACCCGAACACGGTGGGCGGGCTGGACGTGGTGGACGGTGAGAGCGGCCTTCGTCCGGACGCTGCCGAACCCACCGGTGACGTCCGCTACACCGATGACGGGCCCGTCGACCGGATGGCGCTGTCGGCGGTCAACGATCTTGTGGAGTACTGGGAGAAGCACTACGACGAGGCGCTGGAAGGAACGTTCGAACCGGTCGAGAACCTCGCCTCCTATGACTCCGACGATCCACTCGGTCCGCCGTTGTGCGGCCAGATTCTGTACCGCGAGCCCAACGCCTTCTTCTGTCCGCGAAGTGACCTGATCGCTTGGGACAGAGGCGTTCTGGTGCCCACCGGCCAGAAGTTCTTCGGTGACATGTCGGTCGCCGCGCTGATCGCACACGAGTACGGCCACGCCGTGCAGAACATGGCCGACCTGGTCAGCCGGTCGACCCCCACCATCGTCCGCGAGCAGCAGGCCGACTGCTTCGCCGGCAGCTACAGCCGTTGGGTCGCCGAGGGATCCTCGCCCCGCTTCCAGATGAGCACCGGCGACGGGCTGAACAGGGTGCTCGCCGGGGTGATCACCATCCGCGACCCGATCCTGACGCCCGACGACGTCGAGATGGTCGAGGGCGGCCACGGCACGGCGCTGGATCGTGTCAGCGCGTTCCAGACCGGGTTCGTCGACGGGCTTTCAGCGTGCGCAGCAATCGATCTCGACTCGATCGAGCAGAGCCGGGCGGACCTGCCGATCATGCTCGACGTCGACGACGCCGGTGCGCTGCAGACCGGTGAGACAGCACTCGACGAGAGCTTGATCAACACGGTCGTCGAGGCACTCAACACGCAGTTCAATCCCGCCGAGCCGCCGGTGCTGTCGATGCAGCCCGAAAAGTCATGCGCCGATGCCAAGGTGACCGAGCCGGTGTCGTATTGCCCTGCGAGCAACACCATCTCGGTGGATCTGCCGGGGATGCAGGCGATGGGCACCCAGGCCGGAACCGAGGAGGGCGTGCTCGTCCAGGGGGACAACACCGCGATTTCGGTGCTCACCTCGCGCTATGTGCTTGCGCTGCAACATCAACGGCAGGCTCGGCTCGATACGGCGGCGACGGCGCTGCGGACCGCCTGCCTGACCGGGGTGGCGCAGCACGGCATGGTCACCGAGATGAAGCTGCCGTCGGGCAACAGCATCGTGCTGACGGCGGGCGACCTCGATGAGGCGGTGGCGGGCCTGCTCAACAACGGTCTGGCGGCCAGCGACGTCAACGGCAACACCGTCGCCGCCGGCTTCACCCGCATCATGGCGTTTCGGTCGGGCTTGGCGAACCCCGACGCCGACGCCTGCTATACGCGCTTCCCGTGACCCGGTCTGGCTGCACGGCGTCGCCGAGTACCTCTTGACCGCCGTCATTTGCGAGGCGGGCGCAAGACGTTCATCGCCAGCCGCATTATCGGCGCGGGCACCCGGTCCTTGGCCGAAAGTGCGGCATCGGCGGCGCGACCGCGCAACGGTGTGCCGCGGCCGAGGACACGGTTGATCGGCCCGCCGGTGGGTTCGAGGTCGAAGTGCAGGGGCGGCTTTCCATCGGCGGCACCGAGCGCGTTGGCGATGACGATTCGCTGAATCTCGCTGGTGCCTTCAAAGATGGTGTACAGCTTGGCATCCCGGTACCACTTCTCGACGGGGTGATCGGTGATGTAGCCCCAGCCGCCCATCGTCTGGATCGCGCGTTCGGTGGCGCGCACCGCAACCTCGCTGGCCGCCAGTTTGCACATCGACCCCTCGCCGCGTTCGAACGGCACGCCGCTGGCGGCCATCCAGGAGGCGCGCCAGGTGAGTAGTCGGGCGGCGTCGAGCGACGTCGCCAGTTCGGCGAGCGGGAACGCGATGCCCTGGTTGTCGATGATGGGCGCGCCGAACGCCTCGCGCCGGTTGGCGTACTCGGTCGCATATTCGAGCGCGGCCCGGGCGATCCCCAGCGCCTGCGCGGCGACCATCGGGCGCGTTTGCTCGAAGGTGCCGAGCGTGGCCGAGCCGGACCGCTTACCGCCGCCGGCGTTGGCCTCGCGAGCCTTGGCCAGCTTGTGCTCCAGCTTGTCCTGGCCGCCGAGCAGGTTGGCCGCCGGGACGCGGACGTTGACCAACTTCAGTTCCGCGGTGTGCGACGCGCGGCAACCGAGCTTGTCGAGCTTGCGGACCATCTCCAGGCCCGGGGTGCCGCCGGGCACGATGAACAGCGCCTGGCCCTTGTGGCCGAGTTCCTCGTCGACGACGGCGTTGACGACGTGGACGTTCGCGATGCCACCGTTGCCGATCCACATCTTGTGGCCATCGATGATCCAGTCCGCATCCTTTCCCGAGCCGTCGCGGCGGGCCGTGGTGCGCAGATTGCGGACGTCGCTGCCACCTTCGGGTTCCGAGATCGCCAACGCCGCCAGTTTGAGATCACCCGGGGCGCCGAAGCATTCGGGTGCCCATTCGAGCATCTGTTCAGGGGAGGCGGCCTGGCCGATCGCGGACAGGGCCAATGCCGGCATCACCACCGCCAGGCCGATACCCGCGCAGCCCCAGAACAGCTCCTCCATGAACATCGGCAGCGACAGCCCGGTCGGGTCACCGATGAGATCCCGATAGAACAGCGGGCTGTAGAAACCGCGGTTGGCGGCTTCCTCGAGGACCGGCCACGGGAACTCCTGGCGCTGGTCGTAGTCGAGCGCCACCGGACGGATCACCTCTTCGGCGAATTCCCGGGTCCGCTGCGCCAGGTCGTGCTGCGCTTGGGTGGGCGTCAGATCGAAGGCCACGTCAGTGAGTTAGCCAGCCCGGGCCGCAACGAAACACTTGTTCGCCGAAATGGGACAAGCCCCCGGATGTCGGGACATCGCGGGGGCTGGTCTGCGAGGGGTTACTGGACGTCTACATAGATGGTCTTGTTGACCACCCGGGTGTGGCGGTCGCCTCCGATGCCCACGCTGTCCGTCTTGGTGTAGGTCTGGCCGGGACGGACCGCGACGACGGTCGCCTTGTTCAGTGGGGCGTTGCCGATCCGGTTCACGATGACGTGGTAGCCCTGGGCTTCGAGCTCGCTGATGGTCTGCTGTGCGCTTCCGGGTCCGGAGGGCGCGGCCTGGACCGGCGCCGCCAATCCGATCAGAGCGGCGGTCAGGGTGCTTGCGACTGCGGTGGCGATACCGAGCTTCTTCATTTCGGACGTCTTCATTTCCGAGCCTTCTTCTGTTGTGTGTTTTCGTGTCCGAGCCGTGGCATGTGTCGCGGTTCGTAGCTGCAGCTGATCTTGGAAACCGGCAGGTCCACGGTTTTAGTTCCAGTGGCAGAAATTGGTTGCCGGATGGCAGCAATTCTGCTGCGGGACAGTCGATTGCCGATGCTCGCACGCCCGAACCGGAACCACCGCAGCTCCATCACAGCTGTGCCGCAGCTCCAAAGCCGGCGGGACCGGCGTCGTCGCTCAGCGAAGGTGTGGCCCGGCCGCAAGCGGTTCCGGATCGCAGCACCTGCATTCGAACGTATGATCGATCAATGGGCGAGCTGAAGGGCATCGGATACAACGGTCAGCCCGTTCAGCAAGCGTTTCGCCGAGTCGATCCGCCGGTCCTCGTTCTCGTGGACCTGGCCGCGGTGTTCCCCCGCGAACCGCATGCCGCCGGTGGCTATAACCCGGCAGGTTTGCAGATGCACGCCGTCGTCGAAGGGCGACTGACGTGCTGGGGTTTGTGCGAACAGGGCTACTGGTGGGGCCTGGTGACCTACGAGATCGCCTACGGCGCGCGCCGCAAACCCGTCACGCACTGGATCCCAGCCTGGACGCTCAAGCCCAAGGCACAGTGACCGGTCGCCTACGGGCCCTCGTCATCCTCGGGAGGCTCTCGCTCAT
>NZ_QMEW01000028.1 GCF_003284965.1 Mycolicibacterium sp. GF69
ACTCCACAAATCGCGCGCCGTGCGTCAGCGCGCCGGAAGACCGAGCACCCGTTGGGCGATGATGTTTCGCTGGATCTCCGATGCGCCGCCGGAGATCGTGCCCGCGTAGCTGCTGATGTAGCGAGTGAACCAGTCGGCGGTGAAAAGCCCTGGGCTGTACGGGTTGTACGGCGCCGTCAGACCCGGGCTGCGTAAGCCGTCCGCGCCGGCGGCATCTAGGGCATAGCACAGCGCCTTCTGCTCGGCCTCCGAACCGAACAGCTTGAGCACCGACACGCCGGGGATGTCGCGCTCGCCGCGCGCGGCCTGCCCCAGCGCCGCGGAGCCAAGTAGGCGCAGCGCCTGATAATCCATCGCGACCGTCGCATAACGGTCCCGGTTCACTCCGCCCACCGGACGGAAGTCGGCCAACAGTTGTTCGAGCCGGTTCGCGAACGCCATCCACATCATCGTGCGCTCGTGGCCCAACGAGCCGTTTGCCACCCGCCACCCTTCGTGCAGCGGGCCGACGAGGTTTTCGGCGGGCACGTGCACATCGCTGAAGAACACCTCGTTGAAATCGAGGTCGTCGCGGTTGTACACCGAGGCGAACGGGCGGCGCTCCACGCCGGACAGGTCGGTCGGGATCAACAGCGCGCTGATTCCCTTGTGCTTGGGCGCATCCGGGTCGGTGCGCACGAAAGTCAGGATGACGTCGGCGTCATGCGCGCCCGAGGTCCACACCTTCTGGCCGTTGACGACGAACTGATCGCCCGCGCGCACCGCGCGGGTGGCGAGCCCCGCCAGGTCCGAACCCGCGCCTGGTTCGCTCATGCCCAGCGACGCGGTCATGTCGGCGCGCAGGATCGGTATCGCCCACCGCCGCTTCTGCTCGTCGGTGCCGAACGACAGCAGCGATGCGGCGATGATCCCAACGCCCTGCGGGTTGAACGCGTGGTAGATCCGGCGGCGCGCCAACTCCTGCCGGTGGACGAACTGTTCGAGGACGCTGGCGTTGCGGCCGCCGAACTCCGGCGGATTGCCCGGCAGCAGCCAACCGTGGTCGAACTGCAGCCGCTGCCAACGGCGTGCCCACTGCGGCACGTGCGCGGTCGAACGCGAGCGCTCGGCGGCCGCCTCGGCCTCGGCCGGCAGATGCTCGTCGAGGAAGCTGACGAACTCCGCGCGGAACGCCTCCACCTCGGCGTCGAAGGTGAGCTGCACCCGGCCAACATATCAAGTACTTAACATTTGCGGCGACGTGCGCTAAGACTTAAGGGATGCTCGACGGCGAGAAGATCCTCATCACCGGCGCCACCGGCAAGATCGCGTTTCCGATAGCGCGTGCCCTGGCGCGGGATAACGAGGTGTGGGGCGCTGCGCGTCTGCGCGATCAGGCGGACCGCGACCGCCTCATCGAGGCGGGTGTCGTGCCCGTCGCACTCGACATCAGCACCGGCGACTTCTCGTCGCTGCCCGGCGATTTCAGCTACGTGTTCCACGCCGCGGTCGATCCCGGCGCCGGTGAGTGGACGCGTTGCGTCGAGACCAATGCGCAGCGTTCGGGCGACCTGCTCTACCACTGCCGCGCGGCGAAGGGCTTCGTGTTCTGTTCGACCGGATCGGTCTACGGCTATCAGGGTCAGCGGCCGCTGACGGAATCCGATCCGCCCGGCGTGCCGCTGCGGGCCAACTACAGCTTCTCCAAGGTCGCCGCCGAGGCCGTCTGCACCTGGATCGCCAGGCAGTACCGGATCCCGCTGACGATCATCAGAATCTGTTCCAGCTACGGGCCGCAAGGCGGCGCTCCCGCCGACCGTCTCGACGCGATCCTGGCGCGCCGGCCGATTCGGCTGCACCCGGACCGCCCCAACAACTACAACCCGGTTTACGAAGACGACTACGTCGCGTTGGGTATCAGGGCGATGGAGGTCGCCGACACCCCGCCGGTCACGGTGAACTGGGCCGGCAGTGAGACCGTCAGCGTCGAGGAGTACTGCACCTACATGGGTGAACTGGTCGGGGTGGAGCCGATTTTCGAATACACGGCCGAGGCCCATACTCCGCTGTGGCCCGATGTCACCCACATGCACGACGTGCTGGGCCACACCACCGTCGGCTGGCGTGACGGCTTGCGCCGGATGATCGAGGCTCGTCACCCCGAACTCACGCTGTCCCAACCCGATTCGCAGTAGAGGAGGTGTCGATGCAGCTGCCCGGCACGCCGTCGGACGAGGTCGCCGAAGTCCTCGCCAACGGCGACGGTGACATCACCACCGTGTTCGTCTCGATGGCCAGGCGCCACCCCGACGGCGCCGACGCGGACTACCTGCGCTGGCACACCCTCGACCATCGCCCCGAACAGCACCGGCTGTCCGCGGTACGCGCGTCGCTGCGGCTGGTGTCCACCCCGCAGTGCCGTTCGGTGCGCGCAGCAAGCCAAACCCCGTACGACGAAATCGATCACGTGATGACGTACTTCTTCACCGGCGTGGCCGGGATGGAACCGTTCCTGGCGCTGTCCAAGGCGCTCGGCGATGCCGGCCGCAAACTTCCGCTGCTGCCACCCGTGGAACGCGGTGTGTACGACGTGACCGGGCGGACCGCAGCGAAACGGATCAAGACCGGCGCCGACGTGCTGCCGTGGTGGCCGATCCGCGGCGTCTATCTGCTGTTGGAGCAAGCCGGCACGGCACCTGACGAACTGGTGGACGTCGACGGTGTGGCCGGGGCGTGGTCGGCGACGTCTCTGCCGGTCGAGGCCCGCTTGGCGAGTGCTCCAGCGGGCCAGGCGATTACCTACTGCTTTCTCGATGACGACCCGGTCGACGTCGCGCAGCGGCTCCAGCCGGTACTACACGCTCGTTGGAGCGCGCACGGCATCCAGCCGCTTTTCGCCGGGCCGTTTCACACCGTGGTGCCGTACGAATGGGACCGCTATGTACCGTGATCGGAGGTTCGGATGCGTATCGGTTTGATGGTCGGCTCCGATAAGGAGCGGCCCCGAGCAGATCGGCTCAGCGGGTTGATCGACGACGGAAAGGCCGCGGAGGAACAGGGATTCGCGTCATTCTGGATACCCCAGGTGCCCGGATATCTCGACGCGATGACCGCGGTGGCACTGCTTGGTGCCGCCACCGACCGCATCGAGATCGGAACGGCTGTGGTGCCGATTCAGACCCGCCATCCGCTCATCATGGCGCAGCAGGCGCTGACCACGCAGATCGCGTGCGGCGGCCGGTTCACTCTCGGGATCGGCCCGTCACACCACTGGATCGTCTCCGACCAACTCGGCCTGCCCTATGACAAACCCGCACGGCTCGTGCGCGACTACCTGGAGGTGCTCGACGCGGCGTTCGACGGTCCGGGTTCACTGGCCGTCGACAACGACACCTATCGTGTGCACAGTCCTGTCGACGTCACCGATGCTTTCACCGTTCCGGTGTTGGTGGCCGCCCTCGGCCCGGCGATGCTGCGGACCGCCGGCGAGCGGACCGGAGGAACCATCCTGTGGATGGCCGACGAGCGGGCGATCGGCGATTACGTGGTCCCCCGCATCACAGCCGCGGCGAAAGACGCAGGGCGCGAGGGTGTTCGCGTCGTCGCCGGAGTTCCAGTCGCCCTCTGCGCCGACGACGAGGTCGACGATGCGCGCGCCTATGCCAGTGAGGTGCTGGGCCACGCCGACTTCTCCCCCAACTACGTGCGCCTGCTCGAGCACGGCGACGCCGAGGACGTGGGTGACACGATGGCCGCCGGTGACGAAGCAACCGTCGCGACGCGCCTGCGCCGTTACCGAGACGCCGGTGTCACGGATCTCGCCGTGCGTGTGGTTGCGCTCGGGCAGGACGCGGCGCAGCGCCAGGCCTCGCGCCAACGCACTCAGGAGTTCGTCGCATCGATGGCGTCGGAGTTCGCCTCGGGGCGCTGAAGATTCGCGCACGTCGCACTGCAGCCACGACATCTCGGCGTCGGGCGGCGGCGTCTTGCGATACGTCGCGACCATCCGTGCGCCCTGCGCCGTGAGCACCTGCACCGCGGCAGCGCCGATACCGGTTGCCCCGCCGGTCACCAGGATGCGTCTGCCGTCGAGGGGAGCCATCGCCAGATAGTTGGACAAACGTCAACTATTTGCAACAGCCACCCGCGCTGTTACAGTGCCGGTGTGTCGAAGAACGGCGCCGACGTCGTGGTTGACGGTGGTCAACGCCGCGCGTCTTACCAGCGGGCTCGCTCACACGAGACGAAGCGAACGCTCGTGCAGGCTGCGATGGCGTTGTGGCGCACGCAGGGGTACGCGAAGACGACGGTCGCAGACATCTGCCGGGCCGCAGGCGTGTCGAGGGGACTGTTCTACTTCTACTTCCCGGCCAAGGAGGACATCCTCTTCGAGGTCGGCCTGCTGTCGACGCGTACGGCGCAGAACAAGGTTCGGGCTCTGCTGCGCAACGACTATGACGTCGAAGCCGTCATCGGCGAGGCCTTGCGGAGCCTCGAACGGTCGATGGCGCGTAACCCACCCGAGTTGATCATCCAGACGATTCTCGAAGGGTACCGGCATGAACACCGCATCCTGGCCGGCGAGACGGTCGACGAAACCGCCGACGCAGACATGTTCGGCGAGTTGTTCGCCCGGGCTCAGCAGGACGGAAGGCTCGGCGCGCATGTCGACGTCGGCCACCTGTCGCATCTGGCCGGTATGCACGTCAGCGAAGGTGTCCGGCATTGGGCCGGCGGCAGTTTCGGTGACCGGTCTTTCGCCGATGTCGTCACCGACGACATCGCGGCCTTGATCACCGGGTTCAACGAGAGGTGCACCGCACCCGCCGACGGGGCCGTCGGCACGGCCAGACAGAAAAGGCCGTCGTCACGGTCGGACAAGAAAGTCCGTCGGCACGGCCGGACAAGACCTGAGCAGGAGTGAGAGGAGACCCCGATGGCGTGGGATTTCGAAACCGACCCCGAGTACCAGAAGGTGCTTGACTGGGCCGACGAGTTCGTCCGCGAGGAGATCGAGCCGCTTGATCTGGCGTTTCCGGATCAGCAGTTCGTGCCGCTCGACGGCAAGCGACGCGAGGCGATCGACCCGCTCAAGGAGGAGGTTCGCCGCCGCGGACTGTGGGCGACGCACCTGGGTCCCGAACTCGGCGGGCAGGGATATGGCCAACTCAAACTCGCCCTGCTCAACGAGATCCTCGGCCGCTCGCAATGGGCGCCGATCGTGTTCGGTTGTCAGGCACCCGACACCGGCAACGCCGAGATCATCGCGCACTACGGAACCGAAGCGCAGAAGGAGAAGTACCTGCGACCCCTGCTCGAGGGCGAGTTGTTCTCCTGTTACTCCATGACCGAGCCACATGCCGGTGCCGATCCGACACTGTTCACGACCACGGCGGTGCGCGACGGGGACGACTGGGTGATCAACGGCTGGAAGTTCTTCTCCTCCAATGCCAGAACGGCGGCATTTCTGATCGTCATGGTGGTCACCAACCCCGACGTGAGTGCCTATCAAGGCATGTCGATGTTCCTGGTACCGACCGACACCCCGGGCGTCAACATCGTCCGCAACGTCGGGCTGCACGGCGAGCGGGACGACGAGGGCTCGCACGCGCTGATCCGCTACGACAACGTGCGGGTGCCCGCCGACGCACTGCTCGGCGGCGAGGGCCAGGCGTTCGTCATCGCGCAGACGCGCCTCGGCGGTGGCCGGATCCACCACGCGATGCGCACGATCGGGTTGTCGCGCAAGGCGTTGGACATGATGTGCGAGCGGGCGCTGAGCCGCGAGACTCAAGGGAGCCGGCTGTCGGACAAGCAATTCATCCAGGGCTACATCGCCGACTCGTACGCACAGCTGTTGCAGTTCCGGCTGATGGTGCTCTACACGGCGTGGGAGATCGACAAGTACAACGACTACAAGAAGGTGCGCAAGGACATCGCCGCGGTGAAGGTGGTGATGCCGAGCGTCCTGCACGATATCGCCTGGCGGGCAATGCAAGTACACGGTGCGCTCGGCGTCACCAACGAGATGCCGTTCCTGGGGATGGTCACCGGGGCCGCCGTGATGGGTTTGGCCGACGGCCCGACGGAGGTGCACAAGACGACGGTGGCAAAGCAGGTGCTGCGCGGCTACGAACCCAGTACCGACACGTGGCCGAGCGAGTGGATACCGGCCAAGCGGGACAAGGCGCGGGCCAAGTTCGCGCAGTATCTCGAAAGCGAAGTCGGCAACCTGTGAGCGAGACGGCGATCGATGTTGCGCGACTGACGGATTGGATGGACGCGGCGGAACTGCCCGGCACGGGGGAACCGCTGCAGACCCGGTTCCTGTCCGGCGGCACCCAGAACGTCATCTACGAGGTGCGTCGCGGTGAGCACAGGTGCGTCCTGCGGATGCCTCCGTCCGGCGCGCCCGCCGATCGCGACAACGGCATTCTGCGCGAGTGGCGCATCATCGAAGCGCTCGACGGCACGGACGTGCCGCACACCGAGGCGGTCGCGGTGTGTGACGACGCCGCGGTACTCGGCCGGCCGTTCTACCTCATGGGTTTCGTCGACGGTTGGTCGCCGATGGATCTCGAGGACCGGCGGTGGCCGGAGCCGTTCGACTCTGATCTTGGCGCGCGCGGCGAACTGGCGTTTCAACTCGCCGAAGGCATCGCACTGCTGTCCAAGGTCGACTGGAAAGCCAAGGGACTACACGACCTTGGCCGGCCCGACGGTTTTCACGAACGCCAGGTCGACCGATGGATCGCGTTCTTCGAGCGCATCAAGGGCCGCGAGATCGACGGCCTCGACGTCGCCACCGACTGGCTGCGGACGCGGCGGCCGCTGGACTTCGTACCCGGTCTGATGCACGGCGACTACCAGTTCGCCAACGTCATGTACCGGCACGGGGCACCCGCACGGATGGCGGCGATCGTCGACTGGGAGATGGGAACCGTCGGCGACCCGAAACTGGACCTCGGTTGGATGGTGCAGAGCTGGCCGGAAGACACCCGCGCACCGGCCGAAGGCGAGATGAGCTACGTCGACATGCGCGGAATGCCTTCGCGCACCGAGGTCGTCGACCACTACGCCAAGGTGTCCGGGCGCCAGGTCGACGATCTCGACTATTACCTGGTGCTGGCGAAGTGGAAACTGGCGATCGTGTTGGAGCAGGGTTTCCAGCGCGCCGGCGACAACCAGAAACTGCTCGCCTACGGCCCGGTCATCGTCTCACTGATGCGCTCGGCCGCCGAGCTGGCCGAAGCCAGTGACTACCGGTGACGCACTGACACACACTGACGCGCGCTGACACCGCGCGAAATCAGCTGGCGGGCACCAGGTCCGCTGCGACCGAGACCATCATTCCGCAGCGGAAGTTCTCGCAACCGGCGACGTCGGTGGTGTCGGGACCCTCGACCGCGCTGAGCGCCCTGGCCTTGAACGCCTTGGCCGCCGCGCTGAGGTGGTGTTCAACGGAGTCGACGCTGCTGTCGAGTTCGGCGGGCAGCCGCTCACCCCACAGCGTCACCTCGGTCCCGCCCTGATCCAGGGCGTTGCGCACGTGCTGGCGAACCCGCGCGTCGCGGTCGATCATGTTAGCCGCGACGGCGACCGTCTGCGGGTGGGGCCGTTCCTCCCACTCGGCCAGCACGGACTCCAGGTCGAGCGTCTCGGCACCGAGGATCGTCAAGGGGCGGACGTCCTCGTCGCCACCGACAAGCACGGTCACGTCCCACCCGGCCATCACCCGGTCGTAGATCCAGCCGCCCGCGTACTTCACAGCGTCGCCAACCGTCGGAGCGACGATGTCGAGCCGGTACCTCATGTCGAGCTCCCCGGCGCCAGCTCGCGCCCCAGTGACTCGGCGTACCCCTTGAACACCTCGGCCAATTGAATTGACGGGTCGAGCAGCCATAACGTCTCCATTCCATAGGTGAAGGCGAGGATTTCCACGGCCTTGCTGGCCGCGTCGACATCGGGGCGGTACTTGCCGCTTTCCTGACCGCGCTCGATGATCGCGGTGATGATGCCCACCGCGTCGCGGTACCGCTTGACGAGACGGTCGTGCAGGGGCGCGTCCGGCGCGATGTTCTCCACCAGCAGCACGGTGAAGGTGCCCACCAGCTCCGGTGCGCGCGCGAAGCGTTCCGGCACCCGGCCGAGTTCGGTGACGAGGTCGCCCGAGCGGTAGTCGGCGTGGATCGCATCGTCGGCATCGCGGGCGTCGAGCACCGCGTTGAGCAGCTGCTCTTTGGACTCGAAGTGATGCAGCAGACCCGCGGGCGTGACCCCGGCGTCCTTGGCGATCTGCGCCAGCGAGGTGTTGCGCCACCCGTTGCGCGCGAGCAACCGTTCGGCGACCGACAGGATGCGATGCCTGCGGTCCTCGCCCTTGGCGAGAAGCGTGGCATAGGGCCGCGCGGACTCTCGCGCGGACTGCGTGTCGGACACCGAGCCCCTTCTTTCAACCAACCTAGTGAACACACAGTAGGTAGGTTTCGCGGCTGTGACAAGCATCTCAGCGGAATTCGGTTTGGGCGGCCGTCACAACGGCTGGTCAGCGGGGATTTCGGTGTAGTTGGTTGCGTTCACCGCAATGCGTTCACCGCAACCACTGACACCGAAATCGCTATCGGGCGGTGAACTCGATGTGTAGTTCGGTCAGCCCGCGGAGCAGGAAGGTCGGGTCGTAGGCGTAGCGGCGCCCGTCGGCGGGGCCGTGCGCGGACTCGCTGATCCGAATGTCACTCATGCGCTCGAGCAGGCGTTGCACGGTGATGCGCCCCTCGACCCGGGCCAGCGGCGCGCCCGCACAGGAGTGGATGCCGCGGCCGAACGCGATGTGTTCGCGAACGTTTTTTCGGTCCGGACGGAACTCATGCGGATCGTCGAACTTGCTCGGATCGCGGTTGGCCGCCCCTAGGCAGAGCATCACGACCGTGCCGGCCTTCAGCGGCACCCCGCCGAGCGTGGTGCTCTTGCGCACCAGGCGGAAGTCGACCTTGGTCGGCGAGTGCATCCGCAGCGCCTCCTCGATGAACGCGGGGATCCGGTCCGGATGCTCGCGCAGCATCTGCTGGTACTCCGGTCGGTCGCCGAGCGTCTGCACCGCCGCGCTGAGCAGCTTGGTCACGGTCTCCTGACCCGCGGCGAACAGGAAGGTCGCCGGTTTGACGACCTCGATCAGCTCGGGTGTGGAGCCGTCGGGGTACACGGCGGTCGCCATCCCGGACAACACGTCCCCGCGCGGTTCGCGACGACGTTCGGCGAGATAGCCGGCGAACTTGTCGTCGAGGTACTGCAGCGGGTCCAGACCCACCGGCTCACCGTCGAGAGCGCCCACGCGGCTGCCGTCCGGACGTTCGGCACCGAGCGCGGCAAGGAACTCCGGCCGGTCTTGCTCGGGTACGCCGAGCAGGTCGATGATCGCCGACGTGGCGAAGGGTTTGGCATACTCCGAGAGGAACTCGCACCGGCCCTCCGAGGAATCCGGGCCGATGATGTGGTCGATCTGGCTGTCGACCAGCTGCCACATGTAGTCCTCGTTCTCCTTGAGCCGTCGCGGCGTCAGGAGCTTGGTAAGCAGCGATCGGGCCCGTTCGTGGGCCGGCGGGTCCATGACGACCATGTGCTCATAGATCGGGAACAGATGGCGGTGCTCCTCGATCTGCTCGGTGATGTCGTCGCCCTCCGGGACGAACGGAAGCGGCGGGAACGGTCCACCGATCGCGTTGACCGCCGAGAACGAACCGTGATCCTTGAACGCCGCCAGCACTTCTGCATAGCCGGTGACCGCTACGACGCCGTAATTGGGCTCCCGGAACACCGTGCCCTGTCCGCGAAGGTAATCCCAGTAGTCGTAGGGATCCTGGCTGGTTGCTTGGTCGGAGAAGTAGTCCACCGAGGCGAGATCGGTCATGAACGATCGTCCTTTCGGTCCTGGCGCCGCATCCGAGTCTGATCGATCGATCAAACTGTTAGGATGCGCCATGCCTACCACGGGGCGTGACAGCCGGTCAAGCGATCGAGGGGAGGGTCGCTGATGCCGCGCGCCGACAGCGCCAAGCCCGCCGAGGCCGGGGCACGCCAGCGCCTCATCGAGGCCACCGCGAAGCTGATGCGCGACGAAGGTTATGCCGCCGCCACGTCGCGGCGCGTTGCCGCCGAAGCCGGGGTGAAACAGGCGCTGGTCTACTACTACTTCCCGACGATGGACGATCTGTTCGTCGAGGTGCTGCGCGCCGGCGCGGAGGTGTCGTTGGAGAACATGCGCGCGGCGCTCACCGACGACGACCCGTTGCGCACGCTGTGGCTGATCAACAGTGATCTGCGAATGACCGGCCTAAACACCGAGTTCATGGCTCTGGCTAACCACCGCAAGGTGATTCGCGCCGAGCTCAAGTCCTACGCGGAGCGCGTCCGCGACATCGAGACGGCCGCGGTCACGGTCGCGCTGCGTGCCAACGGAGTCGATCTCGACGACTACCCGCCCGTGGCGGTCTCGATGCTGATCGTCCAGATCGCGCGCAGCCTGTGCAACGAGAGCGCGGTCGGTGTCACGCTCGGACACGACGAGATGCGCGCCTTCGTGGAGCGCCAGTTGCGTTTGCTTTCCGATTCGCTCGGCGCGGCGCGCTCGACCGACCAGATCTGAGCCGACGCACCCACCGCTTGCGGCGCTCGCTGGCGGCGGCGCGCGGTGCCACTTCAGGGGGCTCCGTTCCATACGACTGTTGACACATACGCCGTGGGATGCCACTCTCCTGATCGATCGACAAAATTCTGAACGGCCAGAAGGTGGGACACATGGGTGGACGGGTTGAGGGCAAAGTCGCATTCGTGACCGGCGCGGCGCGCGGTCAGGGCCGCAGCCATGCGGTGCGACTCGCCGAGGAAGGCGCCGACATCATCGCTGTCGACGTCTGCAAGCAAATATCCAGTAACAGCGACATCCCGTGGGCGACCCCCGACGAACTCGCCGAGACCGCTGACCTGGTCAAGAACCTCAACCGCCGCATCGTCACCGCTGAGGTCGACGTCCGCGACTACGACGCGCTGAAGGCCGTGGTGGACCGCGGTGTCGAGCAGTTGGGCCGCCTCGACATCGTCGTGGCCAACGCCGGGATCGGCAACGGCGGTGCCACCCTGGACAAGACAAGCGAAGACGACTGGCGCGACATGATCGACGTGAACCTGTCGGGCGTCTGGAAGAGCGTCAAAGCCGCTGTCCCCCATCTGCTCTCGGGAGGCCGCGGTGGCTCGATCATCTTGACCAGCTCGGTGGGCGGTCTGAAACCCTACCCGCACACCGGCCACTACATCGCCGCCAAGCACGGTGTTATCGGGCTGATGCGCACGTTCGCCGTCGAACTGGGCCAGCATTCGATCCGCGTCAACGCCGTGTGTCCCACGAACGTGAACACTCCGCTGTTCATGAACGAGGGGACGATGAAGCTGTTCCGTCCCAACCTGGAGAACCCCGGCAAAGACGATCTGGCTGTCGCCGCTCAGTTCATGCACGTGCTGCCCGTCGGCTGGGTGGAGCCCGTCGATGTCAGCAACGCGGTGCTGTTCCTGGCCTCGGACGAGTCCCGCTACGTCACCGGTCTTCCCGTCACCATCGACGCCGGCAGCATGCTGAAGTAACCGGGTGATTTCGGTGCGCTACAAGTCGCTGTGCGGTCGGTAGCGCACCGAAACCGCAGAAGCGTCGGGGAGTCCGCGTGAAACTAGTCTTCAACCTTCCGCACATGCTGCGGCTCAAAGCCATGATGCAGCCCTGGGAAGCGGCCGTGACCGGAGCCGATCAGACGCGCATGGCCAAGTGCGCCGACGAGTGGGGCTACGACATGATCGCGGTGCCCGAGCATTTCGCTATCCCCCGCGACCATGTCGAGCTGTCCGGACCGCACTACCTGCAATCCACTGTCGCGCAGGCGTATCTGGCCGGCGCCACGCAGCGCATCATGCTCAACTCATGCATCACCGTGCTGCCGCTGCAGCATCCGATCGTGCTGGCGAAGGCGCTGGCCACCGCGGACTGGATGAGCAGCGGTCGCATGATGGTCACGTTCGGCGTGGGGTGGCTCGAGCGCGAGTTCGAACTGCTCGGTGTGCCGTTTCGTGAGCGTGGCCGCATCGCGGACGAGTACCTCGCGGCGATCGTCGAGCTCTGGACCAGCGATTCACCCCGTTTTGACGGCAAGTATGTCTCGTTCGGCGATATCGCGTTCGAGCCCAAACCGATTCAGCGGCCGCATCTGCCGATCTGGATCGGCGGTGACGCCGATGCCGCCTTGCGCCGGGCCGCGAAATACGCGTCGGGATGGTGGTCGTTTCTCACCCCACCCGAAAAGATCGCCGAGCGCCTGGACTTCATCAAGTCCCAACCGGACTACAACGGTCGACCGTTCGACGTGGTGCACGGGCTCGGCACGAATCGGGTCGGCGAGGGCCATACGGTGCAGGACGCCTCCGACGGCCGGCCCGGTATGAGCGCCGCTGAGATCGTTGACCGGCTCGGCTGGCTCGCGCAGCAGGGCGTGACCGTCAGCGCGGTTCCGCTACCGCCGGTGAGCGGTGTCGACGAATACCTGGACTACGCGCAATGGATCATCGAGGAGATCAAACCCCAACTCCCCTAGTGGTTTCGGTGCGCTACCAGTCGATAAGCGATCGGTAGCGCACCGAAATCGCTAGAGGCCGAGCGACTTGGCGATGATCACCTTCATCACCTCGCTGGTGCCGGCGTAGATGCGGGCCACTCGAGCGTCGGTGTACAGGCGTGCGATCGGGTATTCCATCATGTAGCCGTAGCCGCCGAACAGCTGCAGGCAGCGGTCCACGACGCGGGCCTGCATCTCGGTGCAGAACAACTTCACCCGTGCCGCGTCGGGTGCCGACAACTCGCCGTCGACATGCAGGGCCACGGCGCGGTCGAGCATCGCCTGGGCGGCCTCCACCTCCGTCGAGCAGGCGGCCAGTTCGAATTTGGTGTTCTGAAACGACGCCACCGGTGTGCCGAACGCCTTGCGGCTCTTCGTATAGTCGATCGCCGCCGCGATCGCCGAGCGGGCCTGGGCGACCGAACCCACGGCGACGGTGAGCCGCTCCTGCGGCAGGTTGTGGCCGAGGTAGCCGAATGCGTCGCCTTCCTCTCCCAGCACGTTGGCCGCGGGCACCCGGACGTCGACGAACGACAGCTCGGCGGTGTCCTGAACCTTGCAACCCATCTTCTCGAGCTCTCGCCCACGGGTGAAACCGGCCATGCCGTCCTCGACGACGAACAGGGTTAGCCCCTTGCGCCGGTTGTCCGGGTCAGTCGAGGTGCGCGCGACCACGATCACCAGATCAGCCTGCATCCCGCCGGTGATGAAAGTCTTGGCGCCGTTGAGGATCCAATCTTCACCGTCGCGGACCGCCGAGGTGCGCATGCCCGCGAGATCGGATCCCGTACCGGGCTCGGTCATCGCGACGGCGGTCAGCAATTCACCGGCCGCGAGCCCGGGGAACCACCGCTTGCGCTGCTCTTCGTTCGCATAGTGCAGGAAGTACGGCAGGATCACCTCGAGTTGGGTGCGCACGGTTGACAGGGTGACCAGTGCACGCGCCGCCTCCTCCTGCAGCACGACGTTGTACCGGTAGTCCGGTGTGCCGCCTCCGCCGTATTCTTCGGGGATCGCCATGCCGAGCATGCCCAGCGAACCCATCTGTTTGAACACCTGCCGGGGCATGCGGCCGCCCTTCTCCCACTCGGGATAGTGCGGTACGACCTCCTTTTCGACGAAGTCACGTGCGAGCTCACGGAACGCCTCGTGGTCCTCGCTGAACAGATTTCTTTGCACCGGGGTCCTCCCGTAAGTCAGGCGATGAGTTCAACCGCCATCGCTAGGCGATGAGTTCCGCCCCCATCGCTAGGCGATGAGTTCTACCAACGTGGCGTTCGCCGTTCCGCCGCCCTCGCACATCGTCTGCAGCCCGAACCGAATACCGTTGTTGCGCATATGGTTGAGCATCCGGGTCATCAGCACGGCACCGGATGCGCCGAGTGGATGCCCCAGTGCGATCGCACCACCGAGCGGGTTGAGTTTGCTTTCGTCGGCGTCCGTCTCGGCGAGCCAGGCCAGCGGCACGGGCGCGAACGCCTCGTTGACCTCGAACACGCCGACCTCGTCGATCTTCACCCCGGCCTTGTGCAACACCTTCTCCGTCGCCGGGATCGGTCCGGTCAGCATCAACACCGGATCCGCGCCGGTGACCGCTCCCGCGCGGTAGCGGGCGATCGGGTTCAGCCCCAGCGCGACCGCATTCTCGGCCGTCATGACCAGTAGCGCCGCCGCCCCGTCGGAGATCTGCGAGGAGTTCCCCGCATGGATGACGCCGTCCTCCTTGAAAGCCGGTTTGAGTCCGGCGAGTTTCTCGACCGTGCTCCCCCGTCGCACGCCTTCGTCGGCGACGACGGGCTCACCGTCGGTGAAGACCGGCATCAGCTGCGACTCGAACGCGCCGCTGTCCTGCGCGGCCGCGGCGAGTTCATGCGAACGCACCGAGTACTCGTCGAGCCGGGTCCGCGAGAACCCCCACTTCTGCGATATCAGCTCCGCCGAGATGCCCTGGTTGAACTCGAAATCCCGATACCGCTCACGCACTTTCGGCCCGTACGGCATTCCGGTCGCTCTCGCCGCGCCCAGGGGCACCCGGCTCATCACCTCGACGCCTCCGGCGACGACGACGTCCTGCTGACCCGACATCACCGCCTGCACCGCGAAATCCAGCGCCTGCTGGCTCGACCCGCAAGCGCGGTTGACCGTGGTTCCAGGAATGGTCTCGGGCCAGCCCGCGGCGAGCACCGCGTAGCGGCCGATGTTGCTGGACTGGTCACCGACCTGCGACACGCAGCCCCAGACCACGTCGTCGACAATTTCGGGATCGATGCCCGCACGCTCGACCAGAGCGGTGAGCACGATCGCCGACAGGTCGGCGGCATGCATCTCCGACAGTCCGCCGTTGCGCTTACCGATCGGTGTGCGCACCGCGTCGACGATCACGGTTTCACGCATTGTCCTTCTCCGATCCGGGCCGTATCGCCCATTGACCAGTAAAAACGGCGTCGCGTTTCGCTGCGAACGCCGCGTATGCCTCTGACGAGTCCGCGGTGGCGAAGTTACCCGGTTGGGCACGGGCCTCGTTGGCCAGCGCCTCGCGCAGGGTGCCGTTCACCCCGTCGTTGAGTAGGGCCTTGCTCTGGGCGAGCGCGACGGGTGGGCCGGAGGCGAGTCGAATGGCCAGATCAGCGACGAAGCCGTCGATCTCGTCGGCCGGTTTGACCCAGGTGACGAGTCCGAGCGAGCGGGCCTCTTCGGCGTCGATCATGTCGGCCAGCAGCACGAGCCGTTTGGCCTGTTGCAGACCGACGAGCTTGGGCAGCAACCAGGAGCCGCCGAGGTCCACCGAAAGCCCGCGCTTCGAGAAGATCTGGCAGAACCGCGATTCCGGTGTCGCGACCACGAAGTCGCAGCCGAGCGCGAGGTTCCAGCCCGCTCCGACCGCGACCCCGGTCACCTTGGCGACGGTCGGCACCGACAGTTCGTGCAGCGCCAGGGCGACCTCGGTGAGCCGACGCAGTTTATGCCGCGGATGGATATCCTCGGGTGTACCGATGTCGGCACCCGAGCAGAACGCCCCGCCGGCGCCGGTGATCACCAGTGTGCGCAGTCCGGTGTCGCGGGCGGCCGCGCGCAGCGCATCGGCCAGTTCCTCCCACAGCGGCGCGTTGATCGCGTTCTTGCGGTCGGGCCGGTTCAGCGTCAGCGTCCGCACCCCGTCGAGGTCGGATGTCAACAGCAGATCGTCGCTCACGAATACGCCGGCCCGATCACTTTGTCGGCGCGAAGTCTCGCGAGATCGTCTGCGGTCAAACCGAGTTCGCTCAGCACGGCGTCGGTGTGCTCCCCGAGCCCCGGAACTGCCCCCATCGGCTGCTCGAAGCCGCTGATCACCGGCGGCGGCCGTAACGCCTTGATGTCCCCTTTCGGGGTGGTGACGGTGCGCCACCGGTCCCGGGCGCTGAGGTGGGGGTGCGCGACGACTTCGCTGGGCACGTTGTAGCGGGAGTTGCCGATCCCGGCGTCGTCGGCGATCTTCTGGATTTCGGCGAGATCGCGCTGCGCACACCAGGATCCGATGGCCTCGTCGAGGATTTCGCGGTGGGCGCAACGATCGGGGTTGGTGGTGAAGCGCGGGTCCTCGGCGAGGTCGGGCCGGTCGATGATCTCCCGCGCCACACGCTGCCATTCCCGGTCGTTCGTGGTGCCGAGCACGACGGTCTGCCCGTCGCGGGTCCGAAACGCGCCGTAGGGCGCGACGGCCGGCGAGCCGACGCCGAGCGGTTCTTGGTCGATGCCCGAATGCTGGGTGTAGGTCAGTTGATAACCCATCACGTCGGTCATCACGTCGAACAGGCTGAGCGCGACCGACGGCGCCGCGGAACCGGTATCGCCGCTGTTGCGCCCGATAAGCAGGGCCAGGATCGAGATCGCCGCATACAGCCCCGTCGAGAAATCCGCCATCGCGGGACCCGGCTTCGCCGGCATCCCCGGGTATCCGGTGACCGCGCATGACCCCGACTCCGCCTGCACGAGAAGGTCGTACGCGCGTTTGTGGGATATCGGCCCGCCGGGGCCGTAGCCGTCGATCTCGACGGGGATCACGTTGGGATGGTGCTCGGCGAGGTCGGCCGCAGCAAGTCCCAAACGCGTTGTGGCGCCCGGCGCGAGGTTGGACACGAACGCGTCCGCCCGGTCGAGCAGGCGGTGCAGCAACTCCATGCCCTCGGACGACTTGGTGTTCAGCGTCACCGATTCCTTGCCGCGGTTACACCAGACGAAGTGCGCGGCCAGACCGCCGGGACCGTTGACGACGTCGTCGTAGTCGCGGGCGAAGTCGCCGCCGTTGGGGTTTTCCACCTTGATCACGCGGGCGCCGAAGTCGGCGAGCACGCGGGTGCACATCGGTGCGGCGACGGCCTGCTCCATCGCGACGACGGTGACGCCGCTCAGTGGACCTGTCACATCACCATTCCGCCGTCGACCGGCAGCACCTGCCCCGTGATGTACGACGCTGCGTCCGACGCCATGAACACGAACGCGCCGGCAACCTCGGCCGGTTCGGCCCACCGCTTCATCGGAATGCGGTTCATCATGTTGGCCGCGAACTTCTCGTTGGTGCGGATGGTCTCGGTCATCGGGGTCGCCGCCAAGGGCGCCAGCGCATTGACCATGATGCTCTTGGTGGCCAGTTCGCGGGCAAGCGATTTGGTGAACCCGATGATGCCTGCCTTGGCCGCCGAGTAGTTGACCTGGCCGAGCGTGCCGGTCAGGCCGGCGGCCGAGGTGACGTTGACGATGCGCCCGGTGCCGTCGGTCGGAATGTACGGCAATGCCGCCTGGGTGACGTTGAACGCGCCCATCACGTGGATGTCGAACAGCAGCCGAAACGACTCCTGCGTCGTCTTGGAGAACATCGAGGGTTTCGTCACGCCCGCGTTGTTGACCAGGATGTGCAGGGCGCCGTCGGCCAGCGCGGCGGCCTGCGCGGCGGCGGCATCGGCGGACTCCCGATCCGAGACGTCCAGCGCAGCCGACTCGGCGCGGCCGCCGCCGGCCGAAATACGCTCGGCGACAGCGGCGGCGGCGTCCTTGTCGAGGTCGGTGACCAGCACCGCGGCGCCGGCATCGGCGAGGGCCTGCGCGACGGCCGAGCCGATGCCGCCGGCGGCACCGGTCACCAGCGCCGACCGGCCCGACAGATCGAAGTAGTTCACCATCAGTAGTGCTCCATCGTCAGTAGCTGCGGGGCAATCCGAGCACGTGCTCGCCGAGGAAGTTGAGGATCATCTCCTGGCTCACCGGCGCGATCTTCATCAGCCTCGACTCGCGGAAGTACCGCGACACGTGGTACTCCTCCGAATAACCCATTCCACCGTGCAGCTGCAGGGCGCGGTCGGCGGCACCGAAACCGGCGTCGGCGCACAGGTACTTCGCCGTATTGGCCTCTCGCCCACAGGGTTTGCCGTTGTCGTAGAGCCAGCTGGCTTTGCGCAACACCAACTCGGCGGCGTCGAGCCGGGCCAGGGAGTCCGCGAGCGGGAACTGCAGGCCCTGGTTCATGCCGATCGGACGGTTGAAGACGTGGCGTTCGTTGCCGTACTGGACGGCCTTCTCGAGGGCCACCCGGCCGATACCCAAGGCCTCTGCCGCGATCAACATCCGTTCGGGGTTGAGGCCGTCGAGGATGTACTTGAACCCCCTGCCCTCTTCGCCGACCCGGTGTTCGACGGGCACCATCAGGTCGTCGATGAACACCTCGTTGGAGGACACCGCGTTGCGACCCATCTTCTTGATCGGGCGGATGTCCACGTGGTCAGGGTCGAGGTCGGTGAGGAACAGCGTCATCCCGTCGGTCTTCTTGCTGACCTCATCGAAGGGTGTCGTCCTGGTCAGCAGCAGAATCTTCTCCGACTCCACCGCTTTGGAGATCCATACCTTGCGGCCATTGATCCGGTACTTGTCACCTTCGCGTTTGGCGAACGTGGTGATACGCGAGGTGTCCAGCCCCGCACCGGGTTCCGTGACGCCGAAACACACGTGCAGGTCGCCGTTGACGATCCGAGGCAGTGTCGCGGCCTTGAGTTCGTCGGAGCCGTGCTTGACGACGGGTTGCATCCCGAAGATCGACAGGTGAATGGCGCTCGCGCCGTTCATCGCGGCCCCGGAGCGCGAGACCTCCTCGAGGAGCAGCGTGGCCTCGGTGATGCCGAGACCGTGGCCGCCGTACTCCTCCGGGATCGTCATGCCGAGCCAGCCGCCCTTGGCGATCGCGTCGTAGAACTCCTGCGGGAACTCGTGTGCGAGATCCTTTTCCATCCAGTAGTGGTCGTCGAACTTGCCGGCCAACTCACGAACGGACTTGCGGATCAGCTCCTGGTCCTCGGTCAGCTCGAAACTCATCCCGCCAGGCACGATGGTTCTCCTCTTTTCGTCGTCTCGCAGAGCAGTGCGCCGGCGCGTGAACGCAACTTCCGCACCGGCGCACTCGAAGACGTTGCTCGCGGCCCTGCGGCCGCAACTTCCGATACTTGCAGACTGCTCAGTCCTTGTTGCCGCTCACCTGCTTGGCGCTGGCCGCGAAGTCGGCGAACGACGCGCCGGTCTTCTCCTTCTTCGAGAGGGCTTGGATGGAGACGTCGTGACCTTCGGCGGCTTTGCGCAACGCGCCGACGGTGGCCTGTTCGCGGCTGATGTGGGTGAACGGATCCCAGTGATACCAGCGCATCGCGTTCTCGTAGGTCATCTTGTTGATCTCGTCGTCAGGGACGTTGTTGGCTTTCAGGACCTCGTCGAGTTGTTCGGGGGCCCCGGGCCACATCGAGTCGCTGTGCGGGTAGTCGGCTTCCCAGCAGATGTTGTCCACCCCGATCGCATGGCGGGTGGCAACCCCGACCGGATCGGCGATGAAACAGGTCAGGAAGTGCTCGCGGAACACCTCAGAAGGCAACTTGCCCCCGAAGTCCTGACCCGTCCACGTCGAATGCATCTCATAGGTGCGGTCCACCCGCTCCAAGAAATACGGAATCCACCCCGTACCACCCTCACTCAAGGCGATCCGCAGCGTCGGATACTCCTTGATCGGACGCGACCACAACAGATCGGCCGCGGCTTGCACGATGTTCATCGGCTGCAAGGTGATCATGACGTCCATCGGCGCATCCGGCGCGGTGATAGCCAACCGACCCGACGAGCCGATGTGCACGTTGAGGACGGTTTCGGTGTCGACGAGCGCGTCCCACATCGGCTTCCAGTGGTCGAAATCGTGGAAGCTGGGATAGCCCATCGCCGAGGGGTTCTCGGTGAACGTCAGCGAGTGCACACCGCGGGCGGCGTTGCGCCGGATCTCGGCAGCGCACGCCTCGGGATCCCAGATTACCGGCAACGTCATCGGGATGAAGCGGGCCGGATAGGCCCCGCACCACTCCTCGACATGCCAGTCGTTGTAGGCCTGCACCAACGCCAGGGAGAACTCTTGATCCTCGGTGGCAAACAACCGGCCGGCGAACCCGGGGAACGACGGGAAACACATCGAGCCCAGGATCCCGCCGGCGTTCATGTCCTTGACCCGCTCATCGACCTGCCAGCAGCCGGGCCGGATCTCGTCGAGACCCTGCGGTTCGAGCCCGTATTCCTCTTTCGGGCGGCCGGCCACCGCGTTGAGCGCCACATTCGGGATCACCGTGTCGCGGAACTGCCAGGTATCTGAGCCGTCCGGGTTGTGCACCAAACGCGGCGCCTCGTCGATGTACTTCTTGGGCAGATGGTTCTTGAACATGTCGGGCGGTTCGACGATGTGATCATCAACGCTGATCAGGATCATCTCGTCCTTATTCATGCCCGTTCCTTTCGTCGGTTCCCCGAGGCTATCCGGCAGAGCTGTTCTCGATGTGAGGAAACTATCTTCTCACCGTACGAGAATCAATGTCCGAAAGCCACCCTAGGGCCCCCTGTCAGGGCGATTACGTTCTGCGGGGCACCGTCGTGACCACCGCTCCCCACCTCGGACGTTGACCATTCGCGGGAAAGGTGGAAATCTATTGGCGAAATATGAGAACCTGATTCTCATCACCGAGAGCAAGGAGCTGGGTTTGCGTCTGTCACCGCTGCCGGCCGATCAGTGGGACGAGGCCGTCGAGGCCGCCCTTGCGAGCATGTCTGCCGAACGACGCAACCCAGAGTTGGCCGGCAATCTGCTCTCGACGCTGGTGCGCCACCCCAAGCTGACCCGAGCGTTCTTGCGGTTCAACTTCCACCTGCTGTACGGGTCGACGCTCGCACCGCGGTTGCGTGAGTTGGCGGTGCTGCGGGTCGCCCATCTGACGAATTGCGAGTACGAGTGGCGCCACCACGTCGAGATGGGGCGCGAGGAGGGGTTGACCGACGACATCATCGATGCCCTGCAGCGCGGCGAAGCGGCCGACGAACTGGACCGTGCCGTGCTGCGCGCGGTCGACGAACTGCAGGACAACTCCATCGTCTCCGACGAGACATGGTCAGTCCTGTCGCAACACCTCGAGGAACGTCAGCTGATGGACCTCGTCTTCACAATCGGCTGCTATGGCGCACTGGCCATGGCCATCAACACTTTCGGCGTAGAACCCGACCCCGAAACGCACGCAGAGAGGTAGGACAAACCGTGGCATTCTTCCCTAAGCCCGCAGCGGGCAGCTGGACCGAGAACTGGCCTGAACTCGGCACCGCTCCGGTCAACTACGAGGACTCGATCGATCCCGAGCACTGGAAGCTGGAGCAGCAGGCCATCTTCCGCAAGACCTGGCTGCAAATGGGCCGTGTGGAGCTGATTCCCAAGAAGGGCAGTTACATCACCCGCGAGCTGCCGTCGGTCGGCCCTGGCACGTCGATCGTCATCGTCAACGACGGTGACCAGGTCCGGGCGTTCTACAACATGTGCCGCCATCGCGGTAACAAGCTGGTGTGGAATGACTACCCCGGCGAAGAGGTCTCCGGTACGTGCCGCCAGTTCGTCTGCAAGTACCACGCCTGGCGCTACAACCTCAAAGGCGACCTGACCTTCATTCAGCAGGAGCAGGAGTTCTTCGACGTCGACAAGGCCGACTACCCACTCAAGCCGGTGCGCTGCGAGATCTGGGAGGGCTTCATCTTCGTCAACTTCGACGACGATGCGGTTTCGCTCGAGGAATATCTGGGCGAGTTCGGCCAAGGTCTCAAAGGTTATCCCTTCCACGAGATGACCGAGCACTACAGCTATCGAGCGGAGATCAAGGCGAACTGGAAGCTGTTCATCGACGCATTCGTCGAGTTCTACCACGCACCGATCCTGCACATGAAGCAAGCGGAGAAGGAGGAAGCCGAGAAGCTGGCCAAGTTCGGCTTCGAGGCGCTGCACTACGACATCAAGGGTGACCACTCCATGATCTCGTCCTGGGGCGGCATGAGCCCGCCCAAGGACCTCAAAATGGTCAAGCCCATCGAGCGGATACTGCACAGCGGCCTGTTCGGCCCGTGGGACCGCCCGGACATCAAGGGCATCCTGCCCGACGAGCTGCCACCGGCGATCAATCCGGGCCGCCACGCGACGTGGGGCCAGGACTCGTTCGAGTTCTTCCCGAACTTCACCCTGCTCTTCTGGGTGCCGGGCTGGTATCTGACGTACAACTACTGGCCGACTGGTGTGGACACCCACATCTTCGAGGCCGACCTGTACTTCGTGCCGCCGAAAAACCTGCGAGAACGACTCTCACAGGAACTGGCCGCGGTGACGTTCAAGGAGTACGCGTTCCAGGACGCCAACACGCTCGAAGCCACGCAGACGCAGATCGGCACCCGCGCGGTACTCGATTTCCCGCTGTGCGATCAGGAAATTCTGCTGCGCCATCTGCACCACACCGCGCACAAGTACGTCGACCGGTACAAGGAGTCGCTGGCCGCCGGGGCGACGGGACAGAATTCCGGCAATGGCGCGGCTTCCACCAAGACCGAGAAGGATGCTGCAAATGTCTAAGCTGCCTGAGGAATTCGCGGACCTTGAGCGGTTCAGCGACTGGTGCCTGCCCACCGAGGAGGAGCGTTACCAGAAGCGGCTGAACTCCACGATGGAAGAGATGCAGGAACTGTACGACGCCGGCATGGCTAGGCTCGAGGACATCATGGTCTACGTCGACGCCCGCTTCCCGCTCAAGGGGATGCCCGACGATGCCAAGGCGCTGGTGCATCTCGGCCAGTCGATCGTCATGGTCAGCTTCCCCGTCGAGGTGTGGAAGCAGCCCCGCGTACTGGACAGCGGCGCTGCATATATCAATCTCATCAAGGAGCCGGTGGTCTAGGGGTGCTGACCCTCAAAGCAGCAGGTCTGCTCGACGTCGACGCCGGCGAGATCATCCGTCCCGGCATTGTCCGGGTCGACGACGGCCGGATAGTGGGAGTCGGCGGATCCCCCGAAGGCGATGTCATCGAGCTCGGTGACGCCATCCTCCTGCCGGGCCTGATGGACATGGAGGTCAACCTGCTCATGGGCGGGCGGGGGGAGAATCCCGGCCTGTCCCAGGTGCAGGACGACCCAGCGACCCGGGTACTGCGGGCAGTCGGCAATGCGCGACGCACATTGCGTGCCGGGTTCACCACCGTGCGCAACCTCGGCCTGTTCGTCAAGACCGGCGGATACCTGCTCGACGTCGCGCTGGGCAAGGCGATCGACGCCGGCTGGATCGACGGCCCGCGCGTCATCCCGGCGGGCCACGCGATCACCCCGACGGGCGGCCACCTCGATCCGACGATGTTCGCCGCGTTCATGCCCGGCGCGCTCGAACTGACCATCGAGGAAGGCATCGCCAACGGCGTCGACGAGATCCGCAAAGCGGTGCGCTACCAGATCAAGCACGGCGCGCAGCTGATCAAGGTCTGCGTATCCGGTGGTGTGATGTCGTTGACCGGAGAAGCAGGCGCACAACACTATTCGGATGAAGAACTGCGGGCCATCGTCGACGAGGCGCACCGGCGTGGCTTGAAGGTCGCCGCGCACACCCATGGCGCCGAGGCGGTCAAGCACGCCGTCGCCTGCGGCATCGACTGTATCGAGCACGGGTTCCTGATGGACGACGAAGCCATCCAGATGCTGGTCGACAACGACCGGTGGCTCGTCACCACGCGTCGCCTTGCCGAGGCCATGGATGTGTCGCGGGCGCCGAAAGAGTTGCAGGACAAGGCCGCCGAGATGTTCCCGAAGGCGCGGACCTCGATCAAGGCCGCCTACGAAGCCGGGGTCAAGATCGCCGTCGGCACCGATGCGCCGGCGATCCCGCACGGTAAGAACGCCGACGAGCTAGTGACGTTGGTGGACTGGGGCATGCCTGCCGCCGCCGTGCTGCGCGCGGCGACCGTCGTCGCCGCCGACCTGATCGACAAGCCGGATCTGGGCCGCATCGCCGAGGGCTATCTCGCCGATATCATCGCGGTGCCCGGCGACCCGCTCGCCGATATCAGCGTTACACGAGACGTCAACTTCGTAATGAAGGGCGGTAAGGTCTTCCGACATGACTGAGTCCAAGCGAATCGAGGATCTCGTCGAGATCCAGCAGTTGCTGGCGAAATACGCCGTCACCATCACCCAGGGCGATCTCGACGGGCTGGTCTCGGTGTTCACCCCGGACGGAACGTACAGCGCGTTCGGCTCCACCTATACGCTGAACCGCTTCCCCGAGCTGGTCGACGCCGCGCCCAAGGGCCTGTTCATGACGGGAACCTCGCTGGTGCACCTCGATGAGAGCGACCCTGACAAGGCGACGGGCACCCAGCCGCTGTGCTTCATCGAGCACGCCAAGCACGACATGCGGATCGGCTACTACAACGACACCTACGTCCGCACCGACGATGGCTGGCGGCTGAAAACCCGTGCCATGACGTTCATCCGGCGCAGCGGCGAGCACGACTCGGGCCGTCCGCACGCGATCGGAAGGCCCGAGGCTGGATGACCGACGACCTTTTCGAACCCGCCGCGTTCCGTACAGCCCTGCAGGAGTGGCTCGCCGACAACAACCTGACTCCCCCGCCCAACGACGACTCCCTGGATGGGCATCAAACGCAACACCTTCGCGTACTCAAGGCGTTGTACGACGCGGACTGGATGCGCTACGGCTGGCCCGAATCGGCTGGCGGGCTTGGCGGTCCGGACATCCTGCGCGCGATCGTCGGCGAGGAGGTCGTGGGGCGTGGGCTCGACCATCCCGGCCCGTACTCGATGCTCGACGTGCTGACTCCGACCATGATCGATTACGCGCGACCGGAACTCGCCGCCGAGATGGTGCCGCGACTGCTGTCGGGTCAGGAATCGTGGTGTCAGGGCTTCTCAGAACCCGGATCGGGCAGTGACCTCGCGTCGCTGACGACCCGCGCTGTGCAACAGGGCGACAATTGGGTGATCAACGGGCAGAAGGTGTGGACCAGCTTCGCGCAGTTCGCCACCCGGTGCATCCTGCTCACCCGTACCGGTGATGCGAACACACCCAACCACGAGGCGATCACCGCGTTCTTCGTCGACCTGGACTCGCCCGGCGTCTCGGTGCGGCCGCTGCGCACCATGCACGATGTCGACGAATTCTGCGAGGTGTACTTCGACGACGTCGTGGTGCCCACCGACCGCATGCTCGGCAAGCCCGGCGACGGGTGGAAGCTGGCGATGGATCTGCTCCCCTACGAGCGCTCCACCTGCTTCTGGCAACGCATCGCCTACCTGTACTCGCGGTTCGACGCGCTGATCGAGGAAGTCAAACGGCAAGGGCAGTCGGTGGATACAGAGCTCGGTGAGACGTATCTGGCCCTGCATACGCTTCGCTGCCGGTCGCGCGCCACCCAGCACCGGCTCGGTGACGGGCAGAAGTTGGGTGCGGACACCTCGATCGACAAGGTGTTGCTGGCAGCCGCCGAGCAAAAGCTCTACGACACCGCCCGCGACCTGATGCCCGGCGTGATCGAACTCGATGACTCCCCCTGGCGTACCGAGTACCTGTACTCGCGGGCCGCAAGCATCTACGGCGGCACCGCCGAAGTGCAACGCAACATCATCGCCCGTCGCCTCCTCGACCTCGGCAAGGAGTGAGAATGGATCCGGAATCACTCGAACTGCTCGAGGACAGCCTGCGCAAGACCATGCTGTCGGCCTCCGGTCCCGAACTGGAAGCGGCGCTGGCCGAAATGAGTTGGGCCGAGATGCTGTCTGACATCCCCGACGTGGCGATACCGCTGGTGTTCCGGCTGCTGGGCGAAACAGGCTCGCACGCACCGGTTCTGAACGATGTGCTGCTGGAGACCATCGGCGGTTTACCAGGTGGGACGCCGCCGATGCCGTACGCCGGTGGCGGCTGGGTGGTGTGGTCCCGCACCGAGGTTCCCGACCCGACACTGGGCGGCCTGCCGCTGCACCGCGTCCCCGATGGGCAGCTGATGCGCATGGGCGAGGCCCGTCGCGCGGTGGGCTGGTGGCTCGTCGGTTCGGCCAGGGCGATGCTGAACCTCGCACGGCAGCATGCGTTGGATCGGGTGCAGTTCGGCAAGCCGATCGCATCGTTCCAGGCCGTCCGCCACCGTCTCGCCGAGACGCTGGTGGCGATCGAAGGCGCCGAAGCGACGCTGGGCATCCACGGTAACGAAAGCCCTGACCTGTCTTCGATGCTGGCCAAGGCCGCCGCAGGTAAGGCCGCGTTGACCGCGGCCAAGCACTGCCAACAGGTGCTCGGCGGTGTCGGCTTCACCGAAGAGCACGGCCTGCAACGTCATGTGAAGCGGGCTCTGGTGCTCGACGGATTACTCGGTAGCTCAAAGGAATTGACTCGGAGAGCAGGAGCAGGTCTGCGCGCCCGAGGCTCAGCCCCGAGACTGGCGCATCTGTAGCTGGCCAACCAGCTGCCGACTACTGGATGTTGGCTTTCATCTCGTCGAGGTTCACCAGCACCGGCCATCCGCTGACACTGAGCGCGTTGCCGTGGCCCGTCTGATGGATATCGAACACCGACTGGATAGCGGCATAGAAGCCCTGTACGTCAAGCGTCTGGTTTACCGCACGCTTGGCCTGGCGCAGCGCGAACGGGTTCATCTTCGCGATCTGTTCGGCCAGCGCCCTGGTCTCCGAGTCGAGCTGATCGCGGGGCACCACCTTGTTCACCATGCCGGTACTGGCTACCTCTTCGGCAGTCATCGCCCGGCCGGTGAAAAGTATCTCCTTGGCCTTGCGCGGGCCGAGTTCCCAAGTGTGGCCATGGTATTCGACTCCCCCGATACCCATCAGCACCACGGGGTCGGAAAACTGGGCGTCGTCGGCGGCGATGATCAGATCGCACGGCCAGCACAACAGCAGCCCGCCCGAGATGCAGCGACCCTGAACCGCGGCGATCGACGGCTTGGGCACGTTGCGCCAGCGCAGCGTGTACTCCAGGTAGCGCTTCGCCTCGTGCTCGATTATGAAGTCCAACGTGATCTTGTCCGGTACCGGTCCGCCACCGCGCAGGTCGTGACCGGCTGAGAAGTGCTTACCGTTGGCGCGCAACACGATCACCGACACCTCGGTGTCCTCGGCCGCGCGGGTCCACGCGGCGTCGAGTTCGTCGAGCAGCTCCGGGTTCTGCGCGTTGGCGGCCTCGGGCCGGTTCAGGGTGATGGTCGCGATGCGGTCGGCGACCTCGTACTCGATGTACATGCTGCAGTCCTTCTAGTTTCGCGGCAGGCCCAGCAACCGCTGGGCGATGATGTTGCGTTGGATCTCTGAAGTGCCGCCGGCGATGGTGCCGCCGAACGTGCGAACGTAACGCTCGAACCAGCCGCACCGGTACAGGTCGAGGTGATGCGCGCTGTACGGTCCGGAAAAGTTCGGCGCGGCCAGCGCGTCGGTACCCGCGGCGGCCAGCGCGTACTCGGCCGCGGTCTGGGAAGCCTCCGAACCGAGAAGTTTGAGCACCGACAGAGCGGGCACATCCTCATCGCCGCGCGCGGCCCTGGCCAGCGCGACCGAGCCGAGCAGGCGCAGCGCCTGGTTGTCCATGATGAGCCCGGCGTACCGGTCACGATCGAGTGCGGAGGTGGGATGGAAATCCTCGACCAGTTCTTGCAGGCGGTCCGCGTAGCTGAGCCACAACATGTTTCGCTCATGCCCGAGCGATCCGTTGGCGACCCGCCACCCCTCGTTCAGCGGCCCCACCAGGTTCTCGACGGGTACCCGCACGTCGTTGAAGAAGACCTCGTTGAAGTCCAGGTCGTCGGTGCCACACAGCGACGCGAAGGGCCGCCGCACCACACCGGGAAGATCGGTCGGGATCATCAGCACGCTGATGCCCTTGTGTTTGGCGGCCTTCGGATCGGTGCGAACAAAAGTCAGCAGCACATCGGCGTCGTGTGCCCCCGACGTCCACACCTTCTGTCCGGTGACGACGAACTCGTCGCCGACCAACTCAGCGGTGGTGCGCAACGACGCCAGGTCCGATCCGGCGCCCGGTTCGCTCATGCCCAGCGAGGCGGTGATCTCGGCACGCAGGATCGGCACCGCCCAGCGCTGCTGTTGCTCCGGTGTCCCGAACGAGATGAGCGACGCGGAGATGATGCCGACGCCCTGCACGTTGTAGGTCAGATATACGCGCCGACGTGCCAGTTCCTGCTGATGCACGTACTGCTGCAGGATCGTGGCATTGCGTCCGCCGAACTCCGGCGGGTAGCCGGGGAGCAGCCAACCGTGGTCGAACAACGACCGCTGCCAGTCTCGCGCCCAATCCGGGACGTCGCTGCTGGACCGCGACCGCTCCAGCGCGGTGGCCTCGGAGGGCAGGTGTTCATCGAGAAAGGCGTTGAACTCGGTGCGGAACGCCTCGACGTCAGCATCGAAGGTGAGTTGCACGCGACTCCCGCCGGATCAAATCTTTGGTAGGGCTATTGTTATCTCCAAAATGAGAATACTATTCTCATCGTGAGAAAGTTACAATCTCTGACACGTTGGCCGCGAGGGGGTCGAGGACCGCAATGGCGAGACGTTCTCCGGTACAGTCAGTTCATGTTCTCCCCACCCGGCCGGCGTCTGAGCCGCCGGTGACCATCCCCAGCGAAGAGCCTGCCTGGAAGCAGCGCGCGGTCGAACGGTCGATCAAAACCGCGAAGCTCCGGGCCGCACAGCGGGTGCAACGCTTCCTCGACGCCGCTCAGGCGATCATCATCGAAAAGGGCAGCACCGACTTCACCGTCCAGGAGGTCGTCGACCGCTCGCGCCAGTCGCTGCGCAGCTTCTACCTGCAGTTCGACGGTAAGCACGAACTGCTGCTGGCGCTTTTCGAGGACGCGCTGAGCCGGTCGGCAGACCAGATACGCGCCGCTACCACCACCGAAGACGAGCCGATCGAGCGGCTCAAGGTCGCGGTCCAGTTGCTGTTCGAGTCCTCGCGCCCCGACCCGACCGCCAAGCGCCCGCTGTTCACCGACTTCGCCCCGCGACTCCTGCTGTCGCATCCCGCCGAGGTCAAGGTCGCGCACGCCCCGCTGCTGGCGCTCCTTAACGAACTGATGGAAGAGGCAGGTGCGGCCGGACAGCTGCGCGAGGGCATCAACCCCAAGCGGATGGCGGCGATGACGATGCAGACCGTCATGTTCGTCGCGCAGTCCAACGGCGCCGAAGACGGCACAACGCATCCGATCACGGCCGACGAGGTGTGGGACTTCGTCTCCCACGGATTCGCCGCCACCTAGCCGAGAACTTCGTTCTCATTTCGGGCGCGAGAACCGCGTTCTCGCATTGACAGCGCGCCGTCGCGACGGCCATAGTCGCCACAAGAGAACCTCGTTCTTCTCACTGAAGAGCTTAAATAGTCAAATTTGAATCGCTTATTGACACTCCTTCGTCACGAATGCCAGAGTTGTGAGACAAAAGTCAGCTCCATGTCTTATGTGACCCTGTCCGGTGAGAGGCGATCCGGTGACGATCAGTGCTGAGAACCCCGACCTGCACGATGCGGCGGAGGATGAGTTGTACTACGACCCGTACAACATCGATCTGAACATGAACCCGTACGCCGTCTTTGCCCGGCTACGCGAAGAAGCCCCGCTGTACTACAACGCCAAGCACGACTTCTACGCGTTGAGCCGGTTCGAGGATGTCAACAAAGCCGTCATCGACCATCAGACGTTCATCTCCGGCCGCGGCGCGCTGCTCGAGATCATCAAGTCGGGGATGGAAATCCCCCCGGGCACATTGATTTTCGAGGATCCACCGATTCACAACATCCACCGCAACTTGCTGTCGCGGGTGTTCACCCCGCGTAAGGTGCTCGCGCTGGAACCGCAGATTCGCGAGTTCACATCCCGGTGTCTGGACCCGCTCGTCGGTTCGGACCGATTCGACTTCGTCAACGATCTCGGCGGCCAGATGCCGATGCGCGTCATCGGCATGCTCCTGGGCATCCCGGAAGAGGACCAGCGCCGGGTCACCGAACACGGTGAAGCCACCCTGCAGAGCGACAACGTCGACCTGATGGCCACCGGCGAAGTGTTCGCCGAGTTCATCGACTACCGCACGGAGCATCCCTCCGACGACATCATGACCGATCTGCTGAACGCCGAGTTCGAGGACGAGACCGGCACCCGACGCAGGCTGCGCCGCGAAGAACTGTTGATGTACCTGACGGTCATCGCCACGGCGGGCAGCGAAACCACCACGCGTCTGATCGGCTGGGCCGGAAAGACGCTCGCGGATTACCCGGATCAGCGGGCCCAACTGGCGGCCGATCCCGGGCTGATCCCCCAGGCGATCGAAGAGATCCTGCGCTGGGAGCCGCCGGCCCTGCAGATCGCCCGCTATGTGACCCGCGACGTCGAATACTACGGTCAGACGGTACCCGAGGGATCAGCGATGCTGATGCTCGTCGGCGCCGCGAACCGCGACCACCGCCGCTTCCCACCGGACGGCGATGTCTTCGATATCCACCGGGAAGCGCACTCCCACATGACATTCGGCGCGGGGACACATTTCTGCATGGGCAACGCGCTCGCGCGTCTGGAAGGCCGGATCGCGCTCGAGGAGATCCTCAAGCGGTTCCCGGCCTGGGAAGTCGACTGGTCCAACGCCAAGCCGTCCCCCACCACCGCGGTACGTGGCTGGCAAGCCATGCCGACCCATGTCTCCGCGAAAGTCTCCTGAAACACTCCTTGAAATCACCTATACCGACAACGGATTGAGGTAACCAATGACTGGACGTCTAGAAAACAAGGTCGCTTTCATCACCGGCGCCGCGCGTGGTCAGGGCCGCGCGCACGCGGTGCGAATGGCGGCCGAAGGCGCCGACATCATCGCCGTCGACATCTGTAAGAAGGTCGACACGGTCGAATTGATCGCGCCGTCGACGCCCGAGGATCTGGCCGAGACCGCGGATCTGGTCAAGGGGCACAACCGCCGCATCTACACCGCCGAAGTCGACGTCCGCGACTTCGACGCGCTCAAGGCGGCGGTCGACACCGGTGTCGAACAGTTGGGCCGGTTGGACATCATCGTTGCCAATGCCGGCATCGGCAACGGTGGGCAGACTTTGGACAAGACCAGCGAAACCGACTGGACCGCCATGATCGACGTCAACCTCGGCGGTGTGTGGAAGACCGTCAAGGCCGGTGTGCCGCACATCCTCGAGGGCGGCCGCGGCGGGTCGATCATCCTGACCAGTTCGGTCGGCGGCCTGAAGGCCTACCCGCACACGGGCCACTACGTGGCCGCCAAACACGGTGTGGTGGGCCTGATGCGGACGTTCGCGGTCGAGCTCGGCGCGCAGAACATTCGCGTCAACTCGGTGCACCCGACCAACGTCAACACCCCGCTGTTCATGAACGAGCCGACGATGAAACTGTTCCGGCCCGATCTGGAGAACCCGGGTCCCGACGACATGAAGGTCGTCGGCCAGCTGATGCACACCCTGCCGATCGGCTGGGTGGAGCCCGAGGACATCGCGAACGCCGTGCTGTTCCTGGCGTCCGACGAGAGCCGCTACATCACCGGCGTCACGCTGCCGGTCGATGGCGGCAGCTGCCTGAAGTAGCTGCAGCGTTGACCGCCGCGGAGTTGTCCCTACCGCACAACTGGGACGAGATCACCCCCGACTGGATGACGGCGGCGCTCGCGGAACGTTTCCCGGGCGCCACCGTCGACGGTGTCACCGTCGCGCTGCGGGACGACGGTACCAACCGTCGGGCCAGGCTGGCGCTGACGTACTCGGCGGGTTCGGGACCTGCGACGGTGTTCGCCAAGGCCGTCGACCCCGACCACGCCGAACTCGTCGCGCTCACCAGTGGCCTGTTCCACGAACCGCGCCTGTTCAGTTCCGGTGTGGCGCTACCACTGGACCATCCGACCGTTTACGCGGCGCTGATCGACGAGCCGGGCTCGAACTTCCTGATGCTCATGGAGGACGTTGTCGCCCGCGGCGCCGACCCGCGCGACTCCACCCGGCCGATGACGGTCGAGCAGGTCGCCAACGGCGTCCGGGGCCTGGCACGGATGCACAGCCAGTTCTGGGGTGAGCGGCTGACCGCGAACCCCGCGCTGGACTGGCTCGAACCGTTCGTCGCGTTCCAAGGACTCGAATACGCGCCTCTGCACATCGCCCATGAGCGGCTTGGCAATTCGGTCTCCTCGGAGATCATTGGATTGAGCGGCACAGAACTGTTCGTCGACATCTGGGCGCGCTACATCGGCACGCTGACCGGGTCGTCGCCGGTCACGCTGTTGCACGGCGACCCGCACATCGGCAACACCTATGTCCTGCCCGACGACGACGTCGGGTTCCTGGACTGGCAGATGGCGCGGCGCGGCAACTGGTCGCTGGACCTCGGCTACTTTCTGCAGGGGGCGCTGACGATCGAGGACCGCCGGCGCGCCGAACGCGACCTGCTCGACGAGTACCGCGGTGCGCTGGCCCTGCCGTCATCCGAACTGCCTTCGGCAGAGGATGTTTGGCTGCGGTACCGCGCTTCGGTAGCCCACGGCCTCGCGATCTGGATGGCAACGCTGTCGGGGGGCGACGCCTGGCAGGGCGCCGACATCTGTCTGGCGTTGGCGCAACGGTATTCTGCGGCGTTCATCGACCTCGACACCCGCGCGGCGCTGGCGGCGTTGGACTAAGGGCCGTTGGGCGCGCTCCCTAGATCTCGATGATCACCTTGCCCAGCGCCTTGCGCTCGGCAACGGCCCGTAACGCGGCCGCCGCGTCGTCAAGCGGGAAACGCGTACCGATGAACGGACGGAGTTTGCCCTCGGCAAAGAGCGCGTCCAGTTCCTCGTCGTCGCGTATGACCTCGTCCGGATAATCGGACGCGAAGGTCCGGATTTCCATTCCGCGAACCGTGATCCCTTTCAGCAGGACCAGATTCAAAGGCACCGAGGGGATCTCGCCGGCCGCGTAACCCAGGGTGACGAACGTCCCGCCCCGGCCGAGGCTGCGCAACGCCGGCACCGAGTACGGTCCGCCGACGGGGTCGACGACGATCCGAGCGCCGGCCTTGCCGGTGACCTCCCTGATCCGGTCACGCAGATTTTCGCGCTCGTAGTCGACGACCGCTTCGGCCCCGCGCTCGCGGCAGAGTCCGAGCTTGTCCGATCCGGACGCCGCGGCCAACACCCGACCCCCGAGAAGTTTCGCGATGTCCACCGCGGCCAGACCGACACCTCCGGCGGCCCCGAGCACGACCACCCAGTCATCCGGTTGCACCGGGGCGACTGTGCGCAACGTGTAGTACGCCGTGCGGTAGGTGACGCCGAACGCGGCGGCCTCGGCGTAGTCGATCCCATCCGGAATCGGCGACACCGTACGCGCGTCGACCACCGCCTGCTCCGCGAACGCACCGACGAACGTCGTCGCAGACACCCGAGCGCCCACCGGGCAGTCCACCCCGTCACCCACCGCGACGACGTCGCCGGCCATCTCGCTGCCCGGGCTGAACGGCGGCGGCACCTTGACCTGATACTTGCCGGCGATCAACAGGACGTCGGAATAGTTGACCGCGGCGGCCCGCACCCTGATGACGACTTGGCCGGGTTGCGGTGTCAGGTCGGGCAGTTCGTCGAGCACGAGATCGTCAGGTTCGCAATACTCGCGGCACACGATCGCTTTCATCGACCCTCACTTCCGTTGGTCACGGACAACCGAATGTGCCCGTGGTCCAGAGCGTAGGACATCCCCGGCTGACCGAAACCACCCGATCATGCCGGTCCGAGTGGTTCGATGGAGCCCTTGGACACCGACGGTCCACAGGGGGTGGGCAGTGAAGCGACTCAACGGCATGGACGCCATGCTGCTCTACAGCGAGACGCCCAACCTGCACACGCACACGTTGAAGGTCGCGATCATCGACGCCACGGACTTCGACGGGGAGTTCACCTTCGACCTGTTTTGCCGGACCATCGCCCGAAGGCTGCATCTGCTCGACCCGCTGCGCTACCGCCTGGTCGACATCCCGTGGAAGCTGCACCATCCGATGTGGCTCGAGGACTGTCCGGTCGACCTCGACTACCATCTGCGCCGCGTGCGCGTTCCGAGTCCGGGCGGGCGCCGTGAGCTCGACGAGGTGATCGGCCAGATCGCCAGCACGCCGCTCGACCGCAGCCGCCCACTGTGGGAGTTTCACTTCGCCGAGGGATTGGCCAATGACCGTTTCGCGCTCATCGGCAAGGTGCACCACACACTCGCGGACGGCGTCGCCTCTGCCAATCTCCTTGCGCGCCTGATGGATCTGGCGGACGGCACAGACGAGCACGAGGACTACGTCACCTGTGATTCCCCGGGCCGGTCCACATTGTTGAAGGTCGCCATGCGTGACCACGCCGCGCACGTCGCCGCGCTGCCCAGGCTGGCGCGCGACGCGGTCCGCGGGTTCACCAAGTTGCGGCGCCGGGCCAGGGAACGTAGCGACCAACCCGATCTAGCGAAGATGTTCCGCACGCCACCGACGTTCCTCAATCACGTGGTTTCACCGCGCCGGACATTCGCCACGGCTTCGGTATCGCTGGCCGAGGTCAGGGAGACGGCCAAACATCTCGGCGTCACGTTCAACGACGTCGTGCTGGCCACCGCGGCAGGCGGCCTGCGCGAACTGCTGCTGCGCTACGACGGGCGCGCAGATCGCCCGCTGATGGCGTCGGTACCGGTGAGTACGAACCTGTCCCCCGACAGGATCACCGGCAACGAAATCGGCGGCCTGTCGGTGTCCCTGCCCGTCCACGTCGACGACCCACTCGGCCGAGTTCGGTTGACTTCGCTGGCGACAGCGCGCGCGAAAGAGGATTACGAACTGCTCGGTCCCAAGTTGCAGGGCCAGTTGATGGAATACCTGCCACCCCCGCTGACGCCCGCGCTGCTCCGATGGCAGAGTCAACGCGCCAAGCACAATCCGTTGATGAACGTCGCCGTATCGAGCGTGCCGGGACCGCGCAGGCACGGCCACATCGGCGGCGCACCGGTCACCGAGATCTACTCGATCGGGGTGCTCTCCTCCGGCAGCGCGTTCAACATGACGGTGTGGAGCTACGTTGACCAGGTGGACATCTCGATCCTGTCCGACGACCGAACTTTCGACGACATCCACGAAGCAACCGACGCGATGACGCACGCACTCGACGAGATCCGCTCGGCCGCAGGGCTTCCGCCGTTGTCGGTGGTAAGCACCGCGATGGCGCCGGCCACTGCGGCCCCTTAGTCGGCCAGATCGAGCAGGTCCTTGCGCACCACCTTGCCGGTACTGCCGCGCGGCAATTCCTCGAGAACGGTGATCTGCCGCGGCACCTTGTAGTTCGCCAGGTTCTCGCGCACGTGCTGCTTGAGGTCGTCGGGAGTGGTGTCCGCTCCATCGCCGAGCACGACGAACGCGACGAGGCGCTGGCCGTACTGCTCGTCGTCGACGCCCAGCACCGCCGCCTCCTTGACGGTGGGGTGCCCGGACAAGGTCTTCTCGACCTCGATCGGGTAGACGTTCTCCCCACCCGAGACGATCATTTCGTCGTCGCGGCCGACCACGAACAACCGGCCTGCACCGTCGAGGTATCCGACGTCGCCCGACGCCATGAAGCCCTCGTGGAAATCTTTGGTCTTGCCCGAGGTGTACCCGTTGAACAACGTGCCGCTGCGAACGAATATCTGTCCGGTCTGCCCGGCGGGAAGCGCGTTGAACTCCGCGTCGAGAATGCGAATCTCGGTGCCGTCGGCGGCCGTTCCGGCCGTCTCGGGTGCGGCGCGAAGGTCTTTCGGTGTCGCGGTCGCGATCATGCCTGCTTCGGTCGCGTTGTAGTTGTTGTAGATCACGTCGCCGAACCGGTCCATGAACTTGGTCACGACATCGGGGCGCATCCGCGAACCCGACGCCGTCGCGAACCGCAGTGAACGGCTGCTGTAGCGGTTCAACACCTCTTCGGAAAGATCCATGATCCGGTCGAACATCACCGGCACCACGACCAGACCGGTCGCCTCGTACCGGTCGACCAACTCCAGCGTCGCCTCGGGGTCGAACTTGCGTCGCGTGACGATGGTGCAGGCCAGCAGCGCGGCGAACAGCAACTGCGAGAAACCCCAGGCATGGAACATCGGGGCGACGATGACGGTCGCCTCCTCGGTGCGCCACGGAGTGCGGTCCAGCACGGCCTTGAGATCGCCTGCGCCGCCGCTGCCTTCGCCGCGTTTAGCGCCTTTCGGGGTCCCGGTGGTGCCCGACGTCAACAGGATGATGTCGCTCTTGCGCTCGGCGGCGGCGGGGCGCTTGCCGAGGTTGTCCTCGACGAGTTGATCGAGCGTTAGACCATCGGCGGGTGCGTCGGTCCAGGCGAGGATGCGGGTGGCGGGCTTGCCGGCCATCGCCCGGTCGACGATCTCGCCGAACTCCTCGTCGTAGATGACGACGTCCGCGCCTTCCCGATCGACCACCTCGGCCAGGGCGGGCCCCGCGAACGAGGTGTTGAGCAGCAGCACGTCGGCGCCCACCCGGTTGGAAGCCACCAGAGCCTCGATGAAACCGCGGTGGTTGCGGCACATCACTGCAACGGTTTCGGGTGTGCCGCCGGGCAGATTCTGCAGTCCGGTGGCCACGGCGTCGCAGCGGTCGTCGATCTGCTTCCACGTCAGGGTGCCGCGCTCGTCGACCAGTCCCGGGCGGTCCGGACACCGCTGCGCGGCCGCGGCGAAACCAACTGTCGCCGTCATCCCCACCCGGCGCATCGCCGCGCCCATGCGCAAATACTTGTCGGGGCGCAGCGGCGCGATCAGGCCGGCCCGCCACAGCGTCTGCACGAGTCCGAGAACGTCTGCCATCGATCAGCCCAGTACCGGGAATCGGCGTTCCGTGGCCAACTCGTCGAGCGCGGCCTGCATCACCGAGCGCACGTGCGCGTCGACCTCCTTCACGTCGGGGTCCGCCCCGAATTGCTCGGCCACATGGATCGGCGGCAACACCCGCGTGATGATCTTGGCAGGCAACGGGAGGTTCGGCGGGAAGATCGCCGACAATCCAAACGGGAAACCGAACGACAGCGGCAGGATCTCCATTCGGGCCTTCTTCAACCCGAGGCGGCGGGCGATCGAGTCGCCACGCGCGAGGAACAACTGGGTCTCCTGCCCGCCGATCGACACCATCGGCACGATCGGCACGCCGGTTTCGATCGCCGTCCGCACATACCCTGTGCGTCCGGCGAAGTCGATGACGTTCTCGGAGAATGTCGACCGGTAGGAGTCGTAGTCGCCGCCGGGGAACACCAGCACGACCGCCCCGTCGCGCAGCGCTTGGGCGGCGTTCTCCCGGCTTGCCTCGATGACCCCGGCGCGGCGCAGCCAGTCGCCCAGCGGCCCCATGAAGATGCCGTAGTGACCGAGCGTGTAGACCGGACGGTCGAAGCCGAACTTCTTGTAGAAGGGGGGCGCGAAGATCAGCACATCGGGCGTGAGCATGCCCCCTGAGTGGTTCGACACAAGCAGTGCGCCACCCGCAGTGGGCATGGCGTCCAGGTCGCGCACCTCGGCGCGGAAGTACCGCTTGATCAGTGGACCGACCGTTTTGACCACACCCCGGGTGAACTCGGGGTCCCACTTGGCGACTTCCGGCTTCTGCGCTTCGTTGCTGCTGCTCATGCCGTACCTGTCATACCCACGCCGCCCGCCCTCTCCACGTGAATATGCTACTTTCGGAAAAAGAGAATATCATATTCGCAGGTGGGAGGGGCCATGGCGGGGACGGTGCTGGTGACCGGCGGCTTCGGACTGGTGGGGTCGGCGACCGTGCGCCGGTTGACCGAGCTGGGCCGCACCGTGGTCGTGGCCGACCTCGACACTCCCGCCAACCGCAAGTCGCAGGCGACACTGTCCCGTGGCGCCTCGGTCCGGTGGACCGATCTGACCGACGAGGATCAGGTGCAGCGCCTGGTCTCCGATGTCGCCCCCGAAGTAATCATCCACCTCGCCGCGGTCATCCCACCGCCCATCTACAAGAACCCGAAACTCGCCAAGCGCGTAAACGTCGATGCGACCGCGACGCTGGTGCGTATCGCCGAACAACAGCCGACGCCGCCGCGCTTCATCCAGGCTTCGAGCAACGCGGTCTACGGGGCACGCAACCCGCACACGGCCACGGCGCCGGTGCGGGCCGAGGACCAGATGCGGCCATGCGATCTGTACAGCGGAACGAAGGCCGAAGCCGAGGCGATCGTCCGGTCCTCGAAGCTGCCGTGGGTGGTGTTGCGGCTGGGCGGCGTGCTGAGCACCGATCCGAACGCGATGCCGTTGAGCGCTGACGCCCTGTACTTCGAAAGCCTGCTGCCCACCGACGGACGGCTGCACAGCGTCGACGTCCGCGATGTCGCATGGGCCTTCGCCGCCGCCACCACTGCCGACGTCGTCGGGGAGATCTTGCTGATCGCCGGCGACGACTCGCACCGGATTCGACAGGGCGACGTAGGTGCCGCGCTGGCCGCCGCACGCGGCCTGCCCGGTGTGCTGCCGCCCGGTCGGCCGGGAGACCCCGACCGCGACGACGGCTGGTTCGTCACCGACTGGATGGACACCGCCCGCGCGCAGGAGGCGTTGCAGTTCCAGCACTACTCGTGGCCGGACATGCAAGCCGAGACCGCGGCCAATGCCGGATGGACGCGCCACCTGCTGCGGCTGCTCACGCCGCTCGCCCCGCTGCTGCGAGCGATACTGGCGCGCCGTGGCGCGTACCGCAACACACCCGGCCGGTACGCGGACCCGTGGGCAGCGATCCGGGCCCGGTTGGGCGAGCCGGCGTGGGATCAACCCCGCGAGCTGTCCTGACGGCATAGTCTTCGCCCGTGGACAGTTACCAGGGGCGCAACGCTGTCATCACCGGCGGCGCCAGCGGCATCGGGTTCGCCGCCGCAAGAGAATTCGCGAACCGCGGAGCACGCATCATGGTCAGCGACATCGACTCGACGGCACTGGACCGAGCGGTCGAGGAGCTGCGCGCGGACGGCGTCGAGGCCCACGGCGTGGTGTGCGATGTGCGAAAGCTCGACGACGTCAACCGGTTGGCCGACGAGGCGTTCGGCGTCTTCAACGACGTGCATCTGGTGTTCAACAACGCCGGTATCGCGTACGCCGGGCCGATCGCGCAGACCAGCCACGACGACTGGCGCTTCGTCATCGACGTCGACCTGTGGGGTCCGATCCACGGCGTCGAAGCCTTCCTCCCGCGGCTGATCGCCCAGGAGGCCGACAGCCACATCGCGTTCACATCCTCGTTCGCCGGGCTGATTCCCAACGTCGGACTAGGACCCTATTGCGTGGCCAAATACGGTGTCGTCGCGCTCGCCGAGACGTTGTCACGCGAGGTGCGCGGCAACGGAATCGGCGTGACGGTGCTGTGCCCGATGATCGTCGACACCAACCTGCTGGCCAACACCGAACGCGTCCGCAGCTCCGACTACGGCCCGGCCACCCCCTCGCCCGCCGAGACGGTGCAGCAGTTGGCGTCGGATCCCACCGACGATTCGGTGCTCGATGTGACCGACGTGGCCCGTCTGACCGCCGATGCGATTGCGGCCAACCGGCTCTATGTCCTGCCGCACAATGTGGCCCGCGGGTCGATCCGGCGCCGCTTCGAGCGCATCGACCGCACTTTCGACGACCAGGTCGCCGAGGGCTGGAGCCACTGATCTGGTGATTTCGGTGCGCTACTGATCGCTGCGCGACTTGTAGCGCACCCAATCACTCTGACGGGCCCAGGGTCGGCCGGCCGGTCTGTGGGTGGTGATACCAGCCGCCCGCCGCGTGGGTGCCGCCGTCGACGTGGATCGTCTGTCCGGTGATGTAGCTCGCCAAATCGGAGGCGAGAAATACTGCCGCTCCGGCGATCTCGTCGACGTGTCCCGGCCGGCCCATCGGGATGCCGGGTGCGGCGTCGGGTCGCAGCGCGCCGCCGGAGAGCTGCATCAGACCCTCGGTCAACGTGAGATCGGGCGCCAGCGCGTTGACCCGGATGCCGTGCGGCGACAGTTCGAACGCCGCGGTCTGGGTGTAGTTGACGACGCCGGCCTTGGCTGCGGCGTACGCGGCGTACCCCGGAGCCGCCCGCACACCCTCGATCGACGTCACGTTGATCACGCTGCCGGGGCTTCGGGCGTCCACGAGCCGGCGGGCGACGCGCTGGGTGCACAGCAGTACATGTCGAAGGTTGGCCCTGTACAACGCATCCCAGCCGTTCTCGGTGGTCTCCAGCAGCGGTGAGTTGAATACCCCGCCGGCGTTGTTGACCAGGATCGACACTTCGCCGAGTGCGGCGACGGTGGCCTCGAGCGCGGCGTCGACCTGTGCACTGTCGCGGACGTCGGTGACGATGCCCAGCGCGCCACCGTCGGCCGAACCGACAAGGCTTTCAGCCGTCGCGGCGCACGTTTCGGGGTCGCGCTCCCAGATTGCGACCGACGCGCCGAAGGCCGCCAGCCCTTCGGCGATGCCCTTGCCGATGCCCGCCCCGCCGCCCGTCACGACCGCCACGCGACCGGTCAGCAGGATCTGGGAGGGATCGATGGCCACGGGTCGAGTCAACCAGTTTTGGTGGTGCGAATGGTCAGACCCGCCGGCGCGTTTCCGATGATGCCCTGCTGCTCGAGGTCGGTGATCTCGTCCTCGGAAAGCCCGAGTCCGGCCAGCACCTCGCGGTTGTGTTGGCCCAGCAGCGGTGCGGGGTTGCGATGCCAGTTCAGCACCGATTTGATGCGCATCGGCAACGTGCTGTGCCGTGCCGGACGGTTGACGGGATGGGTGACGCGTTCGTAGAAGCCGCGATGCACCACTTGCGGCAGGTCGCCGACGCGGTGCGGCTGCATCACCTTGGCCACCGGTACGCCCGCTGCCCAGAGGATTTCGACGATCTCCTCGCCGGTGCGGGTGGCGCACCAGGTGCCCAGCTGCTCGTCGATCGCATCGTGGTTGCGGCGGCGGCCCTCGACGGTCGCGAACTCGTCGGTGACCCAGGCCGGGTACCCGAGGGCCTCGACCAGACCGGCCCACTGTTCGTCGGTGGCCACGGCGATCGCGACCCAGTCGTCGGGGCGGCCGAACTCGTCGAGTTCGCTCGTACGGTACAGGTTCTGGGGGGCGGCGGTCGGGCCGCGGTTGCCCTGTCGTTGCAGCAGATTCCCGTACGCCGAGTACTCGACGACCTGTTCGGCGGCGACGTTGAGCGCGGCGTCGACCATCGCGGCCTCGATACGGACCCCCTCCCCCGTGCGGCGCCGGTGGGCCAGCGCGAGCAGCAACGCGTTGAGCCCGTGCACTCCGGCGTTCGGGTCGCCAACCGAATACGGCTCGACCGGATTCTGATCGGGATGACCGGTCAGCCAGGTGATTCCGGAACAGTCCTCGATCACGTAGGCGAACGCCGGCTTGTCGCGCCACGGCCCGTCGAGCCCGAAACCCGGCATGCGCATCATGATCGCGTCGGGCCGCAGCCGGTGCACCTCGCCGAAGCCGAGGCCGATCTGGTCGAGCACCCGCGGCGTGTAGTTCTCGACTATCACGTCGCAGGTTTTGACCAACTCGCGCAGCAGCTCTACACCGCGCTCCGAGCGGATGTCGAGTGTGACGCTCTTCTTGTTGGTGTTCAGGCCCGAGAAGATCGGCGAGCGCTCCCACCACTGTTCCTCGCTGATGGGCACCCCGGCAATGAGTCGGGTGCCGTCGGGCCGCGCCGTCGACTCGACGTGGATCACCTCGGCGCCCAGCAGCGCAAGGATATGTGTACACGACGGCCCCGCCCAGAAGCTGGTCATGTCGAGTACCCGCAGACCGTCGAACGGTGACTTCGCCTCACCCTCCGTTGCGCGAGCGCTCATTCCCGTACGGTTTGAGCGCTCAAAACCGTACGAGGATGAGCGCTCGCCCGCTGGTGGGTGTGACGCCATGGGTCGGGAGCGGTAGTGCTCGGTGTGCTCGCCGAGGTGGGGCGCGGGCTGCGGAGCGCGAAGCAGCGACGGAGTCGTGCGGTACGGCGCTCCCGGCTGGGTGAAGCCGTCGCGCGGATTGCTGACGAACGTGCCGCGTTCGACGAACTGGTCGAAAGCGGTGACGGTGGCGCCGTTTCCGACCGGTGCGTTCGGAATCCGGAACGCGCTCGAGAGGTCGAGGATGTCCTCGACGCGGTTTTCCCGCACCCACTCGTAGATCTGCTCGGCGTGAATGTTGGCCTGTTCGGTGATCGACAGGTCGGCCTGCTCGTCGATCCATTCGTCGTGACCGACCATGGCGCACAGGTCGAACCACTGTTGCGCGGTACCGCAGCCCAGCGCCACCAATCCGTCGGCGGCCGACGCGACGCCGGGGATCGTCAGCCGGCGTCGGTCACGGAACGGCCGGCCCAACGCATCGTGAAACGACACGGAATAGTAAGTTAAACAGAGAATCTGGGCTTCCAGCATCGATACGTCCACCAGCCCCGAGGACACCGCCATGGTGCCTGCAGCCGCGAACGCTCCGGTGAGCCACTCCCCGATCTGTCCGGCCACGGATACCGGCGCACGGTCTGGCGCACCCCTGCCCAACCCGATCACGCCGCCCGACCAAGCTTGCACCGTGAATTCGGTGGCGGGTTTATCGGCCCACGGACCGTCGAGGCCGAACGCGGTGATCGCGGTGACGGTCAGGTGGTCGTACACGTCGGCGAGCGCGGCGGGCGCGAACTCGTCGAGTTCCGCGAGCGGTGCACCGCGCGACCACACCACCGCATCGGCCCCCCGCAGAAGCTCGCGCAGCAGGTCCAGATCGTCGGGGCGCTGCGGGTCCACCACGACGCTGTGCTTGGTGCACGCCAGGAAGCTGAACAGCGCACCGTCGCTGCCGGGTTCGATGGGCGCGCCCGACGCCGACCAGGAGCGCAGCGGATCGCCCTGTGGCGACTCGACTTTGATCACCGTGGCACCGCCGTCGGCGAGCAGCTTGGTCGCGTAGGCGCCCGCAATCCCGGTCGACAGGTCAACGACCGTGTACTCGTCCAGCGCCGCCACTAGTCCTTCTTCCTGCGGTTCGTCTTGCTCAACCGGAACTCCGGCGGGAACTTGTCGTCGTTGTCGTTGACGGCGTCCGCCAGGCCCACATCGATCGCGTCGGCGAGCATGAAGTCGTTGCCGTCGGGGCGCGCCGCGCCGCCCATCGACTCGAACATCGCCGACAACAAACTGCCGAGGTACTCGCCCTGGAACTGCTTGACCACCTCGAAGAACATCTTCTGTTGAAAGACGCTGTCCACCGGTCGGTTCCGGGCGCACGCGTGCGCGTACTTGGCGACTTCGGCTTCGAGCTCAGCCCGCGGCACCACCTTGTTGAGGAAGTTGCACGCACGCATTTCCTCGGCTGTGAACGGCCGGCCCGTGAACACCATCTCCTGGAAGGGCCGCAATCCCATGGTCATCACCCATGTCCACATCCGTGGGCCCCACCCGAAGTAGCGGAACGACGGATGGCCAAACAGTGCGTCGTCACTGGAGATCACCAGATCCGCGTCGGCGCACTGATAGAAGTGCCAGCCGTAGCAGTAGCCCTTGGCCTCCACGATGCTGATCTTCTTGAGTTCCTGCAGCGCCCGGTTACCCGCCGCGACGTTGGCATACCACTGCCCCATCGTCGCGCCATGCCGGAACGACCCCTGCGGCGGATAGGCGACGTCCGGATCGTCCACCCGCAACTCGGCCAGCCGCGCCTCCTCGTCACCCGCCATGAACTCCGGCAGATCCGCACCGCTGCCGAGATCGTCTCCGACGCCGCGGATCACGACGACCTTCACGTCGTCGTCGACGGTGGCACCGCGCAGCAGGTCGGCGTACCGCAGCCGCGCCGCCGACGTCGGGGCGTTCAGGTACTCAGGTCGGTTGAACGTGATGGTCGCGATCTTGGTCGCCGGGTCCTTCTCGTAGAGGACGATCTCCTCGGGGGCGGGCCGACTCCCGGAGTCCGACATCTGACCTCAACCGATTCCGACGCCCGCAGCACTGAAGAACGGGCTCGAGGTCAGCACCTCCGCACCGTCGGCGGTGATGTGCACGGCCTCGCGACCGAAGACCGCGCCGAGCCCCTGCTGCCACACATAGCCACTCACCGCGAGCACCATGCCGGGCTCGAGCACCTCCTCGGCGGCGGTGGCCCTCAGGGCGGGGGTGACGACCGGCGAGTCGTAACCCAGCCCAAGACCGTGAGCCACGGGCATCGCGGGCAGTGGTTCACCGGCGGCCTCGTATGCGGCGAGCAGGTCGCTGGCCGGACGACCGGGACGGCAGGCAGCAGACAGCCTGTCCCACAATTTGTTCCACCGATCGTAGAGTTCATGAACCGCTGGACCGTTGACTTCACCGACCGGCCAGGTGCGGCCGACCTCGCCGACATAGCCGTCGGCCAGGGCGCCCGCCGAGAATGCCACCAGATCACCGTTCTCGATGCGGCCGTCGGAACGGGCGCGCCGCCATGGATGCTCCTTGCTGGTCACCCACGCCCCGTCCTGGGTGGCGGGGGTGGTGACGCCGCCCGCGGCCATCGCCTCCATCAGCGCGCCGGTCAGCGACTGCTCGGTGGTCCCAGCCATCAGCTCCGCGCGCGCCGCGTCGAGTGCCGCTTCGGCCACGGACAGCGCACCGCGCAGCACCGCGATCTCGTCGGCCGTCTTGATCCGGCGAGCCGCCCGGAGCGCGGGCTCGGCGTCGACGAGTTCGGCGTTCGGGAACGCCATCGGCAGCAGTTGCGCGAATGTCGGCGTCAGCGAGTCGGTTCCCACCCGTTTGACGGTGGCGGCGCCGGGCAGCTTCTTGAGCACCTCGACGAGTGTCATCGGATTCCACGCCAACCCGTACAGATGGTCGTGCGGGATCTCGTCGGGGATCCCTTCATCCCATGTGCTGTTGAGGTGAATCTCCCCGGTCGAGCGGACGACCTCGCAGATCGGTCCGAACGGCCGGGTGCCCGCGACCCAGAGCTGCGGGGCGCCGGTCACATACCGCACATTGGCCTGGCGGCCCAGCACCAGGATGTCGATGTCGCGGTCGGCCATCTGGGCCAGCGCGCGCTCGCGGCGGCCCCTGCGCAAATCCGCAGCGTCGGGCAGGATCTCGAGTGCCATCAAACCCTCCCGTAGGGCGCGTAGGGGTAGTCGGTGATCGACTGGTAGCCGTCCTCGGTGATCACCACGATCTCCTCGCTTCGGTAACCGCCGGTGCCGTCCTCCCACACCACCGGTTCCAGCACGAGCAGCATCCCGGCCGGGAACACGAAGTTGTCGTCGAACTCCTCGCCGAGATCGGTTCCGATCATCGGCATCTCGGCGGCGTTGGTGCCGATGCCGTGGCCGAGGTAGAAGTGCGGCAGCCACGGTTTGGCGCCTCCGTTCGCGGCGGTCGCGGCGCGCGCCAGATCGCCGCTCGTCGCGCCGGCCTTGGTCACGGCGAGCACCGCCGACAGGATCTCCTGCCATTTCTCGAACTGGGCGTGCTGGCGGTCCGACGGTTCGTCGCCTACGACCCAGGTGCGACCGAAATCGGAGCAGTAGCCCCGGTACGTGATGCTCATATCGGTCCACAACACGTCGCCGCGTTCGAGTTCACGCTCGGTGGTCAGCAACGGCAGCGCCAGATCACCGGTGGTGGTCCAGACCGCACCGCTGGTCTTCGTCGTCGGCATCACCTGCCAGATGGCCTCGAGCATGTTGGCCGTGGCGCCGAGTTCGAACGCGCGCCGGGTGAACGCCGCCGAAAGGTCGATCTGGCGCACCCCGGGGGCCAGCGCCTTGTGCACATCGACCATGGCTTCCTCGGTGATGCGGCAGGCCCTGCGCAAGCACGAGATCTGGTCGACGGTCTTGACCAGCTTGGCCGGTCCGACGACCTGCGCAGCATCCAGCGGCGGACCCGACGGGAACAGCGTGCTCGACGCGCGGCGCATCGCACCGGTCAACTCGTCGACTGCGACGGTGCCGCCCGCGGGCACCAGATCGGCCAGCACCCGCGCGAATTGTTCGATGCCCTCGTCGAACTCGAGATAGAGCGGGTCGTGGACGTGATCGGCGGGCACATGCGAATCGGTCGCCACCGGCGCCGATCCCTCGCGCAGCGGCATGAAAAGGTGCGGATGCGGATCGTCGGCGAGCACGATCGCGACCGGACGTTCCACGTGGGACAGCCCGGCATCGAGCAACGGCCAGCTGACTCCGGTCGCGTAGACGACGTTGCCGTTTCCGATCAGGACAAGCGCGTCGACGCCTTTTTCTCGCATGGAGTCCCGCAGCCGGACGCCACACTCGCGGTACATGCGGCCGCGATCCGGCAGCTCCGGTATGTCGAGCGACGACTTGACCGGGGCCGACCCCGGTGCGATCACAGTCACGAAATCCCCAGGAAGTTCTTGATGTTGGTGCTGACGATCTTGGTGGCGGCTTCGGGCCCGACCGCATCGACGACCGTTTTCAGCGACTTCTCCGAATATCCGAACGTGGATTCGTTGTGCGGGTAGTCCGACGACCACATGACGTTGCCGACACCGATCTTGTCGATGAGTTCCAGGCCGAGTGGGTCGACCATGAACGACGCGCTCATGTGGTTGTCCCAGTAGTACCGGACCGGATGCTCGAGCTGGTGGTTGAACATGTGCCGGTAGGAGGCGAGCAGGTGCTCGGCATCCTGCAACGCCGTTGGCACCCAGGCGATCCCGCCCTCGAACCAGCCGACCTTCAGCGACGGGTGGCGGTCGAGGATACCGGAGAACACATACTTGGCGAACTGCTCGCGGAACGAGTCGACGTTGACCATCATGCCGACGACGACGCTGTTGAACTCGCATGGCGTCTTCGGCGGAGTCTCACCGATGTGGTGGCTGACCGGCACGCCGGCCGCCTCGATCTCGTCCCACACCGCGTCCATCGAGGTGGCGCCGTAGTCGTAGATGTTGCCGTCGTCGTCCTTGCCGGGGTTCAACGGCAGCAGGAAGGTCTTGAGACCGAGCGACTTCAGCTCCTCCAATGTGCTGCGGGTGCCCTTGGGATCCCACCAGTTGATGAGTCCGACGCCGTAGAAGTGGCCGTTGCTGCGCTCCTGCAGGTCGGCGATGTGCTCGTTGTAGATGCGAAACACCCGCTCGCGCAATGCCTTGTCCGGGTAGTGGAACAGCGCGAGCACAGCATTGGGGAAGGCGAGCTCCTTGTCGATGCCGTCTTCTTTGAGCTCGCGTACGCGCGCCTCGATGTTGTTCGACGCGGCACCGGCCAGGTCGTCGTACTGCATCAGCACACGGCCGAAGTCGCCGCCGGTCCAGGCCTTGCCCTTCATACCGACCATGTACGCGCCGTCCTCGTACCAGATACGCGGCGCGGCGCCCTTGAGTTCGGTGGGGAAACGGTCGTAGAAGATGTCGTCGGCCACCGAGATGTGGTTGTCCGCCGAGAAGATCTCGGTGCCCGCAGGTAGGCCGAAATCGCCTGTGGCATGCCCCTTGCGGTGTTTGGGTGCGCCGAACCCCTCAGGGGGATAAAGAGTGGTGGTGGTGCTTGGTGCTGACATTCTTGACACTCCAATCGGGCTGTGGACGGGCCTGACTACCAGGCCACCGGAAGTTCGTAGACGCCGTATGCCAGGCGGTCGTGTTTGAACGGCACTTCGTCGATCGGCACGGCCAGGCGCAACGTGGGGATGCGCCGCAGCAACGTGTGGAACACGATCTGCAGTTCGGCGCGGGCGAGTTGCTGGCCGACGCACTGATGCCTGCCGTAGCCGAAGCCCAGTTGCTGACCGGCGTCGCGCCCGAGATCGAGCTTGTCGGGTTCGGGATAGGCTTCGGCGTCCCAGTTCGCCGGGGCGAGGTCGAGGATGATGCCCTCGCCGGCGCGGATGGTTTCGCCTGCGATCTCGATATCCTCGATGGCCACGCGCCGCTGACCGTTCTGGATGATCGACAGGTACCGCATCAGTTCTTCGACCGCGTTCGCGATGAACTTGGGGTCGTCCGAATCCCGCAGCAGCGCTGCCTGTTCGGGGTTGTCCAGCAGCGCCAGCACCCCGATGCCGATCATGTTGGCGGTGGTCTCGTGACCCGCGATGAGCAGGCCGGTCCCCAGCTGCGCGGCCTCTTTCACGCTGATCTCGCCGGCGTTCACCCGCTCGGCGAGGTCGGAAACCGCATCCTCGGACGGGTTTTCCATCTTGGCCCTGACCAGGTCGCTGAGGTACTTCGCCAGGCTCATCGCACCCTTCTGGCCGTCCTCGGCCGAGGCGTAGCGGGCGAGGCCGACGTTGGCATGGTGCTGGAAGAACTCATGGTCTTCGTATGGCACGCCGAGCATCTCGCTGATGACCCTGGTGGGAACCGGCAACGCGAGTTTGGTGACGATATCGGCGGGTTGGGGGCCGGCGAGGATGGCGTCGATGCACTCGTCGGTCACCTCCTGAATGGCCGACCGCAGATTCTCCACCCGTTTGAACGTGAACGGTTTGGACAGCATCCGGCGAAACCGGGTGTGCTCCTCGGCATCGGAGGTGAACACCGAGCGCGGACGCTTGTACACCGTGGACAGCATGTGCTCGTTCCAGTGCGGGAAACCCTCGCGGCGGTCGTCGACGCTGACCCGCGAATCGGCGAACAGTTCACGCGCCACCGCATGACCGGTGATCAGCCACGGGGTGCTGCCGTCCCAGATCCGCACGCGGGACAACGGTTTGGCCTCGCCCATCTTGAGCATCTGCGGCGGCGGGGCGAACGGGCAGCGGGCATCGCGGTCCATCGGGTATTCGGGAATATCCGCGGACACGTCGGGTGTACCGGTCAGGGTGTCGGACATGAATGTCTTCTCATTCCTCGATGTGGATGGCAAGTGCCGGGCAGGCGGCGGCCGCCTTGCGGGCGTCGTCGGCCTGGTCCGCGGCTGGGCTGGCGTCGAGCAGGACCACGACACCGTCGTCGTCCCGTTGGTCGAAGATGTCGCCGGCGTTGAGCACGCATTGGCCGGATGACACGCATTTGTCTTGGTCGACGGTGATTTTCATGTCACGGCCGCTCCGTGATCGGTGCGCGCCACAGGCCTACGATCGCATCGATGAGGCCCGAGGCCACCGCACTCCAGGTGGTCCGGGGCATATCGGCACCCTCGGCGAAAGCGCGTTCGAAGTCGGCGCAAGTGTGCATCATCAAGTTGCGCACCATGATGTTTCGCTCGATGACGACGGCCATCGGCAGGTCGGGCAGGCATCCGGTGATGCCGTCGACGACCTTCAGCAGCGACGGTGAGCCCAGCGCATCCTTGACGACGATCTTCTGGTAGGCCGGATCGGCCAGTGCCTGTGCGGCGAACCGCGCGTACCAGGTCGGCTTTCCGAGCTGGTCGAGATGCTCGGTCAGCGAGCACACCATGCAGGCAATCCAGTCGCGCAACTCGGTCGAGTCGCCGATTGCGCCCACCATGCGGTCGAGCAGCCGCTCGATCGAGATGCGGTGCTTCTGCTCGATGGCCCGCACCAGGTCGCCCTTGGTGCCGAAGTGGTATCCGACCGCGGCGTTGTTGCCCTGCCCGGCGGCCTCGCTGACCTGCCGGTTCGACACGGCGTACACACCGTGTTCGGCGAACAGGCGCTCGGCGGCGGCCAAGATCGCCTCCCGCGTGATGCTCGCGCGTTCGGTACGCACACTTCTGGCGGTGGTCACCCGATCAGTCAACCGCCGGGAGCGGGTTAAGTCAAGCGACTGATTTAAAGTTTTCACGGCTTCGGTTTACGGACGATGACCTTGCCCGCGGTGGTGCCGCCGTCGATCGGCAGCACGGTTCCGGTGACGTAGCGGGAGCGGTCTCCGGCCAGATACAGCGCAGCCTCGGCGACGTCGTCGACGGTGCCCTCCCGCTTCAACGGTCGGTCGTTGCGCATCTGTTCGCGGATCTTCGCCTCGAACTGCTCGAGGCGTTGCAGATCCTCCCCCGCGGCCGATTTGCGCACGATCGCTGTCCGGATGTTACCCGGGGCGAGCGCGTTGACCCGAATCTCGTAGTGCGCCAGATCGATTGCCGCCGACTTGGTGAACTGGATGACCGCTGCCTTCGATGCCCGGTACGTCATCACACCACCACCGGCCTGGATACCGCCGATGGAGGTCAGGTTGATGATCGACCCGCCGCCGTGCTGGGACATGTGCCGGGCCGCGTCGCGGGTACCGGCCATGACGGCGAGCACGTTGACGGCCATCACCTGGTGGAAGTCGGCGAGGTCGTCGTCGAGGAACTTCGGAAACATCTTGCCCGACACACCGGCGTTGTTGACCATCACCTGCAGGCCGCCGAACTCGTCGACCGCGGTCGTCACCAACCTTGTCACCTGGTCGGTGTCGGCGACATCGGTCTGGACAAACCGGACGGCAGCTCCGAGGTCGGAGGCCAGCTCCGCGCCGCCGTCACCGTCGATATCGCCGACAACGACCCTCGCGCCCTCGGCGCAGAACCTCCGCACCAGTCCCTCGCCCAGACCGGAGGCACCGCCAGTGACGACCGCAACCTTGCCCTCGAGTTCGCCGCTCATGTCGCCGCCCCTTCGTGTATCTCGGCCAGAAAGCCGAGCAGTAGTTCGTTGACCGCACCCGGCTGCTCGATCTGCGGGCAGTGACCGGCCGCATCGATCACCGCCGAACGACCACCGCGGATCGCAGCGGCGATCTCGGCCGCCCATCCCCGGGGCAGCAGTTTGTCGCCGCCGCCCTCGACGACCAGTGCCGGCACACCGATCCGCTCGTAGGCGCGCCTGCTCGACGGCAGCGGCGGTGCATCCAAGCCTGGGCGCCGAAACCGCGCAGCTGCCAGAGCTTCCCACGCTCCTGGGGCGATGCTCGCCTGGTAGCGGCGCTGCACGTACGCCTCGTCGGCGGGGTAGGACGGGTCGTGGAACAGCGCCGTGACGATCCGGCGCATACCGGCGAGCGTCGCGTCGTAGTCGTAGAGCGCCGCCGAGTGCTCGTTGCGCTCGATCTCGCCCCCTCCGCACAGCGCCACCAGGCTGCGCACCGGCAACACCGGCGACTCCGAGGTGGTGTCGACGAACAAGTTCACCGCACCCATCGAGTTGCCCACAAAATGCGCCGACTCGACACCGACGACCTCACAGAACCGCGCGATGTGCCGGATCCGCATGCCCCTGCCGTCGGTGAAGTCGATGACCTTCGCCGACTCACCGAAACCGAGCATGTCGAGGGCAAGCACCCGGTAGCGCGTAGCGAGCGCAGCGATGTTGTGTTCCCAGCCGATCTGGGCACCGGCACCGAACTCCCCGCCGTGCAGCAGTACCACCGGATCGCCCTGTCCCGCTTCGAGATAGCCGGTGGCGAGCCCGTCGACCAGAACGGATTTGCGCTCGGGCGTCGTCACGCGGTCTCCCGTGCGGTCCTGGCGAAGAACAGCACCTGGGTGGCGAGCATGTCCAGCTGGTTCTGGGTGGCGTCGTGCACCAACTCCCCTGCCGCGTCCCAGATCTGGTCGGCGGAGTTGATCGCCACCCCGAGCGGAGTCGGCCACGCGCGCAGCGCGTGCCCGATGGACCGCAACTGCCCGAGCGTGCCGACCGCCGCCTGCCAGCCGTATGCGCAGCTGATGCATCCCCACGGCGTGTTGTCCAGATAGACGCGGGGGTCCTCGCGCAGGTCTTCGATGTAGTCGAGGGCGTTCTTGACCAAGCCGGAGACCGCCCCGTGGTACCCGGGCGATCCGACGACCACGGCGTCCGCATCGCGCAGCGCGCTGACCAGTTCGAGCGCCTGCGGGGTGCGCTCCAGCGAATGCGGGGCGTACATCGGCAGATCGAGGTCGGGGCCCGCGAACAGCCGGGTCCGCCCGCCCTGCTGCTCGACGGCGGTCAGGCAGTAGCGCAGCGCGCGTTCGGTCGACGAGTCGGCCCGCAGGGTGCCGCCGAGTCCGACGACGAACGGCGCACCGCCGGTCCTGATGCGTGCGGTCATTTCCTCCACCTACTTGATTGCGATCGGGCTGACGGGGGCGCCCACCGCACCAACGACTTTCAGCGGCGGCGCTATCAGTTGGAACTCGTAGACTCCGTCGGCGGCGCAGTCGGCCGCGAGCCCCCCGAGGTCCCAGTACTCGCCGAACATGAGACCCATGTCCCGCAGGCAGATCATGTGCATCGGCAGGAATGTCCCCTCGACTCCGTTGGCCGGGTCAGGGTCCTCCACCATGAGGTTGTCGGCGGCGACGGCGGCGACGTCGTGGTCGTGCAGCCACGACGCGCAGGTCCAGTCCAGTCCGGATCCCGGCTCCGCCCCGTCGCCCGTCGACAGGAACCTGGTCCACCAGCCGGTGTGCACGACGACGATGTCGCCAGGGGTGATCGCGACGCCCTGGGCCTTGGCGACGTCATCGAGTTCGGCCGGCGTCACCGGGTTTCCGGGCTCGAGGAAGACTTCTGCGCCGCGGTGCCGGACGACGTCGAGCAGCACACCACGGGAGGTGATGCCCTTGGCGTCGACCTTGTCGATGCCGCAGTGGAAGGCGCCGAAGCTCGTCACGGAGTCCGCAGGGAAACCGTTGTAGAGCTTGTCCTCGTAGTACACGTGCGACAGTGCGTCCCACTGGGTGGCGGCCTGCAGCGGCATCACGATCATGTCGTCGTTGAAGCGGAACGGGTTGTCCACGAAGAACTCACTGACCTGATGGGCCACTGAGTTCCGCAGCCACTGCGGACCGTACTGCGCCAGCGTATTCGCATCACCGCCGTCCACCGTCATCACATGGGTGGGGTTCGGCCGGAACTGGAACGCACCCTGTGGACCGTTCGAGCCGAAGTCGCCGCCGAGGGATATCACGGTGCCCTTGTTTACGAGCGAAGCCGCCTCGGCCACCTTATCGGCCGTGATGAAGTTCAGCGTGCCCAGTTCGTCGTCGTCACCCCAGCGACCCCAGTTGCGGACGTCGTCGGCGACGCGGCGGAACTCGCTCATGCTGGCCATGTCTTGCCCCTGTTCGTCTTCATCGCCGCGGCACCGTCCCCGAGAGCTCCGTCTCCCCCATCGTGCCGCCGTCCACCCAGATCACCTGTCCGGTCAGGTAACCGGCCGCGCGGCTGTTCAAGAAGGTCAGCACGCCGGCCTGCTCCTGCGGTTCGGCGGCACGGCCCAGCGGCGTGCGGAAGGAGTCGAGGAACCCCTGTCCGTACGCGCTGCGCAACTGGTCGAGAATGGGCGTGTCGGTCACGCCGGGTGCGGTGCAGTTGATCCGGATCCCCTTGGCGCCCAGCGCCGCGACGTGCGCCATGCCGTAGAGGATGATCGCCTCCTTGGACAGTCGGTAGCCGCCGCCGTCGGCCAGGGCTTCGGGATTGCTTCGGCACCACTGGATTCCCGCGTCGAACGAGTCCGTTCCCACCAGGCCGACGGTCACCGCCGCGTTCTCCCGGTAGGCCGATGCCGCCAGCGAGGACACGTTCGCGATCGCCGACCCCGCTGCCATCCTGGGCACCAGCGCTTCGGTGAACCGCCGGGTGCCCAGAAAGTTGATCGTCACCACGCGCAGCGGATCCTTGATCCCCGATGACACACCGGCGACGTTGAACAGCGCGTCGACCCGGTCACCGACCGCGTCGACCGCCCGGTCAATCGCCCCAGGGTCCGACAGGTCGAGCGAAATGAACTGCCCGACCGGGCCGGTCGGCGGCTTGATGTCGAGGCCGATCACCTCGGCGCCGAGGTCGGCGACCTGCCGGGCGACATGTGCGCCGATACCAGAAGCGCATCCGGTGACGACCACGCGACGGCCGTCATAGCGCCACAGTTCGTCGGCCTGACTCACCGCCGGCTAGCCCCTCTGCTCGCGCGCTGCCTTCTCCGCCTGCGCTGCCTTCACGCGGCCCTCGTTGATCTCGGCCATCGCTTCGGGGATCTCCCCCGCGGTGAACTTGCCGCCGCGGCCGGTCGGCAGGCCACCGAAGCTGTAGGTCTCGTCGAAGAGCGGCGCCTCGGAGGCCTCACGACGTGACTCGACCTTCTCGATCACGGGCGCGAGGCGCTTTGCCTTGTCCGCCACCGCTTTCTCGTCACGCTCGATGAACTCCGGCAGGATGTCTCGGCCCATGATCTCGATCGATTCCATGGTGCCTTCGTGGCTGCGCGGGTTGAGCAGCAGGATGATCTCGTCCACACCGCTGGCCTCGTAGCCGCGCAGGAACTCCCGCACGGTTTCGGGCGAGCCTATCGCGCCGCGGCCAGGACCGTAGGCGAGCGTCGGATCGTCCTTGACCGCCTGCTCATAGAGTTCCCACACACCGGTACGACCGGGGGTGTGCATACCGGTCATGTAGTAGTGCATGATCCCGAACGAGAAGAACCCGCCACCGATGCCGAGCCGCTTTAGCGCCTCCTCATCGGTCTTGGCGACCATCATCGACAGGTCACCGCCGATGGCGAGCAGGTTCGGGTTGATCTTCGGCGTGACCGGAGCGCCCTTCTCCTCGAACTCCTTGTAGTAGCCGTCCACGCGTTCCTTGAGCGCCTCGGGTCCGGTGTAGGCGAAACTCAGTGCGCCGATGGCCTTCTGGGCGGCCATCTGGACTGACGAGGGACGGGTGCAGGCCACCCAGACCGGCGGGTGCGGTGTCTGCAGCGGCTTGGGAATCACGTTGCGAGCGGGCATCTCGACGTGCTCACCCTTGAACCCGGTGAACGGGGTCTCGGTCATACAGCGGATCGTGACGTCCAGCGCCTCTTCCCACATCGTGCGCTTGTCGGCCGGATCGATGTTGAAGCCGCCCAGCTCGGCGACCGAGGAACCTTCACCGGTGCCGAATTCGACGCGGCCGTTGGACAAGTGATCCAGGGTCGCCACCCGCTCGGCGATGCGCGCGGGGTGGTTGATCGGCGGCGGCAGGTGCATCACGCCGAAGCCGAGCCGGATGTTCTTGGTCCGCTGGCTGGCGGCCGCCAGGAACATCTCCGGGGCGGTGGAATGACAGTACTCCTCCAGGAAGTGGTGCTCGGTCAGCCACACTCCGGAGAAGCCGGCCTTGTCGGCGAGCTCCACCTCGTCGAGACCGTGCTGGAAGAGTTGGTGCTCATCGTCTTCGCTCCACGGCCGCGGCAGCGGGAACTCGTAGAACAGCGAGATCTTCATTTCGTTACCTTCCGGTGTGTATCGAGGGTCGAATCAGTCCTGGTGCCGGTCGCAAGCCCAGAGCCGGACAGCTGCTCGGCGATGTGCTTGGCCGCCACATAGCCGAAAGTCATTGCGGGCCCGATGGTGGCACCGGCACCCGCATAGCTGCGGCCCATCACCGCAGCCGACGTGTTACCCACTGCGTACAAGCCCTTGACGATGCCGTCGTCGCTGCGCAGCACCCGCGCGTGCTCATCTGTGCGCAATCCCCCCGACGTGCCGAGGTCGCCGAGGATGATCTGGAACGCGTAATAGGGCGGCTTGCCCAGCGGGTACAGGTTCGGGTTGGGCAGCGTCGGGTCACCGTAGTAGTTGTCGTACGCGGAATCACCGCGGTTGAAGTCGTCGTCGTGGCCTTTGTGCGCCAACTCGTTGAACCGTTCGGCGGTCTGGCGCAACTGGGCCGCCGGGACACCGGTCTTGTCCGCCAATTCCTCGAAGCTGCTGCCCTGGTGCACCACACCGGATTCCAGCCACGCCTTGGGTACCTTCCGGCCGGTGGGCACCGGCGCGAACGGAACCTTCGGGATCGGGAGGTGCCCGCCGACCACGTACCGGTGGAAGGAGCGGATGTCGGTGATCAGCCAGCACGGAATGTGCGTGGTACCCGTGTTCTGACCGTCGATCATCGCGTGCGCGAAATCCATGTAGGGGGCGGATTCGTTGATGAACCGCTTCCCCGCGCCGTTGACCACGAACTGCGACGGCATCATTCGTTCGTTGAGCATGAACTGCAACCGGCCGTCGGGCCAGCAGATCGCGGGGAACCACCAGGCCTCATCGAGCAGTTCAGTCGACCCGCCCACCTTCTCCCCGGCCCGGATCGCATCTCCCATTGCTGCCGGGTTGCCGAAGCTCCAGTCGTACTCGCCGGCCGCGAGCTCACGCACCCGGTCGAGCACCGGCAGATGCTGTCGGCGCCAGGCCATGTCGTGGTCGAAACCACCCGCGGCCAGAATCACTCCGTGCCGGGCTCCGATTCGTTGCGTGCGGCCGTCGCGCTCAACCACGGCGCCGGTCACGGCGCCGTCGAGGTCGGTGATCAACTCGGTCATCGGCGAATTGAGCCAGAGCGGTACGCCTTGTTGTTTGAGCGCCAACCGCATCCGGGCCGCCAGCGACTGGCCGATGGCGGCCATGCGGTCGCCGAACACCCGGGCACGCAACATCCGCCAGATCAACTTGACCAGGACGGCTTTGCCGCGCCAGTTCTGGCGGACCTGGTAGAACAGCCGAAGATCCTTCGGCGCGAACCAGATACCCTTCGGCGCCAGCGCGAGCGGCTGCAGTAGTCGCTCCTCCTCGTCGCCCAGCTTGCGAAGGTCGATGGCGGGCACGTTGATCGTGCTGCCCTGTTCGGATCCGCCGGGTAGCTCGGGGTAATAGTCGGCGTAGCCGGGCTTCCAGACGAATTCGAACCACGGGCTGAGGTTTTCGAGGAACTCCATCATTTCCGGCGCCGTTTCGACGTACTGCCGCAGCCGGGCGTCGCTGACCAGGCCACCGGTGATCTGACGCAGGTACTCCACCACCTCGCCGGGGTCCGGAACGTATCCCGCCTTGCGCTGCGCCGGCGCACCCGGCACCCAGATACCGCCACCGGACAATGCCGTGGACCCGCCGAAGTGCGGCGCCTTCTCCACGACGAGGACATCCAGACCGAACGCGTCGGCGGCCAGAGCGGCGGTCATCCCACCGCCGCCGGAGCCGACGACGAGTACATCGACGGTGTGGTCGAACTTTTCAGACATCCAGTACCGCCGTCCTGATTGCGAAACCTGCGATCAATTCCGGCGCCGCCCGGTAGAAGCGCTGCTCGATCCGGTACCGACCGTGCGCGGCCAGCGCCGCGAAAGCCGCGATCCAGGTGCGGACTTCGTGCGCGGAATGACCCGCCTCCCGCTCGATCCAGTCGTTCGACCAGCCGTCCACCTCGGGAAGCCGGTTGCCGTCGATCACGTCGAGGAACGCCGCGTCCCAGTCGGGGTTCAGCGGCTGCAGTCGGCTCTGACCGTGCGCGAACGCCTGCGCGGCATCCATCACCGCGACCTGGCGGTCCTGCCGCTGCTCGGGTGTCATCGGCACGCCGTGCACGATCCGCTCCAGCGCCGCCGGCGGTGCGCTGGCCAGCGTCGGCACCGGCGGATCGTGCGACAGGCCACCGGATCCGACGATGAGCACACGCCTGCCGAGCGAGGCGACAAACGTGCCGACCGCGGCGCCGAGCGCACGCACGCGACGTACCGGCCCGAGCGGGGTGGCCACCGAGTTGATGAAGATCGGTATGACCGGCCGCGCCGTCGCGTCACCGAAAAGGTTCTGCAGCGGCTGTACCGTTCCGTGGTCGACGTCCATGCTCGCCGAGATCGCGACGTCGATGCCGGACTCCAGAACCGCTCGGGCGCAGTCGGTCGCAATGTCCTGCGGCACGTTCAGCGGACCGGCGTGGCTGCCGTAGTCACCGACACCCTGCGCGGCCGTGCCGATGCAGAACGGCGGCATCGTCCGGTAGAAGAAGCCGTTGTAGTGGTCCGGGGAGAAGATGACGACGAGTTCGGGGTCGTAGTCGGCAACGAACCGGCGCGCGTCGGCCAGCGCGGACCCGATGTCGTCAAGGAGTTCCCGTGACGGTCCCGGAAGATTCAGTAGCGGGCTGTGCGACGTGCAGCACAGGGCCAGTGTGCCCATGCGAACCGGAGCCTCCTCCCTGGGTCAGACAAAGGACGTCGAAGAGCGACTCGCTGACTTCGGCGGCGCGTTGAGCGATGCAGGCGCCGGCGATGCAGCGGTCGGGGCGCAGGAACAGCACCGAGTCGGTGTAGGTGTCGAACCACGATTTCAAGGCGCCGGTGCGGTCACCGATGACCACCACATCGTCGTCGTCGTGGCCGGGCCAGCGCAGCTGCGTCATCGGGCGTGCCTCGATGAACTCGGCGCCCAATGCCTTCCACCGGTTGAATGCCTTGTCGCCGAGGATCGCCCGCAGATTGTTGCTCCAGCACAGCACCGCGAAGCCTGGCCCCAGCACCTCGTCGAGCAACACATCCTGCTCGACGCGCGTGTCGACCCGGGGCTGGATGAACAGCGTGCCGGTGGGCGAGACCGCTCCGGTCGCACCGGCGTCCGGTTCGGAATGGAACACCGCGCCCTGTTGATAGCGCGGCATCGGCTTGAACCGCATCTCGAGCACGTAGCGCTTCAGCGAGGGCACCACCGACGCGGCGTGGATGACCCGGTCGCGCAACGCTGCCACCCGCCGGTTGGTCGGCGAGATGACGCGCCCGACCATGGTGGACAGGTCGATCATCGCGCGGGCGTGCTTGCGACGCTCGACGTCATAGGTGTCGAGCAGGGCGTCCTCGGCCTGTCCGGTCACCACCGCGGCGAGTTTCCAACCGAGATTGGCCGCATCGCGGATACCGCTGTTGTAGCCCTGCCCCTGCCACACCGGCATCAAATGGGCGGCGTCGCCGGCCAGCAGCATCCGGCCCTCCCGGAACGAACCGGCGATGCGCGAGTGATGGGTATAAACCCGGTGTCGGATCATGTCGACCCGCTCGGGGTGCGGAACCAGTTGCGCCAGCATCTTTCTGACGAATGCCGGGTCGTCGGCCTGCGTGTCGGTTTCATGCGGGTGGATAAGGAACTCGAAGCGGCGAATGCCGTGGGCGATCGAGATCGACACGTAGGGCCGCGCCGGGTCCGCGCCGACTTCGCTGTTCGGGTGGCCGAGCGGGTCGTTGGCGACGTCGACCACCAGCCAGCGGGTGGCCGAGGTGGTGCCGTCGAACGACACACCCATCAGTCGCCGGGTCGCACTCCTGCCGCCGTCGCAGCCGACCACGTAGCGCGCCGTGACGGGGGCTTTGTCGCCGGCGAACCGCACCGTCACGGTGTCGTCGGTCTCGACGCAGGACTCCATCCGGCATCCGAACCGGACCTCCACGTGGTCGAATCGGTCCAGACCGGCGAACAATTCGGCATCGACCATCGGTTGCACGAAGCCGTTGCGCTTCGGCCAGCCGAATCGGGCGTCCGGCGGCGCCATCTCCGCGAGCAGCCGCCGCTTGGCGTCGAAGAACCGCAGTATCTGGTTCGGCACGGTGTGCGGGAGCACCCGGTCGACCAAGCCGATCGACTGGAACGTCCGCAGCGCTTCGTCGTCGAGGCCGACCCCACGGGGATAGTCGATGAGCGTGTCGCGCTCCTCGACGACCATCGTCCGAACCCCGTGCAGGCCGAGGATGTTGGCCAACGTCAGCCCCGACGGGCCCGCTCCGACGATGACGACGTCGACCTGCTCGGTCATCGTTATCGCCCCAGCAGGAAGTCGAGGTGCAGGCCGTCGAACGTCTTGGGATCCTCGTACTGGGGCCAGTGGCCGCAGCCGGGCATCACCTCGAAGCGCGCGCCGGGGATCATCGAGGCGATGCGCCGCCCCTCGGCGACGTCGGCGGTGGGGTCGTCACTGGTCCACACCACCAGCGTCGGCGCGGTGATCGAGCCGTACTCGGCCGGGCCGAGAAGGTTGCGGGCCCGGATCTCCGGGTCCTGCAGCGCCATGATGTCGCGCATCGCGTCGACGAAACCGGGTTGCCGGTACACCCGCTGTCTGCTGGCGACGATATCGTCGTAATCCTTTGACTTGTCGGCCATCAGCCATTTGATGCGGGCCTGCACCGTGTCCCAGGTGGGGTCTTCGGCCGCCGCCATGGACAACGTGACGATTCGCTTCATCACCTCCGGATCGGCCTGCGAGCCGCCGGCGGTGTTGAGCACCAACCGGTCGAGGCGATCGGTGTGATCGACCGCGGCCCGCGCGGCGACCCAGCCGCCGAGTGACTCACCGCTGATGTGCGCGCGGTCGGCGCCGACCGCGTCGAGGAACGCGATGAGGTGGTCCACGTAGTGGCGCACTTCGAGCGGGTGTCCGGGTTTGTCGGTATAGCCGTGACCGAGCATGTCGATCGACCAGACCGAGAAGTGTTCGGCATGGGCCTGGAGGTTGCGCACGTATGCCTCCGCGTGCCCGCCCGAGCCGTGCAGGAAGACGAGCGCCGGCTTGTCCGTTTCGCCGGCGTGTAGGTAGCGGGTGCGAACCCCGCCCGCGTCGAGGTAGCCCTGCGAGAAGGCGACGCCCTGGAGATCGCTCCAGACGCTCTCGAATTCGGCTGGCGCAGAACGCCCGTCGGCCACCCCGGACGCAGGGAGCGATGCTGGCTCGGACACGCCTACCCTCTCGTGACTGCGAGAATCGAATTCTCGTAATTTGTAAGCACTCTGCTCATTTATCGCACGTCTACGTGCACTATAGTCAGAGCATCACTCTCGTGGCGGCTCGATGTCAAGGGAAGTCGAGGAAAGGGACGCTATGCCTGCGAAGGGCGCTACGCCGGCGAAAGGCGTTACGTCTGCAAGAGGCGCTGCCCGACATGGGATGGACCCGGCCGGCGCTGTTCCCAGCGGCGCACCCGGCTCCCAGACGCTGGCCAGGGGGCTGGCTGCGCTGCAACTGGTCGCCAGTTCGCGCACGGGACTGACCGCCCAGCAGGTCGCCGATGACATCGGCGTGCACCGGACCATCGCCTACCGGCTGTTGTCCACGCTGTCCCAGTTCCGGTTGGTGGCCAAAGGCGAGGACGGTCGCTACCGCTCGGCCGCGGCGTTGGCGGTGCTCGGAGCGTCCTTCGACAACAACGTGCGCCAGCTCAGCCTGGCCACGCTGCGCGGGCTCGCCGACGAACTCGCGAGCACGGTGTCACTGCTGGTCGCCGAGGGCGACCAGCAGGTCGCGATCGCCGTCATCGTGCCGACGAACGTCTTCTATCAGCTGGCCTTCCATGAGGGCAGCCGCTATCCGCTCGATCGCGGTGCCGCCGGGGTCGCGCTGCTGGCGAGTATGCCGCCACACCCCGGGGAGCGGGATCTGGTCCCGCTGACCAGAGAGCAGGGCTGGGTGATCACCCACGGCGAGATCGAGCCGAACACCTATGGCCTCGCGGTGCCGGTGCGCCGCAGGCCACCGGCGCCGCCGACGTGCATCAACCTGATCTCGCATCGTGAGGACGTCCTGATGGACGGCCGGGACGCTGTCATCAAGGCGGCCAACGAATTATCCGAAATTCTGTCCTGAGGGACTGGCGCCGAACGGCCTGCGTAGAGAGGGATGAAACCTTGACCGACTGGGATCGTGAAGCGGACGTTGTCGTGCTCGGCAGCGGCGGCGCCGGTCTGACCGCGGCGCTGACCGCGGCGACCAACGGCGCTTCGGTGGAGGTCTACGAGAAGGCCGCCACCGTGGGCGGTACGACCGCGGTATCCGGGGGCATCATTTGGATTCCCGCGCACGAGCGCGCCGCCGACGGCGAGTTGACCGTCGAGGACGCGATGGCCTATCTGCGCGCCCAGTCATTGGGATTCATGGATGACGACCTCGTCGAGACGTTCGTTCGCACCGGTCCTGAAATGCTCGATTTCGTCGAGGCGCACAGCGACCTGCGGTTCGAGGTCGCCGAGGGGTTTCCGGACTACAAACCCGAACTACCCGGCGGCCGGCCTTCGGGCGGACGGTCGCTCAACGCCAGGCCGTTCGACCTGGGCGGGCTCGGCGAATGGCGCGACCGCATCACATCGTTTCCGGCGGACTTCAGCAACGTCGGCATCGACGCCGAGACTCGCGCACGCATCCACGCCGCGGTCGACGACGAATCCGGTGATTACTGCGTGGCCGGCACCGCTCTGATCGCCGGGTTGCTGAAGGGACTTTTGGACCTGGGTGTGGCGCCGCGAACCAACGCGCGCGCGGTCGAACTGCTCGCCGATCCACTGGGCATCACCGGTGTGCGAATCTCCCACGACGGCAACACCTTCAACGTGCGGGCTCAGCGCGGCGTTGTACTCGGCACCGGGGGTTTCGAGTGGGACCGCAAACTGGTCGAGGCGTATCTGCGGGGCCCCATGCGCGGACCGGTCTCGCCGCCCAACAACACCGGCGACGGGCTGCGGATGGCGATGGCCCACGGCGCGGACCTGGCCAACATGGGTGAAGCGTGGTGGGTGCCGATCGTTGCGCTTCCCGGCGACACCTTCGGCGGGCAACCACGCAGCCGCAGCGTCCGCTTGGAACGCACCCGGCCACGCAGCATCATCGTCAACCGGGCGGGCAGGCGATTCCTCAACGAGGCCGGCGAGTACAACTCGATGGCCGGGCCGTTCCACTATCTCGACCCGAAACACGGTTACGCCAACGATCCGGCATGGATCGTATTCGACTCGCTGCACCTGAAGCGGTACGGGTTCCTCGGCGTCGAGCCCGACGGCCCTGCCCCGGAATGGTTCTCGCCGGCCAAGGACTTGGCCGAACTCGGCGAGAAGACCGGCATCGATCCCGACGGCCTGGCCCAGACGCTGCAGGCCTGGAACGACAACGTGACCCGCGATACCGATCCGGAATTCGGCCGGGGCTCGAGCGCATACGACGGCTACTGGGGCGACGACAAGGCCACCACACCCGCCCGCCGTACCCTCGGCCCCATCGACACGGCGCCGTACTACGCCGTTCCCGTGTCGATCGGAGCGATGGGTACCAAGGGCGGTCCCCGTACCGACTCCGACGGTCGGGTGCTGCACGTCAACGGATCCGCGATCCCCGGTCTGTTCGCCGCCGGCAACGCGATGGCAGGTGCGACCGGCAAGGCGTATGGCGGCGCAGGCGGAACCCTCGGCCCTGCGATGGTCTTCGGATACCGCGCGGGACGGGCCGTCTCCGCCCGGCCCTAACCGGCTACCGCCGAGCCGATGAGATAGCTGCCCAACAGGCATGCTGCGACGAGTGCCACCCAGCCATCGGTGAGGCGGCAAAGCCATACCGGGGCGTGGCGTACCTCCATGAACTCACGGAAGATGATGCGCACCTTGATGAGTGCGATCGCGATCGCACTCACGGTGACCACTGTGCTCGCCTCGAGTGTGCCGTTGTGATCGACCGCCTCATCCAGCCAGACGTAAATCAGCGTCAACGACGTGAGAATCGACCAGGCGATCAGCAGTCTCTTGTTCAGTATCCTGCTCATGTGTTGCGCACCCGTCACCTCACGATGTAGAGCATTGCGAAGATCATGACCCAGAGGAAATCGACTGTGTGCCAGTACGTGGCGCCCGTTTCCACGAGTTCCTGGGAACGCCTGGCCGAACTCTTCAGCTGATAGATCACCACACCCAGCACGATGAAACCGATCAGCACGTGGATGCAGTGCAGCGATGTCAGGAAGAAATAGTGCTGGAAGAATTCGTCGCTGGTGAACGTGTTACCCATCCGAATTTCGTGAATCCACTCCAGCACCTTCGAGATCACGAACACCATGCCGAGGCCGGCCGTCACAACCGCGTACGTCACCGCCGACCGGTACGAATTCTCACGTGCCGCGCGAACACACTGTGCTATCGCCCATGAACTCGTCAGCAGCACAATGGTATTGAAGACACCGATCCGCAGGTCCAGGTCGGCCTGCGACTGCAGGAAGAGATCCTCGTTCTGAGTGCGCAACGCCAGGTAGACCGAGAAGTACCCGGTGAACAGCAGCGCTTCGAACAGCACGAACAACCACATGTCCGGTTGTCCCGGCACCGACCGTTTCGGCTTCTCCTCAAGTTGTCGCGGCTTGGCACCGGCGAGATCGGTCATCGAAGGGCCTCCACCGAGTGCTCGGCTTCACCTTTGCCCGGCGGGTCAGGTAGCGGGCCGCTTCCGAAATCCTCTCGTTCGATCATCTTCCGCAGCAACATGATGAATGCGGCGGTGTAGGTGATGAACACGACCATGTTTATCCACCACGCGATCGCGCCGTTCCATGCGAAGGCGCCGCGTTGGAAGATCCACGCGGGTGCGACGACGACTTCGGTCAGCGCGTTACACAGCCCCAGATACGCGAACCACTTCGGGAACACGTTGTTCTTGTCGAGCAGGATCGCGACCAACCAGACCACCGAACCGACCAGGAACACGCCCATGGTCCCGCTGAACGACAGGAACGCGAAGTCGTAGAGCCACTGGATGAGTTCGGGATCGCGGTCCGGTCGCAGTGCTCCGACCGTCATCGCGATGGCCATCACCAGCATTCCGGGGATTGCGGCCAGCGAATACATGATCAGGTACGAGTACGCGAAGACGCGACTGACCGACATCCGCCGCATCGAGTACGCGAGAAGGGCATTCATCGGCGCACACATGCCCGAAATGAGGAACACCATGCCGAACCCGGTGAGTATGCCGTGATGGCGATCATCGAACCACTGGACGACCAACGCCGTGTCCCAGTCCGGGCTCGGCGGCGGCTGCACACGGGTGACGAGGAAGAACAACACACCGTACAGCTGGTAGAAGACCACCATCACCCACCATGCGAACCACAACTCGCGCTTGGGATGGTGTCGAAAGTTCCAGTGGAAACGGCGCAGCCGTGAACCGTTGGGGGGCTCCGGCACGGCGACCGTTTCCGCTGTCGAAGCTCTCATGCGGTGACCGCGGTTTCTGCCCGCTGACGCCGGATGGTCTGGGTGAGAACGACTCCCATCACGACGATCCACACCGCGATCGCGATGTTCTTACCCCAGAACGACAACAGACCGTCCCATGCGATGGGTCCGTGCAACGTGACCGCGCCGAATGCCGCCGGGGCCAGGGCGACCGCGATGAGCAGATTGAAGTGCGCCACCCACGGCCGGAACACCGGTTGCTCCTGGCGGTCCCAGTAGATCGCCAACGCCAGCACCAGGCACTGCGCGATGAGGTAGGGAACCAGCACCGTGAAGGTGACCCAGGCCAGGTCGTTGAGCAGCAGGGTCAGTTCCGGGGCACGCTCGGGGCGGAAGGAACCGAGAAGCCAGAACATGTTGGCGATCAGGAAAAGCGTCGGAGGTCCGCCTGCACAGGCGATCAGACAGTAGGACATGATCGGGGTGCGGTGCGCCATTCTGCGTACCTGCATCGCCAACAGGATGACGGTGGGGATCAACCCCACACCGAACCAGTTGAACAGGATCATGCTGTATCGGATCCGCGCGGCCTCGTCGCGGTACAAGCCGGCAACGTCTTGCGCGGACATGGTCGGCGACATGGGGTGCACGAAGCCGGGAAACAGGAAAAAGGCGGACACCCAGATGATCCCGATGACGGGCAACGCCCACAACATGATCAACTCGCCGTCAGTTCGTCTCATGGTCGAACCCTCTTCGCGCGTCACTTTGGTAGCCGATCGGCTACTCGGACGGTAGCCGATCGGCAACTTGGCGGTCAACAGTCGGCTACCCTCGTCGGTGTGGCGACGGCTCAGCAGAGGTTCAGCGCGATCACCCGCACCGCTGCCCAGACGCGGGTGCTGGACGCGGCGCTGAAGTTGATCGCCGAGCACGGAGTCAGTGGCACGTCCCTGCAGATGATCGCGGACGCGATGGGCGTGACGAAGGCGGCCGTGTATCGGCAGTTCAAGACGAAAGAGGAAATCGTCATCGCGATCACCGAACGGGAGCTGAGCCGGCTGGAGGATGCGCTGGAAGCCGCCGAGTCGGCCGGCCATCGACTGCGGTCGCGCGAGATACTGCTCGAGCGGATGATCGACCAAGCCATGGAACGGCGTGGAATCGTCAGCGTGCTGCAGTTCGATCCCGTGATCATCCGCCTGCAGGCCGAGCACATGCCGTTCCAGCGCTTCATCGAACGCCTCTACGCCGCGCTGCTGGGCACCGAGGCCGGACCGGAGGCCCGACTGCACGCCGCCATGCTGTCGAGCGCGATCAGCGTTGCCGTCATGCACCCGCTCGTTGCCGACCTCGACGCGGAAACCCTTCGCGCACAGCTGGTCCGGATGTCACGCCGGATGCTGAACCTGCCCGAGCCGGATCAGGGATCCGCTCGGACGGCGAAGAGGCGCTCGGCAGCAGTGTAGGGGTCGTCGTCGCCGTCGGCCACCGCCGACGCCAGGCGATCCAACTCCGGATGCGTGCGCAGCAGCGTCTGCGCCAGAGACAAGATCTGGGCCCGAGCCCGCGCGGCGCGTCGTCCGGGACTGTCGGAACGGTGGTGCGCTTCGATCGCCTCCACCAGCTTGTCGACGCCTTCACCTTGCGCGGCAACGATTTTGAGGACCGGCACCTTCGTCTCAGCACGCAGGTCACGCGCCGTCTGATCGGCGCCCTCGCGGTCGGCCTTGTTCACCACCACGATGTCGGCGACCTCCAGCAGGCCGGCCTTCGCCGCTTGCACGGCATCGCCGGCGCCGGGGTTGAGGATGACGACGGTGGGATCGGCGACGGCCGCGATCTCGATCTCGGACTGCCCGACGCCGACGGTCTCGAGCACCACCAGCCCGTAGGACAGCGCCGCGAGCACGCGGATCGCCGCGGGCACCGCCGCGGCCAACCCGCCGAGATGTCCGCGCGCCGCAACGGATCGGATGAGCACATCGGGATCGTTGATATGGGCGGCCATCCTGATCCGGTCGCCCAGCAGCGCTCCCCCGCTGTAAGGCGACGACGGGTCGACCGCCAGCACCGCGACCCGCTCACCGCGCTCGCGGTAGGCGCCGACGAGTACGCCGACCGTCGTCGACTTCCCCGCACCCGGCGGCCCCGTCACACCCACCACACGCGGCGGATCCACCGGCCCCAGCGTGTCGAGAAGTTCGGCGCGGCGCGGGCTTTCGACGATGCTGAGCAGACGGCCGGTTGCACGGGCCGAGCCGCCGCGCGCCGCGTCGATGAGCTCGGCGATATTGTCTGAGCTGGTCATCGGTTTCGCAGTCTACGGATCATCTTTGGTGTCGCCGTCGGACGGCTCAGGCCACCTTGATGGCCGTGGCCGATCCCATACCGCCGCCGGCGCACATCGCGGCGACCACCACGTGCTCGGCCAACTGATAGGCGTCGTATCGCGCAGCGTGCCCTTCATCGCGGTGCCGATGGAGGTGCGGAGGGCAGCAACGATCACGGCTTCGGGCATAGGCGTCTCCGTCTCGACCGGTATGAGAATGCTATTCTCTCAGGCTGAGAGTGCCAGTTGCAAGAAGGGGAATCATATGCAAATCGCAGGTAGTTCGGCGATCGTGGTCGGCGGCGCCGGCGGTCTGGGCGAGGCGACGGTACGGCGTCTACACGGTGCGGGTGCCAAGGTCGTGGTTGCGGACATGGCCGACGACAACGGCAAGAAGCTCGAGAGCGAACTCGGCGTGCGCTACGTCCGGACCGATGCGACGTCGGAGGAGTCCGTCAACGCGGCGATCGCAGAGGCCGCCTCGCTGGCTCCCCTGCGGATCTCGGTGGACACCCACGGCGGACCGGCCAGCGGTGGTCGGCTCATCGGCAAGGACGGCTCGCCGCTGGATCTCGATGGCTTCAAGACGACAATCGAGTTCTATCTGACCGCGGTCTTCAACGTTATGCGGCTGGCGGCCGCCGAGATCGCGAAGTCCGAGCCGCTCGACGAGGGCGCCCGCGGCGTCATCGTCAACACCGCATCGATCGCCGGCTACGAGGGGCAGATCGGCCAGCTGCCGTACGCCGCAGCCAAGGGCGGCGTCATCGGCATGACCCTCAACGCCGCACGCGACCTCTCACCGCTCGGTATCCGGGTGGTCACCATCGCGCCGGGCACCATCAACACACCGGCCTACGGCAAGGCGGCTGACCAACTCGAGCAATACTGGGGTCCGCAGGTGCCGTTCCCCAAGCGGATGGGCCGCTCGACCGAGTACGCGCAGCTGGCGCAGAGCATCATCGAAAACGACTACCTCAACGGCGAGATCATTCGCCTCGACGGCGCATTGCGCTTCCCGCCGAAGTAACTTTCCTTCTTCCCGCGAGCGT
>NZ_QMEW01000029.1 GCF_003284965.1 Mycolicibacterium sp. GF69
CGCGTCCACCAAGCCTAGTGGCGGTGCTGATCGGGGGCTGGATACGAGCGGGCCCGGCCGCGCCAATGAGCGTGGGCTGCAGAAATACACGAAGCTGATGAACCGGGCTATCAGTGCGGCGTTCCCTGAGATCAAGGAGATCGGTGGGGTTCGCCAAGATTCGCTGCACTGGCATCCCGACGGGCTGGCGCTGGACGTCATGATTCCGAACTGGGATACCCCAGAAGGGCGGCAGTTGGGAAATGAGGTCGTCAACTTTCTGGTTCGTAATCGGACCGAGCTGGGGTTGGATCACATGATCTGGCGGCAGCAGATGATTCAGCCCGATGGGAGCGCCTCGATGATGGGCGGTCGCGGTAGTGCGACGCAGAACCATATGGATCACGTGCACGTGGTGTCGATCGGCGGGGGAAGGTAGCGCAGGTGGCGGGCTCGAACGAATCTGAGAAGCCGCGTCGGCGTGGCACCGGGCTTACCTATGCCTCGCTGGAGCAGGTCGCCGCATGGCGGTTTCTGTGGCACCGCATGGCGGTCGCGGTGGCTCGGCACTCGGTGCGCCTGGTGCACGACCCGTCGAAGAACTACGGGGCCTCGACCCTGGTGGGTGTGGTGATTGCGGTACTGGCGCTCGGGGTGTGCTTTGTGTTGGCGTGGCTGCGGCCCGCAGGCCAGATCGGGGACTCCAAGCTGGTGGCCGATCGGGCCAGTGGGGCACTGTATGTGAATATCGACGCAACGATGCACCCGGTACTGAATCTGGCGTCGGCACGTCTGATCCTGGGTCAGGATGTGTCTCCCAAGCTGGTCCCGATGGCTCAGATCGAGGATCGTCCGATGGGCCCGATGGTCGGCATCGTCGGCGCCCCCAATGATTTGGCGCCGCGTACTCCGCAGACGACCGGTTGGGGGCTGTGCGACAGGCTTGGCTCTGGTGGGCCGCAGAGCAAGCCCTCGGTGACGGTGCTCGGCGGCGACTTGGAGTTGGGCGATTGGTCACACGAGATGCATTCCCCTCAGGCAGTGTTGATGAATTATGGCGGTTCGGTGTATCTGGTGACCGATGGCCACCGCTCGCTCATCGACCTCGCTGATCGGCCGGTGACCCTGGCGCTGGGCATTCAGGCCGGAAGCGTGCGGCCGGCACCGATGTCCAAAGCGCTCTTTGAAGCGCTGATTCCGACTGCACCCCTACGGGTTCCGGCGGTGCCGAACGCTGGGGGGCCTGTCGGCTACGCCGAGGCGCAGCTGCCGGTCGTGTCGGGGTCGGTAGTTCGGTCCGTGTCCGCCGACGGGCAGCAGCAGTTCTTTGTGGCCTTGCCTGCTGGCATGCAATTGATACCCGAGACGGTGGCGTTGATGTTGAGCAACGCGGACCCATCCGGGCAGGGACGTGTGCTTGACGCCGCACCGCACGTTGTGGCTGATGCCCCGCAGGCGGTGGGCTTCGACGTCTCGAAGTACCCCAGGGGTCCTCTGACATTGCTGGACAAGGCTGTAGAGCCTGTCACCTGCGTGGTGTGGAGCAAGGACGCCAACGAAGCGCAGGCCAGCGTGAGAACAGTGTCGGGGCGTCGCATACCGATCCCAGTCAGTGAGGAGCCCAAGGTGATGCGCATGGTCTCCGGGCAGGCCAACGACGCAGCCGATGAAGTCTATCTCGGCGCGGGTAGCGCGAATTTTGTGCAGGTTACCGGTGTAGAACCGGACTCGCCGCGGCGGGAGTCCTTGTGGTGGATCGGCGACACCGGGGTGCGGTTCGGAATTGATGTGGCAGGCCAGGGCAGTACAACTCAGCAAGCCCTGGGGTTGAAAGACACGACACCGACGCGGGCTCCGTGGACGGTTATCCGATGGCTGCCGGCGGGACCGCTTCTCTCGGAACAGGCGGCCCGCGTGGAACGGGACACGGTGATCAACATTCCGGGGCAGCGGCTACAGAGCGGGGGGAACTGATCGCGATGACCAAGCAGGGATTCGACAAGGAAAAGGCGCGTGCGCCCGAGCTTGGCGAGCGCAGTCTGACATTGCCCGAGCTGGCTGAATTGGTGCGCCCGCCACAATCTCGGCCGCCCATGTGGGTGTGGATCTTGGTTTTCGTCAGCGCCGTGGTGGTTCTGCTGGTGATCATGATCCGTAGCGGTGCTCGCACCATGGGCATGGGTGGTCTGTTCATTCTGCCGATCATGCTGATGTCGGTGTTCATGATGATGCGCAACCGCGGCGGTGGGCAGAATGAGAAGGCGCGGCCGGCGGCATTGGCGGCCAGCCGGGTTGATTATGCGCGCACTCTCGATGAGCTGCGTGAAGATGTCCACGACGGTGCCCGGGCGCAGGCCCGCGAAATCGCTTACCACCATCCCAACCCCTCTGAGGGGGCGCTGTTAACGCTGGTCGGCACAGCCCGGATGTGGGAGCGATCCCCGAACGACCGGAACTTTGGGCATGTGCGCATCGGCGTCGGGGTGACGCGTCTCAGGACGAAAATCCTTCCTCCCCAGAAGGTTCCGCCACCGGAGTTTCGTGAGACGGCGACGGCGATCGCGGCTCGTGACTTTCTGCTGACGCAGAATGTGGTCCACGATGTTGCCCGGCCGTTGCATTTGTTCGACCAGATGGGGTGGGCGTTGTTTACTGCCGACGATGATCAACGCCCGATCGTTCAGGGGTTGCTTCGGGCGATGGTCTGCCAGTTATGCGCCTTTCACGGCCCTGATGTGGTCCGGATGGCGATCATCACCGATGATGAGGCGGCGTGGCAGGGCGCTAAATGGCTTCCGCACGTTGGCGATCCGGTTCTGGTTGATGCCTCTGGGCCGGTTCGGATGATCTATTCCGATGTTGGTGAGTTTATGGATCGGCACGGAACGGCGCTGCAATCCAAGGGTCCGTGGTCGGCTCGTATGGAGGGGATGCCGCCACCGGATGATCACATGGTCGTGGTGGTGGACTTGCCGGGTGCGAATTGCGCTCCGCTGCTCGGGGTGCTCAAGAGCGGTGACCTCGGCGAGCCGGTGGATGCGATGGGGTTCGCCGGGCTGTGTGTGCTGGAGGCGACCGGAGACACGTTCTCGGCATTGGCGACATCGGCAACGGCTTTCGTGCTCGATGACCAGGGCCACTTGCTGCGCGCTGAGGAGGTGCTGTGATGACCGAGGTATCGAGTCGGTACGCCAAAGGGCTGAAATTCGCCGCAAAACCGGACGTGATGTCGCAGGTGGAGTTCGAGGTTTTTGCTCGAGCGATGTCGCGGTTCGAGCGTGAAGATGCCGCGACCCGCCTGCTTGCTGAGCGGGCCGCTGATGCTCGCGCGGGTCAGGATTTCTTGGACTTCTTCGACATTGCGGATGCCCGGCAGTGGGATCCGCACACGTTATGGTCGAAAATGACCGTGCAGAGCCGGTTGCGGGCTGCATTAGGCAAGAACCCGACCTCGGGTAAGCCGGTGTGGCTGGACTTGAAGGAGTCCGACGAGAGCGGTATGGGGCCGCACGGGATGCTGACCGGACAGATCGGTTCCGGTAAGTCCGAGACGTTGGTGGCGTTCATCCTGGCGTTGGCTATGACGCATAACCCCGAGGTGTTACAGCTGATCCTGGGCGACTTCAAGGGTGAGACCGCGATGATGGCGCTGGCTGACCTGCCTCAGGTTCAGGGTGTCATTTCAAACCTCGAAGAGTCAGCCTCGCGGCTGGATCGCTTAGAGGACATGCTCAACGGCGAGGTGGTGCGTCGAGAGACCATCTTGAAAGCCGCTGGGTATAAGGATGTCCGCAATTACGAACGGGCGCGGGCGACGACACGTCCCGAGCTGGAGCCGCTGGGCGCTCTCGTGATCGTGCTGGACGAGTTCTCCGAGCTGCTCAAGATCCGGCCTTCACTCACCGGAACGTTCGACACGGTGGCCCGTAAAGGCCGCGGTTTGTGGATGCATATTCTCAATGCTTCGCAGCGGGTTGAGTCAGGCCGGATGGCCGGGATGATCAGCCAGCAGACCTACTCGATCGGGTTGAAACTCAAGGACGCCGGGCAGTCGCGCCAGGCGATTGGGTCGCCGAAGGCGTATACCGATCTGATCGGCGCCCCGGTGGGCACCGGGTTTCTGGTGCACGACGACGAACACCAGTTGTTCCGGTCGTTTTACGTGTCAGCGCCGTTCATTGCGCCGGTGGTAGGCAAGGCGCAGCGGCGTCGTCAGGAGGGGCAGTTCATCGACGCGCACCGCTTCGAAACGGGTGTGCATTCCTTGCCGATCGACATTGAGTTGCTCGATGACGAGGATGATCGCGCTGCGCAGGAGCAGGCCGAGGAGCAGGCACTCGCTCAGACAGACGTCGATTCCCCGACGGTGGTCTCGACGCTGGTCGGACGGCTCGCCGGCGCGGGGCGTACGTGCAGGCCGATGCACCGGATGTATCTGCCTCCGCTGGAAGATATTGCAACGATTCCGTTGGACGAGATGGCCCAGGAGTTCTGGGGGCGAGACTGGCTGGATGTGACCGAGGACGCGGGTCTTCGGGTGCCCTACGGCCGCGCGGATGACCCGTTTGGCCATACCCAGAACTTGGTTGTTGCAGACCTGTCCAGGGCTCAGGGCAACGTGATGGCGGTCGGAGCCCCGCAGAGCGGAAAGTCGACGGCGCTGCAGACCATCGTCACGTCGTTGGCGATATCGCATAGTCCTCAACGGGTGCAGTTCTACGGTATCGACTTCGGCGGCGGCCGACTCGATGCGTTAGCAGGATTGCCGCATGTGGCCGGGATCGCGGGCCAAGGTAACGCGGAAAAGGTGGCCCGCGTGGTCAGCGAGGTCGAACGGATTCTCAAGGATCGGGTGCGTAGCTGGGAGATCGCGGGTTGCGACCTGGAGGAGTTTCGTGCGCGCAAGTTCGCCGGCAAGCCCGGCAAGATCCCAGAGGATGGGCATGGCGATGTGTTCCTGCTCGTGGACAACCTTCCTGGGCTCAAACAGGAGGACATGGATCTGCACGGCCGGATCGTGGCGCTGGGCACGGGCTCGGCACTGAACTACGGCGTTCATTTGCTGGTGACCAATGACCAGTGGGCCACCGCGAACCTCACTCTCAAGGAAAAGTGCGGCACGCGTGTCGAGATGCGTGTGCAGGAGCCCACCCAGAGCGAGGCCGGCGATCGTGAGATGGCCGGCAAGGTTCCTGATCAGCCAGGCCGGGGTCTGATCAAGGACAAGGGCAAGGTGTTGCATTTCCTGGCGGGGGTGCCAGTGGCCTCAGCCGTGCTCCCTGCGGTGGAGTCTGCTGATTACGGCCAGGATGCCGTTCAGCAGACGTGCGCGCTGATCGCGCAGCGGTGGAGTGCTCTGGGTATTGCCCCTGCGCCGACGTTGCCGACGTTGCCCGCTGAGGTGAGTTACGCCGAGCTCGACGATGTGCCGCGGGGGATGTTGAAGCTCGGGATCGGGGACGTCGCGCTGGCCACGGTGGGGGTGAACTTGGCTGAGTGCCCGCACTTTTACGCCGTGGGAAGTGCTAAATCGGGTCGCACCACGGTGCTCAGAACGCTCATCGCGTCGATCCAGCAGAGTTTCACCCCCGAGGCCGCGAAGATTATTGCCTTTGACGTCGGTCTGGAGCTGGGGGCGTTCATCGATCCTGCCTACTTGACGTTCTATAGCTCGGACTCGCAGCAGATCGGTGAGGCGTCTAAGAAGCTGGCGGCCAAGTTCGCCGAGCGCACCGCGCCGGCAGATGCCAGTCCCGAGGAGAGAGCTCGGTGGCGTTTTAGTGGACCGCGCTATTTCATTGTGATTGACGACTTCACGCTGCTCAATGTTCCGGGGTACAGCTCGATGTCGCTGGTGGCTCCTTTGGAGTCTGCTGTGTCGCGGGGTAGACAGATTGGGGTCCACTTCCTGGTCGCCTCGGCGGTCAAGAATTGGATGTCCACTACGGGTGGCAACAAGATCATCTCTGGGATGAGCGCGGCTGGGTCGGGTGTGCTCATCCTTGATGGTTCCCGCGATGATGGACCGATTGTTACCGGCATCCGGGCTACTCCCCGGGCGCCGGGGCGCGGAGAGTTGATCTACCCGAAGGGGGGACGCCAGGTGATTCAGGTGGCTACCCCACCGTTGCCCGAAGGCTACAGCCCGATCTCTGGTGGCGATGAATGGTGAGCGGTGGAAACTCGCGCATGACAACGTCGTCAATTCGTGGTGGTATCAAAGAGAGGCAGGCTAGTCGCGTGTATGGCTGGCAAACAAGTGGGCGGCCACGAAGGCTGTTCACTTTATGTGTACGGGGTGACTATTCCTGTGTTATCGTGCAGGAGTCCTGATTAGTTAGGGGGCGTCCATGACGTCAGTAGTTGTCAATCCGGTGGGTCTTGCCGCTGCTGCGGCGGCGACCGCAGGGCTTTCGGCTCAAGCTGCGGGGCACACGGCGCAGGCGGCCGCGGCCGCGGCTGTGGTGCCGCCGGGGTTGGAAGAAATTTCGGCGACCAACGCGGCGAAGATCGCCGCGTACAGCGCGGAAGTGTCTGCGGTGCTGTCCGGGGCATCTGCAATGCAGGCGCTGTACGGCGTGGCGAACTCGGTGGCCGGCACGGTGACGTCGCTCGAAGATGCCGCCAATGCGGTGCTGATGAACGCGGTCCTGTAGGACCCAGGCAGGGGAGACGGGGAGCACCGCTATGCCACCGGGGGCCTATCAAGCCGAACCGCCGGAAACCACGTCGGCGGGCTTTTGGCTGGGACCGTCAGCTGCCTCGTTTTTCGCCTCAGCCGCGCAGCTCGAAGCGCTAGCCGGTGCGATCATCGGCATGCTGGGCGGCCATGCGGCTGTGGAGGCTGCTATGTCGATCAGCTGGCCGTCGGTCACGGGCGAGGTGGCTAGGCTGGCCCATGTCCCGCACCTGGTGTGGCTGGGGACCGTGGCGACCATGCTCAACCACGCTTCGGCCAGCATTATGGCCACCGGGGACGCATTCGAAACGCTGCGGGCTGCAACCCCTAATCCTGGTGAAGTTGTCGGCAATCAGAGCGAACACATGGCGCTGGTCGGGGCGAACTTTCTGGGGATGCTGACTCCGCTCATCGTCGCCAATCGTGGTCAGTACACCGAGATGTGGATGCGGGGAGCGGCCAACAAGTCGGCCTATGAAGCGGCTTCCATGGCTGGTGTGCAGGCGATACCGCCAATCCCTCCACCTCCGCCTAGCACTGTCGGCGCGGCGGGTGGTGGATCCCAGCCCAGCGCCCAGTCTGCCGATCCCAGTCAGATGATGGAGACCGCGACTGGGCTGTTCCCGCAACTCCTCAGCATGCCGACGCAGGCGCTGTCAGCGTTCAGCGGTGGCGGTCCATTCAAGAGCATCTCGGAGCTACCGCAGCAAGCGTTTGGTCAGCTCAGCTCACTGGCGTCGTCGCTGAATGTGTCACCGGACGATCTGGGGGCCGATTTTTCCGCGGGTGATGCTGACTGGGTGACCCAAACACCGCAGGCAGGGGGAGCAGTCGCGGCCTCACTCGGTGGAGCTGGTGGGGGCGGGGGCATGGGTGGAGCGATGTCGGCGGCCTCAGCGCTGCGCAGTCCTGGCTCCTGGGCGTCGTCGGTGAGCGCGGCGACGCCGGTCAGCGCCGACACGGGGTCGCGCATCGAGCAGGCGCGGGCCGGTACGACGATGCCGGCCAGCATGGGCGGCGGCGGAATGATGGGGCCGATGGCCCACGGCGCTGCGGCGGCCGGTGGCGCTAATCAACAGGATTCCGAAAAAAAGCAGGTCGACGGCGCCACTGTGATGGCGGCCGCGTCCAGTCTCTACAACGGCACCGACACGATGCCGGTGATTACCGGAGGCGGTGGTTTGGTGACTGCCAACACCGGGGGCAAGGGGGTGCCCTGAGCAAGATACGGGCACAACACATTCTCGACAGACACGCAGGCGCCGCACACGAAGAGTGCTGTAGCCGTTAATGAAAGGATTTACAGGACATGACGATTTCCGGCGATATGGAGCTCATGGAGACCACCCAGCAGGGTCTCTTTGAGAAGCAGGACCGGTTGCAGTCGATGGTGCAGCAGCTCGGATCGGCACTCGAAGGGGTCGCACCAGGCTTCAAGGGTGCTGGCCAGGCCGCGCTGATGCGGGTCGGTGAAGATCTGCAGACCCTGGGCAATCAGCAGGCGCTCATGCAAGAAGAGCACGGTCAGAAGATGGGCGTGTCGAAGACGAGCCTGCAGGAAGGCGACGAGGACGCCGCCGCGGGCCTCAGCGCCATCGACGCCATGAGCGTCTGACCAGACCACTACATCCCGCATCCAGAAACAGCCGTAGAGGAGCAACATCATGAGTTTGATCGAATACAACGTCCCGATGATTCAGGACTGCGCTCACCAGATCGAGGCCTGCGAAACGCTGACCGCCGAAGTCGCCGTCGAGGCAAACAAGTTGAAGTCCATGACCGAGGGATCTTTCCAGGGCGGCGGCGGCGATGCCTTCCGCGAGAACTACACCCGCGCTATCACCTTGGTCGATGCCTTGAGCGGCAAGCTCAAGGAGGCTAAGGCTGCTCTGCTGACCGGCGCGGACGGAATGGTCACCAAGGACGCGTCGATCAAGGCGCAGTACGTGTAGGTGGCCATCCACCTTCGGTGACGGGTATTCGGCCCGGTCTGGCGATTCTGTCGGCAGGCCGGGCCGAGTGCTTGAGAGCAGCATTGCAAGAAGGTCGTTCACGACGGGGAGAACAGAAGAACCATGGGCGGGACAGCATTTGTGGGTCGTCCGGGTCCGCGCGCAGCGGGGCCGCAGCCAGCGACGAGCTTGGAGATCACCGCCGAGGGGCTCTGGCTGGTGCAGGCATTGTGCGCAGTGGAGACCTTGCCCGCGGTGCTCGTGTGTCGACCATTTGTCAGTGAGTGCGGACTGCCTGAGAGTCACCCGGGCTATGCGGTGCTCCAGGAGGCCGGTGTCCTGCTCGGCGGCGATGTCGTGCACCCACAGGTGAAGCTGTGGGTGCAGACACTGGGCAATCCGGATGTGGTGCTGTCGTGTCTGATCCACCGCGGCGGCGAGCATCTACGGGTAGCTATTGCCCGCCGCGGTGATGTGACGGTCGCCGCCGCGCGACATGGGGAGAACGTCACGGTGGAGAGCCTGGGCCCGGGCATGACGCTCGCGGGCTTGGTCCAACGCGTGCTCCCGCTGTGCGGCCCGGCCATGGTGCCGGCTTCCTTCGACGCAGTTACCGTCCCTACGGCGGACTTGCTGAGCAGCTTGGCGCAGGTTCTGCGCGGCGAGCACAGTCCGATGGTGGCGTTGGGGCGTCTGGGCATGGATGCCGACCAACATCGGATCGTCACGCTGGCGGCGGATCATCCGGTCATGGAGTTGTCGATGGTTGTTGTGACGCACGGCAGCAACCATCAGATGCAGGTCAGCAAGACAGCCGCCACGGTCACCGATACCAGTGCTGGCAGGGTCGTCAGCGGCCCTGTTCGCAGTGAGAGTGGTTCATGGTGGACGCTGATTGCGCCAGGGTCCGATGCGGCGATCTTGTCTGCGCTGAAATCGGTCATGTCCACAGTAGGTCTGGCTGAGTGGTCGACTACCCCCCGACCCGGCCGTTAAGTCCCTTACGTCCGAGCCTGTCCGCACGGTGAACACGACCAGATAAATCAGTCAAAATAGCTGTTTACGTGGTGCCCAAAAGTGATTAATCATGTACTGTAGTGAATCAGTCCGAGGAGGTAGGCCACTTGTGGCGCAGGAGAATCGAGAGCCCGTGAGCGATCAGGACTTTTTCAGCCAGTATCTGCAACCGACGGGTACGCCCGCCGCCGGGGCGGATGACCCGGTGACCGCGCTGCCGTCCGATGACGATGCTGAGGCCGGCGCCGATGCGCCTGTGGGCGCGGGAATGACTGGCCCTCAAGCTGTTCCAATCGGAGTAGAGCCCTCACCGCACGCTGCGGGCCCGGCCGTGCCCGACGATGGTTTCGACGGTGTCCCCCCGGCGGGCGCGTACCCCGCGCCGCCGGCGGACAGCACCCCGCCGTGGAGAGCTGATCCCGGATACAACAGCGAACACCTACCACCAGACCACTACACAGCGCCGCCCCCGGCGACGGCAGGATTCGACGGTGGCCACCACCCGGCGGGCGCGTACACCGCACCGCCGGCGGACAGCACCCCGCCGTGGAGAGCTGATCCCGGATACAACAGCGAACACCTACCACCAGACCACTACACAGCGCCGCCCCCGCCCCCGGTTGGGTATCCGGCACCGCGGCCGCCCGGCGGTGAGTCGATAGCTCGGCACGCTCAGCGCCCAGGACCCAGCTATCGGCACGACGGTAATGCGGACGACTACAGCGTCTCCCAGCGCGGATATACGGCCCCGCCTGCGCGGCACACGCCCGCCCCGCCACCGGCGCCGGGACAGTACGATCCGCGCAGCGCTTCGCCGCGTCCAGAGCCGACCGATCGGCAGGACTGGCAGGCTGGACCTCCCGCCGCCGGTTACCCGGGCGGCCCACCTCCACAGTCCCCGCCGCCGCCCCCGTTCGCGGCCCGCCCCGGACCGCTCGGTGTGCCCCCGCAGCGCCATGAGTCGGTGGGGGCGATGCAGTCGCAGGTCCGAGAGGCCGACTTTGTCACCCCGTACAAACAAGTTCCTGAGCGCGGGTGGCGGCGCAGGGTGTATCAGACGATGCGGATCAACTTGGGGCTCAGTCCCGCTGAGCGTGAGTGGAATGATCTGCGGCGCCGTCTAACGGTCAACCTGCGCGGCACTTACACGATCGCGGTGTTGCAGCAGAAGGGGGGAGTGTCTAAGACCACTACCACCGTCGGGATCGGTGCTGCGCTAGCGCGTTACCGCGACGACAAGGTGGTCGCCATTGACGCCAATCCAGCCAGCGGTAACCTCGCGAAACGAATCAATGAGCCCAGCACGGGAACGTGGCGCGGGCTGTTGATGGATCAGAATTTGCACTCGTACAGTGATTTTCGGCATTACCTGGGCAAGGATAGTTCCTCGGGTTTGGAGGTGCTTGCGGGTGACCCGGGGGACGAGGTGATCACCGGCACCGCGTTGGTGATGACATGGCAGCGTTTGTCTCGGCAGTACCCGATCGCGTTGCTCGACTGCGGAAATCAGATGCGCGACGACGTGATTGCCGCTGTGCTGTCGATGGCCGACGTTGTGGTGGTTCCCACGACGACGCGCTACGACGGAGCCGAGGCTGCCCGTGAGACGTTGGATTGGCTTATGCAGCATGGCTATCCGCACCTGGTGCGTTCGGCGGTGATGGTAGTCAGCAACGTCAACAAGGTCACTCCCACCAAAGCGGTACGCAATCTCCATGAGGGATTTGAGCGTGCTGTGCGGGCGGTCCATGACATTCCCTACGATCCGCATCTCAGCGATGCCACAGCAATCAACTTCGATCGGCTGGCGCCGCAGACCCAGCGGGCATTCATTGAAACAGCGGCCTCGATTGTGGACGGGTTCGCAGGTGCGGCGGACAAAGACCCGGGGTATCGGCCGCAGTGGCCGGCGTCGGGCGATGAGCGCGGGCAGGAGCGGCGATGACATCAACAGACGTTGCGGTGACCGAGAACTACCCCGTCGGTACGGTCGCTGCCGAGCGAGTGCGCTTGGCCGAGCAGGTTCGGGTGGCAGTCCTTTTTGAGGGTCGACAACACGATGTCACTCTGCCGGCGAGTTCGCCCGTGGCGGCCGTTGCTGATTCGTTGGTGCGTGTCTTGCTAACCCGCGAGGGCAGCGACGACGGCATGCGCAAGCCCGACGATGATCGCATGATCAGCCCGGGCGTGGTGCGGATGACGTTGATCAATGGGCAACCGCTGGATCGTACCCAGAGTCTCACGCAGCAGGGTGTGCGTGATGGCGAACTGTTGGTGCTCGACATCATCGATGCCGAAGTGGAGTTCACCCCGATCTTCGAGTCGCCCTCGTCAGCGGTGGCGGTGCTCAATCAGCAGCAGTATTCGGTGGTGACCGCAGAAACCGCACGCCGAGTGGCCGGGGTGGTCGTTGGTGCGGCGGTCGCGGCGGTGACCGCACTGTTGGGGTTGGCATGGTGGCGCAACCTGAACAGCGGCCAAGACTGGAATCTGATCCCCGGGGTCGCGGCAGCGGGTCTTGCAGTGGTGCTGTTGGTTGTCGGGTCATTGGTGTGGTGGCGGGCCAAAGACCTGGTGACCGCGACGGCGATGTGGCTCTCCGGTGTGCTGATCGCGTGCCCGGCAGCAGCAGTCATGGTGACTCCGGGCTATCCGGGGTCGTGGCACCTGATGTTGGCAGCGGCAGTCACAGCGGCGGTCGCGGCGGCGTTGTGGCGGTTGAGTCCGGCCCCACCGATCGTGGTGTCGGCCACGGTAATGGTCACCGCGACGGCAGCAATACTGGCGCTGATCTACGCGCTGACTGGGGCCTCCTTGCAGAACCTGTCGGTTGCGGTGTTGGCAGTCAACCTCTTTGTACTAACCGGTGCGCCTAAGCTGGCCGCACGGATGGCTGGTATCCCGATACCGCCGTTTCCGACCGTGACAGGCAAGGACACCTTTGCCGATGCCGATGCTATTGCCGCAGAGGCGTTGGTCGCTGCCGAACACCAAGGCACGCCGACCGTGGAGCAGCTTCGGCGCTCAGCAGAGGCCGCGAACGTCTATTTGACCGCACTGCTGGTAACGGTTGGTGTGTTCTTCATCGGGGGCTCGATCTGGGCGGTGATACCCGGGCAGGGGCGCTGGTGGCTGGCCACGGTGTATATCGGTGTGCTGGCTGCGATCCTGGTCATGCGGGGTCGCGCGTTCGCTAGCCGGGAGCAGTCCATCATCGTGGTGGCCACCGGGTTGCTGATGGTGCTCATCACGGCCGCCAACTATGCACTCACCGGCGAGGGCACGTTCGCTGCGTATATCGCGGCCGCGGTGGTGCTCAGCCTCGGCGCGGCCGGATTGATCGCCGCGGCGGTCGTGCCGGCCAAGGTGTTCTCACCGGTCTTCCGCAAGGTCATCGAATGGATCGAGTACCTGCTGATTGTGGCGATCCCGCCGCTGGCGATCTGGCTTCTGAACCTCATCTACCTGGCGAGGAACATGTGATGAGCGGCCAACGTGCGTCGGCCGTAGCTGCGGTGGTGATGTTGGCGGCAGCCTGGCCACTGGTCGGCGCCCCGTCGGCAACAGCCATCACACCGCCGGTTGTTGATCCGCTGGCGGTCCCGGACGGCACCCCGCGACCCGACGAGCCCATGCAGCACAAGTACGACTGCATCCCCACGGGGTTGATTGCGGGCACCGACCCGGCAGCGGTCCCCGGATCCCAAGCCTTCATGAATCTGCCCCGTCTCTGGGAATCGGCCGGGCGGGGAGCAGGAGTATCAGTGGCGCTCATCGACACGGGCGTCTGGCCCAACCCTCGGTTGCCCCGACTACGCGGCGGCGGCGACTTCATCATGGACGGGGGCGACGGTCTGCAGGACTGCGACGCTCACGGTACGACGGTCGCAGCGATCATCGCTTCAAGTCCTGCCGAAGGTGACGGATTAGTCGGCGTAGCACCGGAAGTCGAGCTCATATCGATCCGGCAGTCCTCGCAGATGTTCACGCCGGTAGCGCCGTCTGCGACCTCGGAGGAGGACCGTCGAGCAGGCACCGTCAGCAGCTTGGCGCGGGCCGTAGTCGCCGCGGCCAACACTGGAGCCCGCGTGATCAACATGTCGATCGTGGCGTGCATCCCGGTGCTCAAGCCCGTCGACCAGACGACCCTTGGTGCCGCGCTACGCTACGCCGCCGTAGAAAAGGATGCTGTGATAGTCGCCGCAGCAGGCAACACATCCACTCCGGGATGCGCACAGAACCCCAACATCGACGCCACCAGTGTCGAAGACCCACGCAACTGGAACTCAGTGGTGACGATCAGCACCCCGGCCTGGTTCTCCGACTACGTTCTGTCGGTGAGCGCCACCAACAACGAAGGCCAGCCCGCCGTAGATGACCAGGGCACCGACATCAGCGTGGGCGGACCCTGGGTCGGTGTCGGCGCACCAGGGCTGTTCGTGGAGGGCGTCAACCAAGAAGGAAACCTCATCAACGGGACCCACGACACGAAGACCAATTCCCTCAAACCCATGAGTGGCACCAGCTTTTCGGCGGCCTACGTCTCCGGACTGGCGGCCCTGATCCGAGCAAAGTACCCCGATCTGCCGGCCCATCAGGTGATCAACCGAATCAAGCAGACCGCGCATTCGCCGGCTGCTGTCGTGGACAACCGCCTGGGTTACGGTGCGATCGACCCGGTAGCTGCGCTGAACTATGACGTGCCGCCGATCCCTGCGCCCCGGGAAAACCTGTCGCGCCCTCTTGGTCCGCCACAGCCTGAACCCGAGCCGGACCGCCGCCCGATGGTGATGGCCTTGGTGGGTACCGCGACACTGACGGTGCTGCTGGGCGCAGCGCTGGCAGTCGGCGCCATGTCGAAATCGCGACGAGGCTGAAAGGGCCGATCCGATGGTGATGTTAGACGAGCATATTCCCGGCCCGAAAGCCGGCTTGAGCGAGCAGATCCGGCGGTGGCGCTTGGACTTTCGGCTCGCCCTGGTCGTTACTGCCGAGATAATCGCGCTGGCTGTTCTGGCCGCTATCACCCCAGTGCTGTGGTGGGTGGCGGTACTGATTGCGGTAGCAGCGCTGCTCGTGGTCACCCTCAGCTATAACGGTGCCACCGCGTGGGAATGGCTTGTCCGCGCGCTGCGCTACGCCTATTTTCGGCGCAACACCAGGGCTCACTTACGGCGAGCAGGGATTTCGCCCGCGTTCACCGTCGACATGCCGGGGGCCGGGGCGGTCGGCATGCGCTGGGACGGACAGTATGCGATCACCATGATTGCGTTGCACGGCAAGCCTTTTGCACCGACGGTGCTGGTGCCCGCGGGCGCTGAGACCACCAGCTTGGTTCCCGTTCAAGCCGTCATCGACCAGCTCCATCAGTTCGCCGGCCTGGAGCTGCATTCTGCCGACATCGTTTCAGCAGGTGCCCGGGTGGCTCTTGATGGGCGTTACACCCCAAAGTATGAGGAAATCATTGCCGACCGAGCAGCTGTCGGGGAACGGCGCACGTGGCTGGTGCTGCGACTGTGCCCACAAGCATGCCTGGCGGCAATGATGTATCGAGGTGATGCGGCGGCCGCAGCAGCGGCGGCCACCGAGCGGGTCCGCCAGTCGGTGTTGCGAGCGGGCTGCCGGGCAATCACCTGCACTGCCGATCAGGTGGACCAGTCCACTAAGGCGCTCCTGGCTGGCGCAGAGCTGGAGCGGATTCGCGAGGGCTGGGGCTATCTGGATACGGTGTCGCAGTACGTCACGACATATCGGATCGCGGGCAACGACCTCACTACGCGTGTGCTCAACGATGTGTGGACCGTGCGTTCCGATGCCACGGTCACCTCGATCCGCCTGACCGCCGATCGGGCCGGCGTCGTCGCTGCCGGGGCGGTGGTCCGTTTCCATACAGCTGCGCCGTTACCGCATCCGCCCCTGCTGACACTGCGGCCCATTATCGGGCAGTGCTTTGACTCTCTTCTCGCGAGTCTGCCGCTCGGTGATCGGGCATTGCGCCTGGAGATGTCGCCGCGGCGTCTGACCAATCCGGCCGAGCTGAAAGTGCCGGTGGGGCCCAGCGGTCCGATGCTCGGCATGACGGTCACAGGTGTTCCGTTCCTGATGCCACTGACTGACCCGTTGCGAGCCAGCACGATATCGGTCAGCGCGTCCTTGGACGCCGTGATTCCGTTGCTGTTGAGGGCCAGCGCCGCTGGATCGGTCATCCTGATTCACACCGAGCGCCCCCAGGTATGGCAGCCACTGCTCGACAACGCCCATCGCATCAGCCTCGCCAGTGATCGCGAGCCTGTGCGCCCTCCGAACGTCATCGTCGCTGACGGCATCGGGCACGGCCTCACAGCCGGCGAGCGTGGACACACCCTGATCACGCTCACCGACGTCGCCGAACCGAGTGCAGACGTGACGTTGGTGCAGCAGTCCGGCGATGAACTCGTACTCGGCACCCCGAGTGTGCAGGGAGTCCGACTCAGCATCATGCGTCCGCGCAATGAGGCACAGTTTCTGTCTCACTTGGTCGTGCGCACATGATCAGTCAGCGCTCTCTGGATGCCCTGCGCGCAGCGATGAAGGTCATGGGTTCGGCTCCTGAGCGAGCAGCGCAAGTCTTCGTTCTTGCTACCCAAGACGATCCCGAACTGGCGGATGGATGGTTGGGCCGTTACGCCACCGGAGAGCGCACATTGGCGGTGCTGTCCAAGCTTTCTGCGAATGCCGATCGGCTGGGTGAGGGGTTAAGCAGGCTCCAGCTGGGCCCGGCCAATATGGGCGCATTCTTCGAAATCGAGTACGCGCGCTTTCCGATCGCTGATCAGATCACCGCCCAGTTGGCCTACGCGGCCGCACTGATCGCCTCGAATGAGTTCCAACAGGCTAGCGCCATACTCGACCGGTTGCCGGCCGATAGTCCCGAAACCGGGTACGTGCGCGCATGTTTGGCGACCAAGACCCAGCGCTGGCCCGACGTGCTGACGGCAGTCGGTGTGTGCACCCAAAATCCTCGGGACACGTATCTGGCGCGGGCGGCGAGTCTGCTGGAGGCGTGGGCGGCGGCCAGCCTGGGGCTGATGCAACCTGCGCTGCAGGCTGCGCAACGCGTGATAGACGGCAAGCCAACTTCTACCGACGGGCTGGGCGCGCGAGGAGTGGGCATCAAGGATGTGCTCACGCGAGACGCACTGTTTTGTCGCGCCTTGGTGCTTCGCTATCAGGGCGAGGATGAGGAATCCGAGTCTGTGTTGACCGGAATACGCGTGCAATGGCCGGATTTCGAGCGCGCTCAAGTCGCTCTCAACGATCGCACGTTCGGCTTAGAGGTCACCGACCCGGAGACGATCGCCTCCCGTACCGACAAGTGGGACGCGGCGACTGGCACCAGCCGTGCTGCGCGCGACCAAGCCGACCGTGATGCCACGCGACAGGAAGTGCTCGCCCGCGCGGAGGAGCGGCTGGCGGCGTTCATCGGCCTGGAGGGGCCGAAGGAACAGATCGCCGTGTGGCGCACGGAGATAGAGATTGATCTTCTTCTTGCAGAGCAAGGGCAGGAGGTCGGCACCGCCAATGAGAACCACATGGTCTTTGAAGGTCCACCGGGCACAGCGAAAACAAGCTATGCGCGGATTGTCGCCGAAATCCTGTTCGGGCTGGGGAAAATCGATCGTCCTAAGCCACTGGAAGTGACCGAGGAAGACATCGTGGTCGGCTATGTCTCGCAGACCGCTGAGAAGATGCGCGACATTTGCGAAGAAGCGCTCGGCGGGGTTCTGTTCATCGATGAGGCCTACCGGCTCGCGCCTGAAACGGAGGGGCATTCTTTCGGCAAGGACGCCATCAACACGTTGCTCAAGTACATGGAGGACTACCGCGACCAGCTCGTGGTCATCGTGGCGGGGTACCCGGTCGAGATGCGCCGGTTCATGGCAACCAATCCCGGTCTCGCGGGCAGGTTCCACTTCACGTTGACGTTCGACAGCTACAACGCTGACGAGATCGTCGCTATTGGCCGGTCAATCGCGGATCAGGAAAAGATCACCGTTGCCGAGAGTGCGTGGGAGATACTGCGGCAAGAAACGGATCGTCTTCGCGCCATTCCCGCCAAGGAGGGCACAGCTCTCGACGCCGCGGGCAACGGTCGCTACGCCCGCAAGGTGGTCTTGGCATGCAAGCGGGAACGCGCCCGCAGGCTGCGCACGCTGGGCTCTGCGGGCTTGAGGGAGCTTGCCGCTGCGGACCTGTCCGCGTTCGATGTCACCGACGACGATATGGCCCGCGCGCTGGTGTCGGCGCTGTCGACCGCCGCCACGACGTGAGAGTGGACCGCACCGAGGACGGCTTGCGCGCGTAGTCCTGAACGCGTTGTTGCACACGATGATTGCCCAGTCCGCCGCGACACCGCAGCGGTCGTCGTGACCATGCTGGTGCGGACGTAGCGCCGCGTCTTGGCCGCACCTCCGTCGTCGGTGAGCGCACTCACCCACACGACCGTTTACGTGGTGCGTTCGCATTGACTACTTATGACTGAATATGTCACTGTGTAGTCATGTCGTGGGGTGAAGCGGTCGCGTCTCTGTCCAGCATGGATTCAGCACTTGACCTTGCGCACGGTCTGCTCAAACTCGGCAAAGACGGCTTAGGTAAGCAGTCGGGGGCAACCATTTGGGAGGTACGCGCGGTCCTCCCGCTGGCTGTGATTCTGTTCGCTGCGGGCCCGGTGGGCTGCGGCGAAGGTGAGCACTGGGTACGCGCTGCGGTGGACAACGCCGACCCGGAGGACACCGCGCAGCCTGGGTGGGCACGCGCCGCACTGCTGTGTGCCACCAGCGACCCGGTGATGGCACGTTCGATGGCTGGGCTGACTGCACTGGATCAGCGCCAGCGTGACTGCGTGGTGATGGCGCTACGCGCAGCGTTGGACGAGTCCCCCGACAGCCGGGCTAACACTGCCCGCGTCTAGGCGAAAGGACGAAACACTATGTACGTCAAACCATCAACGCCATATTGCGGCTTCGGACGCCGCGCAGGCGGCACAGAGATGTTCGTACCGAGCAGTGCCGCACACGTGTTGGTCTCCGCACCGACGGAAACCGGCAAAAGCCGGCGCCTGCTCGCGCCGGCGGCAACGCTGTGGGGTGGTCCGGCCGTGGTCGTCTCCTCCAAGGACGACCTCATGCAGTACGTCATGGAGCGCCGATGGGGACCCAAGGCACTATTGGACCTGCGCCCTCTCAGTTCGCCCGTCTATCCAGAAGGCGTAGTTCCCACGGTCTACGACCCGACAGTCAGCATCGACAGCCCCTACGAAGCCTTGACGGTGGCCGAAACGATCATGCAGATGTCGACGGTCGGGTTGGGGTCGGGGGCCGACCAGGTATCCGACGGCGGCGTGTGGGAGTCCCAGGCCGCTGGTCCGTTGGCGGCATTTCTGTTCGCGGCGTCCCCCGCAGGAAACTCCAAGGGCATGGCCTGGGTGCTCACCGCCGTCGACAACATCGACCCGGAGAACAGCACCCAGCCGGGATGGGTACAGGCCGCCGCACTCTGCCACGAGTACCCGACGCTGGCTATGGGCATGGCCCGGATCATGGAAATGGACCCGCGCCAACGTGACTCGGTCGCCATCACGATGCGCAAGGCGATCACGCCGTGGCTGCGAACCTCGCTACTCGATCGCGAAGGGTTTGAGCCGTTCACCCCGGACTTTCTCGATGATCCCCTGGCAACCTTGTTCATTCTGGCGCCGGCCGACGGCACTGTGGCCGGTTCGGCGGTAACCCTGCTGGATTCGTTGGTGCGACGATGGCGCGAGAAGACCTCCGCTAGGGAGACCATGCATCGGCTGCTGATGGTCATTGACGAACTTCCCAATACCGCTCCGATTCCCAACCTACGTCGCATCGTCGGCGAGGGCCGTGGACTGGGCATCAACCTGATGGTTGCCGTCCAGGCCTCCTCGCAGCTCGACACCGTGTACGGAGCGGTGTACGCCAATGAGTTGCGCGACATCTTTCCATGTTCGGTCATCATGTTTGGTGCCCGAGAGGAAGAACTCCTCACTGCCGCGGAGCACTGGTCTGGGCTGACCAACCGGCGACCGCAGGGATTCGGGCAAAACGATGGCAGTAAGAACCTCAACAACGACCTCGGTGCCACGTTGCGCTGGCAAGAACTCCTTCCGCCGACACGGGAGCACGCCCGGCTGCTGATTCGTGGTGGTGTAGGCACGTGCGTGGAAATACCGGACTGGTCGGTCTTCCTGCACCTCTACGATCAGACCACTCAAGCGATTCTGGCCAGAGCCCAGGGCGGCGGGACTGATCCTGGGACCGTCGAGCCGGGCAGGCTTCGCCGTATGGTGCGGCGCGCGTGGTTGGATCGCGACAATGCCGCGTGACCCTGAGTTGGCGCGTCGGATCAACCTGCTGTTCGACGTCATGCACAGGCGAGGAGAGACGCCGCTGAGCACAGCGGCTGCCGCGGCCGCCATGACCGCGCACGCTGGCGCCGGGGTCACCATGGCGGCATTGGAGGAATTGCGACTCGGCAATAGTGCTGCCGCTAGCCGTGCGGAACTGGACGTGATTGCCGAGTTCTTCGGGGTGCCAGTCTGTTACCTCACCAACACGAGGGTTCGGACCGGAATCGACGCTCAGCTTCACCTCGTGAAGGTCATGCGTGATGCTGGGGACTTAAGACCCGTGCATGGGTCGACCCTCCCCGCTTTGGCTGACACCGAGGGCGACCGCCCCGCGTACATCGGTGAGCTACTGGACCGCAGTTCCGGATCACTTGCACATGAGTAGGTCGAATCACTCTCCCTGGCAATCGAGTCAAAGCGACGCTTGCGCAACATGTGGCGAGGTCATCCCCGAAGGGGAAGCCGAGTTCGGCAGCCGTATCGGTGTTCCCCACCACGCCACCTGCTTGTCGATGCCTGAGACGTTGAAAGCGAAGATCTCCCGGTGTCCCGTCTGCGGTCACATGGAGGGGCGTCACCTTGAGGTGACGGATTTCGATGAATCGAGCGGAAAGCTACGTGCGAGGCCATCCCGATGCACCTGCGGATGTGACTACTACCTGAAGCCGCGCGGGGTCGGCTGAGATGAATCTAGGTGGTGTAGAAAAATGGTGATAGGCGATATGCCTGCAGAGCCGCGCACCGGCCATATGGGGTGTTCTGATCCGCAACCCTTTGAGCCGACGCCAACCAGCGTCGGTTCAGAGGGTTGTTCCCTAAGGGCATCCGGGGCCGCCGCGGTAAGCCGTTACAGATAACGGATCAGTAGCTCGATCCGATAGTGCTGCTGGGTGTGAATGCCTGTTCCGCAACAGTTCCGATTCCTACCCCTACGGCTGCGAGGGTCCAGAGGATTCCTGCTGCGTTGAGGATGAGGCCGATAGCGATGAGTTTGGCCGAACGCGGCATCGGGCGCACCGCGCCCGCACCTAGCGGTGTGAGGTCGATGGGGTCGGCTGGTTCGATGGTGCGGAACGGCGAGGGTGCGGTCATGTCGTCGGGCAGCAGTGGCAGGGAGAGGGTCACAGTCGGTGCCGTGGGGGACAGTGGCCACCAGTCGGTTGATCCGTCGATTGCCAGCCAGCCGTTGAGGATTCCGTAGATTCCTGCGGTCAGGGATGCTGCTGGAAGTTGCGCGAGCAGCCATGGCGCGAGGACGGTGCTTGTCAGCGTGTCCGTGGGCCGGTACAGCAGAAGCAACAGCGCCCCCAATGCAGCTGCCGCCCAGAGGAATGCAGGGATGGGGAAGGAGCGTAGCCGGTCGGGGATCAGTGCTTCGCTGCGGTGATAGATCAGCTTGCCCAGCGGCCATCCAATGGGGGCCAGCACGGCCGCCGCGACGACGATGCCGACCTCCAGTACACCTTCGATCGTCTTGACGCCTCGGGTGAGCAGTGGGTGACTGGGATGGTCGTTGTAGGGGCTGGGCCTGGCGCCGGCGACGTCGCGGGCACGTCGGCGAATTCCTCGATTGAGCAGCTCAGCGCGGCGTATCTGCATGGAGAAGATGCCCGCGTGCTCAGCGATCCACTCGCGGCGTAGTTCGTCGTATCGGTCAACACTCGATGTGAATACCATGTGTTTACGTGTTGCCTTCTATTGCGTAATCTGTCAGCATGATGGGCATGACGGACAGCGTAGCGATGGGCGGTGCGATGGTCTACCCCATCGCGGCGTTTCTGGTCGCAATCGTTGCGATTGGCGTCCTGGCCTCGCTTTTTGTGGTGTTGGTGGTGGTTTTGGTGCGCCGGGTTTGGCGCCGCAGCAACCGGGCCGGTGCGACGCCATGGACTGACTCATCGGTAAACACCGTCGCTGGTGGTTACTCACCGGTGGGGGGATCTGCCTTGTGGCCAGCGGCCCTGGTCTACCAGATTCCAGAGCCCGAACCGGCCCGCCGACCCGGGAAGCGATTCAGCCGTGGAGGCCAGCGCCGTCAGATCAGTTCGCGCAGCGCATCGACCTTGCAACATGGCACCGGACGGAGACGGTAGTGACGCTCACCAATGACCAGTGGTCCAACGATCTGGCCGCTGAGGACGACGATGGGTTCGGTTTCCCCGAGGCTCCGGCGTTCGAGCTTCCCGCAGAGGCTGAGGTCGGTGGCACCGACGTGGATGAGCCCGAACTCGACTGCGATGCGGTCGGCGAGCGGGGATTTGGTGATTGCCGCGACCCAGAGGATGAGCACGGCGGCCCCGAAGACGACGTGGCCGATGACGACTACGACGACTATCCGGTCGACGGGCAAGCCCTTACCGGACCTGTTGGTGATGGTCAGCCCGGGCCGGCGCAACCGCGGCGGGCCCGCAGGTTTGATGGCAAGGTCGCTATGGGGTTCGGTGCTGTCGGACTGGTGGCCGTGTTGGTGGCGATCGTCGGGGCAGTCGTTGTGTACGGCTCGGATGAGCCCAAGCCCACAGGTGCCCCGAACGGAGCCGACGCCGTGGCGCTACCGCCGTCGCGTTCGGCCGCGCCTGCCCCGGCGCATGCTCCCGTCCTGGACCGTCCGATCTCTTTCACCGCCGATGCCCTGGGCTCGTGCGCGGAGGGCTCGACCTCGGCGCAAACCATGGCCGGCACCGATCCTCACGCGGCGTTCCTGTGTGTGCGTGGCGGCGGCGACGGACAGGTCATCGACATCGAATTGCCGGGCACTCACCTGATCACTGCGATCGTGGGCGAGTTTGGCTGGGTGGGAACTGATGCCAGCGGGTCGAAGCCGTGGTCGCAGTACCGGGTGGTCACGACCGTGCAGTACACGTTCAACGACACCGAGGCGACTCTGGTGACCCAGGACACCAAGAATGTCCACGGTGAGGCGACGCAGCCGATCAAGCGGGTGCTGGCATCCAAGATCCGCATGCTGATCCGGGAGACGTCCCGGCCGCCGGCCCAGCCCGAAGGCGGTGCCAGCGCAGCACCGACGAAACCGAACGGTCCGCTGGGACTGGAGCTTCCGCAACTGCCGGGAGTGCTGGGCGGGGGGCAACAGAACAGCGATCCGGTTGACGCGGCTTTCGCTATCAAAAGTTTGAAGATCATCGGCCATAAGCCGGTATAGCGGCGAGGAACATGACCCATGGCAATGAGCCGCATTTGGCAGCAACGGATCAGCCGCACCCAGGGTGCGCTGACGAAATTTGGAAAGCCCGCAGTCCTGCTTCTAGCCGCCCTTGCGGGCGTGAACGTGTTGTGGCAGTTCTTATTTGCCACAGACCCCGACCTCACTGAGCCGTCACGGGCGGTGGTCAATCGGTCCGCGGTGGTCGGTGCGTTCGCCCAGGATTTCGTCGCGGTCTGGCTTGAGGCAAACACTCAGGACGCCGCTAGCCTGAGCCAGTTCATCAGCGTCGATCCAGCTTCCCTGACGCTGCCCTCAACCCCGGCCGTGGTCATCAACACTCCCACGATCGTGGCCGTGTCGCTGGAGGGCGTTGCAGGCCAGGAAGCCGACGCCGAAGTCTATTCCGTGGTTGTTGGTGTGACCCAGCGGCCATACGAATCAGCCGCCCCGCACCGCGCGCTGTACCGGGTTCCGGTGCTGTGGTCGCGGTTCGGCCCGCGTGCTGCAAGTTTCCCGGCCCGCATCGGTGGCCCGGGCGCGGGCGCAGACCTGCCGCTGAGCTACCCGAGCACGTTGAGCGAGGCCGATCCCGCCTACGGCACCGCCACGGGTTTCCTGAAGGCGTACCTGACGCCTGCCGGGGGCGTGGAGCAGTACGTGACCACTGATTCGATGATCGCCGGATTGGGCAACGCGTACGAAAGCCTTGTCATACAAGGGGTAACTGCACTCGGAGCTCCCTCGTCCGTGCCCGCGGATGGCGAGTTGGCCCGTGTTTTGGTCCGCGTGACCGCAGTGAATTCGCAATTCGCTCCCTCGCCGTTGGTCTACCCCTTGACGCTTCGCGGAGTGGGTGGGCGCTGGCTCGTGGCAGCGATCGATAAAGCACCAGCGGTATCCACCGACGACAGCCTCGTCCCGGCGGCGGTGTCCACCGACTGGAGTTCTGCAACACCGAACTGACCGGCACGCCCAACCGGCGGCCGTGCCACAAGGAAAGGGAACCACAATGACTGAAACGACCTTGGCCGCAGGGGATCTACTTACCGCCATCCCGTCACTATGGGAATCGGCACAGATACCACTGGCGATTATCGCCATCTTCGTTGGCGGCGTCGCCGGCGCATTCGCGCTGGTGCGCGGGTTCGGCGCCGCCATGGGCAAGGTGCTCGGCGGGGTCGCCGTCGCGGCCATCATCCTCGGCGCGGTCGGGTTGGCGGTCTCACTGAAAACCACCGTGGACAAGCACGGTGGGGGCATCACCACCGGACAGTTCGGTTAGACCGCCTGCCAGGCGTCGAGAGCGTCTGGTGCAGCAGATGGTGTTGACGAGACGTAGTTGGAGGTTATGTAGTGGGTGAGAACACCTTTCGTGGTCAGACGGCCCGGGTATACGCCGATGTGCGTGACTTTCCCATCTATGTCTCCCACATCGATGACAACACCCGGTTGTGGTTCGCGCCGTGGCGAATCTGGGACGGCGCAACCTTCCTGATCGGTATCACGACGACAGTCTGGGCAACCCGCAAGTGGCTTGACTCCGGGCATGCCATCGCCATCGCACTGTTCGGCATCGCACTGACAGCGGCACTGACGGTCGCCGCTCGCCAAATCCCAGTTTCTCGACCCAGCCCGCTCTACCGGATCGGCTGGCTGCTCGGCGGACTGTTGCACACCCAGCGCAAGGCCGGGGTCAACGGTGAGGGCGAGTCCGCTCTGTCGCCACCCAAAGAGGTGATCGGGAATCTGAGCTTCACCTCCGGTGGTGTCTACGCAGAGTTCATCGTGGACGGTCAACCCGGCGGAATGATGCCCTACGCACTCAAGGACGCGATTGCGATGCGTCACCGACCCTTGGTGCGCCAACTCCCCTCTGGGTTGCTGTTGTGGGGCTGCTGCGTGCGCCTTGACCACCGGCGGCTGCTGCGGTGGATGCTCTCGGGCTACGCGAACGAGCCCGCGTGGGTGCAGGAAGTCCGCGACTGGGAAGACTTCTTGACCATCGAGCCGTTCTACGAGCAGGTATTCGGCATACGCGTGCCGGTGGACTCCGGTCAGGCCGGCCGGACCGGAGTGGGTGGATTGGCCAAGGCGGCCACCGTGGTCGCCGGCCGCGACCCCGACGACCCGAGATCCCTTGCCGGGTACCAGGAAATGTCGGCCTCGATACTGTCGAAGATCCCCGCGGAGTTCAACGCGCGACCGGCCACCCCGCGCCAGATCCACTGGTGGTATCGGCGGCGGCTGGCCATCGGTGCCGTCAACGACCCCTTTCCGCACGGCGAAGGCGGTCCTGACCGGCTCACCGAAGCCGACTTTGCGGCCGTGGTGCCTGCGGACTTCGACTGTGGTGATCAGCAGGCCCGCAAGAAGGATCGCCGCTGGTGGCGCCGTGTTGTGCCATCGCTGGCAGCAGTGCTGGTGATCCGCGGTGCCCGGCGCCCGGACAGCTTTCAAAGCATGCTGGCCGTAGCGCAGATTCCGCGCGGCGGGTTGGCCTATCCACGTGCGGAATACCTGCTAGCGGTCTATGACGTGGACACACCTGCCGACATCGACTGGATTCAGCACATTTCTACCCGCCCGGCCGAGCAGGCGCTCACACGGATCGATCGCGCTCAGCGCAACCTCGATGATCAGGCGTTCCAGCGGGCCGGCAGACGGTCCAGCGACAGTGATCTCATCGAGCGCTACTCATCGGCCGAGGAGTACAACGCCAAGCTGCGGGCCTCGAAGTTGGAGCGGGAAGTGGAGTCCACGACGGTGGTCGCCGTCGGAGCCCGCTCACGGGCCGAACTCGACGCGGCCTGCCAGCTGCTGCAAACCCACTTCGCAGAAGACCTCGACATGACGTTGAGTCGACGTCGCGGGAGCGCCCAAATAGGGCTGTGGCAAACCGGGCTGGCAGGCAGTGAAGAACGCAGCCCGCGCAGCCAGTTCAGCCAGCCGGGGACCACTACGGACTGGGCCCGTTTCTCTCCGCTGGTGTCCAGCAAGCTCGGTCACGACACCGGGATTCTGTTCGCCCGCAATCTGTCCACCCGCCGACCAACCCCTGTCCTGATCGAGCCCGAAGGCGCGAGCAGGCGGCGTCAGGTGCCTGGGATGCTGTTCTACGGTCCACCGGGAGGGGGCAAGTCTCAAGGCGCTAAGCGAGTGACGCTCGGTTTGCTTGCCCGGGGCAATCAGTGCAGCATCCTTGACCCTGGTTCCAATCCTGAGTGGGTGCGTGCGCTGGCGCATCTGGGGGATCGGGTGGCGGTGCTTGATCCCACACGCGGTCAAGTCTCGGTCGACGGGTTGCGCATCTTTCGCCGTGAAGTCGCCGTCGAACGCACTCTTGATCACCTGCTGCCCATGATGGGTGTCGAGCCCGATGCCGAGATCGCCCGACAGCTCCGCTTTCTGTTGCGCCCCGATCAGCGGGTCGCCGAAAGCATGGGCGCCCTGGTTCGCTACCTCAACAGTTTGCAGGCAAGCGCCTACAAGGAGTATGCGGAATTGGCGGCGCGCCTGGATATGTGGGCCAATATCGACTATCTGCGGGCGATGTTCGATGAGTCGCTGCCGATACCGCCGATCGCTGAGAAGGACGCGGTGATCTGGCTGACCGGTGACCTGGAGTTGCCGACGACCTCCCAGACCGAGGATCTCCACCTCTACAAGCGCCAAACAGCGCGTGCGCGAGCCGGGTTGGCCATCTACGGGATGATCGCAGCGGTCACGCGGGAAAGCTACACCGGGCCCAATCGTCGGCCTGGCAAGTTCGGTTGGTTCGTTGCCGAGGAAGCCCGGGCGTACTTCGCCTCTCCCGTTGGCCGCGAAGATGCCACCGAGTTGATTACCCAAGGCCGCAAGCAGCGATACGGGCTGATCGGCATCGCACAGCATGTCGAGTATTTCGACGGGATTCCCACCAAGGATTTGCCGACGCGAGTCATTACACCGTTTAAGGCCTCCGCGCGAGAAGAAGCGACCGAAGAGTTCAAGCGCATCGGGATTGACCCCGATGAGTATCCTGAGGTGCTCAACCTGCGCACCGCCGAGGGGCACGGCTACGCGTACATGATTGACGACACGGGCAGCACCGGCCTGATCGACATTCTGCAACCAGTACAGCCCGAGCTGCAGCAAGCCTTTGATACCCGCGGCCTTGAGGACGAGGCGCTGGAGCTGACGCGGTGATGGCCGCCTACAGCGCCTGGCTATATGAGCACCCACGTATCCGGCGGGCGTGGCTGATCGCTCAACTCCTGTGGGCGGGTTGGATGATGGCCCTGCTGACCGCCCCACACGCGGTGGCGGCCGGGTTCGCCGGGGCACTCAACTGGCCCAGCCCGATCGTGGACACCTACGACCAACCGGTGGGCACCTACTTCATCAGCACGGTGTCGATGCTCGACGCCATCCGCACCCAGGGCAGCGACGTCAGCATTATCGATCCGGGTTCCTGGATTCCCGCGTTGACCGACCGCTTCGAAATCGCCATGACCTACAGCCAATTGGCCGTCATCCTCGGATGGTTCTGCGGGTTCTTGGTGATGGTGGGTGCGGTCGGAATCTGGTTCATCAAGATTGCGCTGGGCTCGGCCTGGTTGGGCTGGCTGGCCGCACTGGCCGCGCCCGTGCTGGTCGCGATCAACAATCTGCTCGGTGAGTTTCAGATCATTCCACTGGCACTGATCATCTGTGTCTTCATCGGCGGAATCATCGCATTGACCAAAGGCTTTGGGCGCGGCGCCGGCGTGATGTGCAGCGGGTTCCTGGTGATCTTGCTGATCGGGTTCTTCCTCAACGACCCGGTGAAGGAACTCGGAGGCGACGGCCTGCTCGCTGCCGGCCGGGCCATCGGATTCGAGCTGTCGTTGGGAATCGCCAACAACGGCAGCTTCGACCCATCCGGTAACGCCGACGGTCAGATCGAAGTGCTCTCGCAGTGGATGGCCACCACCCTGATCCGCCACCCCATTCAGATCGCCAACTTCGGCAGCGTGATCGACAACATCGACGGATGCGCACAAGCCTGGAACGCCGCGCTCAACGCCTCTACGGTCCTGACACCCGCAACCCAGGCGCTCGCACCGGCAGGAAGCCACGACGGGCCGGTAGAAGCGATGCGGGCCTGCGGCGCGGGCGATGCCTATGCCCACGCTCACTTTCTCAGCGGCGAGACGATCGGGCTGATGTTCTTCATCAACTGCGTCGTGCTGGTCGTGCTGATGCTGCTGTGCTACATCGGCTGTGAAGTCATTCGCATCGGGTTCAAAGCGTTCTGGAACGTGCTGGTGCTGGTGCCGGCCGCCGCGGTAGCCGTCGCGCCAGGACCTCAGCGTGAGTTCGCCAAACGCACCGCCATCAAGTTGATCGTTCACGCCCTGGAAATGCTGTTCGCTACAGCGGCTTTCGGCATTGTCCTGGTGCTGATGTCCCGAGTATCGACCGGGCAACTTGACGGTTTCGAGGTTCAGCACCCGATTGCGATCCTGCTGCTCATGCTGCTGTTCTCCGGTGGAGCGGTGTTCGGGTTCAGGGCGCTGATGCGAGGCTTCGGTGATCGAGGCCTGCCGGGGCCGATGTCGGTGCTGCGCAAGACCGCTGCCATCGGAGCCGGTCCAATGAGCTTCTACCCGGCGATGCGCGACATGGGCCGCTCAATGCGCCGCGACATCAACGCCGACGGTGTGGGTATGCCAAGTTCAGGCAAACCCGGCGATGAGGGCACCCGAGCCCCCGCAGCCAAGGGCCGCAAGGCACATCCCAATCCCGGTGGCATCCCCTCCGATAGCGGGTCATCTCCGAGCGCAACGCCGCCGTCTACAACCACACCCGCTACTGGCGCACACGCGGGCGGGTCTGCCGCTGCCGGGACCGCGGCGCGCGGGGCAGCCGCCCGTGGTGCAGCGGGCGGGGCGGCGGCCAGCGGAGGCGCAGCAGGCGGGGCCGCTGCGGGCGGCGGTGGCGCGGCGGCCGCCGCTGCGGCCGGGCCGGCCGCCCCTGTGGTCGCTGGAGCCGTGGTCGCGTCAAAGGTGATCGAACGGCAGCAAGCCAACAAGCGCCGCGACACCGGGCCCGCTGCGAGCAGCACCACGAAGGCAAGCACGGATGCACCCGCCGCGCCGGGGCGCACCAGTGCCGCCCCGAGCACCCGGCCCCAAACACCGCCCAGTGGGCGCACCGATGAGCAACCGACACAGCAGCGTCCATCGGCTCAACAATCTCCGGCGTCGAGCACGAGCACCCCGAACGAGTCTCCCGGGCGCAAGCCACAGCCCCCGCAGGACGGCAGGACATCATGACCGCTACCGGCATATATCTGGACGCAGAACTGAACACCACCGGACGCGCTTATTGGGCCATGTCACGGATGGTCAATCACGGGTGGTCGGTCCTGAGCTTCGGACTCGACTGCGGCGGGTGGCTGCGGCTTCGCACCCCGGCGGGGGTGGAGTTGCCCGTAGCCGCCGATCCGATTGACCACACACCGTCATCCCAGCAGCGGATACAGGGCCAGCCCAGTGTGCCGCTGCTGCCGCTGCACGCCTGCCGACTGCTCCACCAATGCGCCCACGAGCGAGCAGTCGCGCACCGTGGCGACGACGCCGCCCGCACGATCGCAGCGATGCTGCGCCTGGGAATGCCGGCCGGGCGGGCGCATTCCGACGATGCGCGGTGCCCGTGGTATCTGCCTCATCACGGTGCCGCGCAACCGCCGGAATCGGTGCGCCGGGCTTACTGGGCGGCGACCACACTCACCGATGACTACGGATGGCGTATCACGGGTGTCGACGCGCGAGGGTTCACCGCGGTCGGTCCCTACGACGAGGAGGAAGTTCGGTACCGGAGTGCGACGGCGGCTGACTGCACCACCTCAGGTCGGCTCACGCGGCTGCTCGCTGCGGTCGCCACAGACGGCTGCACCGCCGACCTGGAACGTTTGATTCTTGAGCACCAGCACGTCCGCCGCAACATGGCGGTGGCCCGATCATGACCAGCCGCACTCTTCCCAGCGACCTTGCCCGCCTCCGCGGCAACGGTCTGGCTCGAGGGCACGCACGTGTCGCAGACTTCCGTGCTGGCGGTCCAGACATGTGCGGTGCTCCACACCGGCTCGGTGCTGATGGTGTGCCTCCAGTGCCATGCGCCAGTGCCTCCGAGGCTCATCGCCTGGCCGCACTAGTCGAGTATGCGGTACGTCTAGCGGGCAGCCTCGATGAACTCGCGCGGGCCCGTCAGGCTCTCGCCGCCGTGGACTGTGCTTGCGCACCTGAGGATTTCGGATGCGTGCGGCGGGTGCTCCACGACGTTTTGCACACGCCGGACCCGAGCGCAGAGACCGGGTTGGCGATGGGGTTGACTGTGCGACGGCCGTGGGCATCGATGCTGCTGGTGTCGAGTCAGATCGGCGGGAAGAACGTCGAGAACCGGACAGATTCCACCGACTATCGCGGTCCTGTACTGATCTACGGTGGTACCCGTATCGACCAGGCCGGTATCGAGCTCGGTGCACAGCTGGGCATGCGAGAGATGAACTTTCATTGCGACCAGCAGGGCTGGCTCGGCGCAACCGTACTTGTGGACGTGCATCGGGCCCAAGGGTGCTGCGCCCCGTGGGGTACGACTCCGTTTAACCCTGGCCAGCCCAAGTATCACTGGGTGTTCGAGGCACCCGCGCGGCTGGCTGCCCGTCCATGGCACGACAACGCCAAAGGCTTTGACGGCCTGCGGCCAGTGTCGTGGTCGGCGCTGGTCAGCCGTAAGGCGGCACGCTACGCCCGGCAAGGAGTGACCGGTGCATCCAGGTGAGGGTGATGATCAGGGCTGCTGGCAGCAGTGGCGCACCGACCGCGACCGCGAGGAACAACGTCGGATAGCCCAGCAACGGCGTGACCGCAAGGTCCGCAACAAGCTCAGTCGTGTTGTGGCGGTCCTTGACGAACTGCTCAGTCCGGGTCAGCAGCAGCCACGTTGCCTCGGTGACGTCGCGGACTTCTATCAGGTGAGCCAGTACCGGCTTTCGACTGTGCTCGAAAAGCACCGCGAAGAGTTCAGTCAGGATGGTTGGCGACCACACAACCGCGACCACGACGGGCAGGACCTGTGGACTGATCGCGCCGTGGTCCGGGCCGGGTTGTTGCTGGAGAAGTCCGCTGTGGCAGCCCATCTGCGCCATTTGCTCGGGGTGGGCGACATTCCGCTGGTGTACTCCCAGGGCGAGGCTCGCTTGGCTGAATGCCGGCAGCTCTACAACAAGGCTCTGACGGTCGTTGCCGACATCCATGGCGAGTCCAGCCCAGATGAGCTATGGCGGGCCATGCAGGGTGCCGATAGGTACGACCTGATGGCGATGGTGATGACCTTGGCTGCGCTCACTCCCTACGACCGTCCCAGCTTGGGACAGTGGCTACGCGAAATCAGCGGGCTCACCACGAAAGACGGGAGTATCGCACGGGGGCTAGCGCTGCTGATTCCTCAGCGCCAGGCGGTCGATGTACGAAAGCTCAAGGAGCCTGGCTCTGCACGCTCGAACAGATTGCGCGCAGACGGTGAAGGGGCGGTGTGCCAATGAGTTCCGCTGCGCATCTTCGCTCACCGTTGGTAGAACGGGGCCCTCGCTCGGAACAGACCGGTCGGCAGATCGCCAGCCTGTTGCCCCCGCACACACACTATGTACAACCGCTGTCGGGGACGCTGGAGGTTCTGCTTCACAAACCGTGCAGTGCGCTGGAGACGGTCAACGATGTGGATCGCGAGCTGGTCACGTTCTGGAAGGTCTTGCGTGATCGGCCGGCTGAGCTGGCCCGGGCGTGTGCGTTGACTCCACACTCGCGGGTGGAATTCTCATCCGCCATTAGCGGTTCCCGCATCCCCGGTGAGGCCAACGAAGTGGAGATTGCCCGGCGAGTATGGCTGCGCCTCAATCACAGTCAGTCCGGTCCAGCACGGATGCGTCCTCAGTGGCAGAACGCTGCAACCCACCGCAAGATGGCGTCAGCGCTGGATATTGCCATCGATCAGATGACCGAGACCGCCGCCCGGATCAAGCGGGTGAGTCTGGAATCGGCCGCTCCTGTGAAGTTGATCGCCGCGGTGGCACGCCAGCTTGGGGTGTGTATCTATCTCGATCTACGACCGGATGTGTTCGGTGCCCAGGGCGCCAGTCTGGTCCATGGTGCTCGCGTGGAGCCGGTGCAGGTTCTGCGGGCAGTGTCCACGGCTAAAGCTGCCGTGGTGATCCGTGCGGAGCGCAGCGCGATCACAGACAGTCCAGTACGGAGCTGGACGTGCACGTCGGTGGGGGAGCAGCGGGACGGTTCAGCGGTGCACCTGTGGTCGAACCGCGTGCTCTCGATGCAGGAGCACCTGTTCGACCTTGGTGACTATGGTCTGGGGGCGACGTGACCACGGCGGATACTCTCGCGGTCCGCGAGCAACTGGTCGCGGTTCTGCGAGCCGCCGACAGGCCAATGACGAGCGCTGAGCTGGCTGGCGTCCTGCCGTGGCAGACCCACCGTTTGGATGTGGGCTGCGAGCTGGTGTGCCAGGCACCGAGGCGGCCGGCGGTCATGCGGGTGATCGAGTGTCATCGAACCTGGCATTTGGTGAGTCGTCCGCGGTCCTCGCAGGACTCACGAACGGGTATCTACCGGCACCTCAGGGCCCTCGCCCGCGAAGGGATCATACGGGCAATCCCGTTGGGGCCGCGCAAAGTTCAGTGGACATATGTAGGAGATTCGAGGAGTGCACCATGAGGAACATCACCGTGTACAGCAAGCCTGGTTGCGTGCAGTGCCGCGCCACCGCCCGAGGATTCGCCAAAGCCGGTGTCGCCATCGACATCATCGACGTCAGCACCGACCCCACCGCCGCCGCCATGCTCACCGACTGGGGCTACCTCAGCGTGCCCGTCATCGTCACCCCCGACGGCCAACACTGGGCAGGACACCGCCCCGACCGCATCACCGCCGCCGCCCGCGCGGCGGCTCAGACACACGCACAGCTATCTGTGTAGGGCAGACAAACCCAACGGAATCGAGAACCGATATGGCAACCAACGACTCACGGCCGCTATATGTGTCCGAGCCGTCCAGGGGACGGGCCTGGGCTGTGAAGCAGTCTGTGGCTCGCGCGATCAGAGCGGTTCCCGCGCCGTCCTCACTGGGGTGCCCCTGCGAACTCTGTTCCTGCTGGTGGTGGACCGCTGAGCGCCTGGGCCGACACCAGCTCATCATGACCCACAACGAGAACAATTACCGACATGCCCTCGCACTAGCCGCTACGTTGCTCACCGACCCAATCGTGACAGTGTCCAGCAGGGAGGACCTGGCCGAGCTGGTGTCCCCGCGGCCCCTCCACGCACAACTCCAGATCGTCGCATTCCGGTGATGACGATGCAGACCCCGTTTGAGGTCAACGGAAACGTGGTCGACGACGTACACACCCTGGAGGCGCAACAGATACTCGGTGAAGCAAAGACTGCGAGGCTGCGTCCGCTGTGTTTGTGCCAGTCTCCAGGGGTGCAGATGTACATCGCTGCCGCTGGGCACGATCTCATCGTGAAACGGATGCCTGGCACGGCGGCCGCACATGACCATCGGTGTCGCTCGTGGCTGCCTCCCGATGAGCTCTCGGGGTATGGGGCTGTTGCTGAGCGGTCTATCGTTGACAACCCTGTGGACGGCACAACGGCTTTGCGGCTTGGGTTTTCGCTGTCGAAGTCGGGGAACCGGGCAGCCCCTGAACCATCGGATTCCCCGTCGAGCACAGTGCAGTCTGACGGCAACAAGTTAACGTTGCGTGCCGTCCTGCACTACCTGTGGGACGAGGCCGAGCTGACCACATGGCATCCCGGTTTCGCCGGGCGGCGCCCCTGGGCCGTCGTGCACCGGAGACTGAGGTCTGCCGCAGACGGCAAACTCGTCCGCAAGAACCCGCTGGCCGCGTCGTTGTTTGTGCCAGAGCCTTTCTCAGCCGACCGCAAGACCGAGATCGAGCAGCGCCGGATCAAAGCCTGGGCCCCAGCTCGCCGGCAACCCGGCAAGACCACCAAATTCCTGATCGGGGTGGGCGATATCAAGGCAATCGAGCCGGCCAGCCATGGATTCAAAATGCAGGTGCGCCACCAGCCGGGGCACCCCTGGTTCCTCGATGAAGACCTCTACCGCAAGCTCACCAAGCGGTTCGCGACCGAACTCGAACTCTGGCAGATGGCTGACCCTGGCGAGGTGCGATTGGTGGCCGTCGCCACCTTCTCGGTCTCGCGGGCCGGCTATGCGAACGTCGAACAACTGTCTCTGATGACGACCGACCACAACTGGCTACCATTCACCAGCGACGCCGATCGCACCCTGATCGCCACCGCAATCGAAGAGGAGCGCTGCTTCCGGAAAGTGCTGTCCTACAACGGGAGCGCGACGGCTCTGGCCTCTCTTGTTTTTACCGACACCACTCCAGCGATAGCCGCTTTCATCGACCGCCCTGCCGGCGAGACCGACGACGATAGCTCGATAGCTGGACTGCCAGTATGGAACTGGCGCACCGACGAGGATATGCCGGATCTACCGTCGCCACTGTCTTGGTGACACCATAACCAGTCGGAGGCACACGTTGGCATCCGCCCTTGCATCCGCCGTTTGCCTACTTCGGCGGCAAACAGAAGATCGCCGGCAGCCTCGCCGCGATGGCGGCCGGACCATACCCACTACGTCGAACCGTATGCAGGCGGGGCTGGGCAGCGTTCGCTACACCGATGGAACGCTGGTCATCGGTGTCGTCATTGCGCGAGTACGAGGTGGCCATAGCCGTCCGATGATGTGATGGCGTCATACGCATCATTTCGATGGGGTAGTTTTCGTACCTTTTGGCGTACTGCGTGGTCGAGGAACACTTCGTGGCCGGCGCTTCCGCGGCTATAAATGGTGGTCGCTGGTTGGGGAGCCCCTCTGAGCATTCGTTCTTCGTAAAGACCGCCGCGCCGTAGGAGCAGGACGTGGAAATTGTCCTCGCGCATTGCCTTCTCAAGGAGGTCGGTGATGACGATACGTTGGGGGCCCAGCATATTGGCGATGAGAACCGTTGTGCTGTCGGCGGCGTGGGCCTCCTCCGGGATCTCGTTCAAGGCATGGGCTATCTCGTGGCCGCCGGACAGGCCGTCCCCGCCCACGAATTGATCCCAGGTGTAGCTGCGCAAAAGGTTGCCTCCGCGCGGCCAGCGCGGAGAAGGCTTAGGGCCGATGTAGAGAAAGCGCACGCCCTGCGCCGACGGGCTTACGGCCAGCGACGCAGACCGCAGCACGACGTCGATGAAGGCCCTTTCAAACATCGGGTCGTCGGTGTAGACGTCGGTCAATTCACCTGGCGTAAGGGTGAGTGCGTAGACGGGGTGCGAGTGCAGGCGCGGCTGGTCGATCACGCCAATGGGGAGCCTAGGAGCGCTGCCGTCGTTGGCTTGATCGCTGTCGCCAACGATGGAGTCGAGTGGCGGGGACGTGGGTAACGGCGACCATTGCAGTTCCGGTGCTGCCGTGGGTACGGCTGGGGTGAGCGTGAGGTTCTCGGAGGTGGGGGTCCTGAACGGGCTGAGGTCCCCGCCGCGTTTGAGTAATGCTGCCTGGCCGGGCTTTAGTCGGTAGGCGATGTCGCTATACACAACATCGCGCGATTGTGCGGGGGTTTCCATCGGGAGCGCAACGCGCTGCGAGATCCCCGCAGCCGGCAGGACGCCTCGTGGTGATGCGGTGGCGGCGAACAGCCACACGCTGATACCGAGTTTCTCGCCGCTGCGGCTGATCTCGGACACCATTTTGTTGAGAATGCCCGGGTCTACCTGGTCGGCGTCATCGACCACGATGACGAGGTTCGCCGGTGAATCTGAGTCCAGTCGGCGGTGCTCGTCAATGGTGTTGACGGAGCTTTCAGCCAATAGGGCTGTCCGGCGGTCGATTTCACCGTCGACCTGATCGCCCAGGCGGCAGAAGTGTGTGCGGGCGTTGGCCACGTCGAGTATCACGGACAGGATGGTGGGTGCTCGATCGGGCGTGCTAGGGCGGGGTAGCTGGAGGGCGTGCTCGTTGGCGATCACGAACTGGAGATTCAGGTCGGCCGACATCTCCCCGACCCGGGCAAGCAGCACGCTCATGAAGTCGGAGGCACCGCGGCCAACGACCATGAGGTTCTGGCGCGGGTCAATGTAGGCAGCCTGGCCGGTCACGGTGTGTCCGAGCAACAATCCCCCTGGGGGCGGCTCGGAGAGCGTCGTGTCCCCCTCGCCCGGGACTTCGTCCAAGGCAAGTTCGGGTGCGCCGTCGAGGGCGTCGAGGCGGTTGAGGTCGTGGATGCCGACGAGGGCGGCAACGAGCTGCTGATCCTTGACGATGACGATGCGCCGACCTTCGGCGGCGAGTGCTGTGTACCGGCCGGTGTTCCGATTGAAGTCGGTCGCGGAGACCAGATCGTTGGTGTCAATCAGCATGCCCGCACTGTACCAGCGCCTTTACCTTTACGTAGGATTCTATGCAGACGGCGAGTGTTGTGGACGAGCTTGGGTAAGCCTCTCTGGGCCCGGTTGCTGGTTGTCGATGAGCCACCGTGAACTGTCGGATGCCTTGCGCTGGGTGCGCCGCGCCGCCACCGTGGTGCAGGTGCTGCGCTCAATGTCGTACCCATGGGAGACGATTGTCCCCATGGATACTGGCCACCCCAGCGACCGTTGCACCATTCGGATAGTGGGTCTCAGCGACGGTACGCCGACCGATTTCGATGGGCAGTACGTCGTGGAGTACGACCCAAGTCGGGTCGGGACTCAGCCGGTCACAGGTGAACCAATGCCGGTGTTCCACCTGGTGACGACGCCAGATATCGCACGGGCTACGCGGTTCGACCCGTCCGAGGTGGTGGCGCTCTACCGCGCAGTCGACAGGCGCAACCCCACTCGGGCAGATGGCGAACCTAATCGTCCGCTCACCGCGTTCACCGTAGAGACCGAGCTGGCTACGGATGTTCTTCCCCCAGCGGGGTGGTACGTCGACCCCGGCGATCCGCGCTACTGGCGCTGGTGGGACGGCACGAACTGGACCGTCCACACCGGGGCTCGATAGCCCTCACCCACCTATAGATCGCGAGCATCCCACTGCGCGACGGCTGCGCATGTAGGTTTCGTGGGCGAATTTCGCCGCGGGCGAACCGATGAGCCCGCATTCAGAATCGGTTTCCTCTAAATGTGGTTACGCGGTGAGGTCATCGAACGACAGCTGATGACCGGACGGCATAAGAACCGAGGCCTCAACTTCCGACCGGACCCAGACCTCAAGGAACGGTTCAAGGCAGCGACGACACAGGCCGGGACATCAATGGCGGCTGAGCTCACCGCGTTCGTGCGGTGGTATGTCGGCGACACTGACGAGCTGCCCAATCGTGTAACCAACGTGATGGAACACCACATCTAAACGTCTCGGCTGAGTCCATCGCCGCGTTGGGCGGCGTTCCACATGCGGGTGTGTAGTTCGTGGGCGGTGGTGTTGCGCTGCTGGGCTTTTCGGTGGCGTTGCAGGGCGTTGGTGATGGCGGGGGTGTGGTGGTCGGGGTGTAGGCCGGCGGCTTGCGTGAGGGCGGCGTCGGTGTCTGGGCTGGCCTGGTAGTGGTTGATGCGGCCGGTGGACGCGGTGAGCACTGGCGACCAACGGAGTTCGGTGTGCAGCAGTTTGAGCAGTGGCGCTGCCGGTGGTGGTGGCCAGGTGGCGGTGTTGGTGTCGAGCAGGATGATCCGGGCGTGGGCGGTAGCGGCGTTTTCGGTGAGATCCGCGATGGTCTCGGGGGTGAGGTGTTCGGCGCGGTCGATGATGACGATGGTGCCGGGCGCGCTGTCGGTGAGGTCGATGGTGGCGGCGTCGATGACGGTGGGGTTGATCGGGGACAGGTCGGGGTTGTCACAGATGGTGGGGGGTGCGGCCCAGATCAGCGGGCGCTGCGCGGCGTGGGCGGCGCGGGCGAGATGGTTCATCATCGGTAGCAGTGCGGCGCGGTCGGTGGCGTGGGCGGCGGTGAGCACGAACGGAATGTCGGTGAGTCGGTGTAGGCGGTGGGTGTCGATGTCGGGGTGCTCGGGGATGGGCAGCCGGTCTTGGAAGGCGTGTTGGCCGGCGGCGTCGAGCACCCGCAGTTCGGTGTCGATGCGAGGCAGTAGGTCGGTGATGTGGTCGGCGGTGCTGCGCTGAGCGTGGGCGAATGCCTGCGCGGCGGCGAGTTCGGTGCGGTGCAACTGTTCGCGTAGCGCCGCGCGGTCGGCGCGGTGGCGGGCGAGCAGTGTGTCGTCGTCGGCGCGGCACCGGCGCAGCAGGGCGTCGGCGTCGGCGTGGGTGACGATGTGTTCGCTGCCTCCGGCTGCGGCGGCGCGGGCAGCGGTGGCTTCTTGGAATGCCGGGTGGAACTGCTCGGCGGGGCTGCGGGTGGGTAGCTGGTAGCTGGTGAGGAAGTTCAGGTTCTGGGTGGCCGAGGCGATATCGAGCGGGTCGGCAGCCGGGTCGGCGCGCAATATATCGAGTTCGGTGCGGGCGTGGTTGATGAGTTCGAGGGCTTCGGTGTAGGTGGTCTCGGCCTCGTGCCACTGCGCAAGAACGGTTTCGACGCGGGCCAGGAAGGGTCGATCGGCGTCGGCGGCGTCGCGCATGCGCCGCAGTTCATCGGTGGCGGCGAGCACGTGCGGTCCAGCGCCGGCGGACACTTGTGCAGCGAGTGCACGTAGCTCGGCGTCGGCGGCGGCGTAGCGGGCACGCAACGCGTGCACGTCGGCGCGGTGGGCGGCCAGCGCGGCAGCCGGGGTGGGACGGCTGGTGCTCAGGCTGTCGAAATCCAGGTGCGATTCGGCGTCAAGGACGTCGTGGGCGTACTCGGGTGGGGGCAGTTGTTCGTCGGGTTCGGTGGGCTCGGTGAGGTCGTATTCATCTAGTCCGAGCGCGGCGGCGAGGTTGTTGGGGTCAGCCAACACATCCTCGTGAGAGTGCTGGCGCCAGGCTGGTGCGTTCGCGATATCGGGGTGCAGGTGGGCGAGTTCTTCGTGTTCTTCCGGGGTCAGCGGTGCGTGCTCGGGAAGGGGGATGTCGTGGTCGTAGGGGTCGTCGGTGGTGAACACCTCGATCGAGTAGGTGAGCAGGCGGGCGTACTCGTCGGCGCGTAGGTGATGGGTCAGGTGGGCGTCGGCGTCATAGAGGTGTTCGGCGGCCACGTGCAGCAGATCCAACGGTGTCCACTGGTCGGGATCGGCGTTGCTGATCGCGGAGACCAACGCGGGGAATGCGGGGTCGGCGGCGATCGTTTCGGCCAGTTCGGTGCCGAACACGGTGTGCAGATCGGGCAGCCAGTCCGGGCGCAACCCACCGTTGGCGGTTTCCAGTGCGGCCGGGGACAGGGTGCCGCACAGCCGCCACCACAGGGCGGCGGCGGGTAGTTCGTCGGGCAGCGGTCGGTCGGCCGCGGACTTGCGTACGAGCTGGGTGATGTTGACTCCGGTGCGCGCGGCCGCCGACAGGTGATGCGCCAGCTGTGGCCAGTAGGGGTCGCGGCGGATGTGCGGGTTGATGGAGTCGATCAGGTCGTCGTAGCGGTTGGTGGTGGCGTCGGTGCCGATCAGTTCGGCTGCGCGTTGTTCGAGTCCGCGTTGGGCGGCGCGGGTGCGGGCGGGGTATTGCTCGGGCCCGGCGATGCGGGTGTCGTTGTCATCGACGGCGGTCGCGGCGCGATACACGGCCAGCTCGGCGGCCAGCTCTGCGTTGGTGTCGATCAGGGGGCGTGCCCATCGCGGCGCGGTCGCCGGGCTCCATCCGCGTGCGGTGTCGGCTACCTCGGCGGCCAGTTCGGTGACCCGCTGCGCCCGGGCCGCCAGATAGGTGCTCCACTGAGGGTCAGCGGCGAGGCGTTCGGGGATGGCAGGCAGCCAGGACAGCGGACCGGCACCACCGGAGTGCGCTCCGGTCGGGTCCAGGCGCCAATCGATGACCGCGGCCGGGTCGGCGGCGTTGTCGAATCCGCCGGCAGCGACCACTTTGTCGAGCCGTTTGAGCGGGTGAATTCCGGCGGCGGCGATCAACGCGAGGTGCTGGCGCAGCACCGGCCAGGCCGTGGCCGAGGTGAGTCCGGGCACCAACTTTTCGGCGTGGGAATCCAACTCGGCGTGCTGGGCTGGGCCCAGGCGTGACTCGGCCGCGGCACCGACCGCATGGGCGTACATGGCTGTCGCAGCGGCCAGGCGGGCGGCTGGATCGGTGGCGGCGCGGGCCGCGCTGGTGGCCGACACTTGCGCGGCGTCGCGGCCCAGCGCACGGGTCAAGACGTCCACAGCGGTGTCGGGGTGGGTCGCTTTCGGGGACAGCACGCGGTGTGGGTCGTGTTCGGCGGTGGAGAAGTAGATGTGGTTGCCGTACACCCCTCGGGTGAGTGCGGTGTACACCTGCTGGCGGGTCAACTGGTCAGAGCCCACGGTGTGACACCGGTACCGGGCGGTGGCTCCCTGGGTGGCGTCAATGGTGCGGGCGTAGCCCAGGGTGACGTGGGCACGGACGTACTCGGCCGGCAGGCGCAGGTGCGCCCCAGACTCCAGATGCTTAACGGTGATCGAGCCTTCCGGGTCGACCTCGGTGACTTCCCACCGGTAGCCGTTGCGCACGAAATCAGTCGCACCCAACGCGAGGGTGCGGTCATTTTCCTTGGTGAACACGAGGTCACCGACGCTGGCGCGCGCACCGGCCATCAACACCGCTTCGATGCCGGGGGCGCGGGCTCCGAGTTCGGTGAGCCGGTGCAGTCGGGCGCGGTCGTTGAGTTCGGACACCAGATCGTGGGTGGGCGCCAACAGCAGCGAGTGCTCGCCGGCGGCGATATCGGATTGCCAAGCCTCGAACGCCATGTCGGACGCGGCGGCTTGAGTGCCGACGTGCACGCGCTGCTCATCGAGATAGAACGCGATCCCCGACGGGTCACCGTCGCGCAACGCCAGACCGGCTTGGGCTTCGGCGGCTGAGGCGAACCGCATCACTTGGGACAACGTGATCGCACCGTGGCGGTGGGCCAGGTCGCGCAGCACACCGCCGGCGCTGATCGAGGACAGCTGCTTGTCGTCACCGACGAGGCGCACGCTGGCGCCGCGGGCCAACGCGACCGCGATCATCGAGGCCAACGCCAACGTGCCGGCCTTACCGGCCTCGTCCACGATGATCAACGTGTTTTCATCGATCGCGTCGTACCACTGCCGCGCCGGATCACCGGGGGAGATGTCGGGATTGTCGGTGAGCCAGTTGAACTTATCGAGAGTGTCACCGACTTCGACTTCGATTTCCTCGCGCAGCAGCTGCGCCGCACTCGCACTCGGGGACAACCCGATGACGGTGCCCCCGGCACCTTCCCAGGACCGCGCGAGCGCGGCCATGGCGGTGGTCTTACCCGACCCGGCCGGGGCCAGCGCGAGCATGACCCGCTGCCCGCGACAGGCCATCTCGCGGACCAGTTGGGCTTGGCCGGCGTTGAGTTCACGCCGATGCGCGGCCTGGGCCAGTAGTTCGATCTCGACGTCGGCGGCGGGCACGGTGCGCCCATCGCGCAGCTCGGCGGCGGCCAGGATGGAGCGTTCGGCGGCCAGGATTTCGTGGCTGGTGTAGGTCTGCGATCCGACTTGGCGGTACACGCTGGAGCCGTCGCGGCGGCGCAGCCGGGCGGGCTCACCGAGGTCAGTATCAGGACTGCACGCGTGGCGGATGCTCAACGGTTCGGCCAAGGCGGCGTCGGTGATGAGTTCGGCGATGCCGTCGATTCCGGCGTGCCCGGTGACCCGCACCACCCGCAACGCTTCGGCCAACACATGGGTGCGGTTCCAGGTGGCCCGCGCCGCGGAGACGGTGGCGATCACCTGGGCTGCGCGCGCTTTGATCCAACTGTCGGTGACCTCGGCCGGTGTCGTGGTGCGCCCGGCCAAGGACCGGGCGATCATCGCGTTGACCGCCTCGTCGCTGCCCAACAGACCGACCGCTTGAGCACGCCACTCTTGGCGTTGTTCGGCCAGTGAGCGTGGTTCGTGCTTGGCGTCGCGGGTGGCCAAGGTGGCCTGCTGGAACATCGCGATCGACTCCGGGGTGGTCGGCTCGCGGCCGTGAGCGGCCTGAAACTTCTTGGCCAACACCGCATACTCGGCGTCGATCGCCGCCCGGCGCGAGGACCACAGTTCGTTGAGTTCGCGGCTCACCCCGACCACTTCGCGGACCTCGCGCTTGCCTTCGCGGGCATCACCGCGAGCGGCGAACCGCATCCCCAACACCTGACCCAGGTAGGCCTCCAGTCGCGAGTTGTACAACTCCGAGGCCGCGACGGTGGAGGCATACAACGGCCGACCATCGAGGGCATACCAGCGGGCGATGCCGTCGGTGCCGCGGGCGCGGACCTTGTTGGAGATCGCGACGTGGGTGTGCAGGCCGGGGTCCGACGCCCGGGTGTCGCGGTGCAAAAACTCCGCGGTGATGAACCCTTCGGTGTCGACCTGGGCCACGCCCTGGGCGCCGATGCGGGTGTAGGCGGCCTGGTCTTGCAGGAAATCCAACGCGTCTTGGACGGCCTTGCTGTGGCATTCCTCGATCTGTTTGGCGATCGGCTCCGGGCACAGCGCATAGAGCGCGGACACGCTTTTGACCGGAGTGAAGGTCATGTCGTAGCCGGCGACCGAGGTGGTTTGGTCGCGGGTGCCGCGGGCGATGAACCCGGTCAGTTCCCGCTCATCCAAGGGGGCGCGGCGGTGCTGTTCTTCGAACATCTCGGTCGCGATGTCGGTGCGCATCTGCGCTCGCACCGACTCATCAATCGCGGCGTTCCAGTGCGCACCGATGGACAAGTTATGGTCCCGGTAGGCCAGCGCCAGGCGCTGCTGCAACTCGGTTTCCCCGGCATTGACCCGAAACGGCCGCCCCAGCGAAGTCGCGGTCAGCGCCGAGTTCTTGCGCGCCCCTTGAGCAATGAGCTGCTTGGTCAACGCTGAGGCGTTCGGGTGCACGCCCAGCCCGAACAACGCCTTCATCTGATCCTCGGTGACCTCCGAGCCCTCGGCCACCGACCACAGCCGGTCCCCGGCGTCGGTGCGCGTCCAGTTCTCCGAACCCGCCGACAATCCGGCCAGCCCGCGCCCACCCCAGCGGCCCGGGGTCTCACCCTTCGAGGAGTAGTAGTCGCCCAACGATTCCGGGCCATGAGTGCGGTCATGGGCAGCCACCTGCCGCACCAGGTACAAGTACCCGGAGCCAGCCGTGAGCTTGTGGATGCCCGCGTTCACCTGCCCAGCGCACCGATTTCTCACGACGAAACCAAGGCCGCTTTCCGCCAGCCCCCGAACGGACCGTTACCCAACCGTGACCTAAGTGCAAGAGGTGTGTGGGACCAAACCAGGCTGGAAAGCAACGATGCAGGTCAACGAGGGTGAGACGGTGGTGAGGGTGAAATGGCGAGTGAGTAGGGCGGTTGTGCGGGAAGCAAGCGTGATTGCGTCGTAAGTGATGGCTAGCATCCGGAAACATGGCAAACGCAACGACAAAACACGCAGTGAAACAACGGGTTCTGGAGGCGCGGCGCGCCGAAAAAGCCGCGCGCGAGGCGCGGGAGGCAGCCATCGTGGATGGCCTGTCGGAGTTTCTCGCCGAAGTGGATCGCGCGGCAGCGGTCGGGACAAAGCTCGAAGATCAGGTGGCGGCAGCGCGCGCGAAAGCGCTTGAGCGCGTCGAGCGGATTGAGCAGGAGACCGAGGAACGGATTGCAAAACTGACCGAGGCGGCGCGTGAGGAGACCGCACGATGCGAGCGTGCTGCCGGTGAGGCGGTGATGCGGCTGCGCGAGCAGGGCGAGACAGTAACGGCCATCGCGAGTCAGACTGGGCAGAGCCAAAATCGGGTGCGGGAGCTGGGCAAGCTGGCCACGACCGCCCAGGGCGCTACGGAGGTGGTCCCGATGGGCAGCGCAGATACCTGTGGCGCGAGCGAGGATGCCGAGTCTGCCGGTGTGAACGCTGAGGAGCCTGACGTGGTGCCCGGCGGTGGCGCGGTGGCGGCCAGCGACGGCGCAGGTGATGGGGTGGGCGCCGAAGAGCCGGCGGTCGACACAGCCACGAGCCTCAGCGCGTAGCGAGGCTCGTGGTGGGCGCGCTGGCGCGCGAGCTGTCAGTCGATCCGGACCGCGATATCGCTGAGGTGGCAAGGTTCTTCAGCCGAGTGGTCGCGGGTCCAGGTCGGCAGGACTGTTGGCTGTGGACCGGGGCCATCGGTGACGACGCTTACGGCCGGTTCGCGATTCGACGCGAGGGCAGGCTGCGGATGGTGCGGACACCGCGGTATGCCCTCGCGGTGGCCGCAGGCGGTCGAGCGCTCGACGGGCATCTGCGGGCGCTGCACGAGTGCGATGTGCCGATGTGCGTCCGGGTGATCACGGCCGAAGAGTTGCGCAGCGGTGTCCGACCTCATGTCGTTGCAGGGACGCAACAGGAGAACATGGAGAGAATGGCGAGGGCGCGGCGCGGTGGAGGGACACCAGCAGTGATTGCGCGGCGCGCCGGGGTCAAGGCGCGACGTGAGCAGGCGCTGGCGCTACGCGCGGCCGTGCGCTCTGGGTGGGATGGCGCGGCGGTGGAAGCCGCGCTGCTCGGCGAGCAGCCCCGATTGTGGTGAGGATTGGTTAGCTCTCGTTGAGTAGCCCCCGGTATAACCGCGGCGGGGCGACGCTCGCAGGGCGAGCTCTGGCTCCTATCGGGCGTGCGGCGAGTTCCTTCGCGATCTCGCCGCACGTCGCGTTAAGCCTGCACCCGCGTTACGTATTCGATCTCGATGACGCGGCTGCCGATTCTGAGGACATCATCACCCGACCCTGGTGACAACTCACCCGTGACGACTTCGCCATGGGAAAGCGTCACCTGAACCGGACCATACGGCCCATCGTCGGTGATGTCGGCGACCAGAGTTCGAACAAGGATGCTGAACGTTCCTACCCATCCCGCGCCGGATGACGCGAGGTCGAGATCGTAGGCGTCGGCGGTGGCGCGGTCGGAGGTCTTCATCGGTGTGGCACCTTTCGGTATGGGCGGTGGGGGTAGGCCCCGGCGAGTAGGGGATGCACGCCGGGGCCTACCGGCTTAGGTGGTGACGGTGGCGGGCTCGCCGGTGAGGGTTTCCACCACGAGTCCGACGAGATCGCGGGCGGCCGGTGGGGTGACGGCGTTGCCGGCCAGGCGGACTTGCTCGCGGCGGGTGCCGAGCATGCGGTAGTCGGTGGGAAAGTCCATTGCGGCGGTGATTTCGCGGGGCTCTAGCATCCGGAAGAACACGTCGTTGATATCGATGTGTTGCGGTGGCGCGGGGGCGGGTCCGCTGGTGATCAGACTGTGGTGCTCGACGGTGGTGACGGTGGGCAGTGCCTCGTCGGCAGGGATGCTGCCGCCTTTGCCGTAGTAGCTCGTGATCAGCGGTCGCGGCTCGGTGGGGTTCCAGCGGCCGTGGAACACGTCGCCTCGTGTGACGGGGGTGTAGACCAGGCCGTGGTGGTTTCCGGATGCGGTGACCGTCGATAGCGCTTCGGTGGTGCTGCGGGCATCGCTGGAGCCGCCGCGTAGTTCGGCGATGAAGGGTGCGAAGGCGATGCCGTCATTCTCGCGAGTGGTGCGGGTGGCGATGGGTTGGTCGGCGGCGACGGCCTCGGTGCGCCACGTGCCTCCGGTGGGGACCAGCAGCGCGGTCTCGCTGCGCGTGGTCATGGTTCGTGTCGGCTGGTCCACCGGGGCGGCGTTCTTGCCGTCGCGTCCTTCGACGGGCACCAGCATGGGCTGCCAGTAGCGCTGGATTCCGGCGGCGATGCGGGCCATGGTCTTGGCGGCCAGTGGGCGGCTGCGATCACTGATACGAGTGCCGGTCAGCGACCAGTCGATGATGTCGGCGGCCGGGCGGTAGGTCGGCTCGATCACCTGGTTGCGGCACGAGACGTTGGGGCAGCGGTAGACGTACTGGGCGCGGTACTTACCCCACGGTGCGCGGTCGGTGCGCTTGAAGCTCTGCACGGCGCGCACCGGCCCGCAGTCGGGGCACACCGCGTAGGGGGACACGACACGCTTGACGTCGGGCCGGGGGTCGCCCACGCGGGTGAAGATCGCGTAGAACCGGTCGCGTGACTGGGGGGCACCTCGGCCGTAGAGCTGGGCGTGCATGGAGTTGAGGTAGACGAACTGGGCGGTGTACCCGATGGATTCCATTGCCATGCGCCACGCCTGGAACGGTGGCCAGAACACGACGTCGACCACGTTCTCCACGATGACTGCGCGGTACATGTGGTACTCGGAGAACCGCACGACATCCCACATGGTGGCTCGGCTCCGTTCGGCCGCAGCCTCGGGGAGGATCTCGCCGAACAGATCGGGTTGGGCGTCTTGTCGTTTGCGGCCCTGGGCGATGCTGTGTTTGGTGCAGCTCGGGCTTGCCCAGAGCAGGTCGGTGGTGGGAAACAGGCGCGGGTCGATCTGGGAGAGGTCGGCCTGAATGTGGTCGGTGTTCGGGTGGTTGGCGCTGTGGGTTTCGATGGCCCGATCCCAGTGGTTACTGGCGACGGTGGCGACGACGTTGTTGATCATCACAGCGCCAGCGGTGGAGCCTCCGGCGCCGCAGTACAGGTCGCAGATCGTCAGCATGGGGTGGTCCTCTCAACAATGGATGATGGCTATAGCCTACCACATAAAGGGTGGCTATAGCCATCCATATGCGTGGGTTCTTGGAGTGCCCCGTGGCGGCGGCGTCTCACATGGCGGGGCGGTCAGATCAACTGGTCGAACAGGTCGAGCTGGGCACCGGCGTCAAGGTCGAGAACTCGACGTAGGAGGGCATGGGTCTTGTCGCGCATCTCATTGGCGCGGCGGTAGTGCTCGCGGTGTTCTTCATCTGAGGGGTGGTAGCGCGTGCAGGGTCCGCTGTGGGCGTTGCGCGCCTCGTAGGCGTAGGGGCACCGGCACCACTGCCATGTGCGGTCCTGCTCTGCCCGAGTGGCGGTGAGCAGGTCGGCAATCTCGCCGCGCAGTGCAGACGGTAGGGCCTGGCCGCGGCGTTGGATCTGGGTGGCGGTGACGGTGGCGCGCGTGGGGCCGGCACCGGGGCGCGGGCTGACGAACTTCGATCCGACGGTCCAGTAGCTGGTCATCCAGTCGGGCGCACCGTGGGGCGCGGTCGGACCGGACGCGCCACCTGCACGGGCCAGCAGGGATCGCAGAGCGCGTTCCTCGAGGAACGCGTCAAGGAGCGCGGTTCCCGAAGACCGGCCGACGAAAGCCAGGAGGTGGCGTTGCTCGGATGTCAGAGTGGAGTGCACGCCTACGCCGCCTGCTCACTGATGGTCTTGAAGCCGGGACTCGCGGAGCTGCGAACCACCGGCTCGTGGGCGCTCATGCGCACAGTCCCGTTGCATCTGGTGCGAATTCCGCTTCATCGCAGACGGCCTTGATGCGGTCGGGCCGGAAGCCGCTCCAGTGGTCGTCGCCGGCCATCACGACGGGGGCTTGCAGGTAGCCCAGGGCCATCACGTAGTCGCGCGCCTGGCCATCGGCGCTGATGTCGACCTTCACGTAGGTGATGCCTGCTTTGTCGAGCGCCTTGAACGTCGCGTTGCACTGCACGCAGTTGGGCTTGGTGTACACGGTGATGGTGGGCATTGCGCCTGCCTTTCTAAGTGGATGGCCATAGCCTACCATCGCGGGGAGGCAGTGTCAACCTGATTATGGCTCTGAACTGCTGGTTTCTGTGCATCTAAGGGTGTGGCGGGCTCGGCGTGAGCAGGGGTGCGGTGTCCGTGACCTTCTTCTTATCCAGGCGTAGTTCTGCTGAGGGGTACGCAGGCCGGGACCCCGGTGGATTGTGGGCAAGTGGTGGGTGCGCCAGAGTGCATGACCGCAGCCGCGTCGGCGGTTGGGTGAGGCGGGCCAGGCTCATGCGTAGTCGAGACCGCCCCCTGGCGGGGTGGGTGCAAGAGGGTGAGTCCACGCCAACGGGTAGTCGACAAAGGTCGACTCGGCGCGAAAGGGACGACCCGTGACTCCTGGCTTTCACGCCGCATGTGCTGCGGTGAGTTCGGCTGCGATGTCGCGCGGTCACGCTTGCTACCGTTTCGGGATGGCCGATTCGACAGCGGAGGTGTTCTCAGCGGCCAAGTTCACCCTTCGGGCTGCACAGACCGGTGTGACGTGGAAGGAGTTGGCGTCCCGGCTTGAGGTTCATCGGACGACATTAGGTGCCGTTCGTAGCGGACGCAGTGCACCGTCCACGGAGTTGTTGGTGAAGATGGTTGAGGTCCTTGGGGGGACACCGGAAGACTATCTCGATCTCCCCGAACGTCCGTCATGGACCTTGAAGCTGTTTCGGATGGTGGCCGGCTATACGCAGCACGCGGTCTCGGAAGCTCTTGGAGTGGCTCCGGCTGCGGTGTCGGGTTGGGAAACGGGCCGCTATAAGCCTCCACGTTCGGTCGTGCCGAAGCTTGCGAAGATGTACAGGGCGTCAGAGGCGGAACTGGAGGCGGCAGTGAGCCGCCACGGCGAGGTTGCCCCGACAGAAGCCTTGGTGTTGTGCGCCGAATCTGTGGTGCGGTTCGCCGAAGTCGCCTTGGAGGCGGTCGCGGCTATGCCCGCGGCATCCCGGCGCGCTAGGAGCGCACTGGTTCGTGAACAGTTGGAAGTCTCGATGGAGTCCCTCTCGTCAGCGGTTCGCGAGCTTCCGGACGAGTCCAAGCGGGCCCGCCTCGTTGGCGTGGTGCGACGACTGGCCGAACTACACGCGTCCGCGGAACCGTAGCGACGTGTAACCAATACACTTGATACACTCCGCTGGTCAGACGCCAGCAAGGGGGTGGCCATGTCTGTCGACCTACCCGACCAGGAGGGTGTAGCCAGCCAAACAGCCGGCCGCACCCTCGACCTCGCGGCGGCGGGACTCGCCTTGGCCCGACTCGCGGTTGAGGCCTTCGCCGAAGGGGCATCCGAGGTGTCCAACGCCCAGGCCGAAGCGGTACAGAAGGCTTCCGAGCAGGTCATATCCGCCATTGGCGGCCTACCTGGAATGCCGCCTGGGCAGCGCAATATTGCCGCCGAGATCTCGTGCGAACTGTCCACGCTGGCGACTGATCTGGTGGATGACTCCGACGTAGGGCTGAGCCCGGCCTAGGTTTCGCCGGGCGCGGATGTGAGCGCTTGCCCGATGATGCGTTGCCAACATGTTGAATACACTGCTACCGTCCCCGTCAACAATCACTTTCTGGGCAGGGGACCCGACAATGACCACTCCGATCCCGCTGTTGCGGGCCAAGATCGCCGCAGGCACAGTCGCAGCCGTCACGCTGGCTTCGGTGCTGACCACCGCGCCGGCAACCGCTACCACCACTGACCGAGCCCGCCCAGTCCACGAGGTGGCCATCTCATTGCTGGCGGAAACCAGCAGTGCCGCACCAGTGTTCGGTGTCGCCGACTCGCATCTGTACGACCTCGGTCCTGATGAGCTAGCGGCACGGTTGACCGAGCTGCGCAACTTGGGCGTCACGGATCTGCGGATCGCGGTGCCGTGGGTGTACATGGAGCCCGTCAAGGGCACCTACAACTGGGCGAAGATGGACGCCCTGGTGTCCACGGCAAGCGAGCTGGGTTTCACTCTGACCGGCAGCGTGACGGCGACCCCGACGTGGGCGGGCCTGCCGCTGGCCGGTGCCCCGGATCCGGACACCTACGCCGCGTTCGCCGGAGCGGTCGCCGCCCGGTACGGGTCGCAGATTGCAGCGTACGAGGTGTGGAACGAACCGAACGGCGTAATCTTCTACGCCCCAGTCGATCCCGCGGGATATACCCGGATGCTCAAAGCGGCGTACACCGCGATCAAGACCGCCAACCCGGACGCAATGGTACTCGCAGGATCGCTGGGGGCGACAACCAATGTCGCCGGGATCTCGGTGACCCCGCAGCGATTCCTGGCTGACATGTACGCCGCGGGCGCCGCAGGCTATTTCGATGCTCTGTCGTATCACCCGTATCACTACACACTGCCATTCTCCGCCGGGGCGGGCACAGCCAACACACCGCTGGACCAGGTGCGCAAGCTCTACGAGTTGATGGTCGCCAACGGCGATGGCGACAAGCAGATCTGGGCCACCGAGTACGGCACAGCCACCACACCCGGATGGGGTGTCACCCAGGCCGAGCAGGCCGCGCTGCTGCGCGACTTCCTCACCGCGTGGTCCAAGCTGCCCTATACGGGTCCGGCGTTTGTGTACACCTCTCAAGACGCGCAGACCGGGATTCTCAACCACGAGTACAACTTCGGACTCTTCACCTCCGACGGTAAGCCCAAGCCCGCCGCGCAGGTGCTTGCCGAACTGATCGCGGCCAGCGGTGTCGGTGAACTGCCCGACTACACCGCACCGCGCATGACGGCCGCACGGGACCTGTACTTGCAGCTCGCCTCGGTCGGTTTTGGGCTGGCCAACCAGGCGCTCGTTATTCCCAACGCTGCGATCGCCGTGATCTACAACCTGATGCCAGGTCCGCTGCGGCAGGCGTTCACCGCCGTGGCTAACGCGGTGTCGGCGGTCGTGGCTCAGGTCGCGATCGCGGTGACGCCGGTCATGGAGGCAGCACTCGGGTTGGTGATCCGCGCACTGCCGCAACCCTCAGTGCCCGTCTCAGAGCCCACCGACGATGAAACAGACGAAACGACAACAGGTGTGGCAGAGAATGCCGCCGACCGGGACGGCACGGGCGAGACGGCCGGCGACCCCGGTGGCGAAACCACTGCGGTGCTAGCCGACGATGCAGACGCCCAGCTCATCAACGTGCCCAATGATGACGGCGGCCACGATCTGGTCAGCACGACGAACCCGGACACCGCACAGGAGACGACAGTCGATCCGGTGGACGTCGGGGAATCCCTGACCGCGCCAGTCGCGGAAACCGAACCCATCGCCGACCCGACTGAACCGAGCGAACCCGATACCGCGACAGACAGCGGCGACTCGACAGGCGAGACCGAAACGGTCAGCACCGATGAACCGGTTGACGACACCGACACCACGACCGAGGCTGAGCCCGATACGGGGCACACGTCAGGCGTCGACAACGCCACGCAGGCAGGCAAGCGCACAGACGAAGCCAGCAGCGAAGACGGTGCCGTGCAGTCTGACCGTTCGCCGCGGCGCGGACCGCGCACGGCCACGTCGCCATCACGGCAGCGGGCTTCCACGGACCGGGCCGACCGCGCCGAGCAACGGTCCACCCCACGGGGATCGGGACGTGACAACAGCCGGACCGGAACCGGCAAATGACGACTCCCCACATCCGCCGAAATACGCACTGGGCCAAGCGGTGGGCAGGGGCCACGGTCTGTGCGGCGCTGATCGCGGCGCCCACGGTGGTCATCAGTCCTACACCCGCGCAGGCCGCTGACTCGGTGTTCTACCTCTCGGGCACACGCAACAATCCCGCACCACAGCAGATGATCGATCTGGCCGACATCGGAGCGGCCTTTACCTATTTCGGTGAGCAGGCATTGCAGATCGGCTACGCAGCGGCACTGTTTCCGTTCCAGGGCGCGACCGCGTTGAACGCCTCGGTAGCCGAGGGGTTGGCGAACCTCGTAGCGGCGTTGGAGGCCGCGCCGCCCGGAGATCGGCTGGTGCTGATCGGGGTCTCGCAGGGCGATATTGTGCTGAGCCTGTTGGAGCAGGCGCTGCTCGCGGCGGGCGAGGCCCGCGACGTGCTGTTCGTGCGGATGGCAGGCCCGTCCGGGGACACCGGGGTGATGGGCCGCAACTGGGGCTTCAACCTGCCTGGACTTTCATTCGTCACCCGGCCAGACGAATCCCCGTTCGATCAGATCGTGCTCAACCACGAATACGACGGGCTCGGCCACTGGCCGGTTAATCAGCTCAACGTGCTCGCTGTCCTCAACGCGGTCCTGGGCACCCTCACCTTTCACAATCCCAACAGCTACGCCGTGGATCTCGCCAACTTTCCCTTGGCCGATATCACCACGACCGTGAATTCGCTCGGCGCAACCACCACGACCTACCTGATCCGGGCGACCGGGCTATTGCCGTTGCTGCGGCCGTTGCAGGCGCTCGGTGTAGACGAAGGCCTGCTCAATGATTGGCACCGGAAGTTGAAACCGATCATTGACTCCGCTTACGAGCCCGGTCGTGCCCCCGTCCTGGCGCGGGTGGTGCAATCGATGGTGCGCGTGGTCGTCAACGGCTTGAGCAGGGTGGCCGAAGGCGTGGGAACGGTTTTGCGCCGCATTGAGGCTGCGCACCGGCCCGGTACGGCGACCGCTGTCGATGCGGTGGGGGACGCCGGCGACCAGGCGGCAGCGAGCCGTGCAGACCATGACCCGGGATCGCCATCACGATCGCAGACCGCGCTGGTGTCCTACTCTCAGGAGCCGGGTCTTGATCCAGTACCAGACACTGATCCCGCAGTGTCGCAGTCGAATACGGAAACACTCGGCGAAACCAGCAGTGAGCCGACCTCCTCCTCCAGCGCACCGGCCACACAGGACCCACTGTCAGAACCCGCCACCGCTCCCGCCGATGATCTCGATGCCGACAGCGACGAGCCAGGCACCACGGGCCCACCCGGCCCGCAGGAAGACGCGACGAGCATTACTCGCGGCAGCGACTTCCCCACAGGCCACGACGACACCGCGGTCACACCCGCCGACGCGCGTGTGACCACCACCAGCACGCGCCCGCACATGCGGACCTCCAGGCAGGCCGCGAGCTCCGAAGCGGTGTCGCGGCCGCGGTCCCCGAAGACGGTCAGTGTGTCGAGTAGGTCCGGATCCCCCGGCAGCGGCAGCGACCGCGCCACTTCCACATCGGCACCGCGCGCGGACACTTCCCGCACCACGAGAGATTCAGGAACCGAATCGTGACCCTCACAGCGCTGGCCTGGCTAGTTGGTGGCGCGGGCGTGCTTTTCCTGTGCTGGGAGGCGCGTCGCCGGGCTCAGGCAGCCTCGGCCCACATCCGCCACTGCATTGACTCCTTCGAGCCCCGCTCACCGACCGGCGCGCAGGCACCCGAAACTCGCCCTGACAGCACTGTGGCGCAAGGGGACACTTCGTGATCGGGCCGGTCACTTTCTTTCTCGCCGTCGCCGCCAGCACAGCGATCCTCACGGTGCTGTGGGCGCGGCATCGAAAGGCGTCGAAGTGAGCGGCGCCGCGTTCATCAGTGGCGTAGGGCCGTGGTGTTCGGTCGTGATTCTGGTCGTGTCAATACTTTCGGCGATGGCGATCCTTGCTCGCTACCGCCAAGGCACCGAGGTGTTGGGGCCCGCGCTTCTCGCTCTTGCGGTTTCCGTCGCGGGGGCGGTGCTGGCACTGCTGGTCGTCTTGGTGCCCTACCTCCTCGCAAGCCCGCCCATCGATGACCGGGCGCTCGCTGCCGCCATCGGAACGCCACATTGGTTGTGGCCGGCCACCTTGGCAATCGTCGCCTGGGTATGGGTGCTCGCCTATTCCACCTGGACTATGCGCCTGTTTCATCGCCAGCAGGGACCCTCATCGGCCACTGTCGGCCGTAAGCGGAGGGTGTCGCATGGCTGACTCCGAACGGCCACCCCGAGAGCAACGACGGTTCAGCGACCGATCTGCGCCCGCCGTCATCATGATTCGAACCCACTTCGCCTACGACGCGCCGTCTGGTCGGGCACCGCGAGTGGCCCGCTACCACAGCCACATCACAAACTGCGGCGAATTCGGCAACGACACAACGCAATACAACCATGTAGGCGATGTCTTTCAGCGCATGGTTGCCGCCTTCGGCGACGACGCAGACCTCGAAGTGGTGATCCGGCGGGCCGCCCCGAACACCGCGGAGACAGATCCCGCATCCCAGTTAGAGAACAGAGGTCCCGAATGACGACAACACAGACCGCTGCGGACGCAGCAGCTCGGTCGGACAGCTTTGCCGCACAGCTGAATCGGCTGTTTTCCAGCATCTACCCTCCTGGTCGGGGGCCGTACACCAGTCAAGAGTTGGTCCGTTGGTTGGGCATGCGCGGTCTGGCTTTGTCGGCGCCGTACTTGTCGCAGCTTCGCACAGGCGAGCGAAAGCGGCCCTCTGAGCAAACGGTCGAGATGATCGCCGAGTTCTTCGGAATCCGAAGCGAGTATTTCACCAGTCCCGAAAGCGGCTACGGGGAATGGTTGGACTCCGAATTGCGCTGGCTAGAGGTCGCGCACGACCCCGATGTGCGGCGGCTCACGACGATGCTGACCGCCTTGGACACCGATACCCGAGAGCAGCTCATGTCCGCTGCCGGTATCTGAACAGCCCCAGCCAAACACCCTCTAGGAGCGTCAATGTCCACCACCTCGCGCCGCTTGGCCGCCACGGTCGTAGCCGCGGCCACCGTCACCGCGCTGACCACCGCGGCAGCCGTCCCCACGCCGCCACCCGCCCCGACACGGCTCGTTGAGGCGCAGGTGAACCTCGCCGCTTCGACTGGCGTCTATCCGATCGGACCCATCCCGCAGGCGTTCCGCACCCTGGGCATGGGTACCGCGCAGGACTTCCTCAACGGGATGGCGGGGCTGGCGCAGATCGTCCCTGGCGAGGCGGGGCAAGGCCTCAAGCAGACGGTGGAAAACCTCGCCGCCCTGGTCGCCGCACTGCAGTCCGGTGTCAATCTGCCGATCTTGGGCAACATCTCCATCCCGGAGATCGCCGTGCCGCCGATGGGGCCGGCCGGGACCGTCGACCAGATCAACACGTTGCAGTGGTCGACCCTGACTCAGGGCACGCTGTCGGCGCTCAAGACCGCGCTGGCCGCCGGTGACGCGGCCGCGGTCATCATCGGGCTGCTCGGCGACATCACCGGCATCGACACCGAGATCATCGAAACCCTCGTGGGAGACCTGCCGCTGAACGTTCCCGGCACTTGGGACGGGCCGTTCTTCTCCGACGCCGGCAAGTTGGCTATCGTCCCGGCAATCGGCTTGGGCGGCACCAACTTCGCGCTCGCCTCACCGACGCTGCTCAACGATCCAGCCTTCGCCAAGACCGCGATCCTGGCGATCGCGTTGCGCAACCCGAGCCGCACCGGCGGCGGGATTCTCTCGCTGCTGGACCCGCTGTCGTCTACGGTCGGGCTGAATCTGTCGAATGCCGACGGAACGGCGTCGCACAAGGACACCAACAACTGGGGTATACCGATCACCGTCATGGACGGCAACGTCACGGTGTGGGACTTCGGGGCCGCATACGACATCATCTCCGATGCCCCGTCCACACTGCTCAACCCGCTGGCGTGGTTCAACAGCGGCGTCGGCCAGGTCGCGCCGACCTATCTGCTGCCCCCGAACGTCGATGCGTTCTTCGAAGTGATCAGCGATCTCACCGGTGGCAACCTGAGCGCCGGGACGATCAATCACCTGCTCGACACGGCGGACCTGATGAGCCTGCTGCACGTCGACGTCGGCGCGGACGGCAACCTGTATGTCACCTACGACTCGGGTCGTCTGCCGCTGCTGGAACCCATCCAATTCATCCCCCGCACACTGAGTTACCTGCCCGGATTCGGATTCTCCACCACTCTGTCGGACTCTTTCGCCGATGTGCTCACCCAACTGGTCGCCCAGGGTTACCAGGACGTCAACATGACCGTGGACGCCGAAGGGGTGGCCACCTTCACCCGCGGCTGGGACATGGCCGGCACCCAGGCGAAGTTCTGGCAGAACCCCATCACCTGGCAGATGGGCCTGGAGACCCCGCAAACCGTCTTCAACTCGATCATCACCGGACTGCAGACCAATCTTCTCGATCCGGACAAAGGCGAGTTCGAGATCTTCGGCAACAAAGAGATCGGAAACCTGGTCTACCGCAACGCAGTCAGCGTCGCCGTCGCGCAGCTCATATCGCAGGCGCTGGAGCAAGTACGCGACACGCTCAATCCGATCATCAACGACGTGCAGGGTGGGCTCACCCCGCTCGCGAAGGCGCTCGATGAGGCCACTGGGCAGGTGAACAAGGTCATCGATGACGGCCTGGGCGCAATGACCGGCCTCGGAGTGGACCTCAACGGGCCGATGCTCGACGCGAACCGACTTGTCAACGAGGTTGGCGATGGCATCAACAACGGCATCCGCAGCATCTTCAATCTCAAGCCGATCGACTCGCCACCAGCCCTGGAATCGACCAGCGACAGCGCACAACATTCGCCAGCGGTGGTGTCCACCTCGGGGGCTCGGACCCCCGCGATCACGGACACACCTGCTGCTGTGGGCACCACGATCACGCTCGACATCACCCCCGGCACCAGCGCACCCCAAGTCACCGCAGACGCCGAACCGGCGAACCAACCGGGCGCGGCGACCGAGCAAGCATCTGCCCCAAGCGAGCTGGCGGCGTCCACGGCCGACACCATTGAGGACCGTCTTGTTGCACAGCAGACAGGCGAGGGTTCCGGGGACGCCGATGCGCGCGAGACCACCAGCACCACAGCTGGAGCCGAGGAGTCCATGGTGAGAGCGAGCCGATCGGGCACGCGGGGAAGCCGCGCCGCAGGGGAGCGCCGCGGGAACACGGCGGCGGATAGGTCGGCCGGCGAGTCCGATACGAGATCGATTCGTGGGGAGCCGAACGCCGAGCGGGATACCAGGACGCCGAAGGCTTCGTTGCGCGCGGACCGTGAGTCTGCGACCACCGACGGACCCACGAATGCGCGTTCGGACGCTGCCTCAGCCAGTGGGTCGCGTTCCATCTCAGGAGACCGCCCCAGAGTTAGAGGCTCAGACCGCGGCTCTGCGGGATGAGCGACTGCGCCCACTGGCGTTCTTGGTCAGTGACCTGTTCTGTAGTGCGTGGTTCTACGGTGTCCAGCAGCAGGGCAGTGAGGCGGCCGTAGTGTCCGGTGCTGTGCCCGTGGTAGCGGGCGCCGATGAACTCTTCACGCCGTGCAAGAAGTTGCACGCCATCGAGTGCGTAGCCGTACTTGCGGCATACGGTGGCCATCAGCATGGTCTGGCTGCGGGTGTTGCCCTCGCGAAAGGGGTGGACCTGATCCAGCTGGCCCCAATGCTGGGCGATCGTCGGGATAAATGATTGCGGGGCAAGGTTTGCCGGGTCGCTCAACGCCTGCTGGAGTCGGGCAAATACAGCTGTGGCTTGTTCCTCTACGAGGCGTCCCGCTGGGTACCGATAGGTGATCCACGGGGCGGACCGGTCGTCGGGTGCAAAGTTGACGACATCGCGCCACTGCTTTGCCATCGCATTTTCTGGAACGACGCGGGTGGTGCCGGCCCACGGGTAGACGTCTTGGAAGAGGCGATGGTGCACGCGTCGGTAGTAATCGAGGTCGACGGTCGCGGGAAGCGTGGACGGGTCATCGAGGATAATTCCGCGCATGCGAGGCGCTACAGCGTGTGCTTCGGCAACCGCTAGGTCGGGGTAGTTCTTGATGCCGAATTTGTTTTTGAGTACACCTGGTGCATCAGGCCAGAAGTAACTATCCCACGTGTCGTAGGACGTCACCTCTCACAGAATCCCGGCTGGGTGAAGCGCGCGACCACCTCTGCGGCAGCCTGCTCCTCGTCAAGTTCGCCACTGTCCATACGGGCCAGGAGTTCACGAACCGAGTCGCTGTCGGGGAAGCCCGCGAGGCCGGCGGCCGCGATCGCCAGAGACGACGCTTCCTCGGGTGTGTAGGACACCGGTCGGCGCTGGAGCTGGCTCATGACAGTCATTGTAGATTCTCCAGTTCGGTCGGGGTCAGAACAGCCGGTGGTGTCCGACTGCGGGGCGGATCGCTGCCCGTAGGCCTGCCGGGGTTAAGGCGTAGTCGATAGGCGAGTCGGGGTGCTCGTCACTGAGGGTGTAGTCGATCGGGGAGTCAGCGGACGGGTATGTGTCCATGGGAGATAGCGCCTTTCGCGTGGGAGGGGGACCTGGTGACCGCACATAGCGGTTGGCTATAACATACCATCGATGGTAGGCTATGACCACCACTCCCTAGAAAGGTGTCGCCTCGTATGTCAACCAGTGAGCCACTGAAATTGGACCTTCCTGAGGTGAATCAGCCCATGAGTGTTGGTGCGCCCTGCTCGGCGTGCGAAGCGCAGCAGGGGACAGGCGCGCTCAACATGTGCAGCCGCTGCGCGAACGCGACATGCGACCCAACCGACGAGAGCACCTGGCACAAGCCCTGCTACGCGTGCGGACATGTCCCCGGTTGCGCGTGGATGGACGACTGTGGGTATGCCTGCTGCCATGAATGCGGGGCGGACTGATGGGTTGGGTCCGATAGGCACCAGAGAGGACACTGCGCCCGCTTCCGACCTAGCGAGCTAGCCGCTGCGCAGGATGTCGGTGACGCGGTGCTGCACGGCGGTCCAATCCTCGGGTGAGAGGGCGGCGATAGCCGGGGTCCATCCGCTGTTGGGGTCGATGTGGTGGCGCAGTTCGGTGAAGCACACGACCTGGGGCAGCGCTCCAGTGGCGGTCAGTTCGCGGATGCGGGCTACAACGCCACGGGCGTGGTGGTCGATGTGAAGCCAGTAGGTCACTGGCCGGTGGGTGACGGCGGCCAGGTCATCGTGGCGGACGTGGTGCCAGCTGAGGTAGGTCAGGCCGTTGGTGAGGCGCACTCGGGCAACGGGGTGGTTGTCGTCGGCGCTGACCGCGTGGAAGGGCCGCACGGCCGCCACGTAGGGGGGAGAGCTGGCGGGTACCTGAGCGCTGCGGTCTGGCGGGGAGTCGAACGGGTCCATGTTGTTACTACCGTTTCGTTCGGGGACCGCGACCGCGCTGGGGCGAAGTCAAGAGTCCTGGGACGGCATGGCCATCGCTTGCTCGATGCCCCTGGTTAATGCAGCCACGGTGGTCTGCAGGGCCGGTGCGATCTTGGCCAGAAACACCACGGTGGGAGTGCGTTCGCCGGCTTCCACGCCGCGCAGGAAAATGCGATCAACGCTGGCCTGCTCACTGAGGGCGCGCTGGGACAGACCGAGTGTCTCTCGCCGCTGTGCGATGTTGCGGCCGACCACGGGCATGATGCGCGCCAGGAGCGCGCGGTCGGCTTGAGCTTGCAGTTCACGTGCGACCACGCCGGCGCGTTTGCGTTCCTCGGCGGTGGTGCTGGCCTGGGTAGGAGACATCGGCTGTGGTCCTTTCACTCGCGGTGATGACGCCGCGACTTCTTGCCGACAGCATACGCGCGGTGGAGGGCGAAAGGCTACCAGAGTGCGTGCGTGAGCCACGGCCTTCCCTTACTTGGGCTGTTGTCTTTCCAGCTTCGTCTCGGGTCCACCAATCACCCAGTTGTACACGCATCAGAAGTCCCAATCATCTTGGTGGGGTTCGGTGTTCGATGCGGAGATGGCCGGGTCGCATCCGCAGGTGAGCGGGTGCATCTCTCCAGACCGCTGGTAGTCGTTGATGTTCGCGACTTCGTCGTCGGTCCACGGAGGCAGATGCCATTCGGGTTCGGAGGTATACGTCATGTCGCGGCGGATGCTGGCTGGTCGATACACATCAAAAGCCTCCATTCCATATTTGTTGGCTATAGCCTACCGCCAGTGGCGGTGTATAACCACCCATGTTGGGTTGGTGCGCGGCGTTTGGTGATGATCACGCTGGGCAGGTCTCAGGTGACCACAGTCCACGGGATTCATCGGCAGCGGCGCTTTCGGCCGCTCGAAGTTCCGCCTGGTAGCGGTGGGGTGTCCTGTACGTGTATTCGTTGGCGTAGCCCTCGGCGATGAGGTCGAGATTGACAAGTCGCTCGGCGGTCGTCCAGACATACGCCAGGCCGCGCCCGTAGCGGTCGATACGGTCTTGGGTGGGGTCGTATTCCAGGTAGACCGACTGGCCAGTGAGCAGGGACTTGGTGTACTCGGATGCCTCACGCGAGAAACACTGAACCGGCTTTCGCGGGTCAAGGAGTTCGGGTGTGTCGACGCCGATCATGCGGATAGTCGTTGGCGTACCGTCGATTTCGACCACGATCGTATCGCCGTCGATAACGCGTACCACAGGAAACGGACCGTCGATCACATCCGTGGCCGGCATCGGCGGATAAGTGGCGGTAGTGGCAGTGTGCGCCGTCCACGATGAAGGGCTGTGACATCCAGCGAGCACTATCGCGGCCGCGCCCAGGAGTGCAGCAAGTGCGCGGCCGGAGGCAGATCGGGCGGTCATGAGGGCATGGTGACCGTTTCTGACGACGGATTCCAATGGATAGGCAGAGCGGTCAATCATGGTGTCTCCTAGTACTGTTGTCGCGGCGGGCGGTATCTCGTTGAGCGCGGGCTTTTCAGCGACACGTGATGCACCCGCGGTGGTCTTCGGATGGCTGGCAGTCATCACCCCACTCGCTTCCGGCGTGCAACCCCTCCATGCGGTCTGCGCACCCGCCGCAGCACCCGGCCCAGCCCTGCCCGTCGTCAAGGGATTCGCGACAGCCTTCATCGAACGGGTCGCGGCACGCAGCGTCGTCGTCGCTGATGTCGAATCCGTCGATGATCGTTGCTATGGCATCGGGTATCGATGAATGCGGGATGGCCGCGGAAAGGCGTTCGAGCTGACTTGACGTGAGCCGGGAACCGGCCCAGTCGTCGGCTTGATCGTGTGAAATCAATTGCAGGACTGTCATATCCAATGAACTCATAACAATTAGTGTAGTCGATAAATACGGGCTGTGTGAACGGTTTCGCGACATCATGTCGAATGACGCAGCAAGAGAACGGGTTCGGGGGCTGATTCGTTTGCGGCCGACTCCAGCCCGGTGACGGTTGCAGGAGGTATGCTCGGTGCGTGGCCCTGGTGCTTCATAGTCTGCGGGGATTTCCCCATACGGATATTGCTGCACGCCTGCCGCTGGAGCTGTCGGTGGCCGGACGGTTGCGCTCAGATATGCCGGGTCGGTTTTGGTTCTGCCGGGTAACGGCTGAGGTGTGGTGCCGGCTGGATGACTCCACGGAGCGGCGCCATATCAGTGATGCCCTCTTGTCCGAGGATGGTACTTCGTTGCGCGTGAGCGCACTGGTGGTGACTCCAGCGGCGAGTAATCAGGTTCTACAGGCCGGGATTCAGAACCTTGCAGTGCACGCTGGGGCGGTCCTCGACCCCGTTCTGGGCGAGTCGGGGGTTTTCAACGCCGCGCAGGTCGGTTACCTGGGCTGCGGACTGTTGGACGACGCGACGCAGGTGCCACCTCGGGTCTGAGTGGGTGATCCCGCGCCTGGTCAGGAGTGGCTTGACCACCAGGTATAAAGCTGTTCCAGAGTGGGTGTTTGCGGTGTGTCGGCGTGGATCGTCGCCAGCACGAGTGTCGATGCGGTGGTCCAGGCGACCATGGGTTGACCGGCAGGGTTGGTGCCACACAGCAGGGTTCCGGCGACACGTTCGGGGCTGGCGTTACGACGCCACGCGCCCGGGGACTGGTAGCCACCTGGGCAAACCTTCGCGGTGGTGGAGGAGGTGACTTCGGCGAACGCGGCATCGAGGTCTGTCGTGGCGTCATAGAGCGTGTAGTGCGCGGTGGTGGCCTCGGCGATGGCGGGGTGTGGTCCGCAGCGCAGGCCAGCCAGGGTTGGCGCGGGCTCCACGGTGGGAGTGCAGTCGGATGGTCGATATCCAGGTGGCAGGTTGCGGCGCAGGAGTTCCACAGCGACCGTCGTGGTGTCGGTGGCGGTGTCCGGGGCGCTGGTGGTCTGCGGCGGTGCTGGTGATGGCCATAGAAGGATCACCCACAGCACGACCGCGATGGTCGCAACAACGGCAAAGATCGACCACAGGATAACCAGAGGTCGTTGCATACGCGGTTGGCGTCGGTTCGGGGTGATAGCGATCGTGTGGTCGAAGCTCGCGCCCAGATGTGAGTCCTGGGCGCTGACGGATGTGCCGTGGGCGGCAGCGCTCACGCCGAGGTCAGTGGCCGGCGGCGGGTACGGGTGTGGGTCGTCGGCAGCAGACCAGGTGAAGAACTGGCTGAGTTCGGGAAGGGGACCAGTGGGCGCGTCGTCGGACGTTGGTGTCATGAGTGCTCGGTTCGGTGCGCGGCAGTGCTGGCTTCCGCGCATGCCCGCTTGAGTAGATCGGCAACGTCGCCGTCGCCGCGTCGGCGAAGGATGTGCTCAGGGCTTGCTTGCGGGTTATCCAGTGCGGCGGCCATGGCAGCGTTGGGGTCTCGGGGATCGCGCCCGGTGAGTTGAGCGATCTGTTCGGTGGCCGGTGCTGTCGGATCGAGTGTGGCAATCGAGTATGTGCGGCGGTGAGTGTTGAAGGTGATGATCAGTGTGTCCCCGAGCGTGGCGTTCAGCTCGTGGGCGTGGGTGCGGAGCGAGCCGATGCGTGCGTTGTTGCTCGCGTTGGTAACCCAGGTGACGGTGATCGGGCTATGGCGTGGATTGGTGAAAGTCTGGTGCCCGCCGAGAGTGATGTGCGCGGCCCGCGCGACGGACACGGCAATACCGCGGCCAGACCCCCGTTGTAGATCGGTGGTGACCGGTAGTGCAAGCCGGATGACTTGAGTGTTGGTGCGGTACACGCCCCGGGCCTGGTTGAGGGGTCTGCTGGATGGGGCAGGGTCGTCGGCGGTGCGGCGGCGGCTGTAGCCGTCTCGGGTGATGTATCGGGGTGTGGCGAGGTAGGTGCGCAGGGATCGTGCGCTGATGTCGGGGTATGCGGCCTGGAGGTCATTGAGTAGCTCGGTGGTGGGGACGTGCCCGCCATGGTCATCGATGTATCTCGCGATGGCTTCGTTGATGCTGGTGTACTGGGGTAGCTCCCATGCGCGCAGCGCCCAGGTGGTGCGGCTGGCCCGCGCGAATTCCTTGTGGGCCGAGAGCACGGTTGTCACCGAGCCGGGCGAGGCGGGAATGCCGATATCAGCGCGGAGCTCATCGACGGTGAGTGGCCGTTGGTGTGCGTGCAGTACCGCCGCCGCCATCTTGGCCGTGGTCTCTGCGGTGTGGGTGATGCGTCGGCCAGCGATGGTGGTGTGGAGGTAGGTCTCATCGAGGTAGGCGTCGATCGCGTCAGGGTGCATCCCCGCGGCCTGCAAGATGGCGGTCAGTTCGGTAGTCCGCAGCGCGCCTGCACCTGTTGTAAGGGCTTGCGCGGCAACGCGATCAATGGTTTCACGGCCGCAAAGTCCGGTGTTCTCCAGCCATTGGCGATGGCGGCGGTACGGTCCGGCGACGTACAGCAGCAGCGCTGTGGTGTCGGACGCAAGTGACTGGTCTGACTGGCCAAGTTCCTTGGTGGCCAGGTGGGCGGGCACATAGGGGCCAAGTCGCTGGGCGAGCAGTTGCGCGTGGCGGTGCAGGGGTTCGTGTTCGGCGTGCTCAAGGAGTCCGGTGAGTTTGCGTTCGGCCCGCCGAGTCCGTCGGGAGACGCTGGCTTTGGCGCAGCCCAGCATCGCTGCCACCTGCCCGGTCGACTGTGGATCGAGTGGAGTGACGCGGGTAGCGACGATGGTGCGGGTCTCGGGGTCAAGTTGGTCAAGCAGCTTGGCCGCCGCACCAGGGGCGGTATCGGGGTGGCCGGCTGTTGCGCTGCGAATCGCGCGGCGGGCAGCGCCGACGATCGCGTCGAGAGCACTGGCCCCGATGGCCGGTTGCGCAGCAAGGTGTTTGACGGTGTGAGCACCGATATCACGCCACGTTGGATACATCTTGGCGTATGCGGCCAGGCGTGGTGGAAGCTGACTGTAGGGAATCAATTGGTCAGCGATCACGTCGAAGTCCTCAATGAGCTCGCCCAGCGGTCGCGTCGAGTCTTCGACTATGGGTTGGGACATGCGGGAACCTGGCTATCGTGCCGGATGAGATTGCCCGACATGGAATCTAGGCATAGGACGCCTTTGAGGGAACTGGCCGCACGGTCGGGCCTACGATCGATGTTCGTGGGCCTCGGGCTTCCAGCGCATGGAGCGCCAGATGCGCCGCAAGGAGCACAGCCACAAAAATGCGACCATGGTAACGGTCGCAGCGATCATGACCACTGGGCTCCAGGCGCCCTTGTGCGTGCCTACAAACGCTATCGCCCATGCCGTGCACATCGCGAGGAGAAATAGCGTTCCGATGCGGGTAAACATCCAACGCTGCGTCCAGCGTTCCGCTTGATCCAGCCCACGCGTGACCGGATTGCTAGCCATTGTCGGCACCCCTCTGTGTTGCGGTGGGGTCGAACCAGCCCAGGAAGTCAGGCCCTGAGCTGACGCTCTCCAACGGCTGTTCCTGACCTGAGACCAGCACCTTGCCGTTGCCCAAGGCCATCACCTGGTGGTCCTTCCACATACCGACATCACCGGCCTGCAACTTCGTCGGCGGGATCGGCTCCGTCACCGGAGTCCCCGCAGGAGGCAACGTAACCCCAGCCTTCTGATACGACTCAGACACCGACGAACCCGCCAACGCCGCCCGCACCGCCTCGGCCCCCACAGGCGACCGCGCCTCGAATACTTCACCGGCGACGTGCGGTTGTTTGCTGCTCTGATTGTCCATGTGACTTTGTCCCTTCTGCTCTGCTGCGAGGTGTTACGGATGAACGGTAGCGGTGTCGTCGGGGCCGCCTCCCGAGCTGGCCAGATCTCGTTGTCGTTGACGAATCCGCCGACGGACTGCCATCGTTCCCATGCGGCTGGGGTCGCTTGCTGAGGAATCCATTCTGATTACCGTTATCGTGTGGCCGCCCTCAACCCATGAATGCGTAGTCGTCACCTGCTCGATCAGCGGTGCAAACTCACGCGCGCGTTGCTTGGTTTCATTCTCGCGGTCACCTGCAATGGCGCCAAAGTCGTGAAGTGCCAGCGCGAGCCACCGGGCGGCGGACTCGGCTTTCACCCATTCCTCGGCCGGGGTGTAGTACCCGCCTGGGTATCCTGGACCTTCAATTTCGAACGTCCACAGTGACGTAGCTCCGTCAGCTCCCATGTCACTCTGTCTCCTTGTATCCGTTGGGTATTGAGTCGCGGTGTCGGTACCAGGCATGGCGCAGGAACCGTTGTGCGGGGTTACCTGCTGATCTGGGTGAGCCCACCGCGGCGTAGCAGTGTTTTCACTGCCTCGTGTTCGTTGTAGAGGTAGGCCCTGGCCAGGAGGTCGTTGAATGCTCTCGCTACACCTGGGTCGTTGTCATCGACCGGGATCGTGAGCAAGACACCGGCATCGGCGCCGATGAGCAGGCTGTTGGCGACAAACACGGCCGTGCGTTTGTTACCGTCCTCGAACGGCTGCGCTTTAGCGAGGTTCACGAACAAGTCCAGTGCGTTTTCTTCGGCGTCGGGGCTGCGGGTCGCGTTGTCCAGCAAGACTTGGAGCTGATCTTCGGTGAGCGCGTCGGGGGCGTGGCGACCGTAGGACGTAGTGACACCGATGGCCTGTTCCTGGGTTCGTAACCGTCCTGGATGCAGGGCTGCGCTGCGGGTGAGGGTGGCGTTAATGGCCTGCACGAATCCGGCGTCGATTCGATGCGCGGCGTGGTCGATGACGAACTGGGCCGCATCGCGTAGATCTTCCAGGAGTGCCAGGTCAGCGCGCGATGCCACGCCGTCAAGGCTGCCGGTCCGCAGGAAGTTCTCAGTGTCCAGCCGGCCGGTGGACAGTCCGTCGAACACTCTGCCCGACGAATAGACCACACCGGCGAGGTCAGTCACGGTGAGTCGACCCACGGCACGGTCGTCTTGGTCGGCTGCGTTCATGGCTTTTAGTGTAGTCGATTAATGAAGTCGGCGGATAGGGATTGTGTAGTCGATTATCATCGACGTATGCCGTCTCCCGGAAGACCGCCTTTGAAGGCGGGGCAACGCCGAAGCGCTGCCGTGCCGGTCCGGTTCACCGAGGAAGAGCGCGAAATCATCGACTCCGCAGCCGAAGCCGACGGACAGGCCGTATCGGCATGGGTCCGCGACCGCGCACTTGCCGCAGCTCGCCGGCGTTCTCGGGGCCGAGGAGAAGAGGGTTAGTTGCGCACGCCTGAGGGATGTGGGCCGTCGAGTTCGGCGTGCGCGGCGGTGATGTGGCCGACAGCTTCGTCGGCAAAGACGGTGGCAGCGTCGAGTTCAGAGGGTTGGGCATCGTCGGCCTCATTCACCATGACGTACATGGCGAAAGTCCAGGCCCTACGGGCGTGGACGATCCGCAGTCGCGGTTGAGCCATTGCCCTCACCGAGGCATGCAGGTTCGCACGGGCCTCACCGAGCCACACGCTGGGCAGCTGATTCGGGATCATGTGCTGTTTCTCACGCGCCTTCCTTCGGCAGGGGAGCAGTGCCGGTAGCTACTCGCGCGGGGCCTGCGGGGCGGGCGTCTTCTTGCTCGCAGGACGTTCCCGGGGTGCCTTCTTCTCGGGGCTGGCGGGGCCATCGCTGCTGGCGGTTCCGGTCGCTTGCCGCGCGAGGGTGAGCGCGTCGGTGAGGGCTTGCACTCTGTCATCTGCGCTGCGCTGTACGAGTGCGAGCTGCTCAGCGTGGGCAGTCTGCAAGCGTTCACGTTCGGATCGTTGCTCGACGCGGACACGATCAAGTTCGGCGGTAAGGGTGGACACTGTGGCGCGCTCGGTGTCTGCGGCTCGTTCTGCCGACTCGGCGCGTGCCTGAGCTGTAGCGAGTTCGACGCGTAGCGCCGCAGCGTCTGCCGTGGCCGCGCGGACTTCCTCGCGCGCAGTGTCGATCTGGCTGCGCAGGGTGGACTGCTTTTCCTCGGAATCCGTTCGAGCTTGGTCGAGTTGGCCGCGCAACTGCGCCGCGGTCTGCCGTTCACGCTCGGCCGATTCATTCGCCGCGGCCAGTGCTGCTTGGGCTGCGCTGGCCTCGATTTGTGCGGCTTTGGCTGCCTCGCGGGCGGTCTCGACGTGGCGGTCCCGTTCTGCGAGTTGCTCGCCGAACCGAGCGCGAGCATCGGCAAGGCTGGCTTCTGCCGCTGCGACAGCTGAGTCGGTCTGCGAGCGCAGTTCGGCCATTTCAGCCTCGGTAGCGTTGCGGAGTCGCTCAACCTCGGTGAGAGCGTCTTCGGCGAGCGCGTCGGCTTCCTCGCGTTCCTGGTGTGCCTGCGCTGCTCGCTCGTCGGCGGCCCGCGCGGTGCGCTCGGCAGTGGTGGCACGGCGCTCGGCTTCGGTGACTTTGGCAAGGGCGTCACGGTGGGCGTCCTCGACCTCGGCCCCGGCGGCTTCGACATCGCCGGCCGCGCGAATCCCGACCAGCACGTCATCGAGATATTGGCGGATCTCAGACACCCTCTGAGGGAACTCGGCAAGACGTTGTTCAAGGGTCGCCCGCGCCATCGAGACCGGTGCATCGGCTTGCTCGGTTTCAGTGTGTCGCGCTTCGCCCGAAGGGGCCTGCGTGCGGCGTGCCTTCCATGCGTTCGCGCGGTTGTGAACCGGCCCGCCACTGTCGTCGGCCCGCTCGCAGTAGCGAGAAGGACGGCCAGTGGCCGGGTCTGGGCGGCGAGGACGAGAGCAACCGGGGTAGTGACAGCGGTCAACGGCCGTCGCCGCGGCTGCGTTCGCATCAGTCATACCGCCATCTTATCACTTTCGTCACCGAATAGCACATAACGAAAGACGAAACGGAACGTAACGAAACGAAACATGGGCAGCCAGCGATTCGCACCTTTGAGCCAGGTACCAGGAACCAGTGTCCGATCCGGAACTAGTTGCGAGTAATCCGGGAAAACCTTGTAGCTGTCCGAATTCTCGCCCTCC